>NZ_CP102099.1:2576780-3865171 GCF_024582815.1 Acinetobacter colistiniresistens
TCTGCTGGAACAAGCAGAACAGAATCCTGCCGTGAAAGCGGTTGTGCTGACAGGCAATCGCAATTGCTTTGCTGCGGGTGCAGACCTGAGCGAATTGGCAGAAATGGATGCCGTAGCTTTACAGCTCGATATCCGTCCAAAGCTATGGCAGCAGATCGACAGTTTTACTAAACCCATCATCGCTGCTGTGAATGGTTATGCCTTGGGCGCGGGCTTTGAGCTGGTGTTGCATTCGGACATGGTGATTTGTGGTGACAATACCAAATTTGCCTTGCCCGAAATTGGTCTAGGCATGTTACCTGGTGCGGGTGGTACCCAACGTCTTGCACGTCTGGTGGGGCAGCAACTCACCATGCGCTGGGCAATGACAGGTGAAATGATCTCAGCTAAACAAGCGCAGCAGTATGGCATCTGTAGTGAAGTGGTGCCGACTGTACTCACGGTGGAATATGCCATTCAACTGGCAAGCCAGATTGCCAATCAAGCGCCTTTGGCAATTGGGGTGATCAAACAATCGATCAAAAGTATTCATGAGACCACCTTAAGTCAGGGACTGAAATCAGAACGACAAAATTTTGTCTGGTTGGCAGCAACCAAAGATCGAAACGAAGGCATTAATGCATTCTTTGAAAAAAGAAAACCAATCTTTAGAGGTGAGTGATGGACTATAAAAATATTATCGTGGAAGAAAAAAATGGTGTGGGGTATTTAACCTTCAATCGTCCACAAGCATTGAATAGCTTTAACGTGGACATGCACCGTGAGGTGGCTGAGGTTTTGAATCTTTGGGCAAAAAAACCAGAGGTTCGCTGCATCGTGATCAGCGGCGAAGGTCGTGGTTTCTGCGCAGGGCAAGATTTAGGCGATCGAGTGGTTGATCCAAATGCTGCAGCACCTGATTTAGGTTACTCGATTGAAACCTACTATAACCCGTTGATTAGAAGCATTGTGAATATGCCGAAGCCCGTGATTTGTGCGGTAAATGGTGTAGCTGCAGGGGCCGGTGCCAATATTGCCTTGGCCTGTGATCTAGTGATTGCCGCGAAATCTGCCAATTTTGTACAAGCATTTTGTCGTTTAGGCTTGGTTCCTGACTCCGGTGGAACTTGGTTCTTACCACGTGCTGTAGGCCATGCGCGTGCTATGGGGCTCGCGTTGCTGGGTGATAAATTGCCTGCGGAAACGGCTAAAGAATGGGGCATGATCTGGGATGTAGCTGAAGATAGTGAATTGAAAAGCAAGGTTACTGAACTGGCAGAACGTTTAGCCAAACAACCTACTTTTGGTCTGTCGCTGATTAAAAAGGCCATTCATCAATCCAGTAATCATAGTTTTGATGAACAGATGCATTTAGAACGAGATTTTCAACGTATTGCTGGGCGTTCAGAGGATTATCGTGAAGGGGTGCAAGCCTTTATGAATAAGCGTGAGCCAAACTTTCAGGGGCGTTAAGCATGAATAATCTGGATTTGTCTCATGCCAAAATCGCCGTGATTGGCTCGGGCACTATGGGAATCGGCATTGCCCAATTGGCGATGGTCAATGGTCATTCGACTGTTCTCTACGATCTCGATCGTGAAAAGACCAAAAAGGCTGTTGAAGGGTTACGTCAGACCTTTGCTAAACTGGTTGAAAAAGGCAAGATAATAGATAAACAGGCTGAACAAGCACTTTCACGTTTGACCATTGCTGATCGTATAGAAGATTTAGCGGATGTCGAGTTGGTGATTGAAGCGGTGGTCGAAAAACTCGAAGTGAAGCAGTCTTTATTTCAACAGCTTGCAGAGATTTGTCGTGATCACACTATTTTTGCTAGCAATACCTCTTCAATTTCGGTGACGGCAATTGCAGCAGGGATTTCACATCCTGAACGCATGGTAGGCTTACATTTCTTTAATCCAGCCCCCTTGATGAAACTGGTCGAAATTGTGCAAGGTTTAAAAACGCCAATCGACCTATGTCAGTCTTTAAAAAGTTTGATGCTGGCTTGGCATAAAATCCCAGTACTGACCAAATCGACCCCAGGATTTATTGTCAATCGGATTGCTCGCCCATTTTATGCAGAAGCGTTTCGTGCACTACAAGAGCAAGTGACGACCTATGACCAACTGGATTATGCCTTAAAGCAATGCGGTGGTTTTGCGATGGGGCCGTGTGAATTAATGGATTTGATTGGGCAAGATGTCAATTTTTCCGTGACTCAAAGTGTCTATGAAGCGTTCTTTTATGAGCCGCGTTATCGTCCAAGTTTGCTTCAGAAAGAGTTGGTTGATGCTGGTACGTGGGGGCGTAAGTCAAAACAAGGTTTCTATCACTACGATGAAAAAAATCAGTATCTGACTTTTCAGCCTCAAACCAATGTCACTCAATCCTTTCATGCTGATGTTCAAGTTAAAGGTACATGGGCTCAATGTCCGCATTTATTAGAACGTCTAGGCTTAAGTCGTGCTTTAGCAAGCAATGAAAATATCATTCAAATTGATGATATTGATCTACGTCTAAGCCAGGGTGAATCAGCCAATTTACAGTATTTAAGTCGAAAAACGGTGTTGATGGATTGGCACCATGATTTCGCGCAAGCGCAAGCCATAGTACTGAGCCATAATCATCTTTGCCAAGCCGATGATCTGGCAAAAATCGAAGCGTTTTTTGCTCAATATCAGATGTATGTGATCTGGGTTACAGACCATCCCGCACTGTTAACTTTACGTACCATTGTTTTATTGATCAATGAAGCCTGTGAAGCCAGTCTGCATGGGATTGCCAGTATGGAAGATATTGATAATGCCATGCGCTATGGCGTCAATTATCCTAAAGGGCCGTATCAATGGATGATGCAATTGGGTGCTGAATATGTCTTGGCAACGTTAAACAATTTATATGCTCTCTATGGCGAAGAAAAATATCGTGCAAGTCTTTATCTCAAGCAATATGTAGCGAAGCAGCAAAGTGTGACTGCGGGCTCTTCAAAAAATTTAACAAAATGTGCATAAGCAGGAGCGATCATGGAAGACGTTTTAATTTGCGATTTTATTCGTACCCCAATTGGACGCTATGCAGGGTCACTAAGCTCGGTACGTACCGATGATCTTGCTGCATTACCCATTAAGCATTTAAAAGAAAAGCATGCGCATTTACCGTGGCAGGATTTAGATGAAGTCTATTTGGGCTGTGCCAATCAGGCCGGCGAAGACAACCGCAATGTGGCGCGTATGGCAACCTTATTGGCAGGTTTACCTGAGTCAGTTCCTGCCATGACCGTGAACCGTCTCTGTGCATCTGGTTTAGATGCAGTTGGTTTGGCGGCACGTTCAATTAAATCGGGCGAGTCTCAATTTGTATTGGCGGGTGGGGTCGAGTCAATGAGTCGGGCGCCTTTTGTACAGGCCAAGCCAACCGAAGCATTTGGTCGTAGCCCTGAAATATTTGATACGACCATTGGCTGGCGTTTCATCAATAAAAAGATGAAAGCAGACTATGGCACTGACAGCATGCCTGAAACCGCTGAAAATGTGGCTGAGAAATACCAGATTAGCCGACAGGATCAGGATGCATTCGCGATTCGTAGTCAACAGAAAGTGGCAGCGGCACAACAAGCAGGTTTTTTTAAGGGTGAAATTCTGCCTGTCGAACTAGTAGATCGTAAAAATAATGTCACTGTCTTTTCACAGGATGAGCATCCACGTGCGGATACTAGTTTAGATAGCCTTGCAAAATTGAAAGCACCGTTCCGTAAAGAAGGTGGCTCGGTGACGGCGGGTAATGCTTCGGGAGTGAATGATGGCTCAGCGTGTGTTTTGCTGACCAATCGTCAGTTTGCCGATACCTATGGTTTAACACCTTTGGCGCGCGTGGTAGCGATAGCCAGTGCTGGGGTTGAACCGAAATATATGGGCATAGGTCCTGTGCCTGCGGTACAGAAATTGTTGAAACAAACGGGCCTCAGCTTAGATCAAATGGATGTGATTGAGCTAAACGAAGCTTTTGCAGCACAGTCATTGGCCTGTATGCGTGAGTTAGGTCTCAAGGATGATGATGCTCGTGTCAACCCGAATGGTGGTGCAATTGCATTGGGCCATCCATTGGGGATGAGTGGGACGCGCTTGGTGATGACTGCGACCCGAGAATTGAAAAGACGCCAAGGAAAATATGCACTGTGTACCATGTGTGTTGGTGTAGGACAAGGTGTCGCCCTGATTTTAGAAAATGTAGCTTAATTTAACTGCAACAAAACGGTTCGAATAATATAACGACATAGGAGAGATGGCAGTGGATAGCCTGATAACAGAAGATGTAGAAAAAATGACGCTTGCGGAGTTACGAGCGCTGCAAACCAAACGCTTAAAAGACACCTTGACATATGTTTATGCCAATAGCCCTGTCTATAAGAAAAAGTTTGACAATGCTGGTGTGCATCCTGATGATTTTAT
Organism: Acinetobacter colistiniresistens; assembly: GCF_024582815.1. NCBI lineage: Bacteria > Pseudomonadati > Pseudomonadota > Gammaproteobacteria > Moraxellales > Moraxellaceae > Acinetobacter > Acinetobacter colistiniresistens. The sequence continues at coordinate 2,581,211 of NZ_CP102099.1, forward strand.
CAACTTGGATGATCTTGCCAAGTTTCCATTTACCACCAAACAGGATTTAAGAGAGAACTATCCATTTGGTATGTTCGCAGTATCACAGGAGCAGATTGTTCGTTTACATGCTTCTTCAGGCACCACAGGGAAACCAACCGTCGTTGGCTATACCCAAAAAGATATCCATACATGGTCGGATATCGTAGCGCGTTGCTTGCGTATGGCAGGTCTAAGTGCCAAAGATATGATTCAGGTCGCCTATGGTTATGGTCTGTTTACCGGTGGTTTAGGCGCACATTATGGCGCTGAACGCTTAGGTGCAACCGTGATTCCGATGTCAGGTGGTCAAACCGAAAAACAGGTGCAACTGATTCAGGACTTTAAACCGACAGCAATTATGGTGACGCCATCGTATTGCGTCAGCATTATTGAAAAACTGGAGCAGCAATTCGGCAGTGCGCGTAATACGTCGTTAAAAGTTGGTATTTTTGGTGCTGAGCCTTGGACCAATGAGTTACGCCGTGAGATCGAAGAGCGTTTAAATATCAAAGCATTGGATATTTATGGCTTGTCGGAGATTATGGGGCCAGGGGTTGCGATGCAGTGTCTGGGTGAAGGCGAAGGACTGACCATTTGGGAAGATCATTTTTATCCTGAGATCATTCATCCTGAAACGGGTGAAGTGTGTAAAGATGGTGAATTGGGTGAGTTGGTCTTCACCACCATTACCAAAGAAGGTTTGCCGATTATCCGCTATCGTACTCGCGATTTAACCCGTTTATTGGCAGGTCAGAATCTTGCCATGCGCCGTATGGATAAAATTGTAGGGCGTAGTGACGACATGTTGATTATTCGCGGTGTCAATGTATTCCCGACTCAGATCGAAGAACAGATTTTACAAGTGCCGAGTCTGGTACCGAATTATGAAATTCTGGTGGCAAAGAAAGGGCATATGGATACTTTGCATATCCGTACCGAAATGTGCCATAACTGTGACAAGCAGGCGCAGCAATTGGCTCAGCAGTTGATGCAGCGGATTAAAACCATGATTGGGATTTCAGTCACGGTGGAAGTGGTCAATGAATTGACCTTACCGCGGAGTGAGGGTAAAGCAAAACGCGTCATTGATATGCGTCAGATTGCTTAACATTATGATCATTCAGGGTATAGTATCCTCTATACCCTGAATCTAAATGCCAAGATAAACGTATGAGTGCAAAGTTACAGCAAATTATTGATTCAATTATTCAGAATGAACCCTTAAGTGGGACCTCATTGATTTCGACCATTTTTGGTGATTCAGTGTTGCATCGAGGCGGAAATATCAGTCTTGCCAGTTTGATCCAGTTAATGGAACTGTTTGATTTTAATGATCGTGCTGTACGAACCTCGGTTTTTCGTTTGGTTAAAAGTGATTGGCTCGGTTCAGATAAAATTGGCAGAACCAGTTTTTATCGCATTACCGATGCCAGTCGTTCAAAATACTTACAGGCAGAGCAGCGGATTTATAATGATCAAATGAAAGAATGGGATCATTCTTGGGATTTGATCCTGATGTCGAGTCTGGACACCGACAATAAGGCTTTTTTAAAGAAAGAACTGGAATGGTTGGGCTTTGCCAATATTTCCACCAATCTGATGGCGTATCCAGGTTCGAATCGTCTACAACTACAAAAGCTGTTGGTTGACCTCAATATGAGTGAACAGGTGGTGGTGTTTAAGGCCGAAACTTTACAACTGTTTAATAACTCAACTGATACGATTAGCCGTATGCTAGAAACCAATTGGCCGATTGATGAGCTGCGTCAACGCTATCTCCAATTTCTGGATCGGTTTAGGGAAATTGGCGCAATTTTGATGCAGGAAGATGAAACGATTGAACCGATACAAGCTTTTCAGATTCGGACCTTATTGATTCATTATTATCGTCGGATTTTACTCAAAGATCCTGCGTTGCCATTAGAACTATTATCGGCGGACTGGCCAGCAGTGAATGCCCGTACATTATCCATGAATATTTATAAGAAAGTATTTGAAGCAGCGGATGACTATTTCCTGTCAGTCGCTGCAACATCAGAAGGACCAATGCCGAATGCGACTGCACATTTTTGGCGTCGCTTTGGCGGTTTAACCCAGACCAATGAGAGACTGAGTCATGCCTTGTTATAGCATTGATGGGGTGATCCCTGTGGTTCATCCCAGCGCATTTGTTCATCCCACTGCGGTTTTAATTGGTGATGTGGTCATTGAAGCTGGGGTTTATATTGGGCCATTTGCTTCATTGCGTGCTGATTTTGGTCGTATCCATATCAAGCAGAATGCCAATGTACAGGACAACTGTATCATTCATGGTTTTCCACAAAGTATCACGCTGATTGAAGAAATGGGACATATTGGTCATGCTGTCACTTTACATGGATGCCGTATTGGTAAAAATGTGTTGATTGGCATGAATAGTGTGATTCTGGATGATGCCGAGATTGGTGAAAATACCATTATTGGTGCAAACAGTTTGGTCAAAACCAAAGATGTGATTCCTGCCAATGTACTGGCAATCGGAAGCCCTGCAAAAGTTGTGCGAGATTTAACAGAACAAGAACGCGCATGGAAAATCAAAGGAACGCAAGAATATATTCATTTGGCGCAGCGTTGCTTAAACAGTATGACAGAAGTGCTGCCTTTAGTGGAAAATTCACCTGAACGTAAGACCTATCAAGATTTTCAGTCCGATCATCAGATTAAACCAACAACAGCATAAATTGAACCTTTAAGCTGATCAATTTGTTTTAAACCTCAGTGATAACAAGACATCAAAAAGCAACAGTTTGTTTTTAAATATTAGTTGATGATGGAGTGTAAATTTTTCTACTTTTTAGTCAGAAAAATACAGGCAAGCATTTTTCACTACATTTTTGAATATAAATCGGCCTAAAAGTGAATAGTTTATTTAAGGAAATACAACGAGGTTAATGATGTCTATTTTAACAAAAGAAATTTGGGATCAAAAATTATTTCGTGGTATATGGCAATCCGCCAAAAACGGTTATCAAGTGGTTGAAGTTGCGACAGGTGAGTCCTTAGGGCAGATTGGTTATGCCGATGCATCCGATGTGGTCGAGGCGGCTCAGCAAGCCAAGATTGCACAAAAGCAATGGTGGGCGCTCAGTTATCAAGAACGTCAGGCGGTATTTGAGCGTGCTGTGCAGATTTTAACTGAACATCAGGCTGAAATTATTGAATGGTTGGTGAAAGAAAGTGGTTCGCTACAGTTGAAAGCTGGTTTTGAAGTGAACATTGCTCTTCAAGTACTCAAACATTGTATCGCTTTACCCGCAACCGATCAGGGCACATTACTGCCAACAGCTGCAGGTAAATTGAGTTTGGCCAAGCGAGTTCCTTTGGGTGTAGTCGGTGTAATTTCACCGTTTAATTTTCCGTTGTATCTTGCGCTACGTGCGGTTGCGCCAGCCTTAGCGCTTGGAAATGCGGTGGTCTTGAAACCTGATGAACGTACTGCAGTCTGTAGCGGTTATGCAATTGCCCGTATTTTTGAATTGGCTGGTTTACCACAAGGACTGCTACATGTATTGCCGGGTGGTGCTGAAGTCGGTGAAGCACTGACCTTGGATAAAAATATTGCCAGTATTCAATTTACCGGTTCAACCCATGTAGGTCGTATTGTGGGTGCAAATGCGGCTAAAACACTGAAAAAAGTATCGCTTGAGTTAGGTGGCAAAAACTCACTGATTATTCTGGATGACGCCGATATTGGGCTTGCAGCAGAAAATATCGCGTGGGGGGCTTTTTTGCATTCAGGTCAAATTTGTATGACTTCTGGAAAAATCCTGATTCAGGAAAAGATCTATCCGCAAGTCAAACAACGTGTGATTGAAAAGGTCAAAAATTTTGTAGTGGGTAATCCATTAAATGCAGATGTCACGATTGGCCCTTTGATTAATGCCAAGCAATCACAACGGGTTGAGCAGTTGGTCAATGAAGCAATAGCACATGGGGCAAAACTGGAAGTTGGTGGACAAGCCAATGGTGTGTTTTTTGAGCCAACGGTCTTAGCTGAGGTAAAACAGGACAATCCAATTTTTTCTGAGGAAATTTTCGGTCCTGTTGCTGTTCTGATTCCTTTTAGCACGGATGAACAGGCTATTGAACTTGCAAATGATGGAGATTATGGGCTTTCAGCTGGGATTATTACCGCAAATGTTGGCCGTGGCATGCAGCTTGGTCAAAAACTGAATGTCGGGTTATTGCATATCAATGATCAAACCGTAAATGATGAAACAGTGAATCCCTTTGGTGGCTTTGGAGCCTCAGGCAATGGCACACGGATTGGTGGACCTGCGAATGCGGATGAGTTTACCCAATGGCAATGGATGACCATTCAGGCACAAGCGCTCCATTATCCATTCTAAGCAATCTTGAAAATTTCTTCTGATTTGTCCCTAAAGCACTAGGGACAAATCCTTTTAAATCACATTGCGTAGTTCATTGGCGGTATTGCGCAGTAGCGGCAAAATCTGCTGGACTAAATAATCCTCTTGTACACGATTGGTCTGTGACATGCAGTTTAGAGCGGCAATCGCTTTTCCTTGTGCATCAATCACGGGCACAGCAATCGCGATTACACCAAGTTCGTGTTCTTCTCTGGATAGGCAGTAATCTGCTTGTGATATTGCTTTCAGTATTTCAAAAAACTTGATTTCGTCGGTTATTGTAAAAGGGGTTAAACGTCTTAAAGCAAACGTTTTTACCCAATCCCGTTGAGCTTGTTCAGATAACGCTGCTAATAATACTTTGCCTGTTGAGGTTGCATGTGCAGGTAAGCGATTGCCCAAATGCATACCATAAGGACTGACACGCAGATTATCCTGTTGAGGTAAATAGCTACGAGCAATCGGGACGACCTCGTTATCATCTAGAACCACTAATGAAAAGGTTAATGTGGTTTGTGCAGATAAAAGATTCAGGAAGGATTGGGCAATTTTAGGTAGATGGGCTGAGCTTAAGTAGGAACTTGAGAACCGTAATACACGGTGGGTGAGCCAGAAATAATGTTCATCTGTATCTAAATAGCCTAAGTATTTCAAAGTTTTAAGATAACGCCGTGCTGCAGTGCGACTGATCCCCGTCCGTTCAGCCACTTGAGTGACATTCAAACGTTGTCGATCAACACCAAAAGCTTCCAGTAAGGTCAGACCTTTGGCTAAACCTGCAATATAGTCTTCCTGACGTATACATTCATGTGAATTGGGGTGTTCTAACACAGCATCAACCTTCACCATACTTCCATTCCTGTTCTTATGATGTTTTGTCCGCTATTCGGACAAATGAAATGATAAACGGTTCTTTTCGACTTGGATAGATCGTATACAAAACTTAAAAGCAGTAAGTTAAAAAACAGGAGATCACAAGGAAGATGTCATGGATATTTTAACAACACAGGTCGCAATTATTGGTGCTGGTCCAGCCGGATTGTTACTCGGACAGCTCCTATACCAAGCTGGTATTGAGCATATTATCGTGGAGCAGCGCAGTGCAGATTATGTCGCTTCTCGGATACGTGCTGGCATTTTAGAACAAGTATCGGTTGATTTACTTAAGCAGGCTGGTGTCGATCAACATCTAAAAGAGAAAGGATTGCCGCATTCAGGCATTGAAATACTCACTAATGGACAAAAACATCGAGTCGATTTATCCGCATTGACTGGTGGAAAGCAAGTCACAGTATATGGTCAAACAGAAGTGACCAAAGATTTAATGGCCGCCCGTCAAACTGCACATCTTAAATCATTTTATGAAGCACAAGATGTACAGGTCAGCAATTTTTATCAAACACCTAAAGTACAATTTGAATACCAAGGTAAAACCATCCAGATCGAATGTGATTTCATTGCAGGTTGTGATGGATATCATGGAATATGCCGAGCCAGTGTGCCTCAGGAGAAAATCAAGACCTATGAAAAAGTGTATCCATTTGGCTGGTTAGGCGTGTTAGCCGATGTGCCTCCCGTTGCGGATGAATTGATTTATGTCCAGTCAGAACGGGGTTTTGCCTTATGTAGTATGCGTTCAGAAATACGGAGTCGTTATTACTTGCAAGTGCCACTTAATGATCGAGTTGAAGACTGGTCAGATGAAAAATTTTGGGAGGAATTGAAAAGTCGTCTTGACCCTGAAAGCCGAGAGAAATTGGTGACAGGGCCGTCAATCGAAAAAAGTATTGCACCGCTACGCAGTTTTGTGACAGAACCCATGCAATTTGGCAAGTTGTTTTTAGCGGGCGATGCAGCGCATATCGTCCCACCAACAGGGGCAAAAGGACTGAATCTTGCAGCTTCGGATATTGCTTATCTTTCCAATGCATTGATTCAATATTATGTCGAAGGTTCAGATCAGGGCATTCAGGAATATTCAGAAAAATGTCTGCAACGGGTTTGGAAGGCAGAGCGTTTTTCTTGGTGGATGACACACTTATTGCATCGCTTTGAAACAGAAACTGAGTTTGATCACAAAATTAAACAAGCTGAACTGAGTTATATTCTTGGCTCTACTGCGGGAAAGACGACTTTGGCAGAGAATTATGTCGGATTGCCTATACACGCCTAAATCGTAATTCAAATACTTTTAGCACATTGCATTGATAACGATTTTCAAAATTTAAACAAGATGATATGTGACGTGTTGATCCACTTACATAGGGAAATAGAGAGATTGATCATGGTTGATACTTATATTATCGTACACGGTGCATGGCACAACGGCGCCTTAATGGAACCAACGGCTGAATATCTCCGTTCTCAAGGTCATATTGTTCATTGTCCAACCTTGGCAGGTAATCGCTCCAATGAAGATTGTAGTCAAATTGGTTTAGAAGATGCCATTAACTCACTGATTCAATATATAGAGCAGTATGATTTAAATAATATTCGCTTGGTGGGGCATAGTTATGCGGGTATGGTGATCTCTGCGGTTATTGATCGTATTCCACTGCGGATTCGTCGAGTAGTATATGCAAATGCCTTCGTACCATTTCCAAATGAATGTCTGAATGATATGGCCCCAGCAAAATATAAAGCTTTGTTCGATCAAATGGCTGAGGCTAATAATCATGCAGTCTCTTTACCATTTCCTGTTTGGCGTGAATGCTTTATGAATGATGCAGATGAAGTGCTTGCTAAATCTGCGTATGAATTATTAACGCCACAACCCTATCGTTGTTTTAGTGATCCTATTGTACTGTCAAAACCTATTGCGGAGATGGAAATTGCAAAATCATATCTGAATTGCAAACAAGATACGGCACTGCCACAGAGTTTATCCTGGCATCCACGTTTGTCTGAGCGCTTAGGTTTATTTCGTTATATAGAGGCGGACGGGGGACATGAAACTTTATTTACTGATCCCACTGGTTTTGCTAAGGCGATTATGATTGCAGCACGTGATTGAGTTTTACAGAAAAGATTACTCAAGACTCAGAATTCATTGTCTTCGAGTGTTCAAGCTCTGGATTTATAAAAAAAGCTGTTCAGAGAATTGAACAGCTTTTTTATACTCGATTGAGCAATTTATTCGGCAAATTGCGGAATCATTTTGCGTACATTGGTCTTTGCTTCAATCACCGTCATAAATGTATACGCGCCAATAAACTTACGGCTAATGAACATAAACTCTTTTGGTGGAACCGAGAAATAGCGTGAAGCCATCGATTGTCCCGCCTGTTGCATCACACGGTTATGCAATTGGCTTTTTTTCCAGTCATAACGATCTTGCTCATCCATTATGCCTGCGGGCATATCTGGATTGTTGCTCGGGCAACTAAATGCCTCTGTTGCAATCAAGAATACGTCGGCCATGCCAGGCTTAACACTGTCTGGCATGCTATCAAAGAATTCATAACCAGTCATGGCTTTGATCATTGCATTTTTATCATGATCGTAACCCGCATGAATCAGATTACGGGCAACAGTCAGTAAATTGTTATCGAATTGGCGAATGGCACCAAAGTCGAGTAATACAATTTTATCTTTAACATCACTACCATTACCTAAACGAACCAAGTAGTTACCAAAGTTCGGGTCGGTTTGCATTTCACCCCATTCAAATAGTTCGCGCACCGCGATTTCTAAAGAGGCTTCACCCAACAGGTTACGGCGTTCTTGTGGCAGCGAAAGCATAACAGGACTATTAACTGGGACACCGCGTTCAAAGGTCATGCACAGCACTTTTTCAGCACAGAACTCATCTACAATTTGAGGGACAACGTAACGAGGATCATCTTTCAGTCGCTCAGCAAAGCGACGAGTCGTTGCCGCTTCAATGCCATAATCGACTTCACGATGCATCATCTCACGGACTTCATCGAACCATTGATCAAATTCGCGGGTTTGCGGCACCATCCGTGTCAGTTTGAGCATGTTCTTAAACAGATTCATATCAGAATCGATGGCTTCAGCAACACCCGGATACTGAATTTTAAGTACCAATTCTAAACCATCTGACTTACGGGTAGCTCGGTGGACTTGAGCAAGTGATGCTGTTCCAATCGGCTCATGATCAATCGTAAGCTCGTCAAGTTTTGAGCCCAGTTGATCTTGTAAATGTGCTTTGATCGCAGGCCAAGCTAAGGCGACGGTCTGGTTGTTGAGAGTATTTAAAGCTTGTGTGATTTCTTCAGGTAAGAAATGTTCACCATACAACGCCATCATTTGTCCGATCTTTACGATTGAACCTTTGAGTTTGCCAATTTCAGAAACTAAATAATGTGCTTGCTCAGCCATGGCTTTTTTACGTTTCTTCTCTTTTTCTTCCTCACTGGAAAAGAGGGAAGTTGCACTTGCAGTTGCCCAACGTGTTCCAGCAAGTAAAGAAGCTTTTGCAATAGATAAGCGACGATCCACCGACGAGGTTTTTAGATTCTTAAGCTTATCGTTCTGATCTGACATGAAAGAAAAATCCTATGCTGAAATCGGAGGGTTGAAAGCCGAGACTTGAATTGTAGCGGATATTACAGCTTTTGAACGTATTAAAATAGTTCAATCTCTTGAATTATCAGTCTAAATTTGTGCAATAAGGCATCTATTTTTAAAGCGCCTAAGTAAATATTTCACATTTACTTCGTCATTACTATACATTTGTCCTAAATTTTGAACTGAATCTTTAGTGAAGACTTTTGCATTAAAGCTGCCCGATGGTTATGAATATGTTTCACTAACATCTGCTTGACTTGACTATGGTGAAAGCCAACCGCATAAGCCTTAACAATAATAATACTGGGCAGCGTGAAGAAAAAGTACTTGGTGTCGTCTAAAGTTGCATCTTTGAAAATTCCTTCTTCAATCAGCATTTTTCTGAGAAATTGTTTTTCCGCCTGTACTGTGCTGGATGACTCATCATCCCAATAATTTTGGCGCATTGCCATCAAATTATTATGCTTATAACTCATAGAACTATTGAGCCTGTTTATTTCACCTTTAGCCACTATATGAGGTTGCTCATGCATTTATCAAGCACAGATTGATATCGGAAATAGCCTAAGTAAATTTCATCCTTTATTTAAAAATGCTACACTTATATAACTACTAAACTTAAACAAAAATACTGAATCGTTATGACACCTGCTTGTAAACTGTTGGAAAAAAATAAAATACCATTTTCTATTCACGAATATGAACATGATGCCAATGCCAAAAGCTTCGGACTAGAAGCTGCTGAAAAGCTTAACTTGAAGGTAGAAGAAGTTTTCAAAACATTGATGGTAACTGACGAAAAAAATTATTTTATTGCGATTTTGCCTGTAAACCACCAACTCAATCTAAAAAAAGTGGCGACAGCAGTTGGATGTAAAAAACTACAAATGGCAAACCCTAAAGATGCAGAGCGTTTAACGGGGTATTTGGTCGGGGGAATTAGTCCACTTGGGCAAAAGAAACGCTTGAAAACCGTTATTGATGCAACAGCAAAATCGTTCGATAAAATTTATGTCAGCGGCGGTAAAAGGGGACTAGACATTGGTTTGGATCCGCAAGCTTTAGCCACATTGTTAGGCGCAAGCTTTTTTGATGTTTTAGACGAATAAAATAAACATTATAGGAAATATTATTTTAATTTATTGTTATTTATAGATAAATTTAAATCTATAAAAACTATTGCCAATACAAAAATTATCATTTTATTTAATGAGAATTATTATTATCTTTTGTATCTTTTTTGCGCTAAATTCTAAATTAAAAGATTTAATTCAATAGCTTGAGCGATATTTTTGCAAAGTTGAATCTGAATTGAAATTATAAATGATAATAATTATCATTAGCTCAATCTTAATCATAAACTCCCTTGCGATTAAGACGTGTTTCAGGCCTAAAACATTTCGAAAAACAAATTAACTCTCTTGAAAGAGGAAACCGTCAGATGCAATCACTTGCCAATCGGTTGGCGATGCAACATTTCGTCAACGCATATACGCAAGAAACTGGCAAAGGTCACTTGCTAGATAACAGTCAGCAAAGTCCACAACAACGAGCGTTTAGCCAAGGTTTGACGCTGTTATCCATTCCTATTCACTCTATTCAAGCACACTGTAATTTTCCTTTATCTTATGTCAGTCGAGTCGGGCGACACCGTGTAGCAGATCTTCCTCAAATCACGATGCATGGACAAGTTAAGACATTCAGTTCTGTTGCAATCGTCGGGTTATTGCTTGAAGAATTGGTTTTTGAATCATCTGTGCCATTGGATGCCGCTTCCTTGCTTGAGAAGTGGATTCAAAGCCGTGATGCACTTGAACAGTTTTTGCTGCAACGCGAAGCTGATTTCGATGACCTTGTCAAAGCGGGTCAAAACTTTATTGAAACAGAACAAGCACTGATTCTAGGGCATAGCATGCACCCAGCGCCGAAAAGTAGAACCGGTTTTGTGCATGAAGATTGGTTAAAGTTTTCACCTGAGCATAAAGGCAAGACTCAACTGCATTATTGGCTGGTGCACCAAGATTATATTTCCGAAGGCAGCGCCACTGATGACAGCATTTCAGCGCAATTAAAAACGGCGTTGCAGTGGTATCTGTCTGAAAATGATCTCAACCTGCTAAAAACCCATACCGAATATAAGCTGCTTCCACTCCATCCATGGCAAGCTCGTTATTTACAAAGTAAACCGTGGTTTGAGCGACTGAAACAAACAGGACAACTCATTGATTTAGGTTTACGTGGTTGGCAATTTTCTCCAACCACTTCAATCCGAACACTGGCGAGTTTTAATGCACCGTGGATGGTGAAGCCGTCACTTTCAGTGATGATCACCAATTCTATTCGCGTCAATTTAGCTAAAGAATGCCATCGTGGTGAACTGACTTATCGTCTTTGGCATAGCGAGTTTGGTCAAAATATCTTAAAGCAGTGTCCAAGTTTGAAAGCGGTGAATGACCCTGCATGGATTGCATTAAAAATTGATGATGAAGTGGTAAATGAAAGTATTTGTATTTTCCGTGATCAGCCATTTCATCCGCAACAGCAAGTCACCTGTATCGCATCTTTATGCCAGGATCATCCAGATAAGCCTTTAAACCGTTTTAATGCTTTATTCGCAAAAATTGCCAAAACACACCCTGAAACCGATTTCTCTGAAATTGCTTTGGATTGGTTTAATCGTTTCCTTGAGGTCAGTTTGCAACCGCTGATGTATGTATATCATCGCTATGGCATGGCCTTTGAATCACATCAGCAGAATGTATTGTTGGAATTAGAAAATCATTTCCCAAAAACTTTATGGCTGCGTGATAACCAAGGTTTTTACTATATCGAAGAATTTGCAACTGAAATTCTGCAAGCATTGCCTGAACTGAAAGAAAAAGCCTTTGCAGTGGGTCCGAAAGATTTTGTCGATGAACGTTTTAGCTACTATTTCTTTGGTAATACCTTGTTTGGCATTATCAATGCGATTGGCGCTACAGGTTATATCACTGAAGATGAATTACTGGAACACCTCACAGCTTTCTTACAAGAGCAATTACAGCAATATCCTGATAGTACCTTGTTACAGGGATTACTGTTCAATTCGACTTTACCGTATAAAGGCAATTTACTGACACGCTTGCATGAGTTAGATGAGCTCATTGCACCTGTCGAAAACCAATCGGTCTATGTGCAACTGCCAAATCCGCTGCGTATTTCACAGAAGGATGTCAGTTATGCTTGATTTTATTGGAATTGGCCTAGGGCCATTTAATTTAAGTCTGGCTAGTCTGCTACAAAATAAAAGCTCTTTAAATTATGTATTTTTCGAGCAGAAACCACAGTTTGACTGGCACGCAGGAATGCAATTACCGAATACCGTATTGCAGGTTCCATTTATGGCTGATTTGGTGTCGATGGTTGATCCAACTAGCCCATTCAGCTTTTTGAATTATCTGCGTCATCAGCAGCGGTTATATAAATTTTACTTTTTAGAACAACCCCATATTCCACGTTGTGAATATAACCACTATTGCCAATGGGTGGCAGAGCAACTGGATTGTATCGAATATCAATCTCGCGTTCTGGAGATCGAACCTCAACCCATTGGTTTTAAAGTAGTTGTAGAATCGGAAGGCGTTCAGCACAGTTATTTATGCCGTCATTTGGTGATTGGCAGTGGAAATGTTCCTTATCTACCTGAATGCTTGGCAAAAGTTCAGCAACAACGGCCGCAACAATGTCTCCATTCCGCTCAATATATGACGCACGCTGATGCGGATTTGCATGGGGATGTGGTCGTATTAGGCTCTGGACAATCTGCTGCAGAAGTCTTTATTGATTTGTTTGATCAACAACAAGATGAAGCGAATCATCAGTTTGATCTGCACTGGTTGACCCGTTCGCAAGGTTTCTTCCCGATGGAGTATGCGCCATTAGGGTTGGAGTACTTTAGCCCAGACTATGCGCAGCATTTTTATAATTTGCCAGCGCAACAAAAACAACAGCAGTTACAGCAACAAGCACTGTTATATAAAGGGATTAGTGCAAAAACTATCCGTGAAATCTATCAAAAACTGTATCACCGCAGTATTGCAGGAAAAAACTTACAGACACATTTACATAGCCAATGTGATCTGAAAGATGCAGAAGTGTTGGATACACAAAAAATCCGACTGCATTTCCAACACCGCGCGACGGCACAGACCTTCCATCTTGATTGTGATTTCCTCGTTGCGGCAACGGGTTACTTTAGCCCTGATTTTGGATTTATGCAGTTGCTGAAACCTTATATCGAATTTGACCATAAACAGCGTTGGCAAATTACCGCAGATTATCGAATCGTACACCGTCTGAATGGTCATATCTTTGTCCAGAATCAAGAAATGCATAGTCATGGTGTCGGCACGCCAGATCTGGGTCTTGGTGCTTTTCGTGCAGCCACGATTATTAACCAATTGGCTGAAAGCCAAGTTTATGATCTTGGTCAGCAGGCACAGACCTTCCAGCATTTTGCAATTAGTCAAAATCCTAAAATCCAAATGGCTGATGACAACGTAGCTTCAGAAGTAGGTTTTCCTGACAAAAAGGTCGATCAAAACCATCCCATTTTAAAGAAAACAGAACAGAGCACGATTACGGCACATTCAACTAGTCGCTGTACAAATACACGGGCACAGAGTGCTTCTGTACATTCAACTTATGAGAAATTGATATGAACTTTGCAACTTTAAAAATTAATCAGCAGCAATGGCGTGCTGCTGGGCAGCGTCTCATTGAAATGGCGATTGCAGAGTTTCTATATGAAGAAATTATTGAAGTGAAAGCCTTATCAGCAGGACGTTATCAGTTAGATCTAGGTAATCGTCAGTATGAGTTTCAAGGCCATCAATATTTGTTAGGGCATTGGAATATTCAGGAAGGCTCGGTACGTGATGTAACGACTGGTCAGCAGAGTGATCAGCTCGCTTGGAATTTACATGAGTTTATTGTCGCAATGGCCGACAGTTCCAATGTAAAGCCTTTCACCAAAGCCTATTTGATTAAGGAAATGAATAATACTTGGTTGGCAGAAGCACATCTATTTAATGAAGCACGCCTACCAAGCACCGCGGTGCTAACTGAAGCGCATTATAAAGTTGAAGGCATGTTACGAGGCCATCCATGGCTGATTATGAGTAAGGGACGCATGGGCTTTGGTTATGATGATTATCTGACCTCGGCACCTGAACTTTCACCGGAAGTGAAAGTACTCTGGTTGGCGGTGCATCGCGATTTAGCAGAGTATCGCAGCACTGAACAATGGGATGCCTGTGGTTTATATCAGCATGAGTTTGATGCCGATGAACTGCAGCAATTCATCAATATCTTAAAAGAAAAAAATCTGGACCCTCAAAATTATTTTTTGATTCCAGTACATGCATGGCAATGGCATCAATGGTTGGTTCCAACCTACGCCAATGAGATCGTTGATCAGAAAATCATTGAGCTGAATATTAGTCAAGACAGCTATGTGCCAATGCAGTCGATTCGTACATTATGCAACACATCAAACTTACAACGTCATTACATTAAGCTGCCAGTGAGTATTTTCAATACCGCTGTTTATCGTGGACTCCCATCAAAACGGAATCTTGCAGCCCCAGCTGTGACGGGATGGTTAAAACAGATCCATCAACAAGATCAAGACCTACAAAAAACTGGCGTGATTTTCTTGGGTGAAATTGCAACTTTAACGATTCATCAACCCTGTTTTGACCGAATTGACGGCGTACCTTATCAATTTAAAGAATTGTTTGGTTGCTTATGGCGTGAAAGTGTCGATCGTTATGTTGATCCATCTCAGCAAGTCCTCTCTCAAGCAGCTTTATTACACCGAGATATTTCAGGTCAATCAATCCTGAGCGTACTGATTCAAGCATCAGGTCTAAGTCCTTTGACATGGTTGGCGCAATTTGCCCAAGTGTGCTTAAGTCCGTTATTACTGTGTCTATATCGCTATGGCTTAGCTTTTTCACCGCATGGTGAAAATACCATGTTGGTACATGAAAATGGCGTGCCGAAAGCATTGGTCTTAAAAGACTTTATTGATGACATTAATTTAGTGGATGAAGATTTTCCTGAACTGGCTCAATTGCCAACCGAAGGCGATCTGTTATTACGCCATGAGGCAACCGATTTAAGCCATTTCATTTTCACCGGTCTGTTCATGGTGCATTACCGCTATATCTGTAATGTGTTTTTGCAAGATTACCCTGAATACACCGAATTTGATTTCTGGCAGACCATTTCCAACACCATTGTTGCGTTTAACCAACAACATCCAGAGCTGGCTGAACGTGCTGAAAAATTTGCCATGTTGCGCCCAACCTACACCAAAATTTGTTTGAACCGTGTGCGCCTGTTTACCACCAGTTATAACGATGAAGCAGAGCGTCCAGTGCCTGTATTCCTTGATCCAATCCCGAACCCAGTCAGCCCTGAAACATTGGCAGACTGGTCAACTCAGCAAGCTGAGTCGAAAGCGGGTTAAGTCTTCTTCTAAATTTTATAAAGGTTCGATATGAAAACTATTTCTCAGCAATTACCCGATTATTTTGAATACCACGAAGATGGAACACAGTACTACTTACGCCAAGTGCAATATCCACAGGATATTCCTTTGCTGCATCAGTGGATGCATGAGCCGCATGTTATTCCACAATGGCAATTAAATAAATCAGAGTTAGATCTACAGGTTTACTTCGACAAAATGCTGGCAGATGACCATCAACGTTTATTGATTGTGGGGGTAGATGGCAAAGATGTGGGCTATACCGAGATTTATGAAGGTAAGCGTGATCGTTTAGGTCGTTATTACGACGGTGATGGCAATGATCTCGGCTGGCATTTGCTATTTGGTGATAAATCCGTATTTGGTAAAGGTTTCTTACGCCCAACCATTCGTTTACTGAGTTTTTATATTTTTGAACATTCGCAAGCGAAAAAAATCGTGGGTGAACCAGATCATACGGTTAAGCCTTATGCCGCGGTTGTTGCAGAGCTTTGCTATGAAAGCCAGCGTTTAATTCCGATGCCAGAAAAAACGGCGATGTTGTATTACTGCTTTAGAGAAACTTTTTATAACAAGTTTGGTGAATTTTACCAAACTTCACAACAACAGCTCGCTGATCAGCCAGCCAAAACCTTGAGTGTTACATGAGCTTATCCATCAATGAGGTACACATCTTGGACATGCGCTTTGCAGCGCATGTCTCAGTGACAGAATTTGAACAATGGTTAACGCATATTCAGCAATATTTCGAGCAAAAAAGAAGTTTTGTGCTGATTATGCAAACCGAACCAAACACTGAATTTCCCGAAGAATATCGCGAAATTCAGGGCAAGTGGTACAAGCAATATAAACAAGATTTTTACCAATATTGCTTAGGACTTGCCCGAATTGCTCAAGATGAAGCAGATCGCATTCGACTGGACACACCAGCTTTACAAAAAGCTTGGCATGTTCCTTATTTTGTTAGTTTAGAAAAAACCGCTGCCATGCAATGGGCCATGCAGAGGTATGTATGAACCAACCATTAAAACATGATCAGGATTTTCCAATAAAAACAGTTTCAGCACTGAGTCTATCAGTTGTTATTGTGCTCTATCTTGCACATGCGTTACCACTATATTTTTACAATGTCGCCTTACCTGCGATTTTACGCCATCAGGGCGTCGATTTACGCTGGATTGGGATGTTGTCGCTACTGTATATCCCATGGGCATTTAAGTTTTTTTGGGCACCTTTAATTGATCGCTTTTATTTTAAAGCGCTGGGTAAACGTAAAACTTGGCTTTTATTCACCCAGATCGCCTTGGTCTTGGGTGTCGTTGCCTTGGCTTTGACGCAATTTGACTATGGTCTAAGCATCTTTGTCATTGTCGGGTTATGGATTTCAACCTTTGCTGCAACCCAGGATATTGCGATTGATGGCTATACCGTTGAAACCTTTGCCGAGTCCGAATACCGATTAGGCAGTATGGCGCAAAGTATTGGTGTGGCGCTCGGCAGTATGATTGGTGGGGCTGCAACTTTATGGTTGTATCAATTATATGGTTGGCAAACCGCACTGATGTGTTTGGCTGCGATGACGGCATTGACCATGATTGCAATTTTTCTAATTAAAGAAAATTCAAATATAGAAAAAATTGCCAAGCAGCCACCGAGTCTGATCCGGGCATTTAAACGTCCAGAAATATTATGGGCTTTGGCGTTGATTGTGTGTTATCGCATTGTCGAAGCGCCTGCAATGGCCATGCTGAACCCGATGTTGATCGATCAAAAATGGTCTTTGGCAGAGATTGGTGTATTGATGTCTGTGATTGGTGCGGGCATTGGTTTATTGGCCGCAGTGACAGCCGCTTTCCTATTAAAAAAAATAGCAGCAACACAATTACTGATTTGGGCCGGTTGGGCACGCAGTCTGGTCTATGCCTTACTTGGCCTAGCCGTTTTACTCAGCTGGTTTAACCAGTGGCATATGTTATTGGGACTATTCGTTGTCGTTATTCTGGCAATCCGCTATATCGCCATGACGGCTTTATACGCCCATTTCATGCATACCAGCTCCAAAGAACAAGCAGGAACCGATTTTACCATTTTGGTCTGTTTTGAGCTGCTGGTTTATTTCATTGGCGGTGCAATGTCAGGCTTCTTGGCCAAAGCTTTTGGCTATGGAAATTTTTATCTCATTTTAGCGGCAGCATCTGTCTTGAGCGTCTTGCTCAGCCAAGTGTTAATCCACAAAGCAAAACAAACGGAACAACTCACCTAGGGGAAATCTATGAAAGTACGTTCACTTTCGACATCATTAACACTGCTCAGCTTAGCCATCAGCACACAATTGTATGCAGAGACGGTTGAAGCAGATGCCACTGTTCAAACCACTGCTGCAGTAGCAAGCCAAAAACCAGCACAACTTGCACCCATCGTAGTGACAGCTTCGCGTTCAGCACAAAGTATTGCTGAAATTGCAGGAACAGTTCAGGCCATTGAGCAAAAACAGATTGAACAACAATCAGCTGCGGGACGTAAATTGGCTGACATTTTGGCTCAATTGGTGCCTTCTCTAAGTCCAAGCAGTGGTACAACTACTAACTATGGGCAAACCATGCGTGGTCGTCAGGTTCTCATTTTGATTGATGGGGTCGCGCAAACTGGATCTCGTGATGCCTCACGTCAATTAAATAGTATTAGCCCTGATTCAATTGAGCGTGTCGAGGTTGTTTCTGGTGCGAGCAGTATTTATGGTTCTGGTGCAACGGGTGGGATCATCAATATCATTACTAAAAAGGGTTCTGGTGAAGGCTTAAACTTTGAATCAAAACTTGGTGTGACTTCTGGTGATAATTTTAAAAGTGATGCTTTGGCCTATGAAGCATACCAATCCGTTGCTTTCAAACAAGGTGACTGGAATGGTTTTCTGGGTGCAGGCTATACCAAACGTGGTGAGATTCAAGACAGTCACGGTGATCGAATTGGGCCAGAAGTTGCACAAACCGACCGACAAGATACGGAAACCGTTGATATCAATGGACGTTTAAGCTGGCAGTTTACAGATAAGCAGAAGTTAAGCGTTGGGGCACAATATTATGACGATAAACAAGACTCAGATTACGGTCCTGATTATGGCCCTAATTTTGCAGTTTTAAGAGGTAATCCGCCAAGCTTAAAAGCATTAAAAGGGTTTGAAATTGATGATCAGCCATTTACCAAGCGCTATGCTGTCAATGCCCAGTATCAAAATACCGACTTATTAGGTCAAGAGCTGAATGTTGAAGCTTATTACCGTAACGAAAAAGCCCGATTTTATCCAACCATACTTAGTAACTTTATCCCAGCAGGGTACTACTTAGCCTATCAATCAGAGTCTGATATTGATGTCGCTGGTGTACGAGCTGCGATGACATCAAAGCTTAATCTTGCAGATCGTGATTTAAAATTGACTTATGGTGTTGATTATGATCATGAAAAAGATAAGCAAGTAGCTGACTTATATAGTTTTACCGACAATGGATTGAAATATCAGAATACTGGCCGTAGTTATGATTTTGGCCCCGATGCGACCATTAAAAATTTAGGTGCATTTATTCAAGGGAACTATGATTTAACAGATGCGTTAAATGTACAGGCAGGTCTGCGTTATCAACGTATTGAAAGTGATACTGCGGCATTTAAGCCAACAGTTTCGGCCATTCAAGGGGATATCACTGGTCAACCCGTCGGTACAGTCGCAGCGGGCTCTGTAAAACATGATAAGACACTGTTTAATTTAGGGGCAGTGTATAAATTAAATGATCAGCAACAAGTATTTGCTAATTTCTCGCAAGGTTTTAGTTTGCCTGATATTCAACGTGTATTACGCGATGTCTCAGCAGGGTATGTCGTTCGCTCAGGTAATGTCGATCCAATTACGGTCAACAACTATGAACTTGGTTGGAGATTCCAAAACGACCTTGGCGCAAATTTAGGTTTAACCACTTTCTATAATACATCTGATAAAGTGGTTCAATTTAAAGCAGATCGCTCAGTCACGGTTGCAGATACAGATCAACGAATTTACGGCGTTGAAGCGAATGCAAGTATGCCTGTTTTAGATCAGTTTAGTGTTGGTGGAACACTGGCATATACTCGTGGGCAATTCAAGGATGCGGGTGGTGCTTGGCGTGAACTGAATGCCTTACAAGTTTCACCAGTCAAAGGTACATTGTTTGGTGAATGGAATGATGATAAAGGCAATGGTCTAAGAGTGCAGATGTTGGCGGTGAAGGGAACGGATAAAGCATATGAAGATTCTCTAAAGGCAAAATATGATACCAACGTTCGACCAAATGCTGCTACGAAGATCAAAGGTTATGCCGTTATGGATGTGATTGCCAATGCGAAAGCAGGTCCCGGAACGGTGGGCTTTGGTGTCTATAATGTTTGGAATACGGAATATAAAACTGTATTTAGCCAAGCAGCTGAGGCGGTTTATGGGCCAATCTCTAGCCTGCCTGCACAAGGTCGTACTTATGGTTTGAGCTACACCCTCAAATATTAATCTAATCAAAAAGGCATCTGTTTAGATGCCTTTTCTTTTGATGATTTGCATGATGAACAATAATTTAAAATTTTTAGTACTGGCTGCTTTGATCAATGGCACCTGTTTTTCCATGATTCTCCCATTACTCGCACCTTTGACACGCCAGCTCCATTTATCTGAATTTCAGGGTGGTGTGATTGTTTCAGCAGGGGCAATCTGTATGGCGATTGCCTCAATCTGGATTGCGAAAAAGAAAGGTCAGCTATCTCCCAACCAGCTCGTTAATTATGGTTTTTGGGGAATGACCTTTACTTGGGCTATTTTCAGCTTGATTCTGTATTTGGGAACACGAGCGTTTTTACCGACATTACTGATTTTTATTTTGCTGGTACTGAGTCGTGCTTCTACAGGCATTTTTATGGCTTTGCCACAAATTGGTCTGCAAAGTTATGTGATGACGCATGCAGCAGAAGCGGATGATCGTAGTAAGCAGATGGCAATGTTTGGTGCAATGAATAGTTTTGGCATGATTGTTGGGCCATTTGCGACGTCAGTCTTATTATTCGGCGGTCTACTTTTTCCGATGTGGATTGCCGTGGGATTACTGGGTTTAGTCAGTATTGCGCTCAGTATCCTGTTTGGCAAAACTGCACAAATTCAGTCGGATACTTCTCAGCTTAAACAAGAAGAGAATGACACTTTAGAGCAGGAGCCGATTCTCAAGCAAAGCTTGATTTGGCTAGCCTTAGGTTTTGTGACTTATGTTGCGATCGTGACCTTAAACATGACAGCAGGTTTTTACATTCAGGATAAATTTTATCTCAGTAGCCAGCAGAGCGCAGTGTATTTCTCTCAATGCATGCTGCTGGTTGGCGTTTGTCTGTTACTCACTCAACTTTTAATCGTGAAAGTGTTGCAGCTTAAATTAAATAGCTTAGTGATTATTGGCTTAGTCACCATGTGTTTTGGCTTATCACTTTCATTGTATGCACCTACAATTTGGGTATTTCAGGCCAGCTATATTTTTTATGGCGTTTCAGTCGCATGTTTATTACCTGCATTTACTACGGGTGCTGCTCAAGCAGTTTCACAACAGTCGCAGGTTAAAATGGCAAGTTTCTGTACTGCGACACAAGCATTGGGTTTAATTGTGGGTCCTTTACTCAGTACCTTTTTATATCGTTTTAGCAGCCATTTTCCATTCTATTTATTGCTGTTTTTAACCCTGTCAATTGGATTGTATTTTAGCTGGATACTGATTCGAAAAGAAGGAGAGGCGGCACTATTACTGGATGAATAAAGCTGAGTTTTTGGTTAAAAAAGACTCATCTTTTTTATGGTAATGCAAGTATTCAGACTATTTCAGTCGAATATTGTCTAGAAACATGGCTTTGTTGTTTATTTTTTAATCAAATTTATTTCATTTATTGAAGATTTGAATTTTAGCATCACTTTTTATGTACCCTATAAAACGTCATAACAAGATAGATAAAAGGAGTAAAGATGCTTATTTTTCATGATTATCCTGTTCAAGGCGCACTTTTTGACATGGATGGAACAATGTTTGATACCGAGCGCTTACGCTTCCAGACATTGAAACAGGCATCAAAAGAGCTGATTGGACAGGAATTTTCAGATGAATATTTGATGCAGTGTCTAGGGCTAAGTGCGAAAGCATCGGAGCAGCTGGCACAAAAGTTTTATGGTGCAGATGTTCCTTATGGTGCGATTCGCAAACGTGCAGATGAAGTGGAACTAGAATTTGTGCGTAACAATGGTGTACCAATTAAAAAAGGATTGATTCAGGTCTTAGAGCGCCTAAGAAAATCAGGCTTAAAAATGGCAGTCGCGACCTCAAGCCGTCGAGCAATTGCCGAAGAATATCTCATTAATGCGAATGTTTATAAATTTTTTGATCTTTTGGTCTGTGGGGATGAAGTTGAAAAGGGCAAACCGCATCCAGAAATCTTTTTAAAAGCCGCACAAAAACTAAACCTACAACCGCAGCAATGTTTAATGTTTGAAGACTCGGAGAATGGTATTTGTTCAGCCTATGATGCAGGCGGAATCACGATTTTATTTAAAGACATTAAAGAACCTAACGATCATATGCTCTCTAAAGCAAATTTCTATTATCCCGACATGTATGACTGTCTGAATGCTTTAGACCAATATATTCCTGAAATGGGCATGCCACAGTTACAAGAGTTATTTCCACAGAGTTCTAATCAATTGACCGTTGGGATTCATGGTTTTGGTGCCATTGGTGGCGGTTATGTGGCTCAGATCTTGTCCTATTGGGATGGTTATACGCGACCGAAACGTATTTTAGCCTCAACCCGAAATCGTCTATACCTAGAGTCCGTGAATAGTTTTGGTCGCTACAGTATTCGATATGGTCAGTCTTCTTATGATGAGCGTATTGATAATCTCACAGTGATTGATGCTGATAATGAACAGCAGATGCTAGAAATGTATATGCAATCTAGTCTGATTGCACTTTGCTTACCTGAACAGGCAATTGCGTCTGAGGCCAAAACCATTGCCAAGGGGCTACTGGCTCGTTTTATGTCAGCAGATGTACAAAATAATGAGCCGATTACTTTTTTGATTATTTTAAATAAAGTCTGCGCAAAATATTTGGTCTTGAAACATATCCGTGAAGCCTTACTGACCATGACGGATGAGGATATTGCCGAACATATTTTAAGTGAGCATTATTTTTGCGATACCGTGGTCAATCGAATGGTATCCAAACTTAGTGATCAAGCCTTATATCGCCAGCTTAATATCAAGCATAACCTGTTTAAGCAATATCAAAATGAGCTGAATCCTGAAGCGATTGAGTTGTCAGATGAGACCGCGCTGACTGAACAGCAGGAACAGCAGATCACACATTGTTTAGATGATATGCGTGGGCAGTTTCAAACAGGGCAATTCCTACAGAATATGGATCTCATCCTGTTCCATAGTGAAACGGATATGCCGATTTATGTGGAGAACCGTAGTCCCTTATTGAGTAAAATGCGCCAAATGATTTTAGTCGATCAGATTTCTGAGATTCAAATCATTAAGAATCGCTTATGGAATGGTTGTCATGCCATGCTGGCGTGGTATGCCAGTGCACTTGGACATGACACCATTGGTATTGCCATGGCGGATCCAAAGATCATGAAATATGCTGAACAGGTGGTCAACGAAGTTAAATTGGGCCTAGCCAATATGATTCCCAACCAAGCCAAAGAACTGGATCGTATGGCAGACAGTTTCCTGCATTCTTGTCGATCTGCCTATAAAGATCCCTGCGAGCGCGTGGCTCGTGATCCACTCAGAAAACTCAATCTAAGCGAGCGGGTGTTAGGCAGTTTAGAAGGCCATGTGCAACAACAGCTTCCTTATCAAAAGTTAATGCAAGGCGCAATTTATGGTTATGTCTATGCCTTGAAAATGCTTGAGTTGGACGAAATTAAAATCGTAAAGCATGTACAGACCAATATTGAACATATGGATATTACTGAAAACCAGAAGAAAGCCTTATTAAATCAACTCTATCAAGGGATTCAGGCAGAACTAAATCATGAAGCATTCTTGTCACAGTTAGATGAACTGAAACTTCAGACAGCTTAAATGCCCGTGATTGGGGAAGATATCTTAACTTCTAAACAGGTTTATGTTTGAATAACACAACTTTCAACAGAATGCTGAAGTTGTGTTATTACAAACAGAGACGCAATTGATTGCAACCGAACAGCGTGATTATCCTGAATGGCATGTGGGGCGCTCGGACTATGGGGTGTGGTATATCGAGATTGCTCAGCCAGAACTGATTCAATATTTAGATGAAATCCAGGCAAAATTTTCAGATTTGCTGCTTCCGAAACAACAACGTCAATATCACATCACCCTATTTGTTTGTGGTTTCTTGCAACCTGCTGCTCAGCAGTACGATGATGATTTTCAGATTCAGAAGTTAGAGCAACAGATCAAAATGCTTAAAGCATTACAGCTGACAACTTTTGAGCTGGAAATTAGACAGATAGATAGCTTTAGCAGTGCTTTATTTTTGCATATCAAAGACCAAGATCATGTACTGGCTCAGCTTCGCCAACAATTTGTTCAAGTGACGAATGAGGTTGCTGCACTTGAATATTGTCCGCATATTACTTTAGGTCTGTATCGTAAAGCTTGGCTCAGTAATATTGTACTGGAGCGGATACAACAACTTTCAATAAAAAATATAAAGTTTCAGGTCGAAAAAATAACTTTCGGTTATTATAAAGCTCAGATTTTACAAGGATTACTGTATCCTTATCATCAAATTGAACTAGGTTAGATATGTTGCAACTGATTTTAGGCGGAGCACGCTCAGGTAAAAGCCGTTTGGCAGAACAAATTGCCAAAGATACAGGTTTATCGGTGATTTACATTGCAACGGCGCAAGCCTTAGATGCAGAAATGCAGCAGCGTATTGCACATCATCAACAGCAACGCCCAGCACATTGGCAGGTACTTGAAGAACCGATTTATCTGGCAGATCAACTCTTGCAATGCGATCAAGCAAACCAAGTGATTTTGGTTGATTGCCTGACTTTATGGCTGAGTAATTTATTATTGGCTGAAGACCCAGATTTTCAGTCACAACAGATGCAAAAATTATTCGAAGTCTTAGTACAACTAAAATCTCAAATTATTCTGGTCAGCAATGAAACTGGGCTGGGAGTGGTACCAATGGGAGAAATTAGCCGTCGTTTTGTCGATGAAGCAGGGCGTTTGCATCAGACTCTGGGGCAACTTGCCGATAAAGTCGTGTTTTGTGTAGCAGGCTTTCCAATGATTTTAAAAGATGAGAAATAACATGACTGAACAAGCGCCATGGTTTTTAGCCGCAGTACAGCAACCCGACTTAGATGCGAAACAACAAGCTGAACAACGACAACTGCAATTGACCAAACCAACTGGTGCTTTGGGCCAACTTGAACAACTTGCAATACAGTTGGCCAGCTTACAAGGCACGCTCCATCCACAGATTCAGCAGCCTTGGATCACGATTTTTGCAGGCGATCACGGCGTTGTAGCCGAAAATATTTCGGCTTATCCGCAGGCCGTGACCCGTCAAATGCTGCAAAATTTTGCTTCAGGCGGTGCAGCTATCAGTGTGATTGCCAAACATCATCATGCACATTTACAAGTGGTGGATTGCGGTACAGTGGGTGAAGCCTATGATTATGTTGGGGTTGAGCGGCATTGCATTCGTGCAGGTACCGCTAATTTTGCTCAACAAGTCGCAATGACGGAACAGGAATGCTTAGCGGCTTTACAACTGGGTAAAGACTGCGTTGATCGTGCTAAAGCACAAGCTGCTGATATTTTTATTGCAGGGGAAATGGGGATAGGAAATACCTGTTCAGCTTCAGCACTGGCCTGTTTGTTGTTGCATGAAGGTGCTGCACAACTGACGGGTGTGGGGACAGGAATTAATAACCAACAACTACAACATAAGATCGCTGTCATTGATCAAGCCGTGAAGCTGCATCAACAGAATGTGGCGGATGACGCTTTAAAAATTCTGGCAGCTGTTGGCGGTCTAGAAATTGCGGCAATGACAGGCGCTTATATTCGCTGTGCACAAATCGGTTTGCCGATTGTGGTAGATGGCTTTATTAGCTCGGTTGCAGCCTTGTGTGCGGTACGTATGCAACCACAAAGCCATGCATGGATGCTGTTTGGACATCAATCAGCTGAGTATGGACATCAACGTGTCTTAAATGCATTGGATGCACAACCTATTTTAAATATGAATTTGCGTTTGGGTGAAGGTAGTGGTGCAGGAGCTGCACTGTCTATGTTGCAACTGGCTTGTGTGCTGCATAATCAAATGGCAACCTTTGCCGAAGCTGCGGTTACGGGTGATAAAGTTGCACCTTGATTTACTGCGGCATGGGGAAACGACACTCAGCCATACCTTACGTGGACATTTGGATGATGCGCTTACTGAACAAGGTTGGTTGCAAATGCAATCCACCGTTGAGCAGCATCTTGCTGCTCAAGTACAATGGGATGTAATCATCAGTTCGCCATTACAACGCTGCCAAAAATTTGCGGCAGCACTGGCGAAACAACTTGAATTACCTTTGCTGCTCAATGCAGAAATTAAGGAAATGTATTTTGGCGATTGGGAAGGTATTGCCACGCAAACCATTTATGAAACAGAGCCTGAGTTATTGGCAAATTTCTGGCAATTTCCAACCCGATATCAAGCACCCAATGGGGAGTCACTGAATCAATTTCAGCAGCGCGTTATGCATGGTTTTGATGATATTTACATGCAAATGCAGCAGCATCATTGGAACAGGGCTTTGGTGGTGACACACGGTGGTGTAATTAAATTACTCACTTGTTTGGCACGTCATCATAAGTTAGATGATCTATTAACCATGCCCGCAGAGTTAGGAAAGCTATATTCTTTAAACTTAACTCAAATTGAAAATACAATTCATTTTTCTGAAAAGACAGCAACTTAGCAGCGATAAAATCTTATTCTATTTCCAGTATTTGCTTGGGTCTTGTAATCGGACTGTCATTGCCGCTGTCTATGATACAGGGCATTTCTTGACCTATAAGCAAATCATCCATGAATATATTATTGAAAAGCAGTGTGTTATGCGTGAGCATTGTATTGGCGGCATGTAATAATGACGATCACGTAGAATCGCAAAATCCGCCAGAAACGAGTACTGCATCAAAATATTATCAGACTAAAACTCCATACCAACCGCAACAAGATCTAAAAAAATATGAAGCCATTCCGCAAGGGTTTCAGCCAGTATTTACTGAACTGGTTGCCCGTCATGGTTCTCGCGGCTTATCGAGCATCAAATATGATTTAGCGCTGTATAACCTATGGAAACAGGCCAAAGCTGAAAATGCGCTCACATCTTTAGGCGAAAAGCTGGGGGCAGATTTGGAAAGTATGATGAAGGCTAATATTCTTCTCGGTTATGGTGTGGATGGCATCCGTCAGTTTGGCTATGGCAATGAAAGCATGCAAGGTATTCAGGAGCATCGCGGTATTGCTGATCGTTTATTGCAACGGCTTCCAACTTTGTTCCAAACTGCAGCACAGCAATCATCATCAATTTTAGTACAAAGCTCGGGTGTAGACCGTGCTGTAGATAGCGCCAAGTTTTTTACTGCTGAATTGCTCCAACAGCAGCCACAATTAAAGACACATATCATCCCAGTCTCCTACACGAGCTTAGCCAGTAGCAGTGTGCCATCAATTGAAGATGGTGGCGTTGATCGTTTTAAACTCTATTTTCATAGTTTGAACAAAGAGCAAGATCTAGTACAACCTTTATCGGCGCAACAACAGGCGATTTACGATGCCAGTCAAGCCTATCAGCATTTCGAAGAAGATGATGCAGATCTGGTCAATAAACTCAATGAGCTTGTGAAAAATAGCCGTGCTGAACAGGTGGCAATGAGCGTGTTGAATCCACTTTTTAAGTCTGAATTTATTAAAAAATTGGGAACAACGGGATATGTATTTAGCAATACCGGCTCTTATAGCGTCACGTCACCTAAAGGTGAAACCATCACTGAAAAAGGTAAGGGAAAAAATAGTATTGCCAGTGCTGTGGATGCAGCGGCCTATATCTATGAGTTGTATTCGATTTCAGGCGGCATGAAAACTGAACTGAAAGGGACTGATTTTGATCAGTATATGCCTGTAGATGCAGCAAAGTTCTATGCTGAATTTAACGATGCCAATGATTTTTACACTAAAGGTCCAAGTTTTACCGAATCGAAGAATGTCACCAGTGCAATTGCCCAAGGTTTAAAACAGGACTTATTTAAACAGGTCGATGCGATTGTGGATAAGCAGCAAACCCATCGTGCAGTATTACGTTTTGCTCATGCTGAAATCATTATTCCTTTGGCGACCAGTTTAGAGTTGCATAACATGATGCAGTCGTTACCGTTACGTCAAACTTATAGTTATAACACCAGTGCTTGGCGTGGTGAGACGGTGTCACCGATGGCAGCAAATCTACAGTGGGATATTTATCAAGATAAGCAAGGCACAACCTTGCTGAAAATGTTCTATAACGAGAAAGAAACTTTATTTAAACCGAGTTGTAACTACGCACGTTATAGCAATAACAGTTTTTATTATGATTATTTGAAGCTTAAACAATGTTATCAAATTCAATAATCTAAGATATTCGACCTTTTCATTTGGGAATAGCTTGCTATTCCCAATTTTATTTCTTCATAATCCATGCACGATGAACCTGATGTGATTGAGAGGTTGCATGACACCTTTTTGGATTGCCTTGCAGTTTTTGACCGTTTTACCGATTGAGCTCAAAACAATGCCAAGTGCCAAGCAGAATGGTCAGGCATTATTATTTTATCCTTTGGTTGGCTTGTTGCTTGGAATGATTTTATTTGCCTCAGCAATGT
The DNA here is from genome assembly GCF_024582815.1 of Acinetobacter colistiniresistens. NCBI lineage: Bacteria > Pseudomonadati > Pseudomonadota > Gammaproteobacteria > Moraxellales > Moraxellaceae > Acinetobacter > Acinetobacter colistiniresistens. The sequence goes on from NZ_CP102099.1 coordinate 2,609,688, forward strand.
TATTGATAAAGCTTCCGATCATCTTGAGTGCAGCGTTGATCCTTGTACTCTGGATTTGGCTGACGGGTGGATTACATTTCGATGGTTTAGCGGATAGTGCAGATGCGTGGGTGGGTGGATTTGGTGATCCTGAACGAACCCTGAAAATCATGAAAGACCCTGCTTGTGGTCCAATCGGCGTGCTGAGTTTAGTCGTAGTCTGCTTGCTGAAATTTGTGGCCTTATATGTTTTGCTCGAACAACAAATGGCTGCCTTTTTAATTGTCTTGCCTATGCTGGGGCGCAATGTGCCACTGTTTTTATTCCTCACTACACCTTATGTGCGTGCTCAAGGCTTAGGGCGTTCTATGACTGATTTTATGCCAAATAAGCAACTTTGGATGGTTTTTGTCATTACAATTTCATTGCTTTGTATATTTAAATGGGTGGGTTTAGTTGCACTATTGGTTTTTTTACTGATGCTTTTCTATCTGCGTTCTGTATTTATTAAACGTATTGGCGGGATTACTGGCGATACTGTAGGTGCAGCAATTGAGCTGACTGAAACGGGTGTGATTCTCAGTGTTGTGATTGCTTCATTCTATATCATTTAAAAAAATTAATCGCTTGAGGTGACGTGATCCTGCTAAAAAAGAAGGATCACTCTCATGATGTTAGCGCTTACGTAGTTGAACCAAGAAACCAAGTACAGAAAGTACAGCAACCAATCCGGCAATCGTACCTAGAATGATATCTCGAAGTGTTTTATCTATTGGCAACCATGTCCATTTGTGCAAATAAGCAAAGCTAAATCCTTCTAAAGCATCTTGTTGGGTAACTTGTGCTGCAATCATGCCACTGCTAGGCTCAATATACAGTCTGAGTTGATTCTCTAACTGCGTCTCAACTTTGATCACGGGTAGGCGTTTGTTGATAAAACCATATTCTCCTCCAAAGCTGGTCACCCATGAAGCGTGTTGCACTTGCTCAGGCTGTAATCCTAAATAGCTTGCAGCCAATAGTTTGCTTTGTTCAAGAATATCAAGTGCCTTAGTATTATTGGCATCAACAAATTGAATGTTAGGTGCCGCTGTTTTGCTAGGGTGATGATTGTGCTCCTTCGTTGCTGCTGTCATGCTTCCTTGTAGTGGTGCTTGTCCAATGGCTTGAATCATCCATGCTGCATGGCTATGTGTTTCGCTAAAGGATGTTGGAACAAGATCCAGCCGTTGAATGGGGTGTGTCGTGACCTGCTGCCATGCTTGAGTAGTTAAATCAGTAGTATGAAAAACAGGTTGAATGTTTTTAATATCAGGTTTTTTCTGCCAAAGATGATAGAAACCACTCATCACCCAAAGCAGAATAAACACGCTTAGACTGATGCCTAAATAGCGGTGCAGAAAACGAGTTGGCTTATGCCCTAAGCGGTGATTGCGTCGATTGTGAATTTTAAAAAATAAGCCAATGCCCATAAAAGTCATGCACAGTATGCCAATCAAAGCCAGCTGCATGAGAATAGTCTGACCTGTCCAAGCTTGATCACCCCATGTCCAGGTATGACCTAAGCGGAAGATTTTTGCCATCCACATCTTTTGATCATTGGAGAGTGTGGCCAATCGGGCTTGTGAAGGATCAACATAGGCACGTAAACCATTTTGAAAATCAACACGCCAAACAGGCAGTAAACGATTGACACTCGGATAATCATCACTGAATGTGGTGATGATTTGGCTGGATACAATGTCCTGTCGCGATAAGCCTGTATACCAAAGTGCTAAACGTTGGGCATCTTGTTGTTCTGCATCAATCAGCAATTGACCTGTCTGACTATCATAATATTCAGCAATATTTTGATTGGGTTGTAAGACGCGATAAGCAAAATGCTGAGGCTTTAATTCAATCACCTGTAGTGCTGAAAATTGTGCTATCTGATGTTGTTTTAAAACATCCGTTGCCGCTAATGCATGTGTTAAATCCAATTGTTGAGATGGGGGCATTCGTTTTACAGGTTGAGGTTGTGTTGCACTCATGATTGGATGCAACACACCTGTTAAAGACCAAAGTAAAACGAGAATACCGAACACCATCCCAAAATTACGGTGTAATGACAGTAGTTTTTTCAGTAGTCTGGCATTCATGGCTTATTTCCCAAAGTGGTAGCTTAAGCCTAATAAAAAGGTTCGAGGCGCAGCAGGTGTATAGCTGGCCTGATTATTGCTGAACGAAGTACTTTCCGCATAATGCTGATCTGTGGCATTCAGGATTTGCCCATAGATTTCATAGGCATTTTTACGGTAGTTGGCCCGTAGATTCAGCAAAGTATGGCCATCATACTTTTCCGTGTTGGCATCATTAATCCAGTAAGAGCCGACATAAACGGCTTCCGCAGAAAGTAATAGTTCAGGTATGGGCTTGATCTGGTATTCAAGCGTACCAAATGTTTTAGGTGCACTTGGCATGGTGTTGCCGCTGTAATCTAAAACGCTGGAAGGTTGAAACTGCTTATATTCATGTTTGGCAACACTGCCTGAGAGTTTTAAGCGCTGATCATAAAGTTCACTGAGCTTCCAAGTTCCCCCAATTTCAATGCCTTGATGTAAAGTCTTACCTGTATTGCGTGGCTCACGGGTATTGTCTGGCTTGGTATAGCTCATCACTTCATCTTCACCTACTAAACGATATACAGTGATTTCACCATCTAAGCGATCATCCAATAATTTGAAGCGTAAACCCGCATCAATATTCTCAAATGTGGCTTCCTTTAGGTCTGGCGTGACCAGATTCGCACCATATAAACTGCTGACTTCGGGTGGGACAAACCCCTGTGACCAATTGCTATACAGGTCAATTGCTGGCGTCATGTTCCAGACAAAACCGACTTGAGGGCTGGCTTTGTGGAAATTGCGCTTTTCATCTGGCGCACCTGTAATTTTTGAAGGCGTTAATTTATTTTCATAGTCATAACCAATCCAGTCATAACGTGCACCACCGACTAAATTTAAAGTCGGTAAAACTTGCCAATTGGCTTGCGCATAGACGGCCTGATTATTCACGTCAACATTAAAATCTCGTAGGCGTTGGCGTTGTTGATAACCGGTATAGACCAAAGTGTTCGGATCACGGAAAACTTGAATATCATTGGTTTTGGCTTGGTTGGGAGAGTGTTCAGCCATTGCACCCACAATCAGTTTGACTTGATCAAAACTAATCGCGTGTTGAGCATTTAAACCATAAGATTGAAAGGCATTATAGGTAGTTTGCCCACTATAAGTGCCTGTCGGTTTGCCATTTTGGATATCGGTACGAATGTTATAACTTGGATTTTGCTCGGTGGTATTATCACGATAATATAAAGTGACTTGGCTTTGTTGCTGATCATTCCACTGGTGGCTAATTTGAGAAGAAAGCCGGGTGGCATCGACTTCACGATAGGTAAATGTTTGGTAGCTATATCCTGGGCGTTTACGATAATCCTCCAGATTTAAGCTACCGGTCATATCTGCTTTTAAATGATTATAACTGACAATATTTTTGATTTGTGTGGCATCAGAGATGCGCCAATCGTGTCTGAGCGTTATGCTTTGTTTATTGCTTTCAGCATGGTCTTGCCAGCTATCACCACGGTCACTGGCATAGGCTGAGAACCTTAAACCATGTTCACCAAATTCGCTGTCAAAGGTATTTGAAGCACCCATATCGACACGGCGATATCCCTCAGAACTGGCACTGATGCCTAGATCGGCCGTTGGTGTTGAACTTGGTGCTTTGGTCAGGAAATTAATGGTTCCACCAATCGCATTACTTCCATATAGGCTACTGGCAGGGCCCCTTAAAATTTCGATACTATCAATACCTGCCAAATTCACTTCATATAAGGCATTGTGGTTAAACACACCCACGGGACGAATTGAAATCCCATCTTCTAAATATTGATAAACAGCAGCTGTGGTCATCGGTTGGCGAATCGACATCATATGCTGTTCATTGCCCAAATCATTCATCAACACACCTGGTGTTTGATTAATGATTTGTCCAATAAAGGTTGCATGTTTATCTTCAATGTCCTTGTTGCTAATTTTACTGATCGCAGCAGGGGTATTATTAATCGATTCACCTTCACGACTTGCGGTGACTACAATCGTGGTTAAGGTTTTGGTTGCATCAGAAGGTACAGTTTCTGCAAAAACAACAGAGCTATAGCCAACAGATAGGCACGCAGCCGCAAGTACAGACAAACGGAATGGAGTATTCATTTTGAACTCAATAAAAAGCAATAAACGAGAACGCACCACCGTTATTTACGGGGTACGAAGTAAAATTTGCGTTTTATAAAGCGAGTGGCGGGGCTTGTTTGATTGGGAAAATATAGAAGATACGGGCGATGTGCAGATCTTCTGTCCACGTATGGCACAGGCAGCGAACGCGACTGAACCAAGCCAGTAGAAATATAATAATGAATGCAATGAGCGGGACGATTGCAGCAGCATCTAGACCATGGGAGCAGAGAGGACAATGCTTCATGATTTGGCTAGCCAGTGCATACACCTGTTGTGCATATTCACTGAGCTGAGCATGTTTAGCATGCTGTAGCTGCTGTCCGTGATGCATGTCATGCATGCTGTGTTGATGATGACCTGAATGCGTCTGAGACATCAACGGTGCATTTTGAATTTCAGTGACCTGGCAATGACTCGGCATTGCATAAAGTGCAGGTACGACGCCTGTATGAACCATCGTTGGTAAGAAGATATGCCAGAGCAAACACAGCAAAGTAACCGCGCCGAGACTGGCACGCCACTTAAGCAAATGTTGACGAAAACTGGACTTCATATCAGCGCTACGTCGTAGGAGAAATGTGGCAGCAGTATAATCAAAAAATGACTGCTAGATCAAAGTAAAATTAAGGTATTCAGACTGCTAAACTTAATATTTTTAGGCAGATCAACTTATCAAAAACAGTAAATCGTCATGATTGGATTATTCGGGCTTCTGATAGTGATTGTTTAGCAAGAATTAAAACTTTCTCTTATTATTAAGTGTATGAATCATATCAAAACTACAGTCCACATTGAGCAAAAAGCTATAAGCTGTATTATGCGTTTGTACGAGTTAATCGAATCGATAAATAAAAAACAGGCTCATAAGAGCCTGTTTTTTGAAAGATTGAATTAACGTGTTGGTAATACGTCTTTCAATGCTTCATGCATTTCTAATAATGCTTTTTCGGTAGTTTCCCAATCGATACAGCCATCCGTCACGGATTTACCATATTCAAGATCACTCAGGTTTGCAGGAATATCCTGACGACCACCTTTTAAGTGACTCTCAACCATGATGCCAACGATTGATTTGTTGCCATCAAGTATTTGTTCCGTGATGTTTTTCAAAACTAAAGGCTGTAAGTACGGGTCTTTGTTTGAATTGGCATGACTCGTATCAATCATGATCTTATTGCTGACTTTGGCTTTTGCCAAAGCGGCTTCAGCTTCTGCAACGGAAGTTGCATCATAGTTTGGTTTACCATTACCACCACGTAATACCACGTGCGCGTATGGGTTACCTTTGGTATTGATAATCGCAACTTGACCGTCTTCATTTAGACCTAAGAAGCTATGACCATGCTTTACTGATTGCATGGCATTGGTTGCAACTGTTAAGCCGCCATCGGTACCATTTTTGAAGCCAACAGGTGAAGATAAACCTGAAGACATTTCACGGTGGGTCTGGCTTTCAGTGGTACGTGCGCCAATTGCAGACCATGAAATCAAGTCTTGATAGTATTGTGGTGAGTTTGGATCCAGTGCTTCAGTTGCACATGGCAAACCTTTTTCATTCAAATCAATCAATAAACCACGGCCAATATGTAAGCCTTTTTCAATATTGAAAGAGTCATTCATGTCTGGATCGTTGATTAAACCTTTCCAACCAACTGTAGTCCGTGGCTTTTCAAAATAAACACGCATTACCAGATATAAGGTATCTTTTACTTTTTCACTAAGAACCTTGAGGCGATCAGCATATTCATGAGCAGCTTTAGGATCGTGAATCGAACAAGGACCAATCACCACAAACAAGCGCTTGTCGTTGCCATCTAAAATATTACGTACAGTTGCACGTCCTTGTAATACAGTTTGAGACGCAGCTTTTGATAAAGGCAGGTCTGCTTTCAGCTCAGCTGGAGTAATCAAGGTTTGAATGCTTTTAATATTAACGTCGTCGATATCGGGCTGAGAAACTGTATTTGGCTGTAGAGTATTCATTGCTGTCACAAATTCAATCGGAAGAAAAGGTTATTTTGTCTGCGAATATAGCATGAAATGCCGATCGGTTAACTAGCGATAATTATAAATTATGCAGAAATAATCAGCATTTTAATGCTTAAACTGTTGTAGTTACATGCTTTGTTTGCTGAATGACCACGGCATGCTGCGTTTCAACTGGCTTTGGTTTAGCCTTGATAGGATTGAGCATAAAGTTGACACCGAGTGCAAATAAAGTGATGCCTAAAATTTTTCGAATCAGTCTTTCTGGCATACGTGAGCTAATAAGCGTACCCACAATAATTGCTGGAATTGAGCCAACGAGTAACCACATCAATAGGGTAAAGTCTACATTACCCGAAGACATATGGCTTAGACCGGCAACTGCCGTCAGCAATACCGCATGTACGACGTCTGAACCAATGATACGGATCATAGGAAGATTGGGGAACATAAGTACTAAGGCCATGATACCGAAAGCACCAGCACCCACAGAAGACAAGGTCACAAAGATGCCTAATACAATGCCCATAATCACAATGTAATGACGCTTATGCTGCAATGCATGCTGTTCGCTTTCCATATTGGCTTGTTCGCGGTTACGGAAACGGTCAAAGAACTTTTCAATTTGCGCACGAAATACAATTGAAATACCCGTCAAGGTCAGCATAAAACCCAAGACCATAGTCAAAACAGCTTTATAATGGGTGGATTGACTTAGGTAATGTTCAAGCACCCAAGCAGTTGCAAAAGATGCAGGGATACTACCAAGCGCAAGCCATAAGACAATGGGCCAAACAATGTTCAGTTTTTTAGCATGAACAACTGAACCGCAGAATTTAGAAATAGAAGCGTAAAGTAAATCAGTACCAATAGCAATATGTGGTTCGATCTTAAACAGGCTAATCAGGATTGGGGTCATTAATGAACCACCGCCGACACCTGTAATACCTACACAGAAGCCAACCAATACCCCAGCCATAATAAATTCTATAGGACCAAACATCGACAATATGCCTAATTATGCAAAAATCAGCATATCTTATGCTTTTTTTAGATAACTCGTTGTGATGAATAGTGATTTACTTATGCAAAAAAAAGCTAAAGGAAGTTAAATTTTGGCTTTATTTGATTACGGGGATTGAGAACCGCTTGCTTTATCAACGGTGATTGATTTATTTTGAACCCATACACGGATGGTATATTTGATCATTTTGCCCTATGTCTGTTTTTATTCGAAGCCTCATTTCATTGCTGATTGCACTATGTTTTATAAGCAATAGTTTTGCAATGGCGATCTCTATGAATGAAGCAGCTCAACCTGTAGAGCAAGTGATTTCAAATCATGCTGTCATATCTGATTGTGGTGTAGCCATGATGAGTAAGCATGATCACTTGGAAAGCAGTGGCAAAATCGATACATCACATTGTCAAAAGAGTCTGTGTTGCTTAGGTGCTACATTTGAGCAAAGGTCTTCTTGCATTGAGCGAAGTCTACAATCAATTAAAGCAGCAAATTCAGCTTATGTGCATCAACTGACTTTAGGGATTTATCAGTTGCCTTATCGGCCTCCAAATCATGTCCTGTTTTTATAAATGTGAATTTCTTATTTTATTTAAAGGACATGATCATGTTTAACTTAAAAACTGTATTATTTTCAACGCTTTTATTGGCCACTACTGTACCCGCTTTTGCTGCAACTGATTGTTGCAAAGAACAAGAGGCCGCCAATAAAAAAGAGTGCTGTGAAAAAAAGATGAAATGTTGTGATGACAAAGACAAAGCTACTTCTCAGGAAGACCATAGCCGTCACGGGCATTAATTTTTAAGTCATGAAGCTATCCTTGGCAGAAGTTGAGGATAGCTGTTGAATCAAGATTATTTTAGTTTTTTAGTGGGTTTAAGCTCATTTACGGATAACACCAATAAAAAGGTCACTGGTGTAGCGAAGATCCACCAACTGATAAAGCCAATGGAACTGCCATATTCTAAACAAAGCAGGCTACCCGCACATAAAAAGCAGAGGTAAGCTACAACTCTCAAGATAGTTCGATAACGTATGAAAAGTTGCTGTTTTGCTTTGTTAATCTGTTTAGAACTACATTTATAGAGCAGCAGCATCCCGATGAAGATCAATACAAGGCTCAACAGAATCATGCTTTAACCTCTTGTTGCTTGGTTAACTTACTTTTGATTTTCTGAACGGATTTTTCTTGAATCGGTTGGATATTTCTAAAAATAAACACCGCAAATAGGGCACAGACCAATAAGAACACATCAACTCGCAAGAAGAGCCAATAGCTGTGCAGATCGTGAATCAATTGATGCTGAATGAGGTACAGCGCGTTATAGAGTGGGAGAGTTACGGCAATGAGTCCAAAGACGGCGATTTGTGATTTCCATAAATATTGTTTTTTTGTCAATAAAGCGATAATAAAACTCAGTCCCCATACGCTGAAAAAAGTATAAATTTCATAGTTTGGCGTGGTGTCAGTGATATGTACAACCCGATTGGCAAATAGATAGCTTAGCATTGCCGTTGGAAGACCGACAAAGGCCGCAACATTTAGGCGATCCACCAAATAATAGCCAAAATGAAATTGATTGGATTTATTTTGAATTTGGCGCTTTAGGCTCCAGAGCAATAGTCCTGAGGCAATCATCAAACAACCTAAAATACCTGAGCAGAACAAAGCAAAGCGTAATATTGGCTGTGCAAAAGTTGCCATATGCAAGCCGTAAACACCTGCATTCAGCGTCGCAACCGCGCTTTCATTGCGGGTGTTGCCTAAGATTTTGCCCTGTCCATCAAAGGTGATTTGTGCCTGATTTAAGCTAATTGAACGATCTTCTAACTGTTTAAATGTAATGATTGCCTGATCTGTATTTGGATTTTTCACCTCAATGGATGCTAAGGCTTGATCTCCCCATTGTTGTTTTACTTTTTCTAATAGCGTGCCAATGGGTAACATCTCGGCTTTTTGAGGTTCTGTTTGGTGTACAGTATTTTTTTCAGTTGTTCGAATCTCAGTGAAATATTGAAAAGAATTTTCTGGATAGAGCTTTTGCATGCCCCAAGGCAAGTATAGATAGAAAAAAATCGCCAAACCCGTAAAGGTAATGGTTAGAAAAAAGGGCAGTGCCAAAACAGAAGAAACATTGTGAAAGTCTAGCCAGGAACGCTGTGATTTAAAGGTTCGCAGGGTAAAAAAGTCGGTAAATATTTTCTTATGAGTAATGATGCCAGAGATCAAAGCGACCAACATAATGAATGCAGCGAGGCAGGCGATCAGCCGTCCAACCATGATGGGAACACCATAGAGCTGAAAATGGAAGTTATAAAAGAAATCACCACCTTGAGTCGCTGAGAGTTTAAGTGCTTGTCCAGTATTGGCATCTAAACTTCTACTTTCATAACTGCCACTGACTTGTTGCCAATACACTCGGTTGACAGGTTCTTCATGATTGGCAATTTTGAAATACCATGATTTGGCATTTGCTGCATTTTTGTTTAAATAATCGGTTGCGGTACGAATCGCAATCTCTTGATTGATTTGATATTGAGCTAACTGTGGTTGCATCCATAAATTAAGTTGATGGCGGTAGTAGGAACTTGTACCCATCAAGAATATGGCAAATAAAAGCCAGCCAAAAATCAAACCTGTCCAAGCATGTAACCATGCCATTGATTGGCGAACACCTTTATTTTGCATTTTTAATTCAAACCTACAGATAAGCCAAACAATGCGCCTGTAACAATCAGGCTGGTTAAGCTGAGTTTTAGTAAAGAATGCACACAAAAACTCAGGATAATAAAAAACAAGTAAAAGAAAATTGAAATAAAGGCTGCAAGATAAATCGCTTCTGCTTTGTCTAAAACATAAATAAATAAGGATGTAAGCGCCAGACATAAGTACATCATCGACAAGTAGCCCATGACAAAGGTCAATACAAAGCGATAGAAAATGCTCAGTCGATAGACAAGCGGAATAGAAGCAGATTTAGCCATAAAGGGTCTTGAACTGGGAGAACAGGAAAATAAATCACATATGAAAATGATTCTTGTTTATGTTAAGCCTTCAATAACTCACAATCAATTATTCAACCATCGTAAATCTAGATAATATTTTTAATAATTAATGATGTATCAGATGAAATGATATTCACCAATCAAGAACAAATTGCATTGTTTGGCCTGATTCGATGTAAAATCATTCTGTTAGAATCATTTAAACATTTCTGTGGGGCGTGGATCTTGTCAAAGCAAAAACTAAAGATTGGTATCGTAGTGGGAGAAGTTTCTGGAGATACTCTAGGGGTGAAACTCATGCGCAGTTTTCGCGAACAAGGTATCGAGGCCGAATTTGAGGGAATTGGCGGTCCACAAATGATTGCAGAAGGATTTCATAGTTATTATCCGATGGAAATTCTATCAGTGATGGGAATTGTTGAAGTTCTTAAAGATTTAAAGAAGCTATTTGCAGTACGTGATGGTCTGGTTGAACGCTGGACTGAGCATCCCGTTGATATTTTTATTGGTATTGATGCGCCAGATTTTAATTTACGCCTCTCAAAAACTATTAAAGAAAAACAGTTACCGATTAAGACCGTACAATATGTCAGTCCATCAGTATGGGCTTGGCGTCAAGGTCGTGTCCATGGGATTAAACGCAGTATTGACTTGGTTCTGTGTTTATTTCCATTTGAAAAAACCTTTTATGAGAACTATGACGTTGCAGCTGCGTTTGTCGGGCATCCATTGGCCAAGCAACTGCCTTTAAAAAATCCAATTACTGAGGCCAAACATCAATTGGGTCTGTCTGCAAACAAAACCCATATCGCATTACTACCAGGTAGCCGTCGTGGTGAGATTGAGCGATTATTGCCCTTATTGACTGGCGCTGCAGAAATCTTGCACCGTAAACATCCTGATCTGGAGTTCTTAATCCCAGCAATTAATGATGCACGTAAACATCAGATTGAACAGGGTATTCAACACTTGGATGTCAGTTTAAAAGCAAAAATTCATGTTTTAGAAAATAGTGATGCGGAATCTAAAATTGGTCGTACAGTCATGAATGCCAGTGATATTGTGGCATTGGCATCGGGTACTGCGACACTGGAAGCGATGTTACTACATCGCCCAATGGTAACGTTCTATAAATTAAATTGGTTGACCTATCTGATTGCGAAATTCATGGTTAAAATCCCGTATTACTCCTTACCGAATATTATTGCGGGTAAGAAAGTGATTGAGGAACTGATTCAAGCCGATGCAACACCACAGCATTTAGCCACTGAAATTGAACGTTTAATGGATCACGAAACGGCACATATTCAAATGATGCAGCATTTAAGCATGCATAAACAGCTGATTTCAGGAAATACTGAAGATCCAGTACAGGCGATTCTGAATTGCTTAAAAACGGGTTAAATAAAAAAGGTGGCGATTAAGCCACCTTTTTTTATGCATATCATTCAGGCACGAAGGATTAGTTCATAACCTGTATATTTACGGATATTGATCACACCAATATCCATTAATAAATACTGACCTTTGATTCCTTGCAACACACCACGAATTTTTGGTGTTTTATCCAAATTCAGCGATTTAATCTTTTCAGGATAATGCTCAACTGGATAGATAAATTCACGTGGCGTTTCATCTTCCAAGAATTCCAAGCTTTCGTTAAATTCAAGGTTCTGATTGAATTCTTCACGGATGCTTTGAATTTTCGGAGCGAATTCTTCCAGAATCTGATCGCGTTTTTCAATCAGATCTAATGGCTCAGCCTCACCTTTGAGCAGTTTACGCCAGTCTGTTTTATCTGCGATTTGTGTACCAATTAAAGTTTCCAGATGACCAGACAAACGACGTGAGCCGACTTTCATAATAGGTAAAGCCTGAGTTGCACCTTGGTCTAGCCAACGTGTTGGCATATTGACGATACGAGTAATCCCGATTTTCAAGGCACTTGAGTTAGCTAAATATACAATATGCGGCTGGAAACAGACATCATGTGCGAACTGGTCTTCACGACACGTTCCTAAGTGATAATGGCAGGTTTCAGGCTTCATGATACAGAGGTCACATTCAGCTTTAGTTTTAAAACATTTAAAACAATGACCTTGTGAATAAGACTTCGGTGTTTTTGCGCCGCAAGAGGTACAAAAAATATTACCGGTCCATTCAATCTCGATTTCTTGCCCTAAAACAAAGGGAAGGTCAGTTTCTGAACGATCTAATATAAATTTATATTCAACATTTGCCTTGCTTGTTGATTGATCAGTTACACTATGCGTTTTGAGCGCTGCATGCATTTTATGACAAATGCCTTGTAGTTCCATTAATAAACTCTCATCTTTTCAATCAAGGGTTGCAGTTATGGCTGAACAAAATGTCATCACTTCTATGCTAGACGATTTATCTCAAGAACAGCCCATTCATACTGCACTTTGTATCGGTCAGCAGATTGACCAAAATGCTTCAATTCAATGGCATTATTTTAACGTAACTGACTTTTTAAGTCTGCCATTTACGCAGCGTTATGATTTAGGTTTTGTATTATTTGATACCGAAGAAATGCAAAACATCACCGAAACACAAAAAGCACAGCTATTGGTGAAGTTAAGAGACCTGATGGCAAAGCGGATTGTGGTGGTTAGCAAGTTGGATGATGAAAAGTTACTACGTTCGCTTGGTTTTACTCAATTGATTGATAAAACTACGCATGACAATGATTTTGCTTTATGGCAATTCAATATTTTGACTTATAAGCATGTGCCTGATTGGTTTAATTCTAAATTTTGGGCGAATCCTGAGAATTGGGATAAATTCCGCTGGTAAAATAATCAGACTGGGAAAGGTTGCAAGTTCTTGCAAAATTTAACAATTTAACTTTGTTTTGTGCTTTCAAAGCAGCGTATGCTTTTTGCATAAATAATTCCAAAGGAAAGTTTAAGTCATGACTGATTTAACCAACATTGTTGAAATTTTAGCAAAGCAAGCTTTAGGCGGTCAGCAGCAATCGGGTCAAGCTGGTGGTTTAGGTGGGATTTTAGGTTCTGTTCTTGGACAACTTGGTGGACAACAGCAAAATACTCAAGGCCAACAAGGTGGTTTAGGTGGGATATTAGGCTCTGTATTGGGACAATTGGGTGGGGCAAATAGCTCAACCCAAAGCAATGCTACGGGTGGCAATACTGCACAAACCTTATTGATTGCAGTATTACCTTTGGTTTTGGCTTGGATTCAAAAACAAGGTGGTTTGCAAGGCGCATTGGATAAACTGAAAAATGCGGGTTTATCCAATCAAGTACAAAGTTGGGTTGATCCGCAACAACAAAATGCAGCAGATGTTCCAGCACAAAATATTCAAAGTTTGTTTGATGATCAGGATGTTGAACAGGTTGCACAACAAACTCAGGCACCAAAACAGGCCATTTATGGCGCAATTGCCTCTGTTTTACCCCAAGTCATTGATTCTTTAACACCTCAAGGCAGCAGCACCAATCCGCAAGAAGCCAATCAAGATATTCAGCAAGTCTTGAATTTGGTGAGTGGCTTCCTTAAAAAGTAAAATATTTTTATGCAAAAAAACCTGTTCATTTGAGCAGGCTTTTTTTTAGACTAAGTATCGATCGCTACTCTGAAATGAATGATGTACTACATTTTAGCTTTAACTTTTCAGCGGTCGGTGCTGCTCTGTAAACGATGCTTGGTTCAGGGAATAGCTTGAGCAGTGAACTATACAGTAATGCTGCAAGGAAGATACTGATCGGTAAACTTAGATCGAGCCCATTGAATAAATGCCCCCAAATACCAATAAACTGATCAGGTAAATGCACGAAACATAAGCCGATCACGGCGCTTGGAATCCATGCGATGATGCCACGCCAATTCCAGCCATGGTGAAACCAATAAGCACCACCTTTTAGACCATTTGCAAATACCTGTAAATCATCGTTTCTGTAATATCCGTTACGTTTGATAAATCCAATAATCATAATAATGATCCATGGGCTGGTGCATACCACGATCAAAGTGGCAAAAGTCATTACACTTTGGGTTAGATTTGCTGCAAAACGGCCTATAAAAATAAATAGAATAGACAGTAGGCCGATCCAGATCGTGGCTTTTACTCGCGTGAGTGACTTTGGAAAAAGACTCGACAAATCCAAACCTGTACCGTACAAGGCTGTAGTTCCAGTAGACAGCCCACCAATCAGTGCAATTAAACATAGCGGAATAAAATACCAAGCAGGTGCAATCTGGATTAGCCCACCAATATAATTATTCTGTTGCATAAAGGTTGGAACACTATTGGCAACAATACTGGCTGTCATGAGACCAAAGAGAAAAGGAATTAAAGTTGCGAGTTGTGAAACAAAAACTGCCGCCATAATCTTGTGGGATGCAGTTTCTTTTGGAATATAACGTGACCAACCACCTAAGAATGTACCAAAGGAAACGGGATTGCTGAATGCAATTAATGCTGCGCCCATGAACGCTGCCCAAAAGCCAGTATGCCCCAATTGAAGTTGTCCTGCATAGCTTGAATCAAATTGTGTGGAAAAAGCGAACATCCCTAAAAAGAATAATAGGCTGGAAGCGATCACTGCAATGCGATTGACCAGCAGCATAAAACGAAAGCCATAGATACAAATAATCAGTACCAGTAAGGCAAATCCACAATACACCAGTCCATACAGCCAATTACTTTGATATGAGCTTGCAAACAGTCGCTCGGTTGCACCAATCAGGGCATCACCAGAACTCCAAACGGAGAGGGAAAAGAAGGCAATGGCTGTCAGTAAGGATAAAAATGAACCAACAATTCTACCATGGACACCAAAATGGGCAGCCGAAGCAACGGCATTATTGGTTCCAGTTCGAGCGCCAAAAATGCCCATCGGTGCTAAAATACATCTACCCAATAAGACACCGCATAAGATTGCCCAGAATCCAGCCTGAAAAGACAGACCAAATACAATCGGGAAGCTGCCTAAGACACAGGTGGAAAACGTATTGGCGCCGCCAAAACTGAGGCGAAATAAATCAAATGGCGTTGCTGTCCGAGCATGCGCAGGGATTTCTTCGATACCATAACTTTCAATTGTTGTAATCTGTTTAGAACGATCTCTATGCATGATGAGCGACTCTCCATATTCATTCATGAATAACCCTAGGTTCTTTTTGTTAGTTATCCATTCAGCAGCTTGTTCGGGACTTGGTTGCTTTCGTATTGGTGGCTGAGCTGTTGTTGTCTTAATCGGGTAATGCCAGAAATTCCAATCAGAGATAACAGTGATAGGAAACTAAACAGAAAAGCTAAAGGGAGCCATTGGCCTGCATAATGTTGAGCCAACAAAGTTCCAATGATGGGTGTAGTGCCACTGGTGATTGCCGCAATCATTTGATAGGAAATGGAAATCCCTGAATAGCGGACATGTGCAGGAAACGCTTCAGCCATAAAACCTGCGACCACAGCATATAAAGATGACAAGGCAAGTACAGCCAAGGTGATACCTAACACGATGAAATAGATATTTTTAGTGCTGACCAACATAAACATGGGATAAGGAATGATGATGCAGAGGATTGCTGCCCAGAATAAAAAGCGATGTGCTCCAATTTTACTGGCATACCAAGCAGCAATAGGCATGGCTAAAAATTCAAATAGGGTGACCCAGAACAATGCATCTAATATCGTTGGTCGGCTGATACCCATATACTGCGTGACATAGCTAATCATAAAAGTATTGGTAAAAAAGAAACCCGCAGTGCCAATGGTGATGGCGAGACCTGCAAAGACCACTTGTGGCCAATAATTTTTAAGCAATTCTTTGACAGGGTATTTGGCTATTTCTTGCTTGGCTTGCATCTGTTTGAACTCTGGGGATTCTTCAACGCCTAAGCGAATCGCAAGGCCGATCAGCATAAATACAAAACTGAGTAAAAAAGGCACTCGCCAGCCCCAGCTCAGTAAGGCTTGTTCATCCAAAGACGTAATGCCTTTAAAGACTAAAAGACACAGAATCAAACCTGCTGGACTACCCATTTGCGCAAAAGAAGCAAAAAAGGTTTTTTTATGGGCAGGGGCATGTTCGCTGGCCATTAACACGGCACCGCCCCATTCACCACCGACAGATAAGCCTTGCAAAAAGCGCAGTCCAATCAGCAGAACAGGTGCCCAAATTCCGATATGATCATAACTGGGTATCAAGCCAATGCCTGTAGTCGCCAGTCCCATCAGTAGCATGGTAAACAGCAGCATTTTTTTGCGGCCTAATTTATCGCCTAAATGTCCGAAAATAACGGCAGCAATTGGTCTGGCAATAAAACCGACAGCAAAGGTTGCAAAAGCTGCTAATGTGCCAGTTACAGGATCAGTTTCAGGAAAAAATACCAAGCCGAGAACCAAGGCGGCAGCTGTTGCATAAACATAGAAGTCATAAAACTCAATAGTTGTACCAACGAAGGCTGCTGCCGCAGCCCGTTTTGATTGATCTTTTTTCATTCCGTATCGACCTATTCAAATCCATGTTTTTTCTTGTTTTATAGCGGGGAATTATTTACGTATTTTCACTCCGGGAAGCACGCATAACATTTCATAGAGCAAATTTGCACCCAGTAATGAGGTGTTACCGGTAGTGTCGTAAGGCGGAGAAACTTCAACCAGATCACATCCGATCAGATCTAATCCCTGACAGCCACGAATAATCTCCATCGCTTGAATCGTGGTCAAACCACCAATTTCAGGTGTTCCTGTACCTGGTGCCCACGCTGGGTCAATCCCATCAATATCAAAAGATAAATATACAGGCCCACCACCGACTTGCGCTCTCACTTCCTGCATTAAGGGTGCAAGTGATTTATGCCAGCATTCTTCTGCTTGAACGACACGGAAGCCTTGACGGCGACTCCAGTTAAAATCATCTGCACTATAGCCTTGGGCGCGCAAACCGATTTGAACGACACGTTGACAATCAAGTAGACCTTCTTCGGCAGCACGTCGAAAAGTGGTGCCATGTGCAACTTTTTCACCAAACATTTCGTCGTTGACGTCAGCATGTGCATCGATATGAACCAAACCTACAGGACCATGTTTTTTATGGATTGCACGTAGGATAGGCAGGGTCAGCGTATGATCCCCGCCGATAGTGAGTGGAATAATGGGATGTGCCAGTATGCGGTCATAATGCTCTTCAATAATGCGCACCGCTTCTGTCAAATTAAAGGTATTGATCGGGACATCACCAATATCAGCCACATTGAGTGAGTCAAACGGTGCTGCACCTGTTGCCATGTTATATGGACGAATCATGACGGATTCAGCACGGATTTGCCGAGGGCCGAAACGTGTTCCAGAGCGTAGGGAGGTACCAATATCTAAAGGAATCCCAACAAAAGCGGCATCGAGTTCTGCCAGACCTGCGTCATTATCCACAACTGGTAGTCGTAACATAGAGGCAATACCACCAAAGCGTGGCATTTCATTTCCACCGAGCGGTTGATTTAACGTCTTGTTCATTTGTTTCTCCTTTTTTCTATTTATTGACCAACATTGAACAGGGTTAAATCCTATTTTTAAAAAACTTAGTTGTGATTTTTCTAAACTAAGTCTTATAGGAATGCTTTAAGATCGAATAATGCAGAGCGATATATGAGATGGAAGCCATGACGCATATGGATATCAAGTTGGTTCGAATTTTTGTCAGTGTTGTAAGAAGTCAGGGGTTTGCTAATGCTCAGCAAGAGCTGAATCTTTCTACTTCAGCCATTAGTACGTATATGACACAACTTGAGCAGCTGGTTGGTTTTAAGCTATGTGAACGTGGACGTGGAGGTTTTTCTTTAACGCAAAAAGGAGAAATGTTCTTTCAAGAAGCCAAGCGTATATTGAATGAACTGGATAACTTTTCCAGACATACAGCACAGATCAAAGGTGAACTAACTGGAACCATTAAAATCGGCATGCTGGATTCTATGGTGACAGATCAAAATATTCCTTTAGATCAAATTATTCAGCAGTTTTCAGAGCAAAATCCGAATATTTATATCAAGTTGCAAGTACAATCCCCTTATGAGCTACAAACCGGGGTTTTGGAAAACCGTTTTGATGTGGCGATTGGTTGTTTTTTTCTAAAAATGAATGGGGTCATGTATCAGCCCTTACATAAAGAGCAACAATGGTTGTTTTGCAGTAATACCCATCCTTTGTATCAGCAGCAAGGTTTAACCGCAGAAAAAATTCGACGTGAAAAAATGGTGAGTCGTGGTTATTGGAGTCACACTGAATTGGCAAAGCAGGGCTTTAAGCATTCGTTTGCCACAGTTGACTCAATGGAAGCACAATTGATTCTTATTTTATCGGGGCAATATATCGGTTATTTACCCGAACACTTTGCACACTATTGGCTAGAGCAACAGCGTTTAAAGGTCTTATTACCCGCAACTTTTGGCTATGCAGCACCTTTTTCTCTTATTTTCAGACGGGGCCGAACCCAAGATCCTGTGATTCAGAATTTCCGTAAAATTATTAAAAACTTTTTTGAAAAATATCTTTTTTATAAAAATAAAAAAAGGGCAGATTGCCCTTTTCTATAAGTTTGGATATAACTTCAAATTAGAAGTTGTATTCCATACCTAAACCGATAACAGTTTTCTTGTTATCATCTTTTTGCCAATCGATTTTTTGCTGAGCAACAACCCCATAGAAGCGAGCTTGCTTGTTAATGTTGTAGTCTGCGCCTACGCCATATAGGTCATTTTTACGATCTTCACGGCCATCAACTTCAGTTTTAGCAGAGATATATTCTGCTTTTAACTTGATTGGTGTTTCAGGAATTACATATGCAGCCGTTACGCCAAATGCATTTTCTTTTAAGCCTTTATAAGAAACAGCAGCAGGTGCAGTGCCTACAACGACTGTATTATCAGTCGGCTTAGCTGTTTGCCATAATGCACCAAATACCAAGCCCTTAGCACCAACTGGTGTTAAATCTAATGAACCTGTTACACGCACCGCATCAGAGTAAATTTTGCCACCAAGCTCTTTGTTATAAGCATTATATGTTGATGCTACACCACGGTTACCCGCAACAGCTGCCGCTAAACCGATGTCTTTGTTTTCATAGGTAAGAGATGTTGAAATCCCATCACCAAAACCATCACGGCTACCTTTTTGACCTTTAGCATCATTTTTGATAGCTGAAGATTCTTCACCTTGTTGGAACATGATGTTGAATGCCAAGCCGCCTAATAATTTTTTGTCAGTTTCAAAGCCAACTACGTTACTTAAACGATCTTCACCGACTAGAACTTTGGTCATATCAAGTTCAGTGTGATCGTTATAAATGTCTTGGTTATTACCTGCGGCATTTTTAAGGTATGAATCATATTGACCTACTTTTAAAGTACCAATGCCATCTGATTTAATACCAACAAAACGGTTACGCATACCCCAATCTGTGTCTGAACCAGTACCGTCAGTTGCAACACCCCATTCTGCTAAATAAACTGCAGAAAGTTTATCAGTCAGTTTTTCTTCACCTTTCACACCAATACGAGAAGCGTTAGAGTTCACTTTTGTTACGCTTTCGTCTTTAAAACCATTTTTATCAATTTGATCCAAAGATACACTGAGCTTACCATACAATGTTGGTGCTGCTTGTGCTGCATTCATGGCTAAAGTTGCTACAGTAGCAGCAAGAAGCAATTTTTTCATTGAGATTTCTCCAAAACACTTTTTTGTAAATGGCTGATGCCTTAGTTACTGTTATAAGCTTGCTTGTGTACATAAAGTTACACAGCTCACTGACTTGTATGCAGTATCGGTAAACTTTGTGACAGAGAAGTGAAAGAAAAATGACAGTTTGATGACGATTCACATTTGGTAATAAATATATTTCTTGTTATTTTTATGTAATTATAAAAATAAAAACGGAGTCATTACTCCGTTGTTTTGTTCAAAGCATGACTTAAAGTGCGGCTTTGATCTTTTCAGCAAGCGCCTGAATTTTCTCTTGATCGCCCATTTTTGCTGCATGACGACCAAGTTCATGAACTGAGCTTGGGATCAAATGAAAATGTACATGAGGAACTGTTTGTCCAGCCGCTGCACCTGAAAGTTGCATGAGAACAATACCTTTTGCATCTAAAGCTGTTTCCATTGCCTGAGCAATCTTCTGCACGATTTGGATGGTATACGCCGCTGCATCAGCAGGTAAATCGAGTAAAGTAACAGCAGGCGTTTTTGGAATCACTAAAGCATGACCATCTGCTTGGGGCATGATATCCATAAATGCGAGTACCTGATCATCTTCATAAATTTTGATTGCAGGTAGTTCACCACGAAGGATTCGTGCAAAAATATTTTGGTCATCGTATGCCATAATTCATCCTTTAAATGGAGCGTATTCTTTAACAACTGACAATTTCACTCTCTTGGAAGAGAGTGAATAGGGAAGCTTAATACTTCAGAGAGCTTTCTTTATTTGCAATTAAGCTCTTTTTGACGTGCTTTGATTTCATCAAGACGTTGTTGCTCTTTGTCAGAAAACTTTGGCTTTGTGGTATGGCAATTTTCATTACCAAACTTTGCCTTAGCATCTGCATCTTTGAAACAGAATCCTTTAGAAGCATAGATCAGGTTATAGTCATCCTGTAACTTTTTACATTCTTGTTCTGGTGTTGCAGCTTGTGCACTAAAACCAGTTAGGGTCATTAAGCCAGCAAAAACTGCAACCATTAACTTATTCATGAGGCGTTCCTCTAATTAAAAAAGTATAAATCAAAGCTGTAGATATAGGGCATTTGATCGCTACGTATATACCAATATAAGGTTTATTAATGAAATTTCAATGAAACTGTATGGTAGGAGTGTAATTTTACTCCATAATTCATCCATATAATATTGAAAAACCTTATATATCAAATACTTTTTTATAATTTTATATAAAACAAATAATTATAAGTGATTTTCTTTTGTATTATCTGATTTGGTTTTACGCTATTTTGCTCTTTTTTAACATTTATTTATGCCTTACAGTCACTCATATGCATTTTAACAAATTAAATTGTAAATGGTGCTATGGACTGTATTTTGTCGAGTTTCGGAATTAACAATCCCAAATATCAACGTTGTTTGGGATCATAGAGTTCGATTGACTATGGACTTATCTAAATCAACTTGAATACTTATTGATTAACGCTTCAGCCTTTGAGGGGAAAGCCGCTAGAAAATAAGATAGGCCAAGAAATGCTTAATCCTGTAAGACCATTAGAGCGAATACTTACACAGAAGGAAATTTTTGTTTATTTGATTGCGAGTAATTTAAAATATATTTATAATCATTTGAAATTTATATAATTTTAATAAAAACCCACGACGAATCAAATAAGATGCTAAAAACATTAAAAACAACTTTCCGATTTTTATACTGATCATCATTGTAGTTGCTGGGTTAGGCTATCCCTTTTATTCAGGTCAGTGGATTATGGCGCCTAGACTCAGTGAGATTGATACTCAGTGCTATGGGGTTGATGTACCTGAACGCATTAAGCATAACGATGTCCTGCACTTTTGTTCGTGTATTCATACCGTTGGAATTGAAAACAAACAAGAGAAATATAAGTACTGTATGAATCAGTCATCTCTTGAGAACCAAGCTTCCTGACATGGTAATTGTTCTTGATCGCTTATTCAGCAAGAACAAATAAAGCTTTGTTCTACGTTCTAATTTGTATGACCTGTAGGCCTATTGTGTAGCTGAGCTTTAAAATTTTATCAAAATGGGCATAATTTTGTTGATTCATGTCACACTTTTATCTATATTTAGCCTGTTGTTTGATAATAACTAAACAACAATAACCTTCGTTCAGCGCAAAAGAATTAAGGGGAAGCCCACTCATTAGAGTGGGCTTTTTAATTGTGTACAATAGATGAAAAATACCAGCTAAATTCCACATATATATCGGTAGTTTTTTATTTTTATATGTGACAAAGGATGATCAATTTGCTATAAGAAAGCCCTAATTTATAACAAGTGGTAAATTCATGAAAAAATTGGTATTTATAGGGTTTTTAGGGTTGAGTTTGACTGGGTGCGGTGGTGGTAGTGACTCCACTTACGTACCAATAGATAAAGATAATAATGGTAATGGCGGTTCTCATAATGCTGAAATCCAAGGTGTTTATTCTGGTTCGACGAATCAGGGCCAAAGTGTTACTGGAATTATTGAAAAGAACAATAAATTTTGGTTTTTATATACACCACCATATCAGAACGTAGTCTCAGGTTTTATGAGTGGCGATTTAAAAGTGACAGGTAAAGTAGCACAAACGACCAATGGTAAAGACTACTATTTTGCTGGAGCAACCAGTTCTAATACCTCAATTATGGCCAATGCTGAAACTAAAAAAAGTCTAAATGGAACGATCGCTTATTCGGGAATGAATCAAGTCACTTTTAATACTACGTATGATGCAAGCTTGAGCGAATCTTCAGCGAAGCTATCTGATATCGTTGGTACTTATAATGGTACTTCGGCAATTGTACAGGGTGTAGAAAAAGCAACTGTTTCAATCGCGAGTAATGGTGAGATTTCTGGACGTGGAATAAGTGGCTGTACCTTTACTGGTAAGGCAACAACCATTCCTGGTGCTGCGTATTTTAAATTGGATTTATTATTTGGATATTCTCAATGTTATATGGCAGGTCAGGCCGTAAGCGGAATTATCTACTATAATAAAACCAATAGGGCATTCTATGCTGCAGCTGAAAACAATAGTAGACAAAATGCTGTACTATTTCTAGCGACCAAATAATTTTGCTTATTATTGAGTATAAAAGACCATCTATGCAGATGGTCTTTTAATTAGGGGGATAAACATTTCACTTATTCAGAATTAGTTTGTAGTCACTTTCATCAGTACTACACCGAATATGATGGATGCTGCTGCTAAAAGGCGTAAAAATCCCATGGGTTCATGTAAGAAGAAAATCCCAATCAGAAATGCACCGACAGCGCCAATTCCCACCCAAATCGTATAGGCAGTGCCCAAAGGGAGTGTTTTCATCGCAACGGCTAATAGACCGAAGCTTAAAATCATAAAAACAATCGTAATGATGCTAGGCGTAAGCTTGGTAAAACCGTCGGACATTTTCATGGAATATGCCCATACAATTTCAAAAATACCAGCTAAAATTAGATAAGCCCAAGCCATTTCGACACCTCATTTTATTAATATTTTAGGTCGTCCTAAAGCTTGAAATTTGAATAAAGAGGTCGTCCTCTTCGTTAGATATATAAGCACTGTTAAGCAGTTAGTTCAATTTCTTTTTGTTAAATTTTATTCCAGTTGGTAAAAAGGTACCTTTAAGACAGATACCTTTTTAGATCATTATCATGAATAAAAAGCTCATTCATTACGAAACATAAGCTTTTACATCATATTCAGGCTCTCCAGCCAAAACAGAAACAAATTTCTCGACAGTTTCGGCTGTTAACAGATAAGGATTAAATTCTTCTAAATGGTACTTCATGAAAAAATCTGAAATGTTCTGATTAACAGGTGAGAACTTCATCGACCATTGTGAAAAAAATTGATTCTCGCATTCAGTGTAATAGAGAATTTCGCAATTGATATGTCGTTCATCTTTCACAATTTTGTTATAAAATAAATCATCAACGATGTTCTTTTGACCTTCTAAACATTGTACAAAATAGCCGTGACCATAATATAAAACACCTCTGACATCGTGACGATAATTAAAATCTACAGCCTCATCGAGGATCTTAATCAAATCTGTTTTTAAGTTTGAGTCAATATTCTTAATTTTGCTTACGTATAAAAGTCTGACAGACTTCATCAGTTTTGCTCATTTTTAAGGTTGAATTCTTGTTATATAGAAAAAACAAAAGCTTGTATACTTGAGTCTGTAACTGGAACTTCAGCTTTCGTAAATAATACTCTTTTAACAACCTGTTAAAGTATAAAAATAGAAAAGCAGTTAATCATTATTTTCACTTTTAGAATTGATGTTGGTGTGAATCTTTTACTTAAATTTTAGCGATGGGTTTTGATCCACCATCATCTTATTAAATGAACTGAAATGATGTCTATCTACATGGAATTATTGGGTAAATGTGACTTTTATCACAAACTTGAAAAAGATATCTTAAATTATTAATTAAACAGATTAAACGGTAATACTTTGATTTTAGATATAAAAAAATAGGCGTAATATTTTTCGTTACAACCATTTTGTCGACAACTGCTGATTTATTTTGCCATATTGCGTTTGCGAAACTTAGCAAAGGTATTTGTCTATGGTGTCATTTATGTTTATTGGTTTGATCATTACGATCTTACTAACACCTGGTCCAACGAATACATTATTGGCTTCGTCGGGAATCCAGACAGGCATTAAACGTTCATTGAAATTGATCCCTGCGGAGGTGGTTGGTTATTTCATAGCCATTACAACATGGGGCTTTTTACTTGAGTCTGTTTCACATTATGTGCCTTGGTTACCACCGCTAATCAAACTACTCAGTGCAACTTTTATTATCTATTTGGCAGTTAAATTGTGGCTTACGTCTACAAAAGAACTGGATTTGAGCCAACCTTTGATTACGTCTAAGGCTTTATTTGTAGCGACTTTACTGAACCCTAAAGCTTTATTATTCGCTTCAGCCATTTTTCCACATACTGCTTGGCTTAACCTACATGAATACGTTGTTCATATGGGTGTATTCCTGGCTTTAATTACTCCGATTGCTTTTTTATGGATTGCATTTGGATCTATTTTAATTTCAAACAAAATCTCTTGGCTGAATCAACGCAATTTACAACGCTCAGCAGCATTTGTTTTAACTTTCTTTGCGATGCCGCTGGCTTATTCAGCAATTTCATCGTTCTAAATTTTCGTTTTGCTGCTGTATTTAAAATTTAAAAAGAGGAGTTTTTTATGAACAATATAAAAATTAAAGTAAAGGATCAATTTGAGGCCGAAAAGATCGCGACAGCTAAAGTAAAAGTTGCCAATGATCAAGAAATTCCCTTGTTTAAGCGTATTGAACATATTGAAGTTGAGGGTGAAATCCTTTTACCCAATATCGATTTACTTTTTGAAAATCCCAAAGATGGTACTATTTATCGATATGTAGGGACGGTATAGTTTCACAGTCTGTAAGGTCAACCCATGCTTAGGCATGGGTTTTTATTGGTCTTTTCCTCATAATGTTAATTCGAATTACGTCCATTTATCTGTTTTTAATCACTTATTTAATTAAGAATGTATACTGTTTGTTCAATTATAAAAATAAGTTAATAAATGAAAAAGATCGTGTTAGGGACTATTGTGAGTCTAATGAGTACAGGGAGCACTTTTGCGGCTTGCAACGTAGTTTAATTCAACAGCTAAAGTATTATAGAATCGAGACTATTATCTTTGTGTTTTATCCTATGATCTATGTTGCACTTGCCTTGATTGGCGTTCTTTCGGGCTTGATTAGCGGCATTGTCGGTACAGGATCATCGATCATTTTATTGCCTATTTTAGCGTATATTTTTGGGGCGAAGCTTGCAGTACCAATTATGGCAATTGCTTCTATTATGGGAAATATTTCTCGTGTTGTGATGTGGCGTAACGAATTAAATATTAAAGTTTTCTTATTATTTATCAGTCTAGGTATTCCAGCAACTGTATTTGGGGCAAATACACTTTGGGTCATGTCTCCATTTCTTTCTAATCTATGTATTGGTCTATTTTTCTTATGTCTTATTCCGATGCGGCATTATGCAAAGCATCGTAATTTTACTTTGAATGCTTGGCAAATGGTGGTTGCTGGAGGGGTGCTCGGATACATTACGGGGATCGTGTTTTCTACAGGACCTTTATTGCTGCCAATTTTTAATGGTTTTGGCTTAATAAAAGGTGGGCTTTTAGCAACCGAAGCAGCAGCTTCCTTCGCAATTTACCTGACAAAAAGTCTAACTTTTGGGGTACTAGGTGTTTTACAGCAAAATATCTTAATTGCAGGGGTTGCAGTGGGCACCTCTTTAATCATTGGTAATTATATTGGTAAAACCTTTGTATTGAAAATGTCAGATCGAACCTTTAATTTTATGCTTGATGCGATGCTTTTGATTGCAGGTGGTTCTATGTTGTTTTCTATTTTTCTACACTAGGGAAACTTAACTCAAATATGGATTCGTTATAGAGCAGAAAGGGACTAAAAAGAGTACATAAAATTGGGTATTTTTAGTCTTAAACTGGAGAGTTTTCAAAATAGATGAAAATAATAAATAATTAAAACCAATATGTTAAATTGCATTCGAAGCATAAGGAGATCGCTATTTCAACCAAAATTCATGTGGTCGATGCATTGATTGTCGTGGATGTACAAAATGCTTTTGTGTCAGGTATAGATGCTGTACCCGAATCAGAACAGTTGATTGTATCCATCAGTATTTTACTTGCTAAAGCAAGATCTGCCCACGCGCCAGTGATTTTTCTGCAAAATGATGGAGATGAAGGAGCTATAGATGAGCCATTTCAAACAGGTTGGGCATTATTTTTTCCTCCGCTGTCAAATGAGTTTGTCGTACGAAAATATGAGGACAATGGTTTTGATGGAACATCACTCCAGAAAATTCTGGACGAACTAAAAGTTAAGTCTTTAGTAATATGCGGTGTACTGTCCGAAATGTGTGTGGCTGCGACTGCGCGTGAAGCAATTGCACTAGGTTATGATGTGTTGTTAGCGCATGATGCGCATGCGACGTATGATGTACCCGCAGGGCCGGGATCGGAGGGTGTACCTGCTGCTATGGCAGCCAGAGCAGCAGAATGGTCATTGGGTGATGAAGTTAGGATTTGTGGATCAGTGAATGAAGTGGATTTTTATGCTGATTGATATAAAGACTAATATAAATAAGGCCCGATATATTAAAAAACCACTCAATAGAGTGGCTTTCATATTGGCAAAAGAATTTTTACACGAGAACTTGCTTATTTCAGCGTAATTTTAGTCCACGATTCATACATTATCACGGCTGAGGAGAAGTCACTATCTGCTTCAGCGGTTAAATTCGCTGCCTGAATCAAGCTTTGCGTTAAAGACAGGATAGGTGCAGGAAGTTTTGCATCCTTGACTAAATCAAGAGCGATACCTGTATCTTTTGCAAGTAATGGAAGTCCAAAAGTTACAGGGAACTCACGGCTAAGAACACGCTGCGGAAAAATCGTTTCTGTGACCAGACTTTTACCACTCGATGCATTGATACAGTTCAGCGCTGCATCAAGGTTGACACCATGTGCTTTTAAAGTACTAAAGCCTTCAGCAACAGACCATAAATTCACAGCAAGCAACATATTATTAATGGCTTTTACCGCAAAACCAGCGCCAGATTCACCCACATGTTGAATCAATTTACCGACTGCTGCCATTGCTGGATAAGCACGTTCAAAGGCATTAACATCCCCGCCAACCATCACAGTTAAGGTTGCATTCTCAGCGCCAACAGTTTGACCACTCACAGGTGCGTCTAGAAAATCGATATTTTGTGCTTTGAGTTTCTCTGCCAAACGGCGAGCTGTCTCGGGTACACCACTGGTACAGTCAATCCAGATGGCACCTGATTTAATTGAAACATCTTCAATGAGTTTCTCAACATCATCACTGGTGGGTAGGCATGAAAAGATAATATCAGCCTGAACCGCTTGTGCAAGTTCAACTGCTGTAGTCCCATATTCTGTTGCATGCTGTTCAGCTTTACTAAAATTTCGATTCCAGACATAGACCTTCTCGAAATATTTAGGCAAATGCGCCGCCATACGATAGCCCATAGCGCCTAAACCAATAAATGCAACAGATTGAGTCATAGCTTACCTTTTTATATGTGTCGACCGTTCGGCTAACCATGTTGTCAATGTTGGCCAGAACTCGATTGAACTGTTTTGACTGGACATTAAACCTAAGTGCCCACCAGGGATAAGAGTAAACGTGACATCTTGGCTACTTGTCAACTGGGTCAGCGGAAATGCAGACTCAGCAGTCACGAGCTGATCACCTTTTCCTGCGCCGACGAATAGAGAACAATTAATATTTTTCAGCTCGATGGTCTTGTTCTTGAGTTGAATTGCACCATTTTTTAACGGATTTTGTAGCCAGACATTAAACAGCATGTCTTGATTTACACCACCGGGGTAATCAATCATATTATTTAAGAAATGACTAAGCGTTGCATCTTCTTGTACCAGCTTTAGATTATCCAAGTTTTTCAATAACTGGATATTGCCATCAATCCAGCCTTTCGGATCTAATAGTTTGAATCCAAGCGAGTTTAGGAAGCCAGGTGAATGAATCATTAATTTCGGTAAACGGTTATAAATATAGTCTTTAATGGTCGGATTACGGCTAGTCAGATAAGCCAAAGTTTTGTATAGCTTGCCAATATAACCCGAAGCATAGCTGTCGATTGGGCTGCCTAAGACCACCAGATTTTTCACGATACTCGGCTGATGACGTGCGGTATAAAGCGTCACGAATATTCCAGCCATACTCCAACCATGCAGCGAAATTTTTTCAGATGTAGAATGTTGCTGAATAGCTTCTATGCATTTTGGAATAAACTTATCAATAAAAGATAGAAAGTTAACCTGATAGTTTTTATACGTAAGCTTGCCCCAGTCAATCAGATAGACATCAAAACCACTTTCTTGAAAATGCTTTACCAATGAACGATAAGGATATAAATCATAGATATCCATATTAATGGCCAAAGGTGCAACAAATACCAATGGTTCTTTATAGCGTTTGTTCTCTGATGCGTAGAAACGGACACAGGTCTGTTTAAATTGAGCAATCACTTGATACGGCGTAGATTGAGACAAAACCAGTTTGTCTGCATCGAAGACACGCATAGCTAGATGTTTAAAATTTATTTTTTGCTGTTCCACAAGCGATTTCATCTTAGAAAGTCTCATCATGAGTCAAGATTGCACGAAGTCTAAGCGATAATTTCATCTTACGCCTTGACCTTAAATACCTTAGGCGCTCAAAATATTGGCACATTTCGACATTATGATCATAAGGCATACAGAACGATGAATCCAAGCGATGATTTAGAATACCAATTAGAAACACTGGCAATTCGCACAGGGCATGATCGGACCTCTGAAGGTGAGCATAGTGAACCAATTTTCCTAACCTCATCATTTGTGTGTGAAAGTGCGGCTGATGCTGCAGCAAAATTTTCAGGACAAATCGCAGGGAATACTTATTCACGTTATACCAATCCGACTGTACAAGCATTTGAAAAACGCTTGGCTGTATTGGATGGTGCAGAACGTGCGGTTGCAACCAGTTCAGGTATGGCAGCGGTACATGCCATGTGTATGGCCTATTTAAAAGCTGGCGACCATGTGATTTGCTCTCGTGCAGTATTTGGTTCAATCATTGCCTTATTTGAAAAATACGTTGCAAAATTTGCAGTCGAAGTGACCTTTGTGGATTTGGGTGATCTAGAAGGCTGGAAACAAGCCATTCGTCCAAATACACGTATTTTATTTATCGAAACACCATCTAATCCATTGGCCCAAGTGGGTGATATGCAGGCGATTGCCGATATTGCCCATGCCAATGGGGCGCTATTTGCGGTGGATAACTGTTTCTGTACACCGGTATTGCAACAGCCGATTAAGTTTGGTGCAGATTTAGTACTTTATTCAGCAACCAAATATATTGATGGCCAAGGTCGTGCCTTGGGTGGTGCTGTTGTCGGAAAATATGATTTGCTTGAGGAAGTAAATGGTGTGATCCGTACTTTAGGTAATTCGATGAGTCCATTTAATGCATGGATTTTCTTGAAAGGCTTAGAGACCCTTAGCATTCGTATGAAAGCCCATTGTGAAAGTGCTCAAAAATTGGCGGAATGGTTACATCAGCACGAAAAAGTTGAAAAAGTGTATTACGCAGGTCTACCTGATCATCCAGGCCATGCGCTTGCGAAAAAACAGCAAAAAGGCTTTGGCGGTGTTGTATCTTTTGTCGTGAAAGGTCAACGTGAAGGCGCTTGGACGGTGATCGATAATACACGTTTCTTATCAATTACCAGTAATTTGGGTGACGTTAAGTCAACAATTACACATCCAGCAACGACCTCACATGGTAGAATGTCGGCTGAAGCTAAACAAGCTGCAGGAATTGAAGAAGGTTTGATTCGTGTGTCTGTTGGTTTAGAAGACATTGATGATATTATTCGCGACATATCACGCGGTTTAGATTTAATTTAACGAGAGAGACTTATGAACATTAATATGCTCATGCAGCAAGCTCAGCGCATGCAAAAAGATATGGAATCAAATCTTAAAAAAGCCAAAGAAGAGCTTGCAAATACTGAAGTTCACGCTGAAGCAGGCGGTGGTTTAGTTAAAGTGACCATGACTTGCCGCAATGTAGTGAAGCGTATCGAAATTAGCCCAGACTTGTTACAAGACGAAGCTGACATGATTGAAGATTTGATTGCTGCGGCAATGAATGATGCAGCTCGTCAAGCTGAAGCAATTTCTGAAGAGAAATTACAAGGTGCAAATTCAGGTATGGGCTTACCACCAGGCTTATCTGGTTTATTTTAAATCCCTCCCAGCCTCCCTTTAATAAAGGGAGGAGTACCCCTCTTTAATAAAGAGGGGTTAGGGGAGATTATGAGAGTTGATTTGTGTTTAGTGAACGATTTGAACAATTAGTTCAAGCATTACGTATATTACCAAGTGTTGGTCCGAAATCAGCACAGCGTATGGCATTGCATTTATTAATGAAAAATCGTGAAGGTGCATTTGCTTTGTCACATGCCCTACATGAAGCGTCGAGCCATATTCATGAGTGTCGTATCTGCCACTCGCTCACCGAAAATGAAATATGTGATATATGTGCTTCAGCAGAACGTGATGAGCAACTATTGTGTGTGGTTGAATCTCCTGCTGATGTAATGGCGATTGAACAGAGTGGTAGTTTTCGCGGAAAATATCATGTTCTTGGTGGACATTTATCGCCACTAGATGGAATTGGTCCAGAAGAGATTGGTATTCCTTATCTGATTCAACGTCTCAGTGCAGGGCAGATTCAAGAGGTGATTTTGGCAACCAATGCTACCGTAGAAGGGCAAGCGACAGCACATTATTTGGTTGAAGCCACTAAACATTTGCCGATTCATATGACCCGTATTGCACAAGGCGTACCTCAAGGCGGTGAGCTGGAATATGTCGATAGCCATACCTTAAGTCAGGCTGTACATAACCGTATGCGAATGAAATAATAGGCTTCATTCGCATTTTTTTATATTTATATTAAATTCATGCTGTTAATTTAAACAAATAATTAAATTTTACATTTTGTCTAACATTATCGTAGATCAATTTATTGTGATTTGTGGCACTATTATCAAGCGAAAAGGATTTTCGTTTTTTGATAAAATGGGTAGAGGAGTGATTTCATGTCGTGTATGTGGAATACCAATTAATTTTTTGTATTTTTCAGTTGAGCAATGACTGACATTTGGCAGTTTTATTGCACATGGTTCTTTATTATTTTATTTGAGCACACATGTTTCAGTTTATCCAACAGCAACAAGATTTAGCTGTTCTCCTCAAACAGATGGAACAGTGTTCTGTCTACGCCCTTGATACCGAGTTTATTAAGGTTGATACCTTATACCCTAAACTTGGTGTTTGCCAAATCAATTTAAATGGTCAAATTCTATTACTTGATGGTGCAGCATTAGATCTCAGTCATTTTTGGCCAAAGATTTTCGCGGCTCAACAGAATATTTTTCATGCCTGTGGTGAAGATATTGATCTGATCTATCATTATGCCGATCAAAAACCACTCAATAATGTGTTCGATACGCAAATTGCGTTGGCATTTCTCGGACATGGGCTTCAAGTTAGTTATCAAAACGCGCTTAAAACCTGTTTGAATATTGAGATTGAAAAAGATCAGACCCGTTCAGACTGGCTTGCGAGACCTTTGACACAAGAGCAGATGTGCTATGCGGCAAATGATGTCATCTATTTAAGCAAACTTGCAGATGCACTGAAAACAGATCTGAAAGCAAAAGGGCTGTATCAATACGTATTGGAAGATTGTCAAAATCTCACCAAAGAGATTGCGATGGAAACACCACTAGCGGAATTGTATACCGATATCGGTAATTATCGACATTCGCGCCGTGAGCTGATGCAGTTGCAACAACTCAGCATTTGGCGAGAGCAGATTACCAAGGCACTGAATCAGCCACGTAGTTTTATTTTGAGAAACTCTACTATGATTGATTTGGTGGAAAAGAATCCGCGCAATAATTTTCAGTTGGCACGGATTAAAGATATTCGCCCACACATTGTACGCGAACACGGAAAGACCATTTTGGATTTACTCAAGTTCTTACCACCAGAGGAAGAATGGCCATTACGTATGGTAAAACCAATCAAGAGTAATTCCAAAGAAGTTGCACCTAAAATTGATGCTTTGATTGAAAGCGTGGTTTTACAAACTGGTATTCCGAAAGAAGTGTTATTGCGTAAGAAATGGATGAATGCCATTTATGAACATGTGGTCTTTCATTTAGATGAGCAATCTTTACCGTCTTATTTAATGGGATGGCGT
This sequence comes from Acinetobacter colistiniresistens, assembly GCF_024582815.1. Lineage (NCBI taxonomy): Bacteria > Pseudomonadati > Pseudomonadota > Gammaproteobacteria > Moraxellales > Moraxellaceae > Acinetobacter > Acinetobacter colistiniresistens. Next base: position 2,642,605 of record NZ_CP102099.1, read on the forward strand.
TATGACATTCTGACACAACCTTTGATTGCGTTGTTAAAAGAAGATATTGAATATTTAGCGATGCAAATGAAAATTGCACGTTAGAAAATCAAAGAGCTAAGTAATTAGCTCTTTTTTTTGGCTTTGATGATGAGCATCATGGGGCGTCTTAATTCATTCTGCCAACTTAGCCTTTCAACCATTTCTTTAGGTGGTGTTGGTTCAATCACTGCTGTAATTTCAAAACCTGCAGTTAATAAGGCTGTAATATAGGTTTCAAGCGTTCTGTGATATTTCACAACTTTTGCATCTAAAAAATGGGTTTCTCTTTTGCCTTGTGCGAAATAGTGGTCAACAGGCCAGTGCATCGGCTGTTGCTCTGCATCATAGTACCAATCTTGTTGCTCACAGGCTGTGAAAATAGGATGCTCAACCGAATAGTACAGTTCGCCTTGAGACGTTAATAAGGATGCAGCCTTGGCAAACACAGGCTTAATATCTTCGATGTAGTGCAAAGCAAGAGAACTGATTATGACGTCAAAGCTCGCTGTATCTGCTGCAAAGTCCTCAATTGCGGTATGTTGATAATCCACGTTTTGGGCTGATGTTAACAGACGTGCTTTTTCAAGCATTTTAATGGATAAATCAATTCCGATCACTGAACGAGCACCTTGTTCAGCAGCAAACTGACAATGCCAGCCATAGCCACAACCTAAGTCTAAAACCTTTTTATTCTTTAACTGGGGCATATGTGTTTTAAATGTGGACCACTCACCAGCAGCATTTAGGCCATGCACTGAGCGAGGCATTTTTGAGTATTCAGTAAAGAAGTGTGGATCATCATATTTGTTTTGTTGCATAGCTGTGCCATTGAAAAATCATGGCTTGATTATGACACTCTGCGCGAATACTCTGAAATAGGTTGTATTGTGAATCTGGAAAAAAGACGACTCTAGCGTTAACAATCCTTAATGTATCCATTTTTATTTTCATGTATGCTGTGTCTGATTGTTAATAGATGTGAGTCAATATGCACTGCGATATTTATAGATCGAGCAAAAAAGATGAAATGTATATGTACATTGCTCGTCCAAATTATCCTGATGACAAGGAACAAGAAAACCCATTTGAAGGTGTTCCAGAAACAGTTTTACAAGCATTCGGCAAAGCTACTTTTGTGATGCATTTAGAACTTCATAATGAGCGTAAACTTGCACGTGCTAACGTTTTACATGTTTTAGACTCCCTAAATACCAAGGGCTTTTTTATTCAGATGCCACCAGAAGGGTTAATCAATCCAAACGCGGTAGAACCTGAGGGCTTACGCGGTGCTTGAGACTTTAACAGCGATTTGGTCGAATATTCTTTCAGTACTGGATCAGTTTCCTGAAGAAAATGTTGCGATCATTGTTTATGTTACAGGGGCATTAATTGCATTGTGGTGCTGGTATCGTTTGATGTCACGCCTACCGAATCCAATTGGTGGCATCCTCTGGATTGTGGCTTTTGCCGTTCTTGCAACACCAACTATTTCAGAAGGTCCAAACTCGGCCTTAGCACCAGCGATTTTTGGTTTGCTTTTTGGTGTACTTACTAAAGAGCATGTCTTAATCTGGTCAAACTTATCATTGATTTTATTTGTCATTGGTACGGGTTTATTGATCGGTTTCTGCTGGTCGAAATATACTGCAAATAAAACTGCACGTTCAGTTTAGATACAACGTTAAATACAGAAAAATAAGGTTTTTAAATGTCTGCTGATACACAACACTTCAATGGTACAGATCAATATATTGCAACTGATAGCTTAAAGCTTGCAGTGAAAGCTGCCCGCGCTTTGCAGAAACCATTATTGGTAAAAGGTGAGCCCGGTACAGGTAAAACATTACTTGCAGAGCAAGTGGCTGAAAGTTTAGGTTTGAAGCTGATTACTTGGCATATCAAGTCAACCACTAAAGCCCAGCAAGGTCTGTATGAATATGATGCAGTATCACGCTTGCGTGACAGCCAGTTAGGTGATGATCGTGTCTACGACATTAAAAACTATATTAAACCGGGTAAATTGTGGGAAGCATTTACCAGTGAAGAACGTTGTGTACTGTTGATTGATGAAATCGACAAGGCGGATATTGAGTTTCCAAACGACTTATTGCATGAACTCGATAAAATGTCGTTTTATGTTTATGAGACAGGCGAGACTATTACTGCAACACAACGCCCAATCGTGATTATTACCTCGAATAATGAGAAGGAACTGCCAGATGCATTCTTGCGTCGTTGTTTCTTCCATTATATTGAATTCCCAGATGATGCAACCATGCGTGACATCATTGCAGTACATTTCCCGAATATTTCAAATACCTTGGTCAGTGAAGCATTGCAGGTGTTCTTTAAATTACGTGAAATCCCTAATTTGAAGAAACCACCTTCAACATCAGAGTTGATAGACTGGTTAAGCCTGTTGATGGCCGATGATATGCCAGAAGATGTATTGCGCAATCACGATAAATCAAAAGCGATCCCACCATTGTATGGTGCTTTGATTAAAAATGAACAAGATGTGCAATTGCTTGAACGTTTAGCCTTTATGTCACGCCGCTAAGAGTGTTTAAAAATGTTTGTGCGACTGTTTTACACCTTACGCAAATATGGCGTGCCTGTAACAACACGTGAGCTCATTGATCTTAATCAGGCGGTCGCTTCAGGTCTTGTGTTTGCAGATCAGGAACAGTTTTATCAATTGGCTAAAACTGTTTTAGTCAAAGATGAGCGTTTTTTTGATAAGTTCGATCGTGCCATGAAAGATTATTTTGATGGTATCGAAACTTTTGAGTTGGATGAGCTGCTGAAACAGGTTCACAAGTTACCGAAAGACTGGTTTGACCTTGAACTATTAGAAAAACATCTTACGCCTGAACAACGTGCTGAGCTACAAAAGGCAGGTTCTCTCGAAGAGCTGATGAAAATGCTGGAAGAACGCTTACGTGAACAGCATAAAAAACATCAGGGTGGCAATCGCATGATTGGTACCGGAGGAACCTCGCCATTCGGCGCTTTTGGTGATCATCCAGAAGGTGTTCGTATTGGTGGGCCAGGGCGTAAACGTTCGGCGGTTAAAGTTTGGGAACAACGTAAATACCAAAATCTGGATGATGATCAGGTTTTGGGAACCCGTCAGATGCAAATTGCCTTGCGTCGTTTGCGTAAGTTTGCACGTCAAGGTGCGGCAGAAGAGCTGGATGTCGATGGCACCATTCGTGAGACAGCAAAACAAGGCATTTTGGATGTACAACTGGTTCCAGAACGTCGTAATCGCATTAAAGTGTTGATGCTGTTTGATGTTGGCGGCTCAATGGATGCTTATATTGCTGAATGCGAAAAACTATTTAGTGCGGCCAAATCCGAGTTTAAAACCCTCGAATACTTTTATTTTCATAATTGTCTGTATGATCATGTGTGGAAGGATAACCATCGCCGTAGTTCAACCCGTATGAATACATGGGATCTGTTTCATACCTATGGCCGTGATTATCGGGTCATTGTGGTCGGTGATGCCAGTATGGCACCGTATGAGTTAAAGTCTGCGGGTGGTTCAGTGGAATATATGAATGAAGAGTCGGGTGAAGTATGGCTAAGACGTTTGCGTCAGCACTTTGACAAAACTGCTTGGTTGAACCCTGAGATGGAAGGTTACTGGCACTATACCCAGACCATTAGCTGGATTAAAGAAATTTTTGAAAATCACATGTTTCCAATGACCTTGAAGGGTCTTGAAGATATGACCCGTTATTTGTCACGTTAAAATTTTATATTAAAACTTTATAAGAACAGGAAAACATATGGAACATCACATTAATGGCATTGCTTTGCCGAATGAAGCAGGTTTCTTTGGCAACTTTGGTGGGCAGTTTATTCCGCCTCATTTAAAAGAGGCAATGGATGAAATTAATACGGCGTATGAGGAAATTCGTCATACCGCTGAGTTTCAGGATGAGTTGAATGACTTATTCAAAAACTATGTGGGCCGTCCAAGTCCATTGTTCCATGCCAAGCGCTTGTCAGACCAGTTGGGTGGTGCACAGATTTATTTAAAACGTGAAGACTTAAACCATACAGGCGCACACAAGATCAATCACTGTCTAGGTGAAGCTTTACTTGCCAAGTATATGGGGAAAACTAAAGTCATTGCCGAGACGGGTGCTGGTCAGCATGGCGTAGCTTTGGCAACGGCTTGTGCATTGGTCGGCATCCCATGTGAAATTCACATGGGGCAAGTGGATATTGAAAAAGAACACCCCAATGTCGTGAAGATGAAAATCTTGGGTGCGAAACTTGTTTCAGTCACACAAGGCACAGCAACCTTAAAAGATGCGGTGGATAGCGCCTTTGAAGAATATTTAAAAGATCCTAAAAACTATATCTATGCGATTGGTTCTGTGGTTGGGCCACACCCATTTCCCAAGATGGTTCGTGACTTCCAATCGATTATTGGCAATGAGATCAAAACCCAGTCTCATGACCGTTTTGGTCAGAATCCAGACTATGTAGTGGCTTGTGTCGGTGGTGGCTCTAACGCGATTGGTGCTTTTACTACATTTTTAAATACGCCAGAAGTTCAATTAGTTGGCGTAGAACCTGCGGGTCATGGTCTAGATACGGATAAACATTCAGCCACTTTAACCTTAGGTAAGCCTGGACAGATTCATGGTATGGCTTGCTATGTGCTAGAAGATGATAATGGTGAGCCGTTGCCTGTACATTCGATTGCTTCAGGCTTGGATTATCCGGGTGTTGGGCCACAGCATAGTTTCCTGAAAGAGCTTGGTCGTGTGCAATATGAAACAGCAACGGATCAGGAATGTTTGGATGCATTTATGACCCTTTCACGGGTAGAAGGGATTGTACCTGCCTTGGAAAGTTCGCATGCCGTTGCTTGGGCATTACGTGAAGCACCTAAGTTGGGTAAACAGGTAAAGATCGTAGTTAACTTGTCAGGTCGCGGTGATAAAGACTCAGATTACGTGGCTGAAAAGCTAGGTTTGTAAGTTCTTATCCAATATCTGGTTTTAATAGACCGCTTCTGGCAGAGAGGCGGTTTTTTTATTGTTAAATCAACCTGAATCCCGTTAGAATAAAGCGTTTTGCAATTAGCACTTTTGGAGACGCCTAAGTGGAGCGACCGACAATCAGCCCTGAACATTTACAAGAAGCGGCTGAAAACCTAGTAACCATTCGAGATTTTGTTCGTTTTGGGGTAACCGCACTACGTCAATATGACGCGCACTTAGGTCAAGGTACTCAAGATTATTTTGCAGAGAGTTCTGCATTGGTACTACAAACTCTATCACTTGAATGGAAAGCAGATGCTGAAATTCTGGATGCCAAACTTTTACCAAGCGAAAAAGCAGAATTTCTGAGCTTGTTAGAACGTCGTATCAATGATCGTATTCCAACTTCATATTTATTGAATTTAGCGTATTTCTTCAATAAGCCATTTTATGTTGATGAGCGCGTCTTGATTCCGCGTTCACCGATTGCCGAGTTAATCGAACAACGTTTCGCGCCATACTGCCTAGATGAAAATGGCCGTATGTTGGAAGCGTTAAATAACTTGCCTGAAAATAATAATCCAAAAACACCACAACGTATCTTGGATATGTGCACAGGTTCAGGTTGTATTGCCATTGCTTTGGCTTATGCTTTCCCAGATTCAGAAGTTGATGCGACTGATATTTCAAAAGAAGCACTGGAAGTGGCTTCAATTAACACTGAGCATCACGACAAACAGTATCAAGTGGCTTTACTTGAATCTGATTTGTTCTCAAAAATTCCTGCTGAAAACCAGTATGACCTGATCGTCAGTAATCCACCGTATGTGGATGCAGAAGATATGGCGGATTTACCAGAAGAATTCTTACATGAGCCTGAGCTTGCACTGGCTGCGGGTCAAGATGGTCTGGACTTAGTTCGTAAAATGTTGGCTCAAGCTGCTGATTATTTAACGGAAGATGGCTTGATTGTAATTGAAGTTGGTAATTCTGAATGGGCAATGCGTCAGAACTTCAATACGGTTGACTTCCATTGGCTCACGTTCCAAAAAGGCGGTTCTGGTATTTTTGCTTTAACTGCTGAACAATGCCGTCGTTATAAAGAAGTCTTTCAGCAATCAGTTCAAAACTAAGGGGTTAAAGCATGGCTGGGAATAGTATTGGGCAACTCTTTCGAGTTACAACCTGTGGCGAGTCACATGGTGCGGGTTTGATGGCGATTGTCGATGGTGTGCCGCCTGGTCTTGAGCTTTGTGAAGCCGATCTGCAAAAAGATTTAGATCGCCGTAAACCGGGTACATCGAAGTTTGCAACGCAACGTAAAGAGCCAGATCAAGTCGAGATTATCTCAGGTGTTTTTGAGGGTAAAACCACAGGAACATCGATTGGTTTATTGATCCGTAACACCGATCAAAAATCCAAAGACTACGGCAATATTGCTCAAACTTTCCGTCCTGGCCATGCAGACTATACCTACACCCAAAAATATGGCTTCCGTGACTACCGTGGCGGCGGTCGTTCAAGTGCACGTGAAACTGCGATGCGTGTTGCAGCTGGAGCGATTGCGAAAAAGTATCTTGCTGAAAAATTTGGTATTGATATTCGTGGACATGTCACACAAATCGGCAATGAAGTTGCTGAAAAACTGGATTGGGCTGAAGTGCCAAATAACCCATTTTTCTGTGGTGATGTGGATGCTGTGCCTCGTTTTGAACAATTGGTCACTGCGTTACGTGAGCAAGGAACCAGTTGTGGCGCCAAGCTTGAAATCATTGCTGAAAAAGTACCTGTCGGGTGGGGTGAACCCGTATTTGACCGTTTAGATGCCGATATTGCCCATGCTATGATGAGTATCAATGCCGTAAAAGGTGTGGAAATTGGTGATGGCTTTGCAGTGGCAGGGCAATTTGGTCATGAAACTCGTGATGAACTCACCACGGATGGCTTTCTTGCTAATCACGCTGGTGGCATTTTAGGTGGGATTTCAAGTGGTCAAAGCATTCGTGTGGCGATTGCATTAAAACCAACCGCAAGTATAACCACACCAGGTAAAACCATTACGATTGATCGGGAAAATACGGATGTATTGACCAAAGGTCGTCATGATCCGTGTGTGGGGGTACGCGCAACACCAATTGCTGAAGCGATGTTGGCGATTGTATTGATGGATCATTTTTTAAGACATCGCGCACAAAATGCAGATGTAGTTGCACCATTTAAACCAATCGAACCATAATAAAAATATTAAGCCGCACATATAATTTATTATATCTGCGGCTTGCATCACATTTTAAAACACTTTAATTAAATTAGTTTAATATTCATTTAATCATGATGAATGAATTATAATGCTTCAGAAATCATATTATCTGATGTCGCAATATGATACTGATTTCGACCATTACTTTTGGCGATATATAATGCATGATCGGCTTGTGCAACAAACTCAGAAAGACTATCTCCAACACTTGGAATCATGGTCGCGACGCCTACGCTAATAGTCACGTGTTTAGAGACGTTGCTGCGTGGATGTAAAATGCCAATATTACGCACTAACTCCATTAGCCTTTGGACTTGAATAAGCGCTTGGCCACGGTCAGTCATGGAAAATACCAAGAGAAACTCTTCCCCGCCATAACGTGCCGCAAGATCGCCACTACGTGAGGCAATAGAGCCAAGCATGATTGCGATTCGACGTAGGCATTGATCACCTTGAATATGTCCTAACGTATCGTTGTACAGCTTAAAGAAATCGATATCAATCATCATAATGGTAATGGGCATCTCATGACGTGTTGCACGTTTCCATTCATTCTCAAGTACTTCATCCAGATAACGCCGGTTAGCGAGCCCAGTTAAAGCATCCTGTTGTGAAAGAATGGAGAGCTGTTGTGCTTGGCGCATCAGTTCCAGCCGATTGAGTTCGATCATGCAGTTTTGCAAATAATTTTCACGATGCTGACGATCCGTGGCATAGGCCAATGCCATACCTAGAAAACTACTAAAAGTATAAGTACGGTTCAAGAAGGTCCAATCAATCGCTCCACTGAACCATGTAATGGCTGCGATACCAATCAAACCACCCACCCAGCCAGCAATGATTGCAGTATAGAAGCGCATCCCGACAAACCCGTAGATAATCACTACGGCATACATCATGGCAGCATGGAACAGGACATTATTTTGCCCTTGTTCCAAGACGTTAATGATGGTGAACGAGATTGCTACAGCACCTGTTGAGCCAATACACACATAATGATCAAACCATTTGTTCATCATGGGGAGGAATGATAACAGCCATGCAAATGTGATGATCACACCCACCCAGCCATAGGTTGCCATCCAGGTAATGCGTAAGTCTGTAGGCAAAACCTGATAGATACCGAAGCTTAGAAATAGATATAAACCTAAAATGATAGGGGCGCGATAGCGGAACTCATGTGCAGCCTCATTTCTATACTGATCTCGATAGATCACTTCTAATTCTTTAGGAAACCAAACTAAATTTAGCCCGCGAGAAATTAACAAGTCGATTTGTTCTTGTCCCAAAATATTGGAAGCTTTCAACTTCATCTTATCTCTCACCACTCCCAAAATGTTGTTATAAATGTCAAAATAGGGATTATTTTTTAATACGTTACACTGATTTAAATAAAATGTGTATTAGATTATAAAAAATATTAATTTTTATATAAGGGTCATTGCCTAATATAATGATTCAAGTTTAAATTAGATTCAAGAAATAAAACTGTTACAAACTAAATCACAAACGATTGTATCTTTGCTGTATTAGGATACAATTTATAAAAAAGCAGCAATCATAGAATATGATTGGGTTAAGTCATACGAAATAGGATGCATCGCAATGACTGCTATGAATCAATATGGAACAAAATTAGAAATTACACCTCATTCGGGTTGGGCTCAACGATTTTGGGATGAATTATTACCTTCAAAGGAACGGGTAAGCAAACATCCTTTATTCTTAGACATGGCGAATGGTTCTTTAAGCCTTGAATGTTTTCGTTCGGCCTTATTGAATTTTTATCCTTTGGTCGCACATTTCCCTTCCTATATGGCAGGGTCTTTAGCGAAAGCAACCGCTTTTTCATTGGATGGTGTAACCGAGACCCGAGACTGGTTAATTCAAAATATCAAGGTTGAAGAGCGACATTTAAGCTGGTATCAGGACTGGGCGGGAGGCTTTGGCCTGACAGTTGAAATGCTAAATAATGTGAAGCCACCTGTGGCCATGAATGCAGTCAACCACTTTTTATGGGACGTTAATTTTCGGGGAAGTTTGGCCGAAGGCATTGCAGCCACGAATCTTGCGATTGAGTGGGCCACAGGAGACTGGACGATTCAGGTCTATAAAGGGATTCAAGCCTATACGCAACATCCTGAAGTAAACATCAATAAGCGGTCTTTAGCCTGGTTAAGAGCACATGCGCATTATGATGATCTGCATCCTTATGAAGCGATGGAGCTGATTAAACGTTTGTGTGATAAAGACCCTGAGCAGCAAAGAAAAGCTTTCTTAGCCGCAAAAGAAGGCTTGGAATATTATGAACTTGCCTTGGATGAATGCTATAAATTGCAGCATAAGAGTTTAGATTTCGAACCATGTTTTGCAGAAAAATGATCTAAAAAGTTGATCAAGAAAAGGTTTTTGGTCAACTAAATTTAAAAAAAATTATAACAGTAGCTTTAATTCGCCTGAGATGGCAGCGGCAGCTAATTTTTACATTAATCAAACATTTGGAGTGTAGTGTGCTTACATTTAAGCTTAAATTAACACTAAAAGAATATTTATAGTAGAACAAAATAAGAAGCACAGATACTTCTATGAATGAGACTTTAGAGCCAAACAAAATTACAAAAAATAGCCCAAAAACCAAGATGCTTATTAGCTATATCATCTTGTTTATTATTTTATTTTTTGTTGGGTGGGGGATTTGGCACCTGACTCATAAATCAGTTACATCCGCTGCAGAATCAACACACGGAAAAAGTGGAAAAAATAGAGGCGCGGGAGCAAATGGGGGTGCAATAGTTGTCGGTGTTACTAAAGTCCGCCAACAACAGGTACAACAAACAGTTCAGGCATTGGGAACGGTGACCTCGACCAATACAGTGGTGGTACATCCACTGATCAATGGCACATTGATGCAAGTCTATTTTAAAGAAGGCAGTCTTGTACAGAAAGGCCAGTTGTTAGCCTTGATTGATGATCGGGCACCCAAAGCAACGCTATTGCAAGCACAAGGGCAGTTACTCAAAGATCAGGCCTTATTGACCAATGCTAAACTGGATATGCAGCGTTACGCGCAATTGTGGCAACAAGATTCGATTGCAAAGCAGCAATACGACACACAAATTTCTTTGGTTAAACAATATGAGGGCGTTGTCAAAACTGATCAAGCAGCCGTTGCGAATGCTCAGCTCCAACTGAGTTATACACGCGTTGTTTCCCCTGTAGATGGACGAATCGGTTTAAGACAGGTAGATGTTGGCAATATGGTCAATACCTCGGATGCGAATGGTATTGCCAATATTACCCAGCTTAAAAACATCTCAGTGGTGTTTGCCGTGCCTGAACAATATCTAACCCAACTGATGCAGATTATGGATAATCCAGAACAGCATGTCGGAGTACAGGCTTGGGATCGTCAAAATACCCAAAAACTTGCTGATGGTCAGTTGGTTGCCCTTGATAATCAGGTCAATATCAATACTGGAACGATCAATATCAAAGCCAGTTTTGATAATCAGAATCAACATTTATTTCCAAACCAGTTTGTGAATGTTCGCATGAGTTTAGGCAATATTCCCAATGCAATCATTGTTCCGACAGTCGCTTTACAACTTGGTGCCAAAGGGTCTTTTGTCTATAAGGTTAATCCAGACCAAACGGTCAGTGCCGTAACGGTCCAGACTGGAGCGGTTGTAGATGACAATACGGTTATTACTGGTGGAACATTAAATGCCAATGATCTTGTCGTAACTGATGGAGTGGACAAGCTGAAGGATGGCGCAAAAATTAGTGTTGCCAATACGGTTGATCAAGGTAAAAGTATTCATTCATCAATTGGGAATGGGCAGCGGCACAATCCAGTAGCACAGGAAGCTACAGCTGAAACCAGTAACAATCCCGAAAGATCAAAACAATGGCAACACCACAGTAGTGGACAAGGAAACATGGTCATGACACCACCTTCTGCCCAAACTGCGCAGTAAGGAGTGTTCATGAATCCTTCTCGTTTATTTATTCAGCGACCTGTAGCGACTACACTGGTCATGGTCGCAATTTTTTTGTGTGGATTGGTATCGTGGAAGTTTTTACCTGTCGCTTCTTTGCCTGAAGTTGATTATCCAACCATCCAGGTGACGACGCTATATCCTGGCGCTAGCCCTGATGTAATTGCCTCAACCATTACCGCACCACTCGAACGTCAATTTGGACAGATGCCTGGTCTAAGCCAAATGTCGTCCACCAGTTCTAATGGTGCATCGGTCATTACACTACAATTTAATCTCAATTTAGCTTTGGATGTTGCTGAACAGGAAGTACAGGCAGCAATCAACGCCTCGAATAATTTATTACCTTCTGATTTACTCACACCACCAACCTATAGCAAGGTAAATCCTGCTGATAAGCCGATTATGACTATCGCAATCAGTTCCAAGGAAATGCCGATTACCAAGCTGGAAGATTTGGTCGATACCCGTTTAGCCCAGCAGCTTTCTCAAGTGAGTGGGGTTGGGTTGATTAGTGTGAGTGGAGGACAACGCCCCGCAGTCCGGTTAGAGGTAAACTCAGCCGCGTTGGCGAATATGGGCTTAACCTTGGAAGATGTTCGCACCGCAGTTACTGCTGCGAATGTGAATCAGGCAAAGGGCACGATTAGCGGCTCAGTACAGTCATCAACGATTGATGGGAATGACCAGTTACATACGGTGGATGACTATAAAAATCTGATTATTGCCTATAAAAATGGCGCACCGATTCGAATGTCTGATATTGCGTCAACCCTAGATTCAGCTGAGAATGTTCGCTTGGCGGCCTGGGTCGGACATAATAACAATGATGCGCCAACGCAGACCCCTGCAATTATTATCAATGTACAACGTCAACCGAATGCCAATGTGATTCAGGTGGCAAATCAGATTAAACAAATTTTGCCACAACTACAAAGCAGTTTTCCGCAATCGGCCAAAGTAGAAATCTTAAATGACAGTACCACCACAATTCAGGCTTCTCTTCAGGATGTCGAGTTTGAACTGATATTGGCAATGGTATTGGTCATCATTGTGGTGCTTTTATTTTTACGCAGTATTCGTGCAACTTTTATTCCCGCAGTTGCATTACCGCTCTCTTTGGTTGGCACCTTTGCTGTCATGTATTTAGTTGGATTTTCAGTCGATAATTTAAGTTTGATGGCACTTACGATTGCAACAGGTTTTGTGATTGACGATGCGATCGTGATGATCGAAAACATTTCCCGTTATATTGAACAGGGCGAGCCCCCAATGCAGGCCGCATTAAAAGGCTCGGAACAAATTGGTTTTACCATTATTTCCCTGACAATTTCGTTGATTGCAGTATTGATTCCATTGCTATTCATGGGCGACGTGGTCGGACGTTTATTCCGAGAATTTGCCGTTACCTTGGCCGTCTCTATTTTAATCTCTGCTTTTATTTCGCTGACTTTGACTCCGATGCTGTCTTCAAGGCTGCTCAAGCATATTCCAGAGACAGAGCAAGGACGTTTTTATCATGCGATGGGAGGTTTTTTTGACAAACTGATAGGAATGTACTCCACTGCATTACGATGGGTACTGGCACGTCAGGGATTATTCTTGGTGGTGACGATTGCCACTTTTGTGTTTACCGTAATGTTGTATGTTTTTATCCCCAAAGGTTTTTTCCCAGTACAAGATACAGGACAGATTATTGCCACGACAGAGGCTGACCAAACCATTTCCTTTCAAGCGATGAGTGTTAAGCAGCAGGAAGCCGCAAAAATCATCTTGCATGATCCCGCAGTGCAAAGTATTTCTTCATTTATTGGCATTGATGGAACCAATAGCGCTTTAAATACAGGTCGTATCTTGATTAATTTGAAAGATAAATCCGCACGACCAGATATTCAGACCGTGATGAGCGATTTACAACAACGTTTAAATCAGGCTCAAGGCATGACGGTCTACTTACAGCCTGCACAGGATCTGACCATTGACGCGAGGCAAAGTCGTACTCAATATCAATTTACCTTGCAATCGACCAGTACCAGTGACTTAGCGACATGGGTACCGAAATTGATGCATGCATTGGCACAGCGTCCCGAACTTAAGAATCTGGCCAGTGACTGGCAAGATAAAGGTTTGCAGGTTTATGTTGATATTAATCGAGATGCTGCTGCGCAGTATGGGGTGACTACGGCGGGTATCGACAACATTCTTTATAATGCATTTGGACAACGGTTAATTAGCACGATTTTCACCCAAACCAATCAATATCATGTGGTGCTTGGGTTATCTGGGCAAGATCAGGATGGGTTACAGGCATTACAGGATTTGTATATCCCTTCAAGTAATGGTGCACCTGTGCGTTTAAGCAATATTGCAACGATCCAGCCAAGAAGTACTTTGCTACAGGTCAATCATCTCGGGCAATTTCCAACAGCAACGGTTTCCTTTGACACTGCTACAGGTGTTTCTTTACAGCAAGCTGTTCAAGCGGTGAAAGATACCGAACAGCAGTTGCAGTTACCAAGCACCATGATGACTCAATTTCAGGGGGCAGCTTTAGCCTTCCAAGCTTCTTTGAGCAATACCGTTTGGTTAATTATTGCAGCGATTGTCGTGATGTACATCATCTTGGGCGTTCTCTATGAAAGCTTCATTCATCCACTCACCATCTTATCTACCTTACCCTCTGCAGGGATTGGTGCATTGTTAGCATTGGTACTTTCCAATAATGATCTTAACATTATTGCCATTATTGGGATTGTATTGCTTATCGGTATCGTCAAGAAAAATGCCATCATGATGATTGACTTTGCCTTGGAAGCAGAACGGCATCAAGGCTTGACCCCCATTGAATCAATTTATCAGGCCTGCTTATTGCGTTTTAGACCGATTTTGATGACTACCATGGCGGCTTTATTGGGTGCAGTCCCTTTGGTGATTGGTAGTGGCATGGGCGCAGAACTACGTCATCCGCTCGGGATTACCATGATCGGAGGCCTGATTCTCAGTCAGTTACTCACTTTATTTACCACGCCAGTGGTGTATTTAGCCTTTGATCATCTGGCACAACGAATAAAGGGGGATCATCGACCAGATAAGCATGCCAGTGAGTTACCACCTTATGAACACTTTAAGCCACAGGTGGATGACGTATGAGTATTTCAACGCCTTTCATTCGCCGTCCTGTGGCCACCACTTTACTTAGTATAGGCTTAGTGTTGCTGGGGGTACTGGCATTTAATATTTTGCCTGTGGCATCACTCCCACGAGTTGATTTTCCGACTATTTCTGTAACAGCCAAGCAAGCAGGTGCAAGTCCAGAGGTCATGGCGGCGACAGTTGCAACACCATTGGAACGTAATTTAGGACGTATTGCAGGGGTGAATGAAATTACCTCCTCAAGCTCGCTGGGGTCGACTCGGATTACATTGCAATTTGACCTGAATCGCGACATCAATGGCGCAGCACGTGATGTACAGGGAGCGATCAACGCCTCGCTTGCTTCATTGCCTTCGGGTCTACAAAACAACCCGACTTATCGCAAGGCCAATCCGGCCGATGCACCGGTCATGATTTTGGCGCTTACTTCAAAAACACTATCGCGTGGACAGATGTATGATGTTGCCGATACCATTTTAGGACAAAAACTCTTACAAATTGATGGTGTAGGAGACGTCAGTATTGGTGGTGCGGCGCAACCTGCGGTACGAATCGAGCTAAATCCAAGTCAGTTGGCGCATCATGGCATTGGATTAGACACGGTTCGCTCCGCAATTACCTCAACCAATGCCAATCGTCCAAAGGGGTTTGTCGAACAGAAAGATCAGCTTTGGGAAGTACAGGCTAATGATCAGGCTAAACAAGCCGCAGACTATATTCCATTGATTGTCAGTTATAAGAATGGTGCGGCTGTACGAATTTCCGATGTTGCAACAGTGAAAGACGCTGTACTCGATATTCGTAATGCAGGCTACTATGCGGATCAGCCTTCAGTTTTGATCATGGTATTTAAACAACCGAATGCCAATGTGATTGAGACGATTCAACGCATCAAGGATACTCTGCCAACATTACAGCAGGCCCTACCACCACAAATTGAAATCCACACCGCTGTTGACCGTAGCAAGACTATTCAAGCCTCGTTGAGGGAGATAGAACGGACTATTTTGATTGCAGTGATGCTGGTGATCATTGTGGTGTTTGTGTTTCTGAGAAATGGCCGTGCCACCCTAATTCCTGCAATTACGGTGCCGATCTCGCTGATTGGTACCTTTGCTCTGATGTATGCCTCTGGCTTCTCTCTGAATAATATTAGTTTAATGGCATTGACTATTGCGACAGGATTTGTAGTAGACGATACCATTGTGGTACTGGAAACGATTTCAAGACGAATGGAAGAAGGTCTGAGTCCGATGCAGGCCGCTATTACTGGCGCAAAAGAGGTCAGTTTTACGGTGGTATCCATGAGTATTTCTTTGATCGCGGTATTTGTGCCAATTCTATTGATGGGCGGTATTGTGGGACGGTTGTTCCATGAGTTTGCCATGACCTTGACCTACGCGATTTTAATTTCGATGGTGGTTTCACTGACCACCACACCGATGTTATGTGCATGGTGGCTGAAACAAAATCAGATTAAACAGCTTAAGTTCGATCAATCAACGGATAATCCCAGCACAGAGGTAATCACTGATAGTGAAGCGCTTTTGGTTGCATCAAATGATACGTATCTGAAACAACAAGGTCTATTTGGGCGGATAACCTTGCTTTATAAGCGAAGTCTAGCTGTAGCACTACAGTATAAAGCAATCACACTGATCATTTTTATTTTTACTATTGGGCTGAATATTTATTTATATATTGCAGTGCCCAAAGGCTTTTTTCCGCAACAGGATACTGGTGTGATGATGGGGTCTTTAGTCGCAGATCAAAATATTTCTTTTGATGCCATGAATCAGAAACTCAAAAACTACATTGCAGCGATTGCTAAAGATCCTGCTGTTGACCATGTCATGGGAACAGCAGGAGGTTCACAAATGAACCGTGCCAATTTATTTTTGGCGTTAAAACCTCTGAGTGAACGAAACGATACTCCTGATCAGATTATGGCTCGTTTACGTAAGTCATTGGGGCATGAAGCAGGAACCCGTTTTACCCTGAGACCAGTACAGGATATCAATGTGGGTGGGCGTTCAAGTGATGCCAGTTATCAATATACTTTACAGGGAGATGATCTCAATACACTACGAAGCTGGACACCTAAAATTCAGGCTGCATTGAATAAGCTTCCCGCTTTGACTGATGTTTCCAGTGATCAGGATGTGAAAGGGCTGGAAACAAAGTTGACTTTTGACCATGACAAAATGAAGTCGTTGGGGATTACTCAAGCTCAGGTGGATAGCACGTTAAATGATGCTTTTGGGCAAAGACAGGTCTCCACGATTTACAATCCGATGAATCAATATCATGTGGTGATGGAAGTTGCCCCTGAGTATGCCCGAACGGTCGAGGCGTTACGCGGCATCTATGTGCAAAATAGTGCAGGGAAATCTATTCCTTTATCTACTTTTAGTGCCTGGCAAGCTGCAAATACCTCACTGTCTGTTAACCATCAAGGATTATTTGCTGCCAGTACCATTACCTTTAACCTGAATGCAGGTTATTCGTTATCAGATGCGACTGATCAGATCAATCAGGCAATGAATGAATTACAAGTTCCCAGCTCGGTGCGTGGTGGATTCCAAGGTTCAGCCAAAGCGTTTCAATCTTCTTTAAGCTCAGAACCCTTGTTGATTTTGGCCGCCATTGTGGTGATTTATATTGTACTGGGGGTTTTATATGAAGATTTTGCCCATCCTTTAACGATTCTTTCGACATTACCCTCTGCGGGTTTAGGTGCCTTAATTGCATTGGTTTTATTTAAAATGGAATTTAGCGTGATTGCCTTGATTGGGATTTTACTACTGATCGGGATCGTTAAGAAAAATGCCATTATGATGATTGATGTGGCCTTGACCTTACAACGACAGCAGAAATTAACGCCTGAAACTGCAATTCTGGATGCTTCAGTACTACGCTTTCGTCCCATTATGATGACAACGCTTGCAGCTTTATTTGGAGCATTGCCTTTGGCCTTGGGTCGAGGGGATGGCGCTGAGTTACATGTTCCTTTGGGCGTATCAATCGTAGGCGGACTCATTATTAGCCAGATATTAACCTTATATAGTACCCCTGTGATGTATTTATATATCGATCAATTAAGTCGGTGGGGGAAACGCAGGTTTCAAAATTTATTCCCAGCTAAGCCATTAAGTTTGAAAAAATAAAAAAGAGGACAACCAGATGTATCAGTTTTTTTCATTACACAACCCAACCAAATCTTTTAAAACACTGAATTTTATTGCTTTGGGTTTAGTGGGGGTGTTATCAGGTTGTCAAATGATTAAGCCGGAACCAACAGCAAAAGTGAATGTTGGGACGCAGTTTTCTCAACCCTCACAATATGGCTTGGATGCTAAAAAATGGGAAACAGAAGGTTGGAAGATTGCGGTGCCAAGTGATAGTTTACCTAAAGGTGAATGGTGGCAAATTTTTCAGGACACGCAACTTAATCAGTTGGTAGACCAGCTCAATCGTGAAAATGCATCGATTGCACAATATGAAGCTCAATACCGTCAAGCGACGGCTTTGCTCAATCAAGCTAAAGCAGGTGCACGACCAACGATTACAGGCAATAGCGCTATAACCCGAGCTAAATCAGGTGATAGTGGTACGACAACAAACTATAACCTTGGTCTGAGTGCCAGTTGGGAACCTGACTTCTGGGGAAAAGTCCGTCAAAATATATTGGTCAATCAGGACAAAGCTCAGGCGAGTGAGGCTGAACTTAACTCGATTCGTCTCAGTATGCAGGCACAACTCACAAGTAGCTATTTGCAGTGGGTGGTACAAGGGTTTCAATTACAGTCTCAGCGAGAAAGTCTGGAAAACCTGCAGAAATCATTACAGCTAACACAAAACCAATATAAAGCAGGTATTGTTGCATCAACCACGGTTGATCAGGCACAAAGTCAATATCAAACTGCGCTCGCCAACTATACAGAGATGCAATTATCGCAAATACAATTACAGCACGCGATCGCCATGCTGATTGGACAACCTCAAGATCAGTTTCAATTGACGATGCCGAAAACATTACCCGTATTACCACAAATTCCAGTTGATCTACCTTCAAGTATTTTACAACGCCGTCCAGATGTAGCCGCAGCAGAAAGAACCATGGCAGCGGCAAACGCACAGGTTGGTGTCGCTAAACTGGCTTTCTTCCCTGATTTTAGCTTAGGTGGCAGCTTAGGATATAAAAGTAGCAAGTTAAGTGATTTATTTAATGCACCTAATTTTATCTGGTCCGTTGGACCAACACTTGCAGCAACGTTATTTGATGGAGGACTTCGTCACGCACAAACAGAGCAGGCAAAGGCCGCCTATGATGCAAGTGCTGCTTCCTATAAGCAAACAGTATTATCTGCCATCCAAAATGTTGAAGACAATATTGCTGCGCAATATTTGCTATCGAAAGAAGTTGCTCAGGAACAGCAGGGTTTAGCTGCGGCTACACGTGCCGAACGTAGTACCATGAATCAATATAAAGCAGGCATTGTTGGTTATTTAAATGTGCTGACGGCCCAAAATAGCCGTCTTTCTGCACAGAACAGTGTTTGGTCATTGATGAGTAAGCAATATCAAACGACTGTTAATTTAATCAGCTCAATGGGAGGAAGCTTTAAATCCAATGATTAATCATTGAGATCACAGCTTTATGGCAGTGGATTCATTCTATCGTCAAAATTTTCCAATAGTGCAAAGGCTAAGGGCTGTAGATCGTCTAAGCCTTGTAAGTATTGTTCGAAATCCACCAAAATCTTCTGTCGATCTTCCTGACTGATATAAGGAACATGATAGGCTATATATGGCGGGAGTACCTCAAAGCCAACGTAGGCAAGTGTACCACGTTGCAGAGGTGATAAATAATGCTCAAGAGGTCCATGTACAGCACCTTCACCAAACATATGTTCGCGGCCACCGAGTGTTAAACACAGCATGGCTTTTTTACCCAACATACCGCCATGGTTATAAAAGCGTTTGCCACCGTAAAATAGACCAGATACAAACACGCGATCAATCCAACCTTTTAAAATCGCGGGTACAGAAGTCCAGTACAAAGGAAAGCTTAGAATCACCAAATCTGCACGTTGAACTTTCTCAATTTCTGTCTGAATATCGGGTGCTAAATGATGCTGTTTAAATGCATGACGTTGTTCAAGTGCATAATTTAAATAATCAGCTTGGTTGAAAGAGGTGAAATCATCTTTTGACGCAACCGGATTAAAATTCATGGCATAGAGATCAGAAATCTCGACAGTATGACCTTGCTGTTCAAAAGTCTGCCGCGCGGTATCTTTAAGGGCTGCGTTAAATGATCGTGGTTCTGGATGCGCATGTACAATCAAAATATTCATAATAGGGTCACTTTCTCAGAGCCGTTTTTTAGATCAATCTACTATGCTTAAATTTATAAAAATGTCATAGTTCATTAAGCGCCAACATTTACCATTTCACGCCAAATGGGTTTTGACTGAATGGAGCAAATATGAATCCAGAATTACCAGGTACTTATGTCAATCTATTGGTTGATGTCATACAGAAATGGGGTGTCTCTTCGGAACAACTTTTGGCTGGAACTGGAATTTCCACACAGACGCTGAATGCACCATTTTGGTATGTCGACTTTCATATTTTTAACCATTTATTAGAAAAAGCTGCTTTATTGACAGGTGAGCCTGCAATTTGCATCTATCTTGCTGAAGAGATGAAAGTCTCTTGCTATGGGCATGTCGGGATTGCAGCAACAGCTGCAGAGAACTTGGAAGAGGCAATAAAAATTCTGGAACAATTTATTGGTTTACATTGTTCCGTTTTTCTACCCAAGTTACGAATAGAAGCCGAAATGGCTTATTTATATTTCCAACAACCTTCACCAAAATTTAAACTGCATCGATATGGACTGATGTTTTTAATTTTGGGTTTTTCACAAATTTTGGAAAACTTGGCTCAGCAGAAACTTGAAATTCATTTTCAGTTGCAGCAGGAAAAACCTGATTTTTATAAAAATATTAAAAAGTTTAATGATTTAAATATTTATTTTGACTGTGATAAGGATTGTTTAAGCTTTAAAAAAAAGTGGTTGTCTTTACCATTAAAGACAGCAGATACTTTATTGGCACGATTAAGTAAACAACAGTGTGAACAAGATGCGTATAAACTTGCACAAAAAAGGAATCAAAAGGGTCGTGTGGACTCAAAAGTCAGAGCATTACTATATAACGAGCATGATGGCTTCCTATCCTTAAAACAGGTCGCTGAAAAATTGCATCTCTCAGAACGAACCTTACAGCGCCAATTAAGCAGCAAACAAACTTCTTTTCAAATCCTTGTTGCTGAAGTCCGCCGTAAACAAGCTGAACAGCTGTTAAAGCAATCTAAGCTTTCGATTGAGCAAATTGCGGAACGTTTGGGCTATGCTGATATTTCACATTTTTCACGGGCATTTAAGAAATGGACCAATGTGACACCTAAGTTCTATCGAGAAGTCAGCATTGGCCATTCTTCGTTTTAGGGGTTAACTCCACCAATAGCGTAGAATATGGAAGAAGATTGGTGCAGAGAAGCAGATGGAGTCGATGCGATCTAACATACCACCATGACCTTGAATGAGTTGCCCCCAATCTTTTACACCACGGTCACGTTTGATTGCAGACATGACCAGTCCACCGAAGAAACCAAAGATACAGACAATCAATCCAATCAGTGCGGCTTGCCAATAATTAAATGGGGTCAATGATGACATGAGTACGCCCAGCGCCGTTGCCAAAATGATGCCACCTAGCAATCCTTCTACGGTTTTTGAAGGGGATAGGGTTGGCGCGACTTTATGTTTGCCGAATAGTTTACCGCATACATATTGCAGTACATCTGAGGCTTGAACCACCATAATCAGCCAAATCGCCAACCAGATCTTTTCCCCCTTAAATTGGGGTAAATCTAGGTTTAACAGAGCAGGAACATGGGAAATACAGAATACACTGACCATCAAACCCCATTGAATTTTGGCGCTGCGTTCTAAAAAGTGTGTGGTATCTTCCAGCTTTAAACTGGCAATTGGAATGAGTAAAAATACATACAGCGGAATGAAAATCGAAAATAACCCATACCAATTGGTGTAGACCAAATAATATTGATAGGGAATAACAAAGTAGAACGCGATCAGCAAAGGCAGGTAGTCGCCACGCCGTGTCGGTAATAAACTAATAAATTCACGCAATGCAAAAAATGAAATAAGCCCAAACAGCACAATAAAAGCGGTTTTTCCCAATAGAATGGCGGCTGCTAATACAATCAGCATGATCCACCACGCATTGATACGGGCATTTAAGTTATCAATCACTGGAGATGGCGTTGCTCCTGCTTTTTGTTTCAGGATAAAGCCAATACTTGAGGCAATCACTAAAATCACAGCGAAGATGCCAAACAGTAGATAAGTTTGTTGCAGATTATCTAAACTCATTGATTCTCGGCCTCTTTTAATTTTAATAATTGCTGCTGAGCATGATGTAGAAACTGTTCTTTATCTGCGAATTGATCTAAAGCTAAAGGTTCACCAAAAATAACAGTAGAAAGTAGAGGTAAAGGAATAAATGCACCTTTGGGCATCACCCGTTTTAAATTAGAAATCCAAACGGGAACAACTTCAACTTCAGGAAACTGTTGACTGAGGTAATACAGACCACTTTTAAATTCAAGTAACTCAATATCGTCATTTAAGTTCCGTGTTCCTTCAGGAAAGAAAATAATCGAATAGCCTTCCGCCAAGACATCTTTCACTGGTTGTAAGGGATCGTGTTGATCGCTACGATTACGTTGAATGGTGACGCCCGAAAAGGTGTCTTGAATTAAGAAACGTCTAAATCCATCTTTTAACCAATAATCGGACGCTGCGATTGGGCGTGTTTGTCGGCGTATATGAATGGGCAAGGAAGACCATAATAAAATGAAATCGATATGACTATTATGGTTGGCATAGTAGATCCGCTGTTTAAGTTCAGGCTCACAGCCAACCCATAAACTTCTTGCACCTGTTAATAACCTTGCACCACGACGGGTGAGGAAAGCAATAAAACGGGCAAAGGATTGTGTGATTATATTTTTTTTCATTCAATCTTCATCTATGCGCTAATTTATAAAACAGTATGATGAATACCACATATTGTACCAAGACAATAGCGATCTGTATTTTGAGTAATCTCAAACATCCCTTGAAGCGTACCAACCAATCACGGCCAGCTTTATTTGCAGGCATCAATTTTAAGTCTAACAGTGCTTGGTCAAGTTGTTGAGTCAGGTTTTCTGCATCATCAGATTGGTCAACCATATGCTGCAACAAACCTCGATCAAGCTCAATTCGAATAAATAAATAATGATGAATTATCAATAGCCCTGTAACAAGTAAAAGAGGCATCAGGATCTGCATTTTCGAAAATAAAGATAAGGTAATAATTGACAAAACAAAGACCAAATAGCCTGACTTTAAAATACTCTGACTCTGCTTTAACAGGCGCGTTACCACAACAAAATTCATTTTCATTATTGCATCTCCTGAGTGAGTAGCATTTGGAAATGTTTAATTTCAGCAATATGTGTCTCACTCAAAACAATCCAGGGACGACATCGTTGGATTAAGGCAATGGCTTCTTCAACATCAGTGGCATGATTCTGCTGTAACAACCAGGCAATCAATACACTACAGCTACGCGAATAGCCAAGCGCACAGAAGATTAGAACTTTTTGTGGTTGATTGTTTTGTCGTAAAGGCTGAATCAAACGATCGAATTGTTCTGCAGCTACCAGTAGTTGCTTAGTTTGGATAGGGATTAAATCGAGTGTGCTAAATTTTTCATAGTGTTGTACCTGCTGATTTACCGCTAACTCAGCACAGCAATCAAATAAAGCATCATATTGTTTGCTATGTTCAGCAGATGGAATACGACCCAGATAGAGATCCACGCCGTTTAAGTTCAGAATCAGGGAGTCTTCAGGGTGTCGATAAGTCCATAATCGACTATTTAGCCTTGCCACTAGAAAATAAGGGGCAAACAGTAAGTACGCAGCAACCGTCATTCGGCCATTCTGTTGTTTTTGAAAAAAGTGCGGTCGAACCGTGAAATAAGCCAATGCAATTAGCAATAGACTGATGGCTGGATATAACATCCATAGCCAAGTGCCTTTAAATAAGAATACAGGTATCAGACACAGTAAGGCGCCTATCAGATAAAAACAGCCTAATTTTAAATGTTTGCGGGTACGTTGCTGTAATGGATCTTTTTGATAAGGTGCTTTGACTGTGAGTGGAAACAGCCATAAACATAGCGCACCTGCCAGTAAACCCAATGGAATATCAATAAAATGATGCTGCCATGTGGTTAAAACAGAGAGTCCGATCAGGAACGACCAAATATGAACCAGCCAACGGTAGCTTGGCTTGATGTGTCGACGATAAAAATCCCACAAAATCACCAAAAGTACGATATGTAAGGAGGGTGCTTGGTTAAAAGGTTTATCAAAACCCATCAACACATCAAACCAGAGTCCAAAGAAACCATCTAACTCAGCCCGTTCAAAACTAAACTTGAGTGGATAGATGATAAAGCAGCTAATGGAAATAAGCTGGGCAAAAAATAGCCTAAGTGAATGTTGTTTTAATTCAAATTTATTCCAGCACAATAGCAAAGATAGACCATAAAAAAGATCAATCGACCAATAAGGCACAATGGTCCATGCCCAAAGTGGAATGTGGTGTTCCCAAGCGAAAACGATACTTGGAACATTCGTTAAACTGGATGCATACTGATTTGCAAAACCATAGGTTAAAAAGAAAAAGGGGGCTAAAAAGACTAAACAGAGTAGCCCCCATTTCCATGTACCCAGTTGACGATCTAAGATATTATTTTGCATAAAAAGTCTTTATTTAAATTTTTTGGGCAACCGAAACTGTAAAAATTCCAAATTCATCAATGTATTGATCCACTTTTTTAAAGCCGGCCTGTTCAACCAGTGCATCCATTTCGGCTTGTGAGCGTAACCGCATTACCCAAGCGTCACCTTGACGGTGTGAGGTTAAAGCACGCGCAATAAATTCTTGTTGTGGGTGCCAAATTTGTCCTGTGTAAATCAGGAAACCACCTTGTAACATAGCTTGATGGATCCCTGAGAGTGATTGTCTTAATAAATCATTATCACTAAACAGCTCATAAAGCCCAGATACAATGACCAAATTTGGCTTTGGTTTAACTTTGGCCAATGACGGCGTGTCAAAGGCATCACCGAGTTCAAATTGGGCGATATTGTCCAGTTTTCGTTCTTGGATCAATGCGCTACCTGAATCAACATTTAATTGACTATAATCTCTTAATAAGACGGATTTCGGTGGTGTTGGTAGTTGGCTCACCGCATCTAAAATATAGCGACCATGACCCGCGGCGATATCTAGGATGCGAATGTCTTTGCGTTGCTTATTTAGAACTTGTGCATATTTCGCAAATAGCTGCTCGATATGCTGTTTACGCACACGGATGCCACGCCAACCAATTGCATTTAAATACTGTTGATCAATGATATTACCGAGAATGTTTTTGCTTTCACCTTGATTTCGATAGACAAAATCTAGCGTACTACCAGAGTCATAACCAGTATCTTCACCAATTCTAAGACCGCGGGAAAATTTGCTGCCGAGTTTTAAATTCCGTTTGGTTAAATTCCAGAACAGATTCTTGATTGAAGAAGCGGGAAGTGGACTACTCAATTGTTCAGCAGTTGCACAGCTTGAACCAATTTTATCGGCATTGAGTACATCTGGCGCCTGATAATCTTCAGCAAAGCTTTGTAAGATAAAACGACGAATTTTTTCGATTGCAATATGACGATCTTTTTCACCTAAAGTATCGTGATAAAAACCCTCTAGAACATGAAATTCTTTACGTGGATGAGGAAGTTTTTCGTAGAATTGTCGTTGTGGCTTACGGAACACCACAAAATCAGAGCCAGAGCATAAAACCTGAGTGGGCACAAAGATATTTTGTGCATCATTGACGATACGCTCAGAGGCAGCATATAAACCCAAAAGCATTCGTACAGAAATGGCTTTGGCAATTTGTGGATCTGTATCATAGGTTTTTGCACGCTCAACATCATGCGTCAGCATTTTGGCTTTTACATAACTGGTAATAAAGAAATTACCTTTAAGTTTGCTGAGAACCGTTAAACCTGTTTTCGCAAATGGGACATAAAGTTTAATATCAAATGCGGGTGAAGCTAGACATAAAGCTCTGATTTTTGGTGCATAATCATGAACCCAAGTTGCTGCTAAAACTGCGCCAACGCTTTGACCAATCACAGCAATATTGCTTGATGTAATGTTATACGTAGATTCAATATGTTGCACAAAATATTGAATATCTTTTACACATGCAGAGAAACTTGGCGCATCACCACGTAAACCAGGTGACTCTCCATGTCCGCGTGCGTCCCATGCAAAGAAATCAAATTCTGGTAGATTAAGCTCATTGACCAAATGTGCCATACGGCCAGAATGTTCATGTCCACGATGGAATAAAATAATTGCCTTTTTTATGTCTTGTTCTGTAGCCGCTGGCCAATGTTGATAGGCTAATTGGGTATCATCATGGCTAGTAAATATATGTTTTTGTGAGCTTTGCATCTGATTTTCCTTAAAGTTGAATACTATTTTTAATACGGTTATAAATTGTCAAAACCAATAGTGCTGCAATAAAAACAAGCAGTCCATTACAGATGTAAATGATTGAATTTGTGTAGTTATTTTGAATTAAATATGGGCTAAAACTGACACATACTGCAATTAAACTAAACCAAAATGCACGATCACTTTTGCCCATGGGACCATCATAACGACGTTCCTGACCAATTAAAGGTGCCATAACGCCAGCATATTCACTCAGAATTGCCAGAAATACGACCAAACCTAATAAATAGGAATTAATAGAGGCTAAGCCTAAAAAACATAGATAAAGCGCTGAATCTGAGATGACATCGCAAATTTCATTTAAATATGCGCCAAGTTTTGATTGTTGATTGAATTCACGCGCGAGCATGCCATCAATTGCATTAAAACCCATACGAAGCAACATCCATACAGGCAATAGTAAAAATAGGATTAAAGGTTGTTGGTAAAGATGCAGGCTATAAAGTGCGATTGCTAAGGCTACAGAAATGAACATGGCTAAGAGCGTAACTTGATTCGCTGTGATTTTTTTAGAATAAAGCCATTGTACAAATGGGCGAAGTAAATTCTGAAATGCTGGTTTTAATTGATAAATCGAAGGCATTGTTATTGGTATAAACACATTTATATAGTGAAAGCATTGTGTTTAATATTTGAGTGCATGTCAACATAGATACAGATTTGAGGGAAATTGAGTATTATAAAAGTCATTACATATCAAATTATTAATATTGTATTATTTCGCATAATGTATATTATGTTAAATAAAGGATTCAAAGAACGGCACGCTACTCACTACTGGTTGATCGTGCCGCGTTTGACTAAATTTAATTAAGCTAGAGAACCTAGTTAATCAAACCTAGTCAAACGTCCTTTAAGTAACATAACAAATATTATGCAAAATCAGGACACATTCATCTTAACCAGCATTGTCTAGACCCAAGTTACTCACCTACCTTTAACCGCATATTATAAATGGGGGTTGCTCGAGCTGAATTTGTGAGGCTTTCCTTTGTGTTTTCTTTGTTTTTGATTGTTTTTTTGAACAGGTTTTTCTTCATAGCGAATTTGAGCAGCATCTACTCTGTTTGACCATGATTTTTGTTGTTCTTGGGTAATGAGATTTAATTCAAAGTAAGACTTGATAAAGATACGCATCTTGTTCAAATCTGATTGAAGTGCTTTCTGTGAGATCGGCTTTTTATTCTCAAATTTAGAGATACGTTGTTCCAGAGAATCAACCAGCTTCTGTATATGTTCCATTAGCACTCACCCCCTAAGAATTCCAATATTTCAGCGTTTGATTTTTTATAAGTATCTAAATACGCATCGATTATTGCAGGAACACATGCCTCTAAACAAGCATTTCCATGTTCAGAAACAATTCTTGCCACCTCATCAAAGGCAGCCTGTATGAATTCTTGTCGATCCCGAAAAATTATATTCATTGTAATAAATCACAAATTATATTTAGCGTGAAAAATAACATCTAACAAGTTATAACGAAATATGTCATAAAATATAAATCACAAAACACAGGATTTACAGCACCATGGCAACGACAATCAGACTTAGAGATGAAGAGGAAGAAATGCTAAAAGAAGTAGCATTAGAAATGATGATCGAGAAAAAAATAAGAATAAAAGAATCCGATGTAATACATACACTTATAAGAAAGCATCTAAAAGATATAAAAACAGCAGATGTAATGAAATACAGAACAGAAATCTTAGGGAAAGATGACTAATGAGAGGATTAATCACAGGTGTATTGTTAGCAATAACAAGCACCTATGCCCTTGCGGATCAAGAAAAATACGTAAAATATAGGCTGATATATTCAAAAAATATGGAAATGACAATCGCATCTATCCCATTGGAATATAAGAATATTAACGAAGCAGAAAAACCAAAAGTAGAAGAAAAATGCTTCCTAGAAATCAGAAGTGAAGAAGCTAAAAAACTTTTCAAAAAAATCACTGGAAACCAGAATAAGAAGTTTATCTATATCTGCAATATAGATCTGTAAGTCACTGAAATCGCATAATATCCTATTATGTTAAATAAAATAACACCTGTTTTTAAATCAAATCCTGTAAACATCTTGAAAACATAACCAAAATACAGCTGGATAGACTATAACTAAGCTATCATTATTATTTGCTAAATTTCCTACTACTTAATTCAACTAAAAAATAAGTAGTAGAAAAATAAAAATTAGAGCAAACGACCTGTAATATTCTCCATAATTTGCTCTTCAGTCATATTGAAATCTATATATTTTCCATTTTTGTCGAAGTTCTTACATAATATTTCAATTGATCTAGAAGTAGTGTTTGAGTTTTTCTACACATCTATTTTCATCTTCATAATATCCCCAAATATAATCATCACGATCATTCGTGAATAAATAATAGAAAAAGTTAATTCATTTTCTGAATAAAGATAAAAAATTTTATTTTCTACAGGGTCTTTGCTACCAGGACATGATATGTAGTTTTCATCATTTCGCTCGTTAATTTGAAAATTTTCAAAATTTACATCCCCCCATCTATGATCATACATGGGAAAATCATCTCCCCACAGCAACCCTCCAGAGCATTTTCCCATTTGCAATAAAAATTCTCTAAATTGCCCTGTAATCTCTAAATTACATTTTTCTGAAATTAAAGCTAATTCTTGCTCTGTATAGCCTTTGATCAACTCAGGAAAGTATGGGATCTTAGTACCTTCTTCTCGGCAATTTGCAAGTTCTTTAACAAAATTTATCATCTTTTCATACCCAGCCTAAAACATTACATTTTAACATTACTCAATTATTTCTTAGTAGATCCATGAAACAAAGTTAAATCCACGAATGATAAATCTTTAGTAAAGCCTGTAGAACTAGTAAAAACACACCCTCTAAATGGGCATAAATAATAAAAAATTAATTTTATTTAAATTTTCATTATTTTTATTTACATATAAAACAATTAATTAATATTTAAAAATTGAACAAAAACTAATTTTCAATTTAAATTTGAAACTAATTCAATATTTCAAGCGATTATCTATCCAACTAAAATAACTAGAATACATAAATTTTGAAAAATCCAAACCAGTTGGCTTTTTTGATTGTTAATGGCACTTTTTTAGTATGAATAATTGGTTAAAAATATGGAAAAACAGAAGCTTAGTGTACATGTAAATTATTTACATATACTTATTGATACTGTTGCAGAGTTTAACATTTCAAAAACTGATTTCATTCGAACTTGTCAAGTTCCGCATTCGCTTTTAGATGATGTAACCCATTCAGAAAATATAAAATTTTCTGAATGGGTTAAAATCATTTCCCGCCTTTTAGACTTTGCACCAGATAAAGGAATTGGTTATAAATTTGGCCTAAATTGCCAAGTGACCTCACATGGTGCATTGGGTTTTGCAATGATCTCAAATAATACTCTAGCAAATGCTATTATCGACTTGCAAAAATATGCCAGTATGCGACTTCATAAGATGGAACTCAAACTTTTCAAAAAAAAGGATAAAATCGCGATTTCCTTCTTACCTCTCTATAATTTACCCAAGGAAATTAAAGTTGAAAAAGAGAGTTAATTAATAAATTTTTCATGGAAGCAGCATTAGTCAATGTGACAAAGAACCTACAGGCTGTAACTGATTTTGAAATTACAGGTATTAATATCGATGTTGAATGGGAAATAAAAAACTATCATCATTTTTTTGAAAAAGATTGCCAAGATTTAATTTTAACAAAGAACAGAATCAAATTATTTTTGATTTAAAATGCTTGGACTTTCCACTAAAGTTTAGCTTTGAAAATGCCTATCAAATTGCACTTAATCTTCTAAAAGAAGAAAGTATGTACGCCTCAAGCAAAGACAATAAAATTACTTCATTGGTTAATAAAAATTTAGTCTTAATCCCACATAAGGGATTTCCAACTCTATCTGAGACAGCAAAAAAATAAATATTTCACAACGTGCATTAAAAGGAAATTAGAGCTTGAAAATACATGCTATACATCTTTGATTCAAAATAAAAACTATTAATTGCAAAGAAACTCATCTCAGCAAATAAAAGCTTACAAGAAATTTCAGATATTTTAGGTTATAGCAATGCAAGTTCCTTTACTCGTGCTTTTGTCGGCTGGACTGGTAAAAATCCCAGTAAGTTTATAAAAGAGAGTAATACCTTCTTTTAAATTATTGCGGTAAAGCAACAAGAATTATTTTAAGGATGAGGCAATTGTCGTAAGGCGTTTGCTTCTAGATTTTCAAATTTTTTAATCAAAAAATCTAGAAAAGCCCGCATTCTCGGTGCGATATATTTATTCTTGTGCATTACCGCATAGATCCCTGCTTCGTTACGAATATACTTGGTCAAAATCAATTCTAAAGTGCCTTTACGGACTTCAGACGTTATATCCCAAATCGTTTTTCGTGTGATACCATGTCCTGCAATCGCCCACATTTTTGCCTGTACACTGTCATTGGTTTCCCAAGCTTCATCCATTTTGACTAAAAACTTTGTATCTTGTTGGTTAGAACTAAAATAGTATTCATTTAACGGTCCACTCTCAGTAACCAGAACAATGAACTTATGATGAATCAAATCTTCTGGTGTTTTAGGGATTCCATTTTTTTTCAAATACTCAGGGGATGCACATAAAACTCGCCAGTTCGGCGCTAAAAAACGTGCAACCAAAAGATCGTTATCAGGAAGGCCAAACCTGATAGCAATATCTACATTATCCTGAATCAAATTTGAATTTGAATCAGTCAAAGTCAATGAAATATTCAAATCACTGTGCAGTAAGCTAAATTCCTCTATCCACGGACTAAGTAAATTTCGGCCTAGGTCGACTGAAGCAGAAATTCTGAGCTTTCCTTTCACTGTTGCTTGTTTATCTAATAAAGCAACTTCAGCATCATTAATTGCTTGCAATGCAATTTTTGAATATCTTAAAAAAACTTGTCCTTCATCTGTTAAACGTAAGCTTCTTGTCGTTCGATCAAATAACTTGCTTTGTAGAGTCGCTTCTAATTTTATTAATCGAGCACTGGCAGCAGCTGGGGAAATTCCTAATTTTCTTCCTGCAGCAGATAAACTTTTTAATTCTGTTGCTTCGACAAAGAGTCGCATATCACCTAAACGATCAGTAGCCATTTTACATTTAAATTTGAAAGTTACTTAATAATTAATGACATTATCAAATTAAACTTAATCAATCAAACTACAATAAATAATTTATTGTATCGTTTGTATGAAGCAAAGTTTTGAATCAAGTTCCCCTGATCGGTTTACTGTAGAACAACCAGATAAGCTCCCATTGGGACAACTGTTATGCTTAACTCTCGCGAGTTTTCTGGCAACCGCAAATGAAACCATTCCTGCAGGTCTATTGAATCAGATCGCTAACGGTTTTATGACCAATGAAGCTTGGGCAGGCCAAACTGTGACTTTCTGTGCTCTTGGTGCTGGTATTTCAGCCATTCCATTGACGATCTTCACAAAGCGCTATCAACAGCGTAGCCTGTTGCTGGTCGCACTCATCACATTTGCTTTTTGCAACCTGCTGACTGCACTTTCTTCAAGTTTTCTTTTTGTTTTATTTTTACGGTTCGTGATCGGTTTAGCCACCGGTCTAGCTTGGAGTATTCTTGCTACCTATGCGCGTAGTATGGCTCCTCCAAATTTACAAGGCCGTGCCTTAGCAATAGCGATGTTTGGAATTCCTTTGGCTTTAGCTTTAGGCGTTCCTTTAAGCGCCTGGTTAAGCCATTTTATGGGTTGGCGTTTTATCTTTGATATCTTATCGCTTATTGCAACAGTACTCGCGGCTTGGATCCTTTTCAAAATACCAAACTATTCTAAAGAAACAAATCAGCAGCGTATTCCGTTAAAACATGTCATTCAGATCACTGGAGTACGCCCAATCCTCTTTATTGTAATGGCCTGGATTCTTTCGCATTATTTACTTTATACCTATATTACCCCACTACTTTCCTATCTTGGTTTAACCTCTCAAATAGATGTGATTCTTCTAATTTTTGGTCTTGCAACTCTAGTTGGAATATGGATTGTTGGGATTTTTGTGGATCAGTTCTTAAAAAGACTCTTTTTTATGAACTTAGGCAGCTTTTTGTTGATCTCAATTTTACTCAGTCTTAATTTTACTCATCTTGGTTTTAATCTTTTTATCTGTTTAACGATTCTCTGGGGCTTAAGCTTTAGTGGTGCACCAACGCTCCTGCAAACTTTATTGGCCAATGCAGCCAAAGAAAATGCAGATATTGCTCAATCCTTATTGGTTACCGTTTTTAATTTATCATTTGCTTTTAGCGGCATTCTAGGAGGTATTTTATTAGAAACAGTGGGTGTTCAATATTTTTCTATTGTTATCGCCTTAATATTATCAATTACAATGATCATCACTTTCAAATATCAAAAGCATATTTTCATATAAATTATAGACTGGCGCTTTTGTTCGACTCAAAATAAAGCGACAAATATAAAAATCAAGAATATAAAAAATAAATATTAAATAAATATATATTATTTTTTAATCCTTATTAAAAGCAGCATTAGCTTGAGGTTAATGTTGGCAAAAACAGTTTATTGATTAAGAATAAAAATAATAATATTTTAATGAAATTCGCACAAAGTAAAGGAGCAATTTTATTAACTTTTAATTTTTAAATGTTTTGTTAATAGGGAAATTTTCACCAGTTTACTTAATTCTAATGGCTGTTTAAAAGCTAAATTAAAGTAGCTATTGGAATAATAGAAAATATTATCAAGGAACTTAAATATGAAATCAATGAAGTTAGGAATGATTTTTGGAGCATTACTTATTTCTCAGGGTACTTTGGCTCAATATGATTGTAAAAGCTTAGGTATGACAGAATGTCCCTCTCCTATGGATACGAAATTGCCATCGGCCCATGATATGCTCACGTGGTCACCGAGTGACAGAGTTGTCGGTTTTCGAAACACATATCGTTTATACGATGGCAGTGTGTTTAGACCAGATCCCAAAAATATTCTTCCGCTTCAAAACAGTAGTATTCAAATCACAGATAAGGATATTAGCTATACTGTTCATAACAAAAACTATCATTTAAATGATTACTTAAAAAGTCAGAATGCAACTGGATTAATTGTGCTTAAAGATGGAAAAGTTGTTCTTGAATATTATGGTCAAGGCAATACGCCAACCACATTATGGACTTCTCGTTCTATTGGTAAGTCAGTTGTTTCAACTTTAGTCGGTATTGCAATTAAGCAAGGAAAAATTCATTCGGTCGATGATCCAATCATCAAATATCTTCCTGATTTAAAAGGCACTGCTTGGCAAAATGTGACCTTAAAACAAATCTTACAGCATGCTTCTGGGGTGGAATGGAATGAAGACTATGCTGACCCGAACTCCGATTTTGCACACATGACCTATTGCGAAGCACAAGCTAACCCTAATGACTGCGTTTATAAACTTGTTAAGAATGTAAAGGCAAAATATAAACCTGGCGAAGTCTGGTCTTATAACACTGGTGGTGCATGGCTGGTGGGTAAAGTACTCGAAGCCGCAACTGGACAGAATATTGCACATTATTTGCAAGAAAACATCTGGAAAAAAGTGGGCATGGAGCGTGAAGGTGTCTGGCATTCTTATCAACGTAATGTCACGGATATGGGAGGTCATGGTTTTAATGCGACACTCAGAGATTATGCGCGATTTGCCCTCTTTGTATCAAAAGAAGGGAGATTGGCAAATGGAGAAAAAATGTTACCAGACCATTGGTTAAATGATTTAAGCCATTGGACTACTGCCAAGAACTCTGTAACGCCAGACTATCCAAAAGGACAATATGGTTATCAATGGTGGAATTACCATCCAACTTCTGGCGCTCCACTCCATTCTAAAAACATGGATGCAACCTTCTGGGGCCGTGGAATTTTTGGTCAACGCATGGCCATTAATCCGAAAAACAATATTATTATGATGCAGTGGAGCACTTGGGATTCTGCTCGACCTTCAGCAGAAATTGAAAACGAAAATGCATTATTCTTTAATGCTGTAAGTAACTATTTAACCAAATAAATAGACTTTCATCGCAAGGCAATATTACACATAAAGTCGCTGTTGCCTTGCGGCATTTTCTTTTTCAATTGAGACCTCCAAAATGCTTTCAATAACGTTCTTTTTTGTTTGGTTTAATAAATCTCTATAAAAATACAATCGTCATACTTAACATAAAAAATTCCCTATATAATTGTTTTCATTATTTTAATTTAGTTTCGGCAATGAAAATAGAAGAAGAATTGACACTCAAAAAAATCCAAATTTTTTTGGCTTTTATGCGTCATGGAAATTTGTCTAAAGCTGCAGATGAGATGCAAATCAGTAATGTTAGTGTACATAAAGCATTACATTCTTTAGAGAGCGCTTTAGGATGTCCTCTATTTAAAAATGAAGGCCGCAATCTGATTCCATTGAAAAGTGCCTATGTATTGCAAGAGCATTCTCAGAAACTGATTCAAGATATGATCGTCACGGTGAATAAAACCCGTGAAGCCGCTGGCTTTGCTGCAAAAATATTGCATTTAGGTTCACTTTACTCACTCACTGTCAATACAATTCCCAATGTCATCAGTGGTTTAAAATTAAGACGAGGTGAGTTAGATATCCAACTTCTGCTAAGTTCCAATTTAGATTTAGTCAAGAAGCTAAAATCAACAGAGTTAGATGCCATTATTGTTGCGCTTAATGATACGACTGATGATTCAGATTTTGAAACGCTTCCCATGTTTCAAGATACGATTTACTTAGCCGTAAATAAAAACTCCCCATTGGCTTTAATGGATGAAGTTGATCTAACAACCTTGAAAGATGAAAAGTTTTTAACGCTTTCTAAAGGTTTTGCGACACGTAATGATTCAGATGTTTTGTTCGAAAAAGCATGCATTGACCCCAAAGTATTTTTACAAGTCAGTGATATTTTTACTTTGGTCAGCATGGTGAGTACAGGTGTTGGGCTTGCCTTATTGCCAGGTCGTATTTCAACGATTTATGAAAGTTCAGTTAAACTCATCCCCTTAAAAAAGCCCTTCCAAATTAAACAAGAAATTGGTCTGGTCTTCTTAAAAAGTAAAGAACGTGATCCAAACCTACTTGCCTTAATTGCTGAATGTCGTATGTTTTCCAAACGATTCTTAGAGAAATAAAAAAGCCCCTTCATGATTTATCAAGGGGCTGTGAAAAAGTGCAGAATTAATTACCCAACAGGGCTTTTACTGAAAAAAACAAGATTGTTGGACCCATTAAGCAACCTAGACCTGTATGGAATGTTGCTGTTAAAGCGCCATAAGGCACTAAACGGCGATCTGTTGCTGCCAAACCCGCCGATACGCCACTCACAGTTCCGGCTAGCCCACCAAAAATCATTGCTGAACGTGGATTATCAAGCCCCATAAATTTTGCTGTCATTGGAGTAGATACCATGACACAAATTGCTTTGACCAAACCCGTTGCAATGGAGAGTGCAATAACTTCCGAACTTGCTCCCACAGCAGCACCTGTAACAGGTCCAACAATATAGGTAACAGCTCCCGCTCCAATTGTTGTAATACTTGCGGCATCACGATAACCAAAGATCCAAGCAAAGATACAGCCAACAATGAAGGGTAGTATGGTACCTAAAAGTAACGAGAATGCACCGATAAACCCAGCCTTTTTGGCCTCAGTTGCTTGAACCTCAAATGCAGTTGCGACAATTGTAAAATCACGCAACATTGCACCGCCCATCAAGCCAATACCAGAAAATAAGGCAATATCCGTAATGCCCTTTTCACCACCAGTCACGGTTCCACCTACCCATGCCAGTCCCAATCCGATAATAATTGCGATTGCTGAGGCATGCACACGCCCATTGGTCAAATATTTGGATAGTTTGGTGGATAACCACATTATTAAGGCAATCAGTGCAAATGCCGTGACTAAACCTAAATGTGTTAAATCTTTTAATAACATCTCAACCATGAGCTTTGCCTCCTACACTTGTCAACGTACTTATTTCTTCTTTAGGTAAAGGGGTTCCTTTTTTATAACGACTCAATGCGGCAATGGTGACAGTACATACGGCCACAGAAAAAATGGCGGCTAAAACTGCCATATGTCCACTGGTAATCGCAGAAACAACATTCTGTTGTGCTGCCATAGCCACGACGACAGGGATATACATCATGCCCCAAAAGACCACACCTTTTTCTGTATCTACATGCATCAAACCACGTTTATCCATCCATAAACGGATACAAATGAGCAAGATCATTGCAATACCAACGCCGCCAACATTCGACGGCACACCTAACAGAACACCTAAAGCATCACCAATAATGACGCCTACCAGCGTACATAAGGCAAGCAAACCAACGCCATATATAATCATTTTCAATTTCCTCTATCCATTGAGTAACTTCATTTATTTCTGATTCTGTTTATGCAAAATTACGTTGCTTTTGCATTTCAATAACCAAATTTTCTAATCTGGTATTTTGAAAAGATAAAACCGTTCCTTCTTTAAATACTTTCCGTGCCAAACCTGTCAGTGTGGTACCTGGCAAAGCTTCTATCTGTAATCGAACACCTCGCTCCCACGCCGCCTGAACGGTGCTTTCCCAATCGATGGTTCGGCTCATATTAAAAACAAGATCATCAATAATTTGTTCAGGTGTGCTGAGCAAACGTGCTGATGTTCCACTTAAATATCTGATACTAGGTTGATTTAACTGAATATCCTCCGCCAAACTAGCCAATTGTCTGGCTTGTTTTTCCAATAAACAGCAGTGTGATGGCACACTGACCTCTAATCTTTTGGTGATTGCCCCAGATTGTGTTGCAAGCGTTTGAACCTGCTGCATTGCAAGATCTGAACCTGAGATCACGGTCTGGTTTGGTGCATTAAAATTGGCAACAAAAATATCTGAACAATGTTCATGAATTTTTGAAACCCACTGTTCAACTTTAGATGAGTCCGAGCCAAGAATTGCCATCATGCCAAAGCCTTTCGGATAGGCTTGTTGCATCAACTCAGCACGCTGTGCCACCAAAGTCAGGCCATCTTCAAAAGTAATGACATCTGCGGCTGTAGCGGCTGCCCATGCACCAATCGATAAACCCGCAACATAATCTGGTTTGAGACCTTGTTCTTTCAGCAATACCGAACAAATCACGCCAGTCATATACAAACAGAGCTGAACGGAATATGTCGATTGCAAAGCTTCCTTTTGGTCAAGCAATAGAACATCTTGATGCAGTAGATCCGATGCCTGTTCTAAATATTCCCTCACCAGCGAATGTTGAGGTAAATCATGCAACATATTCACTTTTTGAGAGCCTTGTCCTGGATAGACCCAGATTGAACTCATACTTTTTCCTTTTCACACCAAGGATTTTTGACTAAAACTGCTTTGTCATTCCGTTTTAGCAACACCTCTCCTGTCGTCCTTGCCCATTCTTTTAATGCAACACCACCTAAAGGTGTCTGCAATTGCACATCAATCTTGATTCCTAAATGTTCTAGCGCAATTAACATGCTGTGTGCATCAGCTTTTGAGAGCATTTGCACTGTCCGAATCAATACGTCAACATCACTGTTTTCCGTCACAGTTTTCAAGCCTGTTGCCAGTTCATAGCCTACGCTACCGGCATACCCCCATGGCAGATCAAAGCCCTGTATGGTTTGGTGAATAGCTTGCAGTTTGTATTGTAAATGTGGGAATAAAGCCAAATCCTTTGTAATCAAACTTTCTGGACTGACTTTTTTAACAATTGCCTCAACAGGCATTTCAGTGGCAAAGCGCAAATTCCGTTGTTCACCTCGAATACCCACTGCAACCATATGCATTTTAGTAACTGCCCGTCTGACTACAACAGGCTTTTGTTCAAATAGCACTTTAATGGCCCAATCTGGTACGTTCTTAGGTAACATGTGTGGGGTCATCCCCCACAATAAATCGTGGGCCTGCCACATCTTTATGTCCATTGCTCACGTAATTGTTCACGTACCTGTTTTGAGGCCCGGCGATTTTCACCATTGAGACGATGTTTTAAATTCACCACACCTTGCTGTTGAACCTCTTGGATTGCCTCTAATACTGCATTTTTCACAGTACTTACATCTGCCAAGGTCGGCTGCTCAGCATCTTCAACCTGAAGCACACCAGATAACAAACCTAAAGTGCTATAGCTTTCAATATCATAGGCCATCGGTGGAATTTCGGCTGCCAGCGCCTCTAGTTCTTCCACCGTTCTAAGCGTGACACGAGCAGCAGACTCTTTCCCCATTGCATGTACCATGACTCCTTGGTCTTTAAGGGCCAAAATACGATTCGCTTGATAACCATGTGCTAAAAAGGCACCAGACATCGACTTACCCACTAACAAGCTAATAACAGGATGACCGGCTAAACGAGCTGTGACATAACGGTCGACAGCAGCTGCAAGCGCCTGATGAATCCCAAGTACTTCTTCTCGACGCCCATAAGCCTGACTTGGCACATCAACAATACATAAAATGCTGCGTTTCTCTGATTGGTTTTGATCGGCCTGAATAACTTCATCAATTGCTTGTGCCAGTGACCATCCTTCTAATAAACCAACCTCACCCTGTCGTGCACGTGGATAAGCATTATGTTCATCTGTAACAATGGCAAAAACGCGAACGGCCAGACCAGCCCATTGACCATCTGCAATCAATAAAGAGTCAATCTTGGTTTCGATTAAATCAAATTGTTGAGTTAAGGCATTAAACCAGTTCCGTCCTCGTGAGGAAGCTTGAACAACTGCTGTATTCATCTTTAAGCCCCTTTTCCTTGATATAATGCTTGAACTTCAGTAGGTAAAATTTGTGTCGTCGTATCAACCTGTTGCAGCTTTGATAAATAAAAAGCTGCATTACTGCTACGATGAACTGGGGGTTTACCTTGTGAAATACATTGCATAATTTGCTGTTGAATCAGTTGACGATCATCTTCAACATAAAAATCAACCAGACCACTAGCAAACCGTTGTGCTCCACCAGTGATACTCCAGATAAAAGGACGATCTTTGGCATCGTATTCTTGGACACCTGCCTCCTGTTCAATCACTTGAGGCCCATTTAAGCCCAGACGACCTTCTTGCGTCATAATCAAATAACTGCATAGCCCAGCTGCAATTGACATGCCTCCAAAACAGCCCACACTTCCTGCAATCACGCCAATAACAGGTTGATATTGTCTCAGTTCAACAATGGCCGATTGAATTTCAGCAATCGCGGCTAAGCCCAAGTTCGCCTCTTGCAAACGGACACCACCTGTTTCCAGCAGTAAAATGGCCGTAGTCGGGATACCATTTAGGTTGTCTTCAATGGCCAGTTCTAATGCACCTGCAATCTTGGCACCACCCACTTCACCGAGACTTCCCCCTTGGAAGATCCCTTCGATTGAAATGATGACCACAGGGTGTTGCTGAATTGTCCCTTTAATCACCACCACACCATCATCCGCTTGAGGAACAATATTTTGTTTCGCTAACCAAGGTGACATCATTCGTGCAAATGGATCTAATAATTCACGAAAGCTTCCAGCATCGAGAAAAGATTTCGCTCGTTCGCGTGCTCCAAGCTCAATAAAGCTCTGTTTATTCAATAATTGTTTGAGATTAGTCACCTGTCACCTCCTCTAACGCCTGTTCCAGTCTTAAACGAACTACGCCTGGAGTTGCACCAAAATCATGAATATCGATGTTGACAGCGGGCGGGCGCTGAAATGAAAAAACTCGTTCAAACAGATTTTTCCAGCGTTGCTGACTGCCGTCGACTGATGTAACCACCTTGATTGTTGTGGTTTGGCCTAATAGGTTCGGTTCCATCAGAATTTCAAGATCACCAGATCCCACACACCCAACTAGGGCTGATTTTTTGGGAATCTCTCCTGCCGTAAATTCAAAAGTTAATGTTTCCATCGTTATCTTCCCTAAGATGATTTCCAGTGATGTTTTTCTATGCTATCGAGGAACAAGAGCGTGGCTAGCAAATCTGCTGCACCACCTGCAGAAGCTCGAATTGTCAATAAGTCCTGTTCGAGTTGTGACAAGCGTTGCTGTCCTTGCGCTGTTGAACAGCCTCCGAGTGCCAAAACATGTTGAGCACCTACCTGCATTTTATGTAAACCCTCTAATCCAGCTCGATGAATCACACAGGTATCTGTGAGTTGCCCCATCATTGCCAAAAGTGCATCTAAACGGGCTAAAGATTCAGGTATTCCACGCACCCGACTACGGTGTAGTTGAGCTAAGCCATATTGGGTTATAACAGGGAAGCCTTGCTGTGCCTGTTGCTTTGCCCCATTGACTCCAAATTTTTGCCTCGCTTGCTGCCCATGTGTATGCAGTTGTTTTGGCACGAACTGGTCTTCAATGCGTGCCAACTCACTGGCAGTTTTGCACAACCCTTCAACAGTGCATCTTTGCTGATTTAAAAGTGTTAATGCGGCAGATGTCACGACTAGGCCAATTGACCAAATCGCACCACGATGTGTATTCACTCCCTGAGTGACTTGCAACATACGATGCTCGCCGTATCGGCCAAGCTGCCCTATATCTTCTCTCAGTGCAGTACAAACATCTCCATGCAGTTCAGCAGCTTCTGCCATCGCTTTAAACATTGGAAATAAGCACTGGGCAGAAAGTTCCATTAACTCAAGGCTTAAATCATCATGTGCACCGCTTCCACGTTGATCAACCAAAGCCGGTTTTGGAGTTAAATTGACTTCATCAATTAAGGCTTG
Source organism: Acinetobacter colistiniresistens (assembly GCF_024582815.1). Classification (NCBI taxonomy): domain Bacteria; kingdom Pseudomonadati; phylum Pseudomonadota; class Gammaproteobacteria; order Moraxellales; family Moraxellaceae; genus Acinetobacter; species Acinetobacter colistiniresistens. The sequence goes on from NZ_CP102099.1 coordinate 2,683,590, forward strand.
CACGGCCATATCTGCCAGAAACTCTGCTGTGTTAAAGCCCGTTGTCTTTAAGAGTGCGTTCATTACCAACTCCTAAATTTTGCAGGAGGCTGATAAAGGCCATCCGACCACGTTACAAGATCCGCAATATTTTTGGCTGCTAATAATTCACGCGTTGCGTCAGTACGGCGGATTCCTAAATCTTCAGGGAAAACCACCAAACCTTCTTGGCGTAATTGCTCTGTTTTTTTCGGATCATGATTTAGGCCAATATCGGTAACACCCGCCACAGCAGCAATCATTGCCTGACGTTCTTCCAAGCTCCGCGCTTTATAGAGGTAGGCAATTCCTTCCTCGGTTAAAAGGTGAGTCACATCATCGCCATAAATCATAATCGGTGCCAAAGGCATCCCCGCTTTTTTTGCGACATCCACCGCATCAAGTCTGTCTACAAATGTTGGTTTTCCACCTTCCTGAAAAGTTTCAACCATTTGTACAACTAATTTTTTCCCACGAGCTAAATAAGTGTCAGTTTCATTCTGACTTTCGATCCGCATATCCAGCCAAGCAGGTGTTGCATGCCTGCGGCCACGTGGATCATGTCCCATATTCGGGGCTCCACCAAATCCCGCTAAACGGCCCTTGGTTACGGTTGAGGAATGACCACTCCCATCCACTTGTAAGGTTGCACCAATAAACAGATCGACCGCATATTGACCTGCCAGCTGACACATCATGCGATTCGAACGTAAGGAACCATCGCGACCTGTAAAAAAAATATCTGGTCGCGCCGCGATGTATTTTTCCATCCCCAGTTCAGTACCAAAGCAATGCACACTTTCAACCCAACCCGTTTCAATGGCAGGGATCAAAGTTGGATGTGGATTCAAAGTCCAATTGCGGCAAATTTTGCCTTTTAAACCTAATGATTCGCCATAAGTTGGCAAAATTAATTCAATCGCTGCTGTGTTAAAGCCAATCCCATGATTGAGTGATTGCACTTGATGACGTTCATAAATGCCACGTATCGCCATCATGGCCATTAAAACGTGAACAGGTTTGATGTGCTTGGGATCACGTGTAAACAAAGGTTCGATATAAAAAGGCTTATCTGCGACGACGACAAAATCAACCCAAGATGCAGGAATATCAACGCGTGGAAGATCCTGTACGTCATCAACAAGCTCATTCACTTGTACAATGACAATGCCATCACTGAAAGCAGCGGGCTCAATTAATGCAGGTGAATCCTCTGTACTTGGGCCTGTATAAATATTGCCATGACGGTCTGCCATAAACCCTGCTGAAAGGACAACATTGGGAATTAGGTCAACCAACAAACGTGAATACAGTTCGATATAGGTATGAATCGCGCCAATCTCAAGTAATCCATCCTCGAGTAGTTGGCTAATGCGTAAACTTTGTGTACCTGCAAAGGAAAAATCAAGTTTACGTGCAATGCCTTTTTCAAACAGATCTAGATGTTCAGGACGTCCAATGCTTGGCATAATCATATGTAAATCATGAAGCATTTTGGGATTTACTTGTGCAAGCGCACGGGATAGAAAGTCAGCTTGTTTTTGATTGTTTCCTTCAAGAACGACCTTATCACCTGAGCTAATCAATGTTTCCAAAACTTGAATAATATTCTGTCTAGGAATGACCACACCATCAGTATGTTTACGCGCCTGTTCTAATTTCAATTGTTTCGCATGTCGACGTTTTGTCCATAGATTTGCTTTGTTCTGAACACAACCTTCCATGTGCTTTTCCTTGGTAACGATGACTTGACTTACCTTATAAAAAGCTTTTTCTGGATTTGGATCAATCAACTTACAGAAGAGACTATTAACCTCAAGTTAATGAAATTTTATTTTAAAATACATCTAATTTTTACAATAAAATGAATAGCTTATTTTATAAAAACCAAAGAGTTTTTATTTTTATGGCAAAACTCCCATGCTAAAAAGATAAAACGTACGTTTTATTTTCAGATATTCTTCTGTATTGATTAAAAAACCGTTTTATAGATTGCTATTTTCTTTTAGCATAAAATCAATAAAAACCTCCAGTTTTAAAGGCTGAGAATCTAAGCAAGATAGAGCGGAAAAAAATGACACGTACTGCGGCTATGCTCCCCACCAATACCTCTTTTAATGATCCTGTTCTCAATTCTTCTGCTACGGTAAAACGATAGACTTGCATTAAACCCAGTCCAGTTTGATCAAGGTTAATGTCGACAAGAAATCATCTTTACAGGTTATTGGTCCTTTTGCCTCAACCGATCTCACTTGTTCTGTATCATTTATAACCAAGGTGCTAGCTAGCGTGTACTCGGCATTTCAAACTGAATACATTCATGTGATCTTAACTGCACTTCGGTAGGCATCCTGATCTGAATCCAAATGATCAGCTCGTATTATTAGTTTCATCCCGATCTTCAACATTGTTTCCTGTTAGTAAACAATGAACTGAAGGAATGTCAAAAGTCAGTAAATTTATTCATGTTATATTGGCTAACACTTGATTAAGAAAGAAATACTCCTCGACTCAAGTAAGTGAGGTACGCAATAAATAAAGGAGGTCGAATATTAAAAACCGATTGCAGAAGCTATGCTGCAATTTAGCATTTAAATCTCTAGTTAAAGAATGAATGATCCCTCTTGAATCAGCGCAAAAAAGAGACTCTTTAACTAGAGCTTAAAGCTATCTGAAGCATATTAATTTTAAAATGAATCAATCAAATCATTTTGAAATTCACTATTATTTACACTATTTCCCGAATGAATTAAGGTGGATCGTCTTTTATTCAAAGATGTTTAATATCTTCAGGTAAGTCCGTAATTAATACCTCACTATCAACCACGTAACGTGTACTAGAAAAATTCATTTTGCATAAGCTTTATCTTTCAACCCCTGTTGCTGTTTAACTGATAATGCATGCCATTCTTCGAAACTGAAACCTGCCTCATTGCCGCTAATTGCAACACTGACTCTCTGGCAGCCAGCATTAAGCCTGCTTTAATACCAACCACGATGTCATCTACTTTAACCACTGTTTTAATATTGGATAGCTCCAGCTCAATCAGATTTTTCCAGGACATTTCCGAATATGGGCGCCCATGAAAACACTTATTTTTTAACAATATATTACTTCATCATTTATTTAAGTCTTATATGATCAAGTCTTCAACATGAAAATTGCAGATTAAAATGAAAAAATTTTTATATATTACAGTACTGGCTTTAGCATTAGTTGCATGTTCTAAAGAAGCAAACAAGTCTACAGAAACTCAGGCTGCAACTGAAGACAAAACCGTTGTCGCACAAACTCCAAATAGAATCTCATATCTTGAAATTTCCCCTAAAACCGTAAAATGTGATGCTGGGGCGGCTCAACTTGATTGCTTGCAAGTAAAAAAAGTCGAATATAAAGATGGGAAAAAAACCTATTTGAGTCAAGATTGGGAAAACTTCTACACTGAAATTGAAGGATTTAATCACAACAATAATGAGCAGGTTTTCATCAAAGTAAAAGAATTTGATATTCCGAATCCACCTGCAGATGGATCAAGCATTCGCTATGTGCTTGACGAAGTTATCGAGCAAACTCCAAGTAAATAGAATGGATAGAAAAATCCTATCTGATAATACGGGGATTTTTCTTATGAAGATCTCATACCTTGATTTAAAAATGCATTCATGAGCTTGCATATTGTTATTGCTGTTCTATCCCCTGTCTTTTTGTGACATAAAGACAGGGGATTATCGTTAGGCAACTGATTGTGATGCTTTTAACTCCAGCAATAATTTATTCAGACTTTCCATATTTTGTTCTGGTTCTAACCACCAATCTACAGTCCAAACGGATAAAACTTGCCAACCTAATCCATTTAATATCATTGGTCTGAGCTGATCTCGATCTCTTGCAGTCGCTGCTTTGGCATAGTTTTCACCATCGACAAGAATACCCGCAATATAACAGCCCGAATTTAGATCATCTTTTATCGCTAAGTCTACACAGCTATCACCTTGACCGATCTCTATATCGACATTCCAACCGCGTTTTTCCAACATGGTTTGTAAATATTGTACAAGTTCTTTTTTAGCTTGCTTTTTCGCTTGATCGACATAATTCAGGTGTAATTGACCACTTCTGGCAAATATTAAAAAGTCTTTTAAATCCCGAACACCTTCGCTATTGGTACGTGCTAAATTAATTTCTTCTGGATTTAGGGCAGAAAAAACATGTAAACCTTGCCGTGCACGAGTAATCGCAACGTTTAGGCGGCGTTGTCCACCTTGCCGATTCAGTGCACCAAAATTCATTGATAAACGACCATTCTGATCTTTAGCATATGTAATTGAAAAAACAATAATATCTCGCTCATCGCCTTGTACATTTTCCAAGTTTTTCACGAATAAGGGTTCAATACCTGCTTTACTTAAACTTTCTAGTTCAGGCTGATGTGACAGTTCATTATCCAGCAAGTCCTCGATCAGTTTCTGTTGAGTCATATTGAAAGTTACAACCCCCAAGGTCAAAGGATTCTCTTGTCCTAACTGTGACTGTAAATGCTGAATAATGAACTCTACAATCGCTTTTGCTTCATTGCTGTTGGTTCTTGTATCCCCTTTATCGTAAACACCCTCAACCATATGTAATTTTACAGCAGTATCCTTGGCAACTGGCGCAGGGAAAGTAAATAACCCCCCTTTGTAATACTTTTGATTACTGAATTGAATCAGGCTTTCATAACGGCTACGATAATGCCAGTTTAAAGCCAGCTCAGGCAGTTGGGCAGCAAGACATTCATCCAGAATACTTTCCAAGTCTTCAGTAACTTCTTCATCAACCTCTTCTTCAGAATCACCTTTACCAAAGAAACTTGTTGGTGGCATTTGCTTATTATCTCCCACCACAATCGACTGCTTACCTCTGGCCAATGCACCAATCGCATCCCATACTGGAATCTGGGAGGCTTCATCAAAAATCACCACATCAAATTTTGCCTCTGTATCCAGATATTGAGCAACAGATAAAGGGCTCATTAATAAACATGGCTTTAAACCGACCAAGACATCTGGAATTTGACGCATCAATTCGCGAACAGGAATATGACGGCGTTTTTTGCCTAATTCTTTGTTTAATACTGTCCATTGCGCTTTATATAGATTCTGCTCAGTAAAAATATGATTCCATCGATGGATAATTTCCTGACTTGCAGCAAGCTGATGCTGTTTATCTTGCTGAGCAAAAGATTTTACCTTTTGCTCATGTTGTTGACTGTTGAACTGATTGAGTTCCGGATGCTGGCTAAATTGATGGGTAATCCAGTGTCTCGCTATATTGATATTTAGGCGCTTTAATGCCTCATCCAACGCGAATGGAGCCTGTAGCAGCTCAAAGGCCAATGGTTTTAAACCATTTTTAACCAATTGCTCTTTCATTGCTTGCCAATTTAACCAATGTCTCCAAGCTGAAACGTGATGCTGTAATTGCTGTTGTCTTTCAAGAATCTCTTCAAAATTAATATTTTGATATTCAGTGATTAGACCATCTTTTTGCAGTGCATGATCATTGAGCAATTGACTGAATGAAGTTTTCACATCCGTTATATTTTGTATGAGCGCATCCAAATCATGATTCTGACTAAATGCTAAAGCTTTGAATAAGGTTGATTGATTCGTGCTGGTTGCTGCCATAATCTGCATAATCTCTTGCCACTGATTATGCATCTTTTCAAAACTTTGCCATGCACTGTCTTCACCCTGCCAGTAACCACCAAGTTTAGCTGCTAACTGATTTTCACACTCAGTAAATTGATGTTGTTGGCGCTGAATATTCTGTAAAATTGGCAAGTCATGTGCAACGGCCGACGTTGTCGGGCGTTGTGCTGAAATTTGGTAGGTTTTAACCAGATTTCTCAACTGGAACTTCGCAAACCATGAAAATGGAAAAATTTTTGCTTCCGCTTCGCGCCATTTAAATGCAATTTGATTTAAGTCGACTTGATATATTTGAGGCTGATATTGTCCAATCAACTCGGCACGTTGTTGTTTAAGATCTTGAGCCAACTGTTGTGCATGCGTAATAGTTCTTAAATCAATGTCCTTCATCAGCGCTAATAATTTTAAATCTGTTTGCTGGACAAGAACAGATAAGGCCTTAAAAATTGAAACATCTTGTTCAACCTGACCCAGATTGTGCTTTTTATCAAATTCAAAAACATCTTGCCAAGCAGAAATGGACTTTTGCAAATTCTGTATTTGTACTATCAGTTGGTCTTGTAATCGTTGATATTGTTCCTGCCACGCTAAACTCCAAATTGGTTCGGATAGACCTTCTGCAAAACCATTTAAGACATTTTTAGCATTTTCATTTACTAGCTGACGTAAGCTCACCGCCTGTGTCACAGTCTCATTCAGTAACTCGCGTTTCTGAGCTGTCAGGGTGGCAATATTGAGATCAGGAAAACGTAATTGAGGCGTTTCCCGATAGCGGAGTTCATCACTCATTGCAGCGTACAGACTCCAGCCAATTGCATGTGTTGTATGAAGATTTTTTACATGCTGATTCAGTTCATCACGAGTGTGGACTAATTGATCTGAAAGTTTCTGCCATTCTGTTTTTTGGGGTTGAGTAGTTAAAAAATAAGGATCATTGTTTTTCTGAGCCCGTTCTCTCAGTTGATCCAGCACCTCCATTTTTTGTGCTTTAGAGGAGTGTAGTTGCAAACACAATTCGCTTAAGCCAATTTGTGTCAGGCGACGATAGACGACTTCTAATGCCGCCATTTTTTCAGAAACGAATAATACCGATTTACCATCAGCCAAACACTGCGAAACCATATTGGTAATGGTCTGTGACTTACCTGTACCTGGAGGGCCTGACAATACAAAAGTACGTCCCAAAGCGGCGGACATGACTGCGGCTAACTGCGAAGAATCAGATGATAAGGGTGTAAATAATTGTTGGGGTTGATATTTCTCATCTAGCTGAGTTGGTTGTGGAAACTCATCTTGTTTAATAAACGGTTCGCGTGGAGATTCAATCAGATGGTTAACTACAGCCTGATTTTTTAGCTGATCCATTCTTGAAGATAAATCAAGCCACATTAAATATTTTGAGAATGAGAACTGGCCAATAGCAGCCTCTGCTTTTACTTCCCAGCCTGCAATATTAACAATCGCCTTACGAACAATATGTAATATCTGATTGACATCCACACCAGACTCATCAGTCGGTAAAGGGTTTAAACCCGCAATATCTAACTCAAAATCCTGTCTTAACAATTGTAATAATGTGGAGTTAAAACGCGGCTCATCATCATATATAAACAGCCGATAACCGGTTTTAGCTGTCTCACGGGTGATTTGCACCGGGATTAGCAGCAGCGGTGCTTTAAAGGTGCGTTTCGAACGTTCTGATTCTTTCCACTCTAAAAAGCCAATTGCAAGAAATAATGTATTCGCACCACCTTCTTCCAAAGCAGTCCGTGAAGCACGATAGACTTCAATCAACCGCTTTTCCAATAAAGGTGTTTCAAGTGGACTAAATAATAATTTTCTAGACAGGCTTTCATCGACATATTGGTCGATATGCTGGCTTTCATTGTCGCGCTGAACATCTTTAAGCGAAATACTTTCAGTGCTCTTAAATAAAAAGCCTTCCTGATTCGCCAACGCATCTTCCAGTTTGCTTAAGGTAAGTTCAGAGCACTGTAAGGGAATACTGTAACGATTATCTTTAAAGTTTAAGAGCTTATTGCGAAGACTTAAATCCAATAAACGACGTAGCCAACGGTCAACTCGCGTAGTTTTATTTTCAATGGGACGTTTAATATCGTAAACAGGAATAGATGCAGATGCCCATTCTATCTCAGTTTCATCTAGATGATTTCTCTTCTCCAAATAAGCAGCAATTGGTTTAATACCACGTAATCGAGACTGCCGCACATCAATTGCAAGATAGAATTCATTTTGGCGGGATTCATCCTTAATGTATTGTTTCGCTGTTTCAAGTGCCGAAATAAATTTTGCTTGTTGTGTGATGAGCGTCGTTTCTATAAAAACAATCTCACCTAAATCGTAACGCTTTCTTAAAAGCTGAATATCATCAATGATTAAATCAGCATTGGGCGTTTCATTTAACCAGACCCCAAGATATGCATGTCGCTCTTCAATAATAACCAGAGTATCTAAACCAATCTGTTCCGCCAAGGCACTTAACAACAATGTGGAGTCTAAACAGCATGCTAGTTTTTCTTCAAAAACTTGTTTTGCCAAACGGACGCGTTGCCCTGCTTTTACAAAACTTGCAGGGCTTACAATGTAATGAATCTGTTGCTGTAATAACGACTCCCAGAGGGCATTCAACTGAGATAAAACAGCATCCCGATCTCGCTCCAGATAACCAGTTAATGAACCTGATTGCTTGTTTTTTAGAATTTCACTGGCTTTAACCAGAACGGGGCTGAGGGCTGCTGCATTGGGTTGCGAAAAACTGGCCAACAATTCAATTGGCTGACGTTCCCCACCCCATGTATCAATGGTCAACAGATCAATCTCTACCTGTTGTTCTGCTAGTACCTCGCCTTTTTCATTTAGCCAAACGGCTTCGATACGCCCCTTTATATTTTCAGGTAACTCTTGCAATAACTTGATATCAAAAACTAATTTTGGCTTATCAAGTGCCAAAACTTGATTAGCCGCCAGATTTGCAATATGAATGGTGTATGCTTTGAAATATTCTGGATTAGAACGCAGAATGACTTTTGAATCGGTAATATTGTCTATAGATGAGATTAAGATTTGTCTGATTAGAGGGACTGAATTTTGCTGTAAAACAAAATTTAAAGCTGAAGTGCAATCAACTTGTAATGAATATTTAGAACCAAGTTGTTGTTTACTTTCAACTTCTGACATTATTTTCCCCTTATCGATTTTATAGGATCTAATTAAAGACATGCTTAAAAATTAAAGTCACAATATTAAATGATTTATCTCATATTTAAAAATTAAACCTGATATTGAACAAATAAAGCTTATACATATAAAAACAGCCTATTCATGGTCGGCTGTTTTTTATCACTTCAAGCTATTTGGTGTATTTTTGAATCGCTTCGCTTACTTCTAGACCAGAATGATAAGCACCATGTACCGTTCCGGCTCCAAATGAAGCCAAATGTTCGCCTGCAAAAAATACTTTGTTCTGGATAGGTTGCTTAAGTATTTCAATCTGATCTGACGTCTGCCCAACAGAATGATAACTAAAAGAGCCTTCTGAAAATTGATCTTTCCCCCATTCAGTCTTAAATATCTGTATTGGTTGAGGAATTTCATCAAAAATGAGTGCTAAAGATACTTTAATGTTGTGCCAAACCTCTTCACAACTTGTATCTTCAAGCCAAGTTGCAGATGCACCACCGAATAAAAATAATAATGTTGGCTGATGATAAAGTTCACTCACATCTAAAAAGTTGAGCCAACCATGCTGGTTATGAATATAGATGTTTTTGCTTTGGTCATATTGTGCCGATTTCCAAAAATTTTGATCAAAACTCACAAAAAGTTTATTAAACGTGCCAAATCCTAAATGGTTAATGACCTGCTTTTTTTCTTGAGATAAATCTGGAAAAAATTGGAGACGCTGCTTTTTAAGCACGCCCAATGGCACAGTAACAATGACCTGACTTGCACAGAAGCATTCGGCATTTTCAGTAAAAATTTGAATTGTATCTTGAGTATAGTCAATCTGTTGAACAACTTTGTTGGTCAATACCGTAATGTTTCTAGACAAGAATTCGATTACCTGTATATAACCTTGAGGAAAAATAACTTCATCTCCAGGGTAATACCCTTCATTTTTCCAAAATTCAGCAGATAAATGCGCTAAATCACTTGCACAAGGGTCTTCCGCTAATAGATTAAAAAAATCAAACAGCATTTTTTTCAGTTTTATCACTGCTTGTTCATCGAGATCAAACTGCGTGTTTATATACAGCAAAAATTCTTCTTCATTCATCCACAGTTGTAAGGCTGCTAATGCATGAGGATAGTGCTCATGTGGATCAATTTCTTTAAACCGATTCAACAAATAGTCCAGACTTGTTTCAAAAATTAATTTTTCTTCTGAATTAAAGGGTTGCTGTTTACCTTGGTAGTAAATGGACTGATCATAATTAAATACGGTAGTTTGAATCTGATTATGCTGAACAATGTTCCAGATTGGATTATTTTCAATCCCATGAATCCATGAAGCACCAAGATCATAACACTCGTGCTTAATTTCTTGACTAAAAATGCGACCGCCCAATCTATCTCTGGCTTCTAAAACCAGTACCTTTTTCCCCATCTTTTTCAGTTCACGCGCAGCTGTCAGGCCTGCTACACCAGCGCCAATTATAATAATAGGCTCTTGACTTGTATTCATTGGAAAATCACCTTTAGCGCACTTAAAGAAATGATTAAGGCCGCATTGAAATGAAAAAAGCAGCATGTATGTCACATGCTACTTCTGGTATTCAACTACAGTCTTAATATTAATCTAATGCTTTTATTAAATTAACTAGTTAAAATTAATGATTACCGTTTTAATCCGATTACCATCCATCTCGGTCACTTCAAAGTTTAAGCCTTGATAATCGATAACTGTGCCAGCGTCAACGATCCCATCCCGCTTATCTAAAATAAGTCCAGACACGGTAATGTATCCTGTTTCATCATCAATTAAATCTACCCCGAGCTGTAACTCGAGTTTGAACCGTACCGGGTTTGTCGGAGACTCAATATTCTGAGAGACTATTCCGATGAAAAAACCAAACTATACCCCCGAAATTAGAGAAAGAGCGGTTCAATTACTAATTGAATCTGAAAAAGATTATCCATCGAATTGGGCAGCAGTTTCCGCAATTGCTCCTAAAATTGGCTGTACTCCTGAAACACTTCGTGTTTGGTATCAAAAATACTTAGATCAACAAAATCCCGCCAAAGTACAACAGGTATCTGACCAAGAAAAAATGAAGCAAATGGAACGTGAAATTAAAGAATTAAAACGTGCCAATGAAATTCTACGTAAAGCAGCCGCTTTTTTCGCCCAGGCGGAGCTCGACCGCCCACACAAATAATGGTGGATTTTATCCATAACAATAAGGCGTTATATGGTGTTGAAGCGATTTGTAGAATTTTACCGATTGCAGCTTCGACCTATTATCGGGCTTTAGATTTCGTTGATAACCCAGAACATCGAGCGAAACGTGCTCTGCATGATTTACATCATGCAGAGCAAATCAAACGTATTTGGAAAGAAAGTTCAGGTCGATATGGTGTACGTAAAGTTTGGCAAAAATTGAAACGTGAGGGTTATGTTATTGCACGTTGTACAGTTGCTCGATTGATGCAAAAGCTAGGTATACAAGGTGTTTGGCGTGGTAAGAATAAACAAACCACCCGTAGCCGAGATGATCAAAAACGAGCAGATGATTTAGTGAAACGGAATTTTAGTGCTGATCGACCTGACCAATTATGGGTCAGTGACTTTACGTATATTCAAACACATTCAGGCTGGGTCTATACCGCCTTTATTATTGATGTGTTCTCACGAGCAATTGTTGGATGGAAAGTATCTACACGGATGAATACAGATATGGTGCTCGATGCATTGGAGCAAGCATTGCACGATCGAGGCATGCCAAAGAATGTGATTCATCATTCCGATAGAGGTGTTCAATATCTTTCTATTCGCTATACCAATCGTTTAGATGCTGCAAATTTACGAGCATCAGTCGGTACGACAGGTGATTCATACGATAATGCTCTGGCTGAAACGGTGAATGGCTTATACAAAACAGAGGTGATTGAATATTTAAAAGCAGATTGGCAAGGTTTAGCAGATGTACAACTTGCGACACTAAACTGGGTAGATTGGTTCAATAAAAAGCGTGTACACAGTGCACTGGGTTATGTATCGCCTTTTGAGTTTGAAGCAATGTACTATGATAAGATTAACCCGTTAGGTCAGGTGGCCTAACTTAAATAAAAAAGTCTCCGACAAACCCGGTACGGTTCAGTTGATACAAATCTAAGGTGCCGGATGCTTTCCACGTTGTTTCCCCCACCTTGATCAATTCAAGCTGCTCATCTGCATCGGGAAACTCACCTGCAATTGCTTCAAAAACATCCAAAGGGGAAATTAAGCCCTGTACATTGCCAAATTCATCATTGACTAAAACCAATGAACCTTTCGATGTACGTAATGTATTGATGACATCAATGACTTTCATCTTTTCAAAAATAAAAATCGGTCGCTGTGCTTTGATCAGAGATTTTAATTCTGCTTCATCATCCAATACATCCAAAATTTCTTTTGCACGAACGACACTTAACACCTTATCTAAGCTGCCACGGCATACTGGAAATAAGCTATGCGGGACAGATAAAATTTGCTCGCGTATTTTTGCTGGAGTTTCATTGATATTGATCCAAGAAATTTGGCTGCGTGGTGTCATGATCGATGCAACAGATCGTTCTGCCAGCATTAAGACGCCTCCAATCATATAACGTTCTTGGTCAACAAAGGTGTCTTGTGCTTCTGCATGCTGCAAATGACTTGTTGTGGTCGTTTCTGATTTCCCACCCATCAACCTTAAAATCGTATCTGCAGTACGATGACGTAATGGAATCTTAGATTCATGCTTTGATCTATTCCGTTGTGTGAATTGATTGAATGCTTCAATAACAATCGCAACACCAATACCTGAGTAGATATAACCTTTAGGAATATGGAAACCAAAACCTTCGGCAATCAAACTAATCCCGATTAACAATAAGAAACTTAAGCAAAGAACAATCACCGTTGGATGTCGATTGACAAAGCTGGTCAATGGTTTCGAGGCAAGCAGCATCACAAGCATTGCCACGACCATTGCGACCATCATGACATAGATATTATCCACCATACCAATTGCTGTAATGACGGAATCTAATGAGAATACAGCGTCCAGAACAACGATTTGTGCCACAACTGCCGTGAAGCTTGCATAAACAACATTGGTTGTAATTTTGACTTCAGGTTTACCTTCCATTCGCTCATGTAATTCACTGACTGCTTTATACAGTAAGAATAAGCCACCAAATAAAAGAATCAGATCACGACCTGAAAAAGACCAGTCGAAAATAAAAATAAGTGGTTTTGTTAAGGTGACTAACCAAGAGATGGCGAACAATAGACCTAAACGCATAACCAAAGCGAGAGATAAACCAATGACTCTGGCCTTATCCCGTTGGGAAGGAGGAAGTTTATCTGCCAAAATGGCAATAAAGACGAGATTATCAATCCCTAAAACAATCTCTAAAACGATCAGAGTAAGCAAACCTACCCAAATCCCAGGATCTAATAAAAATTCCATTATTTACTCCCTAAACAAAAATAAGGAGTCATGAAACTGTACTTTAAGATCTTCCCAGGCGAAGGATCCATATATATTGACCTTTTCTACAATAGTTGCCTTGATTATGCCTAAGTTTTAAATGCTAAGTTTATATTTTTAAAAAAATTAAAAAACATAAATGAAGTTTAAAAAGCAATAAATATCAGATTGATATGTTTAATAAGACGTTATAGAACTTGGCATAAAATATTGAATTAGAATAATTACTTACAAAATTATCTAGTGCTCGGATTTGAAATGACGCTCGATCATCAACGCCACTTACTATTTGTTCAACGGTTAGAAATCTATATTTAAGCCATTCGAGCAGCACAAATGCGTAGTGAAATATGTACAGCTGATGCCAAGGAAATCAAAAATGTTCTGCTCTGTGGTATTCTTGAATACGCTTGGGGAAATCCAAAGAGCTTAAAAGAAATGACTATCTGTGTGCTCATCCTTGGATTGAGGTAAGAACTATGCTTGCTAAAACATCAACGCCTGAACAAATTCCACACTTATTCCAAATGGCTTGGAATGAACATGACATGGCTGCTTTTGCTTCATTGTTTTGTGAAGATGCCAGTTTTGTCAACCGCTTTGGACACTATGTAAAAGGTGTTGATGAAATCATTGCCATGCACGCTCCAATCCATGCAACGATATATCGTGACTCTACCCTTCAAAATGAAATCATAGAGCTAAACTCTATCTCAAATGAGGTTACCCTCATCCATTTCTGGAGTCGTTTAAGTGCAGGTCTTGCACATCCGGCTGGACCGCATCAGGTAGATACCCTGATTCTTTGCGTACTCACCAAACAAAATGACGCATGGTTTATCCGTGCTTTAGAGAATGTAACGCTCACTAATCCGCGAACTGGACAAACCATTTTAAGAGATCACATCTAATCTAAATTACATTTTCAAATGTGATTTATTTGAATGAAACATTTGCCTCATTTAGGTTATATATATTGAATGATAAGTATTAGATCAGAACAAATAGCCACCTTTATTGGTGGCTATTTAGATATGAAATTTTTAAGAATTAGAAGTTAAAGGTCCATGCCAACTGCGCTGTACGCGGTGCTCCAAGGAATAGATAATCATCTCCAAAGAAACTCCCTGCATCTCGCCAGTATTTTTTATTCAACACATTATCAACATTAAAACGAAGTGTATTGTCATAACCATAAGCACGGAAATTATAAGCAGTACCGAGGTTAAATACGGTATAGCCAGAAACTTTGGCTGTCGCCGTTTTATTGGCATATTTACTGCTGCTGTACTGCATACCTGCCAATAAACGTAATCCATCCATTTGCGGAACTTGATACGATAGATAATTGGCAAAGCGAACCGTTGGTACATTCTGGGTTTGATGCCCTTGGTATTCAGCAACGTCTAGGTCTTTTAAACGTGAACGGGTAAGTGCCAAGCTTGATGTTATATCAAGATTTTGCCCCAGCCGTCCCTGTACACCGAGTTCCAGACCGATATTATGCTGTTGACCTTCGCTAACATAATAATTGTCTGCGTTGGTATATTGATGATCCTGTTTTAAATCAAACAATGCCGCCGTAAAAAGTACATCTTGCCATTGCTGTTTAATCCCCAATTCATACTGTGTTGAATGTACCGGCGCTAAAGTTGCAAAAGCATTTCCCGCGATCCCTTTTTCTGGATTTCCTGTAGCAAACCATGGCGCTTGTCCGCCATCACTTAGACCTTTGGCATATGAGGCATATACATGGGTATGTTCCCACGGCTGATACATCAACGCCAATTGCGGTAAAAAACGATTAAAATTGGTATCACGAATATTGTTGCCATCTACATCATAAGCATCTTCATTTAGATGTAGTAGTTTCCCACCCGCAAGAACTGACCACTCTTTATTAAAATCAATATGATCGAGTAAGGTTATTGCTGTTTGCTGGCTTCTTAATGATGTATAACGATTACCTAAAGTTGCATTAGATGGCGTAAAGGTCACACTATCGGTATATATGTTTCCTGTTCCAATTAACTCATTCATCGCATTGTGCTGAGCATGGCGTTTATAACTGTGTGATAATTCTAAATTGAGTGTATGTTGCCAAGTTGCAGTGTTGAATTTACCACTTAATCCTGTCTTAAACTGATTGGTTAAATAGCTATCATCTGGGTTGCGGAAATCATAGATATCATAATTGCCGTGTTGATCAAAGCTATTCCCTAATCCTGTGGTTTGACATATTTCGCTATCACAACCCCAAGCAAATGAAGAATAATCATCGACCACGACACGGCTTTGAGAGGCACTCAGATTCGCAGTCCAGCTGTCATTCACTTGATAAATATATTTTAAACCCGTGTTAAGACTTTCACTGGTGATTGGGGTACTCCAGCTTTGATAACCCAATAAACGATCCCAATCCACGCCAGTAGGCACAGTTTTACCATCCAGTAATTGATAGCCAGGCACTGATCGTTGGCGTTGGCGCTGTGATTCAAGATCAAATTCAAGCTTTGAACGATCTGAGATTTTCCAATCCAAAGCTACAGAACCAAATAAACGCTGACCGTTAGCATGCTCAACATTTGGATGAAGCTCTTCTTTCGCCACATTCACCCGATAACCAAATTGCTGATCTGGTCCAGTTAGACCACCAATGTCCGTTGCAATACGATTACCGCCGCGACTATCAACTTCAACCGTAATAGACTGGATATCTTTTGGTCGCTTGGTCACATAGTTCACCACACCACCTGGTGTAGACATCCCACTTTGAATGGCACTGATGCCTTTTAATATTTCAACTTGTTCTTTATTTTCAAGTGCAACGTTCTGCTCGCCGCGTAATAAATTACCATTCAGTAAATAACTTGATCCCAAGTTAAGGGCAAAACCACGCATCATAACATTTGGATAATAGCCAATTGGCGCATAACCATCGCCAACCGCTGCATCATTTTTCACAACATCTGTCAGGGTTTTGGCATGTTGGTCAGCAATGCGTATAGCTGTCACGGTGCTAATCGATGCAGGAATTTCCGCAAGCGTTTGCTGAGTAAAGCCTGATAAATTGACTTTAGGCTGATAATAGCCCTCTTCCCCTGTTTGTGCTTTAACCGTAATTGTGGCCAGACGGGCTGTATCACCTTCGGTTTCACCATATACGATTCCAGAGCTGAGGCTTAGATAAGAAAATGAACCTACAGCCAGTAATGCTTTTTGTAAACGAGAAAATGGATACGTTTTCACAGTTGTTGTCTAACCCCAAAAGAGAATGATACAGCTTAAACTTTGCGGGCATGAGTATTCACAATTTTCTCAGATTGAACAAGCATGTTTTTCAATATATCTATTTTAATTAAGGTTGAAATTCACTGGTGGTCGTATTGAAGCAACATTCAAGTGAAAATACGGAATCTGCTGTGGCATCACATATTGACCAAAGGATAAAACCAGCATATAAAAAGTTAAGCTTGCTGCTCATTTAAGCAATTCAGAACTTTTTACAAGCTTTTAAACATGAATAAACAGTGGAAATAATTGATCCAATTCAGAGCATATAAATGATTAAAACTAGTCAAATTTATCCATCCCTGATGGTTACAACACTTTTAGTTCTGAGCTCGACTGCCTGTTTGGCAAAAAATTTAACACTTTTACTTGATCAAAATAATGAACAATCATCGATTCAAATTACTGCTACTGAATTTATTGAAAAGAACAGCATAAAAACAATTGCAAATAAGCGTTATCAATATTTTTCTGTTAAGAAAGCAGATGGAATGATCTATGAGGCTTATATCGTCCCATGTGCACCTGACTATTTAGTAAATCTAGATAAAAATGAAGCTAAGACGCTTCAGCAATGTACAGATCAAGTCATCAATGCAGTCGATGAATTAATGCACCAAACCAAAAATTCACTTCTGCATTTCAGCGGCACACAATATGTTTATGATGGATACGAAGACTCCAGCCAATATCACTACTATTCTTTTTTTAATGTAAAAAATTACTCTAGATCAAATGATGGTAAGCGACCGCTGCTTGGGGTGATCTATCGCTGTAAAGTCAAAGCATCAGCAAAGGCATTAAAGCCTTTTATCGAACAAGCCAAAAACAGTTGTGCCAATACCATGATTGAAGCCTCATAGCATTGGATGATCAAGGCTGGCTACGATTTTTCATATTTACAACTGCTCAAGATCATCAAAGGCTCCACACATCGACCCCATTAAAACCATCATATAGATGCTTATAAACCAAACTAACAATAAATCGAATGTGCTGTTAAATTTTGAAGTATTTCACTTTATCAAATTAATGTCCTCGTAGGCTGAATTTATTCCAATTCCATATTGTGAATAACAATCATTCTCAAATATACTTCAGATCAATTTAAAAGCAATCTCAGGGTGAGATCAAAGGACATAAGATGAAAAAAGATAGTATGTTTTTTAATAGGAAAAATGACGTAAGAAATATCATTCCCCTTTTATCGATTAGTGGATTCATCTTCTTCTCAAATTCATCCTTTGCGGCCTCTACAACCGAAGTAATAAATCCAGAAAAAAGTTCAGAAGTGCTTCCTACCATTACAGTTACTGCCTCGCGCGCAGATGAGTTATCTTCTTCGGCTAAACAAGTCACCAAGCTCGATGAAAAACAAATCGAGCTGTTAAAAAATGCCTCATCAGGCAACATTGCGACAGTATTAGCCAAAGTCGTTCCAGGATTATCGGATTCGAGTCGCACAATTACAGATTATGGACAAACATTACGTGGTCGTAATGCCTTGATCTTGGTCGATGGCGTTCCGATGAATTTAACACGAGATACCTCAAGAGGACTTTCGGCAATTGATCCAGAAAGTATTAGCAGTATCGAAGTCATCCGTGGCAGTAATGCCATTTATGGCAGTGGTGCATCTGGTGGAACTATTTCAATTACCACCAAAGCCGCAGGTGGTGAGCCAACAGCAAAAACAGTCATTGGACTGCAAACAGGCTTAACGAATCTTCGTTCCGATGCCTTAAGCAGTGACATTCATCAATATTTCTCTGGAAGCCTAAATAACTTCGACTATGCGCTCGATTTTGGTTATCAACGGATTGGCAGCCCATACGATGCACGTGGAAGACGGGTTGCACCTGAACCAAGTCAAGGCGACCTGTTTGATGCAGATGCCTATAGTATTGGTGGTAAACTTGGCTATCATCTTGATGACAATCAGTATCTACAATTTGCAGCAAATTATTATAATGCGGAACAGGATTCAGACTATGCCTCTGATCCAAGCGTTGCTCAGCTCCCTGCGGGTACTGTACCAGCCAAGGCAATCAAAGGTCTGAAATTAAAAGACCAGAATAAAAATGAAAATCAGATCTACAATTTAACCTATACCCATAAAGACTTTTTCGGCAATAAAGTCGATGCACAAATCTATTATCGTGACTTTTTTACCCGCTTCGCGCCATTTGATGCGCGTAAAGTCGCGACACGCGGTGGACAAGTTGATCAGGTCTATCAAGAGAATAATGTGCTTGGCAGCCGCTTAACCGTCAATACGCCACTTGAGTTCTTAGGTGATACCTCACTGGTTTGGGGCGGAGATTTTAGCCGCGAAAAAAGTGAAATGCCTTTAGATACCTTTGACCCTAAAATTTACGACCAATCCGGTGGACTCGAGTTTGTTAAAACTGGCAAACTGATCTATCTCCCTGAATTAACTACTCAAAGTATCGGTGGATTTGCTCAATTGAAACATCGTTTCAATGAGCAATGGTCAGCAGAAATAGGTACACGTTATGAAGACAGTTATGCCAAGATTGATCGTTTCGTCCCTTTATCCCAATTAGGTAAAACAGACCCTTATACGGTCAAAGGCGGTAAAGTAAAAGCAGATGCATGGCTCTACAATGCCAATGTCACCTTTGCCCCAACTGATGAACACTCTATCTATGCATCTTTTAATCAAGGTTTCCAACTCCCCGATGTCGGTATTGTGATACGTAATGCTACTGCAGGCTTTAACCTCGCATCATCGTTCTTAGAGCCTGTAAAAGTGGATAACTACGAGTTAGGCTGGAATGGTCATTTTAATAACTTTAGCTCTAGTCTTGCAGTGTTCCACTCCACTTCAGATCTGGGTGGTGTGCAATCCTTTAATAATGGTTTGATACTCACTCGAACCAAAGAAAAAGTGACGGGTGTTGAAGCAACACTTGATTATCTTGAAGATGCCAAAGTGTGGGGAGCTGGCGGTAGTGTGACTTGGATGAAAGGCCGCGAAACGCCACAAAATACCAATACCGAACAAGATATGACGGGTTACCGTATTCCACCGCTAAAAGTCACAGGCTATATTTCATATAGTCCTACAGATACTTGGACCAACCGTATTCAAGCGACCTATTTTGGCTCAGAAGATTATCGCTTGAATGGTGTAAATAGTTTTGGTCGCTATGATGTCAAATCATATACAACAGCAGACTTACTGAGTAGCTTTGCACTAAATAAGAAAGATACCATGACCATCGGTATCGAAAATATGTTTAACCGCCAATACTATCCACTCTATAGCCAACTTATGAGAAACAGCAACAATACCAGCCACTTAGTCGCAAATGGTGTGACACTGAAAGTTTCTTATAGCCATAAGTGGTAATTTAAAAAGTAATAGTCGCTTAGCGCGGCTATTACTTAATTCTATAAGCGCTTCAAATTTCCCTTTTTGTTCAGTTATTGTGCCCTAATAATAGCAAAACCATTCAATACTATGATGTATCCATCGTGATCAAAGGTATGATTCATTCAGGACAGTGTCTTGCTCGTTCAACTAGAGAGCCAGCTGCCTATCTAAATGATTTAAGTCTATATAAAGTAATATTTTACCTATTCTAACCAAGATCAAAAAATCTTAAAAATTAATATAATGAATTGTATTTAATAAATTTATTAATAAATATTTTCCTTTTAACTCAAATAACAGCTGTTTAAAAAATCTTAAAAATTGCCTTCTTTTCGCTATTTTTAATTTCTTTTTCACCTTATGCTGAAAGATTAAATGGATGAAGCAAAAAGTCACACTGCTTTTTGAATTTTTGCATTCAATAGATTGGAGCAATAAGTTGAGTAATAAATTACAGTCTAAAAATGCTGGAATACAATTCCCCATTCAATCTGGTAAAAAAACACCGAGTACGACAGATACTGCAAAACAGATTTTATATGCAGCCCTTCACAGTGTTAATTCTCCCTATACATCCCAACTCAAAACCGAGAAAAATTGGAGAAAGCAATATCCATTTTATTTTCAAGAACTTGTCAAAGTTGGAATTAGCTCTATCCATCACCCACTGTTGATTGCGCAACATGGACTTGAAGCAGCTCAAGACCTGTTTATTTTTAATCGGGCTGGTCATGAAACAACATTAGCACAAGCAATGACGCAGATTGATGAGCAACCTTTTGATACTTACATTCTCAAAGGTACTGGCACTGCAGAGATTGAGCCTTGGTCTATTCCTTTTGAAGGAAAAAAACTACAAGGACAGGCATTATTAGCGCAAATTGATCGTTGGGAACAACAACAAATCATTGAACCAAGTCATGCAAAAGCGTTACGTCTACTTCAGGCTCATCCTGAATGGTTTGATTTATCTACACGGACGATGGTGCTTTTTGGTGCAGCATCAGAGGCAGGGCCGCTCAGTTGGCTTGCAAAATGGCGCGCCAATATTGTCGCCATTGATTTACCAAATCCTAAAATCTGGGAAAAGATCACTCAAACCGTTCAACACGGCAATGCCACTTTAATTGCACCACAACAGACGTTAGCCCATCAGGAAAAACAGCTTGGTGCAAACTTACTGACTCAAACACCAGAAATTGCCAATTGGCTCAAAACATTTAAAGGGCCTTTAGATCTTGCTGGTATTGCCTATCTGGATGGTGAAAAACATGTTCGTGTTTCTATTGCCATGATTAGCATTATGGAACAAGTGAGCCAGAAAAAACCGGATAGCAGCATTATGTTTATGCTGACCCCAACCGATATCTATGCAATTCCAAAGTCTGTGGTTCATTCGATTCAACAGAAAACACAACAGCGCCCAGTATTAGAAAAATTACTGACCAAATCAATTCACAATGTTTCGTTGAGCAACTTTTTTAAACCGAATCTTGAACAACTGATTGCTTCAGATAATGGGCAACAGTACGGTATCTCGGATTGTATGGTCATTGAACAAGGTCCGAACTATGCACTTGCCAAACGAATGCAACAGTGGTTTGCAATCCAAACCCGTGCACGTGGTCAAAAAACTGTAATCAATATCGCACCTTCGACCACGACACACTCTGTGGTTAAGAATCCAATCCTGAAAGCAGCTTTTGCGGGTGCTGATTTATTTAAAGTTGAAACCTTTAGTCCTGAAACCACCAATGCCATTATGGCTGCACTCTGGGTTCATGATCTGAATAATCCCGACAGTGCAACAAATCCTGAAAAGCAACTAGCACACCCACTTGAGCTAATCATGGAAAATGCTAATCATGGTGGTTTATGGCATGTTCCTTATTTAGCGAGAACAGCTTTGCCATTTGCAGCAGCCTACGGTTGGATCCGAAATAAGTTCTAACCCATCTTTTCTTTTAATGGGACTAGTCGTTTTACAAAGCACTGGTTCCTATTCTTTTTTGACTAAAGTTTCAGCGTTTCCCTGTTTCCCTTCTATCAATCAGTTGATGGTGTAGCAAACGCTCGAGAGCATTTTAACACCAATTTGTAAATGATTATCATTAGCGCATATAATCGGTGAAATTTCACGAATAACGATGAGCATATTGAAAATGACCCAACAAGAAACAATCTCAGATGCTAAAAAACTGCTTAAACAAAATGATCATATGAGGACTTTGGAACAAATTGAGCTGACGATCACCGCGATTTCTAGACCATTTCCAAGTATTCTAAGATTACGAGGTAAAATTGATACTCTCCAACCCGATATGTGGGAAAAACCAAATCTTGCTGTTCGTATCGGGGTTGCTCAAGACGCTGAGCAGAGCTTAATCACTCGTGTTTATACCATTCGCTCATTTGATCCTGACCGACATGAAGTTGAAATTGACCTCATTGAACACGAAGATGAAAGTCCAGCAATGCAATGGATACACTCTGCTAAGGTAGGAACCAAAACCCAATTGATTGGACCAAGACCTCATTTTGTTCCTGACTTTAATACAAAAAAGCATATTGTTATGTTTGCTGATGAGACCGCACTTCCTGCGCTTTATTCTATCCTTCAATTTTGGCCAGAAGACATCCATGCCGATATTTTTATAGAGAGCAATGAGCCGAATATCCTTGAATACTTGCCAAAGCATAGTCAAGTACACATGCATTTACTTCTTCGCAAACATCAAGATCAAGCTGGAAAAATGGGGCTGTTGCTTAAAGCAGCTTATCAATTTAGAGAAACAGACAATATTGCTGTTTGGGCTGCATGTGAACGAAATGAAGCCAGAGCGATTCGTCAATTCTTTGTAGAAGAAAAGCCTCTTGCGAAAAAAGATGTTCAAGTCACAGGCTATTGGAATGTTGGTCTTTCAAGCAGTATTTTAGATGAAGTGCGATATAAATATTATCAAAAACATATCAATGCTGGAAAAACTTTAGAAAGCTTTGATGATTTAGATATGCCCGTGTAATTAGATGCATTACCAATTTAGAAAAAATAGATCAGTATAGATGCTGATCTATTTTTCTTCGCGGTCAGAACTTCATTTTTATACAATGGATAGCCCGAAACGCTATTGGCTTTATCATCTGGTAAAAAACCTTTTTTATTATGAAGAAAAAGTTAATTATTCCCTTTAAAAAAGAAATTTCTTTGTTATAGTATTTATCCAGTGATTTCCAGAAAGAGATCAATCGGGTGTTGATGATTGGAAGGTTGCTAGGCTTCTATGCAATCTTTTTACAAATCGCTGTATTCTTACAGCCATTACTGCCAGAGAAATATCAAGTTTCTCCAGTATGTGAAACTATTGCCCAAGTTTTATTACAAGACCATTCTTCTTCATTCCATAGCCATCATACAACAGATCAGCAGCATGTGTTTATCTCACCACATGATATGGAACATCAACAGCACTCCTTTTCAGCTGAAGTAACAACACGAGCGAACCATCACCACCATCATGATGCCAACCATCAGTGTCAATACTGTGTGGTATACAGCCATGTACTACCTCTACCTGATATTGATCTGCGACACATCCTGATCAGGATTCAAGTTCGGTTTCTTGCCTTTATTGAAAACTATTTCCATGTTTTCTTTCAGCTTCAGCAACTCTTTCTCACCCCTCAAGGTCGAGCACCTCCACTCTTAATCTCATTCTGACTTGAAGCTCAAAACTTTTTGGTTTTGAAAAACTTATATTTTCAAGAGATTAGAGTAATGTTTTGTTTTTTAAATCATACCTGTAAATTGGTAGGAACATCTGTAGCTATACCTTTAGCTCATCAGTTACAAGATGAGGTGTGGTCATGACTTTAGGTTTTACCGCACTCGAACTGGCACGTATACAATTTGCCTTTACCGTTTCTTTCCATATTATTTTCCCAGCTATCTCCATCGGATTGGCCAGCTTTTTAGCGGTTTTAGAATGGCGTTGGCTACGTACCAAAGATCCGATTTATAAAGATCTGTTTAAGTACTGGATCAAAATTTTTGCAGTTGCTTTTGGTATGGGCGTTGTTTCAGGCGTGGTCATGAGTTACCAGTTTGGGACCAACTGGAGCGAGTTTTCCCGTGTTGCAGGGAGTGTTACAGGCCCATTACTCACTTATGAAGTATTGAGTGCCTTCTTCTTGGAAGCAGGTTTCCTCGGCATCATGTTGTTTGGTTGGGGACGCGTTAGTCCCAAAGCGCATTTCTTTGCCACCTTGATGGTTGCGATCGGCACCTGTATTTCCATGTTCTGGATTTTGTCCTCCAACAGTTGGATGCAAACCCCTCAAGGCTTTGCCATTGAAAACGGGATTATTGTGCCAACCGATTGGTGGGCCATTGTGTTCAATCCCTCTTTCCCGTATCGACTGGTACATATGGCGATTGCTGCTTTTATGGTTGCGGCACTACTCGTTGCTGCAACAGCGGCTTGGCATTTACTCAAAGGCCGTCGTGATGCCTTGGTCAAGACCTCATTCTCGATGGCAATGTGGCTTATTCTTGTATTAGCCCCTTTGCAAGTTTTTGTTGGAGATGCCCATGGCTTAAATACTTTAGAGCATCAACCTGCAAAACTTGCAGCAATGGAGGGTCATTGGGAGACCAACTATGATGAAGGTATGCCGCTGTACTTATTTGGCGTTCCAGATATGCAAGAAGAACGTACCAAATATGCTGTTGCAATTCCAAACCTAGGCAGCCTGATTTTAACCCATTCTATGGATGGGACTGTCAAAGGTTTAAAAGACTTTGCCCCTGAAGACCGACCAAACTCGACCATTGTATTCTGGAGTTTCCGTGTCATGGTGGGTTTAGGCATGTTAATGCTGTTACTTGCCTTTACTGGTGCTTGGCTCAGAAAAACTGGAAAGCTGTTTGAAAGCAAATGGTTTCATCGCTTTGCTTTAGTCATGGGCCCATCCGGATTTATCGCCGTACTGGCAGGTTGGTTTACCACGGAAGTGGGCCGTCAACCTTGGGTGGTGTATGGGGTAATGCGGACCAAAGATGCCCTTTCTCCTGTTTCAGCTGAACAAGTCGGTCTGACCTTGATTATTTTTGTGGTTGTGTACTGTGTTGTGTTTGGTATCGGGATCTACTACATGCTGAAACTGATGCATAAAGGTCCTCAATTCGTTGAGGCGGTTGATCTTGAACCTGCAGGTCATGGGCATTTCAAAACGCCTATGCGGCCTTTAAGTGCTGTCGATGAAAATATCGATACACCAGACTCAAGCAAGGAGAAACACCATGATTGATTTATCTCTGATTTGGGTTGGAATCATCGGCCTTGGTGTTCTGATCTATGTCATTTTGGACGGCTTTGATCTCGGGATTGGCATTCTGTTCCCTTTTATCAAAAGCAGTCAAGAACGTGATGTGATGATGAATACCGTCGCGCCTGTGTGGGATGGCAATGAAACCTGGATGGTACTCGGTGGTGCTGGCCTATTCGCAGCCTTTCCACTGGTCTATTCAACGGTGCTTTCAGCCTTGTATATGCCGATTATCTTGATGGTAATTGCACTGATTTTCCGTGGTGTGGCCTTTGAATTTCGCTTCAAGGCCAATCGCACCAAGTATTTATGGGATCAAGCCTTTATTTGGGGATCAGTTCTCTCCAGCTTTCTGCAAGGCGTGATTCTGGGTGCCTATATTCAAGGCATTCAAACCACCAATGGTATTTTCTCTGGTTCAGGCTTGGACTGGCTGACTCCATTCGCTCTATTTACAGGGCTGGGTGTGGTTGCGATGTATGCCGCTTTGGGCTGTGGCTGGCTAATTATGAAAACTGATCATAAGTTACAAGATCAGATGTATGGATTGATGCCTAAACTGATCATCTTGCTGTTTGCGGTCTTTGCAGGGGTGAGTCTATATACCCCACTCACCCATCCTGAAATTGCAGCACGTTGGTTTGCCTTGCCAAATCTACTGTACTTTAGCCCAGTGCCGATCTTGGTGTTGTTGTTTACCTTCCTGATTTTAAAGGCATGTCAACAACGTCAGGATTTCAAGCCGTTTATCTATACTTTGGCGCTTGTGTTTTTGGCCTTTACTGGATTTGTGATCAGTCTCTGGCCCAACATTATTCCGCCGTCCGTTACCATTTGGGAAGCAGCTGCACCGCATTCCAGTCAAAAGTTTGCTTTGGTTGGTGCATTGATTCTGATTCCGATCATTATCGCCTATACCATCATGTCCTACTGGGTATTCAGAGATAAAGTACGAGTTGGTGATACGGGCTATCACTAGGAGGCGATGTCATGAAACTATCTAAGACACAATGGTTTATTGTACTTTGGCTCGCTGGATTCTTCGGTTTATTGGTGATTGCCATGTTCTTTAGAGTGTTGTTAAAACTCGCTTATTAAGCTGAATTTTGTTCTTTCAATTCAAAAGACTATACTTCGGTATAGTCTTTTTTCCAGTAAGTAACTGATCACTTTTTATTTACAGTGCTTTGGTAAAACTGATCAATCGCATCCACCATTTGTGATAAATAAGACTGTTCTATCAGCAGAATTACAACAATTTGTTATCACATATTCGATATTAGATTACCAAGTCAGTTTAAGAAAAAAATAAGATCAAGCCTTAAGCATAATTGGCTTACAATGCGATCAGAGTTTCCGACCAAGTAAAATTCAGAACAGTTAAAAAGCATGCTAATATCCAAATACTGACAATATACTATGTCAATTTATTTGGAAGGGTTCCAATATGCTAAAAACACAACAAGTTAAGATAACACAAGAATTCGATGCGCCAGTAGACAAGGTCTTTGCAGTGCTCAGTGAACATGAAAACCTCAGTAAAATCTTTGCACCTGCAAAAATTACGCGTATCAGTAATGGTAAGGATGCACGAAATGGCGTGGGTTCTGCACGTAAAATGTCGATCCCTTTAGCCCCTTCTTTTGTAGAAACCAACTTGGTCTATCAAGAAAATGAATTGATTGAATATGCAATTACCAGTGGAATCAGCCCGATTAAAGCGCATCGAGGAATCATGAAGTTTAGTGATTTAGGCGCAAATCGTAGTCGATTGGATTACACCATTAGCTTTAAAGGACGTGTTCCTTTTATTGGCCCAATTATTAAAGCCGCCCTACAAAACGGGATCAATCGTGGGCTTAAAAAACTGAAATTTTGATGTGATTGATGAGTATCTCCTTGACAGTTTAACTCTCTGTTAACGTCAAGGATGATCTGCCTGAACTATGATCCAACTATGCTGAGTTGTTCTTTTCGAGTTGCTGAATGGTCTGGATTTCGCAGTAAAATTAATGCAGAGATTGCAGCCAATAAAATCATTGGAATACTGGATGCAATTACCACAATTTCACTTTGTCCCGTTCCCAATAAATAACCTGCCACCAATGGGCCTGTAACTGCACCTAATCGCCCTACAGCAACAGCAGCACCAACCCCTGTTCCTCGCATTTCCGTTGGATAATATTTTGCTGCTAAGGTATATAAAATTGACTGGCAACCAATTACAAACATTCCGCAACTTGTCGCAAACAAGATGAAACTCGACGCGCTATTGGAGTAAGCCAAACCAATTAAAGAAGCCAGAATACCAACATAAACAATGGCAACAATAAAGAATTTATTGAGTCGATCCAGCATCAGACCTAAAAGTAATACACCAATTGAACCGCCTAAATTAAAACCAATCTGGATATAACTGGCTTGTTGTTTATTAAGTCCTAGCCCAGAAATTAAAGTCGGTAACCAGTTTTGAAATAAAGCCAAAACCAGCAAAGTACCAAAAAAACTGAGCCATAGACTAGAGGTCACCACAACACGTGGTTTGGCAAACAGTACCGACAACACACTTTGTTTTTGTATTGTGACCTGAGGAATTTTATTCAAATATGCTTTTGATTCAGGTAAAAATAAAATCAGGATAGGCACAAGAAGTAGAGGTGCGATCCCACCAATATAAAAGATATGCCGCCATTCGTGATCTGCGGTTAGCGATAAAGCCACCACTGAGGTTAAGACCCCACCGATCGGCATACCACAATACATGGCACTGACCGCTGTTGCTTTATACTTTTCAGGTACTGCTTCAGAAACCATGGTAATAACAATCGGTAAAGCCCCACCCATACCTAAACCAGTCAGAAAACGGACTAAAAGTAAGGAGTTTAAGTCCCTAGTAAAAGGAGTGAGTAAGGACATCAGGCCAAAAATGGCGATCGAAGTAATAAAGACCTTTTTACGCCCTATCGAATCAGCAATTCGTCCCGCAATCAATGCCCCAGGTAATGTTCCTAATACGGCGGCACTAAATACCCATCCCATCTCGGCACTATTTAACAACATTTCTGCTTTCATCCGCGGTGCAGCAACGCCCATAGATTGCAAATCGAATCCTTCAATAATCGCAAAAATAAAACAGAGCACTAATGTGATTATGATTGCTTGTTTTGAAGCTCCTGCCTCTACATTGGTCTCTTTTAACATTGTTATCTTCCCTTTTTTGCTTCTTCCAGTTGATTTATCTAAAATTCCAAATATAGATTTAAAGATCTTTATGACAGTTAAAAAGACTAGCAGAGCAAATATAGTTACGCAATATGCATTAAAATTATGCAATATGTAATTCATACAGCTCGAGGCATTTCATTTGAAATATAAGAAAAATACCACTTTAAAATCCCTATTCTTGGCACCTGTTCCTTTGCTGTTCTTTATGGCCGTTGTTTTTATCCTACTGAACAGTGAATTTAAACTGAGTTCAATCTTTACTGTGATTGCTGGACACATACTGGTTTATTTGGCTTATTGTCTTTTAGCCGTCCCTTTATCATTTTTACTCTCACTGCTCTTGAATCATTATCAGTATTTAAATTTTTTCACGATCTGTCTTAGCGCATTGATTATGGCGGTACCTTTTTTATTCTTTTAGGTTGGAGCCACACAGGTCAACTTCCTGAGTGATGGTGGTTGGTCTATGCGGATATTTTTGTCTTATTTATTGCGCTGATTCCAGCAGTCTGTTACTGGCTGTTTTTAATTAACTTTAGATCTGATCAAAGAACAAGCCAGCTTGATTCATAAAATCTTAGCCAAATCAGATAAATGCTGAATGGTATGGGTGATATTTAATTGCAACTTATTCGGTAGATTGTTGGGATTATACCAACAGGTCGAGATCTGACATGAGGCTGCACCTTGTATGTCAGCTTCGAGACTATCCCCAATGAACAGGACTTCCTCTTTGGCGATCTGGCTTCTATGCAAACATATTTCAAAAAAACGTTGATCTGGTTTTTCAAAACCAATGTCATCAGAAATATATAAATCAGAAAAATGTGGCAATAAACCTGCCAAATCTAAACGCGCTTTTTGTTGACTCAGTATGCTGTTGGATGCAGCAAAGAGCTTATATTTTTGACTTAAATAATGAATGGTTTCAGCAGCACCAGCTTCGAGGGTATGCTCTTTGGCTAAATTTCCCTGAAAAGTATCGCGGAAATGATCATGATTAAGTTTAACATTTAATGCTCGGAATAATTCTTTAAATCGATTATTAATCACATCCTGTACCGTAATTTGACCTCGCTTCTGCTTCTCCCACAAATGATGATTAATCTCTTTATAGGTCGAATAGGTCAAATCATCATGATCTAGATTAAACTCAGCAAAAGATTGAATAAATGCAGAACGATTGGCAACGCTAAAATTCAGCAAAGTATCATCAATATCAAAAAATATAGCCTTATACATCTGAGCAAACTTATAACCGAAGCAAATCTTGAAATAATTTTATTATACCGAGAGATCAAAGAGCAAGCCGATGCGACCTGCTCAGGAGCCGATATTCTATTCTGACAATGCTCTCAATCTTTATCTCGCATCCACATCCAGAGCAATACAGCTGCCATGCAGGCAATCAAAGGATAAACCACCCATGGATGTGGAATAGTCCAGATCATAATGCCAGCTGCAATGCTCATGCTTACGGTCGAGATATATTTTGCTTTTTTGGGGATACGTCGGTTTTCTTGCCACTCATGGATGATCGGTCCAATCAAACGATGGTTGAGAAACCATTGATACAGCTTTTCAGAGCCTCTCGCTGCAAAGAACACTGCCAACAGAATGAAATCAACCGTTGGTAGACCAGGAATAAAAATCCCCAGAATACCTAAGCCGATGCATAACCAAGCCAGACAGATAAATAATAATCGCCACCAAACCGAACGCGCTAACTTGCTGACTGGCTGCGGTGATTGCGACAACAGTTCTGTTTTCACATCATTATCCATACGATGAATGCGCTCCATACCAAGTTATGCCTCTGCTTTTCATTGATTATTTCAATTCGTCGAGCTGGTCCAATGCTTTACCAAAATAGCCAAAGGCATCTAGCGCACCTTGTACAACCCGATCCTGTAGCACCTGATCAAAAGCAGCCTCATCCAGTGCTTCAACAAAGCGTTTCCACACTTTCGCCCGACCTTCTGGATAAGCCGCCAGATTTCGTGCTGCAAAGGTTTCCGAGAAACCTAACTGCTTCTGCGCTTGTTTAAACAGAAATGCGGCACCTAAAGTTGAACCTTCTGACACATAGATCCACCCCAGTGCTTCAGGTAATTTAACTTCTGCACTTTGTAATGCCTGACCTGCGGGCTGAATACCCAAATCCTGCAAATCATCGAAGGCTTGTTTAGAACGACCACGGATGCCCAAATCTGGAATCAGTCCAGCGACCCCGTCTTGTTCAAAAAGATGCTCAATTTCCTGCTGGAAATAATATTGCGACAAGGTAAATTGGGCGTATTTCTCCTTGCTTGAAAATACATCTGCTTGCGCCATTAACTGGTGCATACGCTCATGTTCTGCCGCTGTTTCCTGCTTTAAACGCTGAGAAAGGCTATTGGCAATCATTTGCTCTGTTGCTGCGTTCATCATCATTCTCCTAAAAAAGAATAGTATTCATCGGTTAACGACTACGACTAAGTTTGAGTTGCACGGGGAAATCCACAACAACGGTCACTGCACGACCGTTGACTTTGTAGGGTTTGAATTTGGACTGGCAAGCAGCCTGTAGAACACGCTGATCTAGGCTGCTAATGCCTGAACTTTGTTTGATTAGAATTTCGATGGGCTGACCGTTTTCATTGATGCGTAGCCGTAATTCAACCACACGGTTTTGTTGTTTAAGTTCCCGATCATCGTAAGCAAGCTTGCCAAAGCTCAATACATCAACACGACTAACTTGAACAGGTTCATCACGATCAACTTGGCTTTCAGGTGCACGAGCCAATTCCTGTTGTATTGCTGCTGTATTTACACCACCCGACTGGGATTGAAGCTGTCCAGTTTGTTGTTTCTGACTAAGCGGATTTTCGGTCAACATCTGTGATAACTGATCCGCTTGGGTAGCTTGTTTCACTTTATTTTCTGAAGCTTGGGCCGCTATTGCTGCTGTAGACTTCGCGGCTAAAGTCGCAACTTTATGGCTGCTTTGTGGCTTGGGTACTTCATGCACAGCACTCTGGCTGGTTATTACTTTTTGTTCTGTGTTTTCAGTATTGGTCAGAGCAGCGCGAGTGCTTGTTTGTTTTTCTAACGCAGATATTGTTGATGCTTGGGCAACTTCAACTTTTGCAGTTGCTTGAGGTGATGCATGTTCTGAAGCTGATAAAGATACAAAATGCACTTTCAACGCATTCACTTTGGGTGAAGCTGCCAAAGTATAAGGCTCAATAAAATGGCTCAAAGACCACAATCCTAATAGATGCAAAACAAAAACCAGAATGACCGTGATCCACTTTTGCTGAGTGCGCGAATAGAGCCAAGCCATGGGCTCTTTATTCGCCAATGCATCACCTAGATCGAAGAATTTTGATTTCATCGCCATCCCTCTAGAAACGGTGATCAAGCTTTAAGCTGATATTATGTTTGTCGTAGGAATACAACCAATCCACATTGCTGTTATTACGGTTATAGCGATAGGTCAGGTTCGGCGTCATGCCATAGAATTTGAAACGAGGCATTTGCAATACAAAGGTGTAGTTTTGCTCAAAATCTTGACGACGTGTCTCAAATGCTGCCACATAACGATCAAACTGACGCCAACGATAGGAACTGAACAAGGTCGTGTTTAATCCAATATTCCACGGTTTGCTCAGACCCAAACGAACACCTTGTTGCTGATAGGCTGCCATATATTTTTCTTGAGTATCGTGATCTAAGACATCCACACCACCAAACAGAGTCCATTGTTCAGGTAGGATTTTCCAAAAGGTCAGCATGGCGGAACTTTCTTTACCATCTAAAGTTTTATATGTTTGATAATTTAAATCTTTGATTTCAGCTTCAAGCTTGAGTGCTTTATCGGCGGAGATAAAGCGCATCCATTCTGCACGCGCGCCCCAAGCATTGTACAAACCATCATTGGCATAACGTTTGTGCTCAAATAACGGTGCAATGGTGATTTGATTTTTTAAATCAAAAAAACTATAGCCTGCATTGATATTGAGGGTGGATTCATTAAAGTCGGCATGATCGTCATAAGACTGTCCATAAGCCAAACCACGTAAGGAAACCCCATGATTGCCATACAGAGAAAAGCGTTTCATTAAACTGGCTTCGTAGTCCACACCCGTTGCCGACTCAGCTTTAGGACTTCCACGGGTAATCTCCTGAATGGGGATCACATTGCCCTTTTGGTCAATGCCATACAACATCCAAGTTTTACTTTGTTCAGAAGAACTATTTAGATTCGTGGCATGGATTGGGCCAATCGCAACACTGCCTTGCCATGCATCACGCTGATCAAGTGCTTTAACAAACAAATTAACCGTTTGTTCAACCTCTGGTGGAATCACACCACGATCACTCTGCCCCAATTTGTTTTGAATCGATGTAAAAAGGCGTGCTGCTTGTTTGTTCTTCTGCTGTTCAAACAGCACGCGCGCTAACTCAAGTTCACAAATAAGGTTATTCGGTTGTTTATTGAGACTGCTTTGAAATTTTTGTTCGGCTAATTTGAGCTGGCCTTGCGCACGAGCCAGTGCTCCCTCGGCAAAATCGGTTAATGCTTGGTCATAGCCATCATATTGTTGATAATGCTTTAGATAAACAGCAGCATTACCCCATTGCTTTTGCATAACAGCCAAATATAAAGCTTTTGCGAGGTCATCTTGATTTTTTGCAACTTCGAATACTTGACCGTTAATCACAATATTCGGTAGTTCATCGGTGCTTCGAATTGCACCTTGTTGTTGTAGTTGGTGCTGTTGTTGTAATAAATTCTGGTCAAGGCTTTGATTCAGGCGAAGTTGTGTCTCATCATCTGCATGGAGTGATGAATTCGCCAATAAAATCAAACAGCACAGCAATGTTCTTTTCATAAAAACCGTAAAACAAAAGTAAAAAATCATTCAGTCATAAACAAGAAAAAGGAACCTACAGTTGTAGATTCCTTTCGCCCTGATTAGTTTTTCGCACCACCAAATGCAGTGTTATAAGCAGCATTATTAAACTCGGCAATACCCGCTAAAGCTGCGGCATTTGCACCAAAGAAGTGTCCTTGAACAATACCTGAATTATTTAGCCCAGCCGTACCATTTGCACTTGCACCGCCACTGAATGCCGCAGTACCTGGATTAAATGTCACACCGTCCAAGCTTAAGCTTGAAACAGCAGTCCCTGTTCCAGTTAATGACCCTTCTAAAGTGCCTGCACCAAAGTTAGCAGTTAAATTACCACTTAACAGATTGGTTGCTGAACCATTAATCCCTGCAACGGTATAAGTCGCCGTACCAGAAGTCGGTACTGTCGTATTGGTATTGTCACCTGCGTAATAAACAGTATGACTTGCATTTGCTGCTGTATCGCCCGCTTTCCACCATTCACCAAAATAGACTTCCTGTGTGCCCACCTGACCAAAATTGAAATTACCTAAGGCACTATGTGAAGGTGGCATTGCCGAAACAGGAATATGGGAGATATTAAAAGTTTTAGTACCGACAGTAACATCAGTATTGCTAGCACCACGTGCAGAGAACGCTTGTGCCAAACCTTTTAACGAGCTAAAACCTGTAAATGCATTGTATGGTGCACCAGCCGCTTGTACAGAAACAGCCGCTACACCGCCTGGGTGGCTGGCATTTGCAGCAGCACCAATAATGATATTGTTTTCATTACTTGAAGCACCATCAATACCTGCATGTGCAAACACAGCAGAACATGCAACAAGACCGATGAACAGTTGAGAGATTTTCATTTATTGTTACTCCATTTTTCTAAAGCTAAGTTATTGTTTCAATAAAGATAACGCTATCGTTATCTATTTAGTTATAGGAACAGTAAGATCTATAACCGCCCCTAGTTTTGTAAATAATAATCATTCAATATCATTATTTACCTTTATCTAATCCCGACTAATTTGAAAGTTGGAATTAAATTCTGTGTTAAAACTTGGTGGTCCAGCTGACTTTCAACGTACGGCCTGGTGCAGCCATCGCACTGCGAGTGAGTGGATCGATATAAAACTGGTTTGAAAGGTTATTGCCAACAAATTCAACTGTGTTATAGGTATCAACTTGATAGCGTGCATAGGCATCAAAAATCCAAGTATCATCCCAAGCAAGAGGCACATTGAGGTAATAGCCTTTATTGATACCTGCATCATTATTTTTACGTAATGGACTTTCATAGCCTTTGTAGAAAGTTGCTCGCGCACCCAGCTCAAGCCTTTCATCTAGAAAGCGCGCGCCGAATAAAGCATGTGCGCTGAGTTCAGGTGTCGACATCGTCACGAGATAGCCGTTTGGAAAACCATCATCGACGCAACGTTGATAAGCATCGCGGAATTGAATGCCTTGATCTGTTTGTATTGTGCCGCTATTAATCATTTTATTAATGGCGCTATTACTGTCACAGACTTCATTTTTAAGGTTATAAGCCATGCTTAAATCAGTAAAGAAAGCACCATTGTCAAAACGGCTTTGCAACTCAAGGCCAGAAAGATTTTGCTCATCCATATTGGTAAAAATCAGATTTTGATTTCGCTCAATTACATTTTTGGTTTTGTTGTAGTAATAGGCCAACTTAATATCGGCATTGCGAGCTGAACTGAGCCAGTTACGCATGTCATAAACATAACCTACTTCATAATTAAACGCATGTTCGGGTTTAATTGCTTGAGATGGCATCATCGCCGAGAAGCCGATGGTACTTTCAAATAAGCTGGGTAAGCGATATTCCTCTGCATAGCGTATATAAAGCCGATTGTTTTCAGTCAAATGAATGGATGCGCCAAGTTGAGGTGCCCAACCACTGTCTTTTACTTTCTGAGCCGATTCAATCGGAGTTTGCTCAATTACAACAGGTTGGAAACCACTGCCGATCACCACATACTTCTGCCCTAAGGCATTCAGTTGGTTTAATATATTATCGGCTAGGGCCAAATGACCATTTTCATCAGCTTTCCAAGTGAGTGTATTTTTCTGTGACCAAATTCGGCTGTACAAAGCCGTTTCTGATGCAGGCACCGTTTCTAAACGGCCATCCCAATCAGGATTATTGGCTGCATAACGTTGCGTTAAAAGGTTTAGCATACGTTGTTGCTGAGCATCATAACTCTTAGGCATGGTTCGATATTCAAAGTTGTATTCTTTGACTTTACTTTTCTTGGTAAATAACGGATTTAAAGAGGGATCAATACCATCTCTGATCGATTTATTTAAGAAGTCATCAAAGGCCCAATAAGAGCGATAACGCATACCCGCATCAAAGCTTAGCCAAGAAGCTGGTCGATAGTTGAAATTAAAATCAAAGGTCTTTTCTTCACGGCGTCCCGCACGAGGTAAAGCCTGATATAAGGAATAACTTGGGCCATATTCACCATAAATATCATCAGAAGTGAGCTTTTCTTTTAAGAAGCTTCCGCCTAAAGTTAAATCGAGCTGACCAGTTAATTGTGCTTTATTACTGATACTAATGCCTTGACGTCGGTTGTCTGAGTGACTGATTGCTGTATTGATCAGTCGATTATCTCTAAAATCAATAATCGTTGGCCATCCGCCTCGTGTGTAAGTTTCGCTTTCGGTATCGGTTTGCCAAATATTGGCATAGAAATCGACCCACTGATTGGTCTCAGGTTTAAACTTATATTCTAAGCTGTAGGCTTTAGAACGAATATGACTGAGTGGCCATTGCGGTACACCAATTTCAGGGGTGAGTCCCCATTCAATTCGTGAAGGCATGATCTCACCAAATCTATTTTTGGTATCTCGATAAGTGAATTTCAGCGCTTGATCATCGCTTGGTCGATAACCTGCCTTAAATAGCCAAGACTCCATCTGACTTGAGGTGTTCGGTACTTCATTGCCAGGCTTATAGGAGTGAGCGAAATATGGAATAAAATCAAGACTATTGCTTGGCTCAGCCCGTTTGTAATAGCCGGCGCCATGTGTGCCTGAAAAATAATTGCCTCGTTCACGAACAGCATAAACAGCCAATAAATCAAATTTATCCTGTTTCATTGCCAATGCGAGCCGGCCCGCTAAATCATCCCCAGAGAAGTTAGAATTATCATTTCGGGTTCGGTTCTTTTTATAAATATCTGGATCGTATTTTTGACCATTAATATCCTCCCACGGCGTCGTATCATTATAGTTCTTGCCAATTTTACTCATGTCGGGCAATGAAGGATCAATCGAGTTGGTAGAACCTTCTACTTTTAATTCTGCGCCAAAGGTTTTACCTGGACGAACAATATCATCTGCTTCTAAGGTCTTGACTACAACACCACCACCGACTGAGGTTGTAGTATTCCGTTCCAGTGATGGGCCTTTAATGACTTCAATGCCCGCAATCAGATTTGGATCAATATAATTTCGGTTGTTCACCCCATTATAGCCACGCCACACCGCAATCGACTGCTCAGTACCGTCAATGGTTAAGGGCACTCGACCTACCCCTTGCACACCACGTACACTCGGATCTAAAGCACCACTATTACGGGCATCACCACTATAGACCCCAACCATACCTTGCAAAACATCGGCAGGATTGGTGCCTTTAAAGCGCTCAATGTAGTCTTTACCTGCATAAACAGAAGATCGATTGGCATCATAAACCCGGTTACTGCCTTGTGTATCACGATCTTCTTGGCCATAAACCACCAATGGTGTCAAACGAACGGAGACTTCTTTATCACTGGATTGAGCAGGTGCTGTTTGAGTTGTAACTGTATCGAAAGCATTTGATGTCGCATTGCTATTTTTAGCTGTCTTTTTTGTCAGCGTATATCCTTGCCCGACTTTGACTGCATTAAATCCTGAAGCAGCAAGAATATGTTGAAAGCCTTGTTCTAAAGCATAAGAGCCCTTTAAGCCTGAACTGTATTGTCCTTTGAGCTGCTGTGCATCAATCGCAATTGCAGTCCCCGATTGTTCTGCAAATTGGTTCAACACATTGGCCAGTGTACCTGCTGGAATATTGTAGGATTTTACAGCAACTGTTGCTGCATAAGCCGGTTGTAAGGGAAAAGCCAAGCTGCCAATACACAAGCTATGTACTGCAAATGCAAGTGTTGAGAATCGAAATACGTTCCGATTTCGCATTTGACCTTTTCCGACTTTCTTCATTTTACCCGCCCCAGTAAATGTAAATAAGAATCATTAAACCTATTGAAATAAAATGATCCCAAATTTATTGCTTCTACTTACTATGACGAACAGCTTTTAAAAAGTGGAACCTGAATTTTAAAAAATTTAAATTTTTTTCTTGAATACAAATATTCAAAGCACTTATTCAGGTATTCTAAATATTATTTTTTGATGAAATAACAATAAGATAAGGTGTTATTTGATAAATCTTTAAATTTGGGAAAACCGTTGCCAATAATTTGAGCGCATCCTGTGTTTGATCCAAGGGCAAAACGGCATTCACTTGGATATGACTTAAAGCTTCTGCATTAAATAGGATTTTACCTTTATAATTTTGATCTAATTCCTTTAATACCTGATCGAGCGGTAAATCCTCTACCATCAACTGATGTTTATTCCATTTTTGTTGTTCATTATAAATATTGAGTGCTGAAAGTGGTTGCACTCCGTTCTGATTCATACTCACAGCCTGCCCTGCACTTACAATCACTTGCTGTTTTGCATAGGGATTTGATGCAGCCTGTACACGTACCCGAGAATGCAACATTTTCAGCTCAGTTGCCACAGGTGTATAACTCACACTAAGAGTAGTTCCAAGCGCTTGAATCTGCCCATGTTTGGTTTTGACGAGAAATGGTCTTTGTGGATCTTTAGCAACATCGACATAGATTTGCCCCTGCACCAATTCAACAACGCGCTGATTGGCTTGGAAATCGAGATTAACTGCACTTTTACTACGCAGAATTAAACGGGAACCATCTTGCAAGGTTTGTGTAGTCCACTGCGCTGAATCGCCCTGTATATCAGCGCTTAAATATGCAATCGTGTTATCGGTCAAATAAAAAATACTACCACTGACTGCGAGCAATGCAATTACAAAAGCACTGCCTGCTCGCAGATGCTTATAAGATTTAGCGGAACCTAGACCCGCTTTAAGTGCTGACTTCACCACTTTTTTATGATGCGTATTTTAGGATACTTTCTGAATTGAGCGGATACACTGCTCAATATCTGCTGCAATTTTTTGATGTTGCAGGCTGCTTTGTTTCCATTGATTAAACTTTAATTGTGCATTTTTTCGGATCGACTCATCATCTGAACTGAGCTGCACGATCCATAACGCAGCTTCCTCTACCAGTTGGTGCTGCTGTTTATCCATTGCCATTTAAATACTGACATCCATTTCTAAGCGAGTCTGATAACATCGAATTAAACAACTGGCGAGATATTTTTGGATCATTTTGGTTGAGACACCCAATTGTTCTGCGGTCTCTTTATGGGTATAGCCTTCCAGATAATGTAAGATAAAAGCTTGTTGTGCTTTGACAGAAACATCTTCCAAGGCTTTACAGAGTTGGTCGAGTGCTTGAATAATCTGCATCTGATCTTCAGGCGAAGCAACCGCATCCAGCATGTATTCCATCTGGCTTAAGCCATCGAGATATGCTTGTTCAATACGTTTACGACGAACCTGATCAATCAGTAAGTTTTTTGCAATGGAAGTAAGGTAAGCACGTGGTTCCTTGATACCCAAAAGCTCATCACGCGTCTGTAGCAGCTTAATAAATGTATCTTGAACCAGATCAGCGGCCTGATCAGTATTCCCAAGTTTTTGCCTCAACCATTGGTGAAGCCAACCTCTATGGTTTCTGTATAATTCATCTATAAGCAGAGGTGTTCTGTTCACAATGATCTGACTCAAAACAAAGTGTTTTTAAATGATAATAATTATCATTTAAAAAATCAAGCAAGAATCTTACAATCTTGTATTGGCTGTTATTTTTCCATCTTCGCTAGATTGCAACCAGTTATAGCCCATTGCATAGACCGGGAAATTAAATTTTTTAAGATGTTCTATCTCTTGTTTATTAATTGGTGGAAATGATTCTTTAGGAGTCCATATTTGGGATTCGTTCTTATCCAATAAACTTTGCCACTCATAAATTGATTCTTGTTGCTTGATTTGCTGAATACCCACCATTCCTCCTCCATTTCCCAGCTTCCAGACAGGTTTTTTGAGTGCTGTATTAAAAATATTTGACCCCATAATTCCTGGTACAAAGATAACTGGAATGGTATCTTGCAAAGGAATTTCCAGATGAGTGCCTGTTTTATTAGATGTCGGGCTTGTTGCAGATTTTGTTTGTGAAACGATCTCAGCCATTTTATTTTTCCTTCTTGTTATTTGGTGAAATTTGAAGACTATTTAAAATAAAATCATGCAATTGAAATACGGCTTTTTGGCTAATCGTTGACTGTAATGCTTCATCACTATGGACTAGCTCTGCACTTTCTAGGCTGTAATGAATAAAAGGATCATTATCATTCTCTAATGAACCTAAATACTGCCATGCCGCCGACTCAAAGCCGCGCTCAAAAAAACCCCTACGGTGTGCATGACCAAATATCTCTTCACCTGCCAAACCATGAATTACTTTTTTCTGTTCTCTTAGATTTTCTGTGCTCATCATTGTCTTAAAAATCAAAGGGGCATTGGCTTCATTTTCTTTCACCATTTCAATCAAAGGGCGATCTGACTCCAACCGAACACGATGCTCAATATCGACTCTAACTCGAGGGTAGCTTGGAAAGCTAAAATGCAAATATCCACCTGTAAATGGGATATTTTTACTCATATCGTCTAAGATAAAAAATTCTTTCCAGCATAGACCAGCCTGCTCCTCGCCTTTAGTAGATCTTATTTTTATACTTTTAGATTATGTTGTATTTCTGTTATTGCTTCATCTAAAAGATCATTGCTTGCACCACTTTTTAAAATCAGAAATTTATTGGGTCGAAGATATAAATAAGCATAAATTTCATAGGAGCCTTTTGTATATTCTGTTGGCCTATAGACGACAATATGGCTTACTGTATGACCAGTTGAGTCTAAAGGACCTTGCATTTCTTGCTTTAATAAAACCCCTTCAGTTTCATGCGGTTCATGCTTTAAATACTGAATTTTATCATCAATCAATTTTTGAAAAGCATCATAATTTTTTATATCTTCTAAAACTTCAATACGACTTCCATTGTAGTTAAAATTGCTATATTCCACTTCTGTTTCTTTCGGTACAGTCATTTCAATACGACCAAAACATACTTTCTTTGGATTACTATAATCAATCACTTGAATTCCTTCTTTCTGTTTCTCAACATTTGAACATGCACTAAAAGAGATTACTGTTAGGGTACAAAGTGCTAAGCACTTAAATAATTTCATTATTAACCTTCCGTGATGCTTTATTCTGGAGAAAATACTTCAATATTGAGCGCAGTCATTACATCTTTAGAAAACACACTGGTTTTACCATCTTCACCAGATACGCCTTCAAAAACCTGTCCATCTTCAGCCGTGATTTTGTACTTCAGATTTTTTGCAGGTGCACCATCTGGGTAATGTAAAATAAAATGTTCATCATAAGTGAAAATAGTTTTTCTCAATTCCAAAAGACTATTCACATTAATTTTAGAAAATAGATGCCATAAAATGATATTTCTGCCTTTCAGGCAGATACATTGGCATAATTATTTCACTTTGCTAAAAATAGTTTATAGAAATATAGAGCTTACACAAAAATAATTTACAGGCTCCTTACATATTTAAAACCTGAAGCGAAGGTCATCTATACGCCCCCTTTAATTTATCTAAACTTCGGCTGAATATTGTTTTCTTTGATGATCTTTACAATCGAGTAAAGTACAGAACGTTTGACATGGGCATTGTTATAACTACCTTGATGATCAAATCCCGTCATTTTAAAAACTTGTTTTACTCCCTTTTGTTTTAACGGCGCACAACCTGATTGATAAGGCACAGTGCCATCACCTGGTGCATCTTGAGTAGAGATTGCAAAACTACCTAGCTTGCCACTCGATAATAAGATATAACGAATACCATTATTCTCAAGGGCTAAGTCTCGGTTATTAACATCAGATCCTTTACCTTCTTTAATTTTTTCTATTTGTTCTTGAACGGTTTTTTGACGATATATCCCAATTTGTTGTGCCGTAGCTCTTGGTAGAGTTTGTAACTGTCGGGGGCTAAGCCCTCTCAGTTGGCGATCAAGTGACCAAGTCAATGTCCCAAAGCTCATAAACTTCTTATCATGCCCATAATTGACATAGGTACAAGCATGATATTGTTTAGCTATCGAGGCGTGGAATTTCTTAACCTTATCAATTTTAAGTTTATAAACTTCTTTAGGATTATTATCAGGGTTGTCACCTTTTACCATCTTTGCTGGGTCAACAAGCTCTTCTCTTACCATTTCCCACCAGACTTTGTCGGCCTTATAAATTTGTTCATAAGGATCAACCTCGCCGCGAACATTCTTAGTCGGGAGCTTTACCTGCATTAATTGATTATGCTCATTCTTACCTTGCAAGGTTAACCATGGTTGACGGTTATTGTATTCCGCATTAGGTAACAGTTCTAAGCCACCTGGAGAGTTAGCCAATACTGCGGTAACATGTTCAGTATCTTTACCCAATACAAAAGAGGTGACCCAAGGCTTGACACCCCCACCTTCATAAGATCCAGAGACAATCCTACGATAGGCCGCAGCCGCACCATCAGCGGGCATAACACCATGGACAACTCCTGCGATATCATCTCCACAGAGTTGAGCTAAACGTCGGGTGACCAAACCTCCCATTGAATGCGTCACAATAATAAATTTATGAAATTTGGAACCATACTCGGCTTTTATTTTTTCTAATTTTTTTACAATTATTTGAGCGGAATCTTCATTAGATTGGAGCCAGTTATAGCCCATCGCATAGACAGGAAAATTAAATTTTTTAAGATGGTCAATTTCTGCTGTGGAAGCTGCTTGAAATGGTTCTTCAAATTCCCATTTTGATGTTTCATTTGAGCTAAGTAAACTTTGCCATTCATAAATTGCTTCTTGTTGTTTCATTTGGACCATAACAGCATATCCACCTCCAACCCCACCGCCATAGAGGGGCCTATCTTGTAAACTAACATTGTTCAATGCTAATTGTAAGTAGGTTAAAATATTGCCATAACTATCCCAATGAACTGTCCCCCAATAACGTTTCCTAAGCGTTGCTTCATTCAACCTTAAGCGTTGATCAACCTGAATAGTGCCTGAATCATCAACAGATGTTTGTTGAGGATCTAATTGTCGTTGTAATTCTTCGGGTTTTAGTTGGGATCGTTTATTTGCTGTTTTCAGACCTCCTACTGTGCTATTTGGCATGTCCCATACTTTACCAAGTTTTTGATGTTTAATATTTGAGCCCATGATCCCTGGTACAAAAATGATAGGAATGGTATCTGGCAATGGCACTTCTACGGTAGTCCCCATGCGATTACTTGTCGGTGATGTTGCTGAATGAGCGGTTACCACAGATGAATTATTACTTTTCCCCATCTTTGTTAACCTCATTATTGGAGCTGACTCGTATGCTACTTAATATAAAGTGTCCCAATTGCACAACAGCTTTCTGGTTAACCAAAGCATCGCCATAGCCTTCATTATCCTTTTCATTTTCACTACTTAGATGAAAACCAATTAAAGGATGATGCGGATCATCTAAATTTCCTAAGTATTGCCAGTCCATAATCTCAAACCCGCGTTGAAATGGTTTGCGAAGAGCCGTATTAATACTATATTCCTCTCCTAATAAGCCATTAACCTCTCTTTCTGCAATATTGATTTCTGTATCCTTGGTCAATGTCTTGACCTCAAGAGGGAGCTCGGCTTTATTTTGCTTAACCATTGCAATAAAGGGGGCATCAGATTCATATCGCCCCCTATTATCGACATGTGCCCGTACTTCTGGATAGGAAGGAAAGGTAAATGATACAGAGGCATTAAAATGCCTATTTTCATCCATATTATCCACAATAAAAATTTTATCCCAACACAAACCGGCCTGATTTTCACCTTTAGGCGCTCTTATTTTTATACTTTTTAAGTTATGCTGCATTCTATTAATAGAGCGATCTAAATATTCATTGCTAGCACTACTTTTAAGAATGAGCAGTTGTTTCATACCCAAATAAAGGTAGCCGTAAATTTCATATGAGGTTTTCGTATATTCTGTAGGTCTAGATACAAGAATATAACTTATAGAACCATCAATCGCTTTCATCGGACCTGGCAGTTCTTGTTTTAAAAGCGTCCCTTCTGTTTCATGTGGAGAATTTTTTAAAGTTTCAATCTTATCCTTAATATATTTTTGATAATCTTGATAGGACTTTACACTTGCCTCTATCTCAAAATCACTGCCATTAAAGTTCAGTGGGCCATAAGTCACTTGGGTTTCTTTAGGGACATTAACTTCCAGGCGACCAATACATACTGTTTTAGGTTGGTTATAATCCATCTCTTTAATTCCTGGTTGTTCTTTATTCGGAGAAGAGCATGCATTTAAGGAGCATATTGCGATTAAGCCAATAACTAGGCTCTTACTTAATTTCATCAGGTCTTCCTGCATTTTATTCAGGTAAAAGTACTTCGATTTTTAAAGCACTCATTACATCTTTTGTACAAACGTCCGTTTTACCATCTTCACCAGATACTCCCTCAAAAACCTGTCCATCTTCAGCCGTGATTTTGTACTTCAGATTTTTTGCAGGTGCACCATCTGGATAGTGCAAAATAAAATGTTCATCATAAATGGAAATAGTTTTTATCAATTCCAACCAAAAGATGATTCACATTGATTTTAGAAAAATAAATGCCACAAAATAATGTATCTGCCTTTTAGGCAGATACATTGGCATAATTATTTCAATTTTCTAAAAATAGTTTATAGAAATATAGAGCTTACACAAA
The DNA here is from genome assembly GCF_024582815.1 of Acinetobacter colistiniresistens. NCBI lineage: Bacteria > Pseudomonadati > Pseudomonadota > Gammaproteobacteria > Moraxellales > Moraxellaceae > Acinetobacter > Acinetobacter colistiniresistens. The sequence continues at coordinate 2,728,192 of NZ_CP102099.1, forward strand.
AATAATTTACAGGCTTCTTACATATTTAAAACCTGAAGCGAAGGTCATCTATACGCTTCCTTTAATTTATCTAAACTTCGGCTGAATATTATTCTCTTTAATAATTTTCACGATCGAGTAGAGAACTGAACGCTTAACATGTATGTTGTTATAGCTACCTTGATGATCAAAGCCCGTCATTTTAAACACTTGTTTTACACCACTTTGACCTAACGGCGCACAACCAGATTGGTAAGGTACGGTACCATCCCCATCTGAATCTTTATCCGATATTTTAAAGGTCCCAAATTTTCCACTGGTTAACCGAATATATCTTAGCCCATTATTATCTTTAATATTTGCTTTCATATAATACATTGCACCTTGTCCCATAGATATTGCATCCTTGGCTACACCTTGATTATAAGCTTCCACCTCTTGCGCACTTACCCTTGGTAATCGTTGCATTTGCTCAGCGGTTAAACCTCGTAACGCTTGATCTAAGGTCCATGTCAGTGTCCCAAAACTTGAATGTTTGGGGTCATGCCCATAATTGGCATAAGTACATGGATGATATTTATTAGTAATTTTTGAGTGAAAATCATTAACACTGTTAATTTTTTTCTTATAAATATCTTTGACATTTTTATCTGGGTTATCCCGTTTGACCATATTAGCAGGATCAATCAACTCTTCTTTAACCATTTCCCACCAAACGCCATCAGCTTTATAAATTTCTTCATAAGGATCACTTCTAGGTAAAGAAACCACATTGGTTTGTAAGTCTTTCCCATTCATCAACCCTGAACCATTGAGAAATAGCCAAGGCTTACCACCATTATAGGCCTTACTCGGTAATAGCTCTAAGCCCCCAGGGGCATTAGCCAGTACTGCTGTGACATGCTCAGTATTTTTACCCAATACATAGGCTGGTAAAGCACCAACATCCGCAGAGCCTGTTACAATCCGACGATACGCAGCTGCTGCACCCTCAGCAGGCATTACCCCATGCACCACGCCCGCAATATCAGCACCTCGTAATTGTACCAATCGGCGTGTCAGCAATCCGCCCATTGAATGGGTGATAATAATGAATTTACGAAACCTTGCACCATACTCTTGTTTAATTTTATCGAGTTTTCCTGCAACGATAGCTGCTCCATTTTCACTAGACTGTAGCCAGTTATAACCCATCGCATACACTGGAAAATGAAATTTCTTTAGATGTTCAATTTCTTGTTGATTGGTTGCGACAAATGCTTGTGATGGCTGAGGAAACCATTGCTTTGTTTCATTTTTATCTAAAAGACTTTTCCATTCATAAATCGCTTCTTGCTGCTTCAATTGATAAGTTACAGCCGCACTACTGCCTATCCACCCACCCACAATCGGCTTTTCATTTACGTCCACATTATTGAGTACCAATTGTAAATACGTCAGTATTCCACCATAACTATCCCAATGTACTGTCCCCCAATACCGTTCTCTTAATATTTTTTTACTGAGTTTAAGTCGGTTATCGACTTGTATTTCCCCACTTTCATCGACTCGGGTATGCAAATAATCTAACTCCGTTTGTAATGTGGCTGGACTTTTGCCCATTTGCTTGGTTAGCGTAGAGACTTGCCCCGATATTCCATTACCAATCATCCATACAGGTTTTTTGAGAGATGTATTAAAAATATTTGACCCCATAATTCCTGGAACAAAAATAATTGGAATCGTATCTGACAATGGCACTTCGACATAAGTTCCAGATTTATTTGTCGTTGGGCTAGTCGCTGAGCTTGCTTGAGCAATTGCCTTGTTCGCCATCTTATTGCTCCTTCTTATTATTTGGAGAGACTTGAAGACTATTTAAAATAAAATCATTCAACCGAATCACTTCTTTCTGGCTCACCACAGCGTTTAAAGGTTCATCTGGATTGACCATGTCAGCACTATCAAAACTAAATTGAATGTATGGATCATTATGATTATCCAGTGTGCCTAAATATTGCCATTCCCCCACTTCATAACCGCGTTCAAAGTGCCCTCTTCGTGACATATGATTCAATACTTCTTCACCAGCCAAACCATTGATAACTTTTTTCTGTTCTCTTAAGTTTTGGATATTAATCAGCGCCTTTGCGACAGCGGGCAGTTCATTCTGATTTTTTTGCATCAGCTCAATTAAAGGTTGATCTGATTCATAAGTAACTCGATGCTCAATATCAGCCCGAACTTGCGGATAACTTGGGAATTTAAAATGTAGATAGCCACCACCAAAAGGATGGTTTTGACTCATATCATCAGCTATAAAAAAATCTTTCCAGCAGAGACCTGCCTGTTCTTCCCCCTTAGATGATCTTATTCTTATACTTTTTAAATTATGTTGTATCCGTTGAATAGAACGATCAAGATATTCATTACTTGCACCACTTTTTAGGAGGAGTAGTTTATTAGGACGAATATATAAATACCCATCAATATTGAATATTTCTTTATCATACTTATTTTCCCTATATACAATAATATGGCTAACTATACGCCCAGTTGGATCTACAGGGCCTTGCATTTCTTGTTTTAATAAAACCCCTTCAGTTTCATGAGGCTCATGCTTTAGGTAATTAATTTTATCATCAATCAATTTTTGAAAAGCATCATAATTTTTTATATCTTCCGCAACTTCAATATTACTGCCGTTGTAGTTAAAGTTGCTATATTCCACTTCTGTTTCTTTCGGTACAGTCATTTCAATACGACCAAAACATACTTTCTTCGGATTACTATAATCAATCACTTGAATTCCTTCCTGCTGTTTCTCAACATTTGAACATGCACTAAAAGAGATTACTGTTAGGGTACAAAGTGCTAAGCACTTAAATAGTTTCATTATTAACCTTCTGTGATGCTTTGCTTTATTCTGGAGAAAATACTTCAATATTTAGCGCAGTCATTACATCTTTAGAAAACACACTGGTTTTACCATCTTCACCAGATACGCCTTCAAAAACCTGTCCATCTTCTGCCGTGATTTTGTACTTCAGATTTTTTGCAGGTTCCCCATCTGGATAATGCAGAATAAAATGTTCATCATAGTTAGATTTCAATTCAGGCATTGCTGGAAGCTGACTAGACAGTGACGCTCCACCACTAACCTTTACTTGACCAGCTTTAAGTTCCATTAAACCAGGACAGGCAATTTCAATATTTCCACCTTCGATTTTGATATATCCCCCACCACTAGTGATGAGAATACCTTTCCCACTTTCTACTCGTACAAGGTCATTGAGTGAATACACATGCATTTGTTGCTTTGAAGAAAGCGTCATTTTTCCTTTTTGTGCTGTGACATCCACATCACCTTCACCAGATTTAATCTTGATCCCTGCATGTTTTGCAAAAATACTGATTTTATCTAATGCCTTTGCAATCCAACTTTTACCTGTGAAAAACTGGAGATTTTTCGGCGTACTGACGTCAATATTCTGTTTTGCTTCGAGCAACATGTTCTCTTTACTGTTGAACACCATTGCCGACTCACTATGTAAAGCGACTAAAGCGTCTGAACCTTCATTCCACTGTTCAATCTTTTCTAAGAGAGAGTTTTGAGATTCTAGATCAGGTTCATCAACTTCATGGGCTGAAGCCAGCTCTTTAAAATATTGATTACTTTCATTATGAAACTTTAAATTTTCATTCATCTTGGATCTTGTTAACTGTTCACCTTGCGCTTGCTCTGATGACTCTGAAGATAAAAGAATTCCCTTTGACGCACGGATCGCCCCCCATGAATCAGTCCTTAACTCAAACCCCTCACCACGACCCTCACTTTCAGCTTTGTCTTTCGGATGGCTTAAATTACCGAGGTTTAATTGAGTTGAACCATGACTGCTATGTAATTGGGCACTGATTTGTCCTGTCGTATCATCAAAACGCAGTTGGTTATAGCCTTCGCCACTGACTTCCTTTGAACGAATCCCACTGAGTTTTTTGGTATCAGGGAGCTGTCCTTTGATATCGAACTTGGTTGGATTCCGTTCTGCTTCATGGATACGTCCTGTCACAAATGGACGGTCAATATTGCCATCAAAGAAGTCAATCACAACTAATTCATCTTTACGAGGTAAAAAGCGTGCGCCATAGCCTTCACCGGCCCAAGGCGTCAGTACATCTACCCAAGCAGAGTCTGTATCATTATCATTTGAACCTGCACCCCCATCATGACTATGATCATCTGTACGAGTGAATAGGAATCGAACTTTAATACGTCCCCATTCATCCACATGGATTTCTTCACCATCTGTCGTAACTTTTGCTCGTTGTACATGTGCAACTGGGCGATGTTGTAATGGATCATATTCAGGAACAACTGCAATACTTCGACGTACAAGCATCAATTCATTGGCTTGGCGTTCTTGTTCGCTATCTTTACTTGTTTCCCAATGACTGAGGCTAAGCAACTTTTCCAATTGATCTTTCAAATCTTTTGGAAGGTTATTCTGATTGTAATAGTGCTTATTCAGTAACAAAAACTCACGATCATCCGAACTATGATTTTTTTCAAGTTCGGGATGATCGACAAGTTGAAACCAATATCCAACTTGAGTATCTCGGACACTGCTGTGTGCGGTAAAGTATTTGGATTGTAAGGCTTGATATTGATTCAGTTGTTTGTTGAGTTTATCTAATTGGCTATTGCTTGATTTTGTGGCTTGATCTTCACCTTTAAGATCACTGATCCATGCAGGGGAAATACTCCATGCTTGTTCTAGGCTGAGACTTTCATTGTCCCGATTGGAACTGTGTTTATGCGAACTGAGTACTGATCCACTAGCATCTTCTTGACTTAAGCTATCAGCTTGCCAGCGTTGTACATGGATCGCTGTAGGTTGTAAGCTACGTTGTGCGATAAAGCTAGTGATGCTGTCATGCTGCTCTGTTGCATTCGACCTATGGTAGCGTATGCTTCGACGTTCAATGGCTTTGAATTGTGCATTCTCATCGACTAAACGTAGTTTTTGTGCTTCAATACTTTGGCTATTACTTGATACAATATAACTAGCCTCATCAATAAGCCAATTGATTGATTCTTCACGCATTAATCGGGTTAGGTATGCATAATCGCTTTCGTTTGACTGCATCGAGAATGGACGAATATCATAAGACTTAGTTAGACCACTCGTATCTAATTTTAGGCTTGAAGCAAATAGAGCACTTTTAGATTGCCATTCCTTGAAAATTACTTCAATAATTTCAACAACATTCTTATTCATAAACACACGGCTATTACGTCGTTTATGCCATAAGCTGGTCGGGTCTTGCATGGTCAAGCGGTATAGACTTAAAGCACCGTCAGATTGTCCTTGAGAAGCGCCTGTAATAATGCCAGTCGTTCTAAACAATCGACCTGAATCAGTCACTTGATCCACAGCCACTTGGGAACCAATAAATTGTTTGAGTTCTATAAATGGATTCGTTGATAGGCAGATCAATTCCGCTGACATTCCTTCATTGATGCCATGAAAGCCATCAATACGTTGTAGCATAATCTGTGAATTAAGTTGTGCATTTGAAAATTGAGCAGAGATGGCACGTTTTTGTGTTCCAAAGCCAAACCTATCTAAAATGCCAAAAATATTATCCAACATTGTTATTTATTGCCTTATTCTTGATCAAAGAAACCTATCAGAATGATTTGTCTGTTTCAATTCTGAATGAGTTTCGATTTGTTTCAATTCAGTTAGAAAGTTGCGGTAGCTTCTTATTACATGTCGACCAATTTGATATTTTTTTTGTAATTCGACAATTGTCATGGTTTCGAGATCAGATTGATGTTGTTTTACCCAATTTATTTTTTGTTGAGTATGTGAAATGTTAAGTATTTTCCTTAATTGGGCTCGACATCCACTTATAAAAAACTTGTTCGTATTAAATTTTTGAGCAATTTGTTCCAATGGAATATCATTTCGTAATAACTCAATCTGATGATCCAGTATCCACTGCCTCTTGTCTTTTAACTGTTGTTGCCATTGTTCAGATTGAGTCGGTATATTTTTTTCTTGGCATGCTAAATCATGGATTATTTTTGAAATATAGTATGAGAAACCAAATTGCTTTTCTATCTCTTTAATATTGAGCCCAGACAACTCTTCTTTATTTTCTTGAAACCATTGAATATGTTTTCTTTCGCAAGTTGATTCACGTTGTAGCTGTTTACGCACAATACCATGATGGAGTAAACGGTTTGTATACGAAACGATTTGGGGCTTTGTAAGGCCATATTTTTGAGATAGTACTTCATAACTGTCATAAAGAATTTCATCTTGGTGTTCAAGAATCCATTCAAAATTGTACGTTACGGGATGGGATAAGAAGAATCCAATCATTTTTCTAAACCGTCGAACAACAGGCTCAGAAAAACCTAGCGTATTAGTGATGTGGACAATACTATGTTGTGTTATATATTCTGCAATTTCATTGGTTAAAATATAATAAAAATTAGCTTGCCCACCATTTTGAGGTGTTTCAGCATATGGCCATCCTTTATAAACCATGATGCCTGCTTGAGTCTTGTATTCTTCGTATACATCCCAGTATTCACCTTCCCAGTCTTTTATAGTCATTATTTTGAAAATTTTATACTTTCCCATTTGTTGCTTTATTTCACCTTCATTATTTTTTAACTTACTGGTTGAAGCCTTATTTAGTCAATAGAGTAAAGGAAATTTCATTTATGCAAATAATTTCATTAAAATTTTTTAAGAAGTCATCTCATTTTATTTCGGTTTGTCCCACTTAATCCCAGTATTCTTTAAATATTGCTAGTGGTACGTTTGGAATAAGAATGACTGGTACGGTACGGACAAGAATGGGTGGTACATGAATACAAGAATATGCAATTAAAAATCTTTAGACAATGCATTGAATCAAGCAGAAATACTCGCAACAGAATTAGCACTTTCTCAGCAACGAAACAGCGAGTTGCATGTTGAATATGAATAATCTCGCTATCTAAAATAAGTAGAAGATCAATGGATTAAGTTTATGGACAGCATGATTCTTATCGGTCACTTTTTCCATTTTCTCTTTAAATTTTCTACTGATGAAAAATTCATGATTTAGCTTCTAATCCCTCAATAATCGCATAGGCCGTGATACGGGCAGAAAATGGATTTTGACCTGTAATCAAGTTTTGATCTCGTACTACATTGGGTAGAAAAGGAATGAATTTTCTTTCATAGAGTGCGCCACGTTGTTTAGCAAGTTCTTCGGCGTTATAAGGAACTTTCTTTGCGACGCCAGCCAACACTTCTTCGCACCACGCAAAACCAGTCAGCTTTTTTCCAGTAATTAAATACTGTCCCGTAGAAAGTCGAACATTAAGCAATCCACAATAGCCATGACAGACACTGGCAACAATACCACCCTTTTCATAAATATTTTTGGTGATGTCCTGTAATTCTGCATTATTCAAAAAGTCCCACATCACACCATGTCCACCCGTGTAATAGATTGCATCATAATCTTGCCAATTAATCTCGGACGGCTTTTTGGTTGTCTCAAGCAGTTGCATAAATGCAGGATCATTTTTGCGTTTCAGGACAGATGAATCGGCAACAAAACGCTCTAATGATTTAGGTTCTATTGGCGATAAGCCACCGTTTGGACTGACAATATCCTGAATATAATTTTGCTTTTCAAACTCATCATAGGCATGGGTAAGCTCACCTAACCACAGTCCAGTCGGTCGATTAATGCCTTCATACTCAGAGACATTGGTTACAACATGCAGGATACGTTTTGACATCTTTCACCTCGGTTTTTAACTTTATTGTTAGGCTTGCTTTTACATCACTATAAGCTTAAAGTTTGCTTGAATGTCAAGAGGAAAACAGCAAGATGAATATCAGCGAATTATCAAAACAAAGTGGTTTAAGCACGCCAACCATTCGTTATTACGAACAAATCAAGCTGTTACCTAAGGCAAAACGTAAATCAAATGGTTATCGTGAATACAATGAAAATGATCTGAAACAGTTATTCCTGATCCAGCAAGCACAGCAAGTCGGCTTTTCTTTGACAGAAATTAAATCCTTTCTCCCTTCCAATTTAACAACATGGAACCATGATATTTTAATTGGCCTGCTCGAAAGTAAAATCAAAGACATTGAAGAACTTGAACAAAAATTAGCAATCAGTAAACAAAATCTGCAATTGATGATTATGGCCATTAATAATAAACCGGATGAAATTACCTGTGAGGAAAATGCACAGCGCTTACTTAATCTTTACTATGTTAAAGATAAAACCTAAGCATGGTATCCAATAAAAGCCATTTATCAGAGATCGATAAAAGCACTTGACCTTAAACCCAACTTTAAACATAGCATTTATCTCAGCTAATCAATGAGGAGCCTGTCATGTTTAAAGCGTGGAATTTTAACAACTGGTTGATCCGTATTTTCATGCTGATGTTGGCGAGTAGTCCAGTCTATGCCGCTGACGCTGCGAAACAGCAAGCTAAAATCAAAGACAAGATTTTAGTGGTCATGACCAACCACTCTGCTTACCCCACTCGATCAGATCACACTGGCTTATGGCTAACCGAACTCACCCATTTTTATGATGTCGCACAAACTGCAGGTTATGACATGGATTTTGTCAGCCCCCAAGGTGGTGCAGTCCCCTTGGATGAGCGTAGCCTCAAGTCAATTTATATGGATCAATCCGCAAAAAAACATCTGGCTGATCCTCAATTTATGCAACGCTTAAACAATACTCTGACGCCCAAAGCTATTGATCCTTCCCACTACAAAGCAATTTACTATACGGGTGGTCATGGCACCATGTGGGATTTTCCCAATAGCCAAGGCTTAAAGCAGATCAGTGAAAAGATTTATCAGCAAGGCGGTGTTGTATCTGCGGTATGTCACGGCGTAGGCGGATTATTGCCGCTTCAAACCGCAACGGGTCAAGCACTCATTGCAGGTCGTACGGTTACAGGCTTTGCCAATATTGAAGAGACCTTTTCAGGGATTAAGTCCCAAGTTCCGTTCTCTTTGCAAGATGGATTGATACAAAGAGGAGCAACATATAAACGGGCTTTTCTTCCCTTTACTTCTTATGTAATCACTGATGATCGGATTATCACTGGACAAAATCCACAATCCAGTAAAGAAATTGCAGTGGCGGTCGTTAAGCGCTTAAAAATATTAAATTAAACATCAGGCCTAAAGCCAGCTCAAAAGAGTTGGTTTTTTATCGGCTCGATGATAGTCAATGGCACAGTCTGTCTGAGGAATTAAATACCTTTGAATTTGGACAGAAGCTATTTCATAAAATCTCCAATTGGTTCACAAAAACCAATGACAGATTTTTCTATCATTGGTTTTTGCTCGATCAATCTATTCTATTGCCCTAGTATTGACAACTTCTTGCTCAGTTTAAGATGAAAATGAATAGGTGCGCATCCGTTTTTTATATTGGCGCGTACGGCAAGTCATTGCTGTTTGCTGTAACGCCAATGCCCAGAGTGGAGATACCTTTGGATTGGTGGTTTTACCCAGACTGAGTTTACGTAACTGGAACTTCACTGTTGCCATGTTGGCAAGCGATGCTAAAGTTTTATTTTCCCATCTAATCGGTTTGAGTTCAGGTGCGTTATTTTGCCCTTGTTTCCATTCATTGGGGAGGTTGGGATCAATCGCGAGTGCTGTGGCAATCCCCACCATGTCAACACCGCTTTCAATCACCTGTTCCGCCACTTGTTTACGACGAATACCACCCGTCACCATCACAGGCATTTTTGCAACTTTAGCAATCTCTTGGGCAAATTCTAAGAAATAAGCTTCACGTGCCAAAGTACGCCCATCGCGTGCCTGACCTTGCATGGCAGGTGCTTCATAACTCCCACCAGACAGTTCGACCAAATCAACAGCCTGTTCATTCAACATCATAACCACTTGCTGCGCATCTTCAGCACTGAAACCACCACGTTGGAAGTCAGCAGAATTGAGTTTGACTGCAACTGTAAAAGTGTCTGAAACCACAGCACGTACTGCTTTGACAATCTCGATCAAAATACGCGCACGGTTTTCTAAAGAACCACCCCATTGATCTTGACGTTGATTGCTCAAGGGCGAAAGAAACTGACTCAATAAATAACCATGTGCTGCATGAATCTCAACACCAGTAAAGCCAGCTTTTTCTCCCAATCGTGCAGTATTGGCAAAACGTTGGATCACTTCATCAATCATGTCTTGGGTCATTTCAATCGGTGTATTAAAACGATCTGACATTTTGCCTAAATCCAGGGCAACTTCTGAAGGTGCCCAAGTTTCTTGACCTAAATTGGCTTGCATTTGACGACCAGGATGATTAATTTGCAACCAAACTTGCGCCCCTTTAGAACGGCCAATTTTCGCCCAGCGTTTGAATGTATCCAAATACTTTTCATCTTCCAGAACCACGCCACCAGGCCCTGTCATGGCACGACGATCCACCATCACATTACCCGTGATAATCAAACCAACACCACCATCTGCCCAAGCTTGATATAAGCGCATCAGTTCTTCAGATGGCGCATGATTTAAATCCGCCATGTTTTCTTCCATTGCAGCTTTTGCAATACGATTTGGGATATACGAACCATTTGGGAAAACTAATTTTTCAAACACTTTCATTTTTGTCACCTCTTTGACGATGTCTTTACTTTAAGATTAAAGTAAACTTTAATGTCAAGCGGTTTTATCTCCGTTCATATATGCGTTCTTAAAATAAAAAAGAGAGGCATCAATGCCTCTCTTTTTCAGTTTAAACTTGAATATCATCAATCACCCTTATGCGCGGATAAATGCCAATAGATCTGGATTAATCACATCCGCATTGACCGTGAGCATCCCATGTGAGAAACCTTTATAGGTTTTTAAAGTCCCATTTTTTACCAACTTTGCAGACAATACCCCAGAGTTTTCATAAGGTACAACCTGATCATCGTCACCATGCATTACCAGTACAGGGACTGAAATCTTTTTTAAATCCTCAGTAAAATCAGTCTGAGAAAAAGCCACAATCCCATCATAATGTGCTTTGGCACCGCCCATCATGCCTTGACGCCACCAATTCCAGATTACTGGCTCGGAAGGTTTCGCATTTGGACGGTTAAATCCATAGAAAGGACCTGCGGGTAAATCATAGTAAAATTGCGAACGGTTTTTAAATAACTGGTTTTGCAAGTCGTCGAAGACTTCTTTCGGTAAACCATTTGGATTACTCGCTGTTTTCACCATAATGGGCGGAACTGCACTGACCAAAACTGCCTTAGAAACATTTGCTTCACCATGGCGTGCAATATAGTGAGCCACTTCACCGCCACCTGTTGAGTGACCAATATGCACCGCATTTTTTATACCGAGATGTTGTACCACCGCAGCGACATCGTCTGCATAATGGTCCATATCATGACCATCCCAAACCTGACTTGAACGACCATGACCGCGACGATCATGTGCCACAACACGGAAACCTTCATTCAAAAAGAATAACAATTGAGCATCCCAATCATCTGAGCTGAGCGGCCAACCATGATGAAAAAATAAGACCTGTGCATCGCGAGGTCCCCAATCTTTATAAAAAATATCTACACCATCTTTTGTCGTAACGTAAGCCATCTTTGTTTCTCCTGTGTAAGATTTACACTGTCGAGTTCTGATCTATGTTCTAATCAATGTTCGTGGAATCACATATTTTTCAAACTATCCGCATGGATAGTGACTCTATACTAAGATTAAAGTTAGCTTTAAGGTCAACATAATTAGTCCCATTCTGATAACAAAAATGTAATTTAATGCTTAATAACTCACAGTGATTGATCCTGCTTAATATTTGAAATCTAAATTTTTATTTCTATAGCACAGACTTTTTGTGCGAATTATCTTTACATTGTTATAACGAATCCGTGATGTGTGTTTCAAGTCATCAATTTTCCTACTTGACTTTAAAGTTGGCTTTAATCTTATAGTGACTCTCAAGCAATCAATGTGCAGGTCTTGGCATAAGACTGGATGGATTGGGTCAATATAGGTTAACCAACATGAATAGTCGTCAGCAATTTACTGAAGTTGAATTTGGAGAGCAAAAAGTCAAAGTACCGAAAGGTGGTTACTATGATCGCTTTAGCATGCATCCCGATTTAGACCAAGTCGCTCAAGATCCTGCAGCGGGGAATATTGATTTCTTCCGTAAGATTCCTAAAAAACTGCTTGAATCCAGAGTCGGCCCTGTTTGGGCTCCCAATTTTTATTATCGTAGCGCTAATGTGCAGGTCCTGATGCTCGCACCGCTTAAACAACTCAAGAAAAAACTGCCTGCTCCTTTAGAACCACTACAGGCTTTTCCGGGTTATGGACTGGCCGCACTCACCTTCTTTACTTATTCTGTTTGTGATAACGACCCATATAACGAAGTCTCAGTCGCAATTGTAGTGCGCCAACCCGATGCACGTGGCCCACATGCACTGGAACTGATCAACTCGATTCGGCAACGACATTTCTATGCTCATGTTTTAGCTCTACCAGTTGATACAGAAATAGCACGGGTACGCGGCGTTTATGGCTATCAGTTGCCCAAGTGGCTGACTGAGATTAATGTCGACATCAACCCGATCGAGGTGAATGCCAATTTGATGGATACGGAAGGAAAAATTGATTTAAGCCTCAGCGCAGCAACGCCACCTTTACAGCAAGTGCAGTCAGAGACACGAACCAGTGAAGCAACAATGCTACATTTGGTGGATCACAAATGGCATCAAACACACGTGCAATCGAATATCCTCTCTTTTGCACAAACCTTGTTGCCGAGAAAAGTGAATTTGGTTCGTCATGGTGGGCCTTTAAGCCAGTTATTGGATGAACTTGGTGCATCGAAAATTCTTCGTTTAGATGTGATTCAAGATGCCCAAGTTGCGCTACATTTACCGCAAGCACTTTAAAAATTCAAACGATCAAACAACTAAGGAAAAATAACACATGAACCAAACAAAATATGATCTTGTGGTCTTCGGCGCCACCAGTTTTGTTGGCCAGATCCTCACCCGATATCTGGCAGAATACTTTGCTGACCACAAAGAACAGCTGAATTGGGCAATTGCAGGACGTTCACAGCAAAAACTACAACACGTAAAAGATGCTTTAGGCACAGCAGGACAAGCTATCCCGATCTTGGTTGCTGATGCCAACAATCAAACCGAACTCGATGCGCTTTGTGCACAAACCCGTGTAGTGGTCTCAACGGTTGGCCCATATGCTTTATACGGTGAACCTTTGGTTCAAGCTTGTGTAAACAATGGGACAGATTATTGCGATCTGACTGGAGAAACCCAGTGGATTAAACAAATGATCACTAAATATGAAGCGCAAGCCCAGCAATCAGGTGCGCGTATTGTGCATTGCTGTGGTTTTGACTCAGTTCCATCCGACATGGGGGTCTATTATTTACAACAACAAGCACAGCAACAGTTTAATGCACCTGCGACCCAAGTCAGCATGCGAGTCAGAACCTTAAAAGGTGGTGCATCGGGTGGCACAGTGGCAAGTTTGATCAATGTCGTTCAAGAAGCCGCTGCCGACCCTGCTTTACGTAAAGATCTGCTCAATCCCTATATCCTTTGTCCTGCAGATCATGGCAATACCCAAAGACAAATTTATATCAAAACAGCCAAATTCGACCCCGATTTTAATGCATGGATTGCACCTTTTGTGATGGCTGCTGTCAATGAACGTGTGGTCCATCGCTCAAATGCCTTATCTGGCAATGCCTATGGCAACAACTTTAGCTATAACGAAGCCATATTGACGGGTGAAGGGCTAAAAGGACGATTAAAAGCTTTAGGCGTGGTTTCTGGTCTAGCTGCTTTTATGCTCGCGGCAGTGAGTAAACCAATCAGCCAAGTCATGGAACGTTATTTATTGCCAAAACCAGGTGAAGGCCCAACTCCAGAACAACAGCTAACAGGCCGATTTGACCTACGTTTTGTGGGTAAAACAGATGCAGGACAAAGCCTGAAAGTTAAAGTCACAGGTGACCGTGATCCTGGTTACGGTTCTACAGGAAAAATGTTGGGACAAGCTACATTGAGTCTTGCAATTGACCATGCCAAAGACAGTGAAAAAGTTGGACGTAACGGTGGATTTTGGACACCTGCGACGATGTTTGATGATCGCTTCATTCAACGTTTAACTGATCATGCAGGGCTCAAATTTGAACAGATTTGAAACATTCTCTTATAACTGCTCTATCAAATTACTTAAGTTTAAATCGAAAAATATTCATGTGTCCCCTACATGATGAATATCAAGGAATCACATGACAACATTCTGTTTATTCCTGATGATCTCGGCTTAGGTGAAAGCGGTATTTTTTGGAAATCTTTATGATGGTTTAGTCGCATTTATTGCCACAGGCCGAATTCCGTGACAACAAGGTAAGCATAGTGAGCGCTCATCATTTAAAAAACCCGCCTAATAAAATGTATCAGGCCTTAAAGATTAAGGCCTGATATCGAAACTTAAAGCTTGAGACGTGTTCTTGCTGCAAAATATTCTCTTTCAAGCCGACTCACTAGTTGCTCGACTGAAGTCGTGGCTTTAATTGCATTTAACCCTTGTCCGCATCCCCAAATATCACGCCATGGTTTGACCTTGTGCTGTGTACCATCTTCATTCGGGGTACTGAAATCCATATCTTTCAGATTACCTTCAGGTAAATCAGCAGGATCAAGACCCGCCGCGCGAATACTTGGTGCAAGATAGTTACCATGCACACCAGTGAATAGATTGGAATAAACAATTTCATCTGAATTGTGATCGACTATCGCCTGCTTATAAGCATCTTCAGCATTGGCTTCATGGGTGGCAATAAATGCTGAACCAATATAAGCAAAGTCTGCCCCCATTGCCTGTGCTGCAAGAACCGCATCACCTGTAGAGATCGCACCCGATAAAGCCAGCGGTCCATCGAACCATTCACGGATTTCCTGAATCAATGGAAATGGACTCTTCACGCCGGCATGACCACCTGCACCTGCTGCAACCGCAATCAAACCGTCCGCCCCTTTTTCAATCGCTTTCTTGGCAAAGGTATTATTGATGACGTCATGCAAGACCAAACCACCATAGCTATGGGTGGCATCATTAATCTCGGTTCGTGCGCCCAAAGACGTAATCACAATCGGTACTTTGTATTTGACGATGAGTTCCATGTCATGTTCCAGACGATTATTACTTTTATGCACGATCAGGTTAATTGCAAAAGGTGCCGCAGGTCGCTCTGGATGTAAAGCATTATGTTCAGAGATTCCTTCGGTAATTTCTTTTAACCATTCTTCCAGTTTTTCGGCAGGTCGTGCATTCAATGCCGGCATCGAGCCAATTACACCTGCTTTACATTGAGCCAACACCAACTGCGGCGTACTAATAATAAACAAGGGCGACGCAATGACAGGGAGTTTCAGGTTTTTCATTAATTCTGGAATTTTTGACATCACTTTTATCCTTTAGATATTCATTATTTCAGATAGATAAAGCCAATTTTAGAAATAATAAGCATTTCGCTATTCTTTAAATTCACTCAATCATATCGGGATAAAAGTTTTTATGCAACAAGTTGCATAAATTCTATATTCACTCCACTTGCTTGATAAAAAATGATAAGCTCATCGAATAATAAACACCTATAAAAATTATAAATATTAATAACTTAATATTTTTAAAATTATTTTTAATCTGTAAGACAATTATATATCGTCGTGAATTCTTGAAAAAATTTAGAAATTTCTGCTTTTAGAACATGCTTTTATCCGCTTTTATAAAGGTTATTAAATAAGAATCGTTACCAACAATATCAATGCGATAGCGCTTAAAGATGATATGCTGCGTTAATTTTTGATTCTCTTATTCATCTCTCGGAGCTATGTTATGAGCACAATGACAGAAAAATTGCGGCAAATGCGGTTTACTTCTGTACTCGAAGCAGTAACCTTGTTGCTGTTATTTGTTGTGGCAATTCCCTTAAAGTACGCATTTGATTTACCGATCGCGACAAAAATCATGGGACCTATTCATGGTCTGGCGTTTTTATTCTATCTTTGGAATTTGGTGCGCACCGCTTCGCTTTGGTCTGGTATCGAATTGTTCAGATTATTTGTGCTGGCCTTTATTCCGTTAGGTGGTTTCTTTAACGAAAAATACATCGCACAACGTCAAACCAAGCTATAAGTTTTAGATGCTGATCATAAAAAAGGAAGTTCGATGATTTCCTTTTTTGTTTTGAAGCACATGACAAAATCGATCTACTCTTGATCAACTTGCCTAAACGCTTGTGCAAGTTGGCTTAAGTTTTTGATCTGTTTACCATAACGGCGACAGGAACGACAAGCCAACAAGTGTAGTTGTAGATGAGTCTGCTCACGAAGTAATAAAGGTCTATCCTGCTTTTCGGATAATAATTGGGTGGCTTGGCGGCATGTCAACATGAACAATCCTCCTGCAATAACCATTTATTTTCTAAACATTCACGTAACCGTGTTCGGCTGCGATACATCAGTACGTTAAAATGTGAAACCGTCAGTTCAAGCTTCTCGCAAATTTCAGTGCTACTCAGCTCAATCATTTCACGTAACATAAATACCTGCGCATATTTAGCAGGTAAATGATTGAGACAAGCATCAAAGATTATCCAGAAATCTTGTTGCTCCATCATCTCTTCAGGGCTTTGCCATGCTTGTGGCGCTTCATATTTATGCCAATGACCTGAGGCGTCAAATAACGCTTCGATACTCAGCTCACTCTCTTCATCCTTAAAGAGTTCACTCATACTGACTAAACGAGATTTCTGCCGAATCAAATCTATAATCTTATTTTTTAAAATTGCAAATACCCAAGTTTTAAACGCCGCCCGTCCTGTAAATGAATCTAGATGCTGAAATGCGCTGGTCAATGCTTCCTGAACCACATCCTCTGCCTGCGGCAATGAAGCAAGCTGCAAGACAGCAAACTTAATCATTTGCTGTCTTAAATCCTGTAAAAAAGCAGGATTATGCAACTGATGGAATAGGTCATCATGTTTTGCTGCTGAAGCTGAATTCATCCCTGTATCTCATCATTATTATGCGGAACGTGAATTAATCTTAACCGAGTTAATAATGCTTTTAACCCATAAATTTGTAGTTGAATTTGCTCTTCATCAAAATCAGGAAGTATTGATTGAATCAGTCGCTGTAGATCTTGTTCAATAACCCTATTCTGTTGGATGAGTTCGATCATCGCAGCATATAAAGGTGACACAACCTCAACGCGAACCTGATCGAGATCATCTCGCCATACCAAAATCACACTTGGCGCTTGTTGTACCTGTTCAAGCTTCATTGTCGTCGTCCAACGATAAACAGGATATTGATAGACTAATATCCAAACTTGGGTGGTCAACTGCCAATCTTGATCTTCTATCAGAATAGGCGTTTCGATTTCAACCGTATCCAAATAGAGTTCTAACCATTCATACTGTAATAATTCGTTTAACCAGGGATAGTCTTGTAATATCTGATGCTGCTGTTCAGTGAAATACTCTCGAAACTGTAAAGAAATATCGTTATAGAACGGTGACTGACATTGCGACTTCTGGAAAAATTCTGCCAATAATTGTTGCCATTGTTGCTCAGCAAACATGCTACGTGCAACAGGAAATACCAAGTTGATAAAAGAGCAGACATTATTAAATAGCAAATCCCGATAGACTTGCATACGATTCACTGCAAAATTTTGAGGGGGCTCTAATTCAGGATCACGAATCCAGTCACAAAACTGTCGTTGCGTAGTGTGAAAGGATATTGGCTTTGCTTTCATCACGACTCTCCTGTTGTTGCATGATTTTGATTCTGTTCAACTCATCTTGTAGCTGCTGCCATGATGGAATATTAAAGTCACGTTCTAATAAGGTCGGTTTAACACCATAAATTTGATAAGTGTATTGTAAAAGCTGCCAAACAGGATCATTGATTGCAGCTCCATGTGTATCAATCAATAGGTTTTTTTCAACTTGTTCATGACCTGCAATATGTAAGTAACGAATCCGCTCTTTGGGCATTGCATCAATAAATGCATAAGCATCACTGCCATGATTCATGCTATTCACATAGACATTATTCACATCAAGTAGTAATTCACAGTCTGCTTTTAACAGTACTTCACGTACAAATTCGGCTTCATGCATTTCTGCATTGGGCATTAAATACGTAGAGACATTTTCAATCACCAGTCGCTGCCCCAAAATATCCTGTACACGTAAAATTCGTTCCGCTACATAATCAACAGCAGCTTCTGTCATCGGGATCGGTAATAAATCATATAAATAACCACCATCGTGGGTATAACTTAAGTGTTCTGAGTAAATCGGTACTTGATAGCGTTGTAGAAAATTTTTAACTTGCTGGATAAATTCAAGATTGAGTGGATGAGGCCCACCAATGGATAAAGACAGTCCATGACAGATTAAAGGCGCTTTCTCCACACATTGCGAGAGTAGCTTGGCATGCCGACCGCCAAAACCCATCCAGTTTTCAGGAGCTACTTCGATAAAATCTGCAGCAGTCTCAGCATTTAAAAACTCATCAATGAACTCACGTCTTAAGCCCAGACCTACACCAACCAATTCAGCCATGTTTAGACTCCTATGATCGAATGATGTCGATCTAAAGCTTAGACCGACATCATTCATGATTGAATGGTTTATTTTGCGCCGCACTTGCCGTCTGCAACTTTTTTATCCGCACCGCATTTTGCATCCGCTGCTTTTTTAGTTGCTCCACACTTTGCATCCGCTGCTTTTTTGGCCGCACCGCATTTCGCTTCAGCAGATTTTTGCTGATGTTTTGCTTTATTGGCACCACATTTCGCTTCACCACACTTTCCATCCGCGGCTTTGCTGGCATGTGTTTCTGTGGTTGTTGGTGTTGCTGCAACAGCGACATGGGTTACGCCAGCAACTGAAAGTGCCAATAATGCTGCAACTGAGGTCATTGAATTAAGTTTGCTCATTGTTCTATTCCTTTTAAGGTTATTTCTCGGTTTGTACACAGGTACATAAAGTTAGACGGTATAAATCCCAATTTATTACAGTGCAAATAAAAAAAAATTTATGTAAGAAACAGAATCCTCACCCGACTAATGATCATTCAATCCTATTCGGTGTGAAATTATCATGAAGAACTTTTTGTATGCTCTCGCTCAGTATTACCCAAAAATTTGCTCTGCATTCAAACATGCAGATGGCATCGCGGCACTTGCCTTACGTTTTTATTTAGTCCCAATCTTTTGGATGGCAGGTACAAATAAGCTAATGCACTTCCAAGATACAGCTGAATGGTTTGGCAATGCAGATTGGGGTTTAGGTTTACCCTTTCCTTTTCTTATGGCGGCATTGGCAACATCGACCGAGATCGCAGGTGCTGTGCTATTAGCACTCGGTTTATTCACCCGTTTGATTAGCATTCCCTTGATCGTTACCATGCTGGTTGCCATTGTCACAGTGCATCTGCCGAATGGCTGGCAAGCGATAGCTGATCCCAACGCCTCCTTTGCCAATGCTCAAGTCTTGGCCTCGGCTGAGAAATTGGAAAAGGCACGAGAAATTTTAGAAAACTATGGCAATTATGACTGGCTGACATCGAGTGGTTCATTTGTTATTTTGAATAATGGAATTGAGTTTGCCGTGACATATCTGATTATGCTGATAGCATTGATTGTTCTGGGCGGCGGTCGTTATTTCAGCTTAGATTTTTGGCTTAAACAAAAAAAGGCTAAGCACTTTTCCTAACATCAAATTGGAGATGCATAATGCTGTTATTTTTGAGAATGTTATATCGTTAATGTCGAGAAGCTGACAGCAATATTACAATTTTGTTATTTATAAAACTCATATTCTCTTTAACGCTAAAATGCAACCATAAAACTTTGAGCTTGATGAAAACATGCGAATACTTCTAGTTGAAGATGAACAAAAAACGGGGGACTATCTCCAAAAAGGCCTAACCGAAGCTGGTTATGTAACTGATTGGAGTCAGGACGGTATCTCAGGTTTACATCTGGCCGTGACAGAACAATATGACCTGATCATTTTGGATGTGATGCTGCCGAAACTGGATGGCTGGAAGATTCTCACGGAGATTCGCAAAGTAAATACCTTCCTCCCCGTGCTGTTTCTGACGGCCAAAGACCAAATTGAAGATCGAGTCAAAGGCCTGGAACTCGGTGCAGATGATTTCCTGATTAAACCCTTTGCCTTTGCTGAATTGCTCGCACGGATTAAAACTCTGTTGAAACGCGGTCAGATTAAAGAAGAACAAACTTTTTACGCAGTTGCAGACTTACATCTTGATTTGATTAAACGGCGTGTGGTGCGTTCTGGACAACGGATTGACCTGACCGCCAAAGAGTTTTCTTTATTGGAACTCTTTATGCGCCGCCAAGGTGAAGTATTACCCAAGTCACTGATTGCTGCACTGGTTTGGGATATCAATTTTGATAGCGATACCAATGTGGTTGAAGTTGCGATTCGACGCTTGAGAAATAAGATTGATACCGATTTTAGCCCCAAGCTGATTAGAAACATACGTGGTATGGGTTATGTCCTAGAGATTGAAGATGAGAAATAAATTATTTCGTTCCATCGCTTTTAGGATCAGCTTTATTTCAACCTTATTCACGACGTTGATCCTGATTGTCATGGGGATATTCGTTAATCAACATGTCGTCAATTATTTTTATCAACAAAACCAAAAAGAAATTGAAGGTAAAATTCAACTGATTGAAAACTTGTTCCAACAAAAACCCAGCAATTTTAAAGACAGTTTAGATGAGGCGCTGATTGGGCATGATAATCTGCTGATCCAGATCAAACTTGCCAATGGCCAAATTCTTTATAACAAAAAAAATATGCACGCTGACCTCAATCAATTGATTCAACAAAAGAATGGGCGTTGGATCAATTGGAAACATAATAATCAGAGCTATCAAGGCATTGTTGTCAATAAAACCATTCGTTATGACCAAAGTAGTCAAAACATGCAAATTATTGCTGCGATTGAAGTTACCGATAACTATTATTTCCTGCACTCGTTTAAACAGCAGTTGCTCATGGTTGGCCTACTCGGGGTGATTGGCCTGATGTTTTTAGGATGGTGGGCAACTTGGCAAGGGCTAGGCCCGATTCGAAAAATGGCAAAACTTTCAGAAAATATTTCTGCAAATAATCTTTCTAACCGCCTCGATCTGAGCAATGTGCCAATTGAACTAGCCCCACTGGCCACGGCATTTAATGACATGCTGAATCGTTTGGAAATCTCAGTTGACAAACTTTCTGCATTCTCAAGTGACTTGGCTCATGAAATTAGAACCCCAATCAATAATCTGATGATGCAAACCCAAGTTTCATTAACCAAGCCAAGAACGCTAGAACAATATCAAGATGTACTATTCTCAAATCTGGAAGAATATGAACATCTGGCCAAAATGATTTCAGATATGTTGTTTCTAGCAAAATCTGATCATAATCTGGCACTGAAAAACAAGAAAAATATCGATTTAGCGCAAGAAATGGAAGTTCTGTTTGAATATTTCGAAGCTTTTGCCTCGGAAAAGCAGATTCAATTCAAACTAACAGGTCAGGCATCGATTCAAGCTGAACCAGCCATGATTCGTAGAGCCTTCAATAATTTAATTTCCAATGCAATTAAATACGGTGAACCAGATTCAATCTTAGAAATCAAACTGAGCCAAGATGATCGACACTCGATGATTCAGATTAAAAATAAAGTATCTGCTGAAATGCAAGTGCTTAGCCCTTTACAGCTTTCACGCTTTTTTGACCGATTTTATCGGCTAGACTCATCCCGACACAAAGCGGAAGATGGCACCGGCTTAGGACTGGCAATCACCAAATCGATTATTGAAATTCACCATGCAACAATTGATGTCTTTATTGAAGAAGAAAATATTGTCTTTAGAATGGTTTTTAAAGTGGAATGACTGAACCGTACCGGGTTTGTCGGAGACTTTTTTATTTAAGTTAGGCCACCTGACCTAACGGGTTAATCTTATCATAGTACATTGCTTCAAACTCAAAAGGCGATACATAACCCAGTGCACTGTGTACACGCTTTTTATTGAACCAATCTACCCAGTTTAGTGTCGCAAGTTGTACATCTGCTAAACCTTGCCAATCTGCTTTTAAATATTCAATCACCTCTGTTTTGTATAAGCCATTCACCGTTTCAGCCAGAGCATTATCGTATGAATCACCTGTCGTACCGACTGATGCTCGTAAATTTGCAGCATCTAAACGATTGGTATAGCGAATAGAAAGATATTGAACACCTCTATCGGAATGATGAATCACATTCTTTGGCATGCCTCGATCGTGCAATGCTTGCTCCAATGCATCGAGCACCATATCTGTATTCATCCGTGTAGATACTTTCCATCCAACAATTGCTCGTGAGAACACATCAATAATAAAGGCGGTATAGACCCAGCCTGAATGTGTTTGAATATACGTAAAGTCACTGACCCATAATTGGTCAGGTCGATCAGCACTAAAATTCCGTTTCACTAAATCATCTGCTCGTTTTTGATCATCTCGGCTACGGGTGGTTTGTTTATTCTTACCACGCCAAACACCTTGTATACCTAGCTTTTGCATCAATCGAGCAACTGTACAACGTGCAATAACATAACCCTCACGTTTCAATTTTTGCCAAACTTTACGTACACCATATCGACCTGAACTTTCTTTCCAAATACGTTTGATTTGCTCTGCATGATGTAAATCATGCAGAGCACGTTTCGCTCGATGTTCTGGGTTATCAACGAAATCTAAAGCCCGATAATAGGTCGAAGCTGCAATCGGTAAAATTCTACAAATCGCTTCAACACCATATAACGCCTTATTGTTATGGATAAAATCCACCATTATTTGTGTGGGCGGTCGAGCTCCGCCTGGGCGAAAAAAGCGGCTGCTTTACGTAGAATTTCATTGGCACGTTTTAATTCTTTAATTTCACGTTCCATTTGCTTCATTTTTTCTTGGTCAGATACCTGTTGTACTTTGGCGGGATTTTGTTGATCTAAGTATTTTTGATACCAAACACGAAGTGTTTCAGGAGTACAGCCAATTTTAGGAGCAATTGCGGAAACTGCTGCCCAATTCGATGGATAATCTTTTTCAGATTCAATTAGTAATTGAACCGCTCTTTCTCTAATTTCGGGGGTATAGTTTGGTTTTTTCATCGGAATAGTCTCTCAGAATATTGAGTCTCCGACAAACCCGGTACGGTTCAGACTGAAAGATATAAAGGATCATAAAACTTGGGGGAAGCTTATGATCCTTACAAAATCAAATCTTATCTTGCCTGGTTTTGACCATTGCTACCTTGTACAGTTGTATTGCGTTCTTGGTTTTTCTCCAGGAACATTAATCCACCATCTGCATAGCTTAAGCTTGCTGTTGTTGCAAATGATAGGATAAAGATGAGTTTAACCAATGCTTTCATTTCTATTCACCTATTCTCTCTTAACTTCTTATAAGATAGAACAGGCAGCCCAACAGCAGCATGACCTGAAAATGACAATTTTGTCATTTCAATAGAAGCTTGACAGTACAGTTGATCTATCAAATATAAAGATCTCTCGATTCGATCTTATGGTTGATCTAGAGCTGTTCATAAATGCGTGACAGCTTGACCTACATATCAAACCACGTTCCATCAGACTACTGCTTCATATATCCATAAATACTTCAATCAGATACGCTCAGTGGCCTCTAATCACAATATTTTGGCCTCATCCATCCTCTAAATCAATCTATGAAACGATTATTCTGCAAACAACACATGATACTTTTAACTTGAGTGCATTATGTCTAAACAACAATTCTCTTCAAATAACAATATTCGTATCGCCATTATCGGAACTGGATTTGGTGGCTTAGGTTTGGCGATTCAGCTTAAACGTGCTGGTTTTGAACAGTTCACCCTATTTGAAAAAGCCAGTGATGTCGGTGGCGTGTGGCGGGACAATACCTATCCGGGAGCGGCTTGTGATGTACCCTCGCATCTCTATTCATTTTCATTTGAACAAGATCTGGGATGGAAAAACCGCTATGGCTCATCACAGGAAATCCATCAATATTTGAAGCATTGCACAGAGAAATATCAGCTGTATCCGCATATCCAGTTTAATACTGAAATTGCCAGTGCTGACTTTGATGCAGCACAAGGTGTTTGGCAAATCCAGAGTGTAACGGGTGAAAAATTCGAGGCCGAATTTCTGATTGCAGCGGTCGGTCAACTCAATCGACCTGCCTACCCAAAGATTCCAGGACTAGACACCTTCCAAGGCAAGACTTTTCATTCAGCGCGTTGGGATCATGACTATGATTTAAATAATAAACGTGTGGCTGTGATTGGTACTGGTGCCAGTGCGATTCAGTTTGTGCCTGAGATCGCTAAACAAGTCGCCCACTTAGACATCTATCAGCGTTCTGCACCTTATGTCATTCCCAAGCCAGACCGTATTTATTCAGACTTGGAACGTAAGGCTTTTCAAAAGCTGCCTGTTTTACAAAGTCTGGATCGTATCTTTCAATACAGCTATAACGAGATTCGTCTGAAAAGCTTTACCGCAACGCTGAATGAAATTCCTTTAGCAGAATATATTTTTCAGCGTCACATTCGTGAAGAAATTAAAGATCCCCATTTCCGCCACCGACTCATGCCCGACTACCCAATTGGCTGTAAACGTATTCTGATTTCTAATCATTGGTATCGTAGCTTGGTTCGTCCCAATGTAGAGGTGATCAACAATGCAATTCAAGAAGTGACTGAAACGGCTATTATCGATAAAGATGGGAAAGCACGTGAAGTCGATGCCATTATTTATGGAACAGGCTTTGCTGCAACCGACTTTATGGCACCGATGCAAATTACTGGACTCAATGGCAAGATACTTAGACAACAATGGGCCGATGGTGCAGAAGCGTATTTAGGCTTAACTGTGAGCGGTTTCCCTAATTTCTTCATGCTGTATGGCCCAAATACCAATTTGGGGCATAACTCAATCGTGTATATGATCGAAAGTCAGGTGAACTATATTTTGGATGCAATTCGAATCCATATCCAAAACAATTTATCCTTCACCAACCTAAAAGCTGAAATCCAGACCCAGTTTAATCAGGAAATCCAAGAAAGAATGAAATCAACCATGTGGTCACAAGGTTGTAACAGTTGGTACCAAACCGCGACAGGAAAAAATACCAATAACTGGCCAGGATTTACTTTTGAATATCGTCAACGTACCCGTCATTTTGATCTGGAAAACTATATCCAAGTACCAAAATCAGTATTGGTAAAAGAACAGATGGAAAATCCAGTCAAACAAATAGCCGTCTAAGCCTCTTCATTCAGTTACACAAAATTTGGATAGTCCTTTGTTTGAATACGATAAAGGACTATCCATACAGGGGCTTTAGCTCTGTTTGCATACAATCCTAAAAGTTGATTAATCCGCTTGACCTTCCCATAATGTCAAGGTCTATGCTGAAAGCAATCGGATTATCTCTATAGGTCTATCTTATGGAAATGCAAACAAATACAATCGCTCAAGACATGAAAGTCACCCTTCAAGTAGAAGGCATGACCTGTGCCAGTTGTGTCGGTCGAGTTGAAACAGCACTTAAAAAGGTCGATGGCGTTGCATCTGCTTCGGTGAATCTGGCAACTGAACGTGCCGATATTACTTTGGCAAAACCTGTTGATCGTCAGGAATTGATTAAAGCGATTGAGCAAACAGGTTATGACGTCCCTGCCAATAAGGTGGAATTGGCAATTGAAGGCATGACTTGTGCCTCATGTGTCAGTCGTGTCGAAAAAGCCCTAACTGCTGTTGCAGGCGTACAAAGTGCCAATGTTAATCTTGCAACTGAACGTGCAACCGTGAGCGGTAATGCCAGCATCGATAGTCTCATCGCAGCAATTGATAAAGCAGGTTACGATGCTAAAGAAATACAGGCCTCTATTCCAGATCAAACTGAACAACTCGAAAAAAAAGATCAAGAACGAGCTGAGCTTAAACGTGACTTGATTATTGCGACAGTTCTCGCCTTGCCTGTGTTTATCTTGGAAATGGGTTCTCATCTGATTCCCGGTGTTCATCAACTGATTGAACAAACCATTGGCATGCAAAATAGTTGGTATCTCCAATTCGTTTTAACCAGCTTGGTCCTGATTATTCCGGGGCGCCGTTTTTATCTCAAAGGTCTTCCCGCCTTATTCCGTTTAGCACCTGATATGAACTCTTTGGTTGCTGTCGGTACACTCGCTGCCTATTTATTTTCATTGGTTGCAACGTTTACACCGAAGCTACTCCCTGCTGGAACGGTCAATGTTTATTACGAAGCCGCCGCTGTGATTATTGCTTTAATCCTGCTTGGTCGTTTTCTTGAGGCCAAGGCCAAAGGACGGACATCTGAGGCGATTCAGCGCTTAGTTAGCTTACAGGCAAAAGTGGCCCATGTTTCACGTGATAACCATGTCATTGATATCCCAATTGATCAAGTCGTCTCTGGTGATTTTGTTATTGTCAAACCTGGTGAACGAATCCCTGTTGATGGTGAGGTGATTGAAGGACAAAGTTTTGTCGATGAATCGATGATTACCGGTGAACCAATCCCTGTTGAGAAAAATCTCGGCAGTCAGGTCGTTGGTGGCACCATTAACCAGAATGGTACTTTGAGTTTTAAAGCTGTCGCTGTCGGTGGTGACACCATGCTGGCGCAGATCATTCGTCTGGTCGAGCAAGCACAAGGCGCTAAAATGCCGATTCAAGCCGTAGTCGATAAAGTGACCTTATGGTTTGTACCTGCGGTGATGATTGCTGCGCTGCTCACCTTCCTTGTCTGGCTAATTTTCGGCCCTTCTCCTGCTTTAACCTTTGCACTAGTGAATGCGGTGGCCGTGCTGATTATTGCCTGTCCCTGTGCCATGGGCTTGGCAACACCAACCTCAATCATGGTCGGTACTGGACGGGCTGCAGAACTTGGCATCCTGTTCCGTAAAGGTGAAGCATTACAGTTATTAAAAGATGCCCGAGTGGTTGCGGTGGATAAGACGGGTACCTTGACTGAAGGTCATCCAGTACTGACTGATTTTGAAGTGACATCTACCTTTGATCGGAATAACGTCCTCAGTCTGGTTGCAGCAGTTGAAGTACTTTCTGAACATCCCATTGCCAAAGCCATTGTCGATGCGGCAAAAAATGAAGGTTTAGATTTGCCAAAGGTTGATCGCTTTGATTCAGTCACAGGTATGGGTGTCAATGCCACTGTGAATGAAAACCAGAACATTTACATTGGTGCAGACCGTTATATGACTGAACTTGGTCTGGATATCACGCCATTTTCCCATACAGCACAACGTTTGGGCGATGAAGGTAAATCTCCACTGTATGTGGCGATTGATGGTGCTTTGGCAGGGATTATTGCAGTTGCAGATCCAATTAAAGACACCACCCCTGCTGCCATTCAAGCATTGCATCAACTGGGTCTAAAAGTAGCCATGATTACGGGGGACAATGCGCGTACCGCACATGCGATTGCCAAACAACTCGGGATTGATGAAGTAATTGCCGAAGTTCTACCTGAGGGTAAAGTCAATGCCGTGCAGGAATTGAAAGTAAAATATGGCAATATTGCCTTTGTCGGTGATGGTATTAATGATGCACCAGCATTGGCTCAGGCCGATGTCGGCCTTGCGATTGGAACAGGTACGGATGTTGCGATTGAATCTGCGGATGTCGTACTGATGTCTGGGAACTTGCAAGGCGTTGCCAATGCAATTGCACTGTCTAAAGCAACCATCGGCAATATTCATCAAAACTTGTTCTGGGCCTTCGCTTATAACACGTTATTGATCCCTGTGGCTGCGGGTGTACTGTACCCTGCTTATGGCATCCTGATGTCTCCGATTTTTGCCGCAGCTGCGATGGCGCTTTCAAGTGTATTTGTACTTGGAAATGCACTGCGTTTACGCCGTTTCCAACCACCGTCTGTGCACAACGTGTAATGGAGGATATGATGAATATTGGTAAAGTCTCTCAAGCTTCAGGCGTAACCAGCAAAATGATCCGCTATTATGAACAGATTGGTTTAATTCCAGCAGCGGGACGTAGCAATGCAGGCTATCGCTCTTATTCAG
Organism: Acinetobacter colistiniresistens; assembly: GCF_024582815.1. Taxonomy (NCBI): domain Bacteria; kingdom Pseudomonadati; phylum Pseudomonadota; class Gammaproteobacteria; order Moraxellales; family Moraxellaceae; genus Acinetobacter; species Acinetobacter colistiniresistens. The sequence continues at coordinate 2,756,453 of NZ_CP102099.1, forward strand.
ATAATGATGTGGAACGTTTGAAATTTATCAAACGCAGCCGTGAATTGGGCTTTTCGGTCACAGAAATTACCGATTTGCTTGACTTATGGAGTAACAGCAATCGCCATAGTGCTGATGTAAAACATTTGGCTCAATCACATATCCAAAAACTGGAACAGCGTATCCAAGATTTACAGCAAATGGTGCAAACATTGCAAACTTTAGTGGATTGTTGTGCTGGCGACCATCGACCTGATTGTCCAATTCTTGAAGGGCTTAAAGAGCCTTTGAATGAAAGTAGAGATATTCACTCTCACAATGATCTGCTTTCAATTTCACCCTTGGCAGGGAAAAAATAGAATCAGCAAAGGCTATAGCAATATAGCCTTTGTTTTTGAAATATTTCCAAATAAAAAAGCGGCTGATCGCCGCTTTTTTAACACTATATGCTTAACGTGGTGGGAAACCCGCTTCTGATAATGCATCAGCAACTTGCTGCTGCGTTGCCGTGGTTTCGACTTTCACACTACGATTCGGGGGATCAGTAATCACTTTTGCATTTGCATCTACGGCCTGAATAGCGCGCGTTACACCACGTGCACAACCACCACAAGTCATATTTTCAACATGAAATTCCATCGCAAAACTCCATTCAGTTTTTAAGAAGATGAATAGACTATAAACCTTGCTATTATGGCAAGGTCAAGTGTTTAAAGTGGCACATGTATAAAAAAACTGAGTCTGCATTCAATAAAAAAGTGCATGATCAACATGCACTTTCTCAACGTGTTTTAACCCAGTTTTAAACAGCTAAACCAACAGCTTTGGCACGTGCTTGATGTAGCTTTTTATAACTATCGATCAGACGTAAATGACGATCCAATCCTTCCAGTTTCATACTGGTTGGGGTTAAGCCATAAAAACGAACTGTCCCCTCAACTGAACCGACCACCGCATCCATACGTTCATTACCGAACATACGACGGAAATTAAACTCGTAATCTTCCAATTCCATTTCATCATCAAGCATAACTTCCAATACCACATTCATGCATTGATAGAACAAGCCACGCTCAACTGTATTGGTGTTGTATTGCAAGAAGGTTTCTACCAATTCCTTGGCTTCTTCAAACTGCTGCAATGCCACATAAATCAGCAGCTTTAGCTCAAGCAAGGTTAACTGCCCCCAAACGGTATTATCATCAAACTCAATACCGATTAAGGTAGTGATTTCAGTATAATCATCCAGTTCGCATTCTTCCAAACGCTCGACTAATGCTTCCAGTTGCGCTTCATCTAAACGATGCAGATTGAGAATATCTTCGCGGAACAGCAAGGCTTTATTGGTATTGTCCCAAATCAAGTCTTCAACCAGATAAATTTCAGAATAATCTGGAACAAGAATACGGCAGGCAGTTGCACCTAAGTGCTCATACACAGCCATGTAAACTTCTTTACCCATTTCTTCAAGGATGCCAAATAACTCTGCTGCTTCTTCTGCATTTGAGTTTTCACCTTCATTGGTGAAATCCCATTCAACAAAGTCATAATCCGATTTGGCACTGAAGAAACGCCAAGACACTAAACCACTTGAATCGATAAAGTGTTCCACAAAGTTGTTTGGTTCAGTGACTGCATTGCTTTGGAAGGTCGGTTGTGGCAAATCGTTTAAACCTTCAAAACTGCGACCTTGCAGTAATTCAGTCAAACTCCGTTCTAATGCCACTTCAAGACTAGGATGTGCACCAAATGAGGCAAATACACCACCTGTACGTGGGTTCATTAAGGTCACACACATCACAGGGAATTGACCACCTAATGAAGCGTCTTTAACCAGCACAGGGAAACCCTGTTCCTCTAACCCTTGGATACCTGCAACAATGCTTGGGTATTTTGCCAGTACCTCTTGTGGTACGTCTGGTAATGCAATTTCACCTTCTAAAATTTCACGCTTAACCGCACGTTCAAAAATTTCAGATAAACATTGAACCTGAGCTTCAGCCAAGGTATTGCCTGCACTCATCCCGTTACTGAGATAGAGGTTTTCAATTAGATTCGATGGGAAATAGACGATTTCATCATCTGATTGGCGTACAAATGGCAATGAACAAATACCACGTTCCGTATTACCTGAGTTAGTATCGTATAAATGTGTACCCAGTAATTCATCATCAGGGTTATAAATTTCTAGACAATATTCATCAAGAATTTCTTTGGGTAATTCGCCATTTGGACCCGGTTTAAACCACTTTTCATCTGGATAATGCACAAACTCTGCATTGGCAATCTCCTCACCCCAAAATTGGTCGTTATAGAAGAAATTACAGTTTAAACGTTCAATGAATTCACCCAAAGCCGATGCTAAAGCACTTTCTTTGGTTGAGCCTTTACCGTTGGTAAAACACATTGGCGATTGCGCATCGCGGATATGCAATGACCACACATTCGGTACGATATTGCGCCAAGATGCAATTTCAATCTTCATGCCTAAACCAGCCAAAATCTCGGACATATTGGCAATGGTTTGTTCTAGCGGTAGATCTTTACCCAGAATATAAGTGTTGTTTTCTGAAGTCAGACTCGGCATTAACAAGGCCTGAGCATCCGCATCAATACTTTCAACTTCTTCAATGACGAATTCAGGACCGGTTTGAATCACCTTCTTTACGGTACAGCGATCAATCGAACGTAAAATCCCTTGGCGGTCTTTTTCAGAAATGTCAGCAGGTAATTCAACCTGAATTTTAAAAATCTGTTTGTAGCGATTTTCAGGATCAACAATATTGTTCTGTGATAAACGAATGTTGTCGGTTGGAATATCACGCGCAGCACAATAGACTTTAACGAAGTAAGCTGCACATAACGCAGATGAAGCAAGGAAATAATCAAATGGGCCGGGTGCAGAACCATCGCCTTTATAGCGAATCGGCTGATCGGCGATTACCGTAAAGTCATCAAACTTCGCTTCTTGTCGAAGATTGTCGAGATAATTAACCTTGATTTCCATGCGTGCACCTAAATATTCTTACGTGTTGCAAGCACATAAGATTGAAAATATTGAACTATAAGCCGAATCGTGGATAAGCAATAGACTTAGAAAAGTGTGGCTAAGGTCATCTCGTCACGGTATCTAAACACTGACCTTAGTAATGATGGAAGCTATTATAGAAGTATTTTAGGCAATTGATAACTTTTGTCTGTTTTTCTAGCTTTTTTATGAACAATTAAGACGATGAGTGTCTGAAAAACCAGACGGTAACCATGTTCAAAGCTGTTTTGCCATTTCAATGAATGCTTGTGCAATCGGGGTTATTTGCTTATGGTTTTTGACAGCCAAAGCGATCGATCTTTTGATATTCGGCATGAGTGGACGTTTTACCACATTTGGATACAGTTGAAGAATATTCTGGTCTAGCGCCATGTCGGCAACAATGGAAACGCCTGCATTTTCATTGACCATATTCAAAATCGATAAAATTTGCGACAAGTTATATTTAATCTGTGGTGTCAGTTGCGCCGCCTTAAACAGTTCCATGACATGATTTTGACTTCCCGCCTGAGTCATCAAAAATGGATGCTCAACCAAATCCTCCAACCGTACTGAACTTTGCTGAGCTAGCGTTAGCTGAGCAGGAATTAAAGCTACAAAAATGTCTTCTAAAAGAGGATAGGTATCTAGGTGTTCTTCAGGTAAAACCACGAAACCAATATCCACTTTTCGTTCCTCAATCCATTGCATGACCTCCCGATCTGTACCCTCCATAATCAGTACTTCGACCTCAGGATATTTTTGGCGAAATGCTTTCAGAATCAATGGAATCAGTACATTGGAAGGTGATGCACCAAAGGACCCAATCCTCAAAGTACCTGTTTTTAGACCTTTAAGATCCATCACCTCTTGATGAATAATATGAGAAACATTCAAGATTTCATTTACATAAGGCAGCAAGCGTTGCCCTGCGGCTGTCAGCTCCACTTCATTGTTATTTCGATAGAATAGTTGAGTATCCCACTTTTTTTCCAATGCTTTCAGTGCATGTGAAATTGCTGACTGCGAAATATTAAGTTGCTGGGCGCTCAGGGTAAAATTTTTGAATTCTGCCAGTTTCGAGAATATTTCTAATTGAGTCAGGGTCATGATCCATCATTCGTGTTTCTGGACTGGCTACGGTGTCACAATCAAATGGCATAGAAACCGAAACAATTAAACATTCGCTTTGCTTGAATGAATAAGTTTCTGTACCAATATAGCCACGCTTTTGACCTTGCAAAACAAACACTAAGGTTGGTTCTTGTAATACTGCAATCGGTGGTGTGTTGTGATCGACACGCATCAAGGTTATGCCATCAATAGATGTGGCAAAAAAGCCTTCTTTATGTACCAGTTTTAGGAATAAATTGATCAGTGTCTGGTCATTCATCATATGTCATCTGATGATTGGAAATGTGATTTTTATTATTAAATAGCAAACAGATAAAAACTGTTAGTTTTATGCAGAATTAGGCATGGAAAAGAGAGTTTTAGCAAAGGTTTTATTACCTCTGTGAGTGCAAATCTAGATGATTCGAGCCTAATAAAACTGACTCGAATCCAGCATCTGTAAGGTAATTTTTTTCACTTCATCACGACTTTGCATAATATGCGCTTCAATTGCATTGATCGCGTGTTCAGTGTGTCGATCGAAAATAAAACCTAAGATTTTTTGATGTTCCTGATAAGTCGCCTCGACTCGATAATCTTTGGAGAAGTCCAAACGGCGGATAATACGAATGCGTTCACTCAAATCACGATGAATCCTCGCCATTTCATTATTGCCCGAAGCACGAACCAAGGCACAATGAAAGTCCTCATCTTGCTGAGACAACTGTTTGATATCTTTTAAATACTCAGACGGTTGCACCAACCATAATTCTTTTAAAACCGACAACTCAACCGAGTTATGATGATCGATTTGACAGAGTTTTCGAATTGAATCTTTTTCCAGAACGATACGGACATCATAGAGTTCTTCGTAGTAACGAAAGTTAAGCGGTCGAATCTGCCAACCGCTCCGAAAGCTCACATCAACATAACCTTCTTGTTGCAAGCGATACAAGGCTTGTCGGATGGGAGTACGACTCACCTCATAGGCTTTGGCAACTTCTGACTCAGTAAAACGTTCACCTGGCATCAATTTGAAATCAAAGATGTCATTCTTGATGCGTTGGTAAACCAGCTCAGACAAATTGTCTGAGCTTTTTGCTGTGTTTTTTATGTTGATGCTGGCTTCTTTCATTCAAGCTTATTCCATATATACCAATGGCTCACCACTATGTACGGTTTGACCTGCTCGGCAAATAATGGCTTTGACGATACCATCTTCCTCTGCATAAACTGGTAACTCCATTTTCATGGCTTCAATAATCGCAACAGTTTCCCCTTTCTTGATCTCTTGACCATGTTCCACAAAGATCTTCCAGATATTTCCTGTCATTGAGGCATTTAATGAAGAAAGATGACTGTAATCGACGTGATTGGCTTGCTCAACATGTTGTTCAGGTTGTGCAGCAAATTCCTCTTTCCAACGACTGACTTCACTACTAAACGCCTGTTGTTGCTTCTGTTTAAATGCAGCAATACTTTCCGCTTCATTCTCCAAAAACTGTACATAGTCAGCATAGTCAAACTCGGTTTCTTCAATCTGAATTTGAGCACGGCCATTTTCAAAATCTGCACGCCATTCATTCAATTCAGCTTCAGTCACAGGGAAGTATTTAATCTGGTCAAAGAATTGCAAGAACCATTGCTTATCACCAAATTGCTTGTTCTTTTTAAACTTGTTCCAGATCGGTAGCGTCCGTCCAATCAACTGATAACCACCGGGTGAATCCATGCCATAAATACACATGTACATCCCACCAATACCAACAGTACCTTCTGCAGTAAAGGTACGTGCAGGGTTGTATTTAGAACTGAGTAAACGATGACGTGGATCAATTGGTACCGCACATGGTGCCGTCAGATAAACATCGCCCAAACCAAGGACTAAATAGTTGGCATCAAAAATAATGTCTTTCACTTCATCACGATGTGCTAGGCCATTAATCCGTTGGATAAAATCAACATTGTTCGGTAACCACGGCGCTTTGGCACAGACACTTTCCTGATAACGCTCTACTGCGCCTAAAGTGGCACTATCCTCAAAAGTCATTGGTAAATGCACAATACGTGATGGAATTTTCAGTTGGCTTAAATCACCCATTTGCTCTTCAAGTTTCAGCAATTGCTGAATCAGCTCAGTTTGAGGAATCACCAGACCATCATATTTAATTTGTAATGAGCGGACCCCTGGTGACAGTTCCAAAACGCCTGCCAGATTGGCATTACGAATCATCTGAATCAGTTGGTGCACACGCAAACGTAGTGCTAAATCTAAAACGTTTTCACCATATTCTAATAAAATATAACTATCACCCGCTTGGCGATACACGGTTTTTGGCGAGAGCTCTGTTGGTTCACGTTGGGCTAAAATGGTGGTAAAAATATCTTGAGCAGGCTCAATGGTTTCAACAACTTTGGCAGCATCTGCAAAGTTTTGGATATTATCAATTTGTTCCCGTTCTAACGCATTGGCTTGTTCTGCCGTGATTGGATAAAAACGGATTTTATCATCGGCTTTCAGTTGGCCTACTTTCCACAGCTCAGCTTTCGCAATCGTGACTGGACAAACGAAACCGCCGAGACTTGGGCCATCTTTTGCCAAAATCACGGGGAAATCACCGGTAAAATTGATCGCACCAATTGCATATTCACAGTCATGCACATTGGATGGGTGTAGGCCTGCTTCACCGCCATTTTCTCGTGCCCAACTCGGTGTCGGACCTGATAGTCTGACCCCTAAACGGTTTGAGTTAAAGTGAACCGTCCACTCAGAGGCAAAGAACTCTTCCACATATTCAGGTTTAAAGAAATCAGGTGCACCGTGCGGCCCATACAGCACTGCGATTTCCCATTCATTGCTATATTCAGGGATGAGATCTTTGGAAAGCGCTTGTGGTGTATCGGTTGCCAGCGGCAATTCGGCACTGGCCAGTTCTGTATCAACCATTTTGATCATGTCACCAACACGTAAAGTCCGTCCTGCATGACCACCAAAATTGCCCAATGCAAAGGTTGAGCGGCTACCCAAATATAAGGGAACATCCAGCCCATCACGCACGGCCAAATAAGTCCGGCAGCCTGATGCCACTTGTCCAACTTTTAAGGTCTGACCGGCTTTGACTTTTATCGGCTGCCAAAACGCAATCCGTTGCTCATCTAACACTGCTGTACAGCTTGCGCCTGTAAGTGCAATCGTTGTATCGGCATGGAACTTTAAAGTTGGCCCGACCAAGGTAAATTCAAAGCCCGCTGCTTTTGCATCATTACCGACAATACGATTGGCCAGCTGGAAGGCATAATCATCCATTGGCCCTGAAGGTGGTACACCGATATCCCAATAACCAGTACGTCCTGGATAATCTTGAATTGAACTCAATGTTCCTGCTTGTACCACCTCAATCACTTTTGGTGAATAGTTGAAATCATCGAGCATCCGTGTCCAGATTTGCATAGACTCAAAACGTTGGTCTGAAACAATGGCTCGAGCATAATCCAAGTTGGTGCTGATACCATTTAAACGGGTTTCAGCCAAAACTACTTTTAATTTTTCAATTGCAGCAGCCCGATCTTCGGCATGTACAATAATCTTGGCAATCATAGGATCAAAATATTGTGATATTTCGGTCCCTGTTTTGACCCAAGTATCGACGCGAATACCTTCTGGAAAAGAAACTTCGGTCAGAATCCCCGGACTTGGTTGGAAGTTTTTAACGGGGTCTTCAGCATAGATACGGACTTCAATCGCAGCACCTTGCGGTTGGATATTGCTGAGATAGTCCCAATCCAAGGCATCGCCTGCCGCGACTTTGAGCATACACTCGATTAAGTCGAGACCTGTCACCATTTCCGTCACAGGATGCTCTACCTGTAAACGTGTATTCACTTCAAGGAAATAAAACTCATCGCGTTGCGCATCATAAATAAACTCAACCGTTCCTGCACTGCGATAATTGACAGAGCGCCCCAGTTCCACTGCGGCCTGATGTAACTTTTTACGGGTTGCTTCAGGTAAGTTCGCTGCAGGCGTTTCTTCAACCACTTTTTGGTTACGGCGTTGCAATGAACAATCCCGCTCACCCAATGCCACCACTTGACCTTGACCATCACCAAAAATCTGTACTTCGACATGGCGTGCTTTATCAATAAAGCATTCAATAAACACACCAGCATCTTTAAAGAACTGCTCACCTAGGCGTTTCACACTTTCATAAGCATCCGTGAGTGCTTGTGGAGTATCACAACGGGTGAGACCAATACCACCGCCTCCAGCAGTGCTTTTTAGCATGATTGGATAACCAATACGCTCAGCTGCACTCAATGCTTCTTCTAAACTATCCAGTAAGCCTGTACCGGGTGTCATTGGAACATGAGCTGCTGCGGCAAGTTCACGTGCACGGTGTTTTAAACCAAATTCCAGAATCTGCTCTGCGGTTGGCCCCATAAAGGCAATATTGTTTTCTTCACAGGCACGAGAGAAATCTGCACTCTCAGACAGGAAACCATAGCCCGGAAAAATCGCTTCAGCCCCAGTTTGTTTAGCAGCTTGAATGAGTTTTTCGATACTCAAATACGTATCAGCAGGCTTTAATCCATCCAGTGCAATTGCAACATCTGCATCCTGCACATGTTGAGCATAACGGTCACTCTCCGAATAGACCGCGACACTAGTGATACCTAATTTTTTTAGTGTTCGAATTGCACGGACAGCAATTTCACCACGGTTTGCAATAAGTACAGTCTTAAACATGATGATTCCCCTCAAAAATTAGTTGGCTGCATTGGCTGATTGACTGTTGCGATGCTGGATATAAGCTCTCCAACCGCCAAAATGGCTGATATTCTCTGCATCACCTAAGCCATACGGCTCACAAATAAAGCCTTTGACCCAGCGACCATCTTCCAGTTCAACATTACCCATGCCCAACGGCGTTGGGATTTCTGCCACAAACTCGCCAAAGCGCGCTGTAGGTACATCCCACAATTCGACAATGATGTTTTGCCCCTCTTGCTGACGCGCCAAGCCTGGTTTTGGGGGAACAGTGCCATTTAAGGCATATAGGGCATAATCCTGAGAGGTTTTAGTGGTTTCGACATGTACTGCACCACGTGTGGTGAGCTGAAAATTCAATGGCATGCCGGTCAAATGTGCACCGACAACCGCGACTCGGATATGATGAGGTGATACCAAAGTTGGTGCACTGATCGATGATGTTTTATCTAAAGCACCGAGTTTCAGGGCCAAGTAGTTTTGCCAAGCTTTACCAAAATGTACCAAGGCTGCATCATGCCAAGCAGGTGCAATCAAAGTGATACCAAATGGTAAATTGTCTGCTCTAAAGCCAGCGGGTAATGCCAATGCGCTTAAATCGGCGAGATTGGTGAAATTGGTATACGTGCCGAAATGTGCGTTATATTCAATCGGATGCTGCTGTATTTGTTCAATGGTATAAATCGTTGGCGAAGTTGGCACAATCAACGCATCAAATTCAGCCAAACTGTCCTGAATCTTTCGAGCCAAATCCAATCTTAAATATTCAGCATTGTAGGCATCGACTGCAGAATATTTTTCACCCTGCCGTACAATTTCCAGTACCGTCGGATCAAAATCATCAGCATTGCTTGTGAGTAAATCTTTGACCGCAGCAGTACGTTCAGCGACCCAAGAGCCTTGATAAAGCTGTGCCGCCAATTGTTGAAAAGCTGAAAAATCAATTGGAGTAATTTCAGCATTTAAACTTTCCAGTAATTGGATGGTCTGTAAAAAAGCTTTTTCTGCCTGTACATCACCAAAGAAGTTCAATTGATCTGGAATTGCAAACTTCAACTGACTTGAAAAGCGTGCCGGTACATTCTTAGGATGCTGACGTGAATAACTATCTAAAGGATCATAGACTTCGGCTTGGGCGGCAACTAATTCAGCATCTGCAACAGTTAAGGCAAAGATTGAAATACAATCGATACTTTTTACTGCGGGTAATAGGCCGCGATTGGAAAAACGACCTTTGGTCGGCTTTAAACCCACAATATTATTGAAGGCTGCAGGTACACGGCCTGATCCTGCAGTATCTGTACCCAGTGAAAATGGAACTAAACCACGTGCGACCACACTGGCTGAGCCCGAGCTTGACCCCCCACTGACATATTCAGGTTTGAAACTATTCGGTACTGCTCCAAAGGGTGAACGTGTTCCAACCAATCCTGTTGCAAATTGATCAAGGTTAGTTTTACCAATGACTATCGCACCCGCTTGTTTGAGTAGACGTACTGTTTCGGCATCTTGGGTGGCAACTGTAGTGAGTGCCTTACAAGCTGCTGTGGTGACAAAACCAGCCACATCAATATTGTCTTTAACGGCAAATGGTATACCGTAAAGCGGAAATTGTTTTTGCAGGTTATCCGTATCTTGGGTTCGTTGCGTTAAGGATTGGATTTGTTGTTGCAACAAATCGCTGCTTGCAACAGAAATCCAAGCAACATCATTAGGATCAATCGCTGCAACCAGTTCTTTTAAAATATCCAGCTGGATCTCTTGTTTTGAATACGCCGTTTGCCATTCAGAAATTGTCCAGCCTAAAGTTTTTAGTTCGCTCACTTTATGAATCCTATCTTGTATACAAGTTTGCATAGATAGAAGCAGAAAGTGTGCCAGTTTTATTTTTTATAAAATAATCAGAGACTTAATCGTTTAATTGGATTATTGATAACTTACATGGCTCAACACGGGTGACAAAACACGTACCACAATAATGCCTATGCCTTATAGGTCAGCACATTTTCCAGAAGTAAAATTGAGAGCAATAAATTGGGGGAGTTTCATTGAAGCTAATTATTTTTATAAAATTATTTATTTACTTTCAAATAATTAGATAATTCTTCGAACTCAGTCGCTACTGCCTGAATCGCTTGCTGTTCCATCGCTCTAAATTTTTTGAGCACGACTTGCCCCAATTCGGTCACCACTGCACCACCACCATGCGTTCCGCCTGTTTGGGTGTCGACTAGATTGGAATGAAAGCATTGATTCATGGTATCCACCAGTTGCCATGCACGGCGGTAACTCATATCCATGGATTTTGCGGCTTGAGAAATTGATCCTGTACGCTGAATTGCATCCAATAACTCTGCCTTACCCGGGCCAAAGGCAATCTGTTCATCAGATAGAATACGAACATGCAGTTTTAAGCGTGGTTTTGACATCAAGATCTACTCAAGATTTGATGATGTATCGCACACCATCAAATCTTATCTTTAAAATTTAGAAATGAATTACGGTACGAATCGACTTGCCTTCATGCATCAAGTCAAAGGCATCATTAATATCGTCCAACGGCATGGTATGTGTTACGAATGGTTCAAGTTGGATCTCACCCTTCATTGCGTCTTCTACCATTTTGGGTAATTGGCTACGACCCTTTACCCCACCAAAAGCAGTTCCCATCCATTTACGTCCTGTCACCAACTGGAATGGACGCGTTGAGATTTCCTGACCTGCACCAGCAACGCCAATAATCACAGATTGTCCCCAACCACGGTGTGCACATTCCAATGCAGAACGCATCACATTGGTATTGCCGATACATTCAAAAGAATGGTCAACCCCCCAACCCGTCATTTCAACAATTACTTGTTGAATCGGCTGCTCATACTCTTTTGGATTGAGGAAATCAGTGGCACCGAACTGTTTTGCCAACTCAAATTTATCTGGATTGGTATCCACTACGATAATACGTCCTGCTTTGGCTTGACGAGCGCCTTGTACCACAGCAAGGCCGATACCGCCTAAACCAAAGACAGCGACGCTATCGCCTTCCTGTACTTTCGCCGTATTATGTACTGCACCGATACCTGTAGTCACACCACAACCCAATAAACAGACTTGTTCATGATTGGCTTCAGGATTGATTTTTGCCAAAGAGACTTCTGCAACCACAGTATATTCACTAAAAGTTGAACAGCCCATATAGTGATAAATCGGTTGGCCATTATAAGAGAAACGCGTTGTACCGTCTGGCATCACACCTTTACCTTGAGTGGCACGAACCGCAACACAGAGATTGGTTTTACCCGATTTACAGAATAGGCATTCCTTACACTCAGCGGTATACAACGGAATGACATGGTCACCAACCGCAACACTGGTCACACCTTCACCGACCTGAACCACCACCCCAGCGCCTTCATGCCCCAATACTGCAGGAAAAACACCTTCAGGATCATCACCAGATAACGTAAAGGCATCGGTATGACACACACCTGTATGAGTAATTTTAATCAGAACTTCACCTGCTTTCGGTGCTTCAACATCAAGTTCTACAATTTGTAATGGTTCGCCTGCGGCAAAAGCCACGGCTGCACGGGATTTAATCACAATGATACTCCTTAGGGTCGGTTGATATTTCAGTTGCCCTATTTTTTTTACTTTAAATAAGATTTAAGAATTTTACTGACTTGAATCAGCTCTTGACTGCGATGCAACTCAGAAGATTCACCGACAACCAAAGTATCTTTTAAATGAATTTCGAGAAGTTCAGTCATCAAACCATTTAATGCACCACGAACTGCACAGATTTGCTGCAAAATATCAGCACATTCAGTGTCATTTTCCAAAGCACGTTCAACGCTCTGGACTTGACCTTGAATTCGCCTTACACGTGTGAGAATCTTTTTTTTATCCTCTAGTTGTTTAGGCATAATGTGACCAGATTGAATCCAAAAATATACTATACACCAGTATAGTAATTTAGCTCAATATTTACTGATTTATATTCCATAAAGCTTAGTTTACAGAAAGCTATTTACGGAGAAAAAAATGAAGAGTGCGATAAGAGTTTGATTATAATCAGATTTACATTTAAACCTTGGAAATGAATAATATTTAGATATATAAGAAAATCAATTCGCTACAAATTACTGTTGGGCTCGCACGTTTGATCAATAAAATGATAAACAAATCATACCATTTCAAGATCATCACACTTGCTATCATGTTCGGAATTAGTGGCTGTTCTTTGCCACCCAATCAGAAACATGATCGGAGTAACTCCTTGCACACTAAAACAAAGTGGATGAATGATCCACAAGCCGATCTCAATATTGAAAAGGGTTTAACAGCTTACTTAGCTTTAGATGATGCCTTTTTAAGTATTGCCTCTCGTATTCACTTAATTCGAAATGCCAAGCATACACTTGATTTACAATACTATATTTGGAATGACGATGCGATTGGCAACCTGATGTTGCATGAGCTGTTAAAAGCGGCTGATCGTGGGGTGAAAGTCCGTTTATTGATTGATGATCAAAATGGCATAAAACTGGATAAAACCCTAAAAGCCCTCGCCCAGCATCCAAATTTTGAAATCCGTATTTTTAATCCTTATAAATTTAGACACTTACGCGTTATTGATTATGTATTTAGACTGAAACAAATCAATCATCGTATGCATAATAAACTCACCATCGCCGATTACTCGATTGCAGTGACAGGTGGTCGTAATATCAGTAGCGAATATTTTGAAGCCAGTGATCAGTTCCAGTTTAGTGACATGGATATCTTATTCTACGGAAAAGTCGTTGATCGAGCGGAACAGGTGTTTGATGAGTTCTGGACAAATCAGCTGAGTTATTCGACTGAACAATTAATGGGCTCTGGTACACCTCAACAATTAGAGCATTTAAGAAATACTTATAAAGCTTTAGATCAAGTCGATACACCAACTGACGATAAACTCGAAGCCGCTCAAGATTATTTAAAACTACGTCTGCAAAACTATCCAATCCAATGGGCGAAAGCACATTTTGTGGCCGATCATCCCAATAAAGCCTTAGGGCAAGCAAAAGATCAGCAATTATTATATTCGCAAGTTCTCAACATTATGGGAAAACCAGAACAACATATGGAGTTGGTATCTGCTTATTTTGTTCCTACCAAACGGGGTACAGCATATTTAAAGCAACTTTCTCAAGATGGTATCAAGGTTCGTGTTCTAACCAATAGCTTGGTGGCCAATGATGTCGCCGTAGTGCATTCTTTTTATAGCCAATATCGCAAACCACTTTTACAAAGTGGCGTGCAGCTCTTTGAGTTTAAGCCGAATATTGAACGTAAAAAACGGACTTGGTATGAAATTGCCACTGGTAGTGTGATTCCGGTTAAAGGCAAGAATCGCTCTAGTCTGCATGCTAAATTCTTTGATGTAGACGGAAAAGTTTTTATTGGTTCATTTAACTTCGACCCCCGCTCCGCCCATTTAAATACAGAAGTTGGTTTAGTGGTTGAATCTGACCATTTACAAGACCAAATTACCGCCATGCTTGATCAGCATTTATTACAAGTGGCATATCAACTGAAACTTGATTCAAATGGCAACATTGTTTGGTATGAACATAAACAAAATGGTGAAGTGGTTGAGCATCATCATGACCCTGAAAGCACCAGATTCCAGCGTTTCACCATGCATGTTGTGTCTTATTTTCCAGTGGAATGGATGATGTAGCACATTATCCACTTATACAACTACACTAAACCAATTTGCTCAAAAAACTGTTGGTATGCTTCTGCTTTCTTATCAAGTGCTAAAGGATACGCCCGTGATGATGAAGGTAAGCGATATAGATTCAGCTCACGATCAGCAAAATTTACCTGTACAGATTGTCCAATCATAGGCTTATTTACTTGTTCTGGAAAATGCTGCATCAGCGTATCTGTTGCTTTATCCCCCGTTGTCATTATGGTGTGACACAGTGGTATTTGCTCGAGTAATTTAGATAGATTTGTAGGTGTGACAATTTCTAAAAACTTATCTGAGGCATTACCTTGCAAGCGTTTCACTTGGTAAGCGGTGTCAAAAATTCCAACGCCAATCTGGGTTAAGAACTCACGGATCAGTTGTTCTTTAAAGTTTCTATTGGGTAAATCTAAAAAGTGATCTTTATCTTTAAAAAAGATCAGACCAAAGATACGCCACATATCATTTTGATAGTTAGGATAGTAAAAATCCATCTTCCAGCGGCTTTGTGGCGGTGGAAAACTGCCCAGCATCAATAACTTCGTACTTGAAGGTAAAAATGGTTGTAATGGGTGTGTTTCTATTTCGATATCAGTCATTTATATAAATAGCCAATTTTAAAATTGAGTGAATCATGTTGTTTATTTTATAGAATTTTCCTGTTTTTTGCTTGGATCTTTTGTTGGTTAAAATTTCACCTTCACAAAATTTTCACAATATCATTTTTTCTTTGAGATTTGAGTTTGCCGATCTGACAGAGCTAAATGATAAAAATACCTGCTCCAAAAACGTAAAAACCGTTTAAAGAAGCGGTTTAAGTCGATCATCTCCCAAAAATTACTTTAATGATAAATCTCAACTTTATCGAGATAAAAAGCTAAATGTAAGTTCTTATGACAAAAGCTTAACTTATACTTTGACTGAGATCCATTTTGATCGGGACAATGGTTATCCTTGCACTATTTGAACCGTACCGGGTTTGTCGGAGACTTTTTTATTTAAGTTAGGCCACCTGACCTAACGGGTTAATCTTATCATAGTACATTGCTTCAAACTCAAAAGGCGATACATAACCCAGTGCACTGTGTACACGCTTTTTATTGAACCAATCTACCCAGTTTAGTGTCGCAAGTTGTACATCTGCTAAACCTTGCCAATCTGCTTTTAAATATTCAATCACCTCTGTTTTGTATAAGCCATTCACCGTTTCAGCCAGAGCATTATCGTATGAATCACCTGTCGTACCGACTGATGCTCGTAAATTTGCAGCATCTAAACGATTGGTATAGCGAATAGAAAGATATTGAACACCTCTATCGGAATGATGAATCACATTCTTTGGCATGCCTCGATCGTGCAATGCTTGCTCCAATGCATCGAGCACCATATCTGTATTCATCCGTGTAGATACTTTCCATCCAACAATTGCTCGTGAGAACACATCAATAATAAAGGCGGTATAGACCCAGCCTGAATGTGTTTGAATATACGTAAAGTCACTGACCCATAATTGGTCAGGTCGATCAGCACTAAAATTCCGTTTCACTAAATCATCTGCTCGTTTTTGATCATCTCGGCTACGGGTGGTTTGTTTATTCTTACCACGCCAAACACCTTGTATACCTAGCTTTTGCATCAATCGAGCAACTGTACAACGTGCAATAACATAACCCTCACGTTTCAATTTTTGCCAAACTTTACGTACACCATATCGACCTGAACTTTCTTTCCAAATACGTTTGATTTGCTCTGCATGATGTAAATCATGCAGAGCACGTTTCGCTCGATGTTCTGGGTTATCAACGAAATCTAAAGCCCGATAATAGGTCGAAGCTGCAATCGGTAAAATTCTACAAATCGCTTCAACACCATATAACGCCTTATTGTTATGGATAAAATCCACCATTATTTGTGTGGGCGGTCGAGCTCCGCCTGGGCGAAAAAAGCGGCTGCTTTACGTAGAATTTCATTGGCACGTTTTAATTCTTTAATTTCACGTTCCATTTGCTTCATTTTTTCTTGGTCAGATACCTGTTGTACTTTGGCGGGATTTTGTTGATCTAAGTATTTTTGATACCAAACACGAAGTGTTTCAGGAGTACAGCCAATTTTAGGAGCAATTGCGGAAACTGCTGCCCAATTCGATGGATAATCTTTTTCAGATTCAATTAGTAATTGAACCGCTCTTTCTCTAATTTCGGGGGTATAGTTTGGTTTTTTCATCGGAATAGTCTCTCAGAATATTGAGTCTCCGACAAACCCGGTACGGTTCAATTCTTATAAATGGAGATGAGTTTACATCAATGAACAAAGAGTCATTAGAAGATAATATCAAGATGTTACTAGCCTCATCAAGAACTGGTAATACCGTATATAATCTATTAAAGAAAGCACCTTAAGGTGCTTTTACTAATCTACGTACATCAAAAACAACCATTACTCCATAAAAAGCAAAAAATGCTAAGAAAGTAACGATGGAAAACAATCCTCCAGATACATATAATGCAATGTATGAATCTAAATGAAATATTGAAACTAATGCACTTATCACTTGTTCATAACGGTTCAAGAATAAGAGAACAAGGAAGAATAGAAACGCAGTACTTGCAATCATATTTCTTTTTTCTTCGGCATATTTTTTTCGTTTATCTGTATTTTTTTAATTTTCCCCGTTTCATCTAATTCTTTTGTAATTGACTCATCCCAGTACGCAACGATAGGAGCAATTACTTCAAAATTACGATAGTTTTTATTCTTTTGGTAATACTCAACCAATTCATAATCAACAAGACCACTACCACAGACTATTTGAGCCAAACTGTTTCTTATAGCTCTCTTCTCCAACAAGGAAGCATCATTAAACAAGGTGATCTGATCTTAGCTAAAAATGAGAAAATCTCACCAGAAAAGTTGATTGCTCTAAGACGGGCTGGAATTAAAGAACTAACAATTTATAGAGATCCACGAATTCTTGTTGTTAGCATGCATACTTTTGATGATGAGCATACACTTTGTGAAGAAAGCTTGTATGTTAAAGACTTATTAAAAACGTGGGGCTATAACCACGTTGAGATAAAACTGCTTAAACCACAGCGTTATGATTCAGCATTTAATAGCCTTAAGAAGCACGGAGATCCAACTTTAGATGATACATTAACTACTAATTGGGAGGATTATAATCAATTTTTTGAAGATCATATTCCTAATTTTGATGTGATGATTCTGTGTTCTCATAAGGACATTGGTGGTTCAGTATTTTCAATCGGTGGACTTGCTGCCTTTGATCCTAGCAGTATGACCTCAAATTTCCAAACACGTTCTATCCCTGCGAATGAAATGAGCATCATTAGGAGTATGCCTAGAACACCTCCTGTGCGTGAAACGGTTCAACTGTACGATGATCAGGGAAACCATAAAGGCTCAAGAGTCATCACCACAGAAGATAAGGCGACGATCATCAATTTACCTGGTGATATGCAAGATATTGCCTTACTTATGCATCTCATGGTGAAGTATGTTTTAAATAAGCATGATCCCGATTTTCTCAACAGAATATTTATTAAAGGTCGTACCAATCAAGAGATTGAAACTGATCAAAATAAAAGAAAATTGTTATGGGGTAAATATCAGTTGCAAGATGATGGTCAATATTCATTAGAAATCATTGAACAGCAGCACGCATATCAGATCGAACCTTTTCTTACTGCAAATTGTATTGTGATCGTCCCCTTTGCAGAGCAGCCGATTCAAGTAAATGATGTTATTTATTTCATGAAGATTAATTAACTATAATTTTAGAAATCAACTCTATGAAATGCATAAAAGCCCTCATCAGAGGGCTTTCACACATATGCCGACATGAATATTGTTATTGGTCATATGTGCTGTGCATCCAGATAAAAAGCACACAATGCAGGCGCTTAAGAGTAGTGAAATCACTGAGCGCCTGCAGTGATAAATTACTTTTTTATGAACAGCTCACATTCAGCTTCACAGCGGCGAACAAGCCCTTTCATAACTTTGCCGCCACCTTTGTTCCATTGTAGGAACTGATCAACAGCACCCACATAGTCTTTTGCATTCAGTTTTTAAGCGAGGTAGATCCTTTAAATTAAGTGAATTAAATTACATTTATGCTTGTCACAGTAGATGATTTCAGAATCAAACTACGCTATAAATTATAACAATGGTTAATTCAACCATCTGTTCTTAATAAGTTATTTATCATTTTTTGTTTTTATAATTTTTCCACTTGATAAGGTAATTTCATGTCAAAAAATAAAGATCTCCTCGAAGCCATAAATGGATACACACGTGCTTGGAAAGAACTATTCAATAGTTCTAATCCAGCAGATCAGTATGAAGAAACTGGTATTGCAATGCGTTGGGAAGACTCAAAATTCCCTTTTTCAAATGCAGCATTTTTAACAAATGAGATTAGTGACTCAACAATCCTAAAACAGCGATTAGAAACAGTCGTAGCTCGTATGAAAAAGAAAGAAAACGGCGGATTGCTTAATATATGTAATGATCTCATCACGGGTGAAGCAGCAACTTCCTTTGATCAAATACTTAAGGATGTTGGTCTAGCATATGTTATGCCGCTTAATGGGATGGCTGGAGATATTCTGCCGCTTGAACCGAAACCAATTAAAGGGCTAGAAATTAAAAGAGTAACCACAACGTCAGAATTTAATGACTTTTCAGATATGAACTGTTTAGCTTATGGATTTGACATTGCATGGGGGCGTACGGGATTAGGCAATGTATGGATTGATAACGCTTACTCTTTTGTCGGCTATGTTGATAACCAGCCTGTATGTGCTGCATCAACCGCTCAAATCGATAACGTGCTCTACCTTGCTTTGGTTGCAACACTCCCTAACGCTCAACGTAAAGGATATAGTGAAGCAATTGTACGACACGCATTAATTGAAGGTCATAAAGCAACAGGGTTAAAGCGTACATTACTGCATGCCACTCCTGCCGGTGCACCTGTTTATGAACGTATTGGCTATTATAAGTCTGCCAATATAAGTGCCTATCAATTAAACAGCTCAGATGAATAAAGTTGAGCTGAAAAGCCCTCCCCAAAGGGCTTTTTAGCTCAACAAACAAATGTTGTTCTTTATTTAAGCAAATGCTCTTTTACAATATGTTCACTTAATAGTTTAATCACCGCTGAACGCTCATCTAAAGAAGTTTCATTCTTTCTTACATAAATACTAATAAAAACAGGTGCATGATTTTCTGACCAAACCATAGAAGTTATTCCCCGAATGCCATAGTCACTGGCACCAGTACGATCTGCGATTTTCCATCCTTTAGGTAAAGCTGCTCTCAACATATTGTCTGCAACTTTATTTCCTATCATCCATTCTTTTAATTGTTCTTTCGAGCTTTTAGATAATACATCACCCATTAATAACTTTTTCATACTATCATTCATAGCATTAGGACTCGTTGTATCTCGAATATCACCTTCTGGATTAATAACCAGATCTGGCTCATATCTATCGGATCTCGTAACCTCATCACCAATGGAACGCATAAATGAAGTGAGACCCGCAGGCCCCCCGCCAGCCTCAATAGCAAAGTTCGCTGCCGTATTATCACTATATGCCGTTGTAATTTCACACGCTTGTTTGATCGTCAATTTTTTATTTACATAATCTTTGACAACGGGTGAGTATGTAACAAGATCTTTTTGTCGGATCGTTTTTGAATGATCTAACGTAAGTTTTTTTGCATCAACCTGAGCCAATACATGAGCGCAAGCAAGAGCTTTTACAGTACTGTCTAGAGGAAACCGTTTGTCTCCATTAATAGAAATCCTTTTATTCTCCATATCTAAAATAGATACACCAACCTGCCATCCCTTTTCTGATAGTGATTTAACCTGCTCTTCAAGAGTCGCAGCCATAGTAACTGACAGCGAAGAACCAAACAAAACAACAGCTATGGCAGATTTCAATAAAGATCTCATCTTGTATCCGTATATTATAAAATGAAGTAAATACCGCCAAGTATACCTTTAATTGATTGTTTGGCTTGCTTATACTTTATGAGCCCAATTATCTTAAAATTCAAAAACAGAAATGCTCAAAATCACAGATGATAATGAGCATTTATAGTTAAAAACTTTAGTTATATTTGTATTTTCGAAAAATCCTTGCAATAAAATACCTTTTTTAGAAACGATAACCTACACCAACATAGGTGATGAGCGGATCAATATCGATCTTAGTCGTTGCGTGAATTAACTTATTCCCTGTATTCTTGTTAACGACATTAATTGTTGCCTCGTTATTCAACTTGGCATACGAGACAGAGCCAACACCATACCAAGAATTATTAAAGTCATAAGTAAAACCAACCGAAACAATTGGTGCAATTGTATCATCGGCATCAACTTTAACAGTCATATCAGCACTGGATACTTTCCGGTCCAATGCAGCCCCTGCTTTTCCATCTAATACATTCTGAATCATATGTCCAGCCGAGATTAGATCAGATCGAATACCGCCATTTAGCTTAATTTGATTAAAATGGGCGTACATTAAACCAGCGCCAATATATGGTCTAAACTTGTCTACCCCACTTTTACCAAATTGATATTGTGCTTCTATTGCTGGTGTCCATGCACGAGCCGTTGCAGCATTAGATTTATTCCCTAAGTTAGTAATAGGAATTGCTTGACCTAATTCAATGCCATCAGGAAACAGGTATTTGACTAAATCTGCCGATGACATAGCTAGTCCACTTAATGGCGCAAATATTTCACCTTTGCCTTTAATATCAACCTTAGGAGGTACTCCACCGATTAGCTGTAAGGACACATTGTCATTTATATAATAATTAAACATAAGACCCAATGTATCTACGTCATCAACTTCTAGGCCTGCATCTTTTTGCTGCCAGTTTTCTAATCCATTAATTCTTGCGGTGCCCGAAACTTCAGCTAAAACATTCCCATTGCCATCAGTTAGTTGGTTTTGGATATCAGGCTGTGCCAGAAACTCGGTAAGAGTCTCTTTTAAATTCCAGACCTCTCCTCCTAAATCCGTCATAGTTGCATTAGGGTCAACCGAGTTCAAGAAACTATTCGTTGAAATGCTTCCAACTTTGGCTACAGTTCCATTTTTAACATTCGTATTAATATTAAAAGGATTTGCTTTACCCTGAGGCATAACATGCAACCAGCCTGCTGAAACAGAGAACCGCTTGAATTCCTGAGCATAAGTTAGGTGAGTTAAAGTCATTAAAGTCGTTGCTATTGCAATTTTTATTGCTGTTTTTTTCATCCTGAAATTCCACATTACCTGATTTAGTAATATGTATTCTGAATATAACCATAAACATATTTTTATCAAATATTAAATTTTACTTCCTGATAAAAGGTGATTAATCACTTAACTATGTGAACCAGTTAACAAATAAGCATATCATTGTTTATTGTTTTTAAAGCTACATATTAGATTATTTTAATTATCTGTATTACAATCAAAAATAATAAGAATCATAAAATTCCAGAATAATGAATAAAAAATCAGTTCATCAATACCACCATATGAACCAAAACAAACAACACTCTATGCTAAAAATAGAAGATTTAAATAAAATCCCATACTACATAAAATCTATAATTATTAATTTAAAATCAATTAATTTAAGAATAAAACAAAATAACCCACATATTACCAAGACATAAAATAAAGTAAAAAACAGGATAAAAATACAATAACGTCTTACATCATACCTCACCCCAAAATGCGCACAACAAGATAACACTTTATAATAAGTTTCACATTAACACCAAAGCAAAAATAATTTAACGTTAATAGCAACCCTAAAATTAATTCAAAAGTTAAAAATATAATACTTTTTAGTTAAAAATACTAAAAAGTATTTAATAAAATAACATTAAACAAAGCAATAATTTTAAAAACCTAATTTTTTTAATTCAAAGTTTTTCAGTTAGATTAGTTTTTCTATACAAAAAAGACTATTTAAAATAAATAATTTAACCTAAAAAACGCCAATCACTAAAATTAGCGTTTTATCAATCTAAACTTTTAAGAGTTAAATCAACCAGACCTTCATCTCTAAGTATTGAACTGTGCCTGTGTCATTTCTCCCAAATAGCTGATGGAGATTGCAAATAAATTCTCAGGCTGGCTCGTAGGATCATTCTTTTTGATCCACTCTGCTCCGATGACATTAAACTCATTTAATTTTGACTTCGAGACGGGTGGAAGGAATGTTTCCAAGGGTAATTGAATACTAAAATTCCGAGTACTGCCGTTATTGCTCTTATCACTAAAGGTATAACCAATTAAGTACCAATGATATTTCTGTTCAGACATTTGTTATTCTCAAGTTTAATTATTGAGGTTTTTTATAGCATAAAAACCAAGAAATCTATACTAAAACGCATCTCTGTAATAAGTTTTTTCATATAAATAAAGGACTCACCACAAATTGTGACAATCTTTGGATGCTTAAAGACTGTCACGATATCAAACAGCGATCGAGAATATAGCTTCAACTATATATGAGCATTCAGCAAGCCTTTATCTTTCAAAATTGGCAAGACATGGTCTCTAAAATATGGAAACTCTTGAGTGTAATTAAGAAAAGATAAAGTACATCCTGAAAAACCTGTTTCCTGTAACTGTATTAACCCTGCTGCAACTTGTTCAGCAGTACCAACTAATGGAAAACCGCCATGACCAACAGCAATGCGTTGACGCAGTTGTTCTCGTAAATCGGCGGGAAACGATTTACAAAAGGAGAATAAGGTATCTATTAAATTTTGTACTGCATCATGATCAGCATGATTCAGTTGTCGATCCCACTCGGCTTTGGCTTGTTCTTCCGTAGGGCGACAAATTACATGCGCAAAGGTCAGCACCTTGATGTTTCGGCCTAAATGCCCAGCTTCTTTTTTGAGTTCTTGAATCTCAGTCACTGAACGCGCCAAGTCAGATGCAGGTGTAAATAAAAAATCTGAGTTCTTTACCGCAAACTCACGGCCTTCTTTAGAACCTGCGGCATTAAAAATCGGTGGAAATATTTGTGGATTCGGTTTGCCATACGTACCTTGAGTTTGGAAAAATTTCCCATCCCAATTAAACGGCTCAGTGCTTTGCCATGTTTTTTTAATTAACTCGTACCACTCTTGTGCATAACCATATCGCGTTTCATGGTCATCTGGTAATTTTAAACCCATTGCATCATATTCAGGCTTGTTCCAACCCGCGACAATATTTAATCCAACTCGATTGTCACTGACTTGCGCCATAGTCGCGATTTGCTTTGCCACTACAATTGGATGATTCAGCGCCGTATGTAGTGTTGCAAAAATTTGAATATTTTTAGTTTTGGCCAATAAAGCCGATGTCCAGGTCACCGTTTCTAATACTGTTCCATGAAAATCCTTTTTACCACCATGACCAATAAAACGAGCAGTAGATAACATGAAATCAATTCCCGCCTCATCTGCCATTTCTGCCAATTTTAAATTTTGGCTCCAGCTGGCATCCCAGCCATCATCTAAGGTTGAAGGAGTTAGCCCTCCAGAACAATTAGCAGCAAAGATACCGAGTTTAAAATGATCAGATAAATTGAAGTTATGTTGAAGCATGTTGTTTCCTTTTTCATATAAATAGTAAAGGGGTACAAAATTTATTTATCAAGTAAAGTTCGTCGTTATAGAAATCATCACAACTTCCACGATCGTATTGCTTAACCAATTATGTGAAATGTGATTAAAAATTTAAGCAAATAAAGATAGTCTAGCAAATAATATAATGAGTGAATAACTTTTTATATTGTTAACCTTTCTCATCAATACCAGATTTCGCATATTTTCTTGATTGACACCTCTTTAAAATTTAACCTATAAATTAAAATCGTTTTCATGTAATTATAAGATCTAGGGATAACAATGCAAAATCAAAAAGACGTTGACTCTTTGGTTGCACCATTAGAAGCGCTAAATTTTCTGCATCAAGATTATCAATACATCAATAAACAATTCAATGCTCTTCAAGCCTATCACTTTATGACGAGGAATCCACCATTTTGGCTACGCATCGCCTTTAGGATCAGAGATGTCTTAAGCTTAAAACTAGCAGGTGTACAACCTATTCAAGGTTTTGGCTCGCCCAAGGCACAAACTGTTAAAGTGAATGATCAGTTGGATTTTTTTGATGTAATCAAAATCACAGAGACAGAATTATTTTTACAGTCAGCAGATAAACACCTACGTGTATTAGTGGCTTTGCAAATTCATGAGCATGATGACATCAAGAATAAGCTGAGCGTTACAACCAGTGTGGTGACTTATAATTTTTTTGGAAAGGTCTATATGCTGCCTGTTTCTTTGGTTCACGGACTGATTGTCAGGAACTCATTCAGAAATTTAAATTAAGCAGTTGAATGGGCTATCACTAAAAGCGAACCTTCAATATCGCTTTTAGTGAACCGACTCGAAGTTTGTAGCTCAGAAAGAACTATATTTTCATGTTAATCCCCAGTTGAAAACCTCGTCCAGGTAAGGGAGCAATATATTTCAACGGTGAATTATGCGGTCTCGCTTCTTCGTTGAGTAAATTTGAACCGTTGAGGAACACATCAATATCTGAATTTTTTAATTTTAGATGCTTACTAATCTGCATATCGACCATATTAAATGCTGGCAATGGTACTTCTTCTGACACATTCTTACCCAGATATTTAGGTTGATCATAATAAATACTCGACAAACGTGCTGCCCAATCTCGTCTGCTCCATTCTACGTTGGCACCATAACGATTAGTGGGCATGTTTGGTAGATAATTACCATCATTAAATAAACTGGTCCGACTTGGATTTAGATTCTTATTTTTCACCAAATCAGCAAATGCACCCACTGTAAACACACCCCATTGCTGAGTATTGATTTTTTGCTTGAGATCAACTTCAAAGCCTGTAATTTCAGTATCGGTTTGGGTCCAGTATTTGAGAGGGAGTCGATTGGCCGTCTGCATGCCAGAGTGCGTGAGATAGAAATAGTTCTCATATTTCATCTTATATACTGTCGCTTCCAGATTAAAATCTTTATAGCTAAATAAGCCCATAAGCTCGGTATTTTTAGATTTTTCTGGTTCTAGTTTTTGATTGCCTTGCTCATTGATCATAATGGAATAATGATTACCGCTGGCATAAAGCTCATTAAGCTCAGGTGCACGCTCAGACACCGAATATCTGAGTTTCGCTCCAAAATAGTCATTGATTTTAAGATAGGAACCAAAACTATAACTTTCCAAATCAAAACGGGTGTCTTGTAGCTTGCTATTGGCTGAATTACGTGCAACCTTAAAATCACTATCTTTGATTGAATGATCAACACTTTCTTGGCGATAACCTGCATCAAAAGAGAGTCGTTCCAAATCAATCTTCTCTTGAATAAAGATGGCTTGGGTCTTGGTATTGACATTAGGAAGATAACGTAGCTTGCCCTGTCCTTCGACGCTTCGGTTGCTCTGACTCACACCTAGTAAACCATTCACATAGCGACTAGGTTGATGTCTCAATACAATCTCGGCTTGTTTGGTATCAAAGCGGTAATCATTTGCAAGCTGCGTACCGAGATATTCCCCCGAACGATTGATCACCTGATTCGCTTTCATATCGATACCCTTTAGAAATGGGATATCAAAATTAAACTGGCTATCTAGGCTATATTTTCTTTGATCGGTTTTGACGCCAGCGGGCAAACTATCCTCATAAGAAGATTGAAATGACTTATTTTCTAAAGAAAAACCAGGTACACCATAGGCATTTTTCTTCGAATCCGCGCTCAGGCCAATATAACCATTTTCCAAGAAATAGGTACTGCCAATCGCATAATGCTGATTTTCTAAATAACTGTTGCCTAATTTTCGCTTGTAATTAGGGGTCACATCTTGATTAATCCTGTTTTCTTTAAATTTAGGTGTATCAGGCTTATATTCAGGATTGACTGGATTGGTATAAGTCTTACCACTCCAAACAGATGTCGGTTTATCGGTATAAAATGAAAACTGGCCATCCGCCCAATCTGGATTTTCAGTCATAAATTGATCGATATATTTTTGTGACGCGGTGTTATAGATCTGCTGTATACGAGCATCCTTTTGGCACGCATCTGCCAAGGCTGAACTTACCCCACCCGTTGCAGGAAAAATTCCACTATTACATTGTTCAGCTTTGCTATTCCCCGGAATTTTATACGACGAAATGTCCTGTTTAGAAAATAAGAAGTTGGTTGAAAAATTACTTTGGTTATTTAAATTCAGCTTAAAACCATGGGCATCTGTATTATTCCAACCTTTTCTCACTGCCAGTTCAAGATTGCTATTTTTGTCTGGCATATCTTTACTGATCAAACCGGTCTCGACATTGACACTTCCTCCAATCGCATTGCCGCCGTATCGAACACTATCTGATGATTTATTAATGTGAATGGCTTGGCTGAACAATGGGTCAAATGGAATACTGATATTGCCAGTCATGGCATTCATGCCATAAATCGACTGCCCGTCTTCAAGAATCTGTACACGATTCCCGCTTAAACTTCGAATAACAGGTGCGCCTGCGTTGGGGCCAAAAGCACTATTTTGTACGCCTGACACCTGCTTAAGTGTATCCCCTAAAGTTTGATATTGTGAATTGTGATTCTCTACAACGGTATTGTTCCCGATTGAAAGATCTGTTTCTGCTTTTAAACTAATCTTTGGCAAAATTACAGGACTATCCTGCTCATTTGCAGAGGCTTGATGATGAATAAATAAAATGGCGATTGCTAAGACTTTGTGACGCACGTTGAACTCCTCAATTCTAATTGTTATGTTATAACATAACAATTAATTGTTCAAACAAAACCTAAGCTCCATTTTTTCTGCTAAATATAGAATGTATGCAGAAATTTGATAGAGAAAAGCCCAGATGACTCAAAAAAATCTGAGCAATCTGGGCTTTTCTCTCTTAGTGACTAAAGTAGTTTAACGGCAGTTTTAGATAGCGAATGCCATTCGATTCCGGTTCTGGGAAGCGCCCTGCATCCATGTTAATTTGAATTGCAGGCAGAATAAGCTTGGGCATCGACAATGTCGCATCACGGCTTTGACGCATCTGTACAAAGTCCTGTTTAAGGGTTTTCATATTGATATGAATATTATGCTGCTTTTGCGTGCTAATACTGGTTTCATACACATATTCATCTCGACCTTCAGGCTTATAGTCATGACATAAAAAAACACGCGTTCGATCAGGAAGTTGATAAAGCTTTTGTACAGAATCAAATAACTGATCAGCACTTCCTTTGGGAAAGTCACAGCGCGCCGTTCCATAATCTGGCATGAATAAAGTATCACCAACGAAAATAGCATCACCAATGATATAACTTAAGCATGCAGGAGTATGTCCTGGTGTTGGTATGTTATATGCATCTAAGTTTCCGATACTGAAGTGCTCATTGTCCTTGAATAAATAATCAAACACTTGATGCGTATTAAAATATTTAAGATCAAAATGATAAATTGCACTAAAGGTATCCTGAACAATCGCAATTTTCTCACTCATGGCAATCTTGCCACCGAGCTTTGATTTTAGATATTGGGATGCGGTTAAATGATCTGCATGAACATGCGTTTCCAGTATCCATTCAACTGTGAACGCTTGAGATTGAATGTAGGTAATAATCTGATCTGCATGTTGTGTGGAAGTCGAAGCCGAGGCAGCATCATAATCCAAAACACTGTCAATAATTGCACAATACTTTGTTTCAGGATCATGCACAACATAACTAAATGTATTGCTCTGTTCATCAAAAAAGGCTTTAACTGTTGGATGTTGCATCGCATTTCTCCTGTTGTTTCGACCATAAACGATGGATTAACATCCCGATCAACATTGCGCTAATAAAATACCACACTTCAGAATATCCAAGTCCAATCAGAGTCATCGCGGGTGCTGGACAAATGCCTGAAATCCCCCAACCGATCCCAAACAAGATAGCGCCAATAATCAATTTCTTATCAATTTGATGATTGCCAGGGAATGAAATGGTTTCACCAGATAATGTTTTGGGATTGCGTAAGGCTCTTTGAAATGGAATGAATGCAACTGCAATTGCACCAATCATCACAAACATCAAGCTAATATCCCATGCACCAAAAATATCTAGAAAACTTAATACTTTCTCAGGATTTGACATGCCTGAAATCAATAGACCCAATGCAAATATACTGCCAAAAATAAATGCAAATAGATTTTTCATTATGCGGCCCCCAGAATATGACGTACTAGATACACCGTAACAAATCCAGCAAACATAAATGTGATTGTGGCAACCATCGAACGTGGAGATAATCGGCTAATCCCACAAATGCCATGCCCACTGGTACAACCTGAGCCTAAGCGAGTCCCAAAACCCACCAACAGCCCAGCAATAATCAAAGCTAAGGGAGACGACTGCATAATAATTTCAGGTTGCACAAACATTTGGTAAATAAATGGTGTAATGATTAAACCCAGTAAGAACCAAAACGCAGAACCTCTGAATAAAGTTGTAGGTTGTAAGAGCTGTGCTAGTAGGCCACTGATCCCAGCAATACGACCATTGACGTATAAATAGCCAACAGCAGCTAATCCAATCAACGCACCACCAATTAAAGCTAACAGAATACTTGTCATCATCCACCCACCAATCAATATATATATTTATAATATATTATTTTAAATAATATTGAAATTAATCTATTCAATATCCGCGTTTGAATCGTAATTTTTGCAAAAATGACACATATTGGTCAATATTTTCTAAAATCAAGTAATTTAATTTGAGTATTGGGCATAAAACATAATGCAAACAAGCACTGTATTTCTTGAAAAGATTGACTATTCGAACTCAGAAAGTACTCTTTCTGCAAACCAAACAGGAAATACTGTCACGATAGGATTGATTTTTAGTCGATCAGCCTGTTCAATTTCTGCTAAAAAAGCTGCTTTTTCACCATTTGAAGAATTGTCAAATATAAAAGCTCTATCACTCGCTTCAATGGCTTGCATAAGTAAGTTCATGCTGCGGTAATAACGATCACGAATTTTCGGTTCTGGTACAGCATGTCCACCGGTACTCACCCGATACTGTACCCGTGCAATATTGATTTCAGGATCAATCGTTGAAACATAATACAGATAAGTTTTAAACCCTTGCTCCTGAGCCATTCTCAGAAATTCAACTTTACTGATATGCGACATAACAGTTTCAAAGGTAAAACTAATTTTTAACCTTAGAAATTCTAAACGAATAAAGTCGATAATTCGTGCAGCGAGATATGAATCAATATCCTGAATAGCAAAAACAATATGATGCTCACCTAGCAATTCAGGTTCTTGGCTTAATAAATCACAGATTTTTTGATTCAGTTTCTTCTTTTTGGTTTTTAAAAAAGCAATCAGCTTTAGTGCATCTAGAGACTCGTTATAAATCTTTAAGTCCAAGCTATGAGTCTGATTTAAGTTTTTTTCGAGTTCATCTGCATTTAGATATGCCCCAATATGGCGGGGCAATAAATATTCCTTAATCGTACTTTTACCAGAACCATTTGGGCCGGCAAACATGCGAATTCTAGGCGTAGACTGTTGCATTAACTTATACAACAGCCTTCTTTTTTTTACGTTTCAACAGAGTACGAGATGGATAAATAACGGTATAAGCGCCTGATATATCCTTGATCACTTCGGTTTCACCAGTTGAATGCTGCTTTAACAGTTGATGACCTTTGGCATAGACCACAGTAGAAGATTCACTTGCCTCTTCAAACGCATTACGGAATGCTTCTACAGCAAGCTTAGGAAGAAGGTTTTCCTCTTGCCTACTCATTTTCATGATTGTAAAAGCTGTCATTAAAGACTCCTCCGCCTGATTGCGCTTATACCTATACTAGCATAAATGTTAGTTTTGTCTATTTTTACAGCAACCAGTTTAACGAACGAGATCTTCAATACCAATCAACTTTGGTAATTTCTCAATCACCTTGTTTAACTCAGCGTTTGCAGGTGAAATACAGCCCGTATAGTGGCTTAACTTAGTGACTGTACCATCTGGACGTTTCCAAGCAAAATAAGCACTTTGCTGATCACTGGCAGTTTCAGCACAGCCGGTCGTTTTTACATTTGCACCTGTTGCCGGGCGATAGGTTTTTAACTCTTGTTGCAGCTTGTTATAAACAGAAGGATCAACGGTTAAGTCCTGGGTACCTGTTACTTTGGTATATTGTTTGCCATCAAAATGAACAGCCCCTTCAGGTGTAATTTCAACAGAATAAATTGGGCATGTACCGAAACAAGGACTAGTCGAATAACGAATGCTTTCTTGTACAGTATCCTGAGGTTGTTGAGGTGTCGTTGCGCAACCAACTAAAGAAAAAGTGAAAAGGCCCGCAAGTAATAATTTTTTCATCGGTTGATCCGTTATAAAGTATGTTATTCAAATTTAACAAATAGTAGAAATTTTGTCATTTAGATTGATGTAAAAAAATGGAAAAATCACTTAAATCTACTTAGGCTATTTTGAATTAAACAAAAAATAAGAGCCACTCTTAGGCTAATTAAGCATGGTTTTGAGATTGAAGAATTAATCGTGCCAGCTCTAAATCATCAGCATAGGTAATTTTGATATTATCAGAACGACCTTGTACCACCTGTACAGGTTCATCCACATGTTCTAAGGCACTCGCTTCATCTGTTATCGTAATATCATGGGTTAAAGCTTTTTCAATCGCATTTTTTAGTACACCGAGTCTCGCCATTTGTGGCGTTTGTGCTTGCCATAATAATTCACGGCTTACAGTTTTTTTGATCTGGTTTTCACTGACCACCTGCTTTAAGGTATCGCGAACTGGAATAGCCAAAATTGCACTTTGATTTGAAGCTTCTGCTGTCTGAACCAACCGAGTAAGACATTCTTTCGTCACACATGGTCGCGCAGCGTCATGGACCAATACCCAATCCTCTTCATGGGCAATTTCAGATAAATAGATCAAGGCATTTAAAACAGAATGTACGCGCTCGGCACCACCTAAACAAAAATGCAGTTTATCTAGATGCTGAAAAGACAGGGTTTTTGCAAAATTATCTTGTACACCAATGGCAAGTACGCAACCTGCTAAATCTAGCGAATTCAGTCGATTGACGGTGTGCTCAAGTACTGTATGATCTTGAATATACTGATATTGTTTCAATTCAGTTTGTGAAAAACGACTGCCCGAACCTGCTGCTGGTACAACCGCCCACAGCCTAGTCTGGGTTTTCATTAGTTGCAGTGTCTTCTTTTGCGTTTGGATCAATATAAATTGGTTTGTAGTGGGTACTAATGGTACTCATTTGCACAAACGTCTCATTAGGTTTGATTAAACCCAAATCTAAACGTGCATGTTCTTCAATGGCTTCGCTACCATTTTTTAAATCAAAAACTTCTGCGGCTAAAATACGATTCCGCTCTTTTAGTTCAGTATTAATTTCTGCTTGTTGCTTAATTTGCTGAGTTAATGCTTGATGAGGGAAATACCCTCCCTCACCCAGCCAAAATTGATACTGTAAGCTTGCCACCAAAGCGATGACAAGCACCAGAATCAACTTACTCGAGGTCGATCGAAACATCTCTATCATGAAAAATTCCTTACATCCTTCTAAGAGGAAGATCACTTGCAAATTCTATAGGATTATGAATTTGCAAAGTTTCTCTCTTTTGTAAAGAAAGATGATCAGACGTATTCAACATAGAGAAATTGACCTTATTTTAGACCTTTGAATTCAGCTTTACCGCGGTAAGCTGCTTTCGTTAATTCTTCGATACGAAGTAATTGGTTATATTTCGCTACGCGGTCAGAACGGCAAAGCGAACCAGTCTTGATTTGACCCGCTGCTGTACCTACTGCCAAGTCTGCAATAGTTGAATCTTCAGTTTCACCAGAACGATGTGAGATTACAGTGCTATAACCATTTGCTTTCGCAAGATAGATTGCATCTAGCGTTTCAGTCAACGTACCAATCTGATTATATTTGATCAGAATCGAGTTACCAACTTTCTCATTAATACCACGTTGTAAAATCTTAGGATTGGTTACGAATAAATCGTCGCCAACCAATTGGATTTTGTCACCGAGGATTGAGGTTAAGTAGCTCCAACCTTCCCAGTCAGACTCATCCAAACCATCTTCAATCGAAATGATTGGGTATTGGTTTACAAGACCTGCCAAATAGTCAGAGAACTGGTTGCTTGTGAATGCTTTATTGCCTTCACCTGCAAGCACATATTGACCATTTTTGTAGAATTCTGAAGATGCGCAGTCAAGTGCCAGCATAATATCAGAACCAGCTTTGTAACCCGTTTGGCCAATCGCTTCAAGAATAACAGTGATTGCTTCTTCGTTTGAACGCAAGTTTGGTGCAAAACCACCTTCATCACCTACAGCAGTATTTAAACCTTTTTTGTTTAAAACTGATTTTAGCGAATGGAAGATTTCAGCACCTGCACGTAATGCTTCAGCAAAAGACGTGAAGCCTACAGGCTCAATCATGAACTCTTGAATATCAACATTATTGTCTGCATGCGAACCACCATTGATGATGTTCATCATTGGTACAGGCATGGTCAAAGTCGTTTGACCGCGAAGATCAGCGATATATTGGAAAAGAGGAATTTTCTTTTCATCTGCGGCAGCGCGAGCAGCAGCCAATGAAACGGCTAAAGTTGCGTTAGCACCTAATTTTTCTTTATTTTCAGTACCATCAAGTGCAATCATCGTATTATCGATGTCTTTTTGTTCGAATACTGATTTGCCCACTAAAGCATCACGGATAATCGTATTTACGTTATTAACCGCAGTTTTAACACCTTTGCCCAAATAACGTGCTTTATCGCCATCACGAAGTTCTAAAGCTTCACGAGAACCAGTTGAAGCACCAGATGGTGCACATGCACGACCAACAACCCCAGATTCTAAAATAACGTCTGCTTCGATGGTTGGGTTACCACGAGAGTCCAAAATTTCACGTGCGCGGATGTCAACGATTTGGCTCATGAACAATTCCTCTGTTGAATGAAAAACAAAATGCAAGTTACTGCATCAATGGGTGTCTAACTTCTTGAATCCTTTAACTAAAGTATCCAATTCTTTTAATTGTGCCAAGAATGGCTCAAGCTGAGATAAACGCAATGCACATGGTCCATCACATTTTGCAATTTCTGGTTCTGGATGTGCTTCCAAGAATAACCCAGCTAAACCTGTCGCCATACCTGCACGCGCTAAAGTCGTGATTTGAGCACGACGACCACCTGCAGAATCTGCACGCCCACCTGGGGTTTGCAATGCATGAGTGACATCAAAGAATACTGGCACATTCATTTCTTTCATGATATCAAAGCCAAGCATATCAACAACCAAGTTGTTATAGCCGAATGCTGAACCACGTTCACAAAGAATGAGTTTGTCATTCCCAGCTTCCAAACACTTATGCAAAATATGACGCATTTCATGTGGCGCTAAAAACTGTGCTTTTTTGATATTGATAATGGCTTGAGTTTTTGCCATTGCTTCAACAAGATCAGTCTGACGACTTAAGAAGGCAGGAAGTTGGATAATGTCGGCAACTTCAGCAACAGGCGCTGCTTGGTAAGGCTCATGAACGTCTGTGATAATCGGCACATTAAAATGCTTTTTAATCTCAGCAAGCCACTCAATTCCCTTTTCAAGACCTGGGCCACGGTAAGAGTTTAGGCTTGAGCGGTTTGCTTTATCAAAGCTCGCCTTAAATACATAAGGAATATCCAAGCGCTTGCAAATATCAACATAAGTTTCAGCAATTTCAAATGCCAAATCTTTTGACTCTAATACGTTCATTCCGCCAAATAATACAAATGGCAAATGATTTGCCATTTGTATATCGCCTAAACGTACAACTTCTTGTGGTTTTAATTGTGACATTTAAACTTTCCCAGTTTATTTAAAACTCATTACTTACTTTTGGTGCTGATTTTTAGCAGCCCCGATAAAACTAGCAAATAATGGGTGTCCATCGCGTGGTGAACTTGTAAATTCTGGGTGGAATTGTACAGCAATAAACCAAGGATGTTCAGGAATTTCTACAGTTTCAACTAAATGTTGTACTGACGAATAGCCTGAAATTTTCATACCTGCTTGTTCAAGTGCTGGAATAAAACGATCATTCATTTCATAGCGATGACGATGACGCTCAGTAATTTCGGCTTTACCATAAACCTCACGCGTCTTCGTGCCTTCAACCAATTCAGATTTTTGTGCACCTAAACGCATGGTTCCGCCCAGATCGGACTCAAGGCTACGCTGTTGTAATTCACCACGCTCATCTAACCATTCAGTGATTAAACCAATCAATGGATATTTGGTTGAGCGGTTAAATTCTGTTGAGCTTGCTTCAGGCATTGCTGCAACATTACGTGCATACTCAATCACAGCGAGTTGCATACCTAAACAAATACCAAGGAATGGGATCTTGTTTTCACGGGCATATTGAATAGCTTTCATTTTGCCTTCAGTACCACGCTCACCAAACCCGCCTGGAACCAAGATCGCATCAGCAGTACTTAAAATGCTAATGTCTTGCTGCTCAAGCTCTTCAGCATTGACATAATCAATCTGAACTTTGACACGGTTTTGAATACCAGCATGTAAAAGTGCTTCATTCACAGATTTATAAGCATCTGGAAGTTCAACATATTTACCCACCATCGCAACACGAACTGTGTATTCAGGGTTCAATAATGCTTCAACTACATTATCCCAATCTTCAAGATTTGCTTCTGGAAGATCATTAAAACCAAAACGTTCACAGATCAAGTCATCAACATTCTGTTCGTAGAATGTACGTGGAATTTGATAAATTGTTTTTGCATCTTTACATACTACAACAGCACGTGCTTCCACGTTTGTGAATAATGCAATCTTACGTTTCGTATCAACATCGACATCATATTCAGTACGGCAGATCAAGATATCTGGCTGAATCCCGATTGAAAGAAGCTCTTTCACTGAGTGCTGAGTTGGCTTGGTTTTGAGCTCCGCCGCTGATTTGATATATGGCAATAAAGTCAAATGCATAAGCATAGTACGTTTATGACCAAGTTCCACCATCAATTGACGTACTGATTCCATAAATGGAAGTGATTCGATATCACCAACCGTACCACCAATCTCAACGATTGCAACGTCGTAGCCTTCACCTGCACGAAGGACGCGTTCTTTAATGTTGTCTGTAATATGTGGAATAACTTGAACCGTACCACCTAAGTAATCACCACGACGTTCTTTATTTAAAACGTCCTGATATACGCGACCACTGGTAAAGTTATTCAGTTTGGTCATTTTCGCACGACGTAAGAAACGTTCGTAATATCCCAAATCTAAGTCAGTTTCAGCACCATCCTCTGTGACGAAAACTTCACCGTGCTGAAATGGGCTCATGGTACCTGGATCGACATTAATGTATGGATCCATTTTTACCATTGTGACTTTTAAGCCACGAGCTTCCAAAAGTGCAGCAACAGAAGCAGCAGAAATACCTTTACCTAGTGATGAAACCACACCACCAGTGACAAAAATAAAATGGGTCATTGAGTTTCTCGTACAATCGAGCCGAAATCGGCCTACAATGTTGGGCAATTTTACTGTACTCTGCCCCTATAAAGCAAAGTCAAACCGCATCAATTCAAAGAACTATAAACAACTGGTTATTCTATCAGCATTTTCGATAAAAATTTACGGGTTTTGTGGATTTTTCATACAGATATTCAGTCGAGTGATTCAAATGCATGAAAAAGTATGGCAAAAATCTACTTTTCCCGCTTACAACGTCTCAACCTCTATCTGCTAATTTGCAAGCTTTTATAAAATATAAACAAACACAACATTACACAGTGATTTCTTCACCTTGATTTGCTGTTATAATTGTTGCGTCCTTATTTAATATGTTGTTTTAGCAATGGCGAATAAAAAACTTTTAATTTGTGCAGCATTTGCGACTGGTCTTTTATTAACTGCTTGTGTCAAAAAAGAAGAACCTAAAAACGAAGAGCAGCAAGAACAGGCAGCAACCGAGAGCCAAACTCAGCCTGAACCTGCAAAAATCCAAGAGTTTGAATCTTTAGAAAGTGTTGATAAACACGAAGCTCCAGCACCTGTTGTTGAAACAACGCGTGAACAAACTCCAAATACTACCACTGAAGTTCGTCGTGAAACTCGTCCAGCTCAAACAGAAAATCCAACTGCGACTGAGACTCCACGCACTGAAGAACCAAAACCAACTAAAACAGAGCAGCCAAAAACTGAACAAACTGTAAAAGCTGAGCAAAAACCTGCGAAGACTGAACAAGTAAAAGCACCAAAATCTTCAGCACCAGCTCAAAGTGAAGATGATGCTGTCGCTGCTGCAATTGCTGCTGCAACCCCTGCGTTAAACAATTAATCTTTTAATTGCAAAAAAGGCCAGTTCATTTCGACTGGCTTTTTTTATCTTAATCAATTTAGTAATTCTTAAAAAAATCAGCCATCAAGCGTGAAGCCCAAGACTTCACACTGAAACTTTC
Organism: Acinetobacter colistiniresistens; assembly: GCF_024582815.1. Lineage (NCBI taxonomy): Bacteria > Pseudomonadati > Pseudomonadota > Gammaproteobacteria > Moraxellales > Moraxellaceae > Acinetobacter > Acinetobacter colistiniresistens. The sequence continues at coordinate 2,793,732 of NZ_CP102099.1, forward strand.
ATAAAAACCGCAATGACTTCCCTTTTTCGTCGTCACAACCGCAATATTTTCCATTTGCTGAATTGCACCTTTATAAGGTTCCAAGTTTTTGATTGAACAGACAGGATCATCTTCAGCATTCAAAATCATCAAGGGAACTTTAATATTCTCGAAGACATAAATTGGATTAATTGCCTGACAATAACTTTGATAATCCTGAAACCCAGCCATTTCAAAATATTCTTTTTCAAAGTCTTCCAAGCTTGTTGTTGCCAACACCTTATTTACCGAAGCGACCTGCTGCCAAGTTTTTTGATAAGGGTAAATGAAATATTTAAATAACTTTTTGGTCATCATTTTACTGTAAAAAGGATGTACATTTTTAAAACCTATTTCGGTGTTATAGCCTGGGCACATTGCAAACGCAGCTTTAAATGGTGTATCCGATCCTTGCTCACCTAAATAGCGTACCAAGAGCCCCGTTCCCGCAGAAGAGCCAACGGCATATAAGTTTGATGATGGAAACAAATCTTGGATATGAGCTAGTTGCTCTTTGAGGTCACTGGTCGAACCAAACAGTGAAATCTGCGGTACGGGCATTGGTAAACCCGCATGACCACGGCGCAAACATAGTGCGATTCGCCAACCGGTATATTCATGTAAGTCTTTAACCAATTCGCGCATACTCTCGGGAGTGCCCGTAATGGTATGCATAATCACAACGGTGGGCGTGTCTGCTGGTAGATCATAACCATACCAAGCAATGGCAGTGATACCACCATCCTGCATTTTAAGTTGCTCAATACGATCATATTCAAGTTTAACCGTTTTCTTCCGAATCACATCGAAATAAAGGAGATGTACATGTGTATTACTGAGCCATGGGGTCGGGCGATATTTCTGCTTTAACTGCGGCAACTTTTCTAAAACATCTTTAATTTTCCCTTTCGGGTCATAATAGATTTTAGGCTGCTCTGCACCAAGTACCGAATCAAATAGTTCTGAACCTAAGACTCTAATTTTATTTAAAGTAGATAAACTCATATTCAACCGCCACCTCTAAGGATGAGTAAATGTTTGTCGCACTAAAGCTGCGACTTGTTGCCCCCAAATGGCATAGATTTCTTTGCCTGGATGAAAACCATCACTTGCCATTGGCAAATCCAATGCCTGAAAAGTTTCAAGATCATATTGAATAAATTGAAACTGTGGCTGTGGTGCCAACCACTGTTGTAATGCCTGATTCATCTGTTCTGCATATCGCCCAAACAACCAAGCCAATGGATTAGGCAACGCTGGAAAATGCTGCATCGGCGGCACACCCGATACAATGATGAGTTTAGGTTGAAATTGGCTCTGTATATAGGTGAATAGCTGTTTTTGTTGTTTAATCCACGATTTAACAGAGGTCAGTTTAGTCACATCATTGACACCAATTGAAGTGATTACAACATCATAGCACTGCTGTTCTAACTGTTGCACTGCCTGAAAAACCTGCTGTGTGGTATCACCTGTTTTAGCGTGTAGTTTCCATTGCAACAAATAGTCCTGCTGCAACTGGGAAATAATCGCTCCAGATAAAGCATCTTGCTGCGTTTCAACGCCAACCCCAGCCGCCGCTGAATCGCCAAGGATAAGTAATGAAAGTGGTTTACCATTGCCAACAGAACCCTCCCGATCACCACTGGCTTCTAAAAGACGAGGTGTATTCTTCCGAACTTTCATACCTTGTATAAGAAGTATAGGAAGTAATGCAAAAGTTGAAAAGCTTTAACCACATTACAAGAGTCTCAATATTACTTAGGCTATTTTAGCGAGATTAGCTTGGCTGATATTTTGCAAATCTCGCACCCATTTTCTCAGCCAACGCAGCTAAACCACTCATTGGGCGAATCATCACTTCAAAATCAATGATTTTCCCTTGTTGGTTAAATCGAACCATATCAATGCCTTTGAGCGATTTTCCGCTAACATCGGCACTAAACTCCAACACCACATTTTCCCCATCCTCAGTATAGAATTCGCGGTGATAGGTGAAATTTTCAAAAACCTGAATGACATTGGTCAAAATAAAGAAAACCACATGCTTTCCTTCATAAGGCTTATAAGCAACGGGAGAACGGAATACGACATCTTCAGCCAACAAATCATTTAAATTCGATAAGTCACCTGTTTTAATCATGTGATGCCAGTTTTCCAAAGCCTGTTTTGTTGTTTCGAGTGTCATTGTTATTTTTCCTTGTGATTTAATGGATCGGTTGATGAGCACCCCCTCCTGAAAAAGAATGCTCATCAAGATTTTATAATATGGCTGCTAACTCAGCACCTTGGCGAATTGCCCGTTTGGCATCTAATTCACCCGCTTCTTTCGCACCGCCAATCAGATGAACATTTTTACCGTCTGCTTTCAGTTGGTCGAACATTGCGGTATACGATTCTTGACCGGCACAAATCACCACATTATCGACCTCAAGCACTCGACTTTGACCATCAACGGTAATATGCAAGCCTTGGTCATCCACCTTGTCGTAACTGGCACCTGCAATCATTTTTACATCACGATGCTTTAAGCCAGTACGGTGAATCCAACCAGTTGTTTTACCTAAACCAGCACCTACCGCAGCAGTCTTACGCTGTAATAAATAAATTTCTCGTTCTGACTTTTCCAACGTTGCTGGTTTTAAGCCACCGACATGCTCATAGGCTGTATCAATCCCCCATTCAGCATAGAATTTTTGAGGATTTAAACTACCACTGTCACCTTCATGCGTTAAATATTCTGCGGTATCAAAGCCAATACCACCTGCACCAATAATGGCAACACGTTTACCAACAGGTACACGTTCTTTCAATACTTGGATATAGCTCAACACTTTTGGATGATCAATGCCGTCAATATGGAGTTGACGTGGTGTTACCCCAGTTGCAACCACAATCTCGTCATAGTTTGCCCGACTCAGCTCTTCATAAGTCGCAGTATGGTTAAGTACTAATTCAATATTGGGCTGTAATTCAATTTGACGTTTAAAGTAGCGTAAGGTCTCGTAGAACTCTTCTTTGCCTGGAATGGTCTTCGCAATATTGAATTGACCGCCAATTTGATTGCTTGCATCGAAGACTTTGACTTTATGCCCACGGCTTGCAGCGTATACTGCAAAACTTAAACCCGCAGGGCCAGCACCAATCACTGCAATATTTTTTATCGCATTGGTTTCTTTAAAAATAAGCTCTGTTTCATAGCAAGCACGCGGATTCACTAAGCAGGTTGCAATTTTCATTGAGAAAATATGATCTAAACAGGCTTGGTTACAACCAATACAGGTATTAATTTCATCACTGCGACCTTCACTTGCTTTTAATACAAACTCAGGATCAGCTAGCATTGGACGTGCCATAGACACCATATCAGCCTGCCCAGAAGCCAATACATGTTCGGCCATTTCAGGTGTATTGATACGGTTCGAAGTAATCAAAGGTACTGAAACTTCACCTTTGAGTTTCTCCGTCACCCAAGTAAATGCCGCACGAGGTACTTTGGTTGCAATCGTTGGGATACGCGCTTCATGCCAACCGATCCCTGTATTAATAATGGTTGCACCAGCTTTTTCTATTTCTTTAGCCAACTGAATGACTTCTTCTAAACTTGAACCACCCTCAACCAAATCCAGCATTGATAGGCGATAAATAATGATGAAGTTTTCACCCACTAAATCACGGGTACGCTTTACGATTTCAATCGGAAAGCGAATACGATTTTCATAGCTACCACCCCACTCATCATCACGATGATTGGTACGTGCCGCAATAAACTCATTGATCAGATAGCCTTCCGACCCCATGATTTCGACACCATCATAACCTGCGTATTGTGCCAGCTTGGCGCAGTTAGCAAAGTCATCAATTGTTTGCTGTACTTCAGCTGAACTTAATGCTTTAGGCTTAATTGGATTAATCGGTGCTTGAATCGCAGAAGGTGCAACAATCTCAGGCTGATAAGAATAACGACCTGTATGTAAAATCTGCATCGCGATTTTACCACCCGCATCATGTACCGCTTGGGTGATCACCTTATGTTTTTCTGCTTCTGCAATGCTGTCTAGCTTCGATGCATGAGCAAAGGTAAGACCTGCATCATTGGGAGAAATACCACCCGTGACAATTAATCCTACATCCCCTTTGGCACGCTCAGCATAAAATGCAGCCATACGCTCATAACCTTGTGGTGCTTCTTCCAAGCCAACATGCATAGACCCCATAAGCACACGGTTTTTTAAAGTGGTAAAGCCTAAATCAAGTGGCTTTAATAAATGTGGATAAGCTGACATGTTTTCTCCTTTGGCTCGCACTCTGCTAGCTAATGCAACTTGTTGCATAAGGTTATAAACAAGATTTGATTTTTATGCAACATATTGCATAATTCTGGTGAGTCATTTTTTATTATGGAACATCATGTCACTCGCCCATGTTTTATTGACCAGTCTACTCGAAAAACCAAGTACAGGTTTCGAGTTGGCTCGTCGCTTTGACCGTTCAATGGGCTTCTTTTGGAATGCGACTCATCAGCAAATCTATCGAGAACTCAATGGGATGCTGAAAAAAGGATGGATTTCTACATTAGAAGAACAAGCTGCGAATAGCCGAAAAAAAACTTACCAAGTTGAGCAACTTGGAAGAATAGAACTCGCTGCATGGATTGAACAACAAAGCGAACCCGCGCAATTACGCGATGACCTTATGGTGAGGTTAAGAGCGGAAGCTCAACTTGACGGTAATATCATTCTGCCGGAATTGGAACGTCATTTATCGATACATAAGGAAAAATTAAGCCTTTATCAAGCCATCCATGATAAAGATTTTAAAAATAGTGAACCAACCAACCGTGTCTTATTCATTCATAAAATGATTCTCGAACTTGGTATCATTACAGAAAGTGAATGGATAAAATGGTTGGAACAAATGATTCCTCAGCTGAGAAAGTTTGAGGAAACGGACAAGATTGGAGAAAAATAATGCCATTTTATACCATGCCGGATCAGGAAAAATTATTTGTACGACGTGTCGGCGAAGGTGAACCTGTCTTGGTTTTATCGGGGTTGGGAATGCAAAGTTGGCAATGGCTCCCGTTCTTGTTTGCCAATCGTAAACAATATGAATTTATTATCCCTGATTGGCGTGGTTTCGGTGGTTCAAAAAATTGTGCCATCCCGGACTTGGATGCCATTTCAAGCCACTGGAATGATGTAGATGCACTGATCAAACAATTAAAGCTGGACCAATTTATTTTGATGGGTTATTCCATGGGCGCAACGACGGCAATGCATGGCATGAAACATGGCGGTTTAGCAGAAAAACTTAAGGCCTACTTGCATATTGATCAAACCCCTAAAATTGCGGTCGATGAATCTTGGCAATATGGTTTATTTGGTACCAAAAACTCTCAATTTAAAAAGCTGCTACTTGAGATTCAAACCTTATTGCTCAACTATAAACATGCCCAAAAGCTTGAAGATTTACCGAATGATATTCGCTACGATCTTGTAAGCTTATGGGGGGCATTCATTGAACTTCAAGGAAGTAATAATTATAGCCCCAAGATCTTTAAGCTTGCACTAAACCGCCCATTTTTACAGAAATATTTACTACCAATTCAACGCCTTGACTACTTACTTTGGTATGTCGAAAATTATCTCAACCATGATGAAGACTATCGTGAGGCTATCAGCCAGCTGAATTGCCCAACCACTTTCTTTATTGGTCGCGACTCTACACTCTACCCAGAAACTGGACAAACCCTGATTGCCGAAAGCTTAGCGAATGCCACTGCAATTTATTTTGAACGCTCTGGGCATACACCACTGATTACCGAACCTAGAAAATTTAGCCAGGAAATTGGTAAGTTTTTGCAAGAAGCTTAATATTTCTTAGGCTATTTTAGGGCAAATTGTATTTGCCCTAAAATGAGATTCAATTTGGATTATTCCATCCAAATTATTTCAACCTATACTTATTCTAAATTTTTCCATAAATTTCTATTTCTTCATTCTTAGACGCTGAACTTTTTAAGATAGTGATTTACTCAGCTTGTTTAGGCTAAGTGCAGACTTGATAAAATCTTTAGCCTTGTACCCAAATGCCATATTCACCGACAAAATAAGTATGGGTATTCACAATTTTCAGATTATAAACCGTCGTGGTTACATAACCCTCCCCCTCATCCCATTGGATAGTTTCTGGATTTACCCAATCACCCTGACTAAAACCATGAAAATGGGCATTGGCTCGGTCTTCTTCTGGAAGCTGCTCAAGCAAGTCTTCTTTCCAGTGTGTATTTTTATTATATAATTTCCTTAAATTCGGATTATCTTTAATCATCTCATTCCAAGAAATGATATTACCCGTAAATAAATCAACAGCAAATCCATAAAAACTAGATTCTGAACCGTAATTCGGTACCATGCCTATATTTTTATCAGAAGCTGTATAAATCTCAGCATGTGGTTTTGTATCATAACCATCAAAATTTAGACTATATTTATTTCCATTTTTATCTACAACTACATCCTGATTAGTAATTTGATCAGCAGCAACCCATCCTTTCCCTTCTACCCAAAATGGATGTTCAGGAATAACAGTAAATTGTACTGATGGCAGTACAATACCACTAAGATTAAATTTTTTAATACCTCTTTTCTAATTTTCCTTCTTTCAAAGAAATCTAAGTTAGGATCAATCCAGTAATCAAACTCCATGAAAATCACAGACTGATTTTCTGTTTTTATGACTTTCATTACAACTTGATAACTTTGCTGTCCTGTCACAGTATCAGCACTGAGTACCCGATCTCCGATTTGAATATCTTGTATTTGAACTAACCCACTCTCTGTATGCACCAATGTACCGCCAACGAAACCAACTGCATCCTTTTTCATTTTTCCCCCATTTTTATAAAAACTTTATCAATGATTACGCGAACTAATGCTATATCTCATATTACAGCAACAAATTTTCAATATGGCTTCATTTCTTCATATTGACTTTTAATGATTGGTTATTTTTGGCAAAAATTATATGTTAATACAGAGAAAAATCAAATAGCTCTAATAAAAAACCCATGTAAATCATGGGTTTTTTATTGTCTTAGCGTGTAATCAATTTCTCATCTGTTCAGCAACATCCAATAAGGCTTGAGCTGTTTTATCCCAACCCAGGCAACCATCCGTAACCGACTGGCCATAAGTCATATCACAGGAAATTTTTTGATTACCATCAACCAGATGGCTTTCAATCATCACACCACGCACTTTAGATTCCGCACGTTCTGCAATAATTTGCTGTAAAACCTGTGGTTGCAGTAGTGGATCTTTACCGCTGTTACCATGACTACAATCAATCACCAATGCCGGCAATTGCTTATGCTTGAAATGCATCGCTTGAATCGAAGCCAAATCATAGTTGGTACCCTGATTTGAGCCACGTAAAATTAAATGTGGTAATGGATTACCTTCACTATGCAAAATTGCAGGTAGACCTTGTTGAGTCATCCCCAAGAATTGATGGCCATGCAGTGCTGATTGAATTGCATCCAAAGCAATCTGAATCGAGCCATCTGTACCATTCTTGAAGCCAATGCTGTATGGCATATGGCTTGCTATTTCACGATGAATTTGTGATTCACTGGTACGTGCTCCAATTGCCCCCCAAGCCAATAGGTCGTCAAAATAACCTGTCGCCATTGGGCTTAAAATTTCACTGGCAATCGGTAAGCCTTTTTCAATCAGTTGTAAGTAAAGCTGACGCGATTTTTCTAAACCGAGTTGTAAGTCTGATGATCCATCTAAATTTGGATCGTATAAGAAACCTTTCCAACCCACCGTGGTACGCGGTTTTTCGATATATGCACGCATAACAAGGAAAATCTGATCTTTAACCTGTTCTTGTAATTGTTGGAGGCGATCAGCATATTCTAGTACTGCGATAGGATCATGAATTGAGCAAGGACCTGTAATCACCATCAAGCGATGATCATGTCCTGATAAAATATTCTGAATCGTTTGACGATGTTTTGAAATTTGCTGCGCTAAAGTTGCAGACAAGGGATACTGCGCTTTGAGTTGTGATGGCAAGCTAAGCATTGATTCTTTTGTATGTGTTTGTGGTTGTGTCAAAGCAGTATTTAAAGCATTCATTTTCAATTCCTTTGGACTGGCCTTCTTCGCAGTCCTATCATTTATTTGAGCAAGTGTGATCTAAGCGATGTTGATTTTTTTGCAAAGTAAAACCAAGAAATCTTGCTAAAATATGAATAGTTAAATGTGTACATGGTATTTCTCCTAAAATCTTGATTGTTAAAGCATAAAAAAACCTGATCGGTGTTGCCGATCAGGTATTAACTGGTTGGGCAACCTTTTTGCTGCCCGAAACGCATCAGGCAACGATCAATATTGCCAAAAGTAAAAGTATGCGTTGGTGTTTACAGTATGCTTTAACATATTTATTTCAAATATCTAAAAAACGGTGTCTAACTATTAAATTACGCACTATTTCAGCATTTGACAAGCACTTTTTATATTTTTTTAATCCTATCTTCAAAACCTTAAAGTTTGACCTTTCGCCAGTTCCCCCATAGAATAGTGTAAAAATAAACCAATTTGAGATTACGCCAATGAAGTAAGTTCTATTTCCATCATCAAAGTTCATTTTTCTTTTTGATGTGCAAAATAGACTTAGCTATCGTTTAGCGCTTCCTTATTCTAAAACTTATCTCGATTTCTCTATTTTGCATATCCTGTTTATGAGGTTTCTTATGACTCAACAGGCATGTATTATTTCCAACCTATCCCTTGAATTAGCCCAGCAAAAACTGTTTGATCGGCTTAGCTTTCAACTTCCATTACATCAGTTCACAGGACTGGTCGGACGCAATGGTCAAGGCAAATCAGTATTGATGTCTCTTCTGCATGAACAGACAAAATTCAAGCTACCCTATTCAGGCCAAATTTCTTGGCAATGCCCACATCAATATTTAACTCAGCTTCAGCGCGTACAAGCAGATACTATCGCTCAAGCTTTACATATTGAAGATTTAAACGGATGCTTTGAGCGAATCCAGCAAGGTACGGCAACTTTTACAGATTATGATCAGGTTGAAGGGCTTTGGCATTTACCCACAGAATGGCAGCAGCTTTTGCAAAGTGCAGGCTTACCTATAAATCTTGATACACCCATTCAGCATTTAAGCGAGGGTCAAAAAACCAAACTCGCGCTATGCCGTTTATTTTTACTCAAAGATCATTATCTGCTGCTCGATGAACCAAGCAATCACTTAGATAACCAAGGACGTGAATGGCTGATCCAACAAATGTCTCAACACCGAATGGGTGGACTGATCATTAGTCATGACCGACAATTATTGGCACATGTACAAGGCATTCTTGCTTTAAATCAGTTAGGTTTACACTATTACGGTGGTAATTATACGCTTTATCAACAGCAGCATCAGTTACAGGTCGAAGCCTTATCCCAAGCTGTTCAGCAAGAAAAACGCGAGTTAAAACAACTAAAAGAGCAACAGCATCAAAGCCAGATGAAAGCGCAGAAACGTCAAAAAGCTGGTGAAAAGTTAAGAGCCTCTGGATCTCAAGCCCCCATCTTACTAGATGCCAAGAAAGAACAATCCGAGCAATCTCTTTCTCACCTCAGAAAACAACAGAGCAAACAGCTTGCAGATGCCAAAGATGAGTTACAGCAAAAGCAAACGCAACTGGAACATCTTAAATCACAATTTTTTGAGTTTACCCAAAAGACGGTTAAATCAGGTGAGATTTTACGCTGCCAGCAATTACAACTTGCTTACGCAAAAACACAACCAATTGATCTAGCGCTATCGACTGGTGAAAAATTGCATTTAAGTGGCGCAAATGGTACCGGTAAGTCCACTTTACTCAAAACCCTTCAAGGCTTAATCCCGCCACTTGCAGGAGAGATTTATTGCAAAGTAAGCTCTGTTTATCTGGATCAGAATCTTTCATTACTCAATGAAAGTCTATCTGCCGTTGAATATTTATGTGGTATTAACCCCGATCTGACTGAGCAACAAGCACGCACCCTCTTGGGCAACTTACAAATTCGTAGAGATAAAGCCCTTAGCTCTATAAGAAATTTAAGTGGTGGTGAACGCTTAAAAGTCGCTTTGCTTGCGTTGAAACAACAAGCTGTTGAACTATTACTTTTAGATGAACCAGAAAACCATCTTGATATTGAATCTCGCGAGTTACTCGCTCAAGCTATTCACTCATTTCATGGTGCAGTGATATTGGTATCCCATGATGAAAATTTTGTTGGAGAGTGTGGGATTACAGCATCGTATCTGTTGGGATAATTTTTAATTTTTTAAAATTCAGGCATGGCAAAATAATGTTCATGCCTGAATGAAACAGTCACTTCAAACGACCTGATTGTTTTAAGATTTAAATAGCATCATCAAAACTTATAATTAAGGGTTGCCATAAAATGGGACTGTTCTAAATTTTGTGTAAGTACTTAATTTTCATTTATCCTTCAGAGGATAATTACAAAAGGTACTTCACATGGATGAAGCAACAATCAAAAGTATGGCTGCCGAATTGGCTAAAGGTCTAAAAACACCAGAAGACTTAAACCAAATGACAGCAGTCTTTAAAAAATTCATGATTGAAACTGCACTCAATACTGAACTTTCAGACCATCTCGGTTATGAAAAGCATCAGTCCAGGAAAGGCTCAAATAGCCGTAATGGGTTTAGTTCTAAAACCATTACAACTCAAGATGGACAACTGGCTTTAGATATTCCCCGTGATCGAGAAGGTTCATTTGAGCCACAAATTATCAAAAGCACCAAACACGCATCACCAGTATGGATGACCAAATCCTCTCACTGTATGCAAAAGGAATGACTAATAGGGAAATTGTAGCCTTCTTCAAAGAAATGTACGATGCCGATGTCTCAGCATCTCTCATCAGCAAAGTTACCGATGCTGTGATTGAGCAAGTGACTGAGTGGCAAAATAGAGCCTTAGATAGCCTTTATCCTGTTGTCTATCTTGACTGTATTGTTGTCAAAGTCCGTCAGCACTCCAATGTGATTAACAAGTCCGTATACCTTGCTTTAGGCATCAATATGGATGGACAAAAAGAATTACTGGGTATGTGGATTGCTCAGACAGAAGGTGCCAAATTCTGGCTGTCAGTCATGACAGAGCTAAAAAATCGAGGAGTACAGGATATTCTTGTTGCCTGTGTAGATGGATTAAAAGGCTTTCCTGACGCGATAGCCTCCGTTTACCCTCATACTGATATTCAACTGTGTATCGTGCATGTTGTACGCAATAGCCTGAGATTTGTAAGCTGGAAAGACTACAAGGCTGTTACCTCGGGTCTGAAAGCGATTTATCAGGCAAGTACAGAGGAAAATGCTTTAAAGTCCCTAGACATCTTCTGTGATCAATGGAATCACCAGTATCCCAAAATTGGAGAATCCTGGCGGGCCAATTGGGAAAATATCCGAACGATCTTTAGCTATCCAGCCGAAATACGTCATGCAATTTATACAACAAATGCGATTGAGTCGTTGAATAGCGTAATACGCCATTCAACGAAGAAGAGGAAAATCTTTTCATCTGATGACTCAGTAAAGAAGGTCATTTACTTAGCAACATCAAATGCTGCGAAGAAATGGACGATGCCAATTCAAAATTGGCGTTTAGCAATGAATTGGTTTACGATTCAGTTCGATGATCGATTAAAAGATCATTTATAAAAAATGGAACTTACACAAAATAATTTACAGGCTCCATAAAATTACGTAGCTCCCCCCAAGTATTGATTGCCGTTCTTTTATAGACTGTATTTCCGACATTATCAACATTGACCGCAATACTGAGATCTGGATTGATCTGATATTTCCCCATTAGATTCAATAAAGCATAGTCATCTTGTCGATTAAACTGAGTTGCTACGCCGCGTGCACGTGTATCAAAAATTTCACTTTGCCAATTCACCCCAGCCCCTAATGTCAATTTATCCCATTGATAGGTTGTGAACAATTTCAGCGTCTGTCGTGGAAGTGAACTTCCTGTAGCTGTTGTTAAGGTTTTTCCATCCCGATCTTTTGCATCTGTGTAAGTATATCCACCAGAAATATGCCAATAAGGGCTCAATTCACCAGCAACCGATAACTCTATGCCCTTTACCTTAGCGCCATTCACTGCAATATAAGCAAATTCACCATCAGTAGTAAACTTCTCACCATCTCTAACAGCAAAGTTATCTTGCTTGGTTTCGAAGTAAGCAAGGTTGGTATTTAAGCGTTGATTAAAGAATTCTGCTTTTAAGCCTATTTCTACACTATTTCCCTCTTCTGGGTCTAAGAATTGGCCTGTAACATTTTTTCGAGTAGATGGATTAAAAATAGAGGTATAGCTTGTATATGCAGAGATCTGATCATTTATATCTAAAATCAAACCTACATAAGGCGTATAAATATGACTTTGTTTTTGTTCAGCCCCTGTACTTTTGCGCTCCCAACTACTCAAACGTGAGCCTAAAATCAGTTTTACTGGATCTGCTAACTGTAGTTTGGCCGAGGCAAACCCACCAATCTGATATTCATCGGTTATCGTCCGCCCTATAGGAGTCAAATTGATATAGTCTCCCACATCACCATGGTAGTCTTGGATCGGTCTAGATGAAAATTGCCAAACTTTATAAGCAGGATCATTGGCATTTACTTTGTATCCATTAATCCCAAAACTTAATTCATGCTCACGACCAAGTGCTTGAAACCGCCCCGAAACAAAACTATCAATTGCATGAACTTCCGGTGTATTTATAAACTTACTCCCATGAATACTCATTTCTCCCGGCTTTAAGATAATAGGGTTACCATCCCCGTCAGTACCGTTGACGACACCATTTTCATCTTGATAATTTAGAGTATAGCCTGCTATGTTTTTAATTTGATCGCTGTCTGTCTTGGCATAACTATAGTTAATCGCCCCTTTCCAATCTGGACTAAATTGATGTTCTAAGCCCAGTACAACATATAAATTATCTACTTTAAGATTTGAATCGTGAGTGGCTGGATTATCCCTTGGTCCAAATGTGGTTTGTTTCAAACCATCCCCACTCACAAATGGAAAACCATGTTGTGCGGCATTGTAAATTTTATTTTGTTGCATACTCAGCGCGGTTGTTAGTGTCGTCTGATCGCTGAGATCATAATCTACCGTGCCATACAGTAAAGTAAAATCTTTATGATAACGGTCTTGCTGATTACCTCCTGACGAATGTGCCGCAACCAATCGTCCTTTCAAAGTTTTATCTGTATTTAATCCACCCGATACATCAAATTGACTACGGTATCGATCCCAACTTCCCGCCTGAACTTTAATCGAGCCTTGTGTATTTTCAGTCGCGCGTTTACGGATATAATTAATACTGGCACTTGGATTACCTGAACCACCCAACAGACCTGTAGCACCTTTTAAAATTTCGATACGGTCATAAATGGCCGTGTCCTCCAAACCAATGTTATAAGCTCCACCAAAAGATGCCGCACTGGTTGGAATACCATCGCGCATAAAATTATTGAGCTTAAAACCACGAGCGTAATAATCTGAAAAGCCAGCACCTTCTTGTCCATGCTGACTTTTACTTACCCCAGGTGTTTCCTCTAAAACTCTGCTTATATCTGTTAGATTTTGATCCTCTATCTGCTGCTGCGTCAGCACTGTTAAGCTCTGTGGAGTATCTTTTAAATTTAAATCGAGTTTAGTTGAGCTTCGACTTGATTGAACAGTATAGCTCTCATGATTGTCTTCAGCTTTAACCGTTATTGTAGGCAATGTATTGGTTGTGTCGGCTGCCCACACATCTGAACCAATTACCAAGGAAATCGCTGATACTAAAATTCTGGGAGAAAATACACTTCTGTTGGAAACTAAGGATTCCATGAACACACTCGATTGTAAAAAATGAAAATAAAAATCATTATCAATCGTAGCAGTATTCTGTCAGCCTGATTTTCATAACAGGCCGTAAAAGTAGCCTCTTTGTGCCTAAATTCGGCTTATCATGGCCTCGCTTATTTAATTTGAATAATAAGCATAACCTAGTGCTTGGATGTTGTTTTACTTTTCTTGTTCAAAAATTAAGCATGGTATATACCATGCTTAATGAAACTAACGCACTAAACCTTGCGGTTGCAAAATGATTAGACCTGCGCCACACAAAACAACGAAACCACCTAAAACATCCCAACGTGTTAGCATGATTTGATCAACATAACGTAGCCACAATAATGCAGTAAATATATAAATTCCCCCATAAGCCGCATAAATACGACCTGATGCCGCAGGGTGCAAAGTCAGCAACCACACAAAGACCGCCAAGCTTAGTGCTGTGGGAATCCATAACCAATTTGACTTGCCTTGATTCAAAATTAAATAAGGGAAATAACAACCAAGAATTTCAGCAATTGCTGTGACGAAAAATAACCCAAATACTTTAAGTACTTGGGTTATCGAGAAAGATAGTTCAAACATTAAGCAGGTTCAGCACTCGGGTTAATATGATCTTCAAAGACTTCCAATTTTAAGCCGACTTCTTTGCCATTTTCTGTTTTTACAGAAACTGCCACATTACCACCATGCTCAGCAAGTTCACCAAACAAAATCATCTCAGCAAGCGGCTTTTTCAAATGTTCCTGAATCAGACGTTGCATTGGACGAGCCCCCATGAGACGGTCGTAGCCATTGGCTGATAACCAGTCACGTGCACTTTGATCAACATCAAGTACCACCTGTTTTTCATCAAGCTGTGCTTGTAACTCAGTCAAGAATTTGTCTACCACTGAATCGATGATCGTGGTCGGAAGTGCTTTAAATTGAATCACGCCATCCAAACGGTTACGGAATTCAGGCGAGAATGCACGTTTCATTGCATCTTGGTTATCTGCACTATGATCTTGCTCAGTGAAACCAATACTTGCACGGACAATACTCTCTGCGCCAATATTGGTGGTGAGCACAATAATCACATTTCTGAAGTCAGATTTGCGACCATTATTATCAGTCAAAGCACCATGATCCATGACTTGTAATAACAAGTTAAATACATCTGGGTGCGCCTTCTCGATTTCATCTAATAACAAGACACAATGCGGATTTTTATGAATCGCGTCGGTCAGTAAACCACCTTGATCATAACCAACATAACCCGGAGGCGCACCGATCAAACGAGAAACTGCATGACGTTCCATATACTCAGACATATCAAAACGAACCAGCTCTACACCTAACAACTTGGCAAGCTGTTTGGTCACTTCGGTTTTACCCACACCTGTTGGGCCAGCAAACACAAAGCTGCCGACTGGTTTATCTGGTGCTTTTAAACCTGCCCGTGATAATTTGATCGCTGAAGCAAGCGCTGTAATCGCCTCATCCTGACCAAACACCACACGTTTCAGATCACGTTCCAGATTTTCAAGTACCGACTTGTCATCTTTAGATACTGTTTTCGGTGGAATACGGGCAATCTTGGAAACAATATCTTCAATATTTTCAACTGAAATCGTTGTGCCATCAATCTCAGCTTTTAAACGGCGTTGAGCCCCAGCCTCATCAATGACATCAATTGCTTTGTCTGGCAAGAAGCGATCATTGATAAATTTAGCTGATAACTCAACTGCAGCAACCAATGCTTTGTCATCATATTCGACATGATGGAAATCTTCGAACTTGTTTTTCAAACCACGCAAAATTTCAATCGTTTCATTAATGCTTGGTTCATTCACATCAATCTTTTGGAAACGGCGAGACAAGGCATGGTCTTTTTCGAATACCTGACGATATTCCTGGAAAGTTGTTGAACCGATGCAACGCAAGGTCCCATTCGCCAAAGCAGGTTTAATTAAATTCGATGCGTCCATTGTGCTACCCATACTCGAACCAGCACCAATGATCATATGAATTTCATCGATAAATAAAATCGCATTTGGATTTTTTTTCAACGCATTCAAAAGCTGTTTTAAACGCTTTTCAAAGTCACCACGATATTTAGTCCCTGCAACCAAGGCACCAATGTCTAAACTATAAACTTCTGCATTCGCCAATGGTTTTGGTGCTTTACCATTCACAATCAGCCATGCCAAACCTTCAGCAATCGAAGTTTTGCCTACACCAGGGTCACCCACTAAAAGTGGATTGTTTTTACGACGACGGCATAAGATTTGTGCTGCACGCTCAATTTCTTTCTCACGACCAATTAACGGATCCGTTTTGCCCTTTTGCGCTTCGACATTTAAGTTCAGCGTGTATTGTTCAAGTGGTCCAGCATTTGCTGAAGCTGCACTTTCGCCTTCAATATCTTCGACTTCTTCTTCTACTTGAATTTCGTCTTTTCGAGTGCCATGAGACAAGTATTGAGTCAAAGTTAAACGGTTAATTTGATGGCGTTTAAGCAAATAAACCGCAAATGAATCTCGTTCTGAATACATCGCAACTAAAACGTCAGCACCTTCAACCGTACGGTCACCGCCACTTGATTGAACATGGAAGATGGCACGCTGTAAAATTCGATCAAAACTCTCTGTTGGATGAGGGGCTTGTTCGCTATTATCACCAAGTTTTGGGGTATGTTGCTCTACATATTCCTCTAATTCTTTACGTAAAGTAACGATATCCGCGCCACATGCTTTTAATGCATTCACAGCAGAATCATTATCTAGCAAGGCAAGCAACAAATGTTCAACTGTCAGAAACTCATGTCTCTTTTGACGAGCCATGCTAACAGCCAAACGTAACGATACTTCTAATTGACGACTGAGCATGTAACCCCCTTATATCTTGGGCTTTCTCAAAAAAAAAGACACTTCTTTTAGTGAAAAAGCTGATTATTGACTTGATCCGCTGAGCTTCTCAAAGCGTAATTGAATATACGTCTACAAGCCTCTTTGCTTCATAATCTACTGTTAGCATTAGTTGAGTATCTTGGTCAAGATTCAAAACCAAGTATTGTTGTAAAAATTCAATTACAAAGAGAATAGGACTAATCCAATTGTTCAAAAAGACAGCGAAATAGTTATTAATTTATGAAACCACATTAAACCTATGAAAAATTGTAATACTTTATAGCCTTGCCTAAAGCCTAACAAATCATACATAGGTTTAACCTAGAAATACTCAGTATATTGTTTCATGTTTTTAGCATAAAACAATATATGCTTTGAACCATCTTTATCTCGAAAGCTGAAATGAAAGTGATATTTCTTAACACTTTCACGCATAACATCTAAGCTATATTATGACGCAAGGTCTTGCGCATGAGGAATAATATTCCGCAAGTGCGTTGCTTTTCTTAACGCTTTTACTCGCAACTTAGTTGCTCGTCTTGCGCATGAGGAATAATATTCCGCAAGTGCGTTGCTTTTCTTAACGCTGCTCAGGTTCGATCTGACATAGCAAAGGATGGCCTTGCGAACGGGCATAGTTATTCACTTGATTGGCTTTGGTCTCAGCAATATCCCGTGGGTAAATACCTGCTGTTCCTTTACCTTCGTAATGAACCGTAAGCATCACTTGACTGGCCTGATCAAAGTTCAGCCCAAAATAGCTTTGCAAAACTTCAATGACAAAATCCATTGGTGTGTAATCATCATTCATTAACACAACCGCATATAAGGGCGGGCGTTTTAACTCTGGCGGGGCAGTTTGTACCACTACCTCACCGTCATGATCCTCTTGCGAATCACTTAAACGTGGATTTAAGTGCCAATCGACATAACCTGATTGATGAAAAGAGTTTTTCACTTCACTTAAATTCATTTGGCGTTTGTATCTTCGCATATTGAGTTCTTAATCTAAAAAAATTATTGAGCATTCGCTTCTGCTTGCGGGATTTCTGATACAAAAGCTGAACTTACATCCACAGGCTTACCACGCTGCCAGCTAAAACGTTTGATTACAGGTGTACCCGATCCTGTCAAACGTACTTCAATGAATTGAGGTGTAAAACCTTTAGGCATTGTCCAACGCCCAGTCAAACGCTCAAAATCTTCAAAGTTAAAGTTTCTGTCTTCTAAAGGTACGACTAAAACTTCAGTATCTTTAATCAGACGTAATTCAACCGAACCAGATGCACGGCGTTTATTTGGGCTAACTTGAACAAGATCAATCTGATATTCAAATGCATTTTCAGGTAATGATTTAATCGCCATATTTTGTATGGTTAAACTGACACCACCACGCTGCCTCAAGATATCACGATAAATCGTATTCATTCCTTCAAACTGGGTTTTATCTGCATTGGCTTGGTTCACAGCCTTGAACAAGTCATCTGCATTACTCACAGCCATATCTCGCTCTTGAACAGCCGCATTCAAACTTTTGCTAACTGAATCTAAAGCGGTTTTTTGCTTCTGAACAACATCAACCAACTGCTCAGCATCTGCATCATATCCCACTACAGTTAAACCTTGACGGTGACCAACAGTATAACCAAGCATAAAACTGCTACCGATCAAAATCGTAGCGCCAATAATCAAAGGTAAATTCGTTTTTAAGAATTTATTTTTTTCAACGGAACTGTCTGGTGAAGTAGTCGGTTCAACGTTTTCCATCATCATCTCTATCGTTATGATCTGCATCAAAGCACACATTAAAATCGAAATTTAAATGTGTGTGAAGTAAAAAAGAGTTTTTTATGGTAATAAACCAATACCTTCCAAGCCTGCTGCTTCATCAAAACCAAACATTAAGTTCATATTTTGAACCGCCTGACCTGCTGCACCTTTCACCAAGTTATCTTGCGCAACCAGAATGATCAGTTTATTTGGTTGTGGGCGATAGAGAGCGATTCTGAGTTCATTGGCACCACGAACACTACGTGTTTCTGGTGAACTATTCGCAGGCATAACATCTACAAATCTTTCATTTTTATAAAAATCTTCATAATGAGTTTGTAAATCAATTTGCTGACCTTGCTCAGTTAAGTCCACATAAATTGTACTCAGCATACCGCGAATCATAGGCACTAAATGCGGAACAAAAATAAGCTGATCAAACTGTCCTTTTTGCCCAGAAATATTTTCCAGCGCTTCAACAATTTCTGGATGATGGCGATGCCCAGCAACACCATACGCTTTAAAATTATCAGCATTCTCACTGTAAATCATACCAAGGCTTGCTTTACGACCTGCACCAGATACGCCTGATTTTGCATCCACAATAATACTTTGTGTATTAATAAGCGGACTTGATGTTTTAAGTAATGGTGCCAGACCCAGTTGCACTGTGGTTGGATAGCATCCTGGATTACCAATAACTTGTGCTTGTTTGATTTTTTCGCGATTTAATTCAGTTAAACCATATACAGAATCTTTTAACATAGCTGGACAACTATGTTGCATACCATACCATTTTTCAAACTGGGCCAAGTTTTGTAAACGGAAATCAGCTGCAAGATCAATCACTTTAGTACCAGCAGCGACCAGTTTTTCTGCATGTTGCATTGCAACACCATGTGGAGTAGCAAAAAATACAACATCACATTGCGCTAATTGATCTAAATCCAGATCTGAAAACTCAAGTGTTGTATGTCCGCGCAAACTCGGAAACATATCTGCAACGCGCTTTCCTGCTTCTGTACGAGAAGTGAGAATACGAACCTGAACTTGTGAATGTCTTAACAAAAGACGTAATAGCTCAACCCCAGTGTATCCAGTTCCACCAACAATACCAACAGAAATCACGTGTGACACCTCAAGCGTTCATTTAGGTAAATAGTATGGCAGTTTGCCGAATTTTACACAATCTTCAAGTGCCTAACTTTTAAGAAAATAAAAATGTTATCTAGCCACATTAATCAGCCATAAGCCGACACATGAAGATCAATAACTACATTATATTTGAAGTGATTTTACCATTGGTCAAGAAATACTATTGAATCATTTCACTATTCGAATAGAATAAAAAATTGCGGTAATAATAAATTTCATGGATGCAAAATTTTTTGGAGAGCTGGAATGCCTTCTTTGATGTCAAAACAAAGATTACATCATCATATCTGCTTAGGACTAAGCACCCTTCTACTCAGCTCTGCGTTAATTGGCTGTGGAAGTGGTGAAAGTAGTGCAAAAGTAGAAACAACACCAACAGTTACTGAACCCAAACCCAAAAGCTTCAATATCATTGCTGCAGTTGAAATGCGAGATGTTGTGCTTAGAATCTTTGATAATTTTGATAATACTCTTGTTCTGGAACAAAACTTAAGTACAACGTCGGACATTAATATCACTCTACCGCGTGTTCTAAATAAAGAACGGTTATACCGCATTGAGATCTCAACGACTCCGAATTCATTGGTGTTCAACTTTCAAAATAGTCAATATCAAAATGTTTCTATGACATTGCATAGTCTGGTTGAAGTCAATACCAATAGTCTTACGCAAACGATTTATATTAATCCAGGTTCAGAAGCAATTTATCAACGTGCCTTGGTTCGTTCTGGCTCTCTGCCAACAGATATCAATATCAACCCAACAAAAGTGAGTGCTTCTCAATTAAATCTGGCCACTGCCGATGTAAATTCAGCTTTAACTAGTGCGTTTTATCAATTAGATATCCCAAATCTAAGCTCTTCCTCTGTTCTAAAAGTATTTTCCCCCCAAGATGCCACATTAAACCTGAATTCATACGTGAACACCTATCTCAGTTTTGGTTTTATTCAGCAATGGGCAAATCTTTATCCCAACAATAACTTTGCTGAATTTACCAAAAATCTGGCAGTAGATTTAAGAGACGGTTATCTTGATGCGAAAAAATTACGCGGCGATCAAAGTACGCTTACGTCATTAGTCACTGCAACTCCGAACAATATTGATCCCTCCAAGAACAATCTCTTATTCATTGCCGCAAATCAGAAAAATGCCAGAGACACTTTTGCTGCTTCATTAAAACAGGCAGTATTACAACTGGCCGATAGTTATCGTCAAGCAGCCTTAAACCCACAAGGTTATAGCTTCCTGCAACAAAAATCCTATGCTGGTAATGGCCCTATAAATAATACGGCAGATGCTTTCCGCGTTGTTGGTGCTGGTGATTACCGCCGTGCTGTTGGATTCACTGATACAACTGAAACATGCAATGGCTCTATTTACCCGTGTAAACAAGGTATTACAGGAATTAATATTGTCAGTGCTAGCTTACCATCCATTGAATATTTGATTGGCAATTACAAAGACCCAAACAGTAACTGTCAACTTAATATCCGTGGTGATGGCCAGTTAGAGTTAGTAAAAGATGGGCAAACTTTTAGCTCAAAACTGGATGGTGATAGTACAGATAACTTGTTACAGGTTGATAAAGCCAATTCTGAATATTTATTAAATAGTAGCTCAACACAACCCAACAACAGTACGCTTCAGTACAATTTCATTCAATTAAGAATCAAGCAGAATCAAGTCCTCAGTGCAAGCGCAGGCTTGGATAGCCGTAAAGCCCCAGATCAACTCCAGACAACTCAATTACAATGTAATTTCTAATATCTACACGTTATTCAGGCTATGGAAGCTAAGCTTCATAGCCTGAATGAGCAATAAATTAAAGAAATTCAAAATATAATTTTAACCAAAATTTCACATTTAATTATTACTATCATTTTCAACTATTTTTCAAGTTGAAATCACGTGAAATTTAAACTATTACTTTTACCTGCTGTTATTTCTCTCTTGGTCGCTTGCGGCAATGATCACGACTCTTCTTCTAAGCAACCTCAACCAACACCACAACCGCCTCCAACCACAGAGCTGCCAACACCATCACCCAATACACAACTTGGTGAATTACTTGAAGCTGGCGCCAGTGGGGATATCCGTCAATTTGGTGGTGCAACCCGTTTAAAGAAAGAGCGAACACAAGCGGTGAAAGATTCTTTAAGCGACAAAACTGTAAAAAATATCATTTTATTTATTGGAGATGGGACGAGCGATTCAGAAATCACTGCTGCACGTAATTATGCGGAAGGTGCGGCTGGTTATTTTAAAGGCTTAGATGTATTACCATTCACAGGGAGTTATACAACCTATGCACTCGATAAAAATGGCAATATTGATTATGTAACAGATTCAGCCGCTTCTGCAACAGCATGGGCTTCAGGGATTAAAACCTATAATAATGCGCTCGGTTTAGATATCTACAAAAAGCATCATGCTACAATTTTAGAACTGGCCAAAAAAGCAGGATTTGCAACAGGTAATGTCACGACAACTGAATTGCAGGATGCCACACCCGCTGCTTTAGTTGCTCACATCAGTTCACGTAAATGCTATGGTCCAAATGAAACCTCAGCAAATTGTACCGATAGTGCGCTTGAAAATGGCGGTCTCGGTTCAATTACCGAACAACTTTTATCAGCCCGTGCAGATGTAACTTTAGGCGGTGGTAGAAAAAGTTTTTATCAAGTTGCCAAAGCAGGCCCTTTCCAAGGCAAAACATTACTTGAACGTGCCAAATTAGAAAACTATCGGATTGTTGAAGATCTTAACTCACTTAAAGCAGTCAATTTTGCTGATCAAAACCAACCTCTTCTAGGTTTATTTGCTGACGGTAATCTCCCTGTCATTTGGAGTGGCCCGAACACACAACTGAATGGTCATAAAAAAGAAGCGGAAAGCTGTAGAGACAATACTGCATTTACCACTTCAACTCCTCGTTTAGCACAAATGACCGAGAAAGCGCTTGAGCTCCTAAAACCCAATCCCAAAGGCTTCTTCTTACAAGTTGAAAGTGGTTCAATTGATAAACGGAACCATGCAGCAGATCCGTGTGGCCAAATTGGTGAAACTGTACAGCTGGATGAGGCTATTCAAGTTGCACTTAAATTCGCCAAAGCGTATGGTGACACCTTGATTATTGTTACTGGTGATCATGCACATACCAGCCAGATCATTCCAATTAAAGGTGAGAGCCCAGGTCAAACAGCAGCATTAAAAACCAAAGATGGTGTTACAATGGCAATCAATTATGGCACAGCACCAGAAGGTTCAAGTCAACATCATACTGGATCCCAAGTGCGTATTGCTGCTTATGGACCTCGTGCTGCTAATGTATCAGGATTACTTGATCAAACAGATTTGTTCTTCATCATGAAAGATGCTTTAGGTATTCAATAATATTGAACATGTCTTTGAACAACAGCCTCTCGTTAGGCTGTTGTTTTTTATATAATATGTTACTTTTAGTCTTATTAATTATTATCGCCTGCTATACTTTCAGCACATCTTTTATGCTGCTTATTTAATGCCTTTAAAACATCAAATCCCGACTTTACTTATCTATTCCAGATTGGTGCTGGGTTTTCTTATTGTTGCTGTCACCCTACTTCAGCCTAACTTCTATGCTATTTTTACCGTGATCTTTCTGACGCTCGGACTGCTGAGTGATATTTTTGATGGCATCATTGCCAGACGCCTAGGCATATCAAGCGAAAAATTACGCCGATTAGACTCTAACATTGACCAAGTTTTTTTTATTTGTGCAATTGCTTCAATTTATTTACAACAACCCGATTTTTTTAAACAATATTTCTGGCCCATCATTATTCTGACGCTATTTGAAGTTGCAATTTACCTTGTGAGTTTTATTAAGTTCCGTAAAGAAGTGGCCACCCATAGCCTCGGCGCAAAAATTTGGACCTTATTTCTCTTCGCTTTGTTGGTACAAGTCACGCTCACAGGACAAGGCCAAATTTTATTCTGGATCGTTTTTTGGTTAGGTGTTTTAACCCGAACTGAAATCATTGCCATCATTCTAGTCCTCAAACAATGGCAAAATGATGTTCCTAGCCTCAAACAAGCTTTACGTATCAGAAAAGGTTTAAGCGTCCAGCAGAATCGTCTTTTTAATGGTTAAACCATTTATATAGAACATTAATCTTTTTTAAAGTACCAAGCAGGCAATTGAATTTGTTTTAACTGCTTTCGATGCGCAAGATAACAGGGATCATGCTTTTCAACTTCACCCCAGAAAGCTGCACTATGATCAAAATGTTTGGTATGCGCTAACTCATGCACACAAACAGATCGTACAATATGTTCAGGCATAAGCACCAATGCAGCATTTAACATGATGTCGTGTTTGCAACTACAACTACCCCAACGCGTTTTCGGTCTCCGGATATTGCATTGCTGATATGACAGGCTGATTTGCTGACTCACTTGAGTCAAATATTCAGGTAAAAACTGCTTTGCATAAGCCAAGACAGCTGCCTGCAAAGCCTGCTCTGGCTGCCCATCATTTATCCAGACCAGATGCTGATCAAAATCAAATTTAAACAGAGGCCGCTGCTGTTGCAGGATAATTTGGAAAGGTTGCGAATGGAAAAATAGCGCTAATTGTTCAGGAAATACTGCAACCTGATTTAATTGCTGTTGTTGTTTAGCCCATGTCTCGACCAACCATTGTTCTGATTGATGCAAAAATTGCTGAATCTGTCGTTTACTACAGAATAAAGGAACGGTTAAACGAATACCTGTCGGCTCGACACGCAAGCGCAAATTTCTTGCTCTTGCATGCCGAACGACTTTAATGTCAGGTAATCGCGTTTCCAATGAAACAGATTGCATTACTGCGCTGTACGTTCTTCAATACCACTGTCAGTTGCAACAACTGCAATTGTTGCTGGATTCAATGCAAAAATACCATTGGTCACAACACCAGGAATATTATTCAAGGTTCTTTCTAGTTCAAGTGCATTTAAAATATTTAAATTAAAAACATCTAAAATCACATTGCCATTATCAGTCACCACACCTTCGCGATAAACTGGGTCACCACCTAAAGCCACAATCTTACGTGCTACTGCAGAACGTGCCATAGGAATCACTTCAACAGGAAGCGGAAAATCACGTCCTAATTGATCAACCCATTTTGAGTCATCCACGATACAGACGAATTTTTTCGCAATAGATGCAACAATTTTTTCACGGGTTAAGGCAGCACCACCACCTTTAATCATATGCATATGGCGATCGATTTCATCTGCACCATCTACATAAGCATCCAAGCCACCGACCGAGTTCATATCTACAACTTCGATACCCAACTTCTTTAAACGCTCAGCAGTTGCATTTGAACTGGCAACAGCCGCTTCTAATTGCAATTCAGGCAATAAATCAATTAAAAAATTAACGGTACTTCCTGTTCCTACGCCCAAAATGCCGCCTTTAGGCAAATGTTTCAAAGCTGCTTTGGCGGCAGCTTGTTTTTTTTCATCTTGGCTTGCATATAGACTCATGACTTCACTCAACTATTTTGACATTTGCTATAAAAAACAGCGCAAATGCACGGGGGTTTGCTACAATGATTGTCTATTTTAAACTGTTATAGGGAAGAAGAACATGCTGTCTCGTGTGGTACGACAAATTTTACAAGCAACGGTTTATGATGTTGCAATTGAAACACCGCTTGAAGCAGCTCCACGAATTAGTCAAAGAATTAATAATAACATTCGATTTAAGCGTGAAGATTTACAACCTGTATTCTCTTTTAAGCTACGCGGTGCGTACAACCGCATTAGCCAACTTCCTAAAGATCAACTCGAGCGTGGTGTAATTTGTGCATCTGCGGGTAACCATGCACAAGGCGTTGCATTATCTGGGAAGAAACTGGGTATTCACGCTATTATTGTGATGCCAAGCACGACACCGGACATTAAAGTCCAAGCGGTGAAAAGCTTGGGTGGTCAAGTGGTACTGCATGGCGATAGCTTCGATGTTGCCAACAAATATGCGAAACAACGTGCCGAAGATGAAGGTTTGGTTTTTATTCCGCCTTATGACGATGAATTGGTTATTGCAGGTCAAGGTACCATCGCCAATGAATTAATCCGTCAATGGCGCGATGTTGAATACGTTTTTGTTGCCGTTGGTGGTGGAGGTCTGATCGCAGGCGTCGCAGCGTATTTGGGTGAAGTGGCTCCACATGTAAAAGTGATTGGAGTTGAATACGAAGAATCTGCTTGTTTAAAAGCAGCACTTGAAGTCAATGAACGTGTCGTGTTACAGCATGTCGGTTTATTTGCAGATGGTACCGCAGTCGCACAAATTGGCGAATTACCTTTCGACATCATTCGCTTACGTAAATCAGATAATTCAGGCCCTATTGTTGATCCTGAGATCGTCACCGTCAATACCGATGAAATCTGTGCAGCGATCAAAGACACCTTTGATGAAAATCGCAGTATCGTTGAACCATCAGGTGCGATGGCCTTGGCTGGGATCAAAAAATATGTCGCTGAGCATCAAGTAACAGGCAAAAATATGGTGTCCATTGTTTGTGGCGCCAACATGAACTTTGACCGCCTACGTTATATTGCGGAGCGTACTGAGCTTGGTGAACGTCGTGAAGCCATTTATGCAGTGACAATTCCTGAGCAAAAAGGTGCTTTCTTAAACTTCTGTCGAGCACTTCAAGGTCGCAATATTACAGAATTTAACTATCGCGCCAGTCATAGTAACCTTGCACAAGTCTTTGTCGGGATTAGTCTCAAAGGTGGTGAAACCGAACGACATGAAATTCATGAAATACTGAAACAACAATATGAAGTAGATGATCTCTCTGATGATGAAGTCGCCAAACTGCATATTCGCTACCTCATTGGTGGTCATGCCAATATTGAAAATGAGCGTTTGTTCCGTGTCGAGTTCCCTGAACGTCCAGGTGCACTGCTTACTTTCTTGGAGCGCTTAGGCCCTACACACAATATTACCCTGTTCCATTACCGCAATCATGGTGCAGCTGAAGGTCGCGTTCTGGTCGGACTAGAAGCAACTGATGCGAAACAGAATCCAGATGGTTTGGTCGAAACTTTGGAGAAAATCACCTATCCATATGCTGAGATCAGCGACAATATTGGATATCAGCGCTTTCTTAAATAAAATACGATAAAATAAAGCCGATGAAGATGTCGGCTTTATTTTTAATTGATGATTTTGATGTTCTCCATACTGCTGCAAACAAAATCATTACAAATAGAAAATTATTACAACTTAAAATGGATAAAAACAGATTTTTATCATTTAGTTAAGGACAGTTATGGCACAGTTTGCAGTCATTGGTTTAGGTAGTTTTGGGGCAACTGTTGCATTGGAACTCACCAAACTTAATCATGACGTCATTGGACTTGATACCCTCAAACGCAATGTCGAAAATTTGGCTGATCGGATTACCCATGCAGTAATTGCCGATGCCACCGATGAACATGTTTTGGAAGAACTGAATATCCAGAATTGTGATGCAGTTGTGGTTGCCATTGGTGAAGATATTGAAGCCAGTATTCTATGTGTTTTAAATCTAAAAAATCTTGGCGTTGAAAAAATTTTGGTCAAAGCCAAGACCAAGGCTCATCACACCATCCTTTCTCATTTAAATGTCAGTAAAATTATACATCCTGAAGAAGATATGGGCGTTCGTGTAGCGCAAGCCTTAAATTATCCAATGGTGAGTCGTTATATGGCACTGGATGATGATCACTATATTGTAAAAGTCCCTGTTAATGAAAAACTCAACCAAGTCAATTTATCAGGCATCTTAAAACAAGAACCGAATATCAAATTGTTATTACTCAAGAGAGATCAACAGATTCTCTATGAAACAGATGCCAATTTCACGCTAAAAACGGATGATGTTCTGATTCTAGAAGGCTCTCTCAGTCATCTTAGAAAATTTTCAGGATGCTTTGTATAATATGGCATTTAAAATAAACCCCCAGAAGACATTTAACCTAAGCCCACCTTCTTTGCTCGCGATTGGTTTTTTGAGTTTTATTATTATTGGTACAATTTTACTTAAACTTCCCATCGCAAATAAAGGCAATGTCAGCTGGATGGATGCTCTGTTTACAGCTACTTCAGCTGTAACTATTACTGGTTTATCCGTAGTAAACCTGAATGATTCTTTCAATCATTTTGGACAGTTCATTATTTTATTACTGATTCAGTCGGGTGGCTTGGGCTTTATGACCTTTGCCATTTTAGCTGCACTAAGTTTAGCCCCCAAATTGGGTCTGAAACAGCAAATGATGGCCCAAGATAGCCTAGGACAAACCAGCCTGTCTAAAGTTACTTTTGTTGCCAAAGGCGTAGTACTCTATACCGTGTTCTTTGAACTGATTGGGGTCATTATTCTGACCGCCTCCTTTGCCCCCATCTATGGTTTTGCTCGAGGATTGTACTATGCCGTCTTTTATAGTGTCTCGGCCTTCAATAACGCTGGGTTTTCATTATTTGAAAACAGCCTCATCAGCTTTCAAAGTCATTATCTGATTTGTTTAACCATCAGCATTCTATACACATTGGGCGGGATTGGCTTTTTAGTCTTGATCGATGTAAAACAAAATAAGCGTTGGAGCAAACTGACACCAAACAGCAAATTAATCCTGAGTACTATCGCAATTTTAAATCTGGTCGCTTTTGTACTCATCTGGCTTTTGGAGTCAAACAACCCTCTCACACTCGGCTCAATGAGTTTAGGCGAACAGGCCATGAATGCCTGGTTTCAAGCCACCGTACCACGCTCTTCAGGATTTAATACCATCGACACTGGTTCGATGGAACACAGTACTGCCTTACTGACCATGCTTTTGATGTTTATTGGTGGTGGATCACTCAGTACTGCTGGCGGGATTAAAGTTGGTACTTTCGTCATTTTATTGCTGTGTGTAATTTCTTTTTTAAGGCGCAATGAAGAAATTCGTATTTTTAATCACTCCGTCTCTCAAGAAACGACATATAAAGCACTTGCTGTTGCAGCGATTACCGGTATGTTGGTCTTTGTAGGTTGCTTTATTCTTTTTCTGCTTGAACCCAAGCTCGATGTACTCGATCTGATGTTTGAAGTGGTGTCTGCTGCCTGTACAGTTGGCCTGTCACGTGGCGTAACAGGCCAACTGCATGACGGTAGCTTATTTGTCCTGAGCCTACTAATGTTTACAGGTCGATTAGGACCACTGACACTGGCCTATTTAATTGCGACCCCCAAAAAGAGTCGCTTAAAACATGCCAATGCCAATATTCAAATCGGATGATGATCTAGCGGTTGCTCAATCACTATCGCTTGTCGACAAATACCTTCGGCTTGGCGTTGCTGCTCAAACTGGGCTTTAGACATCACATCAAAATGATCACAGAAACTAATCTCCTGTTTATCAATTGAATAAATCAGAGATTGGTTTCCAATGCCCTGTAAAGTGTCATAAAACACAATAACAAAGTTACCCTCTTCAAAAGCCTGCTGAATTCCGGCATAAGCTAAAGCCGCATTCACCGGAATCTGCAAAGCTTGTGCATCGAGATAACTCTGCTTTTCATTTTCATCAATATAGGGATCGGGATCTGTATAAAAAGACACATTAAAGCCCAGTCTTTTCAACGCCACAGCCAAAGCAATGGTAAAGGTTCCCTCTTTTCGATCATGGCGACATAGTTGGATCAGGTCAGCAATATCAATATGGCTATGATATTGCTTTAAGATTAACCACGTTGCAAATACCCCACAATTTGCTTCAAGCTGTAATAAAGGTTCTGGAATATTTAAACTCATTTAGTACCAATTCATTAATGAGACACCCAAGCCGACATAGGTTGCTCGGTGGTTATAATCAATCAGACTTTCGCCATAGCCATCAAATATTTGTAAATGACCACGCAATTTATCTTTAATAGGAAAAGCCCAGTCAAACTGCACTGCACCATGCGAACGATCGCCACCTTTTAATGAATGGCGCAGCATCAAGGAAAAGTCGTTATCACCTTTACGATAGAATGCAGTTAAATCACCACGACCAATATAATCCTTAATATCTGGATTATTATCATCTTTGGCTTCTTCCTCTATGCGGTACCAAGGGCGAACCATCAAGGCAAAATTATCTTTCTCGAAGCCTAGATTAAAAATCACTCGGTTCCAGCTACGAGAGAGTGGATCTGAACGTCCATTAGATTGATGGTTCAATGTCACACCAAGCAAACGTGCATTCAGACCTAAAATTTCATAATTGGTTCGAAACATCAAACTTGCTTCAGGCTCATAATTAGTCTCACGGAACGGGCGAGATTCTTTCGAATTATACACCTGCCAACGTGAAGACTGAGTATAACCCAACCAAAGATCACCATTGTCACCAAAGATATTTTCCCAAGCTTTGGTCTTAAACGAAAGCTGAAATTTAGCCTCACTTGAGGTGAGATCCTGCTTTTGTTTTACCGTGTTTTCAGGATTTGGACTACTTGGAAACTCATTTTTATCGCTAGTCCAAAATACTGGCAGCAAGTAAACTGGTTGATACGCACGGATATTCCAGACACCCAGTTTACTCTCCTCTGAAAGCTCCCAACGACGATCTAACAAAGACACATTCGGATCAAATTTAGGTGCTGCCCCTAAAATATTTAAATCACTGACCTTTTGCACCACTTTATCTTTAAAAGACTCAGGCTTGGCTTTTTCATTTGCTTCAGCCGCAGGCATCGCTGCTGCAAGCATAGGTGCAGCATCCGTCTGCACTTGTGTTGGGATAATGGTCGGTGCTTTAAAAAGACTATCATAACAAGCCAAACGTTCAGCATTTGCTGCCAGAGCTACACACGCATCTACGGTGGCTGGACTTGTTGGTGCTGTTGATTGCGCATGTGCTAACGCTGTCGTTAAAGAGCCGAGTATCGCGAGGATACTCAGCTCCAAATGACTACGTTCAAAAGACTTGAACGCCATACATTTCTCCGATTTTTATTTTATTAATTAACTTGCTGGATATTAAATCCAAGTTTCTGCAATTCTTCACGTTTCGCAAATGGCGCAACCACTGCTTTTACAGGTTTTTGAGCCAATAAATATTGCTTCGCCACACGCTGTATATCCTCTAGGTTGACGTTCAATAAACGTTCACGCAAAATTTTACGGAATTTCGGCGTGCGTGAATGCAACAATGCATAACATGCGGTAATTGCTTCCCCTGCCGGTGAACCTGGCTTATCCATACTTGCAACCAAACCAAGAATTGCTTCTTCTAATTGATGTGGTTGTTGTTCAGTATTTAATAACCACTGTACACTGGCTTCAAAATCATTAAATGTTTCCGCTAAACGTGGATCACGGTAGCTGTAGAAACGGAATGAACACGCATTTCCATCATAACTTGCGCCACCACCATAAGCACCACCTTTTTCACGAATGGCACTATGTAAAAAACCATTACGCAAGTAAGCCGCCAATACCATCAAGGGAGCTGCATCTGGATGTGCAACATCAACCGCTTGATAAGCAGAAGAACAGAATTGAACATTGGCCTGAATCAACCATGCTTCATCGTCATTGGTATTGACTTGATCCACTTGTGTCAAAGTCACAGGAGCTTGATCAACCGCTAACTTATCCCAGACATTTTGGACTTCTTCAACCAAACGATCCGATTGATGCTCTTCACACACCAACAAGAACTGTTTTGGCGCTTGCATTAACTTGCGGTGAATCGCCTGTAATTCAGTAATCAATGCTTGATAAGCTGTATCATCTTGATCAATCTTGTTCACCAAGTCTGTAAGCCAATTTAGCGCGCCTAAACCTGTATTATGATAATCACGGCGAGCCAATGCACTCATTTGACGAGATGCAGCCTGCATGGCATAGCTATGACCAGAACCGGATAAACGTGACTGCCAACGGGTCTTACGTTGTTGTAACAATTCGATAATACGATCTTTTTCATCAAAACGAAGCTGCTCAAAAGCAAGTTTAAGCAGTTGAATTGCATCCAACTTTTGTGTCAAAGATTTCGTTGTTAAGGTTAACCATGCACTGATACGGTCTTTATCATCCACCTTACTGCGTAAAGATGCTCCCATACCCAGACCACCGCTGACAGCCGTTTGGATTTGTTGCAATTGAAGATAGTCGTATTCACCAGCACCTACTTCGCCCATCAGAATTGAAAGCAAATTAAAGTAAGGCGATTGTACGATTTCATCAGGAATCTGAATCAGCACCTGTTGATAGTAAATCCCATTGGTACCCGCATGATAAAGATTCAACGGCGTATCTAAACCATTGCAGATAATTTCGCGCAATTGCCCTTGTACAATCTGCAATTCTGCTGGGATATCTTCCAAACCGACTTTTGGTAACAACTCAAGATCGTCTGGCGTATCTTGACGCTTTTTCAAAGCTTCTGTTTTTTCCTGAATTTCAACTTTCTGAAGCTCAGTCAAATTGGCCGTAATCTCAGCCAAACGCGCCTGCTCAGCTTGCTGTTCTTTGACTGATTTGGTTGCATCTGGCACCAAGGTCATTTGCACACGATGCGGGTTATCCAATAAATGTGTTTGAATTAAATTGGACAACCACATTGGGTCTTTGAGTTCTTCTTTAACTTGCTCAATCGCAGAGTCAACATCCCAAACATGAATTGGATCATTATGATGGATGGCACTGCCTAAACCGTTCAAGATCAGGCTCAGACCATACGGTGTACCATCACCATTAATTTCACGTTGATGCAATTCAATCTGATGAAGAATCGCATCCACCAGATCGGTATCAACTGGTTTAGCTGCAACGTCTGTTAAAATGCTTAAAACACCTTGTTTAAAGGTATCGGCATGTTCTGCATTTGAACCTTGTACACCACAATAGAAAGTCATTTCAAAGTTGCTGTCATCAACCCCCATCAGTGGGCCTGTTGATTGTGCATAACCACAGGTTTCTAAATACTGGCGTAAAGGTGAAGCAGAGTTTTCCAATAAAATACCTTCAACCAGACGCATACCTAAGCGTAGTTTAATATCACTGGTTTCTGGCAATAACCAAGACATCACATGATAGGTTTTATCTTTTAGGTCTTCGCTATCCACTGCATAGCTTTCCGTCACTTCCACGGGTGCTGTCAAACGCTTTTCTGGCGTTGAGTACAAGGTTGTACCTTGTGAGAATTTATGTAGAGCTAATCTTTCAAATTGCTCTTGCAGATCATAAGCACTCTGATTACCGAAAGTCATAAACACCGCATTACTTGGATGATAATGGGTTTTATAAAAGTCGACGAGTTGTTCATAACTTAAATCAGGAATGTCTTTTGGATCGCCACCAGAATTATAGTGATAGGTCGTTTCAGGGAATAAATGATGCGCCAACTGGTGATACAACTGATCTGTTGGGGAGCTCATCGCGCCCTTCATTTCATTGAACACCACCCCTTTGTAAACGGCTTGATCGTTTTCCAGTTCAATACGAATACCTTCTTGCGCAAAATCTAGAGGATTCAAATTTGCGGCAAAAGCGGCGTCTAAATACACCGACAAGAGGTTCTGAAAGTCTTTTTTATTCTGCGTTGCAAATGGATACGCCGTCCAGTCTGCTGCCGTAAAAGCATTCATAAACGTATTTAAAGAACGACGAATCATTAAAAAGAAGGGATCTCGTACCGGAAACTTTTCAGAACCACATAGCGCCGTGTGCTCTAAAATATGTGCAGTTCCTTTTGAATCCATAGGTTGGGTTCTAAAAGCCACCAAAAACACATTTTCTTCATGGCTTGTGGCTAAGTGGTAGTGAACTGCACCAGTCACTTTGTGCTTATATTCTAAAACTTGAATATCGAGTGCTTCTACATGGTGTTGACGTAATAGCTGAAACGCGGGATGAGTTGTTTGGGTAATGCTTTCAGTAACATCTACAGTCATGTGATCTCCAATTTATCTCTATTAAATTCATTACAATTGATTATAGAGAGTCTACCGAAGAATACGTATCGATATCCATGTAAATTACTCTATTTTTGTAGAAAAAAGCAGCGCCCAAGCCCAAACAGTGTTTTAGAAAATTTTATAGAAATTACTGCGCACTAGCACAAAGGCCGATTCCCCGACTGTGATAAAAATGAGCCGTCTATATCGTATCCGTGAATCAGTTCATCACACCAAAAATAAATCTGTGCTATTGTTCGTTTCAATCGAATAAACACATGCCAGCGCTTTTACAGCGCTACACTAGATGGAACTGAAGCGGCATATCTTAAATTGTGAATATCGAATCAGAATATCAATTTGCGTAAGAATTCCAGACTTCTTTTAATTTTAATTAGATATTGCTCCGCGACATTACCTCATTTCAAGATTGTGCAACGGTTTGCTGAATTTTCTTCAACAACCTACTGTAATCCGTAGCATTCGTGTAAACTTTACTTTTTGATTTTTACTGTGATGACAAACATGGCAACTGTTGATCTTTTTGCAATTGGTAATGCACTCATTGACCAAGAATTTAAGGTTTCAAATGAGTTTTTAACGCAACAGGCGTTGCAAAAAGGCACGATGCAGTTGGCCGATGGTGAAACACAGGCAAATCTATATCAAAAATTACAAGCAACTCAAACTTATAAAGGCCAGGCCAGCGGCGGTTCAGCAGCCAATACTACCGTTGCTTTTAGTGCATTGGGTGGTACTGCATTTTATGGCTGTCGCGTGGGTAATGATGAACTTGGTAGAATTTACCTAGACGGCTTAAACGAAGCAGGCATCAGCACCGCAACTCAATCGATTAGTGAAGGTGTAACAGGCACCTGTATGGTTCTGATCAGTCCAGATTCAGAACGCACCATGCAAACTTACCTCGGTATTACTGCTGAATTATCGACTGAACAGATTGATCTTGAGCCGCTTAAAACTGCAAAATGGCTGTATATCGAAGGTTATTTATCAACTAGCGATACCGCACGTGTTGCGGTTAAACAAGCACGTGAACTTGCAAAAGCACAGGGTGTAAAAATTGCCTTATCGCTGTCTGACCCAGCCATGGTGCAATATGCACGGCAAGGTCTGGAAGAACTTCTAGATGACGGTGTTGACTTGTTATTCTGTAATGAACAAGAAGCGTTGATGTTTACTGAAACAGATAACCTTGAAGCTTCGATTGCACGTCTAAGCTTAAAAAATAAACAAGTGGTCATTACGCAAGGCGCTAAAGGTGCTGTGATTGTAGATGGTGCACACCACTTCCACGTTAATGGCCGTGCTGTTGAAGCAGTCGACACCAATGGCGCAGGTGATGCATTTTCAGGTGCATTCTTATATGCAATGAATGCAGGTTTAAGCTTGGAAGCTGCGGCACAACTTGCTATTTTGATCTCAAGCGAGGTCGTTGCTCAGTATGGACCACGTTTAAGTGTAGAGAACTACGCTAAACTTTTCGAACAATTCCAAAAAGCTCAGCAGGAATGTGCGTAATATGGAAAAGATTTGCATGACCGAGGAAGTCCCTGAACGTGAGTCTCGTGCATACGACACCATGAAAGGAACCACGATTTTCATTACTCAAAAAGATGGCAACTTCTATGCCTATCAGAATGTTTGCCCACATTTGCAAACTGAACTTGAATATTTAGAAAATCAATTCTTAGACCAAGACCGAGAATACATTCAGTGCTCTACTCACGGCGCGCTGTTTTCAGTCGAAACAGGCGAATGTATTTCTGGACCATGTTTGGGTGAATTTCTTGAAAAAGTAAATTTGGAAGTCCACTCAGATGGTGGTATCTATATTGATTAACACCTAGATCATGAATTCTGCAATGACTGAATTTTTCCTCAATTATTACCTTATGCCATTTCATATGAGTGTTGTGGCTTTAATTGTGCTCAGCATTGCAGAAACCATCGGAATTGTGATTGGTTTACGGCCCAGCCATTTGGTGAAAAAGCTGACGCCTGAATGGTTACTCAATTCTCCGTTGCTTGACGTCAAATTTTCTAAATATCTCATCTTTGTATTCCTATTAATCAACTTTAGTTTCGCGGGTTATTTTTTAGAGCTCTCATTCTTTGCTTTACAACACTATTTCATTTCACCTTATTATTTATTTGTTCCTGCTTTAATCATCGATATTTTCTTTACCGTATTTATGATTCATTGCCTAGATCAGGTAATTAAGCCTAAAGTCATTCATACCCATACTAATTTGGTTGGCCGTTTAGCCACTATTTCGACTGGCAATGCACGTCCAGGATTTTCAGCACAAGCACGTGTCCGTGATGAGTTTGGACAGCTGTATTATGTACAAGTCGAGCCAGAATACGGCGAGCTCGAATTACAATCACAAGTGTTGTTGATTAGTCAAAAATCGAACTCACATTATCTCGCAAAGAAAATCTCGCTTTCAAATAATTTGTTTACACCAGACTAAATTTTCACTCAAAAAGCTCTTTTCTGCATTAAAAACCCAGAAAATTACATTTTATTACAAATGTATGGGGTAAAAGTTTTGAATTAGGCTCTTCCCTTCTTCTGGTTTTTATGATCTCACTGGCACCAAAAGCACGACAGTGAAATCCATCACATTTTTTAAAATAATCTTTAGCTATACACTAGGTTTTACCATGACTTCATTCTAAAAATTATTTAATTGTGGAAGTAAATTTATAACCCACTGTATATATTATAAATTTTATATTCATACTATTTTAGTTGGTTTAACATTTTTTTAATTCACTATAAACCATATCTTTTTAATCGGATATAAAAATGCAAATACAACTATTTTAATCAGATTTTAAAATTAATTCCTATTATTTTAGTTGGATAAAATATTTATTTTAAAATATTTAAAATAACAAACATAAATAATTGATAAATAACAACTAAATCAATAATTATTATTTTAAAACCCTAAAGGTTTATTTTTAATGAATTTTATTTAATAATGTTTTACATCTTCTTTAAATATGAGGCTGGGTTCAATGAACACGAGTTCTCAAGATCCAAATCGGCGGCTCATCAGAGAAATCACGATTATTCTTATTATTAAAGTTGTCCTTCTCTTGGTGATTAAACACATCTGGTTTGATGCGCCAACGATTCCAAAAGATTTTAACAATGAAGTTGCCGAGCGTATTGCTGGTGACATGTCCAAAACTCAGGAGACACGTTGATGATTTCTGAAAGCGTGGTCGATCTTTCGCGGTTCCAATTTGCAATGACCGCAATGTATCACTTTCTTTTCGTCCCTCTAACTTTAGGTCTGGCTTTTATTCTTGCCATTATGGAAACCACGTATGTGATTTCTGGTAAAGAAATCTATAAAGACATGACCAAATTCTGGGGGAAACTCTTCGGGATTAACTTTGCCCTAGGTGTAACCACTGGTTTAACCATGGAATTCCAGTTTGGTACCAACTGGGCCTATTATTCCCACTATGTAGGCGATATTTTCGGGGCGCCACTTGCCATTGAAGGTTTGATGGCCTTCTTCCTTGAATCAACCTTTATCGGTTTGTTCTTCTTTGGGTGGGATCGCCTATCTAAAGTCCAACATTTAGGCGTGACGTGGTTAGTCGCAATTGGTTCGAATATGTCTGCCTTGTGGATTCTGATCGCAAACGGTTGGATGCAAAACCCAGTTGGTGCTGCATTTAACTACGAAACCATGCGTATGGAACTGGTTGATTTCGGTGCATTGATCTTCAACCCTGTTGCTCAGGTGAAGTTTGTACATACGGTTTCTGCGGGTTATGTCACAGGTGCGATCTTCGTTCTTGCGATCTCAAGCTACTATCTACTAAAGAAACGTGACTTACCTTTTGCGCGTCGTTCATTCGCAATTGCTGCCATCTTCGGTTTAGCTTCAACACTTTCTGTGATTTTGCTTGGTGATGAATCTGGTTATGAACTCGGTGATGTTCAAAAAACCAAACTTGCTGCAATCGAAGCTGAATGGCATACCGAACCTGCGCCTGCTGCATTTACCTTATTTGGTCTCCCAAATCAGCAGGAAATGCGCACCGATTATGCAATTAAGATTCCTTATGTGATGGGGATTATTGCAACGCGTTCTACAGACAAAGAAGTGACCGGTTTACGCGACTTGATGAAAGAACATGAAGTGCGTATCCGTAACGGTATGGTGGCTTATAGCGAGTTAGAAAAACTTCGTGCGGGCGACCGTTCTCCAGACTTATTGGCTTCATTTGAGAAAAATCAAAAAGACTTAGGTTATGGCCTACTCTTGAAAAAATATTCTCCAAATGTGGTTGATGCAACTGAAGAACATATTCAGGCGGCAACTAAAGACACCATTCCAAATGTAGCGGCTCTATTCTTCTCATTCCGTGCAATGGTGGCTTCTGGCTTCCTGATGTTATTGCTATTCCTTCTTGCAACATGGTCAGTGGCAAAACGTAATGCCGAAGATAAGCCTTGGTTACTCAAATTTGCTTTGCTTGCTCTCCCACTCCCATGGATTGCAGCTCAAACAGGTTGGTATGTGGCTGAAGGTGGCCGTCAACCCTGGTCGATTGGTGAAATTCTACCAACACACCTCTCAGCATCTAGCGTAAGTACTGGTGATGTGTGGGGTTCAATTATTGCACTTGCCGCGTTCTATACTGTACTGCTCATTATTGAAATGTATTTAATGATCAAATTTGCTCGTTTAGGTCCAAGCTCTTTGCATACTGGTAAATATCACTTTGAAAAACTAGAAGCAAAAGCTGGGGAGGCTCAATCATGATCGAATATGAACTCCTAAAAATCATCTGGTGGGTACTGGTTGGTGTACTACTGATTGGCTTTGCCCTCACCGATGGTTTCGATATGGGCTCAATGGCACTGATGCCATTCGTGGGTAAAACTGACTCTGAACGCCGTGCAGCAATCAATACCATTGCACCGCACTGGGACGGTAACCAAGTCTGGTTTATTACAGCTGGTGGTGCACTATTTGCTGCTTGGCCAATGGTCTATGCGGTGGCCTTCTCTGGCATGTATTGGGCCTTACTGCTGGTTCTATTTGCCCTGTTCCTGCGACCCGTCGGTTTCGACTATCGCTCTAAATTAGCGAATACCCAATGGCGTACCTCTTGGGACTGGGGACTATGTATCGGTGGCGCTGTTCCTGCACTGGTGTTTGGCGTAGCCTTTGGTAACTTGTTCCTCGGTGTACCCTTTAGCTTAGACGACACGTTACGTTCGCAATATACAGGTAGCTTCTTTGCACTCTTAAATCCGTTTGCACTGATTTGCGGTCTTGTTAGCCTATCAATGTTATGTGCACATGGTGGTGCTTGGCTGATGCTGCGTACCGATGGCAATTTGCATAACCGTTCTGCCAAAGCTACACAGATCATGGCAATCGTGTTCCTTGTGTGCTTCTTGGCTGCGGGTGCATGGTTAGCCTTTGGCAATATCTCCGGTTATAGCTATGCCACTACGGTCAATACCAATGCTGCGCTTAACCCACTTGCGAAAGATGTGGTGACCAATGCCAATCATGGTTGGTTAAACAACTATACAACGTACCCGATCACCATGGCTGCACCAATCGCTGCAATCTTGGGGGCATTATTGGTAATTGTTAGTGCCGCGAAACATAAAGCAGCTGTGAGTTTTACCGGTACAAGTCTGATGATTGTTGGTGCAATCCTGACTGCCGGTTTTGCCTTGTTCCCATTCTTATTACCATCAAGCATTGACCCAACCTCAAGCTTGACCATGTGGGATGCTGTTT
Source organism: Acinetobacter colistiniresistens (assembly GCF_024582815.1). Taxonomy (NCBI): domain Bacteria; kingdom Pseudomonadati; phylum Pseudomonadota; class Gammaproteobacteria; order Moraxellales; family Moraxellaceae; genus Acinetobacter; species Acinetobacter colistiniresistens. Next base: position 2,833,290 of record NZ_CP102099.1, read on the forward strand.
CTAGTCATAAAACCCTTGGTGTAATGACCGTTGCTGCATGTATCTTCGTTCCACTCATTTTGATCTACACCTCTTGGTCGTATTACAAAATGTGGGGTGTCATCACCAACAAACATATTGAAGAAAATTCACATAGTTTGTATTAATCAGGAGATATAACATGTGGTATTTTGCATGGATTCTAGGCATTTTGATGGCGTGCTTTGCAGGTGTACTCAGTGCACTGTATATCGAACACCATCAAAATTTAGATGAGGAATAATAAAATGGCTGAAGCAATGACAACACCGAAGAATAGTAAAGCGCAAGTATTTGCAATGACCGTTTCGTTTTTGTTGGCATTGCCCCTTGCTGCTATTTTACTGATACACCCATCCCTGATGTTGGATGCAAACGGACATTACAATCATAGCTTGCTCATGTTGGTAATGATTGGAATTTCTGGTGGCTTCGTGCATGGCGTTGGGTTTATACCCAGATTCTGGTTATGGAAATGGTTATTTAGTCCCTACATCGCCTGGCCTTTAATGCTGTTAGGGTATTTTATTTGGGTCGGCAACTAAATCCCTCCTCACCATAAAAAAGCTGCTGGTTGATCTGGCAGCTTTTTTATTTAGTGTAGTTTAGAATAAAACCAAACTAAATTTGATCGATCTTGAAATAATTTAATCTACTTTACTCGATGGTTGAATCTCATCACCACTTTCACGCTGGTCAATTTGAGCTTGTACAGTTTGCTCGGTAACTATTGTATCGCTAACTTCTTCTTCAGTATTTTGTTCTAACTGATTCGGCTTATCAATCATTTGCTGATACTTAGATACGGCACTCTCTTTTAAATTCTGGACTTGCTCACTCTCGAGGATGCGCTTACTGGTATCTAACGCTTTATTAGCAAGTGTTTTGGAACCATCAAGCAAACTAGTTTTCGCAGAACCCAAAAGTGCTGTTAAATGCTCAGCACTATCGGTATGAAAATCTTTTAGAATGTGTTGTTCCGTATTTTCAACTGAAAAATCCAAATAGGGTGCTTCAGAAAATTTAAGTGCATTCGCAATAAAAACGGTGGGGATGGAACCACGTTTGGTATTATATTCTCGAACATAATGATTGAATGTTTCACGTTGATGTCCAATTTCATCCTCAACAGCCTTTATACTCTGCATTAGACTCTGGTATTGTTCATTTGCTTTAAGATCAGGATAACGCTGAACCAAACCTTGAATTCCCATCAAAGCTACTTGTGACTCACGCTGCCCAGAAACAATTTCATTTGCTTTAGTTACATCTTTAGAAATAGTCAGATGTAAAAGTTGCTCGCCATCTTGATAATTTTTAACTACATCAATTAATTGATTAATCAGATTCACTTTTTTTGCAACGATACAGAAATATTAGACAGACTAGATTTAATAAACTCTGCTTTTGCTTGCAAAGTATTATACGCTTTGAGCAGCAGATACATCACAATCAAAAAAATGAAAAATATAATCCAAAACATATCACCCTCAAATCATTTTCTCATTATTTAGAAGCTTGGAATAGCTTCCGTCAATTGAATCAATATTTTAAATATTTATAAGTATGTTAAATGAAGCCAGATCAAAAAACCATCTGATACATTCGTACAGCATAGAGCCAGTTCCATTTCAAAAAACTCAAACAACAAACTTAAACTATTGAATTAATATACTTTACTAACCGCATCTGGCATCAAAAAAATTAAAACCAAGACTATTTAAAATCAAAATTCATGAAAAAAGTCCTATAATGTAAAATAAAATCCAACTTAATATTTATATTTGATAATATTTTATATAACAGATTTATCAAATCTGATAAGCGTTTTCATTTTAAATCTATAATTAAAAACATAGTACCAACTGCAATAGCAATATGATCCAAGCTTGACTAAAAATGAGCCTGACCAAGATTCGAATCTTTCTTATAAAATTTTACTTTAAAACCCGCCTCATAGCAGTATCTCAATACTGTATCAGACATCTTATAGCTAAAATTACGATAATTTTGACATAAGAAAATAAAATAAGACATGAGAGATAGTGCTATGGCAAAAGTAATCTCAGCAAAAGAAGTTAAGTCCGTGGGCAAGATATTTGCTTTCATCGTTTAATAGTTAAGATAACAGCATTAATCATTATCTCGATTGATTGATGCTATCATGTCATACCATTGCAATTACAAAGTCATCATAATGTAGTTATCTATAGCTACTACTCTGTATTTTTGCCTATATTTCATACATTTTATCATTGGTGAGCAAAAGCCCTACCACAACTTTTATCGGCAATTACCACGATTTTATTTCTGATTCCCCTGACCTCAGCACTTGCTTATTTATTCCCAAGCCAAGAGCTTTGGTTTCCAACTAACATTTTTGTTCGAATCTACTTCACCGCTTTGGTGTTTATACGTTTTACTAACAGTACAAAGATCGAACATACTAGGCTTGTACTCACCACCAAACAATAAAAAAGCCGATGATGACATCAGCTTTTTTATCATATTATAAATTAGTTCGTTTGACCTGCGAGCCAAGCCATAAACTTTTGACGTTCAGCTTTAGACGCTTTTTGCCATAATTCAGCTAGCTGTTGATCAGTGGTTTTTCCTGCTCCTGTAGCAGTGGTAGTTACTGCTACAGGTACGGCAGCGTGTGCTGCATAAACAGGTGCTGGTTGATTTATAGTATTGTTTTTGTTCTTTTGTGTCAGGTCTAAGGTACGACTTAACAAATTATTCCCAGAGAACCACGGTTGTGCTTCATTGTTTGCACCTGTTTGTTGAACAACAAGCTTTTTATTTTGATCATATAAAGCAACCGTCGGTTGATCTGCATATTTTTTTGCAGCTTCAAAGCTTTTTGGCGCATTTACAAGCCCTAAACTATACGACTGGTTATCTTTTAAGTTGGAAGCTTGCAGGGTTACCACACCAGATTTAAGGATGTCATGTTCACCACTCAAGTGCTCAAAGTATTCACGATAGCGCACATTAACGGTTAAATCACCTGGATCAACCTGATAGGTACTCTTCTTTGAAGGAATCAAACCATTATTTACTTCTTGACCATTTACAGCAAGAATCACGATTTCTTCAGGTGCAGTGATTGTAACTGCTGAAAAAACTGAACTACTTAATAATAAACCGACAGCAGCAACACCAACTCTTAAAGACATTAGACTCTTCTCGATATAAACATTTTTATGAAATCGTATGCACTATGCAACGCGATTGTGACCATTTTATGACAATATTTTTAATTATAACAAAAACAATATTTTACAATTGATTGATGTAGAACTGGTGTTTTGGCAATTCTCTACAATGATAAAACCTTTATGTTATAAATCCTTTTATCGTCAATTTCTTTTGGTAATTTACTATGAAACACCACAGGCCACAACCGCTCGAATCTAAACCTTAAACGACTTTTCTTATGCTGATATCATAAAAAAGAAAATGCAGGTTTCTACACTCAAGCTACTTTTTTAAAAATAGTGCCCGCTCTGTTTCACGGCGCCGAACCAAACCTCTTAACATTTTACCTCCGCCACGGTTCCAGACAAGGAACTGATCGGCTGCTCCGTCATAGTCCTCTGCATTGAGCTTTTTAAGCAGTGTAGAGCGCTTAAATGCGCTTTGACCAATATTATATGTCAGTGATATCAAGGCATCGAATTGATTTTGATTAATTACGACGTTAACAGCTTGATTGACTGTTGCCTCGAAGCGCCTCAAGTCTTGTTGAAAAAAGGACTTGGCCTGCTCCACTGTGCAACGATCTCCCCGTTTCACTCTAAGACCATTTGGGTAAATTGTCGTACCAAAACCAATTGTCCAGATGCCTACACCATCGTCATAAGCATTTAGTTTTAAATCTTCAAAGCTTGTAATCAGATTTATACCGACACTACTGGTCAATTTTTCCGAATCAGTAGCTACACCAATACTCTCAACAACATCATAAGCAGTTGCCACATCAAAAGATGGATTCGTTGTACTGGCCTTCTTCCGCATTGATTGATTGCCCGTTAACGTTTTCAAGAAATCTAATATTGCTTTCATCTATCACTCCCGCTTCTCCCTTATATCACTTTTGCCTTTTAATGTGTTGGATGATATTCAAGGCTGTCTTAACTTCTTGTCGATGAATCAGGCATAGTCTGATTGGACGAATATCTATTTAATAACACGCCAACCAAACAGTTAATCTAAATTGTGTCATCATAAAAAACCCACCGAATGGGTGGGTATATTTTTCAAATATTCATCTGCAAAACAATATCCAATCTGCTCACTCCCCAATCGGGATTGATAGTCTAAGTTGATTGCTTCTCTGCTCTGAAGGAAACGAAGGTTGCTGCAGAATTTTTTGTTGATAGTCCTGTTCTGAAATTACACCTTTATTTCGTGCTTTTTGCATTAAGTTAAACTGCTGCTCCTGACCATACGCATTCAAAGCATCAAAATGTCGATGTTCCAAAAGGTATTGGGATTTGTCATGAGGACTCATATTCGAAGTATTGGCTTGAATTTCATGTTGTTTTTCTAAGTTGTAATGGCGTTGATTGATACGGTCTTGTTCTTGTTGTTTGAATGACTCAAAGAAATCAAAACGATCGCCACTCTTCTCATATTGAGGCTCTTCTTTTTTCAGAATTAAAAAAGATTGAGGCTTCTTAAACAAATCATCGGCACTATATGCAGAACCACAAACTAAGCTACTTATCAGGAGAATTAATATTTTTTTCACAATATACACTCAATACAAAACAAACAAAGACAAGTGTATATTTTATAATTTATGCACAAAAATTCAAATTTAATGTTACAAAACAAAATCTTATGATAATTTCACTTAATCATAACCTATACTTTCCAGCGATGAAGACCGACTCTATTCTAGCACCTCATTTTATTCTGTTTATTCTTCTATAGCATGAAAGCAGACTATTTATTCTGGAGCTTATAAAGCTTCGGGGAATCATTTTATTGCAATAAAAAAAGAGCACTAAAAGTGCCCTTTCTTGATACTCGTTTAAACTTAGTTAAAAGTTTTAAAGCGAGCCGTATCATCCATATAGGTTTTTTCGCCTGCTGCTGCTTCGATAGAACCAAATACAAGCTGAGCACGTAATTTCCAGTTTGCAGGAATCTCAAAAGTTTCAGCAACTTCTTCATCGATAATTGGGTTGTAGTGCTGTAAAGATGCACCCACACCGATTTCAGATAAAGCCGTCCAAGTCGCGAACTGAGCAATCGCACTTGAGTGTTCAGACCAAACCGGGAAGTTATCTGCATACAATGCAAATTGCTCTTGCAGACCTTTTACAACATCTTGATCTTCATAAAATAATGCAGTACCAAAACCTGCTGCAAAACTATCAATTTTTGCACTTGTATTCGCAAACGCTTCTGCTGGTATCATTTTACGTAAAGTTTCACGTACGATTTCCCAAAATTTAACGTGTGAGTTCCCATACAAAGTTACAACACGTGAAGTTTGTGAATTAAATGATGATGGGCTATGTTTAACAGCCTCACGAATCGTTTCTTCAACCTTTTCTTGGTCAACCGTAAGGTTTTTACCAATGGCATAAATAGTACGGCGTGATTTGATGCTATTTAAAAAATTGCTCATGTTGTTATTCCTACCTTGTGCCCTTAGGGCGTTATCTTGGATTGAATGTAGTGTATAACGATGTATTTTTTAGGAACAGCCTAAAAAATATGACAGATCGTTTTATTTTTGAAACAGTCTTATTCTTTATTCAAAATAAAAACTCCACATCTGGTGGAGTTTTTTATCATAATTTAATTACTTATCAGTTTCAAATAATGCTGCAACAAATGATTTTGCCGAGAAAGGACGCAAATCATCAATCTTCTCACCCACACCAATATAACGAATTGGTACATGTGTACGGCTTGCAATATTAAATAGCACACCACCTTTTGCTGTACCATCAAGCTTGGTAATGGTAATACCCGTTAAACCTACGGCTTCATCAAAAAGTTGTACTTGGTTAATTGCGTTCTGCCCTGTACCCGCATCAACAATCAACATAATTTCGTGTGGTGCAGTCGCATCAATCTTTTGCATTACACGTTTTACTTTTTTCAGCTCTTCCATCAAATTCGCTTTATTCTGTAAACGCCCTGCTGTATCGGCAATCAAGACATCAATCCCTTTAGCACGTGCACTTTCAAATGCATCAAAAATAACTGAAGCACTATCGGCGCCATGGCCTTGAGCAACAACTGGGATATCATTACGCTCACCCCAAATTTGTAACTGCTCAGTAGCTGCTGCACGGAATGTATCACCCGCAGCCAACATCACTTTCTTACCTTCACCTTGTAAACGCTTCGCCAGTTTACCAATGGTTGTGGTTTTACCTACACCATTTACACCAACCATTAAAATTACATAAGGCGATTTATTCGGATCAATATGCAATGGCTTAACGCGTGGCGCAAGCAAGGCCACCAACTCTTCTTGCAGTGCTTTATACAAGGCATGTGAATAAATCAAATCACCACGCGCTGTTCTTTCAGTCAAATTCGCAATAATTGTTTTGGTTGCATCAACCCCAATATCTGCGACCAGTAACTGCTCTTCAACTTCTTCTAACAGTTCATCGTCAATCTCTTTACCACCGATCAAAATGTTGACCATGCCATCCGTAAAACTACGACGGGTTTTAGTCAGACCATCTTTCATACGACCAAAAAAGCCTGTTGATTTGACTTCTTCCTCAACAGCAGCGGTCGAAGTAGCTGGTGTTGGTGTTTCTACAACCTTTTGTACTTCAGGCTCAATAATGGGAACATCGACTGCAGGTAAACTCGGCAATGTGACATCATCATCACCGATGTCCTCATTGATCAAGAATTTATTTTGCATATTCGATTGCTGTTGCATGTCGATTCCTTGAGATTAAAGCGGCTTTTAAAAAGATGGTCAGTCTAGCATAAATTCATTTGGTTTTCCCGATCAGGACAACCCATTCATTTATTGATAGAAATGAGTCGTTTAAAACTCATTCATCTTCTTTTGCCATTGCTGGGTATTGCTTAATCCGTTTCGATTCAAATTGATATGCATTTAAAAGCTTTAAGTAGTCAAGGCGGCGGATGGAAGCATGGCTAAGTACCTCTTGAGCCAAATGCTGCGTTCTTGGATGACTTGCTTGATGTGCATACTGAAGAATTTTTTGATATTGCAATGTATTGATCGGGCGCAGTAAGCCGTTATACGCGAGTATAAAAATAGACAAAATAATAAGACTAACCAAAACATTATAGAATTGGTCTAATTTGAATCCTAATCTGGATTGCATCAGTTTATGCTTAGAAAGTATAGACAACATAACTTACCTCGAATTAGAGGTAGTGTATGTCTCTGATTCACTTAGAACAAGTACAACGTTCAATAAGTCACAATTCCACAACTTATTGAACGCACATAACTTTACTGCAATTAACTAATTAATGAGCGTACAAAGGAAAAATACAGAATAAAAGCAATGATGACCAGAGTAATAAAAATAGCAAACATACCCACACCACTTTCAGCATCGGCAGGATGCAAATCATCATCATCCGCAATATTTTTCAGTTCTCCATCATAAATCATATAGAACCTATCTTTTTGTTCTGGACTCAAATGGCTGGCAAAATCATAGACACGTTTACGCTGAGCCAAGCAATAATCACCCAAGTGAATTTCTTGATGAAAAATCGCTTCATCAAGTAATTTACGGTGATGATGCGCTAAAGCAATAATTTGGCTCTCCAATGGTGGAACATCCACAGTTACGCCATCAATGACATTTGACATGTTATTCTCCTTTTCTATTATTCTCACTTTGATTTTACTTAAAATTATTTGTGGTTAATGTTTAATCGTGTAAGCTTTTATTTACGCAAAGATACTTAATATATTTGACATTTCCAGCAATTTGTCATATTACTTTAATAATTCAAAGTTAAAGTAGCTTAAATTCAAAGTAGAGTATCTTTGAATAGAATGTGCGGTAATCATAATTAAAATAAGGAGTTATTATATGATTCAACAATTTACACATCATGAACTAGAACATGTTTATGCCAACGCGGTTAACACCATTCAATCGCAAAAAAACTTCCAAGATGCAGTAAAAGAGCTAGAGGAAGTTGCTAAAGCAGGCCACGGTAAAGCGGCGTTATTTTTAGCAGAATTGTATTACCAAGGCTTCCGAGTTGAAAGAGATTCCTTGAAGGCACAGTATTGGCAGAAGATGGCAACCTTGCAAGCATAATCAAACGTCACTTAGGTGGCGTTTTTTAATACCTACATAAACTCTATTAACACTCCTCTTCCCTATTGCCTAACTTGCGCTGCCTCAAAGCTTAGTCGCTTTGTCTTGCTCAGGTGGCGTTTTTTAATACCTACATACCCCCTATTAACACTATTCTCCCTATTGCTTGACTTGCACTGCATCAAAGCTTAGTCGCTTTGCCTTGCTCAGCTGGCGTTTTGAATACTTAAAAATTCATACAAGTATTATCCCAATAAATACTGCGTGCTTAGTTCGTCTTGGGCTGTATCAAATTTTTATTCAATCGCCCTGAGCATGGACTCACAATATTTGCTTACGATTTAGATCAATTGTTTAAACATAACTGCCATCTATATTTCTTATAATAAACCATAAGTTTAAGAATATTAGTTCAATAAAATGTACCGTTTTAACCATTTCCAACCTGTCTCACGTGAGTTGATGATTAAAATTTCAATTCTAAAAACAATGATGTATTGCGGCGTGCTTTGGGGTTTATACCATCAAGGATGGGCGATTAAATCTGATCAAGACGGTCACGTATTTCCATTTTGGCTCAACGGCGTACAAGCTCATCGCTATGCCAAAGCACATTGGAAGCATTACACACCACGCAAAATCACGCCTAAAGATTTTCATGAATCATTACTTCCGACCTTAACACGTTTACAGGTCGAGCCAGCCTTATTTAACTCTTCACATCGAAAATTTAAACTTTCAACCCAGCAAATGCAGCATTTCTTCTTTATGCCACAGCAAACTGCGGTGACGATTTAGTTATTTATGTCATCTCAATGATGACTTTTTAGACATTCATGAGAAAAAGTTATCATTGGAAAGAAATTAGGGCTTTGCAATTAAAAAAAATACCGTTAAGTTAAATGAAAATGACAATACAACACAGGTGGATAAACAATGACAATCGTTGCTCAAGTCATCAAGAATAAAGCAGTACAATCAATTTTCACCATTTCACCGAATGCGACTGTACTTGAAGCAATTAAGATTATGGCAGACAAAGGAGTTGGTGCTTTAGTCGTTGCTGAAGACGAAAAAGTCGTCGGCATTTTCTCTGAACGTGACTATACACGTAAAATTGCCTTGATGGAGCGCTCTTCAAACAACACGCCTGTGGCTGACATTATGACGTCAAAAGTAATCTCGGTGAGTTTAAACCACACGGTAGAAGAATGCCTTAATCTCATGACTGATCGCCATTTGCGTCATTTACCTGTACTCGATCAAGAAAAACTTGTCGGTTTTATCTCCATTGGTGATTTGGTTAAAGCTGCGATGGATGACCAACGTATTCTGATTGAACAACTTCAGCAATATATCTCTGGTTAAACATTTATCTGAATATAAAAAAAGGGCAAATAGATTGCCCTTTTTTATTAGCAGTTATTTAGTTAAGCTTTGAGAAAATTTTGAATGGCAGGCACAAGGCGTTTTAGCAATTCATCTGCTTGTACTTGAGTCATATTCAATGGTGGTAATAAACGAACCACTGAACCTGCGGTGACATTGACAATCAATTGATACTCATCACGTGCAATCGCAACCAGTTCCGCACAGTCTTTTGGCAATTGAATCCCGATCATCATCCCAAAACCACGTACTTGCACATTGTAATCAGCCAATTGAGCTCTTAATTGATCAACAATATAAGCCCCAACGGTTGCTGCATTTTCAACTGCATTCTCTTTCTCAAGCGTATCCAGTACGGTATATACCACACGTGAACCTAAAACAGTTCCGCCATAGGTCGAACCATGACTACCCGCACCAAGTAAACCAACAGCTTTACCTTGAGTCATCACCGCGCCAATTGGGAAACCATTGCCTAAGCCTTTGGCTGTCGTCATTACATCAGGAATAATATTGGTATGTTGATATGCAAAGTATTTACCAGTACGCCCATTACCAGTCTGGATTTCATCCAGCATCATCAACCAGTTATGCTGGTTACATAGGCCACGTAGCTCTTCCAGATAACTAAAACCTTGTGGCGCTGTATTGACGCCCCCTTCACCCTGAATCGGTTCAATCAAGATCGCAACAATCTCAGGATGATTGATCGCGGCTTCTTGAATTGCTTCGACATCACCAAATGGCACACGAATAAAGCCTTCAACCAAAGGTGCAAAGCCTTCCTGAACTTTTTTATTGCCTGTTGCAGACAAGGTTGCCAACGTACGGCCATGGAATGACTGTTCAGCCACTAAAATTTTAGGGTTGGCAATGCCTTGTTGTGCACCAAACTTACGTGCAATTTTAATTGCACCTTCATTTGATTCTGCACCACTGTTTGAGAAGAAAATTTCTTCCATACCTGAAACTTCAGCCAATTTTTGTGCTGCTGCTGTTTGCCAAGGAATCTCAAAGAGATTACTGGTATGCACCAATGTCGCAGCCTGCTCAGCAATTGCTTCCGCGATTACCGGATGTGCATGTCCTAACCCGCATACCGCAATTCCAGTAAGTGCATCTAAATATTCCGTTCCATCGGCCGTATATAAATATGCCCCTCGCCCTCGTACAAAGCTGATCGCTTGGCGACCATAAGTTGCCATAAGGTGTGATGGTTGATCAGGTTGTACAGGAGCCAGAGTGATATTAGTCATAACAAACTCAATCTATCAGTAGTCGTGTGGAAAAAAGTTATATAAGCAAAAACTTGCATAGATTGAAAGTGTAAAGTCACATTTATATAAGAAAAATCTTTTGCAATCCTCCGCCACGCCTTTTTTTAGGTATAATGCAGGGAGATTAGTAGAGGATCTATCTATGACGGAACAAGCGCGTGATACAGTAGCGTTAATTCGTGATCAAATTGCGAAACACCCTGTTTTACTTTACATGAAAGGCACTCCACAATTTCCGCAATGTGGTTTTTCTGCTCGTGCAGTAGAAGCACTTAGCCAAATTGGTCGTCCATTTGCCTATGTAAATATTTTGGAAAATCAAGATATTCGTGCGACTTTACCACAAATTGCCAACTGGCCTACTTTCCCACAATTATGGATTAATGGCGAGTTAATTGGTGGTAGCGACATCATGCTTGAAATGTTCCAAAATGGCGAGTTAAAGCCATTAGTTGAACAGTACAGTCCTGCTCCTGAAGCATAAGCTGTAAAGTAAAAAGCCAATCAAATGATTGGCTTTTTTATTGGATTCATTTTAGTGCTGACTAAAACCGACATAGCGAAACATCCCTTCTACGCCCAAATCTGCTTTATAAATCTGTAAATCTGGATAATTCACCTGTGTCACACTGGCAAAAATATTCATGTTTGGATCTTCATGAATTTCATCGACAGATTGTGGTAAAACTTCTTCGAAGCGATCTGCAATAAACTCAAAGCCCAAGTCCATCGCCATAAACAAAGTATGCTCACACGGTTGAATATATTGCTCCTGATTCCAGTCTAAAACGGCATGTTGGCAATAAGGACATACAATGTTTTGGGTCGAATCGGCAATAGTGATGAGTTGATATGACATAATGATAAAACGTAAAAATTTCAATCAGTTTAAAAGAATATTATGCACTAATCTATCTTCTATCGGAGGATTTAGCTGATGGCAACCCTAGAACAAGCCATTGCATTCGCAGCACAACAACATGCGGGGCAAGTCGATAAAGCCAATGCGCCTTATATTCTACATCCCTTAAGGGTGATGCTGAATGTTCCCGACCTTGAGCACAAAATTGTCGCTGTTTTGCATGATATCTTGGAAGATACCGATACAAGCACTGGAGATTTATATGCTTTAGGATTTCAAACGCATATTGTTGAAGCTATTGTTGCCTTGACTAAGAAGCAAGGTGAATCTCGCCTACAGGCTGTACAAAGAACAGTACAAAACCCGATTGCACGTGTTGTGAAATTAGCTGATATCACAGACAATATGGACTTGTCTCGAATTCCAGAGCCGACGCGCAAAGACTTTGAGCGTTTAAACGAATATAAACAAGTTCGAGATATCCTATTGGCCCAAAATGTTTAATAATCTCATTGATACTCATTTAACTTGATCACAAAAAGCTGGAGCTTATAGCGTAATGCTAACGGATTTAGATGACTTTTATTGCTTTGCGCTTGTTGTAGAACACGGTGGCTTCAGTGCCGCAGAACGTGCGACGGACATCCCTAAATCTAAACTCAGCCGCAGAGTTTATAATCTTGAAGAACAACTCGGTGTGCGTCTAATTCAACGCAGTTCACGTCATTTTGCTGTGACTGACATTGGTATGGATGTCTATCGCCATGCACAAGTTATGATGAATGCAGCGCAAGCAGCACATGATGTGGTGAACCATCTCAGTAGCCAGCCACGTGGCGTAATCAAAGTGAGTGTGCCTGTAGATATTGCACAGAATCAAATGGCTAAAATCCTACCCGCCTTCATGAAAAAGTATCCTGAAGTTCGTATACAAATGATGATCAGCAATCGCCGGGTCGATGTGATCAATGAAGGGATTGATTTGGCTCTACGTGTCCGCTCCAAGCTGGATGATGATCCAAATCTGGTGCTACGCCAATTCGAAGCGATTGAACAGCGATTGTTTGCAAGTCAGGCCTATCTAAATGAATTTGGTAATATTAGTACACCAGAACAATTAGCGGAACACCGCATTATCAGTATGGCTGAAGATCATCTCGATCAACAATTCCTGCTTACAGGACCAGAGCATCAACAGAAAAAGATCAAAGTAAATCCAGTCATTATGGGTTCAAATCTATTAATGCTGGCAGAACTAGCGACCCAGAATTGTGGTGTTGCCTTATTACCCGACAGTATTGCCCAAGATTTTGTCAAGTCAGGACAACTTGTAACCGTTTTACCAGAATGGACTGCGCCTCACGGTATTTTCCATGCTGTTTATCCATCACGACGTGGTTTGTTACCAGCGGTACGTGTTTTTATTGACTATCTTGTTGAAGAACTCACACAATGTTCAACTAAAAAAAAGCGCGATTAAAAAATCGCGTTTTAAATCATGAAACAAGCTTAAACTGCGGCATAAGACCCTGTACCATTTGGCCACGGGGTCAATAATTCAAAACCATCATCGGTGACTGCAACCATATGCTCCCATTGGGCTGACCATGACTTATCTAGTGTCACCACAGTCCAGCCATCCTTCAACTCTTTTACATATCTTTTTCCTGCATTTACCATTGGTTCAATCGTAAACACCATGCCTTTTTTCAAGACCATACCTTGGCCTTTTTGCCCATAGTGTAAAATATTAGGTTGCTCATGATAAATACGGCCAATTCCATGCCCACAGTATTCACGAACAATGCTATAACCTTGGGCTTGTGCAACTGATTGAATTGCATAGCCTATATCCCCCAATGTCGCGCCTGGTTTTACTGCATGTATTCCAGCTAACATTGCATCATACGTCGTTTCAACCAGTTTCTTCGCCTCTGGGCTCGGTTCACCCACAAAATACATGCGGCTGGTATCACCAAAATAACCATCTTTAATAACCGCAACATCGATATTTAGAATATCCCCTTCTTGCAAGATCTTTTTCGCAGAAGGAATCGCATGGCAAACTTCTTCATTGACCGAAATACATGTGGTTTTGGTAAAACCGTGGTATCCCACATTGGCAGGAATAACCTGCAAGGTATTCACAATAAAATCATTGCAGATATCATCTAAATATTCAGTTGAAATGCCCGGCTTGATATAAGCGCCAATCATTTCCAACACTTGTGCCGCTAAACGACCCGAAATTCTTAACTTTTCCAGATCATGTTCAGTCTTAATGGTCACAGTAGAAGCTCTCATTCGAGATATCCCTTATTTATGGATTAGATTAAAATCACACGCAGAAAAATATATATGTGGTCTGCATCAAGTATTTCAATATTTGTACGCCTTCGCCTTCAAATCTTCAATCATTTTAAGACTAAATGATCATTTTTATTTCATCTTGAATTTCGATCTGAACCAAAGAAAAAAATACAGATGCTGCACATTTACCAAGTTTTAAAAACTTTTCAATACATTAGCTTTACCAATGCTAATTATATGATTTTCATAATTTCTTTTTAGTCAAAAACAAACAGTTTTCACATAAAATTAGTTTCAAAAGAATGTATTTTTGTTTTAAAATTCGCACTTTTATTTTATGCCTCCCTTGTTATGAATCAACTTCGTACAGGAGATATCATTGCTTTAGGTTTTATGACCTTTGCGTTATTCATTGGCGCAGGCAATATTATCTTTCCTCCAATCGTTGCTCAGCAGGCTGGCGAACATGTTTGGCTTGCTGCTTTCGGTTTCTTAATCACTGCAGTTGGTTTGCCTGTGATTACGATTATGGCCTTATCTCGCATGAAAGGTTCGATCGAAATCATTAGCTCTCCTTTAGGACGCTTTTTTAGCTTACTCCTGACTATTGTTTGCTATTTATCTGTAGGGCCACTATTTGCAACCCCACGTACCGCAACCGTTTCTTATGAAATAGGTTTCGCACCTTATTTTGGTACATCTGGCAGTAGTCTCTTTATCTATAGTATTATTTATTTTGCTTTTGTGACCGCAGTTTCACTGTATCCAAACAAACTACTCGATACTGTTGGTCATGTACTGGCACCACTAAAAATTATTGCACTTGCAATTTTAGGTATCGCTGCATTTGCCATTCCAACAGGCATGATTTCACCTGCTGTAAATAATTATGTGAGCAGCCCAGTATCTGAAGGTTTTGTGAGTGGTTATTTAACCATGGACACTTTAGGTGCTTTGGTATTCGGTATTGTGATTATTCAAGCGATTCAATCTCGTGGAGTCACAGATACTAAACTCATTACCAAATATGCGATTATCGCGAGTTTGATCGCTGGTGTAGGACTAACTCTAGTCTATATTAGTTTGTTCAAACTTGGCCTAGGCAGTCATGAAGTCGCTCCAAACGCAGCCAATGGTGCAATCATTCTACATGCCTATGTTCAGCATGCTTTTGGTGATTACGGTTCATATTTCCTAACTTGCCTAATCTTCCTTGCATGTATGGTCACTGCAATTGGCTTAACCTGTGCATGTGCTGAATATTTCAATGAGTTAACAGGTTTATCTTATAAATTGCTGGTTTTCATCCTGACTGGTTTTTCATTATTGATTTCCAATTTAGGTTTAACCAAGCTGATTGCGTTTTCGGTTCCGGTTTTAAGTGCCATTTATCCGCCTGCAATTGTTGTCATTATGCTGAGCTTTTTCTGGAAACGCTGGAATAATCCATCGATTGTTGTTGGTTCAGTGACGGCTATTGCCTTTCTATTCGGTATTATTGAAGCGATTAAAGCAGCTGGCTTTACTCAACAATTACCGACTTTTATTCAGCATTTACCTTTGAATGAACAAAATCTTGCATGGTTACTTCCATCAATTATTGTTCTTGTGATTGCAATTTTGATTGATCGGGTATCGTCGTCTAAGAAATAAAATGATTTGTCGTTAAAATGATGTTTTACCCAAACATGATTTTAGCTATACGAAAAATGTTCTTTTATCCAATGTTCATTTTTTGTTTACGACAAATCTTTCTTTTCAAACAACAAAATCACTCCGTCCCAGTCAAATCAGGCATTGGAAACCAACCATTCCTATTCAATAAACTTATTCAATCGTTTTTCAAAATGTAAAAATAATAGCCATTATTTAACTAAAAATAGTATAAATCACTATAAAAATACTTTAAATCTATATAAATCAATACATTCAAAAATTTATTTTCAAAATACCCCTTGTCCCTATTGAAATGCTCAGAAAATAGCAGTACAACTTAAAAAAGAATTCAGACAAAAACACATGGTTTTGTCGTCACAACAAGGAGGGATGGAGATGTTATCAATACATTTCAACAAGCAAGTCTTCATTAACACTCTGAAGGCTAATGATTCAATCGTATATGCAACAACAACACTTGCCTTAATGGTTACGTTGTTATTTCAAGGCACAATTAAAGGTAATTTAAAACCTGAATATTTTGCATATGCATTGGTTGTATCGCTGGCCTTTTGTATGTGGGCGATTGTTGATCGAAAGTTTCGACAGCTAAGTGTAGCTCGACAGAAAAATACTTTAGGAAAAATGGATGAGTAATCATCCATTTTTTAATTCCAGAATCGGCCAATTGTACCCAATAACAAAATTGTCGTAGCGCCCAGCTCGACAACAATTAAACTGAGCATCATCAACGTCATACACCATGCAGGTAAAGTCCAACGCCCAACCTGATGCGGCTGTTTAAATTGATTGGTTGTATCCTTTAATAAGCCGTGCAAAATGTAAATTAAAATCGACATTGTAAAAAAGAATAAATTCGCAACAACGCAAAACAAAACCAGTGAATCTGATAGCACCGTAAAGAAGCTTAATGCAGCGAGAATCAAACTGGCAGAGGCATAAAGCAAACTACTCCGATGTGCAATATCAACATAATAATGTGCCCGAGCAAGTTCCGTATGTCTGATTTGATAATACTTCCAAACCCCAGTTGACATCCCCATCCACAAAAAAATCCCACTAAATATAATTGCAAGTTGTGTCGCACTATTTAAAACCAACATATATTTCCCCGAAAACAATCTATTCCTTTTGTGCGTTTATATTACATAAAATTTGACTTTTAAGTCATTTTTTAAACGAGTTTCTTTTTGGAACTTGTGTAAAGTAGAACGATGCGAATACACGAGTATGTTTTAATGAATCGCTCTGAGTCTTTTTGGATCAATTGTCAAGATAACTATCAACTTGCTGCCCAGTTTTATCCTGCACAAGGCAATAGCAAGCCATACCCTATCTTGATTTGTCCAGCAACAGGGATTACCAAAAATTTCTATCACGCTTTTGCCGACTGGCTTAGCCAGCAAGGCTATGATGTTTTAAGCTTTGATTTTAGGGGGATTGGCGAATCGTTGCACGGTGCCCTTAAGAATTCCAATGCCAGCATTAGCGATTGGGGGACCTATGATATTCCAGCTGCCATCGAAACCTTATTAAATCGTAGCCAAGCTGAAAAAGTCATCATGATTGGCCACAGTGCAGGTGGACAGTTACTCGGTATTACCCCCAACTACAATAAAGTTGCTAAAGTCTTGGCAATTGCAGGTTCAACAGGGCATGTCAAAGGTTTAAAAGGAAAGACTAAAATTCTTGCACCCGTGATGTTTAATATTATTTTTCCAATTTCCAGCTTTTTCAAAGGCTATGGCGCAACTCAATTTATTGGGATGGGAGAAAATCTGCCCAAGAATGTTGCCAGACAGTGGGCCGAGTTTTGCAGCAAACCTGGTTATGTGATGAATGCGATTGGTAAGACCATTTTTGAAGACTATCACCAACAAATTCAATGCCCAATCACCTCTTTCTGGGCAAGCGATGACGAAATTGCTACACAGGAAAATGTGCAAGATCTTTTACGTTTATATCCAAATGCCCCAACCAAATTGATTGAATTGAATCCACAACAACATGGTTATAAGCATATTGGGCACATGCTAATGTTTAAAAAATCCCATCAAAAATTATGGCCACTCATAGAAAGTGAATTGCGTATTTAAACATACGTATTCTCTCTGATTGTTGATACTTTACGCATCTCAACCTGTAATCCTGTTCAGATGCGCCTTTTTTATCTTAAATATCCCATCAGCTTAGCATTTTGTTTTTCACTCGTATTCATTAACTACAATCATCACGTTCCATCACTGTTAGCTCAAACGAGCTGATTCCAGTGAATTTCAAGCAATCAATGATAAAATTTCATCAGAAAAATGTGATAAAGAATGTATTTATTCAACTTTTTAATTTTTTGATATGTTATATTTTAACCAATTGATTAATACAAGCATTTGTATTCTCTATTTTTAAGCATTATTTATTTTTTAAATATATTGATTTTCTATATTTATGACATTTTAGACAGAAATTATTATAAAAATGTCACGTCAAAAATCGTATTTTTTTCTACAATATGATTATTCTACAGATGAGCAAGAATTAAAAACTTGAGCATAATCTGCAAAGGAATGACGACTGGATAGTACATCATTAATAGCTGATTTATGTGAATTTTATGATGACTTATTCATTTAGAATTAAGATAATTCCAGCATTATCTTTAGATAAAAGTGTTAAAAAATGGAATGCTAAAAAAATCTAGAAATTGATTTTTTAACAGGAAAGTTAGAGACATTTCATGGAATCTAGGAGCAGCAAAATATTGCTCCTTGTGCAAGCAGGAAATAAGTGATGCCAAAAAAATATGCGCGTTTTTTACCTACAGCCGATTCATTTAACCTAGAAGACTTCCCTTTTTACTGGATTTCTCAAGTAAATGCTCAATACGTCCAAAACATTGACAACGTACTTAAAAAATATGGTCTAGACAATTCTCGTCGTCGTATTTTAATCGCCTTACATGTCAAACCACATGCAAGTGTGTCAGAGCTTTCAGACATGGTTATTTCAAAAATGTCTACTACCACCAAAATCGTTTATCGCCTTAAAGATGAAGGCTATATCGATACCTATTCATGTAAAGAAGATGGCCGTATAACACGTGTTTTTCTGACAGAAAAAGGCCAAGAGATGATCACAAAAATCAATGATCTTACCGCCATCATCTTAGAGCAATCTTTTGATGGTCTTACGCCTTTGCAAATTGAAAAGACGATGGAAATTCTGCGTCATATGTTTAAGAATCTTGCGCGTTAATAAGCAGAGATAAAAAAGGCTTCAACATTGAAGCCTTTGTCTTTATTGTCAAAATTACAAGTCAAACATATTGAGTTGTGGGGTTATTTTTTCGAGCCTTGCTTTCGGTACATGCGAACATTCAAATTCCTCTACGGGAAAACCATTCATAAACCCATAGAGTTGATGGGGTTGCTTCAGGCTTAACCACTCATCCAAGCGTTGATGTGGAATAACCACCACGGATCGCTTCACATTACCCGGTTCATGGAAATCTTTCATCATCGGGTGGTCTATCGCGTCCATAGTCAGCATGGTTGCTGAACGAACAGTGTGTTCATTCAATTTACAAATCTCATAAAGTGCTGCAATATAAAACGCCTGCCCATCTTTACGGCGTACACCCCAGCGTTGTGGTTTATTATCGATATACTTACTTTCATAGAACTCTGAAACAGGAATCACGCCAAACTTGCATTTAGATGCTGCTTCAAGAAAACTGGGTTTCTGAAAGATAGTTTCATGTCTTGCATTATAAGTATGCTTAGAAATATTGGTATCTTCTGACCACTTCGGTACTAAACCAAATAATACTTCGCGCCACTCTAGCCCCTGCTCCGATTTAAACAGCAAAGATGTTTTATAGCTTGGGTAAACCTCATCCACATATTCAAACGGAATCAAAGGCAATTTTAGCTGTTTGGCTTGTTCAACCGTCAAAGGTTTATAGTTAGCACACATAAGCAGATCAGTACGTATCTCTAAAAAATAAAGTTAAAAAAGGAGGCATCACCCCTCCTTTTTATTCTTAGATCAAATTAACCAAATAATTTTTTCATCTTCGCACTTAAGCCGTGGATAAAACGATGTTTCGCATTGGCTTTATCACTGGTTAAGAAGTTAATCTGGATCGATTGACGTTGCCCTTCAAAAGGTACATATCCATGCCAACCATTATCTGTCACCTTAAATGCAACAAGGGTTCCTGGTCCAGCATCAATCTCTGCAACATAGTCATCCATATTCTTTTCATCATTCAAGATACGTAAACGACCTGTCGGTGCATCCCAAGATTCATTTAAATAAATCAAAATGGTCAACAACTTGGTTTTCGAGTCGGAATGGATACGACCATCCTTTTGACGTGAATAACCACGTAATGTGATCATCATCGGATGTTCCATCACATCAACATCAAATTTTTCAGTCAAGATTTGACGAAATTCCTTGGTATCTAACGACTTTAAGAAACGATCAAAATTAGGTTTAATCTCAACATCTTCGATATTATAGCTACCACCTTGCTGGATTTTTGGAAAATCCTGAATAACAGCTTTTACTTCACTGTCCACAATTGAGTTTTCTACAACAAAGTAAGGGTATGGTGAGGTAGAAACTTGCGCTTGTTTTAAAGCATCTAATTTTAAAATTTGTGACATCGCTATGATTCGACTAAATGATCAAACTGTAGCAATTATAGCAAAAATTTGATCAAGATAATGCTTAATCCTGTTTTAGATCTATTTATCAATCAAAGCTTCCTTTAAACCACGGAAATAAAAAAAGCCTCCGAAGAGGCTTTTTTTATTAGATGAGCTTAATCACCTGTATAACCTTTTAACTTTAAACGTGCAGCATGTAACAATGGCTCAGTATAACCCGATGGTTGTTCTGCACCCTTGAAGATCAAGTCAGATGCTGCTTGGAATGCAATACCATCAAAGTTTGGTGCCATTGGTGTATACAGCGGATCATTGGCATTTTGTTGATCAACGATCACCGCCATACGCTTAAGTACTTCTTCAACTTGCGCACGTGTTACAATACCGTGACGTAACCAGTTTGCAACGTGTTGCGAAGAAATACGTAAAGTTGCACGGTCTTCCATTAAGCCAACGTTATTAATGTCTGGCACTTTAGAACAACCAACACCCAAGTCAACCCAACGAACGACATAACCCAAGATTCCTTGACAGTTATTTTCAAGTTCATTGTTTAACTCTTCTGCTGTCCAGTTGGTTTCTGGTGCAAATGGCGGCGTTAACAAGTCATCTAAAGTCAACATGTCTTCAGCAGCCAATACATCTTGACGTGCTTTTACATTGATTTGATGGTAGTGCAATGCATGCAGTACTGCACCTGTTGGTGATGGAACCCATGCACAAGTTGCACCTGCATTTGGATGTGCGGTCTTGGTCGCCAACATATCTTTCATGCTATCTGGTTTTGGCCACATGCCTTTACCAATTTGCGCTTTACCTTGTAAACCACATGCTAAACCGATTGCAACGTTACGGTTTTCGTAAGCAGCAATCCATTTTTGGGTTTTAACAGCTTCTTTACGCACAACTGGCGCAGCTTCCATAGACGTATGGATTTCATCGCCTGTACGATCCATAAAGCCCGTATTAATGAAAATGGTACGGTCTTTTGCAGCAAAGATACAGTTTTTCAAGTTCACAGACGTACGACGTTCTTCATCCATAATCCCGATTTTGAGTGATTTAGCAGGCAAACCGATGGCTTGTTCAGCACGCTCAAACAATTCAACCGCAAATGCAACTTCCTCTGGACCATGCATTTTTGGCTTAACGATATACATTGAACCTTTACGCGAGTTTTTGTTCTCGTTTTGACCGCGAATATCAGCAACTGTAAGCAAAGGTGTAACTAAAGCATCCATGATGCCTTCGAACACTTCTTCGCCCTCAACCAAGATCGCAGGGTTTGTCATTAAGTGGCCTACGTTACGAAGCAACATTAATGAACGGCCATGCAATGTTGTTGTACCACCAATCAGATTCTGTACAGTACGGTCTTTGTTTAAGGTACGCGTAATGGTTTTACCATTTTTCTCGATTGACTCTTGTAAGTCACCTTTCATGAGACCTAACCAGTTACGGTAGCCTTCCACTTTTTCTTCAGCATCAACCGCTGCAACCGAATCTTCCAAATCTTGGATCGTAGTTACCGCAGCTTCAAGAGTTAAATCTTTAACGCCAGCAGCATCTGTTTTACCAATTGGGCTATTTGCATCAATTTCGATAATCACATGCAAGCCATTATTTAATAAAACGATTTCAGTAGGGTTCGCCGCTTCGCCATTGAATCCGACAAACTGTGATTCGTGTGCTAAAGTCGTGGTTGAACCATCTTTGAGCGTCACAGCTAAACCATTATTCACCACTGCATATTGAGTTGCATCTGCATGCGAACCTTGTGCCAATGGGAAAGTTTGGTTTAAGAAGTCCTTTGCAAAAGCAATGACTTTATCACCACGAACTGGGTTATAGCCTTTGCCTTTCTCTGCGCCGCCCTCTTCAGAAATAACATCTGTACCATACAGTGCGTCATACAAAGAACCCCAACGTGCATTTGCAGCGTTCAAGCTGTAACGTGCATTACGCACAGGTACAACAAGTTGTGGGCCAGCCAATAATGCAATTTCTTCGTCAACGTTTTCAGTCGTTACCTGAAAGTCAGCAACTTCTGGCTCTAAGTAACCAATTTCAGTTAAGAATGCCTTGTAAGCATTTAATTCAAATTTATTGTTGCGATGCCATTCGTCAATCTTTGCTTGAAGTTCATCACGCTTAGCCAATAATGCTTTGTTTTTTGGGCTAAGGTCGACAACGACTTGCTCGAAGTTTTTCCAGTAAGTTTCACTCTCTAAACCAGTACCTGGTAAAGCTTCATTTTCGATGAAATCGTAAAGTTCTTTAGCAATCGCTAGCTTGCCTTTTTGAATACGTACAGTCATTGTCTTTCCTGATGGTGCTAACTTTTTATAACAAGAATTCTAGTATACTGATTTATACTAGCCTGAATAGTAATATCACATTCCTAAATAGTAAGCATTTTCCCCATTAGAAGTATTGACAAACATATTTTTTTATACTTACCAAAACATCAAATGATGTGTGCTTGTTTTCTAGTTATGCAATATACTCCCTTTTTCAAACTCATCTAGTTATAACAAAATTCGACCAAGAATAAAGCCTTATCCCTATAAGTTTATAAAAAAAGCACTCCGAAGAGTGCCTTTTCATTTATGAAGTTTGTGCGATCTGAATTTGTCGGTGCTCCGAATGCAAATAATCATCAGACTGCATTTCCAATAAACGTGAACGCGTACGTTCAATTTCAAATGCCAATTTCTCACCTTCATAAAGATCAATAATAGAGTCTTCTGAAGTAAGAATCAGTTTTACACCACGGTCATAGAATTCATCGACCAAATAAATAAAGCGGCGAGTTCCTTCGGACAGGAAATCGGTCAAATGCGGAACATTGCTCACCAAAACGGTATTATAGATGTTGGCGATTTCAATAAAGTCTGCGGGACTACGTGGCTTAAAGCATAGCTCTGAAAACTCACACCACAATACATCTTCAGTGTGACCTAAGGTTTCTACCACGCGATTATTGATCATAATCGGTAAGCTAGATTGTGCTTGGGTTTGGGTCAGTGCTTTAAAACGACCAGATAACCACACTTGCGCATCATCCGTTAATGGATATTTAAATAATTGCGCCTGTTTCAATACCCGTAAACGATAATCTACACCTGCATCAACATTTAAAACCGTACAGTTCTTCTTGACCAACTCAATCGTCGGCAGGAAACGATCACGATGAATTCCGTTTTTATATAAACCATCTGGTGCAATATTTGATGTTGCAATCAAAGTGATGCCACGCTCAAAGAGCTTTTGGAACAGATCACTCAAAATCATGGCATCAGTTACATTTGATACGAAAAATTCGTCAAAGCAAATTACAACAGCGTCTTTATAAATCTGATCTGCAACCAAATCTAGCGGATTACGTTGACCCGAAAGTTTATTCAACTCTTTATGAACATGTTGCATAAAGTGATGGAAGTGCATCCGCATCTTACGGCGGAATGGCACAGATTCATAAAACTGATCCATCAACCATGTTTTGCCTCGACCTACACCACCCCACATATATACGCCTTTTGGATAGGTTTGACGGCGGAAACGTCGAAACGCTTTCTTCGATGCTTTATAGCGAGTGAGTAACTCTTTCCATACTCGATCCAACTCTTGCACGGCTTGCGCTTGAGCCTCATCTGGCATGAATTGTCCTGAGTCAAGTGCTTGAGCATAGCGCTCAGCAGGTGACGTTGGGATATATGCAGTGCTATGTGAGTCTGGTTTAGAATTTGACATAAGGTGTTATTGCAATTTTAATTGATGAAAATTATATCGAACATTCTGTTCAATGGCATTAGATTTTAGGCTTAATTATCATAGAGTTTAAACATCAAAATGTACCATTTTTAATCATTTAATGATTTCGATTATATTGTCTCGGACTCAATCCAAACCATCTTTTAAAAGCATGATTGAAGGCCGCTGGCTCAGAATAACCCAACATTTCGGCGACTTGTTCAATTGAATAGGAACTATTTTCAATGAACTTAATCGCCTTCTGTTTAATCAGCTGTTCACGAATTTCCTTATAGCTGGTCTGCATTTGCTGCAATTGATGTCTTAAGGTACGTTCTGGAATACTCAGGGCACAAGCGGTTTCTGCCATCGTGGGTATGACCCCATTTTGCATTTCCAGATAATCCTGCACATATTCAACAATCGTTAATTTGAGCGCCGCACTTTTCTCTAAATGTTGAATATCCTGTAGGCATTTTTCTTCATAAATGCGATACGTCAAAATATCAGCAGATGGAATTTTTGTATTTAGAATTTGTGTATTTTCCAAAATAAAAGCGGCCTGTGCACATCCAAATTTGACATCTTGACCATAATAATCTTGATAAGCAGCAAGCAACCCTAGATCTTTAGGGCGCTGAAATGGCAGTTCAATCTGAATTTTGGGTATATCCAACCCCATCATTTTAAAGATGTCTTGTAAAAACTTATAGGTACCTGAAATTTCACACTGTGCCCTTAATTGGCCTAAATGCATACTGAGATCAATAGGTTGATAAAACAAATAGATCAACTCATTTTCAATCTTTAACTGCAAGCTCCCAAATAGATGGGTTAACTGCTGATATTGAACACCATTGAGTAAGGCACGATGTAGGGTATCACTGGTCACCAGTAACATCAGGAACGGTCCATAGCCAGCCAATGCATAATGCTGCCCAATGAATAGACCTTGTTCTGGTGAAATGTCCTGACTAATATGCTGCAAAATATCCCACTCGATTTCATCTGGAATAATTGAACTTGGATCTAAGGCATCGGCGTGTATCCCCATATTTGCTAAACGTGCATCCACATCAATACCGACATGACGCATGCCTTGAATCAAATACATCAACCCGAGGATAGATCTCTTCATAAGTTCGAATGCAATTCTCAAAACTTTAATGTTTTACTATAAAAGCCTCAGCAAATGAATTGCCGAAATGATCAAGTTTTACGTCGATACAATCATATTTAATCTCACGAAAACCGTTAAACTTGCTCAAAACTTAGCGGTGTAGGACACAAACTATGCGTGATGTAAACCAAAATGCGATTCAAAAAACAAAAGTTGCCATTATTGGTGCAGGTTTTGGTGGCTTGGCAATGGCTATTCGCCTGTTACAAAGTCAAATTAATGATTTTGTGATCTTAGAAAAAACCAATGATGTGGGGGGTACATGGCGAGAGAACCAATATCCTGGCGCAGCCTGTGATGTTCAATCGCATATGTACTCACTTTCATTTGCTCCCAAAACAGACTGGTCTAAGCGTTATGCTGAAGCAGATGAAATCTTTACCTATATCCAAGACATCACGGAACAACACAAATTAAAGGACTATTGCAAATTTGAACATGAAGTCACTCGTGCTGAGTTTGATGAAAGCCGAAATATCTGGACCTTAGCCCTGAAAGATCGACCGACAGTTGAAGCACAATTTGTTATTTTTGCCTCAGGTCCACTGCACGTGCCACAAATTCCTCATGTGAAAGGCATTGAAAACTTTAAAGGTAAAGTTTTCCATTCATCACAGTGGGATCATCATTATGACCTAACTGACAAATCTGTTGCATCAATTGGAACTGGCGGCAGTGCGATTCAATATATTCCTGAAATTGCGCCAGAGGTCAAACAACTCTATGTATTGCAACGTACCGCAGCATGGGTGATTCCTCGTGATGAACGTAAATACTCCCAACTGAGCAAATCTTTATTTAAAGCATCAAATATCTACCGTCAGATTCACCGTACCCGCCTGTATTGGACCAATGAATCTCGTGTTGTGCCAATTGTACAACCACAGATCATGAAGTATGGCCAGAAACTGGCTGAAGCCTTTATCCGCTTCCAAGTTAAAGACAAAGAACTGGCGAAAAAACTAACACCTGATTTTGTCATGGGCTGTAAGCGTATTTTAATTTCAAATAAATATTTCCCAACCTTCAACCGTAAAAACGTTGAATTAGTGACAGATGCTATTCAAGAAATCACCGCAAATAGTATCATCACCAAAGATGGCAAAGAACGTCAAATTGACTGTCTGATTTATGGTACAGGTTTTATTACCGACCCTCGTATATATCTAAAACATTTCGATTGTGTTGGCCGTAACGGCATTGAACTCAAACAAGCATGGAAAGATGGCGCTGAAAGTTACTATGGGATCAGTACCAAAAACTTTCCGAATCTATTCCAGTTACTGGGGCCAAATACCATTCTTGGGCATAACTCAGTGATTTTCATGATTGAATCTCAGGTCAACTATATTCTCCAGTTAATTCAAACTGTATATAAAACAGGGACTCAAGCAGTTGAAATTAAGCATGACGTCCAAGATCAGTTCAATCAGCGTGTACAAGATCAGCTTAAAGGAACGGTATGGCAAGCGGGTGGCTGTAGCAGTTGGTATCAAGCTGCTGACGGTAAAAACTTTTCGTTATGGCCAACCTACACATGGCGATATTGGTTAGAAACTCGTAAAGTCAATGTCGCTGATTATAATTTTATGAGTACTTCAACTGCTGCCAAATCTAATGCTGCATAAAGAGTAAAGCCTATTTAAAAAAGCCCCCGATTCTATGGGGGCTTTTTTATTTCCAAGCGATACAATAACTTATCTCTTGCACTTATCATCTTTTCATTCTTTTATCTTTTCCAACTAAAAACAGTATTGTTAATAAGCAAATACGGAAAAAACCATGCTATGATTTTAACTACCTACCGTTAGGTAGTAAAACTATATCTGTTTGCTTTCTGCACTGGAGTCTAAAACCATATGCAATCTGCTGCTCCAATTTCTAAAATCAGTTGGTCTTTGTTACTACTACTCTCCTTATTCACAGCCTTAGATGCGTTGGCGATTGATATTTATTTGCCTGCGTTTCCACTGCTTGCCGAAAGCTTTGCAACCACAGCTGGACAGATTCAGTTGACACTCTCGGTATTTTTGATTGGCCTTGCAATTGGTCAAGGTATTTATGGTCCTTTATTAGATCGCTTTGGCCGACGCAATCCCTTATTGATTGGAATCGCAATATTTATCTTGGGCTCATTATTGGCTGCCATTGCACCCAGCATTGAATGGTTGTTAGCAGCCCGGTTTTTACAAGCAATCGGTGCCTCTGCCGGTTTGGTTGTTCCAAGAGCAATTATTTCTGATGTCTGTGATGCCAAAACCAGCGCCAAAAATTTTTCTATTCTGATGCAGGTGATGATGATCATTCCAATCATTGCACCATTGTTTGGTAGCTTCATTCTCCGATTCGGATCATGGACTCTCATTTTCTATATATTGGCAATACTCGGTACAATCTTATGGTTATGGGGCAATTACGCTATACCAGAAACCTTAAAACCTGAGTATCGTCAGCCGCTCCAACTCAGCACAATCAGAATTAGCTATCAAACACTCACTCTCAATCAAAAATTTATGGCCTACACGCTGGCGGGCGGTTCTATCTTGGGCGGCTTTTTTGTTTATTTAAGCCAATCCCCATTTATTTTTATTCAGCATTATCATATTCATAATGAAGGTTTTAGTACTTTATTTGCAGCCAATGCCATCGGATTAATTATTCTTGGGCAAGTTTCGATCATGTTATTAAAGCGTTGGTCTGCACAACAATTACTGATACTGGGCATGTGTATATTTAGCGGTGCCAGTTTGATCTTACTTCTCAGCGTTTCTTTATCTACCTTAAGCTTATGGCAGTATGTTGCACTGTTAGGACTAAGTATCTGGTCTACAGGTTTTATTTTTGGCAATGTAACGGCATTGACCATGCAACAAAGCCCACAACATTTAACAGGTGCGGCTTCATCATTGATGGGTTTATTGCAATATGCCTTGGCTTCGTTGATTGGCTTGATCGTGAGCTTGTTTGAAATTAATATTAGCCTGCTCCCAGCCAGTCTATTCGTTTGCGGAATGATTGCACTCAGCTTATGTATTTATGCTGCACTTAGACAAAGTGACACTTTTTCGACGACGAAAGCAGAATAATAAGTATCGTACTCAGATCAGCAATTGACTACAATCAAGGGCTGATCAAAACATCTAATGTTTTTAGAATGGCATCTAGTCGAAGTCTGAACTTATCTCGTCCTCCGTAGATCAATTCACTTTGTAGTGCATCCACAAAACTCATACAGACCCGAGCCAAGATTGTACTGTCTAATTGATACTTATTTTCTTTCAACACCGACTGTTGTAGTGCCTGTAAAAACAGCTGTTCCAATTCAGCCATGAAAACATGCATTGGCTCAATCACCTGATCATATAAGTGTACAGGTGGACTAATTAAAGCATTCATCCAGAACTGAACTCCATAAGAGAGATCAAAGCGTTGTTCAATACTCATGAAGTAAGCGTGTAATTGCTGCTGAATTCCCATACCACCTTGCAAAACTGTTTTGGCATGTCCCAGTTCTTCATCAATCATGATCGGAATCAAGCTTAGATACAGTTCATCTTTATTTTTAAAATGTGCATAAATTGAAGGCTTTTTAATTCCAACATCAGTCGCAATTTCATTTAAGGATGTTGCTGCAAAGCCTTGTTTTGCAAAACGCTCAAAGGCAAATTTTTGAATCTTCGCTGCTGTCACAAATCATTTACCTCTATTTCTTAAAAAAGTATATTTCACTCCATATAATATTCATAGCGACAATGAGCATCCTGAAGTTGATCAACTGTGTTAGGGACTTCTGACGGATATAAATGCACCTTTATTGCAAAACATTCTATATCAAGTGATATATAAATCTACCCAAGTATCAGATTTCCCTGCATAATAAATCAGCATTATAAACGCGCTGATTGTATGACCTCTTTTGTATTAATCTTCCAGATTTTTGTCTGCCTTAGCTTAGGCTATTTTGTTGCACCGCACCTATCTCAGACACTTAAACAATTTGTATTCAAAATCCTGCCTTATTTTTCTTATATTTTATTGGTTAGTGTCGCATTCGAACTGACTCAGGCCTTAAATCATATCCAAAACCCTGCAACCATTTTACCGCCAGCGCTTTTGATTGCATTTACCACTTCAATTGGTTCTTTTTTCATTTGTCTTCTCACCTACAAACTAATAGATCGGCAAAGCATTCAAGGCAAAATTTCATCACATCTTTTTCTAAATGCACTCAAAAATATTGCCAAAGCCTTTTTAGCTTTAGGCGTTGGTATTCTGTCGGGCATCGTGATCAATACTACAGATTTAGCGATCAGCTTTAATAGTTGGTACTTATTACTGATCTTTATTTTCTTGATCGGGATCGAACTGGCCTTTACTCAATTTGATCGTAGCTGGTTAAGCTGGAAAATCCTAATGGTTCCCGTAGCTGCATTCATCGGCTCTGGTTTAGCCTCAATTCTGAACTATATTCTTTTATCTAATCATTATAACTTTAATGAAGTCATGGCTTTAGCCCAAGGTTATGGCTGGTATTCCATGTCAGGGATTTTATTCACTGAGCTACACTCGGCTAAACTAGGTGGAATAGCACTATTAACGGACTTATTTAGAGAGATTTTTGCGATTTTATTGATGTATTGTTTAGGCTGGCGCTTTCCACGCTCTGCGATTTCGAGTGCTGGTGCAACCTCGATGGATGTCACTCTTGCCATGGTCAAACAATCATGTGGCACGCATTACGTACCACATGCAATGATGAGTGGATTGATTCTATCTCTCCTCGCACCATTGTTAATCAGTTTGTTTTTGAATCTAAAATTCTAAATCAAGCCAAACTCAATTAGATTGAAGTTAGAATTGACTTTAACATCTCAGTTGGGTTTTCAGCTTTCGTAATTGGACGACCAATCACTAAATGAGTTGAACCATCCAGCATGGCTTGTTTAGGCGTCACAATGCGCTTTTGGTCATCGGCATTTGAACCTTCTGGGCGAATCCCTGGTGTAACCAAAGCAAAATCCTGTCCTAATAGTTCACGAAGAATTTTCGCTTCTTGTGCTGAACATACCACACCATCCAAACCACTCTCTTGAGTAAGTTTCGCCAAACGCTTTACCTGTTCAACAGGCTCGATATCTAATCCGATATCCCGTAAATCTTCACGTCCCATAGAAGTTAAAACAGTAACTGCAATCAACTGTGTTTGATAATTGCCTGCTTTAAGACGCTCGACACAGGTTTCCATCATTTTACGGCCGCCAGATGCATGCACGTTCACCATCCATACCCCAAGATCTGCTGCAGCACATACGGCCTGAGCCGTGGTATTTGGAATATCATGAAATTTTAAATCAAGAAAAACGTCAAAGCCTTTGTCTTGTAAGCTTTTAACAATCGATGGGCCTACATGAGTAAAGAGCTCTTTGCCTACTTTGACACGACAAAGTGACGGATCAAGCTGATCTACGATTGTTAAGGCGTCATATTGGCTTTTTGCGTCTAGCGCAACAATAATACTCACGAATCTAGTTCCATCACATAAAAATCGGCTAATTATAAATTGATTCAGAGCATGAACAAAGCAAGAAAGTTCTCATATTGAAAAAAAGCTTTTCCACTAAGCTGAAATATACCTATCTTTGTTCTGAAATTAAAATTGCTCGCGTATCTGCTTGCAGTGCCTCAAAGATATGTGGCTGATCCGCAGGGTAACAAATATAATCCCCTTCATTCAGCAATACAGGCTCTGAAATTAATCCAACCTTTGCTTGCCCCTTCATAATAATAATATGCTCAATACTACCAATCGGATGTGGCTGACTACAACGCGGCTCACCCGGTTGGGTTGTTAACATATACACATCACGTCTCGCACCTGTTGGGCAATTGGCCAATAGAATAGCTTGATAATGAGCAATTTCAGAAGAAACCGATGGCCCTTCACCAAAACGAATGACCTGAGTTTGTACAATATGGCTTTCCATTAACTTTGCAAATGGAATATCCAAAGCCACACACAAAGCCCATAATGTTTCCAGGCTTGGATTTCCTTGCGCAGCTTCCAGTTGCGACAAGGTTGATTTGGCTATGCCCGCCCGACGCGCGACTTCTGCCAATGACAGCCCTGCTTTCTGTCTCTCTCTCTGCAAACCCTTTGCAACAATTTCAATTGGCAATGCCATAAACCACCATAAAAAACGATTGTTCGCTTTGACGAACGACATGAATTTAATCTATTATATCGTACGTTCGTTTTATATAGAAAATAAAGATGCAAAATAAAGAGCGCTATAATCTCGTCAAAGCTATCAGTCTCATTTCAATCGCCACAGGTATTGTCGGTCTTTCACTCGGTTCCGTTGCTGCGAGCTTCAATATACCGATTTGGATTCCAATGATGCTCTCTTTAACTGTATTGGCAGGTGCTGCTGAATTTACTTTTGTAGGTATGATTGCGACTGGTGCGAACCCTCTTTTCGCAGCATTGACTGGAATATTCATCAATTTACGCCATCTTCCATTCGGCTTATCTGTTGCTACCTTTATTGAAAAAAATGCATCTCGCTTTATTGCTTGCCATATCATGAATGATGAAAGTGTAATGTTTGGATTAAGCCAGCAAGAAGATGAGAACAAGAAAAAAGCGTATTGGATGTGTGGATTGGGTATTTGTATTCTTTGGCCAATCGGTGTGTTTATTGGTTACATCTTGAGCAAAAGTATTCCAGATATTTATATATTTGGCATTGACGCTGCTTTTCCTGCCATTCTTTTTGCCTTGATTTTGCCTATGCTAAGGAACAGAACTACACGGAATCGCGTGTTTCTCGGTACGACATTGTCTTTAGCTTCTATTCCTTTGCTCCCTACAGGTTTACCTGTTTTAGTTTCCATGTTCGGTTTATTACTAAAGGGTAAATCCAAATGAAATATAGTGAAACTTATATCTTTGCTGGTATTGTCATACTTGCATTGGGTACCTATTTCATTCGCTATTCAGGCGTTTATTTAGCTAATCGAATGTCGTTTAAAGAGCAGCATAAGCAACTTCTTGCTGATTCTGCTTGTGTACTCCTATTTACCTTAGCTGTTTTCAACACCATTTTTACTGAAACGCATTTTAGCGGTATCAGTAAAATCATCGGGGTTGCTGTTGCCGTTATTTTTGCCTGGAAGAAATACTCACTGATCGTGGTCATCCTTGTCGCAATGCTAATTACCGCAGTCTTGAGATATCTCGGTCTTCCATAAAGCAAAAAAATAGCCCTTTAATCAAAATAAAGGGCTATTTCCTATCCAGTAATCAAATCTTCAAGGATTGATTACTAAAAATATTCTCAATTACAGTGGAGTACGTGTTTGACTCTCAGGATTGATATCCAACACTGTTTTTTCATGTCGTACACTTGCAGCAGCTTCTGCGGCAGCTTGCTGTGCAAGTTGAATTTGCTCTTTACGAAGATGATCAATATCTTTGCGCAATCTCTTGATTTCCCAACTGGTTTGGAAAACGCGGAAAACCTGTACGCCTAGAAGCAAACCAACAACAACACCTAAGACTAACGTCAATAAAAGTAATAACCCCAAACGCATCGCTGGAACTTGAGTAAATAACAAGTCTACTTGTAGCTCAGCCGGGTTTTGAAGTACCAAAGCAAGTGAATAACCAAAAATGGCAACGAGTAATGCAATTAAAACATAACGCATAAATACCTCAATACTTATTCAGCAGATTCGTTTACTGCATCACGAAGTGCCTTACCAGGTTTAAAATGTGGAACTGCTTTTGCGGCAACATCAACTGATTTACCTGTTTTAGGGTTACGACCTAAACGTGGCTCACGGTGATGTAATGCAAAACTACCAAAACCACGAATTTCAATACGATCGCCACTCGAAAGTGCTTCAATCATCTGATCGATCATGATCTTAACTGCGTCTTCAACCAAAGGCTCAGCCAAGTGTGGGTTTTTTAGTGCAATCCGTTCAATTAAATCAGATTTATTAAGTGCTTCAGTAGTCATTGATGACCTCTTTAATTATTGCTACTTTCCAATGTTTTTAATAATAACCTGTTTAAATACAAAACGGTAGCGCAGTACATGATTACTACGCTACCGTTTACAGTATTTTTGTATAAAAAACTACGTCTCAGTTACAAGAAACGTACTTTTTAACAAATTACTTCATTTGAGCTTTAATTAAGTCACCAATAGTCTTAGGACCATTGCTTTCTGCAGCTTGAGTCGCAGCAGCTTGGCGAGCATTGTTCACAGCTTCTTTCTCTTCAGCTTCGTCTTTCGCTTTGATAGACAAGTTGATAGAGCGAGATTTGCGATCAACGTTGATGATCTTCGCTTCAACTTCTTGACCAACTTCTAAGAATTTAGTCGCATCTTCAACGCGGTCACGGTTGATTTCAGAAGCTTTAAGTGTTGCTTCGATGTCATCAGCTAATTTAACTGTAGCACCTTTAGCGTCAACAGCAGTTACAGTACCTTTAACCATAGCACCGCGTTCATTCGCAGCCAAGAAGTCATTGAATGGGTCGCTGTTTAATTGCTTGATACCAAGGCTGATACGGTTGCCTTCAGCGTCAACAGATAAGATAACTGCTTCAACTGTGTCGCCTTTCTTGTAACGACGAATCGCTTCTTCGCCTTGTTCGTTCCAAGAAATATCAGACAAATGTACTAAACCGTCGATACCACCAGATAAACCGATGAAGATACCGAAGTCAGTGATTGACTTGATCGTACCAGAAACTTTTTCGCCTTTTTCATTTGCTTTAGCAAACTCTTCCCATGGGTTAGCACGAGTTTGTTTGATACCCAATGAAATACGACGACGTTCTTCGTCAACTTCAAGAACCATAACATCAACTTCATCACCGATCTGAACAACTTTAGATGGGTGGATGTTTTTGTTAGTGTGGTCCATTTCTGAAACGTGTACTAAACCTTCAACGCCTTCAGCGATTTCAGCGAAGCAACCGTAGTCAGTTAAGTTAGTTACACGTGCTTTAACGATAGAACCTTTAGGGTAACGGCTCATGATCGCTAACCATGGATCTTCGCCTAATTGCTTAAGACCTAAAGATACACGGTTACGCTCGCGGTCAAATTTAAGTACTTTAACTGTAACTTCTTGACCAACTTCAACAACTTCTGAAGGGTGCTTGATACGCTTCCAAGCCATATCTGTGATATGTAGAAGACCATCAATACCGCCAAGATCAACGAACGCGCCGTAATCAGTAAGGTTCTTGATTGTACCAGTAACTGTTTGACCTTCTTCAAGTTGAGCAAGTAATGCTTCACGGTCAGCTGAAGATTCAGCTTCCATAACTGCACGACGAGATACAACAACGTTGTTACGTTTAGCATCAAGTTTGATTACTTTGAACTCTAACTCTTTACCTTCAAGGTGAGTTGTGTCACGAATAGGACGAGTGTCAACTAAAGAACCTGGTAAGAATGCACGTACAGGACCGATGTCAACAGTGAAACCACCTTTAACCTTACCAGAGATAACACCAGTAACGATTTCGCCGTCTTCAAAGATTTTCTCAAGTTTAGTCCAAGTTTCAGCACGCTTCGCTTTTTCACGTGATAAAACTGTTTGACCCATACCGTTGTCAAGCGCTTCAACAACTACGTCAACAGTATCGCCAACTTGAACTTCAAGTTCACGTTGTTCATTTAAAAATTCAGCACGGTCAACAACGCCTTCAGATTTAAGGCCAGTGTCAACAGTAACCCAGTCAGAATCGATACTGACAACAGTACCTTGGATGACTGCACCCTTTTCAACGTTGAGGTTTAATTCACTTTCTTCAAAGAGGGCTGCAAAAGATTCGGTCATGATATACCTGATAAAGTCCGCGGTCTTGGATCAGACAAGGCCGGTTTAGTTAAGTTGTTACATTGTCCAAAAAATCTGATCAAGCAATGCTTCAACTGATAAAAAATTGTGTATCTATTTTATACGGCTATTGATATAGTCAACCATCAGCTGAAACACTTCATTGATGCCTATTGTAGAACTATCAATGATATACGCATCCTCAGCGGGCTTGAGCGGAGCAACTGTACGCTCCATATCTCTTTTATCTCTAGCCTGTATGTTAGATAAAATGTCGCTTATTTTAGCATCAAGCCCCATACCCTGCAACTGTTTTACGCGCCTCTCTGCACGAGACTCAGCCGATGCTGTTAAGTAAATTTTCGCTTGAGCCTCTGGAAAGATCGATGTAGCCATGTCTCTGCCATCAGCAACCAGCCCTGGTGCTTGAATAAATGCACGTTGACGTGCGAATAATGCTTTTCTTAAAGCAGGGACAGTTGCAACTTTAGAGGCATACTCTCCAACCTGTTCAGTACGAATGGTATTGCTCACATCCACACCATCAAGCAAGACCTGTGTCGCCGCCTCGGTCGTTTTAAATTCGATATCCAAATTTGTTGCATATTCGACACATTGGTCTAAATTCACGTCAATTTGGTCAAGCAAACCACGTTGAAACAATGACAGCCCAAGTAAACGATATAACGCACCTGAATCCAATAAATTAAATTGGTAATGTGCTGCAATTTTAGCGGCCAGCGTACCTTTACCTGAACCGCTTGGACCATCAATCGTAATAATATGAACTGTCATTCCCATCTCTTATAAAGCAACTGATTTGGCTAATTTTGAAAAGCCTAGTGTAATGGCTGCTTTCAGTTGTGCAAGAACTAATTTACTCACCAACGGTGCTTTTGCCGTAAATTCAATCTTATATGTGACCAAAGTGATAAAAGGTGTAATTTCTTTAAACTCAATTTGACCCAGATGATGCTTCACCAACGGGTTGTTAATTAGCTTATATTCAATCCGTTTATTTTCTTCCAGTAAGGTAATTTCTTCCTGTAATGGCTTGATTGGACCAAATCCCATGCGGCGAATCGAGCCAACACCATCAGGACGTTTCGGGTCAGCTGAGTCCTTCACACGGACAACCTGCAAAGGTGCAAATGCCTTGTTATACGTGGCATGTTTTGACAGCAGGTCGAAAACTTCAGAGATCGGTGCATTAAATTCTTTTTTTACAGTAATTGCATTACGCATAACATCGCCTTTTTATATGACCCAACATCTTGGGAGGCTTAGTTTGCCATACTATAAGTGACATTTTTAATCATTTAGGGACGTTTTTGACAACCGGATTCTCTTCTTTTCATCCCGCCTTTGCTTAAAAAAATCACTCAACTGTTGCGAGCATTGTGCTTGTAGACAACCCTGCTCAAAGGCAAATTTGTGATTGTAATAGCCACTATCGAGTAATGCTCTTGCACTGACTAATGAACCTGCTTTCGGTTCTGTTGTAGCAAATACCACTCGCTGCACACGTGCATGCACTAACGCCCCAACACACATGGTACAAGGTTCAAGGGTGACATAAAGCGTAGTATCGTCTGGCAAACGATAGTTATTTAATGCCTGACAGGCTGAACGCAGTGCTTGAATTTCAGCATGTGCGGTTGGATCAGAAAGTGTAATCGGAGCATTGTATCCCGCTCCAATCATCCGTCCATGGCTCACTAAAACGGCCCCCACAGGAATTTCACCTTGAGCTGCGGCCAATGCAGCCTGCTCATAGGCAAGCTGCATCCAGTATTCATCATTACAATTTTCAGAACTCATAAGACTCAGGCAATCACACCATAGTGCTTTAATAGCGCATTCCAGCTTTCAATATTGGTCACAGGAGCACAATCCCCCAAGATACCTTTTAAGCTGAGTTGCTCTGTTGCTTGCCACTCTGGAGATAAGTCCTTATCCACTAAACGGGCACGCACCCCTTCAACAAAGTCAGGATGACGGATTTTCCAATCAGAGATTTGCGCTTCCAGTGCAAAAACTTCATCCCAGGCATGACCTTGTTTGCCCCACTGCCATAACAACCAAGTAATCGCTGCTGTACTCGGTGAGCCTTTCTGCAAGTTTTCACTGGCTTGACGCAACCAGTCACTACTTGCATCACTCAAACCAATAATCGACTGGTAGTCATATTCAAAGCTTTGTCCACGACATACGCTATGAATCACATCAATCGAATTTTGTAATGGACCCGATGCTACAGGACGATGCAAACTATTTAAGGTGTCGTCAATTGCTCTAAATGCGCCTGCTGGATAATGGTTCCAGTCCACATTTAATACCTTTTGCAAGACATTATCACGTTGCGCTTCACAAATATGCGTTGCCCAACCAATGCTAAATGCACCCGCAGCCGTCATGATTGAACCCGTCAATCCTGTAAACAAGCCAATTTGTCCTCGATCCGCCAAGAAGCGACTCGCACCGACATCCGGGTATAAACCAATATTAATTTCTGGCATAGCCAAACGTGAATAAGGCGTGACCAAGCGGAAGGGTGCGGCCATAAACAGACCTAGCCCACCACCCATGACATAACCCTCACCCCAAACCACGATCGGTTTAGCATAATTATGTAACAGCAAATCAAGCGCATATTCTTGCTGGAAGAATTGATTGGCTGCGTCAACTTCCTGATTAATAACTAATTGACGTAATTTACGAACATCTCCACCAGCACAAAATGCTTTAGGCGTGGTGGAATCAAACCAAATGGCTTTAACTGTTTCATCGACATGAAAATCTTGAAAAACCTGAAGCAATGCAGTGACGATTGGTTCATCCAGTGCATGCAAAGATTTAGGGCGGTTCAGACGAATGATTCGCCAACCATTTTTTGCGTGTTCAATAACTAAATCTGGATGATAGCTATTTAAATCAGGAGAAGTCATTATGCGTCCAATTGCCAGTCTATAGGCTCAATGCCATGTTGTTTCAAATAATGATTAGTTTTAGAAAACACTTTACAGCCAAAAAAACCACCACGATTCGCAGCTAGGGGTGATGGATGTGCTGCGCTAAGAACCAGATGTTTATTACGATCAATACGTTGGCCTTTACGCTGCGCATAAGCACCCCATAAAATAAACACCACATGTTCACGCTGTTCATTCAATACATCAATGACTGCATCGGTGAAATCTTCCCACCCGCGTTTCTGATGAGAAGTTGGTTGACCCGCTTCTACCGTGAGTACACTATTAAGTAATAACACACCTTGTGCCGCCCATTTACTCAAGTCACCATGACGTGAAATCGGTACAGCCAAATCCGTATTTAATTCGTGAAAAATATTACGCAAAGATGGCGGTAATGCAACCCCTCTTTGTACAGAGAAACTTAAACCATTGGCCTGATTTGGACCGTGATACGGGTCTTGCCCTAAAATCACGACCTTTACTCCACAAAGCGGCGTTGTATTCAGTGCATTAAAAATCTGTTTACTTGGTGGATAAATTGTTTTTTGGGCAAGCTTTTCTTGTTGTAAAAACTCACGCAAGTCATCCATCTTCTGGCTAAGTAAAAACTCTGATAATGAGATTTTCCAAGACTCGTCCAACTGAACTTTACTTAATTTGTCCTGCTGTTGTTCAGTAATTTCCATCCATATTCCTTGAAAAATATTCACTCAATAAAGTGAAGAAAGCACTCAAATATTAACTTGTAATTCTACGTTTGGATTTTGGAATTTGATTCCATTTTTCAGATTTTCGTACATTTGAATGTCACTCCACTCGGCTTGTACCTGTTCTGAAAATACAATTTGGTCCAGACTTAATGCACCCATTTGCGCATTGTCAATATCTTCCTGAAAGCTCTGTGCATAACCCGTATCCGTTTCATGCACAATAACAGAATAAACCTGCACATCACCCTCACCATTCTGAGTTGTGGTTGAATTCAAGACCTGCTGAGCAAGATAGAAGAAGATACGGGAAAATTGTTCAGCTGAGGGTGAAACAGGCAACGCAATCCAACGTGCACTGAATGTTTTACATGCATCAATATATGCAGGATCATCTTTCTGCCAAAAACAGATCGCATGATCAAAACTATCAAATAACTCTTTGATCACGCCTTTTAACAAACCGAAGTCATAGACCATTTGCCCATGATCCAACTTTGACGCTTTTAATAATAATTCAACTTTATAGCTATGCCCATGAATCGAGCGCTTACAACGATCCGATGTACAGTTCCGTACAATATGAGCATTTTCAAACTTAAATAATTTACGAATTAACATGCACCAAGCTAATCTTTTATCTGCAAACGGATTTTATTATAAAACAAAAAAAGCGGCATTGGGATTGATTTTAAACCTTGTCACCATTTGACAAACCAATCTTTAAATTACTCAAATGGTGACAAACTTCTAGAGTAAACAAATACTTGTTTGTCTTTTCTCATTAATGAACTGGTAAATTGGCGTTTTCGTTCGCTTAAAACAACTTCGATTTGTGCGGTAAAATAGTTTGACTTGCTATCTAGCAACGTAGCTGCATCTGTTTTGCTTTGTTCGTCTATGCCAGAAAATGCACTTAGCTTCCATAGATCATCGACGTTATTGAAGTAGCTTAAGTCAGCCTGCTTACGTTTCAACTCTTGCTCCACCGCTTTTACATCTACTTTTGAGTCAATACTGGCCAGCAACAACGCAGAAGCAGTATTCATATTGACCTTGGTTCTCTCTGGCAAAGCAGTCACATAAGGCTTAATCAAATCATAATTTTTACCTTCAAAGCCTCTCACCAACTTTAATTCTTCAACACTATGAAATTTTGTATTTGGTACTAAATAAGCAGGATCTAACCCCTGATAATAACTACTCTCAGCCCCCATTGCACCTGCTACCTCATCATTGGTATCTTGCCAATCGATTACAGCCTGACTGAGTTCCGCAGGTAAACCAACTCGTTGCAGCAACTTTTCAAACCAACGTCGAGCCGAGTCATCCACCTGATTTCCGTCTGCTTTAACCAAATTATTGAGATTAAACTTCCCCGACTCATCAGTTAAACGTCCTGACACAAAGCCATCTTCTACTGGAAATGGGGGCATGGGCTTAGCCCAATTTTCCTGTAAATGATCAATCGCACCACCATTATCACTGTCTTGAATGAGCAACTCAGAGAAGAAAGCTTCTGCACTTTTTGCATATAATAAAGATTGATTTTGACGCATCAAATACCCCGTATTTTCCGAGGTATTGGTTTGTCGTTTCGCGATAGTCGCTGCTAAAATTGTTGCTAAAGCCACCATCACCAGAATGGTCAATAAGGCGACACCATGCTGAGGTGCCCCAAATCCATGAGACTTTTTACTGATGCGTTCTTTTATCTTAATCATTGTGATGGAAGCTCTGTATGATTAGATGAATTTGATCCATCTTTATTCGGTGGGTTTACGCCCCCATTTGTATTTGAGTTCCCTAGATATTGTGAATAGACTTGCGTATTTAACAGGCTAAAGATCCATTCATAATCAGTACCAGCAACGGTCAGCTGTATTTTCAAACCCAAGGGTAATTTCTTGAGCTCGGCTATATTGTTTGGATCGCTATTTTCTGGCCATTGAGTTAGCTCTTGAGGATTCAGAACCATCACTTTAAATTGATCAACATTCTCCAATAAGGTACTTGAGACTGGCTGTACGCGATTTGGAATATTAAGATTTGAATATTTCAGTCGATATACTTTCTTTTGTGTAGAGTCATATCGATATTCAATACGTTCATAAGGTGATAGTCCTTGTTTCAATGGGTCAGAAACACCTGCTTTGCTAAAAACAAAATATTGATTATTCAACACAATAGCAGCCTGTAACTGTCGACCATCATTTGCAGTCAATGGAATAATCTGCAAGCTGTCTCTTAAAACCTGCTGATAAGCATCTTGCAAGGCAAATAAATGCATTTCATGCTCTGCATTTCTATCTTTTACTTTTAATAGATAATCAAATACCTTCCACCCCAACATGGAAAGTACAGCAAAGATTGCGATTGCAACCAGCAATTCCACTAAGGTAAATCCTGACTGAGGTGAAGAACGATTGAAAGCAGGCCTAGATCGCTTTGCAAGAAAGCCACGCTTAGCCCGAATCCAAGTTGAAAAGCGATGCTCGAAATTATATGTCATTGTGTTCTAGCCTTTGCTGGATAGTTAAAGAACACAAGATTAGTAACACCCGCTTCAACCTTCCCTTGTTCATTATTAAATAAACTGACTTGTAACTCGATGCGTTGTATCTTCGGGCTAATGGTAGATTGTGCTTTTTTGTCAATTTGCCACGTTTCGCCTTGCGAAGTCACTTGCTTGGATTGTGTCCCGTCCAGCCATTCCTGATTGATTTCCATCCTTGCCACTTCATTCATTGCGACAAATTGTGCCTTTGTCCTTAAGATTGCATTTGCTGTCGATTGCGTATATTGCATCGCGACTTTCGTTAATGCGATGGCAGCCACGGCAAAAATCGCCAAAGCCACCATTACTTCGAGTAAGGTAAATCCTGAACGAGGGTTAGTGAAACAACGTTTCACCCTGAGAAGCGCAGCTTCGCAAGAAGACGAAGAGCTATGCTCGAAGTGAGCACGATTAAATCGAGCACCGCTCGACCCTGCTGCAAGGCGAGAAGCTATGCTTCGAGTATAGAGGTTGGTGAAACAACGTTTCACCCCGAGAAGCGCAGCTTCGCAAGAAGACGGAGAGCTATCATCTGAATCTTTAATTTTCATCTATTTTACCCAAATGATCTAGCTCTAACTCATGGCCAATTGGTTGTTGCTCATAATAGAACTGAATCCGAACTGGCTTCACTTCACCATTGCCGAACCAAATTAGTTGTGGTGTTTTACCACCCAATAAATCTTCATTTTTCGCTTTGCTATAGTTTGCCGTGTCTAAGCTTTGAATACTGAAAGAAACACGATCTGGTAACTGTCGGGTTTTAAATTCTTTATAGAGCCGCCAAGTACGATCTGCCTGTTGAATCTGCTCCCGACTCTGATCGTGATATTCAAACAGGTTATAACTAAATGGGGCAACATCTGTAGCATTTTGAGTGTTTAAGGCAAAAACTTTGGCCTGATCTGTCGCTTCTTTATTAATTTTTTTGAGATCAAGAATAAACATTTCCCTAGCTTGCATTGCTCGACGTTGATCCACTCCACCGATATTTAACACCACCAAAGATGCCATAATCGTCATAATGACAATCACCACCATGACCTCAATCAGAGTAAAGGCTTTTTGTAATCGCAGTGATGATCTCATCGTCTTTTCAACTAAGGTAAAGCAGATTCAAGTAACTTAGGTAATGCGAGTGCCTGTTCAATATAAGCAACACGCAATGTGTCTCGCGATCCAATGTAACGTTGGTAAAAACTCGAATTCAAAATTACAGCCGCGCCATAGGTCAACGACCAAATGGAGGCGAGATAATCACGTGTGGTCATGGTGCTATTGATGTCCAACAAGTAACTCTCAGTCATTCGAATGATGATACGTAAACGTTGCCGACGCACTTTATATAATTCACTAAACAGCAACTGAATGCCCTGACCCGTTGTTGAAAGACGTTCTTCGATTTGGTGAAATAAAGCGG
Source organism: Acinetobacter colistiniresistens (assembly GCF_024582815.1). NCBI lineage: Bacteria > Pseudomonadati > Pseudomonadota > Gammaproteobacteria > Moraxellales > Moraxellaceae > Acinetobacter > Acinetobacter colistiniresistens. The sequence goes on from NZ_CP102099.1 coordinate 2,876,261, forward strand.
TACGCTCAGGATGATGCAAATGATGCAGCATAAAAAAAGCCAAATGTTCTGGAAAAGCTTTTTCAGTATCTTGAATCATTTCAAGTAACATGCGCTCATTGCGAATAATCAGCAGCATATATAATTCGTCTTTACTTTGAAAATGTTTGTATAAGGTCCCTTTTGCAAGATCTAGTTCCGCTGCTAAGGCATCTAGTGTCATGCCCGCTTCACCATTTTCTAATAGGAGTTGCTCCGCGATTTGAAAAATTAATACTTCTCGTGCTCTGAACTGAGCTTGCCGATCCATTTTCACGTAATAACTCTCTTTCCTAATACAACAAAACCGTTTATTTCAAATTTAAGAGATTCTCAAAATTTTGTGTTGTAATCCTGCCAATCTCTTCAACCGATTTATCATATACATCACTTAATGCTTTTGCTACAAAAGGAACGTATTTCGGTTCATTGGTTTTACCACGGTATGGAACGGGTGCCAAATAAGGACTATCCGTTTCAATCAGTAACCGATCAAGTGGCACCTGTTTCGCAACATCCCGCAAGTCTTGTGCATTTTTGAATGAGACAATTCCTGAAAAGGAAATATAATAACCACAATCCAGAACAGCTTTGGCAGTTTCCCAATCTTCAGTAAAGCAGTGCAGAATACCATGTGTAGAGTGTTCCGCCCGAATAATATCGACTGTATCGTGTTTCGCTGCTCGGGTATGCACCACTACAGGCTTTTTGACAATTTTCGACGCTTCAATATGGCGTGCGAAGCAACGTTTTTGCTCAGCCACGAAATCAGTACTATGGTAATAGTCCAACCCCGTTTCCCCCAATGCCCAGACTTTATCTGATTGTGCAAGCTTCACAAGATAGTCGGTTGTTGCACGCGCCATAATCTGCTCATCTTCACAAGGATGCACACCGACTGAGTAACCAACATCATCATGTCTTGCCGCAATGTCTGCCAATTTAACATGATCATCCAAATCGACTGAAATCCCCATGAACTTGGAAACACCTGCAAGCCGAGCTTGCTCCAGTGCCTGATCTAAATCACCGTTATAAGGTGTCAGATCCAACATGGTTAAATGGCAATGCGTATCAACAAACACTCTTTTTTCCTATTCTCTTAACAACTACATCGTATAGCTTGGACGATCCAAGCCTTTCATACCAGCAAGAAGCTTTTCAGCTTCATTTTTATAATACACACCTTTTTCACCAACCAACTGAATTGCAAAGCCTTGTGGCTTAAAATGGGTTTGTTTATGTGAAATCCAGATCACTTTTCCTGTGAGAGGAATCTTTTGTGATTGCTCAGGCAACGTTGCCAATACAAACACTTCTTGTCCCATTTTAACTGCCTGTTTGGTCGGTACAAATAAACCCCCTCCCGATACAAAAGGCATATAGCTAGATTGCAATGTAGATTTGTCAGTAATATTAACCTGTATAATTCCGCCCATCATTTGTGGTTGCATAACATTCCCCTGTCAAACACTCAATTAATTAAAACATTAATAATTTTATACCATTGATAAATCTAAATATATTACAAAAGTTGTGTAGATTTATAACACACACTCTAGTGACTGGCCCGTAAAAAACCTATACTCGATTTATCACTTGATTATAGAAAACAATCGAACAAACAACAAATAATGTTTAGGTAAAAGCAGAGTAAAGTAGACAATCCGAACTTTATTTAAACAAGCCATGTAGTCTAAAAAGAAATATTTAAGCCTAGATGACAATTGTTCAATCCTGTTTCAATATTTTGAGCTCAATTAAAGCTGAAAATATTAAATCAAAAGGAGTTTAAACATGAAAAGAATAAGCCTATTGGTATTTTGTAGCTTTTACTTGCTGAGTACCTCCATGCTCTATGCTGAAAACTTGAAAAAACAACCTAAATTTACCGACTACCCTGTTCGGATGTACAAAGGACCCACGGCTCAACTGGATATGACTGATGACTATGCCCGTTTATTTAGAACACGATTATCACAAGGCCTAACAGAAAGACCAGATTATGCTGGAGAATATGTAGTAGTTGGTTGGGGCTGTGGTGCAATGTGTTATAGCCTCACCTTAATTAGCAAAAAAACTGGTAAAATTTTACAGACATTCGGAGGCGAAACCGGAGAAAAATTGATTGATACCCAACCCAACAGTTTGCTATTGATCACACATGGTTCTGTCAAAGTGAATGGAAAAGACATTTATGCCAAAAAATTCTATCTACTCAAAAACAATCAGTTGAATCTAATTTACCATACACCCATTGCAGCGAGCCTGTAAATTATTTTGTGTAAGTTCCATTTTTTATAAATGATCTTTTAATCGATCATCGAACTGAATCGTAAACCAATTCATTGCTAAACGCCAATTTTGAATTGGCATCGTCCATTTCTTCGCAGCATTTGATGTTGCTAAGTAAATGACCTTCTTTACTGAGTCATCAGATGAAAAGATTTTCCTCTTCTTCGTTGAATGGCGTATTACGCTATTCAACGACTCAATCGCATTTGTTGTATAAATTGCATGACGTATTTCGGCTGGATAGCTAAAGATCGTTCGGATATTTTCCCAATTGGCCCGCCAGGATTCTCCAATTTTGGGATACTGGTGATTCCATTGATCACAGAAGATGTCTAGGGACTTTAAAGCATTTTCCTCTGTACTTGCCTGATAAATCGCTTTCAGACCCGAGGTAACAGCCTTGTAGTCTTTCCAGCTTACAAATCTCAGGCTATTGCGTACAACATGCACGATACACAGTTGAATATCAGTATGAGGGTAAACGGAGGCTATCGCGTCAGGAAAGCCTTTTAATCCATCTACACAGGCAACAAGAATATCCTGTACTCCTCGATTTTTTAGCTCTGTCATGACTGACAGCCAGAATTTGGCACCTTCTGTCTGAGCAATCCACATACCCAGTAATTCTTTTTGTCCATCCATATTGATGCCTAAAGCAAGGTATACGGACTTGTTAATCACATTGGAGTGCTGACGGACTTTGACAACAATACAGTCAAGATAGACAACAGGATAAAGGCTATCTAAGGCTCTATTTTGCCACTCAGTCACTTGCTCAATCACAGCATCGGTAACTTTGCTGATGAGAGATGCTGAGACATCGGCATCGTACATTTCTTTGAAGAAGGCTACAATTTCCCTATTAGTCATTCCTTTTGCATACAGTGAGAGGATTTGGTCATCCATACTGGTGATGCGTGTTTGGTGCTTTTTGATAATTTGTGGCTCAAATGAACCTTCTCGATCACGGGGAATATCTAAAGCCAGTTGTCCATCTTGAGTTGTAATGGTTTTAGAACTAAACCCATTACGGCTATTTGAGCCTTTCCTGGACTGATGCTTTTCATAACCGAGATGGTCTGAAAGTTCAGTATTGAGTGCAGTTTCAATCATGAATTTTTTAAAGACTGCTGTCATTTGGTTTAAGTCTTCTGGTGTTTTTAGACCTTTAGCCAATTCGGCAGCCATACTTTTGATTGTTGCTTCATCCATGTGAAGTACCTTTTGTAATTATCCTCTGAAGGATAAATGAAAATTAAGTACTTACACAAAATTTAGAACAGTCCCATTGCAGCAGAGCATGAAGATGAGAATGGAAAATTCAACCCATAAGACAATGATTTCAATGAGATATAGCAAGGCCTGCTTGCTATATCTATCACATTCACTATTTTGATGCTTTAACAATTTCAGCTTTATCAAAAGAGAACCAACATTCACCTTGAGTTGCCCATTTTGATTCAGTGGTCCCCAACACACCCGTCACGGTAATTCGATCACCTACCTTTAAATTACTAATTTTATCGGTATTTACTTTTAAATCATCACGAGTCAGCCCCTGTCCTTTACATTTAGCATTACTTGGATCTTTAAAGATAATCGCAATCTGGTTTTGGGAAATCACCTCACCTGTTTTAGTAATACGTGTAATGATTCCAGGTACTTCAAGACGCTGTGCATCCCACTTTCGCTTTGCTGTAATTTCATTCTGTTGCCAATCTCTCCAAATTTCTGACAGAGTTGCCTTCTTAGCAGCCCCTAAGCCACGGAAGTCTCCACTCAAAATATCTCCAGTTTTATTTAAAATTCCATCCGTTGCTGACATTGCTGAATCCAAAGTCTGACAAGCACTCAATGACAGACAGCCCAAAGCGACTAAAAGTGTTTTTATTTGCATATCTCAATTCCCTAGCATATCTAGCAAAACGCCATGTGAAAAAATAACATATTTACTTAAAAATGTGAATTTTTAACACTCGACTAAGGAGATTTTTCCAATAAAAAAGCCACCCGTATGAGCAGCTCTTTCCTAAAAATCAAAAAAGAATTTTCTATTTTTCGGTACATTTATAATCAAAATCCAAGGTGCTAATCATTCGATCAGTATTTCTTGAAATGACTGAAATATTATTCACCCCAGCTTCAATATAAAATTTACCACTAAACTGATTCGCTACTGAGCCACGATCATGATTGAAAGAATAGTTATAAATACATTCATAGGCCTGAGATCCTATATTTGAAGCATTAATCACAAATGAAGAGCCATTAATATTTGATACAAATTTTGGTTCTGCCATTACAATGCTTGGTATCATTAAAAATGATAAAGCAAACGCGATAAATGTTATTTTCATCTCTATATTCCTTATTTTTTAATATTATTGTGAAGTAACTCACATTTTATATACATTTTATAAGGATTAAAGAGCGAAGAACAATTTATATACAAAGCTTACATGATCACTACAAAAGATAGCTCCGCAGATTAGAAAACAGAGCTAAGCATATAAATTTAATTAAAATATTTTTTAAACCAACTTAACCAACGTTCATTAGCTGAATAAACAACTCATCCATAACCAATTGGGTTTGTACATTTTGCTCAATCATTAACTTTTTCTTCTGTAAATCAGAATAAATCGTAAAGAGTGTCTCTAAACTATAAAATTCAGCCAGTGGCTTAAAATCCAAATCATCATTCTTTAATGATTGATTCAACTTTAAACTAATCAAATCCCCTAACAGATATTCAAACATGGTTATCCATTCAGCGAAATTTAATTCTTTAGACCACTTATTTGAATAGTTTAAAGGCATATTCTTTTCGACAACCAACTTAAGCCAATCCTGTAGAAATAAGGCACGTTTCTGTAGCCATTCACTCTTTTCAATTTCAATAGCCGTTAAAGGCATATCATTGGCAAGGTTCAGCAATAAAGAAACTTGCTCAGCACTAATTTCAGGAATTTGCTGTTTTATAAATGCTTGTGCATCTGAGATCGTTAATCGATCTAAAGCAAAATGCTGTAATCGACTTCGAATCGTTGCTGGAAGTTTTAAGTAATGATCAGCCAATAAGATCAGTACCACTTTCTCGCCAGGTTCCTCCAGAGTTTTGAGTAGTGCATTGGCTGAGGCCGTATTTAATGCTTCAGCAGGCTCAATAACGACAACACGCCAACCCTCTCCTGTTTGCTGAACAAATGGAAGTAGATCGCGAATCTTTTCAATTTTAATTTTAGCATTTTGTTTTTTATTCTCTTCATCCGTGGTGATATGCACATAATTTGGGTGAGTGTCAGACTTTAACCATTGGCAACTCGTACATTCACCACAAGCAGCCTGCACTTGCTTATTCAAACAAAGAACCCAAGCCACAAATCGCGCCGCAAACTCTTTTTTTGCGCAGCCTTGCTTTCCATAAAACAAAAGGCCGTGCCCAAGCTCAGGAAACCGTGTAGTTAACAATTCCCATGTTTGGGTATGCCAAGGATATTTCACCGTAGATTGAATATCGACCATAATTATTGAAAGGCACTCACAGGCATAGTGTTTAATCGATCCAGATCCGCTTGCGTATCAACGCCTGGTGGTAAATTGGCTTCTGCAACGGCTATGGCAATACGATGACCATTTTCAAGTACACGCAGTTGCTCTAGACTTTCTAATTTCTCAAGATGCCCCTGTTCCCAAGTGATATACTCTTGCAGTAATTTAACACGATAAGCATATAAACCTAAGTGACGAAAAGCTTGATCATGTAGTGTTAGCTCAGCCTGTTTCGCACCATCACGATCATATGGAATAGTGGCACGGCTAAAATATAGCGCCTCATTACGCTTGCTCATGACCACTTTGACAATACTATCTCGCTGAAACTCATCCAGCTGATGAATCGGTTCACATAGTGTTGACATTGAGCACTGCGGATTGTCGACCAAAAGTTGGCTAACCTGCTGAACAAGCTGTGCTGGTAGCAATGGCTCATCACCCTGTACATTGACGATAATATCATCTTGCAACCATCCCTTCAGCCGCGCAACCTCACTTAAACGGTCTGTACCTGAAGGATGCTCTGTACTGGTGATGACCACATCAACGCCTTCTGCACGGCATACTTCAGCAATCCGCTCATCATCTGTCGCTACACAAAGGTCATCAAAGCCAGCAACTTTTTTGGCTTGATCAACCACACGCAAAATCATTGGGCGGCCATGAATAAGCAATAAGGGTTTTGCAGGCAGGCGAGAACTCGCAAAACGAGCCGGAATAACAATATGTTTCATGGTCGCTCTCTAAGAAAATTGAATACCAACTTGCTGTAGTTGCGACTTCAGCAAATCATAGCAATCAGATGATAAAACAGCCTCAACGGGTACAACCCAGATTGGAATATTAAATTCAGAGTTTTGCTTTAATAATGCCTTGAACTTTACCGCATCTTTCTCAGTGGTAATAATCGCATCATGATTATCGAAAGTTAGATCAGCAATCTCATAATCATGATGATCTGGAAACTCATGGGCCTGATATTGCTGCACCTTCAAGGTATTCAAAGTTTGATAAAAACGCTGTGGAAAGCCGATGCCAACAACTGCATTAAAGTACTGACTGGCATCAAACCATTTCGTCTCTACATCAGGATTTAACAGATAAGGTTCCCCAACTGCTAAATGCATATTTCTTTGTGCTTGTGCAGTTTTAGTATGTGCAATCACGGTGCTTTTTTTTAAGCGTGATTTGGGCTCACGCAAATATCCTTCAGGTAAGAGTTTTTCATTGCCTAAACCACGATTCTGATCCAATACAATCCATTCGATTTGCCGCGCTAAAGCCCAATGTTGCAGGCCGTCGTCACTAATAATTAGATCAAGTTTTTCATTTTCAAGAAGCAACTCAATAGCAGCTTGTCGGTTTGGCCCAACAGCCATCGCTACACCGGTCGATTGTACGATCAGACAAGGTTCATCCCCTGTAGCCTCAGGTTCTGAACCCTTCGTCACCAAAAGTGGAAATGGGCCTGTGCCACCATAACCACGGCTAATTACTCCAACTTTTAAATTATGCTGTTGTAAGTACTTAACCAACTGGATCAATAACGGTGTTTTACCACTACCACCAACTGTAATGTTTCCAATCACCATAACAGGCACTGGCGCTTGATAAACAGGCTTAATTCCATGTTGATACAGCGCCTGATTCGCACAAAAACCGAGTCGATATAACCATGACAATGGGCGCAACAGCACTAACCACGAAGCCTGTTCATTCCAAGCATCCTGAATCCGCTGTGCCATCGACATGCTTAATTTTCCTCAAAATTGCGTTGATGTAGTTGATAGTACATACCATGCTTGGCAAGCAATTCAGCATGTGTCCCTTGTTCAATAATTTGCCCTTTATCCATGACTACGATCATATCTGCATTTTCAACTGTTGAAAGACGATGTGCAATTACAATTGTAGTACGTCCTTGCATGGCTTCATCAAATGCCTGTTGGATGAAATATTCAGATTCATTATCGAGTGCACTGGTCGCTTCATCCAAAATCAAGATCGGAGAATCTTTTAAAATCGCCCTTGCAATTGCGATACGCTGACGCTGACCACCTGACAAATTCAGGCCTTGTGCCCCAAGAATCGTGTCATAACCTTGTGGCAAGTTCATGATAAAATCATGTGCAAATGCTGCTTTAGCGGCTGCAACAACCTGTTCATCAGTCGCATCTTGTAGCTGACCATAAGCAATATTATCACGCACTGAACGGTTAAAAAGTACGACCTGTTGATTCACTGTCGAAATTTGTGACCGCAAATACGACAATTCAATATCTTGAACAGGAATATTATCAAAATAAATTTTCCCTTCGCTTAACTCTTGAAAGCGTGGCAACATATTCACCAGTGAGGTTTTTCCTGCGCCAGACCGTCCTACCAATGCAATAGTTTGTCCTGCTTTGATATCCAAAGAGAAGTCTTTAATTGCATGCGTGCCATCTTCATAACGCAAATTCGCATGCTCAAATTTAATATTACCGTGTAAGACTGGTTTAAGCTGTCCGTTATTGACTTCTTCAGGCATATCCAGCAATTCAAATACGGAATGTGCTGCGGCTAAACCACGTTGTAGCTTTTCATTGATATCTGTTAAGTTTTTTACTGGTTTTGAAATTAAACCTGCTGCAGTAATATAAGAGACAAACTCACCTGCAGATGTATCACCCAATACCTGTGGACGTAGAGCCAACCACAAAATGATTGCCATTGCCATCGACAATAACAGTTGAATGATCGGACTATTAATATTCTGTACCACCACCATTTTCAAACCGCGGCGCAGGTTCTCCTCAGAAGACTTATAAAAACGCTTCTGTTCAAACGCTTCACCGGTAAAACTCTTTACAACAGAGTTTCCTGTAATGGTTTCTTGTACCACGTGGTTGACATCGCCCATGGTATTTTGGACCTGGATCGACAGTTTCCGCATCTTTTTCGATGCAATTCTCACCAGCAAACCAATAAATGGCATAAAAACCACAATACATAGGGTTAAACGCCAATTGGTATAAAGTAAATAACTCAATAAACCAACAACAATCAAACCATCTTTAATCAATGTTTGCAGAGATTCGGAAGACGCTGCTGTTAACTGCTCTACGTTATACATCAGTTTCGCACTGATATGACCCGCACTGTTATCAAGATAATATTGTGATGGGAGCCTTAAAAGTTTTGCATAAACTTCCTGGCGAATGCTAAACACCAAACTGCGTGAAATCACCGCAGAAAAGTAACCACCGAGAAATAGACCAAAACCACGGAAAAACATCAATAAAACAATTAGCGCTGGAAACCAATCCAGATTTGTTCGGCTACCTTCTTGAATGGCATCAATAATGTACTTCAACAGTTTTGCCACAGAAACTTCTGTCGCTGCATTGATTCCGAAACCAAGCAAGACTAATAAGGCAACGCCCCAATAAGATTTTAAATACGATATTAAACGGACATAAACCTTAAAATCCTGATTCACTCAGTAAAACCTCTTGTTGGAACCTTGGTGCTGATATTGACGTTAACAAAACCGAGTTGACCGGCAACATCCATCACGCGAATCACGTCTTGATGCGCAGCTTTGGCATCAGCCGCAATAATGAACATAAAATCACGACGATCTTGTGCAATCTGCTTGATAGCCGTGCTTAAATCAGCAATATCCTTGCTTGATAAAGCTTGACCATTAACAGAATAATGTCCTGTGGAGTCTACCATGATTTCAATTTTGTGATCGAATTGTTTAGGCGGAACACCTTGTGCATCGGGTAATGTCAGATTTATACGACTTTGCTGACTAAATGTCGTCGATAATAATAAAAACACCAAAATAAATAACATACAGTCAATCATTGGTGTCAAATTGATATGAATATCTTCAACTTGAGAGCGTTTAAATTTCATATGAACACCTCGGCTTAGCTTGCACGACGATGTTCATGTGCATAAGCTGCTTTCTTATAAAAAAGTGCAGCATGAAATAGTGTTGATTGCTGTTCCAATTCGGCAACATACTCATGTACTACTCGTTGAAAATAACGATAAGCAATCATTGCAGGAATCGCAATCAGCATCCCTACAGCAGTCGTAATTAAAGCTTTGGAAATACCTGGCATCATCATACTGGCATTACCCGCTGAACCGACATCAATCACTAAAAAAGATTCAATAATCCCGAGCACTGTTCCCAGCAAACCCAACAAAGGAGCAATCGCACTCAAAGTTCCCAAGAAGTTAATATTTTTTTCAAGATGACTAATCTCTTGAGATGCGGTTGCTTCCATCTGAGCACGCGCAAATTGCTCACCCTGATCTTGATGGTCATAACCTGCTTTTAAAATACGACCTAACGGGCTTTTTGATGCTTCCTGTTGTTGTAAATGTTGAATCACCGACTCGGCATCAGAACCACTGATAAGCAAAACTTGCGGTAAAACTTGTGACCGTTTTAAACGAATGTATCGTTCAAGTGCAATGGCAACCGTAAAAATTGATGAGAGAATAAGGGGCAGCATTAACCAACCACCCGCTTTCACAAGTTCCCACATATTATTCCCCAATAATATTTAAAATATAAAAGGATGGAACAGGATTCGCTCATCATTCAATTATCTTTACAGACCCGATAAAGGAACCCAATCCTTAATATTAGTTAGGTAAACAAATATTGAGGATTCCATCCAACTCATCCAATGAGTGGTAATGAATGACCATTTTCCCTTTACCTTTTTGGTTATGGTCAATTTTCACATTTGCCCCGAAACGCTCTGACAGCTTCAGAGTCAAGTGTTCAATATCAGGAGATACCTGAACCTTTTCTTTTTCAGGTTTTGGTTCACTCCACTCACGAACTAACTGTTCAGTCTGTCGTACCGACAAACCTTTTTCAATCACGATCTGTGCAACCGCGATTTGATCTTTTGCTTTCAAAGCCAAAATAGCACGGGCATGTCCCATATCAATCTGACCTTGTTGCATCAAATCTTTAACTGGATCTGCCAAGCTGAGTAAACGTAATAAGTTACTGACTGTCGTACGCGCTTTGCCAACAGTATCTGCAATTTCTTGATGGCTCAAACCAAACTCATCATGGAAACGTTGTAGAGCCACCGCTTGGTCAATCGGATTCAAATCTTGACGTTGAATATTTTCGATCAATGCCAAAGCAATCGCGACTTGATCATTTAAGTCACGCACAATTGCAGGAATTTCTGTTAACCCTGCTAATTGTGCCGCACGCCAGCGTCGCTCACCTGCAATAATTTCATAGGGGTGTTGTTCATCGTCGACAGGACGAATCACAATCGGTTGCATCACGCCATGTTTTTCAATCGATGCGGCAAGCTCTTGTAAATCTTGTTCTTGAATAAAGCGACGTGGTTGGTATTCGCCACGCTTCAATAAATTGACATCAATTTGCTTGAGTTGACCATGATCCAAGGCTTGTGCTTCAAGTTGCAATTTTTCTTTTTGAATTGAACCCAATAGCGCATCTAAACCACGACCTTTAGCCAATCCGCGTTTTTTGATGCTCATACCGCACTTCCTTTTTTCACTTTACTTTTCTTCAACATTTCAGCGGCTAGGTTCAAATATGAAACAGCGCCTTTAGAACTTTTCTCAAAATAAATCACTGGCAACCCATGCGCGGGCGCTTCTGCCAAACGAATATTTCGGGGAATGACCGTTTCATATAACTTTTTACCAAAATATTGCTCCAGCTCTGCTGACACATCACGTGTCAATGCATTCCGAGCATCATACATGGTACGTAATACCCCAACAATTTCCAAGTTTGGATTAAGGGCTTTTTGTATACGATCAATCGTTTGAGTGAGATCAGCCAAACCTTCCAAGGCATAATATTCGCATTGCATTGGAATAATCACACCATTAACCGCAGCTAAGGCATTCACCGTAATCAGGCTTAAGCTTGGTGCACAATCCACTATAATATAGTCAAAGGCAGCATCGACCTCTTGCAATGCATTTTTAAGAATAAACTCTCGTCCTTCCTGCTCTGCAATCGCCAACTCTACGCCAGCAAGCTCTCGGTTTGCCCCAAGTACTTTATAACCCACTTCTGCTTTTTGAATGGCAGTTTCAATCGGCACTTCACCCAACAACACATCGGTCACAGAATAAAGTAAATCATTCTTTTGAATACCAGACCCCATGGTGGCATTCCCTTGCGAGTCCATATCAACCAGCAAGACACGTTTTTTCAAGATCGCCAAAGAAGCAGCAAGGTTGACTGCTGTCGTGGTTTTTCCGACACCACCTTTTTGGTTTGCAATCGCAATAATTTGAGCCATGACTTCCTCTTAATATTTTTATTGAATGCGTTGAAGTAAAAGTAAATGACGTTGTTCATCTAATCTCGGGACACGAAGTTCAATGATCTTACATGAATACTCATCTTTCATCTGTTCAACTTCATCCGCTGGCACCAAGCCTTTCATTGCAGCAATAATACTCTGCTCATGCATATAAGGTTGTGCCGCATCCACAAAGTCAGTCAACGAAGCAAATGCCCGGCTGGTAATCACATCAAACTGCCCCAACTCGCCAATGCTGTCTTCATTTTCAACACGTGTTTGCACAGCAATAACATTTTTCAATTTCAAATCAGCAATAAACTGCTTCAGGAAACGAATTTTTTTCCCATTTGAATCCAATAATACACAAGAACGTTCTGGCTGACACAAAGCAATGATCATGCCCGGCATTCCGCCACCTGTCCCAACATCCAGTAAACGGCCTTGTGGTAAATCATTTAAGATACTTAAACTATCCAACAAATGTTTAACCAACATTTCTTTCGGCTCACGAATCGCCGTTAAGTTGTAGGCCTTATTCCACAGCACGAGAGCATCTTGATATTTCAATAAGAGTGTTAGGCTATCCTCACTCAGGTTTAAACCTAGAGCTTGACTACCTTGCTTTAATTCTTGAAAAAAAGGATGCATAACAGTGCAACATCTCGATAAATTTGCTGTGCAGTATACCGATTTCTGATACAAGGCACAGTAGGACTTGTTGAACGATTATGCAGTTAAACATTTACAAGCATGATAAACTGCACAATCCGCTAATTTTTTGTCTGTTCTTATGCAAATCACAGATAGACAAAGCATTTTTCTTAGGGCTATTGACATTTCAGCCGTGCATTGTGCTATCGGCTAAAATGCCATAAACAAGCCATAACCTTATGCAAATACACCTTGTTGGATTTGCTGATCCAGTTGTTGCAAACGCTCTGGTGTACCAACATCCACCCAAATTGCCTGCATCTTTTCAGCTGAAACCTGCTGCTGTTGCATCGCTTGTTTCAGTAATGGTGCTAAAGGCCGTTTACCGTTTTCCAATCCATTAAACATCTGTGGATCAAATATCGCAACACCACTATAAGTTAATGCCTCACCAAACTGTTCCTGCTCAAAAGTATAAGCTAGATTATTCGCAAGAATAAAATCACCTTTCAAATGCTGTGGTGGATTCTCCACCAGCACCAAATGTGCTTGCTTACCATCTAACTGAACACTGAGCAATGAAGAAAAGTCCATCGTGGTCCAGACATCACCATTCACCAAGATAAAAGGCTGATCACCCAGCAAAGGTAAAGCATTAATGATGCCACCTGCCGTTTCCAGCCCCTCGCCTTCATGCGACCATAAGATCGTCACACCAAATTGCGAACCATCACCAAGCGCCGCCACGAGCTTGTCAGCCAACCAAGCCGTATTAATCACGATCTCAGTCACGCCAATCGCTTTAAGTTTCTCGATATGCCAGACAATCAGTGGTTTCCCACCAACCTCAAGTAAAGGTTTAGGGGTATGTAATGTTAAAGGCCGCATGCGATTACCCAAGCCTGCAGCTAGAATCATGGCTTTCATTATGCTGCAACCTCGTAATCACCATATTTTGCAATAAATTTCGGCATGACTACATCACGGATAAACTGCATGAAATCATTCAGTTCATCATAGCCTTGGCTTTCTTCAAGCAAATACCACATCACACGTGGTAAATCTTTTAAATAGCCAGATTTACCATCACGTTCAAACAGGCGTACAAAGATACCTAAAATTTTCAAATGGCGCTGAATTGCCATCAAGTCCGCATCTCGCTTGAATTGCTCAAAACTACGGTTTTCTTTTGCTGCCGCGGGTAATAAGTTATAAAACACCTCAAACCACTCATATACACGCTCAGCATTCCACTGTACATACGCATCACGTGTAATCGAAATCAAATCATAGGTATCCGCACCAATCACGGCATCCTGAAAATCAATCACGCCAAGCTCTTGCTCATTTTCAATTTTCATCAAGTTACGACTGTGAAAATCACGATGTACAATCACTTGTGGTTGTTGAGTTGCTTCAATGGCAAGGAAATCAAATGCCTGTTCAATTGTTTCCAATTGCTGCTCTGTCGGTTGAATGTTCAGTGAAGGTAACATCCAGTCCGTTAGCAAACGCATTTCAGTCATTAACTTTTCGTATGAATAAGCTGGCAATTGCCCATGACCATCGACCTGTTGCAACGCTATTAACTGCTTAAAGCTTTGTGCGTAGTACTGATCAACCGTGTGATCTGTGAGCAGTGTCGAAAGTACAACATCACCAAAATCTTCCAGCAATAACAGACCATGTGCTAAGTCTTTCGCAATAATATGCGGAACACGCACACCATGTTTGTCAAAAAACTCATCAATACTTACAAATGGTGCACAATCTTCTTTTTCAGGAGGCGCATCCATAAGCATGTATGTTTTGTTTTGTAATCCAATTCGCGCATAACGACGAAAGCTTGCATCTCCTGCTAAAAAATTGATCTCAAATTGATCAGATTGGAGAGTGGCTTGAAGCCAAGTTTGTATCAATTGTTCACGTTGTGTATTCATTTGCAATAAAATCTAAAACTAGCTGAGATTTTGAAAGCTTAAGTGTAGCCACTTATCAACTTTTTCTCTATGATGCGACAATAATTAATTGTGAATTAGCGTACTGGTTAATGAGACAATGAAACATCAGTTTAAATTTAATCCTTTAGCAACAGCTATTTTGACACTCTTGTGTGGCGGCTCGATCCAGTCTGGTTTCGCAGCTCAAGCTGATGCTGTCTCTACGCTTGACAACAAACAGCTCAAAGCAGCAATTCGAAATCAAGGACAGCAAGATCAAGAAAGTTATCCTGGGGAAAGCTTTTTCCAGCAATATTATGTAGATAAATCTGCGCCAGAAGCACAGTTACGTGATAATCGTTATTTAAGTTCTTCCTTTTGCCAAGGGACTTGGGTCACTCCAATTAATCCCCAAACAAAAGCAGGCAACGAAAACACCACGACTTCTGTCATTACTGCTGATTATGGACATTACAACCCTACAGGTGACTCAGTCCTACAAGGCAACGTCGTAATCGATCAAGAAGGTCGTACGATTCGTGCAGATCAAGTTACTATTGATTCAACCCAAACCTATGCCAATGCCGAAGGTCGTGTTCAACTCGCCCAATCTGGCTTACTCAGCCAAAGTGATGAAATTAACTATAATTTAAAGACCCAGACAGGCGATTTAAATAACAGTTACTACATTTCTGAACAACAGCATGCACACGGACATGCAAGCCAGATTAAACGTGCCAATGAAAATTTAGTTATTTTAAAAGATGCGAGCTATACAGCTTGCCCACCAGAACAGAAACCAGCCTGGAAAATTCAAGCGAAACAAATTGAATTAAATCAGGATACGGGGCGCGGTGTCACTCGTGGTACAAAACTTTATGTGAAAAACGTACCTGTACTTGCAGTCCCTTATTTCAACTTCCCAATTGATGATCGCCGTACTACTGGCCTGCTCAGCCCACTTTTCGGCTATAGCAATGATGGCGGGGCTCAACTTGCCACACCAGTTTATCTCAATCTTGCACCTAACTACGATCTTACGCTAACACCAAGCTATATGAGCAAGCGTGGCGAAAAACTAGATGCTGAATTCCGTTATATGACGGAAAACTTTGGTTCGGGCCGTATTTGGGGCGGATATATTGCTAAAGATAAGCAATATGGTGATGAAAATCGTGATGACTTACACTTCCTTCATCACTGGAGCATTAATGATCAATGGTCAACTAATTTAGAATATAATTACGCTTCTGATAAAGACTATTTTGCGGATTTCAATCACAACCCAAATACAAGAACCGATCTCAACTTACGTCGAGCCTGGGAACTGAATTATCGCAATGGTATTCCAGGTCTAAAAGCTCAATTGAAAGTTGAAGACTTCCAGACACTCGATAAAACGATCCCTGATGCAAATAAGCCATATGCTCGATTGCCTCAATTTTTATTAAACTACGTTACAGGTGACCCACAAGGGCTACAATACGAGTTTAACAACGATACCGCTTACTTTAAAAAATCGATCAATGATGGCTCTGCGCTTGAGTCAAGTGGTACGCGTATCTATAACCAGTTTGCAGTTCGATATAATTATCTCACGCCATCTTGGTTCTATGCAGTTCCTGAAGTATCTGTTCGGAGTATTAATACCTATTACGACCAAGATACCAAAGCAAACCTTAGATCTGACAACCAAGAAAAATCTGTTGTCGTACCTCAGTTTACTTTTGCAACAGGTCTAACATTTGAAAAAGATGGAAAATACCTTCAAAGTATTTCTCCACGCGCTTTCTATGCGTATTCACCATATAAAAACCAAGACAACAATCCAAACTTTGACTCAACGACAGCCTCGGTCAATTATGATCAACTGTTCAACCCATATCGCTTTTATGGGCATGACCGCTTAGATGACAACAATTTCCTATCGCTTGGTATTACCTATAGCTTGTTAGACACTGAAGGTTTAGAACGAATTAAAGCCAGTATTGGTCAAAGCTATTATTTTAGTGACCGTCGTGTCAGCCTAAACGAAAAACTGGATGAGTTCGACACTCAGCGCCGTACCGGACCTATTGTAAGTCTTTCTAGTCAACTCAACCAAAATGTCACCATCAGCTCCAACTCCGCATGGACAGAAAATGGTGACAACGCACAACGAGATTTACAAGCGTACTATACGGGTGACAAAGGTAATCTTTACAATCTGGGTTATTTCTATAGAAAAAAAATTACAGACCGACAAGATGCCTACGATCAAGTTGTTGCATCCTTTATACAACCTGTGAAGGACAATTGGCGTATCATGGGCCATGCCCAATATGATATCGACAACAATGTTATGCGTGAATATTTACTCGGTGTAAATTACGAGTCGTGTTGTTGGGCTGTATCCGTCTATGGTCGTTCTTACTACAATGATTTAGATGATCCAAACACCCCAGGCGTTCATAAAAAGAATGCTGTTATGGCTGAATTCACTCTCAAAGGCCTAGGTGCTTTAAACAACAAACTTGCTTCTCTGCTTGAGAATAGAGTTTTAGGTTTCGACAAAATTAATCAATCTTGGACACAACGTTAATGAAGATAAAACCTTTTCAACATATCTTTAAAGCGACTGTTCTCGCTGCCCTAATTTCTTCATCAATGCACAGCTTTGCACAACCAACGGATGAGGTTGTTGCAATTGTTGATAGTAGTGTCATTCTTAAAAGTGATTTAGAACAAGGAGTTGCTGAAACAGAGCATCAGTTAAAGGCGCAAAATAAAACAATTCCGCCACAACAGTATTTACAAATGCAAGTACTGGATCAACTGATTATTCATCAAGCTCAATTAGAGCAAGTCAAACGTTATGGCATCAAACCTGACGAAAAAAGTTTAAATGCGGCTGTTTTAAAAATCGCGAATCAATCAGGTGCAAACTCACTTGAAGCATTCCAGCAAAAGCTGGATTCAATCGCACCAGGAACTTATGAAAATTTACGTAACCGTGTTGCCGAAGACCTTGCTATAGGACGTTTACGCCAACAACAGGTTATGTCTCGTATCAAAATCAGTGATCATGATGTCGAAAACTTCTTAAAATCTCCTGAAGGTCAAGCTGCCCTTGGCACACAGGTCCACGTATTACATATGCGTATCTCTGGAGAAAATGAGAAGGACGTACAGCAAGTTGCTCAACAGGTTAAACAATCGTTAACAAATAGTGATGATACAAAAGCGATCAGCTCTAAGCTATCAACAGCTTCAGTTAAGGTCGATGGTGCAGATATGGGCTTCCGCTCACTCGCAGAAATCCCAACTGAACTTTCGGCACGTATTGCACCACTCCAAATTGGACAAACCACAGAGTTAATCAATGTTCGTGATGGCGTACATGTATTAAAATTACTTGAACGTAAGCAAAACGATCAGAAGGCCTTGGTTCCGCAATATCAGACCCGCCATATTTTGATTCAACCTTCTGAAGTTGTCAGTGTAGATCGTGCGAAACAAATGATCGATAGCCTTTACAACCGCGCTAAAGCAGGTGAAGACTTCGCAACACTGGCTGCAACCTACTCAAATGATACAGGTTCGGCGCGTGATGGCGGTAGCTTAGGCTGGGTTAGCCCGGGCGTTATGGTCCCTGAATTTGAAAAAGTGATGAAAGACACCCCTGTCGGACAAATTAGCAAACCATTCCAAAGCCAATTTGGTTGGCATATCCTGCAAGTGACGGATACACGCCAACAAGATATGACCAAAGAAGTGCAAGAACGTATGGCACGTCAGATTTTAGGTGAACGCTTATTTGATACTGAGGTGGATAGCTGGATGCGAGAGCTACGTGCAAACGCCTATGTTGAAATTAAAGATGCCAATCTAGACTCCAAAGCAAAGCAAAAATAATTGATTTAAAAAAATACCAGCAAATTGCTGGTATTTTTTTAAATCACAAATGAAAAAAGCGGCTATGGCCGCTTTTTTCATTTCACAAATAACGCTTAGATTACTTGTAACGATCAACCATTTTCTCTAAAGAAATTGGGCGAATCTTACTCGCATTACCCGCTGTACCAAATGCTTCGTAACGAGCAACACAGATCTCTTTCATTGCTTCAACAGTTTCACCGAAGAATTTACGCGGATCAAACTCGCTTGGTTTCTCAGCCATCATACGACGCATTGCGCCTGTAGACGCCAAACGCAAATCGGTATCAATATTAATCTTACGCACACCATGCTTGATCGCCTCAACAAGCTGATCGACAGGTACACCATAAGTCTCTTTAATATCACCACCATATTGGTTAATCACAGCCAACCACTCTTGTGGTACAGAGCTTGAACCATGCATAACAAGATGTGTATTTGGTAACGCGGCATGAATTTCTTTAATACGGTCAATGGCCAAGATATCGCCCGTAGGTGGACGAGTAAACTTATACGCACCATGCGAGGTACCCACTGCAATTGCCAAGGCATCGACATTGGTATCTGCAACGAATTGAGTTGCTTCTTCTACAGAAGTTAACAACTGAGAATGGTCAAGCACACCTTCTGCACCAACACCATCTTCTTCGCCAGCCATACCAGTTTCAAGGCTACCTAGGCAACCAATCTCACCTTCAACCGACACACCACAAGCATGCGCCATTGCCACAACACGACGAGTTACATCTACATTGTAATCGTATGTTGTTGGTGTTTTACCATCTGCACCCAATGAGCCATCCATCATCACCGAGCTAAAGCCCAATTGAATAGAACGTTGGCAAACATCTGGACTTGTACCATGATCTTGATGCATTACCACCGGAATATGTGGCCACTCTTCAATCGCAGCTAAAATAAGATGACGTAAGAAAGGTGCACCCGCATATTTACGTGCACCCGCCGAAGCTTGCACGATCACAGGTGAGTTTGTTGCATCCGCAGCGAGCATGATTGCACGCATTTGTTCTAAGTTGTTTACGTTAAATGCTGGTACGCCGTAGTTATGTTCTGCAGCGTGATCCAAGAGCTGGCGCATTGAGATTAGAGCCATAATATCCTCCCAGGTAATGCGCCATATTCTACATGCTGATGTATTTCAATTCAGCAACTAATCACAGGAATTATAAAAAAATCTTCAGTCTTTTGTGTAATTTGAGTAGCAAACCTTATGAAATAAGCAAAAAGACCAAATCATGTGATGATTTGGTCTTTTCAAAGAAGATCTTATCGTCTTAATCAAATACCTTATAAGACTTAGCAATAACCTTCTAAACGCGTTAATGGTAATTTTTTACCAATCGCTTTTTCAATCTCAGGTAAATAGAATGCATCATCTTCAGACAGGAAACTGATACTGACACCTTGCGCTCCCGCACGACCCGTACGGCCAATACGATGTACATAATCATCTGATTGCTCAGGTAAGGTGAAATTGATCACGTGCGAAACCCCATCGACATGGATACCACGACCTGCAACATCGGTTGCAATCATAATATTATTCTTACCTTGCTTGAACTGATCGAGCATTTTCAGGCGTTTATCTTGTGCAATTTCACCAGATAACATCCCGACCTTATAACCATCACGCTTTAAATGATCATATAAACGACGAACCTGATCACGGCGATTCGCAAAAATCATCACCTTATCAATTGGCTCTTCACGAAGAATCTCTTGTAACAGCTTATATTTATCCTGCTTCGCAACCACATAAACACGTTGTTCAACATCGTTATTTGTTTTTTGTTCAGGTTCAATTTCTACCGTTACAGGCTCAAATAACCATTGACGTGCAAGATTCAAAACATCATAGCTAAATGTTGCAGAGAACATTAAGGTTTGACGCTGCTCTTTAAATGGTGAATAACGAACAATTCTTTTAACAGATGGAATGAAGCCCATATCAAGTAAACGGTCTGCTTCATCGATCACCAAGAATTCAATTTTGTCTAACCACACTTCTTTTTGTTCAACAAAATCGATCAAACGCCCTGGCGTTGCCACGATAATATCAACGAAGTTTCGATCCAACATTTTCTTTTGTTTTTCAAAATCCACACCACCCAACAGCGTTACGAGGTGCAAATTTGAAAATTTCGTTAATGCTTGTGCATCACTTTCAATCTGTAATGCTAACTCACGTGTTGGCGCTAGAATTAACGCACGTGGTTCACCACGGAAACGTTGTTCTTTCACTGGATTATTAAGTAGATCATTGATCACACTAATCAAAAAGGCCGCAGTTTTACCTGTACCTGTTTGCGCTCGACCAATGGCATCATGCCCTGCCAATGTATATTTTAAAACCTTTTGTTGAATTGGGGTCATTTGTGTAAAACCCAAAGCATCAATCGCTTTCTTCAACTGCGGATGTAAATTTAAGGTTTCAAAACCAGACGTCATATATGCTCTCGAACCATCAGTGATCAAAAGAAAGTGGCTATTATAAACAAAAACGCCCCAAATTACATTGGAGCGTTTTTATATTGCGTATAAGGCAACAAATTAGTCTAAAGGCTGAACGTTTTCAGCTTGGAAACCTTTTTGTCCTTGAACTACGCTGAATTCTACGCGTTGGCCGTCACGTAAAGAACGGTGACCTTCACCAACAATTGCACGGAAATGAACGAATACGTCATCACCGCCATTACGTTGAATAAAACCAAAGCCTTTAGTGTCGTTAAACCACTTTACTACGCCTTGTTCACGAGCTGTCATAAGTCAATCCTCAGATTTTGAAAGATAAGGACCTTCCGGTGTTGCAAACAGCAGAGCCAACAAGGTTTTAAAATATTTATAATTTTAAAGCTTGTAATCATTCTGTAAAACTATCAACAATTTCCGGTTACATCCATTTGTTATTAGGGTTTATTACAATAATATTGCATTAAACTCTTCCTAAAACGCATCGAGCTTATCACGGGTTTATGACAATTAATAGAATTATTTTTAGTTATTTCCCTAGTTTCTATCTGTTTTTTCACTAATTTAGCTATTTTTTAATGAAATTTTTCTCTCAAAAATTACGCAAAAATTTGTTAATATGATTTTGAATGAAACAATTTAAATGCATATGACTGATACCCCCAATTCTCCTGAAATAATTGATGCACTCGGACAGCCTTGCCCTATGCCATTACTCATGTTGAAACGCGCGTTAAAGAAAACTGAAGGTTCAAAACAATATTTACTGAAATCTTCTGATCCACACAGCGAAATTGATGTAACACGATATTGCAAAATCCAACAACTTCAATGCCAGACACAGAAAATTTCAGATCATGAATTTCACTATTTAATTGAATCTATGTAATTCTTTGCTAAACTCTTGGTTAAAGATAAAATTGCTTAATTTACATTTCTATACTCAAATTTCCTTAGTGATGAAGAACATTCGCATTAAGATGAAATTGTTGACTCAAATATCATCCTATAAGGAGACTCCATGACTACTGACAGCAGCAATCAATTGATGCCCCTGTCATTGTCTGCGCCAGGTGTAAACCTTGGTGCATATATCAGTACTGTCAATCAAATTCCAATCTTAACGGCCGAGCAGGAAAAAGAACTTGCTGAGCGTTATTATTATGACCAAGACCTTGATGCTGCCAAACTATTGGTAATGTCACACCTACGCTTTGTCGTACATATTGCACGTAGTTATGCAGGTTATGGATTACCACAAGGTGATCTTATTCAAGAAGGTAACCTCGGATTAATGAAAGCGGTAAAACGCTTCGATCCGAATATGGGTGTTCGCTTAGTTTCTTTTGCTGTGCACTGGATTAAAGCCGAAATACATGAATATGTGATTCGTAACTGGCGTATTGTCAAAATCGCAACGACCAAGGCACAACGTAAATTATTCTTTAACTTACGTAGCCTTAAAAAATCAAGCAAACGACTCACTTTGGAAGAAGCGAAATCAATTGCCAATGATTTGAACGTCACACCAGAGCAAGTGCTCGAAATGGAAGGTCGTTTAACCGCTTATGATGCTGCTTTTGAAGCACAAGGTGATGATGATGACGATACACCACATACTGCTCCTGCACTTTATCTAGAAGATAATCGTTACGACCCTGCGCGCCTGATTGAAGAAGAAGATTATGAAGAGCAAAGTACCTCTGCCTTACACGAGGCAATGGAACAGCTTGATGATCGCTCTCGTAATATCTTACAACGCCGCTGGTTAGATGATGATAAATCGACTTTGCATGAACTGGCTGCTGAATATAACGTTTCCGCAGAACGAATTCGCCAGCTTGAAAAAAATGCAATGGAGAAAATCAAGACTGCAATGTCTGCGAGCTAGAACCAATACAAACACAAGGGCTTTAATGCCCTTTTGTTTTATCTGGCTTTGTTTAAGCCCTCGAATATGTTAACTTTGTTCATCAAATTTCCAGTTCCATTATCATTATGTGGATAGCTATCTCGGCGCTTAACCTTGCGCTTGCAGTTATGTTGGGTGCTTTTGGTGCTCATGGACTCAAATCTTTTGCAACCCCAGAGCAGCTCGCTTGGTGGGGTACAGCAACCCAATACTTCTTTTATCACGCGATTGGTTTGCTTATCTTGGGTGTCCTGCATAAAACCACAGTAACCTTCCCAATAAAAATTCCTTTTATTTTGATCCAAATTGGTATCATCTTTTTCTGCGGTTCGTTGTACATTATGGCGCTCGGCCTGCCTCGAATCTTAGGTGCAATTACCCCAATTGGCGGTGCATTTATGATTGCGGGCTGGTTGCTACTCGCATGGCAAGCAATCAAGCATGCGAAATAAGGATTGATCATGCACATCTATTTAAATGGCGAGTCAACAGACACGTCTTGTGAAAACCTACAGCAATTGATTCAAAGCTTAGCGCTTGAAGGCAAACGCTTCGCTGTAGAAAAGAACCAACAGATTATTCCGAAAAGTAGACTTGAGCAAACCGCAATTGCTCCTGAAGATCATATTGAAATTATTCAAGCTGTTGGTGGCGGCTAATTGGCTAAAAATGGAGTAAGCCCATGCAAGATTCCCCTTTAATTATTGGTTCTCGTACTTTCCAATCTCGTTTATTGGTTGGGACAGGTAAATATAAAGACCTCAATGAAACTGATTTAGCCATTCAAGCCAGTGGTGCCGAAATTGTGACCGTGGCAATTCGTCGTGTAAATATCGGACAGCATGCTGATCAGCCGAACTTGCTTTCAGTAATTCCACCAGAGAAATACACGATTTTGCCGAATACTGCAGGCTGCTTTGATGCGGATAGCGCAATTCGTACCTGTATGCTGGCACGTGAACTGCTTGATGGTCACAATCTAGTGAAGCTAGAAGTGCTCGGTGATGAAAAAACCTTATATCCGAATGTAACCGCAACGCTTAAAGCAGCGCAAACCTTGATTGATGATGGTTTTGAGATCATGGTTTATACCTCAGATGACCCAATTGTTGCGCAAGAACTTGAGAGCATGGGTTGTGTTGCGATCATGCCATTGGGCAGTTTGATTGGCTCTGGTCTCGGCATTCTGAATCCACATACCATTTCAATTATTAAAGAAAATGCTAAAGTCCCTGTCTTGGTTGATGCTGGTGTTGGTACTGCCAGTGATGCGGCGATTGCAATGGAATTGGGTTGCGACGGCGTATTAATGAATACAGCGATTGCAGCTGCGCAAAATCCGATTTTAATGGCTTCAGCCATGAAGAAAGCGGTTGAAGCGGGTCGTGAAGCATTTTTAGCAGGTCGTATGCCACGTAAGCGCATGGCCAATGCGAGCTCACCAGAGACTGGGTATTTCTTTAAGTAAATCAACTCAGCATGTTTTGGGCGAACATAGTTTGCCCATTACACTCATACAAATTATTTTTAAATAAGCGTTATCATAAAATTATAGATGAATACAGCTACAATAAAATTAAGAAAAGAGATGGTTTATGACAGATTTTATTTTAGAATCAACATATGAAATTATTCCCGTTCAACTCGAATATGGCGCTGAAGAGTTCTTTTGGGAAACTCCTTTTGAAACGCTTACCGAGATTATAACTTGGTGGGAAAATCAGGAAGATATAGACATTTATACAAAAATGTTATAGATATTCTTAGTGGAGGTGTAATACATCGTATTAAAACAGATCTTGAACATGATTTATTTTACAAATTATGCAGCCATTCAATTAATTTAATGATTGATGACAATTACTCATCTTATTTATTTTATCAAGGAAAAAGTATCTTCATAAAGGGATAAAATATTATCCGTAATGGAGTTTTATTTTTTCAAATGATATTGATCTCTCAGGTTTCTAATAAAAGGCGTTATATTCCAACTATCCTCAAATGACTCTACGCCATTTGCCCAATAAAGAACAGTTTGTGTGTGCAAATCAAGATTATTTTCAACAAGAGATAGTGTCCGATACCAACGAGAGTCTTTCTCTAAATCATTCACTTCTTCAAAAGACTGAAAAAGCATTTCAATCAACAGAAATCGCTCATCTTCTGTAATATCGTTTAGATCATAAGCATTCAAAAAATCATCTATGTGAACTGCGTCAGCAACTTCATATTCCCAATCTTGCATATTATCGTGATAAGGTAAGTTCAACCGCTTTGCTAATGCCACCCTAGCATTAGTGTTAGGGAACTTAGGAATGTTTAAACTATTTTCCATCTAATATTCCCCTCAAATTCCCTTTCGCCCTTTGCTCAAAACTCTGTTGAAAATATTCTGTTTGATACAGCGGTTCAGTCTGATAAAAATGCGCTAGAACTTCTTTTCTTTTAATCGAATAGACATCTGGATCAACCCAAGCATTTTCCTGCTGAATCTGCTGCTCATATTCCGCAAAACGGTCTGGTGAAGCCGCTAGAATCGCCAGATCAATATCCAGTAAAAACTGTAAATCCAACTCATCTGTCGATGCATGCTTTTGCGTGGCAACAATCCACCGCTTTATCTTTTCAACAATATCGTTTGGTAAGTCTTGAGCCAGATACTGTTCAAATAGCTCAGCACTTTTAAGTTCATTGTCTTTGGCTTGTGGGTCATAAACTGCATCATGGAACCAGAGCGCCAAGACAACTGCATGTGCATCATTTAAATCAGCTCGAATCGAGTCAACTAGAACTAGACATTCATATAAATGCTGAAGCGTATGATAAGCGCGCTGCTTTTCACTATAGGCAGCAATCAATTTGTTAAAAACCTTCTGCGGCTCAGAAAAATGATAATGCTGATGCAGCTCAAACCATGATTTTTCTAATACGGTTAAATATTGCTGCATTGCCAATCCTCACTGAATCTCTTTATTCAGCCACTTTGCTAAAGATTCCGCATCTTTACGCTCAAGAAAAAGCTGATATAAGGTACAGGAACCAAACTCATGTTTCAGTTCCTGTTGGCGCATAGGATGATTACCAAATCGAAATCGTCGAGTACCATCCCGATCTAAAGGCAGTGCATATACCCCATAACTCCGAGGTTCTGTCAGGTGGCCTTTAATCAGGACTTGATCAGACGATATTGCGTGTTTTAACAAATGCTCTTTGGTTAACATCCCACCCTGCCCAAGGCAAATCTAAGCTGCGTGCTGTTCATCTCGCTTAAAGACCAATTCTTTATCCGATGAACTTTCAGCATCAAAGTAATACCCTTCACTATCAAATGCTTTTAATTGTTCTGCTTGGCTTAATTTATTTTCAATCAAGTATCTTGCCATCAATCCACGCGCTTTTTTCGCATAGAAACTAATGACTTTATATTTTCCGTTCTTCTGATCCAAGAATACAGGCTTAATAATTTCTGCCTGAATTTTCTTTTCATTCACAGATTTATAATATTCGTCAGAAGCCAAATTTACCAATACTTTCGCATCAATTTCAGCTAAATCTTGGTTAATTTGATCAGTGATAATGCTGCCCCAAAATTCATATAGATTATGACCACGCTTATTTTTTAGTTTAGTCCCCATTTCCAAACGGTACGGCATCATCAAATCCAACGGACGCAATAAACCATAAAGACCAGACAACATACGCAAATGCTGTTGGGCAAAATCAATCTCTTGGTCTTTTAAGTGATAAGCATCTAAACCGGTATATACATCGCCTTTAAATGCAAACAAGGCTTGGCGTGCATTGGAAAAATCAAAATCAGCATTCCAGTCACGAAAACGCTCTACATTTAAATTGGCAATTTTTTCGCTTACTGTCATCAAGGATGCGATTTCAGTCGCCGAAAGTTTACGGCATACATCAATCAACTGTTGAGATTGCGCCAATAAACGTGGTTGTGTATGTGTATCAGTAGGAAGTGCTGTAGTGTAATCAAGTGTTTTGGCTGGAGAAATTAAAGCAAGCATAATCAATCAAAAATAAATTTATCTTGGTGAAACTATAACAGTTGATAATTTTTAATGCCAATTCGTGTTCTCGTTCAGTTTTATCGGTAAAATAGTGGATTCTTCCATTATCCATTGCGTATCTTATGTCTGAGCAATTATTCATCCAAGGTCCTGTTGGTCAAATTGAAATGTTTGTTGATCAACCCCAAGGTGAAATCACAGGTTTTGCTGTTGTCTGCCATCCACATCCCTTACAAGGTGGTACACCGCATCATAAAGTCCCTGTTTTATTGGCTCAGATTTTCAATGAAATGGGCTGTGTTGTTTACCGCCCCAGCTTCCGCGGTTTAGCTGGTAGTGAAGGCACACATGACCAAGGCCATGGCGAGACTGATGACATCATGGCTGTGATTGAATATGCCCGTGAAAAGCATGCAGGTTTAACCTTCTACGCAGGTGGTTTTAGCTTTGGTTCACATGTACTGGCAAAATGCCAAGCCCAACTCAGCAATGAGTTACGTCCTAAACAGTTAGTGTTATGTGGTTTACCTACTGGCTCAGTTGTTGATTTACGTCATTACAAAACCCCTGCAATTGACGGCGACATTCTATTTGTTCACGGTGAACAGGATGATATTACCTTGCTCTCAGATATGATCGCTTGGGCAAAACCACAAAAACATCCGATCACGATTTTGCCAGGCGCCAATCATTTCTTCACAGGGTATCTAAAACAGTTGCGTCAAGTTATTACTCGTTTTTTAAAACTGTAGGCTTAACAACAAATTACTAAGAAAAATATACTTTTTTGAATCCAATGTCTGTTATATCAATATAGATGTACAGACATTCGGGTTCTTTAATAATGAAATTAAATAAAAAACAGGGACTTTTTTTAAAGCAAACCATTGAACAATGGCAACAACAAGGCACGATTACGCCTGATGTAGCCAATGAGTTAAATCAGAGTTTTTCAATTCGGCCGTTTGACTGGGAACGGCTGGCAAAATATTCATTCTGGATTTCAATAATTTGTGCCGTGATTGCGATTGCTGCAATTACCGCTGATCAGTTCTTGATGGAATTGATTGAAAAAATCTTTATCAATTCCAAAATCATTCCCTGTTTGATTTTTGCTGTGGTTGCAGCAGCCTTTTATGGCTTTGCATATCATCGACGTAAAACCAAACCCTTACATCAATTTAGTAATGAGGCGATTATTTTTGCAGGCGTGCTCTCTACCGCAGCGTCTGTCGCCTATTTTGGCCAAGCGATTGATACTGGTAGTGGGCATTTTTCTTTATTATTCCTGCTCTCCACCATCATTTATGCAGCACTTGCCTTCTGGTTCCCTTCTAAACTGATCTGGGTGTTTTCGCTGCTATCACTCGGCTCATGGTTTGGGACGGAAACAGGCTATATGTCTGGCTGGGGTGCCTATTATTTAGGCATGAACTTCCCTTTACGCTTTGTCTTTTTTGGCGGTGTATTGATTGGCTTAAGCCTACTGTTTAAACGCTATGCGCATTTTAGAGACTTTGCACATTCGACTTATGTTATGGGCCTGCTGTATCTATTTATTGCCTTATGGATTCTCTCAATCTTTGGCAATTATGGAGACTTGAATAGTTGGTATAGCGTTAAACAATATGAGCTGTTGCATTGGGGTATCTTGTTTGCCTTTATTGCCATCATCGCAATTGTTTATGGTTTAAAACACGATGATGCTACCTCACGTGGTTTTGGTATCACCTTTTTATTCATTAACCTCTACACCAAATATTTTGAGTTCTTCTGGAATGGCATGCATAAAGCCATTTTCTTTATTCTGCTGGCAGCATCTTTCTGGTGGCTTGGTCGGCATGCCGAAAAGCTCTGGAATTTAGAATTTCTACCCAACCAATCCCAAATCAAGAAAGATCATCCGATTGAATGATTATTGAAAATCGCCCCAACTCAAGCCAAACCGAGCCAAATACTTTTTGACTCGGTCACTATCATTGGTGGTATTACGTTGTTGGCGTGAAGCTGCAAACAATTGACGTCCAGCATCCGCCATTGACTTGGCATTTTCACAGACTTGCAGCACCCCACGCAGTTGAATCTGATCAAACTCATCGATCTCGCTCAACTGCGCTTGATCTAAATACTTGAGTAGAACATCCTTTTCCTTGAATTCACTTTGTGTGGTTTGAATCGACCACAACTGCTTTAAACGCTGAATCTCTTTTTCGACTGTTTCTGAACGGATCAGCTCACCACTGGATAATGTCGCTAACCGCGTCACACTGGCAGTTAAATCACGAAAATTGCCTTGCCACGATGCTTCTTTAGACTTGGCAAATTTCAAATACACATCGAGTGCATCACGTTGAAAACGTAGTTGTCGTTGATGATTTGCCGCGAAGCGTTGCAACTCAAATTCAATATTCGGGGCAATATCTTCAATTCGATCTTTAAGATTAGGTAAAAAGAAAGTCCATGTATTCAATCGCGCCCATAAATCCTCTCGGAAACGACCTGCCTGCACTTCAGTTCTTAGATCCCGATTGGTTCCTGCAATCAGTTGGAAATCTGCCTGAACCTCTTTGTCACTTCCGACAGGAAAAAAGGATTTATCCTCCAACGCCTTGAGCAGCATCGCTTGCTCATCCAGTCCAAGTTCACCAATCTCATCCAAAAACAAAATACCCTGATCGGCACTTTTTAATAGACCTGTCCGCGAAGCCGCTGCACCTGTAAATGCTCCTTTGATATGACCAAACAAACTCGACATGGCACTGTCACCACGTAAGGTCGCACAGTTGACATCAATAAAGCGACCATTCAAATGAAACTTATCTTTCTTTAATTGAAAGATTTGTTTGGCTAAATGCGATTTTCCAACCCCTGTTGCCCCCATAATCAGGATCGGGGCACTGGAGCGTGTTGCCACCAGCTCAACCTCGGTGATCAGTTGATTAAATTCGGGGTTATAGGTTGAGATATTGGCTTTTAGTTGCTGCCAGTTTTGTTGTTGTTCATCTTCAAAACGTTGCTTGAGAACATCATAGCGAGACAAGTCCAGATCAATGATACGATATTCACCTTCTGGTGTTTTTTGTTGATTGGGTGCACTTTGAATCAGCTTGGCAGGCAAATAATTGGCATCGACCAAAAGATACCAACAGATTTGACCAACGTGTGTGCCTGTCGTGATATGCAAAAGATAGTTATTTTTTTCAGTATCAAATGGATAGGTTTTTACAAAGTCATACAGCGCACCATAGACCTCGGCAAAATCCCAAGGATCACAGATACTCACTCGCTGCCCGGACACGGTAGTCGATGGCGACACATCCTGCACATCTTCAGCAATAAATTTAACTAAATTATGATGTTGTCGATCATGCAATAGTACCAATTCATCCACAATCAAATCTTCATGCATCAGAAGGCTCAAAGTCGGACGCCAGCGTTGCCATCGATCAGGACGCTTTCCTTGATCTAAAGTAGAACCCACAAAGCCAATCACAACGGTTTTTTTATTCATTTAAATCTATCATGTTGAATATTTAAAATAGCTTGATATTTCCCTGATTCAGGAAGAAAAGCCTTAAACTGATTATTTCCAATACCTATCCATAATCGCCCACATTGCGTACATTCATACATATCTGCAGAATATCGTATAAACCTATCTATAAACTGCTCAGAAAATGTCTGTTTATGATTTAAAGGCGTATTCATCGTGCCATCGACTGCATCATAAAAATCAAATAAATCAACATCAGTAATAAAAGAAGCTTTGTATGGAATTTGATCTGTCTGATCAACAATCACATGACCACATACACATCCTAGTTTACTCATTTGAGGCTATGCCCTTAAATCTTTTTATTGATCTTATGATCTTTGCACATCATTTTCTATAAAATTTTATAGTTTCATATACAATAACCTTTTCATTAAAAAATACCAACAAGATGCTTCATTTTACTTTTTTAGGCACATCATCTGGTGTACCCACACTGACACGCAACGTTTCTGGTTTAGCCATCCGCAACAGCAAGAATAAAGACTGGATATTGGTCGATGCTGGTGAAGGCACACAGCATCGCATTCAACAGGCCAAACTTTCATTACAAAACTTAATCGCGATCTGCATTAGCCATGTTCACGGCGATCACTGTTATGGCCTAGTTGGCTTACTCGCAAGTGCAGGTATGAATGCCCGTACTGCACCTTTAACCATTATCGCTCCCAAAGAAATTCAACAATGGATTGCAGTCACAGCACAACTGACCGATTTACATTTACCTTACCCACTCCACTTTATTGATGTAAATGAAGCGACTCAGATACAGCAACTGACAGATAATCTTTCAATTCAAGCTCACCCACTCAGTCATCGTGTACCCAGTTTCGCATTTAGTATGATTGCGCAATACACTCAAAAAAAATTAGATACGCAGGCTTTAATTCAACTCGGCGTACCCAAAGGCAAAGCTTGGGGCGATTTACAACAAGGTCTGGACATTCAATTTAATGGACAAACTTTAAAAGCAGTCGATTTTACCCAGTTACAGATACAACGCGCACATGCCATCGTCGGCGGCGATAATGACCGTCCTGAATTATTGGCACAGGCTTGCGAAGATGCTCAACTTTTGATTCACGAAAGCACCTACACGCAAGCCGGTTTAGATAAAGTCGGTTCAGGCCCAATGCATAGTTCAGCAAAGATGGTTGCAGAATTCGCTCAGCAACAAGGCCTAAGCAATCTAATCCTGACGCACTTTAGTCCAAGACATCAAGACAGTGCTGGACAGCAAGCCATTGCAGAGGAAGTGCAAGCTTTCTATCAAGGAAACTTCTATTTAGCCCATGATTTCGATCAATTTAGCTTAGATGAGACAGGTCAACTTTCAAAAATTGATAAATCACTATAGTTCTTGTGCAATGTGACCTATCTACAAAATTTTCGGATAGATCACATGGCATTTTAGTAATTATTCAAATCAATAAACCAATCTAATTCTTCTTAGAATCAACTTAATTATTTATGGCACATCAGGATTGAAAAAATCAAATACTCTTCGTAAGAGACGAAATGGTAAGTTAATGATCAAATAAACAGCCTCAACAAACATATCTATTGGATCAAACCAGTACCAAGCATCACTTCTACGTTCACGCTGCTCTCGCTTTGGTTTTACCCAGTAAGCAAATAAAAAACAAACGATACTTAGCGCGAAAAAAATAAGATCAAAATTCTCCCCTAGGAACTGAACAAGATAAAACACCCCAGCTGCAAATAAAAAAATTGTGATTAAATAACGAAAAATATCCATTCGGCTTAGCAATTTATTTGTATTTTGTTATGTTTATAGCATGTCCTTATGCAAAGACATACTTGAATTTCCATAAACACACCACTGCCCATCTGAAAAATATTAGCCTTGCCAATTACCCCCTTTCATAGTCATAAGAAGTGAAATTTGCTTTTCCACATAAAGACAACACCTTAAACAAAATATCTAAAAAGATATAAACTTATATATTTTTATATTAAATTTTTAATCATAAGCTTGCCAGATTGAATAGAAAATATTTTAAAAATTAATTAAATTATGTATATCAAAAACTTACGTAAATTATTTTGTATTCTATAAAAAGTTGGCACACTCGCTGCTATAGTATAAGCACACAACATCATTGGGATCTTGTGAATATCACCTGCCTGCAAACGCTTGGCAGGCAGGCTTTGAAAGGAAAATGAAAATGTCTGTCGTTGAACAACTTAACCAACAAGCTCAATTTGAACAAGAACAGCAACAACGTGCTTATCAGGTTCTACAAAATGGAAAAAGTATGCCAGTAAAAATGTGGACCAATGGCGTACTGGTCGATGACAACTCAAAACAACAATTGCTGCAAACCGCACAAATGCCGTTTATTTATAAATGGATGGCCGTAATGCCAGACGTTCACTTTGGCCTAGGTGCAACCATCGGAAGTGTGATTCCAACCAAAGGGGCGATTATCCCTGCTGCGGTCGGTGTCGATATCGGGTGTGGAATGATGGCGACGCGTACCAGCTTAACCGCTTCTGATTTACCCGATAACTTATATGCTTTACGTACTGAACTGGAACGTCTGATTCCACATGGAATGACCAAAGGCCGTGGTCGAGATAAAGGTTCTTGGGAAACGCCACCTGAAATGGTAGACCAAGCTTGGGCTGATTTAGTTGCAGATTTTGACTTCATCTGTGCAAAGCATCCTCGCCTAAAAAATACCAATAACCGCAAGCAACTGGGAACTTTAGGAACAGGAAATCACTTTGTAGAAATCTGTTTGGATGAACACGACCATGTTTGGATTATGTTGCACTCAGGTTCTCGCGGTGTGGGTAATGCCATCGGTAATCATTTTATCGAGCTGGCACGTAAAGATATGCAGAAGCACTTTATTAACTTACCCAACAAAGATTTGGCTTATTTAGTCGAAGGAACTGAACATTTTGATGATTACTGGTTTGCAGTAGGTTGGGCACAACGCTTTGCCATGAAAAACCGTGAAATCATGATGCAGTCTGCGATTAAGGCCTTAGCAACGATTATTCCGAAACCGTTCCAAGCACGATTGGAAGCCGTGAATTGCCACCATAATTATGTGGAAAAGGAAGAACATTATGGCGAAGAAGTTATGGTAACCCGTAAAGGTGCTGTACGTGCACGTTTGGGAGAATATGGAATTATCCCGGGTTCAATGGGCGCCAAGTCCTTTATTGTTCGCGGTCTTGGAAATCAGGAATCATTTTGCTCATGTTCACATGGTGCAGGCCGCGTAATGAGCCGTGCTGAAGCAAAACGACGTTTTACTGTGGAAGATCAGATTGCGCAGACTGAAGGCGTGGAATGCCGTAAAGATGCTGCGGTAATTGATGAGATTCCATCGGCCTATAAACCAATTGAAGATGTTATGAAAGCACAGCAGGATTTGGTTGAAGTGGTGTATACATTAAGACAAGTAGTATGTGTTAAGGGCTAATTATGGAAAAGGATTGTTTAGATATTCGAAGCTATAGAATCAGAGCAAATGAAGCAGTTCATCTCGCTCTACCTGAGCAATCCTATTACATCATCTTGGCTGTAAATACTGATGAAATTTTACCTGAATGGCGTAATTGGATTTGTGAGCAGATTGTCTATTCAAGACTATGCATTCAAGCAATGGTGGCAGGACATGAGTGCTCTATTTGGGATGATGCCTAGATGAAACGTATCTAGGTTTTTATAACGATCAACCACCAGTCGATCATTGCTTCATGACAACTTGGCATAAAAATGAAACTTTAGAAGATATTACTGAATTTGCAAAATTTAGTATGGAATTGGAAAATGTTTCAAACTTAGTCATTGTACATATTGAATAAAAGGTAAATAAAATGAAACTCGCAGAAGCACTTTTACTGCGAAGCGATCAACAAAAAAAGCTCGCTTCATTAAAACAACGGATCAACGCCAATGTATTGGTACAAGATGGTGATGAACCGAGTGAAGATCCAAATGAACTGATCAAACAGGTGTTTGCTTTGAGCCAAGAAAGCAATCAATTGATTTGTCGCATTCATTTGACCAACGCACAAGCAAAATTAGAGGATGGCAAAATCCTGCTGTCCCTATTAAGCTTACGAGATAGTTATGCTGAGCAACACAAGATTCTCGTTGATGCGATTGCCAATACCCATCGTGAACCTGATCGTTATAGTTCACGCGAGATCAAATGGCAGAAGGTTATCCCTGTCTCTAGCTTGCAAAAACAAGCCGATGATATCAGCGCGAAATTACGTGATTTAAATATCAAAATTCAGGCTGCAAATTGGCAAATTGATTTAGTTGAATAGACAACAGATTTTGTGAATTTAGTTCACAATCACAGTTTGGACATACTGGGCGAGTACAAGATCCTGCGTTACTCCGATCTGAGGGATTGAAAATAATTCAGGCGGCTATGGCAGCATGCGAGCCGTGCATCAATCTTCACTGATTAGGCTCAGCACCATGGACCTCGTAAACCTTTGCCAAAAGCAAAGTCACGCGTTACTTCGCATTACCATGTACTGACAGTATGTTCATTTAATTAGAAAATAAGGAAAATAGACGTGAATAAGGCCTTGGCAAATATGCCAGCAACCATCCAGATTGATGGTTCACAAGGTGAAGGTGGTGGACAAATTTTAAGAACTGCCCTTGCCCTTTCGATGATTACAGGTCAGGCATTTGAATTAATTAACATTCGGGCTAGACGGAAAAAACCAGGTTTAATGCGTCAGCATTTGGTCTGTGTACAGGCATCCCAACAGATTAGCCAAGCGTATGTTGAAGGTGCTGAACTCCATAGCCAGCGCTTGTACTTTGCACCTCAACATGTACAAAGTGGCAAATACCAATTCCATATTGGTTCAGCAGGCAGCACAACTCTGGTTTTACAGACCCTATTGCCTGCTTTGTTATTGCAAAATCAAGCTAGTGAACTCATCATCTCAGGCGGTACTCATAATCCGCTTGCACCGACAGCAGATTTTATCGAGTATTGCTTTTTACCTACACTCACCAAGATGGGAATAGAAACCGAGTTTAAGTTAAATAAAGCAGGTTTCTTCCCGATTGGTGCAGGTGAAATTCAAATCAAGATTCAACCGTGGCAACATCGAAACAAGTTTAGCTTGTTAGAACGTGGCGCTTTACAAAATACTGAACCGTACCGGGTTTGTCGGAGACTCAATATTCTGAGAGACTATTCCGATGAAAAAACCAAACTATACCCCCGAAATTAGAGAAAGAGCGGTTCAATTACTAATTGAATCTGAAAAAGATTATCCATCGAATTGGGCAGCAGTTTCCGCAATTGCTCCTAAAATTGGCTGTACTCCTGAAACACTTCGTGTTTGGTATCAAAAATACTTAGATCAACAAAATCCCGCCAAAGTACAACAGGTATCTGACCAAGAAAAAATGAAGCAAATGGAACGTGAAATTAAAGAATTAAAACGTGCCAATGAAATTCTACGTAAAGCAGCCGCTTTTTTCGCCCAGGCGGAGCTCGACCGCCCACACAAATAATGGTGGATTTTATCCATAACAATAAGGCGTTATATGGTGTTGAAGCGATTTGTAGAATTTTACCGATTGCAGCTTCGACCTATTATCGGGCTTTAGATTTCGTTGATAACCCAGAACATCGAGCGAAACGTGCTCTGCATGATTTACATCATGCAGAGCAAATCAAACGTATTTGGAAAGAAAGTTCAGGTCGATATGGTGTACGTAAAGTTTGGCAAAAATTGAAACGTGAGGGTTATGTTATTGCATCGTTGTACAGTTGCTCGATTGATGCAAAAGCTAGGTATACAAGGTGTTTGGCGTGGTAAGAATAAACAAACCACCCGTAGCCGAGATGATCAAAAACGAGCAGATGATTTAGTGAAACGGAATTTTAGTGCTGATCGACCTGACCAATTATGGGTCAGTGACTTTACGTATATTCAAACACATTCAGGCTGGGTCTATACCGCCTTTATTATTGATGTGTTCTCACGAGCAATTGTTGGATGGAAAGTATCTACACGGATGAATACAGATATGGTGCTCGATGCATTGGAGCAAGCATTGCACGATCGAGGCATGCCAAAGAATGTGATTCATCATTCCGATAGAGGTGTTCAATATCTTTCTATTCGCTATACCAATCGTTTAGATGCTGCAAATTTACGAGCATCAGTCGGTACGACAGGTGATTCATACGATAATGCTCTGGCTGAAACGGTGAATGGCTTATACAAAACAGAGGTGATTGAATATTTAAAAGCAGATTGGCAAGGTTTAGCAGATGTACAACTTGCGACACTAAACTGGGTAGATTGGTTCAATAAAAAGCGTGTACACAGTGCACTGGGTTATGTATCGCCTTTTGAGTTTGAAGCAATGTACTATGATAAGATTAACCCGTTAGGTCAGGTGGCCTAACTTAAATAAAAAAGTCTCCGACAAACCCGGTACGGTTCATACTGCAGCTTTTGCAGCTGTATTGAATGTTTCAAAAGAAGCGCAAATCGCAGAGCGGGAATTAACAACTTTAAGTAAAAGACTGAAATTAGATGCACAACAACAGTTCCATTTAAATGGGATTAGCCAAGGCAATACGGCGTATGTCAGAGTTGAGCATCAACACCACACTCAACTATTTACTGCTTTAGGTGAAATGCGAAAAAGTGCAGAACAAATTGCCAATCATTTGGCTGAACAGGTGCAGCAATATATTGCTTCTCAGGCGGCTGTGGATGAATATTTAGCAGATCAGTTGTTATTGCCTATAGCATTGGGTCAAGGCGGTGAATTTACCGCACAATGTATTAGTGAACATACCCGTACTCAAGCCACTATGATTGAAAAATTTATTAATTGTGAAATTGAATTTATCGAGCTGGATAAAACACTGTTTCAGGTCAAAGTAAACGTAGAATAGTGAATATTAAATATGAAAGAACATACTCAAATAAGCAAATTTTTAAGCCTGATCTTAAGACATAAGCCTGAACAAATTGGGCTTCAGCTTGATCAAGAAGGTTGGGCAAAAATTGCTGAGCTCATTGAAGCTGCGCAACAACACAATGTTCTTCTAGATCAAGCATTCCTCCAACTAATAGTAGAACAAAATGATAAAAAACGCTTCCAAATCTCAGACGATGGTTTGATGATCAGAGCTGTGCAAGGCCACTCAACAAGCACTGTACAGCGGCAAATGATTGCACTAAAACCACCACAATATTTATATCATGGCACAGCGAGTCGATTTATAGATTCAATTCAGACGCAAGGCTTAATTGCAGGACAGCGTCATTATGTACATTTAAGTGAAAATAAAGAAACGGCTTTGAATGTAGGTCAACGCTATGGCAAGCCTGTGCTCTTCTTAATCAATACGGTACAAATGCATAAAGATGGCTTTGAGTTTTATCAGGCAGAAAATGGTGTTTGGCTAACAAAGCATGTACCAACACAATATTTATCACTAAATGATCAGACCAAGGCAGAATCATTGGTCTGATCTGATTCCGAGATTGAGTTAACGCACACTTTCCAAAGCCGTCACTAACAACGTCCAACATTTCTCGACCGTTTCTACTTTAACTCTTTCACCCGGCGCATGCGCCCCTTGAATATCAGGGCCAAACGATACCATTTGTAAATTCGGATAATGTTCAGCGATAATGCCACACTCCAAACCAGCATGAATCACTTTCAAGTTTGGTTCAATTTTAAATGCGGATTGATAAGCTTGTTGTAGACATTTCAATGCAGCCGAATCTGGATTTGGTGTCCAACCCGATACTAACGGCGTTAATTCGGATTGAATCTGGAAATTGGCAAAGTGTTGTTGAATATTTTGTGCAAATGTCACGGCTTCTTGGTTCACCATCGAACGAACCATAATTAAGGTTTTCGCTTCATCTTTTGTCAATTTGATCACACCAATATTATTTGAGGTCTCAACCACATCGGGTAAAGCAGCACTCCACTGTGCAACGCCATAAGGGCAAGTTGCCAAGGCCTGCAACCAAGCTTGTTGCTGCTGCATTGTAATAACTTCATGTATCTGATTGGCATTTTTTTGTATGGTAATGTGCAGTTGATCATCAATACCTTTTAGTTTTTGTTGCCATTCAGCCTGTGTAGCTGCAACTGCTTTTTCTAGAGCAGTCAATTGATCTATCTCAATTGCAATGGTTGCCACAGCTTCACGCGGGATGGCATTTCGTGCCGATCCACCGACAAACTCAACCAGTCGACCATTGAATTGTGCTAAATAGTCATTCAGGAAATTGGCTAAAATCATATTGGCATTACCACGACCTAGATGAATATCAACCCCA
The DNA here is from genome assembly GCF_024582815.1 of Acinetobacter colistiniresistens. Lineage (NCBI taxonomy): Bacteria > Pseudomonadati > Pseudomonadota > Gammaproteobacteria > Moraxellales > Moraxellaceae > Acinetobacter > Acinetobacter colistiniresistens. The sequence continues at coordinate 2,915,290 of NZ_CP102099.1, forward strand.
GAGTGACCGCCCTTTAAACCTGATACCAGTAAATCTACATAAATTAAATTTGCTGGTGCTGTTTCATATGCAAGTGGCTGCCCCACTTCCAAATCAATACTTCCTGCACAACCAAGATACAATTCGCCCCATTCTTCAGTATCAATATTAAAGAGCCATTGTCCAGTTAAAACACCGGACTCAAGCAAACGAGCACCGCTCATTCCCGCTTCTTCATCAATGGTTAGCAGAACCTCAATCGGCCCGTGCGCAATATCATTTGACTCTAATACGGCCAACGCTAGTGCAACCCCAATGCCATTATCCGCACCTAAGGTCGTATTTTCAGCAATCAACCAGCCATCTTTTAATACAGGTTGGATTGGATCTTTAAAAAAGTCATGTTGGGTCCCGCGGTTTGCCTGAGTCACCATGTCCAAGTGTCCCTGCAAAATCACACCTGCAACCTGTTCTTTACCCGCTGTAGCGGCTTTTCGAATGATTAAATTCCCTATGTCATCAACATAGGTTTCCAAGTTGCGCTGTTCCGCCCAATCTTTTAAATGTTGCCTTAATTGTTGTTCATGCTTGGATGGTCGAGGAATCGTACATAAGGTCTCAAAGTGTTGCCAAACCGCTTGGGGTGATAATTTAGAAAAATCGACCTGTATCATGCACCTATATCCTCAAATAAAGCGTTTAAACCAATATACACCATACACTCAAAGGGCGATGATGTTAAATCACTTCATTTTAGATTTTATGTGCAAATTTGACTTAGCTTTTCCACACAAACTGAGAAAAACTATGCTCTGCTTTTAAGCTATTTTCAACAGCTTGAGCCAATTGGCGAATAACACTCTGGGTTTCAATACGCTCAAACCAGGCTTGTTCTTGCTGAGGATTGGCAGAGATTTCACAGAGAATATGCCCTTCGGTATCTTGCTGTGAGCATAAGATGGAAAGCGGTAATTGGTGATTGTCGATACGCACTTCAATTTTTTCATGCTCATGACGGATATGCTTCGCATCAAAACCGTATTGTTCTAATTGTTTATACAGCAGCGCAGCCACGTACTCTTGCGTGATATAGCATTCATTCGGTGGATGATCAACCATCCCGTGTTTTGGGCAATCTGCTATAAATTGCAACGTTTTCATGCTATTCCCTCTATTCTTATGTTTTTTAGCTCTGGATCGCAGCGCTAAACCAACTGGTACGCTAAGAATTATTATATATACAATTGTCTTTAATGGATTAGCTGATTGTCTTAGTTCTATAGCTAAATTGATAAATTTAGACCCGATTAGATATGTACATCGACAAACTCCGTCTTTTTATTATTTAAGCGTTTTAGCATTATCTTTAGCCAATTGTCTTTATCGATATGCTTATATAAAAAAGCAGCATTTAACTTATTTTCAAAGCTAAACACTGCTTTTTTAAAATCAGCTTATGGATTCACAACCTGTACATCCAAACCCGCTGAATTTGCGAGTTCAGTAAATGTCGGGAAACTTGTCGCCACAGTTTCTGTACCATGAATGGTAATGTTACCCGAGGTACGCAAACCAGCCATACTAAAACTCATGGCAATACGATGGTCATGGTGTGATTCAATTTCACCACCAGTAAAGATCGCAGACCAATCACCAGACTTGCCTTTCCCTTCGATGATAATGCCATCTTCGGTTGGGGTGCAATCAATCCCCATGATTTTCAAGCCATCTGCCATCACTTGGATACGGTCAGATTCTTTAACACGAAGCTCAGCAGCACCTGTCAGAACCGTTTGGCCTTCTGCACATGCAGCAGCAATGAATAATGCAGGGAATTCATCGATGGCTAACGGCACTTGATCTTCTGGCATATGAATGCCTTTCAGCGTTCTAGAACCTTTGATATGAATATCTGCAATGGGTTCACCGCCTGCAATACGTTCATTTTCTACGCTTAGATCAGCACCCATCTGCTTAAGAATTTCAATCACACCTGTACGCGTTGGATTAATCCCCACCGCTTCAAGAATGACGTCTGCTCCTTCAGTAATTGCAGCACCCACCATAAAGAATGCAGCAGATGAAATATCAGAAGGTACCTGAATATCAGTCCCCACTAATTTACCACCACCCACGAGTGAAATTTTATTGCCTTCGGTTTTTACCTCATAACCAAAGGCACGTAACATACGCTCGGTATGGTCACGGGTTGGTTCAGGTTCAGTCACTGAAGTTTCACCAGCCGCCCATAAGCCTGCCAGTAAAATGCCTGATTTCACTTGAGCAGACGCCATTGGTAAATCGTACTGAATCCCTTTAAGGGCTTGGCTACCTGTAATACTGACTGGTGGTGTACCTTTCTCACCTGTGGTTTGGATTTGTGCACCCATTTCACGTAATGGCTTGGCAATACGCTCCATTGGACGTTTAGACAATGAGGCATCACCTGTCATCACTGAATCAAACTTCTGCGCAGACAACATGCCTGACAGCAAACGCATACTGGTACCTGAGTTCCCCATATACAAAGCACTTGCTGGCGCTTTTAAACCGTGCATGCCCACACCATGAATGGTGACTTCACCATTCTTAGGCCCTTCGATGCTCACGCCCATGTCACGGAAAGCCTGCAAAGTTGCGAGTGCATCTTCACCCTCCAAGAAGCCAGTCACATGGGTTGTGCCTTCAGCAATCGCACCAAACATGATGGAGCGATGTGACACAGATTTGTCACCTGGTACGGTGAATTTACCTGTAAATGTTTTCTTTCCCGGTAAAATGGTAAATTGCTGTGTCACCTTGTTTTTCTCCATCAAAGGTTTTTTGGCCAACATATGGTTAAAGTGCTGACGTGCCGCTTGAGCATGCCCAAGTAGTCCCATCAACGCTTGCGAATCTTCCTGTTCAATCAATTTCTTTAAAACTGACAATTGCTGTTCAAAGCCATCAACAGCATTCAAAATTGCAGTCTTATTGGCAAAGAAAATGTCATGCCACATCTGTGGATCACTGGCTGCAATCCGAGAGAAGTCACGGAAACCGCCAGCAGCATAGCGGAAAATGTCTAAATTATCTTCACGATTTGCCAGTTGCTCAACCAAGTTGAATGCCATCAAATGCGGTAAATGACTGGTATGTGCCAATACCTCATCATGTTTTGCCACATCCATGCAAATAACTTCAGCTTTTGCCGCAGACCAGAGTTGAACCAGCTTTTCAACAGCCCAATCCGCACTACTTGGCAAGGGAGTCAAAATTACTTTATGGTTAACAAATAAATCAACTTTACCTGCATGTACCCCAGTATGCTCAGCTCCCGCAATCGGATGCCCAGGTACAAAACCGACTGGCAAGTTTTCGCCAAAGACTGCTTTCGCCGCTTCAACGACATTGCCTTTGGTACTTCCTACATCAGTAATGATGGTATTGTCTGCCAAATAAGGTTTGATTTGCTCAAGCACGTTTTGCGTTGCACGAACAGGCAAGGCTAAAACAATTAAATCTGCATCCTGAACTGCTTCTTCAGGCGTAGCATAACCGTGTTGAATAAGACCGAGTGCTTTGGCATCTTCTAATGTTTTTTTTGAACGTGTTGAAGCCACAATTTGAGATGCAAGCTGTTCTGCCACAATCACACGAGCAAGGCTAGACCCAATCAGTCCAAGCCCAATAAATGCAACTTTTTTAAATAATGGTTGAGACATAAAACATATTTGCCTATGTAAAAATCTCCCCTAACCCCTCTTTTAAAAGAGGGGAAACTCCTCCCTTTATAAAGGGAGGTTGGGAGGGATTTTAAAATTTATTACAATAAATAGACTTACAAAACAGCGATTGGATACGATCCAAGTACACGTAGTTCTTTGACCATTGGACGAATTTCTTCCAATGCCGCCGCAACATTTTCCTGACCAATATGCCCTTCCAAATCGATAAAGAACACATACGCCCATTTTTCAGGTAATGCTGGACGCGTTTCAATGCTGGTCAAGCTGATTTGATGCTTAGCAAATGGTGCAAGAATTTCCAGTAAAGCACCAGCACGATCATGCGCAGAGATCAATAACGAAGTCTTGTCATTACCACTTTGAGGGATCTTCTCACGACCAATGACAAGGAAACGTGTGGTATTTTCAGGGTTATCTTCAATATTGCTATGTAAAATCTCGAGGTTATACATGTTTGCTGCAATATCAGATGCAATTGCTGCTGAATGCCATTCGTTACGAATACGGCGCGCCGCTTCCGCATTTGAGTTCAGCGCAACACGCTCTACACCCGGATAGTGGGCATCTAACCATTTGCGGCATTGTGCCAAGGTTTGCTGATGCGCATAAATCTGTTTAATGCTGTCTTTACGGGTATTCTCGGATACAAGGAATTGATGATGAATACGTAGTTCAACTTCCCCAATCACATTGACGGTCGATGATTTAAAGCAATCCAGCGTATGGTTAACAATACCTTCAGATGAGTTCTCCACTGGAACAACGCCATAATGTGCGCTACCCGCTTCGACTTCACGGAAGACTTCATCAATGGTTGGTAATGGACGTACAACCGCATCTTTACCAAAATGCTTTAACACAGCAGAATGCGTATATGTTCCTTCCGGCCCTAAGAACGCAATACTTTGTGGTGCTTCAAGTGCCAGACAAGCAGACATGATTTCACGGAATAAACGTGCCATGGTCGCATCAGACAAAGGTCCCTGATTACGCTCCATCACTTTGCGCAGCACTTGAGCTTCACGTTCAGGGCGATAAAACAGTGGATTTTCTTCGGATGCAAATTTCGCTTTAGCTACCGCTTCTGCCAGTGTCGCACGGCGGTTGAGTAACTCTTGGATTTGTTGATCAACACTATCAATATCGTTACGAATTTGTTCTAAATTAAGTGAATTCGATGTGTTTTGTCCATCGTTTACCATTGAATGCAGCCTCAGCAAAATCATCTATAAGAATGGATTAAAATCTATGTATGAATCGATTATCCGAACTAGAGTATAACAATACTTTTATGCATTAAACACGCTGAGTTTTAACTCTTTTTCGCATTAAACTTTATTGATAATGATTTTCATTATATATTTCCTGTCAAATTTTTGACGAGTGTAAATAAAGTAATGTTTAGACGTCTTGGTATTTTGACTTTTTCTTTCATGATCGCTAGCCAATCAGTGGTTGCACAGCCTGCTACGGCAAGTTCCAGCTCAACTCAAGAAGTACAAGCAAATACCCAGACCAAACAAAGTTTTATCCTGAAATCAAAATATACTTCTCAAGACTACCTGATCCAGATTGCCGTTCCCGATCGTGCAGCACCTGTAAATGGCTTTCCTGTTTTGTATGTGCTGGATGGCAATGCCGCCTTTGAAAGCGCGGCCAATATTGCGAGATCAGTTGGTGTAGGTGCAAATCGTTTGGGGCTTAGCCCTGTGGTAATTGTTGCAGTTGGCTATCCCCACCAGAGCACCTTTGATGTGCAAAAACGCGCCTTAGACTATACCCCTAAAACGTCTGCCGAATTTCAAGCGCAGGCAAAATATCAGTATGGTGGTGCAGACCAGTTCATCCAGTTCTTAGATAAAGAACTTAAACCTGCAATCAGTTCACGAATTAAGGTCAATGCCCAGCAACAAAGCTTATTCGGACACTCCTTTGGCGGATTGTTTGCATTACATACCTTCTTTTCGAAGCCACAGACATTTCAGCGATATATTGCCGCAAGCCCTTCACTTTGGTTTGACAACTACGCCTTAGCCAATAGACAGGCTGAATGGCTAAAAAATAAAACCAATACAACTCAAAATGTAATGCTTATGACCACCATCGGTACGCAAGAATTAGGGAAAGGACCCGCGGCAGATCCCAATGCTTTAAAAAAGCAAAATGATTTTTATCAAAATTTTAAAGACCAATACTCGAAACAATTTTCTTTTTGGCATTTTCAGCATCCCGCTGAACAGCACCTGACCAATCTGTACGCCAGTCTCCCAAAAGCCATTCTACTTGCAGGATGTCAAACCGAACATTGTGCTGCTTTATTTAATGAGCCAAAGCCTTAATCTCTTCCTGCATAAAACAAAATAGCCTGCTATAGAGCAGGCTATTTTTTTGAGGGGCTGAATTAAGCTTTACCGATAATGCCACGTGCCACGATTTCTTTCATGATTTCGTTAGTACCACCATAAATACGCTGGATACGTGCATCAACGAAGAAACGTGAAATTGGATATTCAATCATATAGCCATAACCACCGAAGAGTTGAAGCAAGTTATCAGCGACTTTCATTTGCATATCAGTACTAAAGCTCTTCAATGCAGCGGCTGTTTCAACATCTAACTTGCCTTCATTGTATAAAGCTACATTTTGGTTATAGAAAGCAGCTGTTGCCAACTCATCAATCTTCGCTTGAGCCAAGACAAAACGTGTATTTTGGAATTGTGAAATTGCCTGACCAAAGGCTTGGCGTTCTTTTACATACGCTGTTGCTAAATCAATTGCGCCACGGATTGCACCCAATGCCGTTGAAGCAATCGCGGTACGTTCACGTGGAAGCTCCTGCATCAGGTAAGCAAAACCTTGCCCTGCTTGGCCCAACAATTGATCTTTCGGTACTTTGACATTATCAAAGAACAACTCTGACGTATCTTGTGAGTGCAAACCAATTTTGTCGAGGTTGGTTCCCTTTTTAAACCCTTCTAAATGTGTATCCACCAACATGAGTGACACACCTTTGGCACGTGCTTGTGGATCAGTCTTCACAGCTAGAACCACAAGATCCGCATGTTGACCATTTGAAATAAAGGTCTTCGAACCATTTAACACATAATGATCATCTTGCAAGATAGCACTGGTACGCATCGCCTGTAAGTCAGAACCTGCACCTGGCTCAGTCATACCAATCGCACCCACGACTTCACCCGACACCATTTTTGGCAACCAATACTGTTTTTGTTCTTCTGTCGCAATGTGCTGAATATACGGCGCAGCAATTTCAGAATGACATGAAATCGCAGTTGATAATGCGCAATAGCCTGCACGTGCAGACTCTTCAACCAACATCAATGAATAATGCGTTGGTACACCATAACCGCCGTATTCTTCTGGAACATCGACACACAAGAATCCATTTTCACCCAATGCGCTCCATACCGAACGTGGCATAATGCCTTCACGCTCCCATTGGTCATAATGCGGTGCAATCTGCTCGCTCATAAAGCGTTTAAAGTTATCGCGGAAGAGTTCCAAATCTGAATCGTAAGCTAACATCATTATTTCCTTTCGCTTTCATTGTTCTTAAAAGTTTGTTCGCAGTCATGCTAATAACTTTTAGATGGGATGTCATGTCCCGTTTACATCAAATCACTAGACTGATTCGGTCAATAATTTTGTTTGCATCACCGATCTTCAGTTCACAGTTGTTTATTGATTAAACAGCTTGTTGGTTTTTTTATGCTATACAGCGCAGTTTTATGTCATATTGATTTTATTCTTTGTGACAACCTTCACTACGGCCATGAACACCAAACGTAATATTTATAAAACCGCAGAACATCCATTTGCTCAGTATGTGCGTATTTTAGGTAAGGGCAAAACAGGGTCTCGTTCGCTCAGTTACGAAGAAGCTTATCAAGCTTTTACGATGATTTTAAAAGATGAAGTACTGGATGTGCAGTTAGGTGCATTCTTGATGCTGTTGCGTGTTAAAGAAGAGTCTGTGGATGAGCTGGCAGGTTTTGTTCAAGCCACCCGTGACCAACTCAGTTTTCAGCCACTTGATGTTGACCTTGACTGGTCTTCTTATGCAGGCAAGCGTAAGCACTATCCATGGTTCTTATTGGCAGCACTGACTTTAGCACATCATGGTTACAAAATTGTGATGCATGGTGCATCTGGTCATACCATTAACCGTGTCTATACCGAACAAGTACTACAATACTTAGGCTATTCAATTTGCCAAAATGAACAAGAGGTTCGTGAGCAGCTGGAACAACACCATTTTGCCTACTTGCCACTTGAGGTCATCTCACCAATTTTAAGTGAATTGATTTCACTACGAAATGTCATGGGATTACGCTCACCAATTCATACACTGGCACGCCTGATCAACCCCTTTAATGCCAAAGCAACCTTACAGGCAATTTTTCACCCTGCTTATCGTAGTTCACACCAGCAAACTGCGTTTCGTTTGGGTTATCAAAACAGTGCAGTGATTAAAGGTGAAGGTGGCGAGTTTGAGCGTAATCCTGATGCCAAAACCTTAATTTGTGGGATTAAAAATGGTGAGTTATACGAACTCGAACTGCCTAAATTGACCCCTGACCGTAGCCCAATTGAAGAAGAGCTTGATTTAGCTGTGTTTAGAGCCGTTTGGCTGGGTGAGCAAACACATGAATATGGAGAAATGGCAGTCATTGAAACTATGGGAATCGCACTATATACCATGGGTGTGGTCAATAGTTATGATGAGGCAATGGAGAAAGCTCAAGCCCTTTGGCAGAGCCGTTTCTAATATCAAATAGACCAAGGCTATCAAACGGCCTTGGTCTTATGGTTCAACATAATAAAAATCTGGCCAAAACGGATATTCATGAGCGGAAGAATGAATATTTCTTAAGCTCAATTGATCACCGATTTTGATTGTAATCTTATTCGAATCATAAGGACCAGACAGATACGCATCTCTTTGTTGACCAATAAGTGTCTTACAATAGGCATGATGCGCTTTGATCTTTTGGGAGTTCCGCATGGTTTGAGCGTCCATGACCTCAATCCCAATCAACAACATAGGATAACCATCATTTTTTATTGCTGTATATTCAGTTTGAGGTGAAGTGTATTTCTGGCTGGCAATCACCTTCACCTTGAGTAAACATTCAATCGGCTGTTTAGCCAAGGCAGTGCCACTCAGTAAACTAAGCAATAAGAACGTGCAGACAAGTTTTATAAGTTTCATCCCATTCATTATTATCTTTTGATAAAGATAAAAAAAGCCCAGTGTTGACTGAGCTCTTTAAGTTTAAACAAAACGAATCGGCTTAAATTCAGGTTCGTTATGATGATGATCATCATCACATTCCTCACCGTCTTTTTTTGTACCGCGGTCGATATAACCACTGCGCTGTTCTTTAGGCAAATGTTCCATTTCCCATGCATACACAGCTTGCATACAAATTTCACGCTGCTCTTTAGTTAATGCAATCCCATTAGGCCATTTACCAATTTCAACAGCAGTTTTCAGGCGCTCAACAATTTCAGGATTTAAAATAGCGAGCATTTGTTCAATATTCATGAGTCATCCTGTTGAAAAGATTCAAAATCTTGATTCCACCCCAATTTGGTACGACACGCCATATAAAAGTCATAACCCGGTGGATGTAATAAGCTTAGTTTAAACGGATGTTTGCGGATATGCACCGTATCACCGACATTTAATGCAACACTATGTTGACCATCAGCACTGACCATCGGCAAAACACGGTTTTCACGGATCGTGATCTTAATTTCACTTTGCCCACCAACCACAATCGGACGTGATGACAAGGTATGCGGATGCATCGGAACCAGTGCAATTGCATCCATACTCGGATGCAAAATCGGCCCGCCTCCAGAAAGTGCATAAGCAGTTGAACCTGTTGGCGTTGACACAATCAAACCATCGCTATGCTGACGATAGACATATTGTCCGTCAATATTCAGTTCAAAATCGATCATATGAACCGATCTGCCCGAATGTAGCACTACATCATTCAGTGCAATGGCATCATAAATTGTTTCACCATTGGTTCGAACTTCCATTTCTAATAAGAAACGGCGATCCAGCTGAAACTGACCTTGTAAAACCTGATCGAGTTTAAAAATCGCTTCAGCAGGTTTGATGTCTGTTAAAAAACCCAGTCGACCACGGTTAATCCCGATCACAGGGGTATTATGCCGAACCAACGCACGTGCAGCATGTAGCAACGAACCATCACCACCGACTACAATCACTAAATCTACAACTTCGCCCAGTAAATTTCGACTTACGGTCTGCCCATGGCTATAGGGAACCAGTTTCGCTGTTTCCTGATCAAAAACGGGGTTTAAACCTAAATTGATCAAATGATCATGAATTAAACATAACGTTTCTACTACAGAATATTTATCTGGTCGTCCAATTAGACCAATATTTCGAAAGGATTTATGTGAAATTTGCACGAATAATTCAGCTCCGTCGCGATTACTGACTATCATATCACTAACAACCAATGTTGCGTTGATGATTGATTAAAAAGTATAAAAATGTCTATCCGTTGTTTTTTTATACGATTAATGTCAACGCATCCTTAAAGTTTTTATTGCATGTAGCTATTTATTCACAGTTTTATGATTGCAAAATGACAATAAGCTATCGCATCATTACCGACATTGTTTTGGTTTTAACGCAAATCTATGAAGTTTGAACGTGGTATTGGTTTTCTAGCACTCATTTTTTCAATGTTAGTGATAGGTGTCTTTGTTGCTTTTAGTATCTATCTGATCAGCTTAGATAATATTATTCGTGACAAGTTTGAAGGTCAGCGTTGGGACATCCCTGCCAAGGTGTTTGCTCGCCCATTAGAAATCTATTCTAATGCCCAGATTACTCAAGAGAATTTTACTCAAGAGTTAAAATTATTGGGTTATAAAAACACAGCGAATTACGATAAGTCAGGCAGCTATGTAGTACAAGGCAATAAAATGTTTGTGCATACTCGTGGCTTTGACTATGGTGACAGTACTGAGCCTGAACAGGTACTTGAACTTGCCTTTACCGATGGTCAGGTGAGTGAGATTCGCTCAACCAAACCCTCAAATACAGGCATTGCACGTTTAGAACCTTTATTAATTGGCGGTATTTATCCTCAACATAATGAAGACCGTGTGCTCATTAAGCTGAATAAAGTACCCAAAACCTTAATTGAAGCGTTAATTTCAACCGAAGACCGTAACTTCTATCACCACCACGGTATTTCAATCCGCGGCACAGCCCGTGCCTTGGTGAGTAATGCGACAGGTGGCCGCCGCCAAGGTGGTTCAACCTTAACGCAACAGTTGGTCAAGAATTTCTATCTCTCTCCAGAGAAAACACTGAAACGTAAAGTCAATGAAGCACTAATGTCTCTATTGATTGAATTACATTACAGTAAAGATGAAATTCTGGAAGCTTACTTGAATGAAGTGAACCTTGGTCAAAATGGTAGTTACTCGATCAATGGTTATGGTTTAGCATCACAGTTTTACTTTGGCCTGCCTTTGCGTGAGCTAAACGTCTCACAGCAAGCCTTTTTGGTTGGCCTCGTCCAAGGTCCATCCTTATACAATCCTTGGCGCAACCCTGAGTCAGCCAAGAAACGACGAGATGTTGTGTTAAACAACATGATGGTGATGGGTTACTTAACCGAAGCTGAATATCAGGATGAAATTGCCCGCCCATTAAATGTGGTGAGTAAACCGACTTTGGGCCCTGCAAAGTTCCCAGATTTCCTTGATATCGTGCGTCGTCAACTCCGTACGGAATATCAAGAAAGCGACATTACCAATCAAGGCCTAAGAATTTTTACGACGCTGGATCCAATTGCGCAGACCCAAGTTCAAAATGCCTTTAAGAATACCGTTGATCGTTTAGCCAAAGCCAATCCCGGCCGTTTGAAAAACTTGCAAGGTGCTGTACTGGTTGCACATCCAGAAAACGGTGAATTAGTTGCAGCAGTAGGTTCAACCCAAGACTTTACAGGCTTTAACCGTGCACTCGATGCCAAACGTCAAGTCGGCTCATTATTAAAACCAATTATTTATTTAAATGCGATTGAGTCTGGTCGTTATACCTGGGCAAGCCCAATCGAAGATAGTGCAGTGAATATTCCAATTGATGGGGATAAGAGCTGGACACCGAAAAACTATAGTGGCGGCGAGCATGGTGTAGTACCGATGCAACAAGCATTGGCCAACTCTTATAACCTCTCTACTGTGCGTTTGGCCAATGAGTTTGGCTTGTCTGCATTTACCAATAAATTAAGACAATTTGGCGTCAGTTCTGATATTCCGGCCTACCCTTCTATTTACCTCGGTGCAGTGAACATGTCACCAATGGAAGTATTAAGCATTTACGGAAATTTTGCGACAGGTGGCTTTAAATACCCTCCACGCTCGATTCGTACAGTCGTCGACGCAAAAGGACATCTACTCGATCGTTATGGCCTAAATGTGCAGCAGACCATAGATCCTGCTGCAGCTTATATTATCAACTACGGTTTACAGCAAGTGATGCGCTCTGGTACAGGCCGCTCTGCTTATAATAGTCTGCCAGAATCGCTTAATCTGGCGGGTAAATCAGGAACCACCAATGACACGCGTGACTCTTGGTTTGCGGGTTATTCCGGAAACCATGTGGCGGTTGTCTGGTTAGGTCTAGACGACAATAAAGTAACAGGCTTAACAGGTTCCTCAGGTGCATTACCAGTCTGGATCAATGTGATGCGCCAGTTACGTCAGGAACCTGTCAATCTGCGTCAAACCGACAATGTGCAATGGCAATGGATTGATAGTGCAACAGGCGACTTATCTGCTCAAGGCTGTGATGGCGCCATGTATATTCCATTACTGCGTCAAACCGTACCGCGTCGTGCAACCCTGTGTGGCCAGTCTCATTATGAGGTAGAACCCACCTATATTCCTCAGAATAATGAAACCCCTGTGGAGGATCATCAGGACGGGATCAGTAATTACATTCGTGAAAGTGAAAACCAAATGGATACAGATTTATCCAATCGCCAGCCAAGCCGTGTGATCTCTAGCGGCAGCTATAGCGGTGACAACTAAGTCAAAAGGATGATGGCATATGATGAAGCATACAACGGTGATGATCGGTGTGTTACTACTTGCAGGCTGTACCGCTGCACCTGAAAAAACACCCACCAAAACAGCACCTACGCAGCCACCAAAGAAAGTAACCCAACCTTCTTCTGGTGTAAAAATTACGCCTTATGATCAAAAAGAGATTAAACGCCAAAGTGTTCCTGTCGTTGTACCGCAACAAAAAGTTCAGCAAACGTTTAATGATGGCAGTCAACTGCCTGCATTTAAAACTTTAATGCAAAAAACACAGGTGGCATATAAGCAGCAGCAACTTGCAGAAGCTGAACGTTATGCTTTACAAGCGCAGCGCATTGCACCACAAGCGACTGAGACTTATCTGTATTTGGCATTAATCGCAGATCAGCGCAAGGAATATGCCAATGCCGAGGCACTGGCACGTCGTGGCTTAAGCTATGCGCAAAGCAATGCCATGAAGAAACAGCTCTGGCTGATCATTCTAAAAGCCAGTGAAGCACGAGGTCATAAGATTCAAGCCCAAGAGGCCAACAAAGCCATTCAAGCACTTTAATTTAAAGTTTGAACTGACGAATCCCTGCAAGCCCATAAGCATGATGTTTTTGGGCTTGTTCTAAATCTGCAGGAGCAACCCCTCCTAAGGCAAATACAGGAATATCACAGCCTTGTGCCAATTCAGCAAAACCCTCCCAGCCTAAGCCCTGTGCTTCAGGATGTGTTGTTGTCGCATTTACAGGACTGAGAAACACCGCATCACAGCCAATCTGATGGGCATGCTGCAAGGCCACAGCATCATGACATGCCGCAATCAAACGTTTCCCTACCACCAATTCAGCTTTGTTCAACTGCATCAACTGGGATTGTTTGAGGTGAATAGTTTGAATTTTTGCTTGCAGATCACTGCTCAATTGCTGCCAAAGTGCGTAATTCACAATCAAGCGTGAATATTGTTCATCAGTTAAAATCTGCAATTGTGAATCAATCTGAGCTTGATCCTCTAAAGCAGTCCGCCAATAGAGCAAGGTGTTGTGTTGTGACATCTGATTGAGCTGATCACTGATTTGAATCAGATGTGGCCAGCTTAAACGTTTTAAAATTGCGGCATTGGCTTTGGGAAAATTTAAATTTACCAACTCATCACGGCGATACCATGCCCAAGGCTGATGGATGAGATTAAGTAACCCATCAGGTACATAGGCATGGAATAAATGTAAATTGACAATGATGTCATCATATTCGTGACAAATCCGATCAAATACATGCCAGTCTTTTAGTCCAATCCCTACTTCTTCAAAAATTTCACGGCGGCAGGCCTGTTCAGGCGTCTCCCCCAATTCAACTTTTCCGCCTGGAAATTCATGTTTATTGCCTTGATGTTGATTGGCTTGTCTCCAGCCCACCAATACTTTGCTTTTATGTAATAGAATTGCGATCGCAACATCAACCGTAGCTTTGGCCATAACAGACTAAAATCTCTCATCTTTTCGGCTTTATTTTAAGGGCTTTAAGGCACTATTCCCATGTCAAAAAACAAAATTAATAGAGGATTTTGTAAATTGTTAAAATTTCCGTTGACAGGCCTATTCGATAATGATTATCATTTAAATCATTAAAAAACACACCACGGAGCATAACAAATGAACGCACCATTTAGCCTTTTCACTCGTAGTACTGATGCAGCTCAATCTTTACCAATGTTGCATTCAAATAACCTTTTTGCCCTAGGCCGAGAAATTCGGATTATGCATGCTGGTGAGGAGTACCGCTTACGTTTAACCCGCAACAATCGCCTGATTTTAACAAAGTAATATAATAATAATCGGACAAAAATAACAAACGTGGGAATAGCAGTATGTCAGCGCATACTGCTTTTTTAATCGCATAGCCCATTTAAATTTGCCTGATTACGTCAACATGATGGTGGCTTTAAAATCCACGTATTCAGCAAATGCATTCATGAGATCTGTCACTTTAATCTTAAAAATAAAACACATGCAAAAAATCAGATGATAACCATGTTGAGTTCTGGAATAACCTAGTGGTTTAAACTTGATCGACAGCAACCTCAAGGTGCTTGACCAGTTTATAGTTAATATCCATTTCACTAGTCAATATCATGGCCTTTTATTTTTAAAGACATATCCTCTTTCATGGTCAGCTTTTTTTGAGCCGTGATGATTTAAACAGACCTCATACTGCTGTCATCAATTCGCGATATCCATTAAAGCAAATGAAATGAGCTGAATCTGAAAATTAGAGCCAGTCTGCACAAATTATCAGCTCAACGGCACCACACGCAGAACTTCTTCAAGCGTGGTTACACCCTCTAGTACTTTACGCGCACCAGCTATACGTAAAGGTTCGATGCCTTCTTTTTTGGCCTGTGCCTTTAAATCATTCAATGTACCATGCGCACTAATCAATGACTTGAGTTCTAAGCTGACTGGCATAAACTCATAAATCCCAACACGGCCTTTATAACCCGTATGGCGACATGCTTCACACCCTACTGCGTTATACATGGTCGTCGGCATATCCATCATATAGTCAAAGGTTAAATGTTCCCATTGTTGTTCATTCATCGGCCCTGCTTGCTTACAGCTTGGGCACAGTCTTCGAACTAAACGCTGAGCCAAAACCCCTAAAATAGTAGCTGCGGTGAGGAACGGCTGGATACCGAGATCATGTAAACGCGTCAAACTAGAAGGAGCATCATTGGTATGTAAAGTGGAAAGTACCAGATGGCCAGTTAATGCCGCTTGAATCGCCATATTTGCGGTATCATGGTCGCGAATCTCACCCACCATGATAATATCAGGGTCTTGACGCATTAATGCGCGCACACCATCAGCAAAACCTAATTCAATATTGGGATTAACCTGCATTTGGTTAAAGCTGGGCTCTAACATTTCAATCGGATCTTCGATGGTACAGACATTGACCTGCTCGGTTGCCAATTGTTTTAAAGACGAATATAGCGTGGTGGTTTTACCCGAGCCCGTTGGTCCGGTTACCAAGATAATGCCATGACTATGCTGAGTCAGTTGCTGCCAACTCTGCAATAAATGCCCTTCAAAACCCAACTGCTGGAAACTACGCACTAATACTTCTGGATCAAAGATACGCATCACCAGTTTTTCGCCAAAGGCCGTTGGCAACGTTGAAAGACGTAATTCAGTCTCTTGTCCTTTTGGTGTTCGCGTTTTTAGGCGTCCATCCTGTGGTTTCCGCTTTTCTGCAACATTCATTCGACCCAAGATTTTAATCCGGGAAATCACTGCAGTAAGCGTATTGGCAGGCATGTTATAGATGGTATGCAACACTCCATCAATACGGAAACGCACCTTACCTTTATCTTTACGCGGCTCTAAGTGAATATCACTGGCGCCTTGCTCAAAGGCAAATTGCAGCACCCAATCTACCAGTTTGACAATATGTTGGTCATTAGCATCGGGGTTCTGGGTATCGCCTAACTGCAGTAAGGCCTCAACACCTTTATTTTCCCGATCATAAAGACTGGCATTTTGCGATGAACTCACTGCCCGACTGACTTGATAATATTCAATAAGATAACGTTGTAGTTGTTCTGGGTTGAGCAGAACTTTCTCAATTTTCTTGGGTGCTAGGCTACGTTCTAGATTATTGAGCCACTCTGTCGTAAAAGGCTGATCCGTTCCAATTAGAATGCGGTCAGGCTGTACTTCAACTGCTAAAATATGGTTTCGTACCGCAAACTCTTGTGACATCACACTGGTTAAAGCCGCCACATCTGCTTTTAACGGATCAATCACAAATAAAGGAATATCGGCTTTTTCAGCCAACCATTGACATAAACGATTCAACGCTAAGGTAGAACCTACATTGAGTTGATCCTTTAAATTGAAATTGGCTATCCACTGTAAGGGATGCCATTTCAACTGATCTTTTTGACGATGTGTGGTTTGGATGAGTAACTTATCCCGTTCAGTAATCCGACCGTCTTTCAGTAGTTGCTCCAAGCACCACGTCACATCAACCGTAAATGAAAAATTTGCAAATTTTGCCTGAGCTTGCATTACCGTCATTTCCCCAAATTTTTAACATATTTATATTTTTAAAGTTTTTAACTTTGCTCTACACTGACTACCGTGACATGCCTATCATCAACTGTAAAACGAATATTCAGTTCTGAAAAACACATACCATAGACCCGTTCAGCATCATCTTGATAAGCCGGCCGTGGATCTAAAGATAACACTTGTTCCAGCTCATCGAATATCTTTTTATCTAAAATCCTCTGCCCCAGTAACTGCTGTTGTTGCGACTGTGCAGTTTCTGTCCAGAGTACTTTTTTTCGAATGGGTTCTTGTTGCGCATAACCACTTATCGAGTTCTCAATGGCATCAGAATATTGGATATACGGTTTGATGTCGAAAATCGGTGTGCCATGTAGTAAATCACTCCCCATCACATAGACGCGCACAGCTTTCCCCTGCTTTTCAACCCGTAAAAAACGCACCACCGACAAACCGATTGGAGATGGACGATACATACTCCGTGTGGCAAAAACTCCAATTTTCTGATTGCCGCCTAGCCGTGGCGGGCGTACCTGCGGACGAAATTTAGACATTTGATTCAAAGCGTTATCTTGATTTTTATTTTCATGAAACTGCCACAGCAGCCACAAATGGCTAAAATCTTCGATTCCCTCAAAGGCTAAAATATCGTTATAGGGTTCCGCCATCTCTATATAGGACTCGACTTGCACGAGATTTGGTTGTCGTGGAATACCAAATTTCTCACGATAAGGAGAATGCATATGACCGATGATCGGCATGACTACAGAATTACTCATCACTTTTTCTTATAAACACAATTAAATATATTCAGTTTATCGAGAATGATTTTAGATTAGAATAGCCATCTGTTTCTTTTAACTGTGATCGAGACCTTTAATGGCTGCTTTTAACGTTGAACGCATTACTCATGTTCACCACTGGAATGACACACTTTTCAGTTTTAAAACTACACGCGATACCAGCTTACGTTTTAAAAATGGTCAGTTTGTGATGATCGGTCTTGAAGTAAATGGTAAGCCTTTGATGCGTGCTTATTCGATCGCGAGTGCGAATTATGAAGAGGAACTCGAATTCTTCTCAATTAAAGTACAAGACGGTCCATTAACTTCTATCTTACAAAAAGTACAAGTGGGCGACGAAATTCTTATTTCTAAAAAGCCGACAGGCACTTTAGTTCATGATGACCTATTACCAGGCAAAAACTTATACCTTTTATCTTCTGGTACTGGACTTGCTCCATTCCTTGCACTGCTTCGTGATCCAGAAACTTACGAAAAATTTGAAAAAGTAATTATGGTTCACGGTACACGTTATGTATCAGAACTTGCATATCAGGATTTAATCCTAAATGAACTCCCGAACCACGAGTTCTTCGAAGAATTAGGTATCAAAGACAAACTGATTTACTATCCAACAGTGACACGTGAACCATTCCATACTCAAGGTCGTGTAACCACTGCAATTGAGTCTGGTGAACTATTTGAAAAAATTGGTTTACCACGTTTCAACCGTGAAACTGACCGTGCCATGCTTTGTGGTAGCCCTGCCTTCCTGAAAGATGTTGCAGCGTTACTTGATCAACATGGTCTGGTTGAATCACCGCGCATGGGCGTGATGGGTGATTATGTAATCGAACGTGCATTTGTTGAAAAATAATTTTCAGCCATAAAAAAACCGAGGTTTCAGCCTCGGTTTTTTTATTATAGCAAGCTTAAAATCAAACTATATCTTATTAATTTGGTTAAAATCGCTATTTAATAAAACTAAACTTAATAAATAATTAAGCAGCTTCCAAATGAATTAAACGCTCAATATAATACCAGCACTCTTCAATTTTAGCGCGATCCTTGTTCACTTTCGCATATGCAGTCATACCATCAAGTATATTGATATACATCGCGGTTAATACATGTGGTTGAAACACCTTCGCCTTTTCAAATAAATCTTCGATCAGCGCCATTAACCACTCACGATATTCAACAATCGGCCCAATAATTGAAGGATACTGTTGTAGTATTTCTAAAGAGGCTTTCTGAAACATACAACCATGAAAATCATCTGTATTAAACCAAGCCAAATGCCAAAAATAAACGGCTTTGATTTTCCCCAAATAATCACCTTCTGCTATTAAACTGATTTCGTGTTCAATGGCGACTTGAATACTTTTATTCCTACGAGAAAGGCATTCTTCAATCAAATTTTCCTTAGAAGGAAAATATTTGTAGAAAGTCATTTTGGCAACGCCAGACTCACTGATAATTCGGTCCACACCTACAGAGCTGTAGTTATGACGGTTAAAAAGATCTAGAGCCGTTACAATGATATCTTCTTTTTTTGACATTTTATTATCCTTTTAGAATTCTATCAAAAAACTTAATGCATTATTTAGACATAGTTTAAGTGCTGGAAATTCTGGCCACTCACTATGTGTGTTTATGTTATTGTAAGAGCATTATAGAAAAGTCATATTTTCTTTATTGTCCCTCTTATAGGGTATGTAAAAATCAGTCTATAAACAAGATCATTTGTAAAAAACCTTTCTATTTTTAAAATATTTTTTTAAACGTGAAGCAATTCACTCTTTATTTACAGTTAAGTTAATTAACCCGAATCGCGGATAAGAAATTGACTTGAAAAATAAGAGGACTAGAGCCATCAGTTGAGTTACCACACCAAACTCACAACTCTAGTCCTGATGTTCAATAGTACCGAATTATTCTGCGTAATTGATGATTTTTTTCTTAAATTTGAATCAACTTATTGGGAGTTTCTCAAACAAAACTGTGGTTCCTTAAGAATCAGAACTGCTCAACTCAAAATTTCAGAAATCTGCTTTATTGCCATTTGGTACAAATGCTCTCATTTCAATAATTTCAAAGCCTTTTTCACCTGGTTAAAAGAAGATAAAAGCCATTTATTTAAGTACTTGCCTTGCTATCAAAGGATGATTCATCTGATCAATATGCACCAATTGGCCCTACACGCTTTACATGTGGCGCTGATGAAAGACCAAACTACACAATATTTATGGATTGATTCAACAACTCTGCCAGTTTGTAAAAATCAACGGATTCAGCGTCATAAATCATTAGTCCAAATTGCATCACGTGGTAGAAGCTCAATGGGCTGGTTTTATGGCTGTAAATTACATATTGCGATGAATCAATTTGGTGAAATTGCCTGTTCTGCTTTATCGAATGGACATGTTGCTGACATAAAAATGGTTGAGCAATTGGTTGCTGGTATAGAAGCAAAACTTTACGGGGATCGAGGTTACATCAGCCAAGAATTAAAAATCAGATTGAAAGATCAAGGTATTGATTTAATTACTTATCATCGAAAGAATATGCAGGCTATTCAACTCTGTGCATCAGATGAATATCACCTAAGACAACGCAATAAGATAGAAACATTATTCAGTTTATTGAAGGGGCAATACAATTTAGTGACGAGTAAAGCACGTAGTATTCATGGATTTCTTGGAGGAATTTATGCCTCGCTATGCGCATATCAATTAACCCATCAAAATAAGCCAACAATTCAAATTAAGGAATCATCGGCTTAAGCAGGATCCGGGTTAATTAATAAACTTTCTTACTATTTTTTAGCCCACTTAATAAATTGATTTCACAAAAAAATCATTTTATATTTAAATCATCCAATAAAAAGATGTTTGGTTGAACCAATAGTTATATTCATAAGCAACCAAAAAAATCTAACTAAATAATTGGAAAAGCAATAATATTATTAATTCATCGAGTACAAGACCATGCCAAAAAAATTTGAAAACTTTAACGACCCAAGACAGAAAGCTATTGAAGGTATGAAAAATAGTATTTCTGCAGATGTCTGGAATAAGAACTTGAATTTTCTGAATGAACTTCGCGCAGAAATTTCAAATCATCCTGTTTCACGACATCCTGCCATTCAACTTTTAAATGACGGTGTCATTGACAAAGAAACTTTGAAACACATTCATTTAGAATATCGTCATGCTATCGTACAAGTATTTACCGATGCATTATTGATGGCTCAATTCCAAAGCAAACAACTAGAACCACGTTTATTATCTGGTTCTAAAATGTTCCCTCGTTTTTTACTTAATCTAAATATTCTGGATGAATTCGGTTTCCGCCCTGGCTTAGACGAAGAAGGTTACTATTCAGGCAACCCTGAATATGCTCATTACCCTCTCTTTGAAGACGTGTTAAATGACTTTGAACTAGGTCAAGCAGAACGTAATGACTATCAACCGTCTCTCATTTCACAACGCGTTCGCAATTTTCTGGAAAACTCATTCCATAGCTATCAGGCGGTGTCGGCACTATTGGCTGTCGCCGAAGAAGAGGTCATTTTATTTAGCCCCGCATTACGTCAGGCAACTAAAGCCGTTGGTTTTGATGTTGATAGCGGTTATTACTATGTCCATGGTGTTTCACATGACGCTTCAGCTGAGGCAGCTGATGATGATCATGAAGATGATTTATGGTTTGTGCTGGCACAAGCTTGCGTTGAATCTGAATACGCATCGATTCGTCAACTCTGTCTTGAATACTGTGATTTATGGGAACAGTTCTGGGATGAACAAATTGCCTACTACGGAAGTTTCAAAAAATTGGCTTAATTTCTTTTATATCAAGGGCCATCGTCAACTTTTCAGTTGAATGATGGCTTTTTTACAACCTAAAAAATTCATTAATACAAGCATAGCAACATATCTTCAGATATCACCTGAAAATGAATTGGCTCAAAGCTAGTGCGTAATTTACGATATAATTCACCTTTCTTTCGCACATATATTCAGCACATGTTTTCTCAACTCGATGTCAACTTATTGGTTCTTCTCGTTTTATTAGGCTGTGGTATCTTTAGTCAAAATACAGCCGTAACCATCGCGGCAGCATGTCTCATTTTGGTCAAACTCACCCCATTGAATCAGTTTTTTCCTTATATTCAAACCCATGGTCTGAATATTGGCATCATTATCTTGACGATAGGTGTCCTTGCTCCTATCGCAAGTGGTAAAATCAGTGGTGAAAGTATTCTGAAATCATTTATCAGCATTAAGTCTTTAGCTGCAATCGCTGTTGGACTCTTGGTCGCATGGCTTGGTGGACGCGGAGTTAAACTGATGAGCAATCAACCCGATGTTGTTGCAGGACTTTTGATTGGAACCGTGGCAGGCGTTGCTTTACTACGTGGCGTGCCCGTCGGCCCTCTAATTGCGGCTGGAATATTGTCCCTGCTGATTGGTAAATCTTAGTACTTCCCAAGCGAGCAACAAGAACATCGCGCTAATCAATAGCAAGGTAGTGTATTTCCCACTACCTAATGATAAACAATGCTTGATTAAGCCTCATAATAAACAGTACGTAATTTTGAAAACTTCTCCAACTGCTTAATAAAACCTTCAAAATAACTCTTCTCTTTATCCTCGACTCGATAGCCTGCATATAAGGTCCTTCTTAAGCCTTGCGGTGAAACACAATCCAGACGACGACTCACCACCCAGCCCTTTTGTTCATATTCATTTACCACCCAATCAGGCAAAGCGGCAATACCTCGTCCACTGGCAACCAGTTGGATCAGCATTTGAGTTAAATCCGTGGTTCGAATCTGCTTAGGGTGAATATTTGCGGGAAGAAACAAATGCGCCATGATATCCAAACGATGCTTATCAACTGGATAAGTAATCAAGGTTTGCTCAGCTAAATCTTCAACAGAAATCTTTTCGGCACGAACCAAAGGATGCGTATTTGAAAGTACTAGTCGTGATTCATATTCAAAAATCGGAAAGTATTCAATTCCTTTTAATGCAATCGGATCAGCAGTAATCAATAGATCAAATTCCGCATTTTGCAGTAATTCATGAGGATTCGATTCAAAACCCGCTGCAAAGTCCAGATCGACATCGGGATATTGATGACGGTACTGATTCAATAAAGGCATAAGCCAATCGAAACAACTATGACATTCCGATGAGAAGATAATCCGTCCGGTTTGGCCATGCACAATACGGGTAATATCGGTTTGTGCAATTTGAACCTGTGGCAAGACATCATCTGCCAGTTTCAGTAAGCGCTCTCCAACATTGGAAAAACTCACTGGACGACTGCGACGATTCACAACTTCTACGCCATACCAGTGGTCTAATTCTTTTAACTGATGTGAAATCGCTGAGGGGGTCAGACATAGATCGGTTGCTGCTGCAACCAAAGAACCGTGCTCTCTTAAAGCAATTAAAGTTTTCAAATGACGAAGTTCTAACATGGCTATGGCCTAGTGATTTAATCCCCTTGCATCCCCCATTTTTAAGCGAAACCGATTACAAATCATCATCAAATTCTAAATATGGGTTTGCTTCCTCGTTAAAGGCAAGCTGCTAAAAAGATTTTTAGTTGAATTTATTTCATCTTAACACAAAACTCATTAATTTGTCTCAACATAAGCTTTTTGTTTAGCTCTTACTCGTGTGTTGTATCAACAATCAACTGCCCGTCATCTCATCGTCGTAATCTCCGACTTGGTACAGTTTTGAAACATGATAACGCTGGGGACTTAGAAATAGAGTCATTAAAAAATTTCAGCTTAAGCTGAGAACATTTCATTTTATTGAGCCGCCACAGGCTTCTAAAACTTTTACAATAGAAAATTACTTTTGCAGACCATGCCTACGATGACAAGACAAAGTCAAAAGACGCTTGAACGCCAAACGCTCAGCCTACCCGAAGGACACAACAAACTGCTGCTGCATTCTTGCTGTGCGCCTTGCTCTGGTGAAGTGATGGAAACCTTGATTGAGTCAGGCATCGACTTTTCGATCTTTTTTTATAATCCGAACATTCATCCTGTGAAGGAATATTTGATTCGTAAAGAGGAAAATATTCGATTTGCCGAAAAACATAATATCCCGTTTATTGATTGCGATTACGATACTGACAACTGGTTTGCCCGTGCCAAAGGCATGGAAAACGAGCCCGAGAAAGGCATTCGCTGTACCATGTGTTTCGATATGCGCTTTGAGCGAACAGCCCTGTATGCCTATGAACATGGCTTTAGCCTGATCAGTAGTTCACTCGGTATTTCACGCTGGAAGAATATGCAGCAAATTAATGATTGTGGTTTGCGTGCAGCAGCGCATTATCCCAATCTTCAATATTGGGACTATAACTGGCGTAAACACGGCGGCGCAGTTCGCATGCTTGAAATCAGCAAGCGTGAAGAGTTCTATCAACAAGAATACTGCGGCTGTGTTTATTCACTCAGAGATACCAACCGCTGGCGTATGAGTAATGGTCGTGATCGCATTCAATTGGGCGTTAAGTTTTATAGTAATGCGATGGAGGATGAGTCAAATCAATCAGACTAATTCTTCGATGTTAATATTGTAAATATATGATCATCTAAATGATTTATATACCATATAAAAGGCAGCTTATATATTTAAATACGCGGCAACGCCATTCGCAACTGTTTGAGACAGGATTACTTTTGCTTGATAATGTTTTTGCGATATAAAGTGTTAAATATTGGTAGCGAACGAGTTTTGCGAATGGCAATGATTTTGCCTACTTTTCCTAAAAGAAAAGTAGGTCGAAATGAAGTTGAATCCTTATACTAATCTTTTCAATTAAAGACTCTGAAATAGCATAATTTCTCTAGATTAAACTCCATTAAAAGGTCAGTTTACAGCAACACTAATTATGCTGTAGAACTGATTACTTGGCTTTTGCTTGGCATCGACCGCCTCACTGACTTCAATCAGATACTCGCCTGCTTTGGCAAATACCAGATCAGCACTGCCATCTGCCGCTGTTCTTAAGTTAATCCCTTGCTTATCGGTTGCACCTTTAGCGCGAATCACAACATTCGCATTGGCCAATGCTTGATTGGCTTTCGATGCTTTAATTTTCGCGGTTTGATTGGCTTTTAACTCACTTGGATGGGTTAAAAACTCAACTTGAATCGGTGCTGTGCTTGCCTGCACAGGCGTATTCTTGTGTTTAGATACATAGGTCAATAATGTCCATTCACGAGTAATCTCAACAGGTGTAATTTTTTTAGCCTTCAAGTCCGCAGGAATGACAAAATCACGCTCAGCTTTTGCAGGTGCTTTGTCTGCTGGCATATCAAAGAACATTTTCCATTGTTTTTGATCTTGTACATATTTCAATGGATAACTGGTGCTAGTTTTAACACTATACGTCCCCACTTCAGGCAACTTTAGATCAAATACAGTTGCCGACCCCAATTTAGACGTGGCTGCAATTGTGGTTTTGCTGTTATTCGGACTGGTAACTTCAAACTTTGCATCTTTTAATGCATATTCACTTTGCAAAGCTTCTTCTGCATAACCCGAGATCATTGCGACTTGAGTTTGTTCCGTGGTATACGCAAGCGGTGCAACATAGGGTTCATGAGCAAAACTATAACCTGAAGCAAGCAGCAATGAACTGATCAATAATTTTTTCACTCTTTTTTCCACCCTTTATAAAAATTCTGCTAAAAACATCTGCTTTGTATTATATATTAATGCAAATAATTATCATTAAAATTATCATATCCTATTTACAACACTTCAGAATTCTACCTCATCAAATCAACAGAGCTTGGTTCTTTTTAGAAGCAATAAAATGCGATGTTTTGGGTTAACAATAGTTTACAAAGGAACGTCGCTATTGTTCAGCAGTATAGATGGGTTCAACATATTCTTTAAAATCAAACTATAAACATGGATCGATAACAATGAAGAAAGTTTTTATTTTAATAACCCTGCTGTTTTCTACCACACTTAGTGGCTGTAATGACGATTCAAAAATGGATAGTGAACCACAAACCACCAATCATCCCCAACAGCAGCAACTGGAGCAAAATAAAGCGCTTGTTAAAACCTTCTATGAAGGTGTATTTGTAGCTAAAAAGGTAAAAGAATTCTCGGATCGTTATATTTCCGAAAATTATATTCAGCACAATCCCTACTTGCCAGACGGACGACAAGCATTTGTCGACTTTTTTGAGAAAGAACTTGCTGATCATCCTGATGCGGCATACAGCATTGAACGCATAATTGCAGAAGATGATCTTGTACTCTTACATGTAAGAAGCAAACTCAATACAGAGGTCGCCACCAATGCAGGAGTTGATCTTTTTCGCATCGCGAATGGCGTTATTGTTGAACATTGGGATACGAATCAGGATGTACCTGAAAATGAACGCACAGCAGCCAATCCAGAGATCATGTTCAATGGGAATAAGAACCATGCGACTTCTCCGGCACACACTAGTGAGAATAAGGCATTAGTCACTACATTTGTTAAAGGTGCATTTGAACAACATAAGGTCAGAGAGTTTTCTGAACGCTATCTCGCAGATCACTACATTCAACATAATCCTTGGATTGAAAATGGTAGAGAGCCTTTTATTTCCTTCTTTGAACAGCTCTTCCAAGCTGACCCCGCTGCCAAGTATGAAATTAAACGCGTGATTGCGGAAGGAGATCTGGTTGCAGTCCAACTGCGCAGCAAATTGAGCAATGAACCTGAAAATGCGGGCTTTGATATTTTCCGAGTAGAGAATGCTAAGATCGTAGAGCATTGGGATGTCAATCAGGCTGTTCCAGAAAACAGTGCAAATAGCAATACCATGTTCTAGACTGATCAAATCTAGTTGAAGACCGATGTGATTAAATAAGGCCCATATTATCTGGGCTTTTTAGGTTTCATCCGCAGGAATTAAATCATAATAATTCATCCTGACCACTTTACTATCAAGCCATTCAGTTCAACGATAGATTTATTTGAAGATTCCTCTTTTTTCTATATCGGTTTATATCGAGGTATGAAAAAATAATCAGCTTTATTGAAATTATTTTTTGAGATATATGAGCTCTCCCGCACATCGCTATTCCCTATTCCTCGTTATTTTTTCCCTTGCTGTAGGTAGTTTCTGTATTGGCACCACTGAGTTTGTAGCGATGGGGCTAATTCAGGAAATCGCCACTGATCTAAATGTCAGTGTGCCGCATGCAGGTTATTTCATCAGCGCCTATGCCCTCGGTGTTATGGTCGGTGCACCAATTATTGCGATCTTAGGGGCCAAAGTACCACGTAAAACGCTCTTGCTCAGCTTGATGCTTTTTTATGGCTTGGCCAATGCAGCGACGGCTTTTGCAACAACACCAGAAGCCATGCTGCTGTCTCGCTTTATTGCAGGTTTTCCACACGGGGCTTACTTTGGCGTAGCCGCCTTGGTTGCGGCTGAACTGGCGGGTAAACAACGCCGTGCCACCGCAATTGCACAGGTGATGATGGGACTCACCATTGCCAATGTGATTGGGGTACCAATTGCCACATGGTTGGGGCAACAATTTGGCTGGAAATCAGGCTTTGAATTTTCTGCGGTCATTGCCTTTATTACCCTAATCGGTGTCAGTTTATTTGTTCCCAATATTCCACTGCAAAAAAGCGCCAGTATTAAAGCCGAATTGGCAGGCCTTAAAAATATCAATATGTGGCTCACTCTTGCCGTCGGCGCGATTGGCTTTGGCGGTATGTTCTCGGTATATAGCTATGTTTCACCGATTCTGACGGAATATACCCATGCCGATATTCGTGTGGTTCCCATCGCCCTTGCCATTTGGGGCATGGGTATGGTGATTGGTGGCTTGGTTGCTGGCTGGTTGGCAGATAAAAATCTGTTTAAAACCATTATCGGCATCCTGATCAGTTCTGCACTCGCCTTTGTCGCTGCCAGCTTTATGATGTCTCATCTCTATACGGCAATTGCGGCCTTATTCCTGATTGGCTTTACGGTGATTGGCCTTGGTGGTGCTTTACAAACCCATCTCATGGATATCGCAGGTGATGCGCAAACCTTGGCTGCATCACTAAATCATTCTGCATTTAATTTGGCCAATGCACTCGGCGCCTTCTTGGGTGGTTGGGTACTCAGCCACAATATGGGCTGGTTAGCACCGATCTGGGTGGGTTTCGTATTAAGTTTGGGGGGCTTGGCGATTTTATTGATTGCTTTGGCTTATGCCAAATACTCACAAAAAAATGGATCTGTTGTGTCTTAAAGGCAAATCATAAAAGAACGATACAGAGAAAACCCGAAAATCAAACTTCGGGTTTTTATTCTAAAATCATCCAGCTGAGTCTTTATTTCACCGCATCTGCCACTTCTTTTAACATGGCCTTCATGCCATCCAAGCCATTATTCATCAAGTACCAGTTACTTGAATCCAGATAGACGATATTGCCATTTTGCGCCGCTTTGGTTTGATTGATAATCTTGTTATTCAAGACCTGCTTGGCACCTTGCTGATTTTCAGTAATCGCAGCGCCACGGTCAATCACAAACAAATAGTCAGGATTTTTCTGAGCAATAAATTCATGTGACACTGCCATACCATGCAAGCCGACTTTGATCGAGGGATCGGCTGGGGTAAAACCATATAGATTATGGATATTACCAAAGCGTGAGCCTGGCCCATACGCTGCAATCTTGCTGTTATTCACCAAGATCACCAACGCTGTTTTCCCTTTGGTTTTGGCTTTTAAGGCGGCAATCTCTTTTTCTAGCGTTTGCAATTGCTGCTCAGCATCCTGTTTTTTGCCGACCATTTCTGCAATATTCAGGGTCTGCTGCTTAAATGAGTTGAACTGATCGTTATAGTCCACATCGACAAAATAAGTCGGTGCAATCTGTTTGATCTGATTCACCAGATTTTCCATCCGTCCACTCATCAAAATCAACTCAGGTTGACTGGCTGCAATTTTTTCCAGATTTGGCTCTTTGACTGTGCCGACATCCAGATATTTGCCATCACTATAGTTTTGTAGCACTTTCGGTAATGGTGTGCCTTTCGGCAATGCCACCACTTTATCATCTGCGCCCAAAGCATGAATGGTATTCAACGCACTGGTATCCAATACCGCAATTCGAGACACGTTTGCAGGAATCGTGATCTGACCCGACTTACTTTCAAAGCTAAGCGTGTCATGTGTAGCAGTCGTATTCCCTTCCTGTGTTGCAGAAGGTGTGTTGGAATTACCACATGCAGCCAGCACCACACTCAGCATCATGACTGGCAATGTTTTTTTGAAAAGCATAACGAACTCCTAACTAATGAAATACAAACCTAATTTATGTTGTTGAACCTGTTGGATCGGGATATGAAAATCAAAAATATCCTTGAGAATACGTTCATCCATCATCTGCTGTGGATGACCTTGATAGACCAATTGCCCTGCTTTCATGGCAATGATGTGATCGGCATAGACCGAGGCAAAATTGATGTCATGAATCACTACAATGATGGACTTGCCATGATTTTCAGCCAGATCCTTTAACACTTTCATAATCTGTGAAGAATGCTTCATATCCAGATTATTCAGAGGCTCATCCAACAAGATATAATCGGTGTCCTGTGCCAGAATCATGGCGATATATGCACGTTGGCGCTGCCCCCCCGACAATTCACTGAGTTGACGATGGCGTAATGCTTCTAAATCCATATAGGCAATGCAGCGATCAATCATCTCACGATCTTCTGCGGTCAAGCGTCCTTGTGAATATGGGAAACGACCAAACGCCACCAAATCTTCAATGCTCAGCCGTAATTCGGTATGATTAGACTGTTTTAAAATCGCCAGCTTTTTCGCAATATCGGCACTTTTCATCTGCTGTAAGTCCTGTCCATCCAGCAACACTTGCCCTTGATCCGCCTCAATTAAACGGCTCATGATGGAAAGCACCGTACTTTTACCCGCACCATTCGGGCCAATAAAAGCCGTAAACTGGCCTTTTGTGATGCTCAGTGAAACATCCGTTACCACCTGCTGTTGCTGATAGCTTTTACTTAAATTCTTTAACTCTATTGCCACTTTTTATTTTCCTTCAGTAATATCCAGAAGAAATAAATTCCACCGACAAAGTTGATAATCACACTGAGCGTGGTTTTAAAATTCAATACATGCAGTACGATGAACTGCCCAATCATCAGACAAAGAATGCTGACCAAAATAATACCCAGCAGTAAAATATGATGCTGATGGGTCTTGAACAGCTCAAGGGTAATGTTAAGTACCAGTAAGCCAAGGAACATCATGGGGCCTGCCAAAGCAGTTGCTGAGGCCAGCGCCAAGACCACCAGAATCAATAACAAACGGCTGGTCTTGTCATAATCCAGTCCTAAATTCAGCGCATGATCACGTCCTAGCGCCATCACATTCAGCTTGTGGTAATGCTTTAAGCTATAAACCAGAATCGGCACAATGGTCAGCAGAGACAATCCAACCGTTTCCATTTTCACCACATTAAAACTGGCAAAACCAGCATAAGCGGCGATCTGAAACTCATCAGGATCGAGCAAGACCTGAAAGAAAGTGGTCATATTGTCGAAAAAGGTTGAAAAAATCAGTCCCACCAACAACAGAAAGTAAATATTTTGCTGTGCCACTTTCTGGAAAATAAAGCGATACAGCAATAAGGCAAAAGTGACCATTAACAACAGGCTGATCAGATAATCCAAGACAAAGTTGAGTGACAGCAAAGTACTGGCACCAAAGAAATAAATCATCTTGGTCTTGGACAATTCATACAGCTTATCTAGTCCTAAAGCCTGTGGAGTCACCACCCGATTATTCACAATGGTATGAAAGACCAAAGTTGACACACCGACAGCGACACCTGCGACAATGATGGCCACAACAGTCTTCAAACGTAAACTTAAGGCATATTGCCATGCCACACCCAAATTCCAGCCCAGATATAAGGCAATGCTCAGCAGCATCAACAGAGCCAGAACAATCAGCTTGGTTTTGTTAGGCATAGCGATACCTCCTGAGCAATAACCACAGGAAAATCACGCTGCCGACCACGCCCATAATCAGACTTACAGACACTTCATAGGGATAAATCACCACCCTGCCAAAAACATCACAAAGCAACACCAGCAAAGCACCCAATAATGCAGTATGCGAAAGCGTTCGACGAATATTGTCACCCAAATACAAGCTCACGAGATTCGGTACAATCAATCCAAGAAAAGGAATTGCACCAACCGTCACAATCACCACACCTGTAATCACTGAGACGAGCAGCAAACCCAGAAACAAGGTCTGCTTATAATTCAGTCCAAGATTAGTAGCAAAATCCTGCCCTAAGCCTGCCAAGACAAAACGATTGGCAAAGAGATAGATCAGAATCAAAACAGGAACACTGAGATAGATCAGCTCATATTGGCCATTTAAAATGGTAGAAAAGTCACCCTGTAACCAACCTGCCAAGTTTTGTAATAAATCCATTTGCAAGGCGATAAAGGTGGTAAAAGCCGAGATAATACTGCCGAAAATCATCCCCACCAGTGGAACGAAGACTGTATCTCGATGCTTGAGGGTCGCCAGAATACTCATAAATGCCATTGCCCCCATCAGTGTCACGGCAATCGCAAAGCCAGTTTTGACAAAGATTGAAGCGCTTGGCAGTAAGATAATCGAAACCAGTACCCCCAAACGTGCGCAGTCATATAAACCTGCTGTGGTTGGAGAAACAAAACGGTTGCGGCTGAGTGACTGCATAATCAAGCCACAGACACTTAGACCCGCACCTGCGACAATAATTGCCATGAGACGTGGTAAACGACTGGTCCAGAACAGTTGCCACTCTTGAAGATTACCAGCCCACAAGCCTGCAAGACTCATCTCACCGACACCGACAAATAAGGAAATAAATGCCAAAGGAAGCAATAATAAAACGAGATAACGCCGCTTAATCATGTTGGGAGAACTTCATAGGATGCGCAAACTTAAAATAAGCTTAAAAAATACAAAAAAGATAATAAGAAACTATCACAAATGATAAAGATTATTGTTAACTTTTTTTAAATGAAATATCATCGATGTGAAGTACGACTTAATTCAGTCAACTTTCCATTCTTTATAAAAAAGCTCCAAACCTCAGCATAACTGCGATTTAGAGCCACATTGAATATCATCTGAGCAGAATGAATAACGTTAAATCCCGAACTTATGCCCGATTGCTCGTCTACATTTTTATAATAAATTTCAAATTATTCCGAAAGTTTTTCGCCACAATGCGGGCAAAAACGGTACGGCTTCTTTTCCTGATCTTGATCTTCAAGTAACTTTTCTCTGACCAGTTGCATAATAATTTCATGAGTTTGCTCTTTAGGCAAACCCACCTTTTTCCGAATCCGTTCAACTTCCACTTGATCATGCAGTAAATCTAAACCTTTGGCCTGTAACGCTTCGCGGAATTCCTGTTCTAGTCTTTGGTTACGCATATTTAATTCGTTGGCAAGCCCCGAAGCCAGAATACCCGCCGGTAAAGCCGCAATACCGACACCCAGAATGGTAATAAATGCACCCAGTATCCGACCTAAATTAGTGACAGGAGTAACATCGCCATAACCGACGGTGGTTAAAGTGACCACAGCCCACCACATGGATTGTGGTATCGAACTAAATGCTTCGGGCTGAGCTTTATTTTCAACCACATAAATTGCAGATGCGGTCATCACAATCATGATCACCAAGATAAAAATAACCGCTTGGAAAGAACCTTTTTCGCGTTGGATGACGCGCAATAAAATTTGCAAGGAAACAAAATAACGAGTCAGTTTCAGTAACCGCACCAAGCGCAAGACCCGCAAGAAACGTAAATCGATCGGAACAATGAAATTGAGATAGGCTGGTAAGATTGCCAATAAGTCGATAATTGCCCCACCACTTTTCATCCAGCGAATCCGCTGTTTCCAAGCCGCTTGTTGTGGTTCTTCCTCAACAATACTCCACAGCCGCAGCAAATATTCCCCGCTAAAAATGATGATCGATAAATTTTCAAAGATATCGAAATAAGGCTTGTACAGCTTATAAAATTCATTGACAGATTCAAGTAAAACCGCCGCTACGTTGCCAATGATCAAGGCAATCAGCAGATAGTTTACGTAGGTACTGACCTTACTTTTATAGTCATCATTATGCAGATTGTTATAAACAAAACGTCTTAACTGTTGCCATGAAAATTGAGTCATACCGTATTTTTTGTTCGATTCAGCAAGCTCAAAATGTAGCATGTTGCTTTCATATTTGATAAGAAATTTTAACCCTAAGCTCCATTTCCCTCACAAAACGAAGCCATTTGCCAATTCATTGCCCTATATCACGCTGTTTCAACAAAACTCTCTTTGCAGTTTGACATTCGCTTCAACGATAATAAAAGCTTAGTGGTTATTTTCTTTAACGATTCATTCATAAAGAACTATAAATTTTATTAAACCCGTGACAACAAGGGGAATTTACATGGGATTTAAAGCTCTCCCGACGCTGATTTCTTTATTTATTGCATTCATCATCTGGTTTGTCATTCCGGTACCCGCTGGCGTTGATCCTGATGCATGGCATTTACTGGCGATGTTTGTTGGTGTGATTGCTTCCATTATTGGTAAAGCCATGCCGATTGGTGCAATTGCAATTATTGCCATTACTTTGGTCGCCGTGACGGGTGTCACCAATGACAACCCAAGTGGCGCCATTCAAGATGCGCTTAGTAGTTTTGCCAACCCGCTGATCTGGTTGATCGGTATTTCGATCATGATTTCTAAAGGTTTGCAAAAAACCGGATTGGGTGCACGCTTAGGCTATTTATTTATCGCGGTTTGGGGCAAGAAAACCATTGGTATCGGTTATAGCATGGTGCTGTCTGAACTGATTCTTGCCCCTGTTACCCCAAGTAATACCGCACGTGGCGGCGGAATTATCCATCCGATTGTCCGTGCCATTTCGACCAGCTATGACTCTGACCCAGCCAAAGACACCGAAGGTCGTATGGGGAAATACTTAGCTTTGGTGAACTACCAAGCCAACCCGATTACTTCTGCCATGTTTATTACCGCAACCGCCCCTAACCCCTTGGTGGTTGATCTGGTGGCAAAAGCAACCAACAGTCAGATTTCCTTGAGCTGGAGTACATGGGCACTGGCGATGTTATTACCGGGTTTGCTTGCCTTGATCATCATGCCATTAATCATGTATTGGATGTATCCACCCGAAGTCAAAGAAACCCCGAATGCAGCTCAGTTTGCCAAAACCAAGTTAAAAGAAATGGGCCCTGTCAGCAAAAATGAAATCATTATGCTCGGCGTATTTGGTATCTTGCTGCTGTTATGGGCAGGCATCCCTGCCATGATTTTTGGTTCAGCTTGGGCGGTTGACCCAACCACAACTGCTTTTATTGGTTTGGGCTTGCTACTGATTACTGGCGTACTGACTTGGGAAGATATCCTGACGCAAAAAAGCGCATGGGATACCATCACTTGGTTTGCTGCCTTGGTGATGATGGCGACTTATTTAAATAAGCTCGGTTTAATCACGTGGTTCTCAGGTGTGTTAGAAACAGGGATTGGTCATTTAGGACTGAGCTGGATGCCGGCCTGTTTACTATTAATGCTCGCCTATCTGTATGCACATTATATGTTTGCCAGTACCACCGCACATATCACGGCTATGTTTGCCGCCTTCTATACGGCTGGACTGGCATTAGGTGCACCACCGATGTTGTTTGCCTTAATGATGGCAGCAGCATCAAGCATCATGATGACCTTAACCCATTATGCAACGGGTACATCACCTGTGGTATTCGGTTCAGGTTACACCACACTGGGTGAATGGTGGAAAGCTGGCTTTGTCATGAGTGTCGTCAATATCATCATCTTTGTGCTGATTGGCGGACTTTGGTGGAAAGTATTGGGTTATTGGTAGGATGATTTAGCTTAAAAAAAGCCCCTTACAAAGGGGCTTTTTCATGTAACTAATTTAAAGGATACTAGAAATATAAACCCAGACACCGAATAAAATGATATCAGCTTCATTCATTAGGCTTGATGTCATAAACCCAGTTTCGTGCTTGCTGATCGGTTGTCGTTTCGCAGACATAGTAATCTTGATGCCACGAGTCTTGATGGAAGATTTCCTTTTTGTGGTAGCTGACTTGTTTGCCATTTTCGACACAGATAAAACTGTCACCTTGATCTTTCACAGCTGAACCGTTAAGAAATCCACCAATACATAAGAAGCGGGATTGTTTCGCCATTAATTTCGATTAACTCCAAATAATTGAATGATAAAAAATAACTCAATTACATTTATGTCGAAAAAATTATAATTGCCATTAGTTAAGCCTTTTTATTTAAAAACTACTTACAATTCTTCACAAAATATTGATAAATTTTCTGAAAAATTGGCAAAATGCTATCAACCTCCATTATATAAAAACTAGGCGCTTGATAAGAACTCGCTCCATTTAAATAATTGTGAGCAGCTTCATTACGTAGTGTTTTAAATGTATTCAACTTAGATTCTAATAAGGCTAAATCACCGGAGCTACGTAAATGGTTTAATAAACTTTCTGTTTTTCCAAACCTAAACTTTTAATTAATAGAACTCTAAAATGATTATCATATGTAAAGCCATAATTTCTCTTAATTGAATCTTCACCAATTTTAACTAGATCAGGGTCATTAATATTCTTCATAATTCTACGTATTAATATATCAATACTAACTTCCAACCATCCACAATATTCTATTAAAGCTAATTTACTATAAAATATCATATGAAGATTGGTATTAACTGATGTATTTTGTGCAGATTTATCATATAGAACTTTCAATTCTTTAAGATTATGCTTAATTTTACTTTTAGACAATCTAGACATTAAGCTCTACCAAATATTTCTTCTGCCACATTCAAACGACTATTCACTTTTTCTTTGCTAGCTAAGCCTTCTTTTAATGATATTAATGAAAAATTCTCGTGCGATTTAAGTTCATTTACTTTACTTCTAAATACTTCCTCATTTAAGAGTGCTTCATTATTCAAATTTTTATAAACACCATAGAGTATGGCTTCTACAATTGTTTTACTAAATTTAGCTATACGCTCATCACGGAATACAAGTGAAAGTGTCTGTAATAGTTTGTTCTTCCATTCTAAACACTTACTATCACTAGGATTAAGATGGTCATCCATAAAATCATTCAAGAAATTTGACAACTTACCATTATATTTATCTAACTTTTCTGAAAAAGCTATCACCCTTAGATATAACTCTTCATATTGATATCTATAATTACTGCCCAATAATGCATTTGCACTCGATATATTTGAAGTTTTATACTTAAAGAAAGATTGGGATTCAGGTGTATTTGCAATTTCTTTCAATAAATTATTCAATTTACCTGAGTATATACAATTACGAATTTCCTGATTATTTAGTTTTGAACCACCTGAATTTAATCTATGGAATATTGTAAACAGATGGCGCATATGCGATTTTTTACTATAGTCACATCTTAATACAGTAATAGGAATTGTTACATTTTCAATCCGAGAAAATAAATCAGGATTTTCATTTTTAATTTGATTAGGTGTTTTACCTCTAAGCCTTTGATCAATTTCTTTAATATTTGATAGAGTCCAACTTTCTTCATTCAAAAACTGACAATAGTAGAAATACGTTGTAAACCATCAATCACCAATCTTTTATCAGTTTTGTAATCGAGACTGATACACATACTTGGAATAGGTAGCTGCTTAGCTAGAGAATCAATAAATTTAGATCGAGCACTAATAGACCATACTAAATTTCTCTGGAACTCGGGATCGATAGTTAATTGATTGGATTTATACATTCTCAATAAATCAGCACATGATCTCAATTCATTAAATGCAATTATGTCACTTGGAGGTGTTTCATTATCATCATGTTCTTCTGACAAACGCTCCTCTTCCTCTACAATTTGCTCTTCATTAATCTCTATTTGTGTCATTTTGAACCTCTAAAATACTTATTTATAAAAATAAGGGCTGATTACTCAGCCCTTATTTTTAGCTCACTAACATATTAGGTTAATTGAGCCGCTTGGATTTTCTTGGTATCAACTTGATCAGCTTCTTTTGTATATTCGCTCATCTTGTCGAAGTTCAAGTATTTGTAGATGTCCGCAGAAGCGCTGTCGATTTGCGACGCGTACTGTTGATATTCTTCTGGGCTTGGTAATTTACCAAGCACCGCAGCAACAGATGCAAGCTCAGCAGATGCCAAGTAAACGTTTGCACCTTGACCTAAACGGTTCGGGAAGTTACGTGTAGACGTCGATACACAGGTAGTGTTCGGTGCTACACGTGCCTGGTTACCCATACACAATGAACAGCCCGGCATCTCTGTACGCGCACCAGCACGGCCATAGATGTTATACAAGCCTTCTTCCATCAATTGATGCTCGTCCATACGTGTTGGTGGAGCCAACCATAAACGAGTAGACAATGAACCACCAGGTACTTTGTCAAGTAATTGACCCGCTGCACGGAAGTGACCGATGTTAGTCATACAAGAACCGATGAATACTTCATCAATCTTGTCGCCTTGAACATCAGAAAGAAGTTTTGCGTCATCTGGATCGTTCGGGCAGCAAAGAATTGGTTCTTTGATGTCAGCAAGATCGATTTCGTAAACTTTTAAGTATTCTGCATCAGCATCAGCTTTTAACAGGCTTGGGTTGTCTAACCACTTCTGCATGTTTTCAGCACGACGCGCTAGCGTACGCGCATCGCCATAACCTTCAGCGATCATCCACTTCAACATGGTGATGTTAGAACGTAAGTATTCAGCAACTTTCTCTTCAGAAAGTGTGATTGAACAACCAGCAGCAGAACGCTCAGCAGATGCATCAGAAAGTTCGAATGCTTGCTCAACCGTCAAGTCATTTTCCATTTCTGATAAATCGATCTCAAGGATACGACCAGAGAAGATGTTTTTCTTACCTTTCTTCTCTACAGTTAAGTCACCCGCTTGAATCGCGTAGTAAGGAATTGCATGTACTAGGTCACGTAAAGTGATACCAGGCTGCATTTTACCCTTGAACTTAACCAGTACAGATTCAGGCATATCCAGTGGCATAACGCCAGTTGCAGCTGCGAACGCAACAAGACCAGAACCCGCTGGGAAAGAGATACCGATTGGGAAACGTGTATGTGAGTCACCACCAGTACCAACAGTATCTGGAAGTAACATACGGTTTAACCAAGAGTGGATAATACCGTCACCTGGACGTAAAGATACACCACCACGGTTCATAATGAAGTCAGGTAATGTATGATGAGTTGTTACGTCAACTGGTTTTGGATACGCAGCAGTGTGACAGAAAGACTGCATCACTAAGTCAGCTGAGAAGCCCAAGCATGCCAAGTCTTTTAACTCGTCACGCGTCATCGGACCTGTTGTATCTTGAGAACCAACAGTCGTCATTTTAGGTTCACAGTAAGTACCCGGACGGATACCTTGGCCTTCTGCTAAACCACATGCACGACCAACCATCTTCTGAGCTTGTGTGAAGCCTTTGCCAGTGTCAGCAGGTTGTACTGGTGTACGGAACAATGTAGACGGTGCAAGACCCAATTCTTCACGGGCTTTCGCAGTCAAACCACGACCAATGATCAAGTTAATACGACCACCAGCACGTACTTCATCTAAAAGTACAGGCGTTTTAAGCTCAGCTTCTGCAATTTGTGCACCGTCTTTAAATGCAGTTACTTTTGCAGCAGCGTGATCAATTTTCAATACAACTTCGTCGCCCATGTTCATGTTGGCAACGTCGATTTCTACAGGTAATGCACCTGCATCTTCCATTGTGTTGAAGAAAATTGGCGCAATCTTAGAACCTAAGCACACACCACCATCTTTTTTGTTTGGAATGTGTGGAAGTTCATCACCGAAGAACCAAAGAACAGAGTTCGTTGCAGATTTACGAGAAGAACCTGTACCAACAACATCACCTACGTAAGCAACTTGGTTGCCTTTCGCGATCAGTTCTTTGATTTGGTTTAGTGGACCAACTTCACCTGGTTTTTCAGGGTTGATACCGTCACGCTCGTTTTTCAACATTGCGTTTGCGTGTAATGGGATGTCTGGACGACTCCAAGCATCTTGAGCTGGAGACAAGTCATCCGTATTGGTCTCACCTGTTACTTTGAACACAGTGATTTTGATTTCTTCTG
The DNA here is from genome assembly GCF_024582815.1 of Acinetobacter colistiniresistens. Lineage (NCBI taxonomy): Bacteria > Pseudomonadati > Pseudomonadota > Gammaproteobacteria > Moraxellales > Moraxellaceae > Acinetobacter > Acinetobacter colistiniresistens. The sequence continues at coordinate 2,954,264 of NZ_CP102099.1, forward strand.
GAACATCAGCACGGCTTGTGAACCATTCTGCATCAGCCCAAGATTGTAATACCGCTTTAGCAGCAGCATTGCCTGCTTTTGCTTTGTCAGCTACGTCATGGAATGCATCAAATACAAGAAGAGTTTTCTTTAACGCTTCAGCAGCTAATTCAGCCAGCTCAGCATTGTCTAGAAGTTCAACAAGCGGTGCTACGTTATAACCACCAAGCATGGTACCTAGTAAATAAACTGCACGTTCTTTAGATACGAGTGGAGAGGTTGCTTCGCCTTTTGCAACAGCAGCTAAGAAAGCAGCTTTTACATATGCAGCTTGGTCAACACCTGCTGGAACACGATTTTCTAGTAAATCGACTAAATAAGCTTCTTCACCTGCTGGTGGATTTTTTAATAAGGCTACGAGTTCAGCAGTTTGAGCATCATCAAGCGGCTTCGGTGGGACTCCGAGTGCGGCACGTTCTTGAACGTGTTGGCGGTAAGCTTCTAGCACAGTGTTATTCCTCTTTTTTAAAAAATTACTTGTAAGTTCCAGCTTTGTACAAGCTTTACAAGTAATGTGGACAGCAAAATTTTACTAGACTTCGCGTTAAATGTTAATGCAACTACCGTATTTCTACGTGATGCCCATTATTTTATAGCGAAATGTTCATCTATTTAAAATACCGCTTTGGTCTTAGGTTAAAGTCTAATAAAACAATAAATTACATCCATAAAAAAAGACAAACGGTGTTGTCTTTTTTATATACGCATTAAAAAAGTTTATAGTTTGGCAGCTTGTCATGTGGGGTAACCAAGCATTCTTCCATAAACTGTTTCTTTAAGTTTTCACGTAATGCTTCTGGATCTTTTTTCAGTTGATCGGCAGGAAGTGCATAAACCGTGTCCAAAATTTTAAAGATAAATTTGCGTGTGGTCTCATCTTCAATTTTTGCCGCATGTTCCGTTGCTTGTTTTTGCTCAATTCCATTTTGACGATCTAGCGTGATCGAACGTGCTGCGTTGCCCACACTGACACAATAGCCATGCCATCGTTCTTCAGGGGTTAACGGCTTTTTCTCAGCACAACCAGCCAAAACTAAACCTATTGCAATAAACAAAACTTTTTTCATCATCATACTGCGGCTAATTTGATGCACACATCATACTGAAACTTGTTTATTTTGCAAAAGGAAGCCTTTAAAACAATGCTTTCCGTAATAAAAACATACAAATCATTTACTACAGTGCATGTTATTGCCTAACTTTTGACATTTTCCACCATTAGCAGAGAGATACGTTGTTCCAGCGACTAGATTATAGGACTTGCCTTTCATATCCCAACATCTAACCCCGTTGCAGTTTTTGACAGGGATAAGCACTTCACTTGTCGTGACAACATTGCTTGTAGCTGCCGTGTTCGCATTGACAGGCTTAGTCGATGTTGTTGCGACAGTTGCAGTCACCGTTGTGATTTTTGGCTCTTTAGAAGTAGTCAGCGATTGTGCACTCGCCTGTTGGGTGGCCGAAGTACTGGCATTCTTTTTAACAGGATCAAGCTGAGGTTCTTGTCGTTGTACTGGTTGTGGTGTTGCTGAATAGGTAGTAACACCTTTGGCATCCACCCACTTATAGTATTCTTGGGCATTGACGTGGAGTGTTGAACTGATGAACACTAAGCCAAGCACTGCCCAAAGCTGACCAAAAGTGACAGATTTCATTTATTTTCTCCAAAAAACGTCATAAAATCGTTTATTATCAATAATTTACAATAATTCTATCACATTTTTTTATTTTCAAGAAACTTACATCATAAAAAACCTGCTTTAAATAAAGCAGGTTTTTTATATCTACAATCAGAAGCGCCAATTGTAGAATACGTCAATCGCACGCTCTAAAGACTGACTCGCTTCCAGATATAAACGACGGTTCATCTGATAACGCAAGGTCAATTTATTTACAGGGGTAAATACACCAATACCATAGCGAATGAATAGGTCTGGTGTGATATATCCGGTCAGACTGACCTGCGTATCATCGCCCGTACCCTGCGCATCCAACGCCAAGCCACTCAAACCAAAGGTTCGACCAATCTGGTTGGTCAAGGCTCGTGTACCGCCCAAGCCCATACTAATCCCCGCAGCAGCAATGGTGTTATTCACGTCAGACTTAAAGCCTTCGGTATTACTTAAACCACTGTTACCTTCATTAATACGACCAGTAAGTAAAGCATTCAGGGCTTCCTGTTCAGACAAGCCTGCATCGTTATAAATTTGAATATTCGGTACAGTGGCTGTTCCTGTGACACGTACCCCAACCATGCTACCTTGAACGGGTTTATTGGCATCAATATCCAAGGTCGGGTTGGCCAATGGTCCATTGAAACGCGCAATAGCACGGTTCAAATCAAGACTTTGACCGTAGGCTTCAATCTTCACTTTTTGACTGACACCAATCGCACCATTCGCACGCATTGCTGTTTCTAGACCACGTTGAGAAAGGTGTAAACGGCCAGCTAAAGGAATGGTACTTTCGAAGCCTTGGAAGATCACCTGATTGCCAAGAGTTACCGTCATATCGGCACGGATATCCCACGGTTTAGCTGCTTTTAAAGTCGCAAGCAGGTCTTGACCTTGTTGTACTACACGCACATCTGGCGACAAGTTCACCACAGTCGCCGAGCTTTCCGGCATCGAAATGCGCGCACGCGGCACATCAATCGTCCCTTTTAGACTTAAGCGCTGATTAAACGGATAAACGTCCAGCGTCAGATCAGGTTCTACAATTGCAGTAATCATCGGTGCCTGACGCACCAGTAAATTATCACCTTTTAAGGTCAGGTTGAGATGTGGGTCATTTTTCCAGTCAAAGCTACCTTTTAAGCGCCCTACACCTTGTCCACTATTAAATGCACCATCAATACTTGCAGAGTCCTGTCGTATAGAAGAATAAAGCTGGATATTGCTTAAATTGACTGGCAGGGAGATCATACTGATTGCGCCATTTTTTAAACGCATCTCACCTGTAACCTGTGGCTGAGTCAAGGTTCCATTGACCTTACCAGCCAATGATAAAGTTCCAGCCATTGAGCGTACATCTTTAATAAATGGTTTAAAGACTTTTAGCTGTACGTCATCAAATGCCACTTCGCCACGCATCGGCATATTATTTTGAAATGGGTCAATAATCACATTGGCATAACCCGTACCAATATCAGGTGTTTTCATATCCACACGGAATAACAGACCTTCACTGATACTCTTGGCAATCAAACTTAACTCATCATAAGTTACAGTCGTTGCAGGATCCTGAGGATCATCCGCTGCCAATCCAATCTCACCTTTACGCGTCACTAAACGTGCATCAAGTTTAGGATGACTACCATTTGCCCAAGCTGCTTTGGCATAGCCATTCAATTGACCCGTCACAGCCAGACCTTCAGGCATAAATGCCGTGAAGTCTTTTAAATCCAGATTTTTGGTAATAAATGAAAAACTACCTTTTTCCTTACTCATACGTGCAGGTTGATCTAAACATAACTGGCTGCTCGAACTTTGCCAGCAGTGCTGACCTATATAAAGCTCTTGTTGCGCGGTGGTATAGATAATCGGCGCACTCTGATTTTGTACCAAACGAATATTACGTGAAGTAAAATTACCTTTTTGCAGCTGTCCAAGCCAGTCATTCTTCGGATTAAAACCACCCGCAAGCTGAAGATAAAAATTCGATTGACGGTTTTTACTTTCTACTTTTAATACGTGTGCTTTACGTGTTCCCGCCAAGTTTACTGTTGCTTGTTCAATTTCACGATTGCCATTACGCAATCGATCCAAAGTCGCTGTCAATTGTGTAGGTGTGGTTTCAGAAGTCGGCAATTCACCCTGTACACGCAAAGAACGAATCGTCACCAGATCGTTAAAAGCAAAATTATCGACCATGATGTTCGCAGTTGCTCTTAGACGTGGTTTGGACTGTACATTCAAACTGCCATAAGCTCGACCACGCAAGCCCGGATACAGCTCATACAATGCAGGCGCATTCAGTTTAATACGTAAATTTTGTGCATTACCTGTGGCTTGAAGCTGGTTCTGAGCATAAGCAAAGAATAGATCATTGGCTTCAAATTGCTGCGGCAAGAAGCCTTCTTGATTTGAGTCCAATAACAGGCTGAGATTACCACGACCACGAATCGGTTTATTATTGATGAAACCCGCCGTATTCAATTCACGAATATCAATACGCTTGAGCTTGTCTGACCATACGCCCTGTGTTTTTACCCGCCCAGAAATTTCACCTTTCACACTTGAGACAAAATACTGTGGCTTGAAGCGTACCAATGAAGCATTAATATCCCAACCCAGTTTATCTTTGAGATTGACTGCGCCTGTGGCATAAACCTTGCCTGCAACACCGTCATGATTGAGTTCATTAATCTTGATGTAATCTGGTGTGCCCGCAATTTTAATTTTTAATATGCCATTACCTTGATTCAATGCATTTAAGGAACCATCATAATTCACTGCAAAACTCTTGAAGCCACCACCCGCTTTTTCATCATTAAAAATCAGGGCGGCGGTACTTTTACCTTTCAAAGCAAGAGTTTCTGTCTTATTTTCTTGTGGCAATTGCCCTTTTAAATCAATCTGTTCAAGCTGAATAATTTGTTGGTTTGGTTTGGCAAAACCACTGGCTTTGATTTCACCATTTAATAAGTTAATCGGTGCTGCTGCCGCAATCGTTTGCGGGTTAAAATCCTGTGCCTTGAGCTGTGCTTGCCATGATAGCTGTTGTTTTTCAGTTGGTAATTTAACTTTTGCCTGTCCAGTCAAACTGCCTTTTTCAGCTTCATAACGGAAATTTTCAACATTTAACAGGTCACCCTTAACGTCTAAACGGGCATCATATTTACCTGTTGGCAATAATGCCTGCTCATGCGGACGGATTGTCGTTGATACATAGATATCTTGCTGACCTTCTTTTAAGGTCAGATTGGTATGACCTTCTTCACTACTCAGCCAGCCAATATATGGCATAGCACGATCAATCCCTTTCCAAGAAATATCCAATAACATCGGCTGAGGCTTATTGTCTTTTTCTTCGTCCTGATTGAGCTTAACTGCCCAAGTTTCATATTTATCAAATGCGAGCTGTGCATTGACAACCAAACCTTTTTGCAAAGAACCGGTTGAGCTTAAGTTCGCATCCAGATTGGGTGGCAAAAAGTCTTGCGCAATTTGCGGTACAGTTTTGTCTTTTGGATCTAAACGTTCCAAACGTCCTTTTAGATCCCAAGAGACATGATCGTGCCAATTAACGGAACCCAGCAAATTTGCTGTGCCGCCCATCAGTTGACCATTAAACTCGCGAATATTCAATTGATGGGTTAAATCCGTATCCATCAGCGCAGTATATTGCCCCTCAGGAACTTGCTCGCCTTTTAAATCCGTATCTAAAGTCAAGACTAACTTTTGAATATCACCTTTAAATCTAGCGATGCCATCTTTTGCAAATAACTTCTGATCTTTAATTAATGGTAAGTGATAATTTTTAAAGAATAGCTCACCATTCATTGGCACATGATCACGTACTGGATGAACAACTGCCCAACCCGTCAGCAAATCTGGTGTAAGCGTTGCAACACCGACCTTCAGGGTATCCAGACTACCTCTAGCGGCAACTTTGATGATCTCAATATCTAGACTTTTTAATGATGGGATAATCAGATCTGCTTTGGCATTTAATGGGTATTTACCACTAAAATCCATCTCTCCAGAAGCATTTTGCACGGCTAAATGCTCCATCTTCATGCGAGAGTCTTTAAACTTTAATTTGGTTTCCGACCACAATGCGTCTTTTAGAAAGATGTCACTAAAGTCAACCTTCGAGGTTGTGGTTTGAAACTCTAAATGATCTAAAGTTGCATCATCAACACGCAGTACAAAGGGTAATTTAATTGGATCAAATCCAAAGGGCTTGCCCGAAGGTGGTTTTTTATCAATAATTTTGAGATTACGTACATCGGCATGGCTGAGGTGTACTTCTTTTTTTAAAATCGCTCGCCAACCTAAAGACACGTCGGCACGATCTAAAGAGATTTCAATTGCATCCAGTTCAACCAGCACATTTTTAAGAATGATGCCAGATAACAGGTTACCGCTCTCATATTGATATTTGATAATTTTTTGGCTTTGAAGTACACGGTCTAATAAAAAGCGACTCCCTTTATCCGTAGACATCATAACAAGCAAAGAACTGACCAATAACAAAAGAATGATCAATAAAATCAGCGCAATATTTCGAAAAATACGCCGTTGCTGTCTTGGTTCTGCTGGAGGTGTAAGTTGCTGTTCTACTTCCGTCATAATCAACCCGAGATTGTTTTACCCTTATTAAATTAAAGGGCTAAAAAGTTTTAAAGCTGTGGACCAATAAAGAAATGCAAACGAATTGGATTGTTATCATTCGAAATACCCGATGCGATATCTAATCGAATTGGTCCAATTGGCGATCTCCAGCGGATACCAACACCCACACTATATTCTGTTGGGTTGCTAAATTGTTTGTCATAGGCGTTACCAAAGTCCGAGAACACGGCAGCTCGCCAGCCATCTTTAAATTGATAATTATATTCCAAAGAGCCAACAGCCAAGGCTTGACCCCCTATTTTATAGCCGTTTTCTTCGGGCGATAAGCTCTTGTAGTCAAAACCTCGGAGAGATTGATCTCCACCTGTAAAGAAGCGTAAATTATACGGCACTTTATTGAAATTATCGGTGAAGATATAGCTTGTATCGCCACGACCAACAAATTGATGATTGTCGTTTTCACCCAATGAGTAAATAAAACGCCAGCCAGCACTTACAATTGCCATATTGGCATCTGAAAGCAAAGATTCCGTCCCCAATTCAACTTTATAGGTTTGCTTAAAACCACGCGTTGGATTTAAACGCGTATTGGTATTGGTTTTAGAAGCCTCATAACCAAGCAATAATGATTCTTGTTCAGAATCGATCCCGGATACTTTAAAGGCATCTGGTAGCTCATTAATATTCACATCACCTTTTTTGGTTAAGCGATCTAAACGATAACGTAAGCCAAAGGTATGTTGCCAGTCGCCTAATGGGTTTTTAATGACGCGCTCACCACCTAGAACTGCCGACTCAACCAACAAATTCACATCAGGACCAATATCGTTGCGGGTTTCACGCTCATAACCACCCACCAGGTTGAAGTAGTCATTTAATGGATGCTTATAAGGAATACTATAACGCCCATCTATTGATTGACGAATCTCAGATAACTCGAAGTTGGCATCAAATGAGTGACCATATTTATTCACAATCGCACGACGATACTGGGTACGAATACGTGCCCCCGTATCAGTACCATAACCAATACCTGTTTCAAGACTATTTAAGCGATCTGCATTCAGCGTCACCACAACAGGAATTTTTCGTTCTACCCGCGCCTGTTCTTCTAGCTTCTGACGTTGTTCGTCATCATCATTATGTACAGGCGGCATTGGCATAGATCGTGCTAATGCATAAGGTTGAGCAGGTTCACCACCAGAGAATTGTGATTCATCAACAACATCCTGCGTGACTTCTTGCGCAGAAGTGATTTTGGCCCGCGCAATATCCGCCTTTTGTTGACTACTCATCAATTGGGATTGCTGGATACGTTGCTGGTCGACCAACGCCTGTAAATCTGGCGGTAAATCTAAAGGTGGCTGAATTGCATCCGGCTTGATAGTATCAACCAGGGTATAATTAAAATAACGGGTGTTGGTTAAGTTATTTGCCAAAACATTGACACGCCAGAAGGCATAGTCATCACCTTCCTTCCAAGGTGCCAAACTATCTAAAACTTTTTGGGTCAATGGTAATGGCTTGCTCGGATCACTCATCCGATACTCAACTTGCTTTAACTTATAACGTTCACCTGTTTCGTACTTTAAGTTAATGTCAGCCGTTTTATCAGGCTGAGTAATCTTGACATCATGCAAGCGCCAAAACGCATCAAAATAACCATTATCTGCAGCAACGTTGGTAATTTTAGTTTTCATCGCTTCGTACGAGCCATGATTGAAAATATCACCAACATCCTGTTCTGGAATTAAACGAATGACTTGGAACTGTGGTGTATTTGCGCCTGCACCGGTAAATTCAATATTTTGTTCTTTAATTTTGACGGGGTCATTGGGAACCACTATCACTTTTACCTTACTGTCACTTTCTTTGACAAAAGTATAAGTCGCATTGTAATAACCCACCGCCTGTGCAGCTTGATTGGTCAATGCACGCAACTGAGGCAACGCAACATTAAAATCTTCAAAAGACTCTTTAGTAAAGCTTGACAACTTGGCCTTGATATTAAGCGCCAGAATAGGTGGTGCACCACTCACATCAGCAGAAATACGCGGAATTTTATCAGCATTGATTAAATTATCCGGACGCAAACGGTTAATAATGCGCTTAAAGAAGCCAACTTTTTCAGCAGGTTGATCTGACTTGGTTTGGAACTCGGCTAAGGTTTTACCCGTTTCATTGGCTTCAACCACAATTTTACTGTCTGACTGGATATCACTCATTAACTGGTCAATATTCAACGGAGCCTGTTTAATCTCAGTTAATTCAGTTTGCGAAACATCGCCAATGACAGGAGCAGGATTTTTAGCGGTTTGGTCTCGATATGCTTGTGCTTCATTTTTGGCATCTTCTGCAACACGAAAAATTTCATTTGCCATACTCTGATCGACGGGAATCACAGGCAAATTTTCCAGATTATCATCCAACTGAATTGGTTTTAATTCATTAATCTGATTACTTGACTGTTCTTGTTCTTTTAATGCAGCCAAACTGTCTTGTCCGGGTAATATCCCCGAATCAGAAGTATTCATCGCTGGCGGGATTGGTGCAGCGGCAGCAACTGCCACTGCAGCGACATGCTCGTTCTGTTCGGTTGTCTGATTTTCAGGCGCACCCAAAATTTGCTCTTGAGCATAAACAACTGATATACAAGAACTAATTAAAAAACTACTACAAATAAGTTTAGGAACCCCCTGCATTTTAAAAATTAAATGCATAGAATGAACCAGTGTCGACTGTTTAAACTTCGTTTTAGATGGCATGTAAAACTCTAAACTTGTTTTTTAATTTATCGTTTTTGATGGGTGAAATAACTTCAAATCTTTGATTTTTCATCCAATCAGACATAGGTATCATACATGCATTTCATCACATTTTTACAGTTCGTCACATTTTTTTATAAATCACAATGAAGTGAACACATGATGAAACAAGATGAGCGCTTAATGACATCGCGTCGCTTCGCCCCGATGTTTTTCACTCAGTTTTTTGGCGCACTGAATGATAATGTTTATAAGCAAGCGCTACTGTTAGTGATTACTTATGGGTGGATTCAACAACAAAGTGCTGAGATCAGTACCTTAAATAATTTAGCTGCCTTATTGTTTATTTTGCCCTACTTCTTTTTCTCGGCAACTGCTGGGCAAATCGCAGATAAATATGAGCGCTCTCAACTGATTCGTTTTATTAAAATATTAGAAATCGTGATCATGTTGATTGGTACTGCTGGTTTCCTGCTTGGAAATCTATGGTTATTGCTATTTGCCTTATTTTTAATGGGTACCCATTCCACTTGTTTTGGCCCGATTAAGTATGCGATTTTGCCTGAAATTTTAAAACCACAAGAGCTGATGTCAGGTAATGCCCTGTTTCAGTCAGGTACTTCAATTGCAATTTTACTGGGAATGATTTTAGGCGGCGCGGTTATTGCTTCGTCTGCCGGCAACCTGCTGTGGATCAGTGTGACTGTCGTAGCGATTGCCTGCATAGGCTATTTATGTAGCCGCTTTATTCTGCCGCAAAAAGTTGCAGCACCAGATCTCGAAATTGACTGGAACTTTATTCGTACCAGTTTTCAAACCATTGCCTACGCCAAAAGTATTCCGATTGTGTTCGTGATTTTATTAGGTAATTCTTGGTATTGGTTTTATGGTGCAACTTACCTGACTCAAATCCCACAGCTGACCCAGCAAAATCTGCATGCTTCAGAAAATGTCGTCAGCCTATTACTTACCTTTTTCTCGGTTGGTATCGGTGTCGGTTCTTTACTTTGTAGACGCATCGGTGGTACTGATATCAATATCAAAATGGTGCCCTATGGGGCAATTGGTTTGACTGTGTTTGCCCTCTATCTGGCAGCCAGCCTGGCTTTTGTTCCTGAGCGTACAGGTGAGTTACTCAGTTTAAAAGATATGTTTACACTGGGTGCGGTCTATTACCATGTGATGCTGGCAGTGACTTTACTGGGAATTAGTGGTGGGTTCTATATCGTGCCTCTCTATGCCATGATGCAAGCCTATTCACCACGCTCACATCGTGCTCGTGTTGTTGCCGCAAATAATATTTTAAATGCTGTATTTATGGTCTCTTCCGCAGTTTTTTCTATTTTGATCTTAAGCATTTTAAAAATTGATATTAAAATCTTATTTACCATTACCGCTGTTTTAAGTGCAATTTTTTCATTTTGGTTATTAAAACGTCTAAAACCGTTATTGGAAAATGCGCCCAACACATTAGAGGATTAATATATGCGTCATTACACAGGTCTCGATAAACTTATTAATTCCTTTGATCAAGCTTTACGTAGTTTGGTACCTGGTGCGACCAGTGCACAACGCAGTAATCCTGCCAATGAAGAACCGTCACAACTGTGTGTCAGTGATGCCCGCCATGTTGCAGGTTTAATGCGCGTCAATCATAGTGGTGAAGTCTGCGCTCAAGCCCTTTATCACGGTCAGGCACTGACTGCAAAACTGCCACATGTACGTGAAGAAATGCAGCAAGCCGCGATTGAAGAACAAGACCATTTGGCATGGTGTGAAGATCGCTTAAAAGAACTAGATAGCCACACTAGTGTATTAAATCCAATTTGGTACGGGTTGTCTTATGGAATGGGTGCAATTGCAGGGATTGCAGGCGACAAATACAGCTTAGGCTTTGTCGCTGAAACCGAACGCCAAGTGAGTCAACATTTACAAGAACACATCCAGCAGCTCCCCGCTCATGATGACCGTTCACGTAAAATCCTGGAGCAGATGAATGAAGATGAGTTGCATCATCGTGACACTGCACTCAATGCAGGTGGCGTAGATTTGCCTGTACCTGTACGCATTACCATGACTGCCATTTCAAAACTGATGACCAAAACCAGTTATTATCTTTAAACTGTCCGAGGGAATTATTGTAAAATAATTCCCTTTGATTTTACCCAACACAATCAAAATTAACGAAATACAATTTTGCCTTTATCAGTTGAATAACGGTCATCCCAAAAACTTTGCGACTGCTTATTTAAATCAGTAAAAATGGTGTAATTAATTTTACCCTGCCTAAAAGTCAACCGATCCTTTTTATTGACCGCAATCACACGCGTGTCATTAACCCAGACTCGTTGTTGCTGGTCAATTCTAATGAATGCCAGTGCTGTTCCATCCGACCTTTCGGCAATCCACTGTGGTTGCTGAGTCGATAGGGTTGGCGGTGGTGTTTCTAGCGTTTGTTCAACAAATCCAGCGTTGCTATTTTCTTCTTTGCTTTTGCTAATATCACAACCCTGTGCTTCACTAACTTGTGTACAACCTGATTGTTCTAATTGTTGTCTATATTTGGCATCAATTGCATAGGCTGAGTTCATGCTGCCATAGAGCATAATCCCCAAGGCAATAAGTAACTTGGCTTGCATACAGAATTCCTCCCTTCATTATTTATTTGTTTCTTCACCATTTAAACATCCCTATACCATCAGGTATGTAACTCAAATGTGTGCACTAAAAACAAAAAATCCACGGCTGCAAGCATGGATTTTCTAAAATAAGCGTTATTACTTAAAGTTTTAATTCAAACCATGTTCTGCCTTAAAACGTTCCAGATTTCGGACAGCCTGTTGATAACGAGACTGTACCCAACTGCTATTGATACGTAGATCATATAAGCGTTTTTGATAATCATCCCGAACTTTATTCGAAAGATCTTTACGTTCCAACTCTTTTAAATAACGATTCATATCGCTTTGGGAGCGATTAAACTCTGAATCTGCCTGATAATATTCATTGGCAACTTGATAGTAACTACGTAAAGATTCACGCTTTTCGATTGGACACACATGAATATCGCCACGACCTTCCAAGGCTTCACTAAAAATATTTTCCGGTCGGCAGTAATAGCTCAAGCCTTTTTGATAACCTTGATCATACAGCTTTTGATTCGGCACAATATTGGCTTTTTGACAGGAAGAATAATATTTATCCAAGCGTGAATCATGCCCATTCGAGCCATCTTTTTCGCCCACATTGAACCAATTGGCTGTTTTACATTGCTCGACGCTCATGGCCGCACAACCCGAAAGTAAAATCGTCAACGTCGACAAAAGCAAAATCTTTTTCATGAAAATTCTTCCTAATTATTATGGTATTACCCAGCTACAACATTACATTGTAATGACAGGATAATCTGTACTTTGGAAATGAGCTAAATCTGCATGCTGCCACAAATCATATAAAGGAATTTTGACATCCAAAGCTAATGGTAACTTTTTTGGATTAAATTGCATATGCTCTAAAGTTTCACCCCATGCAATCACATCAACATCCAAACTGATCTGATGTGATGGACGAACTCGACCAGATTGTGCTTCTAGTTTTTTCAGAATTTCAGTCATTTCAGCAAGACTGCATCGACTTTTTAATAAGCAGGCTGAATTCCAATAATCGGCACCAATTCCATCCCGACATGGGATTTCATAAATTGGCGAAAACTCCACTACACCCAAACTTGCGATTTGTTGATAAGCAAAAGTGAAATTTTGTTGTTGCTGGAGATTACTCGCCAGTGCGAGCGCAAAAATTGTTTCTGTTGCGTTCAAGGCGAATTCCTACTGCATTGGCTTGTGCAATGATGGCGGGTTTGCGAATGGTGATACTGATCGATTCAATCGAAGGAAAGGTAGTAAATAGACATTCAAGCACCAATTGTGCAGCGTGCTCAATCAGCTTAGGTTGGGCTTGTTGAATCACTTGAGCTGCAAGCTCGCAGATTTGCGCATAGTTGAGCGTATCGTTTAGCTCATCTGATTGTGCAGCTTGCATTAGATCATTATGAATAGTGAGATCTAGCATTAAAGGTTGAATAATTTGGCGTTCCCAGTTGAAACAACCAACCACGGTATCAACCTTCAACCCTTCAATTATAATGGCATCCATAATGACCTAATGAACCGATAAATAAATTAATGCTTTAAAAACGAAGCAGGTTCAATATTGTGAACCATTTTTAAACGTTGGTCAGCATAAATATCGGTATATGGTGCGAGAACACGCATGAAACGATCAAAATATAGCATTTGCTTGAATAACAAAGCGAAGTCACGCGGGAATTTAATACCGTGACGCTCACCTACTGCCACCATATCCATCATGATGTCATTTAAATCTGCCGGATTAGAACTAAGAATTTCTTGTGGATCTGCCAGTAACACCCCACTAAACAAGCGCTCTAAATCATCAGCCAAGATTTGAGTATCAATTTTCTGATGGGTCATGCCCATTTTCAGCATGTTCTCAGCCATGGCGATGTAATTGGTTTGCTGTAATGCATCCATAAATGCCATACACGCAGTCCAAACCTCAGGTTTTAATTGACCGACAATACCAAAATCAATAAAACCGATACGACCATCTTCTAGCAGCATCAGATTGCCTGCATGTAAATCGGCATGGAAACTCTTGCACAGCATTAAACTGCCAAACCAAGTGTTCATGGCCGTAATCAAGACCTGAGTTGGGTCTTTGGCATATTGTTTGACCACATCAAAGTCAGTCAATGATACCCCATACAAACGCTGCATGGTGAGTACACGGCGCGTTGAAAACTGGTGATAAACTTTCGGTGCCGTTGCCGCTTGATTACCTGAAACATTCAAATATTGAATAAAGTCATCCAGATTCTGAGCTTCTTCAATAAAATCAACTTCACGCACCATACGTGTTTTGATCTCATCTACAATTTCAGAAAGTGATGCAAACTTGATTTTTGGAACAGCTCTTTCAAGTAGCTTTGTTGCCCAATGCACCACATTCAAGTCGGTATAAAGAATAGTTTCAACACCTGGCTTTTGCACCTTTAAAACCACATCTTCGCCCGTGACCAATCGAGCGGCATGCACTTGTGCAATTGAAGCCGAAGCCAAAGGCTTTTCATCAATAAAACTAAAAATTTCATTGAGGTTGCGCCCTTCAAACTCTTCTGCCAAAACTTTTTGGATATAGCTAAATGGTAAGGTTGGCGTTTGATCTAAACAGCCTTGGAATTCCTGAACGTATTCACGTGGGAATAAAGACGGCGTACTAGCGATAAATTGACCCAGTTTAATATAAGTCGAACCAAGCGACTCAAAGGTCTCACGCATAAGTTTGGCGTTGCTTGGTTTTTCAGTTGCATACTTCACACCTGCTTGTGCTGCAACCACCACTGTTTCACCAATACGTGCAACAGAGCGTAATCCATCGAATAAAATATTTCTTTTCATAATCTTTCTTGCCTCACAGATGGCTTTAGTTTAGCAAATTTTGCTCAATTTACCGATCAAGTTGCCTGACAAACTGGACAATTTATATCTTTTTCAAATTTAAGAATACGTTGCGTTAAATTTAAGCCATTCCAAAGCAATAGTTTTTGCTTGAGTGGAGTCAAACCTAAGCCTAAAAATAGCAATGTGTGATGTGCTTGTAATGACGCTATCATTACAGGAGTGGTGGCTAATACGCCTGACTCCGCACAGCGCAGCCCTTCATTGGCATGATCTTCTTTCGGAAACAGGCATTCATAACAGGCTGAATCAGCATCTACCATAAACATCTGTCCTTCAAAACCAATCGCCGACGCACTAATTAAAGGGACTTGATGTTTTTTACACACTGCATTGACCAGATAACGAGTTGTAAAGTTATCACAGCCATCTAAGACTACATCTTGATGCTGTACGAGTTCATCAGCATTCGTTTCATCAAATCGTATATTTTGATAACTGACCTGTATATGCGGATTAATGTCTTGTAGATGCTTTGCCAATATTTCTGCTTTGTATCGACCTAAATCATTTGTCGTAAAGGCAATTTGTCTTTGTAGATTACTTATTTCAATCGTGTCGGCATCGACAATGGTAATTTTACCTACACCTGCACGTGCCAACAGCTCGGCACTGGTACAGCCGATTCCGCCTGCGCCGATAATCAACACATTGGCGAGTTTTAGTTTTTCTTGTGCTTCGATATCCCAACCATCTAATAAAATCTGACGACTATAGAGATGCATTTCCTCATTGCTTAGCTCAAATTCGTTTTCTAAATGGTCTGACACGTGGTTTGCTTCTTTATCATCAAGGGTATTGCTGATTTTAAGTCGATGTCTGCTTGGAGGAAAGTAATAAATTGGAACCAGCTCTGTTTTCTTTTGACAAAAAGCTATTTTTACCCCAATATTTTTCTTACTCTTTAACAGCTTAATAAAATCAATAAGTTACTATATCAGTTAGAAACTTTGGGTAATGATGCTTTTTAAGTATAACTTGATGTTTTGGCTGATATTATTTTCATTATTTTATAGTTCATGACGGCATACGTCATTTAGAAATTCATTGGATGCAACAAGAATAAGATTGTTTAGTTCATGACGGCATACGTCATTTAGAAATTTGATTGTCACATTAGATCGAGCCTTTAATAGTTCATGACGGCATACGTCATTTAGAAAGGAAAATAAAAAAACCCCCGAAGGGGTTTGATGTTCATGACGGCATACGTCATTTAGAAAAAGGTCAAGCTTGGTGATTCTGCTCGACAAAAGTTCATGACGGCATACGTCATTTAGAAATAGGAAAGGATGGCTGGAAATCAGACTACCCTGTTCATGACGGCATACGTCATTTAGAAATGATAAAGCCTGTTTGATTCAACCGCAAATGCGTTCATGACGGCATACGTCATTTAGAAAAGTAAAAGGGTTTGCTATTGCAAGCATAGCGGGTTCATGACGGCATACGTCATTTAGAAATTTTGCACTATCTACAATGGATTTTAATGCAGGTTCATGACGGCATACGTCATTTAGAAATAAAATCCGTGTTAACAGAACCACAATCTACTGTTCATGACGGCATACGTCATTTAGAAAAATTTAATGACAGGCGAGTGTGACATACTCGAGTTCATGACGGCATACGTCATTTAGAAAATAGACAGGAATGATCGGCAACATTGGTACAAGTTCATGACGGCATACGTCATTTAGAAATTACCGCCTCCCCGATTCCATTTAGGAAATTCGTTCATGACGGCATACGTCATTTAGAAAAGTCGCTCATTTGGGCAAAGAGTCACAGAATTGTTCATGACGGCATACGTC
Organism: Acinetobacter colistiniresistens; assembly: GCF_024582815.1. Lineage (NCBI taxonomy): Bacteria > Pseudomonadati > Pseudomonadota > Gammaproteobacteria > Moraxellales > Moraxellaceae > Acinetobacter > Acinetobacter colistiniresistens. The sequence goes on from NZ_CP102099.1 coordinate 2,970,721, forward strand.
ATTTAGAAAACTTTGGAATATATCATGAGTGGTTTTAGCTTGTTCATGACGGCATACGTCATTTAGAAAAGATCAAAGACATTGTCGAGCAAAACAATGTTGTTCATGACGGCATACGTCATTTAGAAATCACTTGCAACGTGCAACGGTAATCAAGGAGGGTTCATGACGGTATACGTCATTTAAATTAATTTACTAATCGGAGATAAGATTTAAATTGAAAACCACGATGTATCAAAGCGTTTAAAGAAATAGGAAATCGAATTCTGGCAGTTTGTAATACTTGAAGAACCCATGTTTTTTCAGCTAAAAATTCAAATAAGATTTTATCATTACATATCCTCGGGCCAGTAAAGATATCTGTCTGATAAGCCTGTCCTATGCATAATGACTCCAACAATATATTTTTATCCAGGTCGACTAATGCCAAAGTTAAATTTTCCTCGAAGATACAATCCTGACTAAGGAAAAGAAGATAGCAGTGAGAATATACACAGACCACACCTTCTAACACTTTACCCTCAACCATAACCCCTGTCTTTTTCCCCTTAACCAAGACTTCAGACAGAGGCAAACTCTTATCTGTCATATCTTGGATCAATGCTAAACCAATATAATCAGCTACATACATATCCAACCTTACCTAACTAAAATTATGACTGATTATATTTCCATCTATTACTTTTGCTCTACTTCCGATCATGCATCATTTCATAAGACTGCGCTCTTAACAAATCCTCTTTGCTGCCAAAGGATTGATTACGTAACTGATTAATCGCCTGCTGCTTACTGGCATCCGTGGCGTCACTCTTTAAAATCTGATCACGTGCGGCCAAGTAGCCATTGACCTGTGTTTGCCACCCTGCTTCTTCTTGATCGACCTTTTCCAAACGATCTGCCGCTTCTGGCCCTAATAAACTTTCACGCATATTCCGAAGCTCTTGTGCAGAACCACCCTTTTCCCGTACTTCTTGAGTTAATTGCTGCAATTCAGAAAATTGCATCGAAACCCGAACGCCATCGGCCAGTGTACTCGGAAGCTGATCAATCAATTTCGCCAATTCAGCTGCCTTTTGCTGAGCGGTCAGGGTTTTATTGGCATGGATACGCATTTGATCAATATTGAACTGATTCAGGTTATGTTCATTACCAAATAAGGCATTAATCTCAGCCGCATTAAAAAACTGCTGCTGTACTTTATACATCTGATCAATCACTTTCTGATACCCATCAATATCGCCCGTCTTAAAGTTGCCCGTTGGTTTTATATTTTTTAAGGCATGACTATAGGCTACATATTGATCTAACAGATGACTGGCATAACTCGAAGCTGTGTCAGGTAAAGTCGCAGTAAGGTACTGTCGGATATCAGCAACCAATTCTGTTTCGGTTTTCTCTCCTAAACTGGAAAAGAAATAATCGAAACAACTGCGAATACCAACCGTTAAAATTAATTTACCATTGGCATCGACCTGAATTGGACAATCAATTTCTGTACCGCGCAATGAAGCAGCCAATTCTGGTATTTTGCCTTTTTGATTATTTTGCGCGTTGGCTTCTAAGCCATTGCCTATAAGCTGTGATTGAGCCTGTTGGTTTGGCTCATGCGGTGTATTTTGAGCATCTGGTCTAAATATCCAATAGATTAAAGCCAACAAGAGCAATAAACATACAATCAAAACTAAACTGATGGTTTTATTATTCAAAAATTTACCGTTCATAATCCCTTGCTCTATTTATCATTCTTTCTTTGTTTGAACCGTTAAAAATGAAAGGAGCAACGGATTGCTCCTTTCATTAATGAATTACAAACCTAGATTTTTCAGACGATTTGCCTGAGTCCGATAAGGGGTGACCGGATTTTGTAAGAATCCAACCAAACCGAGGATTTGATTGACTTCATCCAAATGGTTAAATGCATAATTGTCACGGATTACCGTACCCAAATGGCTCGAACAACGCGGTACCAAGCCATCATTTTCTCCAGAAATCAGTAACGATGTTGCAGTTAATGCATAGTCCATTGGGTCTAATGCATTGGTAAATGGACTGGTTCCACTCCACGAATAATAACGCACGCCATTCACCAGTTCAGTACCTGAACCACATGCTGTAGTTGGTACAGCTGCGGGGAAACGTTGGTTAAAATTGGCTGAACCGCTGGTGGTTAATGAGTTTAAACCTGCAATCGCATCTTGATCATAATAATGCCCTGAACCAATCCCCACTAATGAGAAGAAGGCATTAACCCCTGCTGAGATCACAGGTGCCAAGACTGGACCCGCAGGTGATTTAACCACTGAGTCGACGACATCTGCCACATCTGAACCTTTAGTTGGACCACCAACTGCTGTGACTGATGCAATTTTATTCGGCAACAAGCTGGCAACATAACGAACCGATTGAGAGCCATGACTATGGCCAATTAAATTAATTTTCTCTGCACCAGTAATCGCCAACACCTGCTTTGCCTGTAGCAATAGTTGCTCACCGCGTACTTCCGAAGAATTAAACGAAGCTTGCTGTGCAACGAAGACATTCGCACCATTACCAACCAAGTCTTCAGTAATCCCATTCCAGTATTGCAAAGGACCTACCGCAGAGAAACCGGCCATCCCATGCGCCAATAAAATTGGATACTTGGTTTTCGCATAACTTGATGTAACACTGGTGCTACCGCCGATTGAACAAGAGTTCACATTACAGTTTTGCCATGATGCCTTGGGTGCAAAAAAATCAAACAAACCTGCGTGTACCACAGATCCGCTGCTCACCACCATGCCTGCCATCAACGCCATGACATTTAAATATTTTTTCTTCACGTTTTTGCTCCTAGCATTTTTCATTTTTATTACAGAGATTTAGTCTTTTTCTTCGTATCTGGAATCATTCCGAGCATACAAACGACTGGCAAAAATCATACTCCTTCAAACTTTTATGTGATTTTTAGACTAAAACAATTTGTGCCAAAATCATAACAATTCGCGCCAAAATTATGATTGATCGAAAAGATTCCGATGAATGCACATTTTCAAATTATCTTGACTGTTTAAGTTCAAACAATCAGCTGGATTAAAAATCGGGTACTGTCACATTTGCAGTTTTAATCGTGCCTGTAAACGTTGGGAAATTGGTTAAAATTTTGCGGAAGTTTGTGTAACAATGACAGAGTACTCCCACCTTTTGGATGTTGTATGCGCCACTCGGAAATAAAGGCTGTTGAACTTTCCAAAGCCTATCGCTTATTAAATCACGGCCCAACGGTTTTGGTTTCTGCTCAATACGGACAAGAATGCAATGTCATGGCAGCAGCTTGGGCCTGTGCTTTGGAATTAACACCTGCAAAAGTCACTGTAGTCTTAGATAAAAGCACCAAAACCCGTCAACTGGTTGAGCAAAGTGGTTATTTTGCCTTGCAAGTTCCCTGCTATGCACAGATTGATCTAGTGCATCAACTCGGAACGATCAGTCAGTTTGAGCATCCAAACAAATTAGAAGAATGCAAAACCGAATTGTTTTACCAAGATGATTTCCCTGTGCCACTGGTGGCAGGCAGTCTGGCTTGGCTAGTCTGTAAAGTGATTCCAGAACCACACAATCAACAAGCGCACGACTTATTTATCGGTTCCGTAGTCGGTGCTTGGGCGGATTCACGCGTATTTCGCGATGGACATTGGCACTTTCAAGATGCCAGTAAAGCGTTGCGCAGCCTACATTACATTGCAGGTAGGACATTCTATTTGATTGGTGATGAAGTTAAGGCCAAATAGTCTTTGATATAAGGCAAAGCCAAACAAGCTTTGTCTCTTTTATTGATCATTGACTTTCATCAACTCACTATACATAAGATCTAAAAACTGCTGCTGTTCTTGAATATTTTTAAAGTAACGTTGATAAAGACCACTACAGCTTTGCACATCAGCAATATTGGCTTTGTTAAATGACCAATCCTTTCGATCTTTGATACTGATTCCTAGATCATCATTACAACGCTGCCATAACTGAGAAAATCTGGTTCGTTTATTTGCATCCAATTTTTTAAAGTCGGCATGTACAGAATAGCCGCGCATAGCTGAATTAAAGAACTGAGAAATCATGGTGACCGGTACACCGCCCCAATCAATGCTTTGACCAATCGGCAACCGAATATCGGTCAGTTTATTTTCTGACATGATCTCAGGCTGCCTACCTTGTTTGAAGTACTGTTCCTCATAAACCAAGGTTGTTCCTGCTGGAACATAGATCTTTTTAACCAACATCGGTTGCTGTGTCACATAGTACGGATAATTCGGGCTTGAATTGCCACCTGTCGGGTTCATATTGCCGATACAGCCTGTTAAGGTCAGTGCCAATGTTATGGATAAAAAAATCATGGGTTGCATCGGTCTATTCCTTCTTGTTGAATCATTTTTATTATTCTTCGACCTTAAATCGAAATTGCTCTAGAAACAATATCCAATAGCGTAAACACCAAAGTATAAAAAACCGTTATGAAATGCTCTCCACAACGGCGTTTGCATAAAAGCTTAACTTATTTCGGCGCCATACGAATCGCACCATCTAAACGGATCACTTCACCATTCAGATAGGAGTTTTCAGCAATATGTGCCACTAAACGCGCAAACTCTTCTGGGCGACCTAAACGCGATGGATAAGGCACCATTTGTCCCAAGGCATCTTGCACATTTTGAGGCAAGCCTTTCAACATTGGCGTTTCCATAATCCCAGGGGCAATGGTCATGACACGAATCGCATGGCGAGCTAGTTCCCGCGCAATCGGTAGCGTCATTGCCACCACTGCACCTTTTGATGCTGAATAGGCCGCTTGTCCAATTTGGCCGTCAAAAGCAGCAACCGAAGCAGTATTCACAATCACGCCTCGATCTTCATCACCTTCTGCAACAGTATTTTTACTCATGGCGTCTGCTGCAAAACGCAGCATATTAAAAGTCCCCGTTACATTGATCTGTAAAGTTTTAGAGAACATCGCCAAATCATGTACGCCGTCTTTACCCACTACTTTTGCAGAAGGGCCAATGCCGGCACAATTGATCAGGCCATATATGCTGCCATGTTTCGCCAACACATCTTTAAAGAACTGCTCTGCCGCAGCTTCATCCGTCACATCTAGTTTTACAAATTCTGCTGCTGCCCCCAAGGCTTGCGCTTGTTGTTCTCCAGCATCGACATTCATATCGACCAATGTGACCGAAGCGCCCTTTTCAACCAAGTATTCCGCTGTTGCTGCACCTAAACCTGAACCGCCACCTGTAATAACAAAATGTTTTCCCTGAATTTTCATTTACGTTTCCTATCAAATTAAAGATATAAATTTTTATCACTAAGCCTAAAGGCAACTTTTTCCGATACAATTTCAAAAAGTAGCAAATTTAATGCAACTTTTGAGCATTCAATCTAATTACTCTCCTGTATTTTATTGATATATGAATAAAAACCTAAACTTTGATCTTAATTCAGCTAAGGACACCATTTCAAATGCTTTGCTTCGTGAAGCGTTGAGTGTCGCCGCAAGTCGTGGTTTAAATATTGTCAATATCGCCAATCGTGCAGGCATTTCAGCAGAATTACTAACCTCATCCAAAGCCCGTGTGCCCGTGACGCAATGTGCGCAGTTATGGGTCGAACTTGCAGAAAGCATGAATGATGAGTTTTTGGGCATGGATCGCCATCCCATGCGCCGAGGCAGTTATCGTCTATTGGCAAAATTAGCCTTCAATGCTGAAACCTTAGAGCAAGCCATTCAGGAGATTTTAAAATTCCTGAGTCTGGTGCTTGATGATATTCACGGTGAATTGGTACAACGCGGTTCCAAAGCCTATCTGATCTTGCACGATCGTGAGCATCCCAAACGGATGTTCACTTATTCTACCTATCTAATGCTGGTGCATAGTTTGATGTGCTGGTTGAGTGATCAGCGTATTGGCTTTCATAAAATGAGCTTTAGATGTCATTCTCCAGTCGAACTACAGGATTATCGGGTGCGCTTTTGCGAAGATATTCAATTTAATGCCGACCAGAATCAGATTGAGTTTGATGCCCATTATCTCAAGCATAAAATCAAAAAAGACAAACAGGCGCTCAATGATTTTCTAAGAAAAACCCCTTATAACCTGATTGTACGCTTTAAGAATGAGAACTCGTTAAGCTTACAAATTCGTCGCCAATTGCTGTTACAACCGCCATCGCAGTGGGATGAATTGAAAGAGATTGCACAACAACTCAATATGTCAACTGCCACCATTCAGCGTCGCTTAAAGCAGGAAGGTGTCAGTTATCAGCAACTTAAAAATGACATTCGCTGTGATATTGCGATTGAACGATTGTGCAAAAGTAATGATTCAATTCAAAATATCAGTGATGATCTGCATTTCCATGACCCAAGTGCGTTCCATCGCGCCTTTAAGAAATGGACAGGACTCAGTCCAGGCAGCTATCGTAAATCTTCACCATATAAAAAGGAACTTTTGGATCGCTCAGAACGCTCAAAGGAGTAAATGATGTATTTACCAGAAATATTTGAAGAAACAGATCTTGAGAAACTCTATCAATTGATTCAGGACTATCCTTTTGCGACTTTAATGAGCCATAGTGCTGAAGGCATAGAAGCCAATCATTTGCCCTTTCATTTATTGCGTGATGAGCAAAGCCAGACAGCGACACTGGTTGCACATATTGCCAAGAATAATCCGTTGCATACGCAAATTAAAAACGACACTGAAGTTCTTATTATTTTTCAGGGTGAGCAAGCTTATATTTCACCAAACTGGTATCCGAGCAAGCAGCAACACCATCAACATGTACCAACATGGAACTATCAAGTGGTTCATGTCAAAGGTCGCATTTATTTCTTACATGATGAAAAAGCCCTACGTGGCATTTTGGCTAAACTGACACGGGTTCATGAAGCCAAACAAGCAACGCCATGGAAAATGTCGGATGCACCAAGTGAGTATATTGCTCGGGAACTGCAAGGGATTGTTGGCATTGAAATTCAGATTTCGCACATTACAGGCAAGTTTAAGCTGAGCCAAAATCGAGATAAAGAAGATGCCTTAGGGGTTGTAAATGGACTGCAACAACAAGGTGACAACCGATTAGCCGATGCAGTACAGCAATATATTGAAGATTAAACGGGCTTTCGTCCTAGACTTACACGATCATTGCCGCCATAGTCCTGAATGGTCTTGATCTGCTCAAAACCTTGTTGCTCAAAAATATCTCGTACTGCTTGGCCTTGGTCATAGCCATGTTCAAGCACAATCCAGCCATTCGGTTTAAGCCAATTCTTGCCTTGGGTGATAATGATCTCAATATCCGCCATGCCTTGCTTATCAGCCGTCAAGGCACGCTCAGGTTCGGACTGGAGCTTTTGCATATGCACATCTTCAGGATCAATATACGGCGGATTCGACACAATCAGATCAAACCGTTGCTGTTCTAAAGCATCAAACCAAGCCCCACAGGCAAATTTCACCTGCATCAGCCCGTGTCGAACAGCATTGTCCTGAGCCACATCTAAAGTCGGGGCATAAATATCTGTTGCAGTCACTTGCCATTGAGCACGTTCACTTGCAAGCGCTAAAGCAATCGCACCTGTGCCCGTACCTAAATCGACAATATTGGCCTTTGCATCAAGTGGCAGTTTTAATACTGTTTCAACCAGAATTTCAGTATCTGGACGCGGCACCAAAGTGTCATGAGTGACTTTTAAATCGAGCGTCCAAAAGGGTTGTGAACCTGTGACATAGGCCAAAGGTTCACCTTGTTCGATACGAGCCAGACCATCCAGATAAGCCTGCTCCTGCATTTCGGTCAACTCTTGCTCAAGTCTTAATTTGAGTTCTAAACTATTTACACCCAAAAGATGTTCGAGTAACCATGCCGCCTCCTGACGTTCATAGCTATCAATTTCACCTTTGATTTCTAAGGCTTGAGCAATATTCATTAGCCGCCATTTTCCTGTGCAAGCATTGCCAACTGATCCGCCTGATATTCACGATGCAAGCTGTCCAGCAATTCTGTTAAATCACCTTCCATAATCGCATCTAACTTATATAAAGTCAGGTTGATACGATGGTCAGTCATACGACCTTGTGGATAGTTATAGGTACGGATACGCTCTGAACGGTCACCAGAACCGACCAAGTCACGGCGCATTTCTGAAGTTGCTGCATCAGCGGCTGCACGTTTGGCATTTTCTAAACGCGAGACCAACAACGCCATCGCTTTGGCTTTATTCTTATGTTGCGAACGTTCTTCCTGACATTCCACTACCACACCCGAAGGAATATGGGTAATACGTACCGCTGAATCAGTTTTGTTAATGTGCTGACCGCCTGCGCCGGATGCACGATAGGTATCAATACGTAAATCGGCTGGATTGATTTCGACTGTAGTATCTACATCGACTTCAGGCAGAATCGCAACCGTACAAGCCGAAGTATGTACACGACCTTGGGATTCAGTTGCAGGTACACGTTGTACACGATGGGCGCCACTTTCAAATTTCAAACGGCCATAGACACCTTCACCATCAATACGGCAAATGATTTCTTTATAACCACCATGCTCGCCTTCATTTTCAGAAAGCACTTCAATACGCCAACCTTGTGTTTCAGCGTATTTGCTATACATACGGAATAAATCGCCTGAGAAGATAGCCGCCTCATCACCGCCCGTTCCAGCACGCACTTCAAGATAGGCTGCATTGGCATCATTTGGATCTTTCGGAATCATCAACACGTTTAACTGCTCTTCAAGTGCAACCAAAAGTGCTTTATTTTCTTTAATTTCTTCTTCTGCCATATCTTTGAAATCAGGATCTGATTTCATCGTTTCAGCCGTTTCGATATCTTCTTCAGCTTGACGATATTTGCTCCAAACTTCAGTGATTTCAGTTAAATCATTGTGTTCGCGAGACAGTTTACGAAAACGTTTATTGTCCGAAATTACTTCTACATCTGCAAGTAATGCAGTCAGCTCTTCGTGACGATCACAAAGTTGATCGAGTCTTAAACGGAGTGATGCTTTCATGGGCGGAATATCTCAAAATCTAAAGACTCAGTGCCGATGAAGCACGAGCAAAATCAAAAAATTGCGCATAGTTTACAGACTCCACCGCTTAAAAGACATAGAGAATCAGGGGAACTTACTATTCCTCACCCATTTCATCACAAATTGTTCAGTTTTAGTTTTCAGTGCTTGTTCTCTGATCAAGGCTTATATATAAATAACGAAGGACAAATAGAAAGATAAAACAACAGGATAATCTATGAATAATTTTATAAACCGCCCCACCTCAGCCTTTATTGCTGCAAGCTGGGTGGCCTTACTCGCAGGTGGCGTTGGCTTTATGATTGGTCTATGGAATGCCAATATGCCCTTGCATGAAAAAGGCTATTATCTTGTGATCTTGCTTTACGGACTTTTTTCCGCGGCTTCTTTACAGAAAACTGTTCGTGACCAACTGGAAGAGATTCCCGTCACGGCGATTTACTATGGCTTATGTTGGGCTTCAATGGCCCTATGCATCGGACTACTTTTAATAAGCTTATGGAACGCAGAGCTCAGTATGAGCGAAAAAGGCTTTTACATCATGTCATTTCTATTAAGTCTGTTTGGTGTAGTGGCAACCCAAAAGAATATTCGTGACTTAAACTATCTACGCCTGCAAGCCGAACTCAATCCACGTCAGCCCAAACTCGAAGAACAAACAATAAAAGATGAACCATTAAATTAATCAAAAAATAAATGGAACCTTAAAATAAGGTTTCATTGTTTTTGTGCAGTTATTGACTATCTTGTTGTTTAATCGAACTTAACTCGCATTTTGCGCTATTTTAAGAAACAAAACACTACAATCTAGACACCAAAGAGTAATAATTCAGAAAAGCTTCTCCATACTTTCATACTCAAATTTTGTTACATTTGCAGCCATGAAAAAGAGGTCCGATGAATTGCGGACACGGAGTCAAAAATGAAATTAAATACTTGGTTATGTGCTGCTATTTTTGCAAGCTCATCATTGGTTACTGCTGCTCATGCTGATAATGCAACCCGTGTTGCTGCAACATCTGCACTTGGTAGTGTGGTTGGTACTGCAGTAGGTAAAGAAATCGGTGGTAATAACGGTGCAATGATTGGCTCTGCTTTGGGTGGCGCTGGTGGTGCAGCAGCAGCAAGTAGCAAACGTACCCGTACTGAAGCTGCTATTGGCGGTGGTCTAGGTGGTGTCGGTGGTTATACTGTTGGTAAAAACATCGGTGGTAGCACGGGTGGTTATATCGGTGCTGCAGCTGGCGCAGCGGGTGGTTCTGCTCTAGGCCGTAAAGTCGGTCAAGACCGTTATTATGACAATCAGCAATCTAAAAAATACAAGAAAAAAAGAAAGCATCGTCATCACTAATTTAAAAAGCACCTTCGGGTGCTTTTTTATTCTCCTAAAAGCCACATCAAATAACAAAATCCGGAGCAGATATCATACTGCATCTTCAAGTTGTTATTGTTATGTCATATCTCAATATAAGAAATTTTAATTTATACGCCGAATAAGCCATCATAAATAAAGTTGAACATCATGTGTTTTTATTAAATAACCTTAGACGATTATTACTAAAGAAAATTCTATATTTTCTCATCGACAACACCCGCCTATCTCACCTACTGAATATAGAATCATATTTTTCTTATAAATTTCAGTAAGTTCCACATCCTCTAACGAATATATTTCTTTAATACTTTTAGATTTGATAAAATAAAATGTAATTATTAGAATAAAAACACCAAATCCAGCAATCGTCAAAGGCAAACCAATATGATCAATCAAAAAACCACATACAACGTTACCAAAAGGAACCATTAAACCTGACATGAATGCGACAGCACTAACAATCCTATTCTGAAATTCCCTTGGTGTAGCTTTAAGCCTAACAGCCATTGTATTTGTCGCAATAATGCTAAAGGATATACCACACAATAAAAATATAAATGAAAGTATCAAAGCAAGCAAATAAACATATTTTCCAAGAAAAATATTCCAAGCCCCATTAAAAACAATGAGAACCCCATACCATAAAACCCTAGACGTATTACTGTATATCGATTCCACTTTTCATTTAAATATGCAATAATTTTTGATCCCCCTAAAAACAAGCCAGTAGCAAAAGCCCCTTCAGCAAAAACCAGCAACCACACATCCTTATTGTATTTATTATAAACCAAAGATGGCATAACTATAGTAAACATTGATGAAAAAACAAAATTAGTTAAAAGTATCAATATACATATATAAAACTCAGACTTAATCTGAAAAACAAAATACAAACTATCTTTAGTATTTACATACCATTCATAGAAAAAATTCTCCTTTATCAATTTTTACTACTCTCAAAATAACTAACATTCAAAATTAACAAAAAGCAAAAAGCAAAATAGAAAAAATTATTATTAACCCATAAAGAATATTAAACACTGATAGAATAGCTGTAGCCAAAATTGGACCAGAAAACATTACAAATGAAGAAATCACCGTTTTAAATCTTAAAGCAATATCTAATTCTTCTTTAGGTACTAGCGATGACAACATACTTGAGTGAAGTGGCTCTCTAATACCAGCACAAACTCCAAGAATAACTAAAGAGAAAGCAATAATCAGAATATTGTATAGTTTCACAAAATAAAAAAAGTTAAAACCAATATAACAAGCATGCTAATAAAATTACAAAATAAAAGAATTTTTCTTATTAAATATATCCCCAAAAACCCAAATATCACTCTTGAAAAAGATCAAAAAACCACCTAAAGCAATCATAGCAGCAAAAATCTTGACATCATTTGTTGCACTCATTATCCACCAAGCAATTATAACTCGTACACTTCTAAGACTTGTGGATGTAAAAAGAATATTAAATTGAAATAAATAAAAATTTTTACTCAGTCCTTGCAAAAAAATCATGTCAACCTATAAATATATAACTAATTATTAACCAATACACTTCCCATTAAACGTGTATTTAGACCTAAAGCCATGTAAGAATTTACTCCTCCATTAAGAGATTTACACAAACCTAATCCAACATACTCTTCAATTAATCCTAAAACCTCTGAACTTCTCTTCCCACTTTGACAATATACTATGGTATCTATATTCTTTTAATAATATTGAGACACTTAGGATCATCTTTTAACAATGCCACAGGTAAGTTAATTCCACCAATAGAAAACTCAATGTGTTCAGAATAATCTCTAACATCAATCAGCTGCACTTCACGATCTGATAATAAAATTTCATTCAATATATTCGGTGGAATTGATTGATGATTAATTTCACACACACCATAATCAATATTAGTTAAATGCTCTTTTTGTGAGGCTAAAAGTCTTAAATTTCTTAATGGATTTTTGGCATTTACTTTAACTTCAACCTTGTTTATTTCAAAATTTTTAACATCAAACAAAATCAACTCTCCACTTTTAAGCTTTTATCACTTATAATTGATTTAATGACTAGAGACGCTTGAAGTGAACCAATAGTTCCCGCCAAAAAACCAAATACTCCTGCTTCAGCACAGTTCTGTGCTAATTGTTTAGGTGGCGGCTCAGGAAAAATATCTCTTAAATTAATAAAATCGCCACTCAAATCTTGGTCTGTATTGAATGCACAGATTTGGCCTTCAAATTGACTAATAGATGCATAAATAAGAGTTTTTATTAAAAAACAGAAATCATTAAGTAAATATTTCGTAGAAAAATTATCTGTTGTATCAACAATAATATCTTGATCACTTAGTATTTCATCTAAATTACCATAATGGATGCATTGATCTACATGTTTAACATTAACAAATTTATTCAAACCTCTAAGTTTTCTTTCGGCAACAACACCTTTCTTCTGCCCAACATCTTCATAGCTATATAGCGTTTGACGATGAAGATTACTAATATCAATAATATCATCCTCTACTATTGTAATATTTCCTATACCTGCCGCTACCAAATAATTTAATACTGGGCAACCTAACCCACCAGCACCAATAACTGCAACTTTTGCAGTTTTCAGCATCATTTGTTTTTCAAATGAAAAATCTGTTAGTAATAAATGTCGTGAATAATGTAAAATCTCTTCTAAACTAAATTTTATGTTAGACATAATCAACCACCTGCAATTGCTGTAAGAAGAAGAATATCATCACCATCCTTAAATTCAATTTTTTAATTTCATCGTAATCAATATATGCTATACCATTTATAATTAATGAAACAAAAGTATTTAACTTATTTTCTGTAACTATTTCTTGATAAAGCTTATCCAAGTTAAATTCTAGAAAAAAATAATATCCTGAATGTTTCGAGCCTCGAGTACGAAGTCTTTTTTCCATTTGTTAATTTCGAAAACTGATTACATAATTTCAAGTCAATCATTTCAACTCCAACTCTTTTTGAACAATGTATATCTAAAAATCTAAGAGGTCTTTTGTCTTAATACGATATTTATTAAATTCTTCCATCTCATTTTTAATTGTTCTTTAGTTAATATTTTTCTATCAATTAGCATCTGACCTACTAAATTTAAAGTCCGCTCCCCATACCAACGACTCTTTACTGAATGCAATATTTCCTCTGAATTAATAATATCTATTCTCCCTTGTAAATAAAGAGAATTCATCCACTCTCTTATATGAACCAAAGGTTCTGTTAATGGAGTAAATGGCGCTTCAGCTTCATGAATTAATGTTACTTCATCATCATCCAGATGATCTAGAAGAAACATATTGTAAACCTGACCAAAACCTTGCATTCCTAAAAAATTCATCTCTGCAGCACGTATTGCCCCCATCGAAGATGCTCCCCATAATTCACAGCCTTTTTCAATGGCTGTTCTTAGTTCAACATGTCCAACAGCAGCCTGTGAATGGAAAACTCCATCGACAATAAGTAATTTAACTGGCTCATCTATTAATTGAGTTAATTTATCAATATCACCTCGTTTAACTGGTGGGTGTATTTCAATGAATGGATTCAACATCAATTCATCATTAAAACCGTATCCTGTTGGTCCAATAAACACATGAAATTTAATCTGATTTTTCATTTTTTTGTTCCTTGATAAATTTCATCAATCTATTTCCTACTCTTTTCAATTCAGGACGGAAATACTCCATCTTTGGAACTATCACTTTTACGACTGTAAGTTGTGAGTTCTTAGGCGTAAGTTCAACACGTAATACCTGATCTATCCCTACAGATTTTAGTTTCTCAATCAATAGATATATACCATCGCCAATTGATCGTATTTCATCTGATTTATCGGGTATTTTAGAATAATGGATAAGCTTAACTTTAGAGGTTACTAACTTTCGAACAATATTAACTGATTGCTGTTCAAATGCTTTACCACCATTTACTGCAAAAAAGTTTGTTCTATCAATAACATCATCACGACCACCATGTATCTGTGTAAGTCTTGATTGTGCCGCTTCACTTATTGCTCTAACGGCAGCAATATTCTTAATAGGATGAAATGCTGAACCATAACTAACCGCTACAGGTGATTCATCACTAGGATCAAGTATGTAAGCATGAAAATATGGAAGTTGATAAATATTATCAACATAGCGACAACTTAATTCAAACCCAGCTTTTTCAATTTTTTGTTTTAGATCGATAATATTTTCATGCTTCTCATCAAATTCAACAAACTGAGACTGATTGGCAAAACTATCAAATGCTTGAATATCTCTTTCAAATAATTCAGCTAAGCCATGTAATGTCGCCTCATCTAAAGAGTTTCCAGAACATAATCCATTTGTACTGGTTCCCAATATACGTTTATTTTTATTTTCTAGAAATGGATGGTAAACAAGTTCAGCGGGGATATAAATTTCTTCTTTTGTAACAATATCTTGTGCCAAAACGCAGGTCACTAGGTTATCTTCCATTAATTCAATACCTAAGATAGGATTTAAATCAAGAAAATTAAATTTACAGTTCGCCTGTTCTATTATTTCCTTGATTTTTAAATCAATAGTTGGAATTATTCGATTTCTATATTCTGCATAACTAAACTCAATAGCTTCCATATATGCGCCAACCATTGCTTCTTTTGGAAACCTACCTTTTCCTGCATTAACACATAATGATCCCTTTACAGCATTTGGACGAATACTTGAAAATACAGGAATACCTATCTTATCTAACCAAGTTATATTAGTAACGCGTGAAACTCCAACTTTCTCACCTATATTTACTGCAATCTCAAGGGTTTCATCTAGATCCTTTATTCTTAAACTCGATGTCATTTGATACATTTTATCACCTAATAATATATTCCATACTTATCCCCTTGAATTAAGCTTATAATCAAATAATATTTATCAAAAACACCCCACTAATTTAAGCGGGGTATTTAGAGCATATTTTACAACTCATCCTCATAAGAACATACTACTTGCGTTAAATTCTCAGCAGGCATTAGCTTTAAAACCATTTCCACTTCCGCACTTGTTAATGATAATTTCATAATATTACTCCTAGTTTTTATTAACGAATAAAATATTCGCAAAACAAAAATAAAATTAAATCTCACTCATTTCAAGGCTTAATCATCAAATAAAGCAATCGTATTTGTAACAAAATATTTATTAAAAATAAAAAATTAAAATTACAATTTATCATCGTAAAAATAAAAACACAATTAAATAAACCATTAAAAATCAAAACAATATCAAAAAAACACTAACACCTAATTAAATAAAATTAATCGCACCATTATAATGCAAAACCAATCCATGTATTTTAATTAAAAAAATAATAATAAAAACAAATTATTCAAAATTTAACATTTAATACCATTTAAATTCAAATAAAAGACCATAAAAATTTAGATTAAAAATCAATAATCGTTTTAAAATTAAAAACTAAACATTAAAAAATCATTTATTCTGAAAAACATACTTAACAATAAGTACAATAGACATAATAATCCCCCCTCCATACACGTATCGTTTTGATTCATTCACTGCACTCTTTTAGTGATTAAATGACGCGTTAGATTAAAAACCTTAATATACTTTCAGGGAAAAGCTTTGACCCCAGTCTCATGACCCAACTAGAAGGTTTGGCCAATCGTGGTTATACCGAAGGCTTCTTGCGCCGCCATGTGCATAGCGATTATCAAAATTATGCCGATGGTTCATCGCATTTTGACTATCAACAATTTTGCGGTGAAGTGATTGGACGCAATGGTGACCATATCCGCATTGAGGTAAAGAACCGCTTTGTGGTTGGTGATTCACTTGAGTTAATGACACCCAAAGGCAATCTCCACTTTCACTTGGAACAGATGCGTGATCTTAAAGGCAATGCCATTAAAAATGCCAAGGGTTCAGGCCATATCGTGGAAATTCCATTTTCTCCAGACATCGATATTGAATATGCACTGTTGATTCGTAATTTGCCGCACGCAAAAACCAAATTACAATCTGCAGCGCTTGCTTATTCGGCAGATTAAGATGGCACTGTTAATTACCAACGCATGTATCAATTGCGATATGTGTTTGCCTGAATGTCCCAATCAAGCGATTAATGAAGGTGCAAAAGTCTATGAAATTGATCCACAACGTTGCACTGAATGCATCGGTTTCTACACAGCACCCACCTGTCTCGCTGTCTGTTCCATCGATTGTGTTCAGCCTGATCCAGCATGGGTGGAATCTACAGATCAACTGCTGATTAAATTCAATAATCTGAATCTATTCAAACATTAAAGACTTGATTACAGATAGGCACAAACCCATGAAAAGTATGGAAAAGTGCCTATCCCACCCTCAACGCAAAACAGCTCATCATGATTTGACCCTTTAAGCTCAGTACTGGCATCAAACTTGCTAATGAGTATTACGTTTTATTCAATTAGTATTACTACGGGTGTGCACCTATGCATCATTCAGTACTGTCCAAAAGGAAAAAGCTTTATTTGAGTTTGGGGTCTTTTCTGATTCCCATCCTGATCTGGAGCTGCGTCAGTTACTTGCCTTTTATCTGGCATCCACAAGTTCAAATTACCCATGCAGGTGCTGATGCTTATTTACAAGTTGGCACGCGCATTGAGAAACAGGCCTATTATGCGGCGGCCCAAGATGCAGTCAATCAAGGTAAAGCACCACCTACAGGAATTCTGGTCAATCCCATTTATTTGCCTGCACCGCATCAAGTCGCGAAAGCCTTATTTACCTCTTTTACCACGCCACCTCAACAGGCCGATGCGCCGTGGTTACATCAAAGTCTGTGGCACAGTATCAAGATTGTATTTACGGCGTTTTTTATCTCTTCATTGATCGGTGTGCCGCTGGGCATCCTGTGTGGCTTTTCCAATACCATTTCCAAGCTGACTGAACCCTTTGTCGAGTTCTTTCGCTACCTGCCAGCACCTGCCTTTGGGGCATTGGCAGTGGCGATTTTAGGCATTAATGATGCCCCGAAAATTGCCATTATTGTGATTGGTACTTTATTTCAACAAATTCTGATCATTGCCAATACCACTCGCATGGTTGATCGCGGCTTGGTTGAAGCTGGTTATACACTAGGTACCAATAAGCTTAAAAGCCTGTTTCATGTGGTGATTCCTGCTGCACTGCCTGACATTTATCGAGATCAACGGGTGTTGCTCGGTTGGGCATGGACCTATCTGATTGTGTCGGAACTGATTGGTGCCACCTCAGGAATTACCTGGTTCATTACTCAACAAGCACGCTATCAAAACTTTGACAATGTTTATGCCGCCATCCTGATTATTGGGGTGATTGGACTGTTGTGTGATTTGATTTTAATGAAACTGGGCACATACCTATTTAAATGGAAAAAGGGAGTATAAATATGACGGATAATTTTGATGCCAAAGCCTATTTTGAGCATATTTATACACGTCCCGTGATGTTGGAAACCAAGCAACTGACGCAGATTTTTCAGCATGGCACATCTGAACGCACGGTACTGAACCAAATTGATTTAAGTATTCATAAACGCGAGTTTGTCTGTGTGATTGGCCCTTCCGGCTGTGGAAAATCAACCTTGAGCCGTGTGGTTGCAGGTCTAGATGACTACCACAGTGGTGAGGTTCTGGTTGAGGGGCAAAAGATTAAAGGCCCAAGTTCAGAACGTGGCATGGTGTTTCAATGCTATACCTTATTTCCATGGAAAACCGTCAAAGAAAATGTGATGTTTGGCCCTTTGATGAAAGGCATCAGTCAAACCCGTGCCGAAGAAATGGCACGTGAGTGGATTAATATTATTGGCTTAGAAAAATATGAAAATCAGTTCCCACATGAACTTTCTGGTGGGATGAAACAGCGTGTCGCTATTGCCCGAGCTTTAGTCAATGAACCCAAAATTTTACTCATGGATGAACCTTTTGGTGCACTCGATCCCTACACCCGACAAAAAATGCAAAAGCATTTGATGGACTTATGGCAAAACATTGATATCACCATTTTATTTGTCACGCATGACATGGATGAAGCTATTTTACTGGCAGATCGTATTGTGGCCTTAAAAGCCAATCCGGGCGAGATCAAAGAGATTATTGAGGTGAATTTACCGCGTCCACGGACAATTGAGCTGGTGCATTCGCCTGAATTTAAACAACTACGGGAACGGGTTGATCTGTTGGTACATCACCAAGAGGAACAACTCGACCCTGCACTACAGGATTTACCTAAAATTCCACGTATGACTCAAATGAGTACACAGAAATAAAATAGCGTTTGGGACGACCCAATCTGCTTCATTTATTGCTGGACGACCAGCCAATGGTGAATCTCATGAACCATGATTATGTGTTGCCCTTAATTGATATTTCACTCCTCAACAGTGCGAGTTTAGAAGATCGCAAACAGGTGGTGAAGCAACTTGATCAAGCCTGTAAGGACATTGGCTTCTTATACATTCAAGGGGAACAATTTCAGCCCGAACTGTTCGATCAGTTAAAACAAACCGCACAGCACTATTTTAGCCAAGACCAAGCCACTAAAATGCAGCATTATATTGGTCTTTCCGAAAATCATAGTGGTTATGTGCCAATCGGTGAAGAACAATTCAAAGCCAATGTCTATGATTTAAAAGAATCTTATGACATTAATTATGACTATCTCGGTGAGCTGCATCGTCGTCCTTTACTCGGCCCAACGCTATGGCCAGAGGATGCAATCTTTAAGCAAAGCGTCCTAAATTATTATCAACATATCAAAGCCATCGGCAATCAGCTATTTAAAGCTTTTGCTTTGGCACTTGAGCTGAATGAAGATTTTTTTGAACCACATTTAAAGCATGCACCGAGCCAATTGAGACTGATTCATTATCCTTATAATCCTGAGGCACACGATCAATCGGGCATTGGTGCACATACCGACTATGAATGTTTTACCCTGTTATTTCCAACGGCGGAAGGTTTACAGGTTCTGAATAAACAAGGTGAATGGATCGATATTCCCTTAATTGAAAACACCATGGTAATGAATATTGGCGATATGATGGAGATCTTGTCCAATGGTCGTTATCTGGCAACCAAGCATCGTGTGAAACGCGTACAGCAAGAACGTTATTCTTTTCCGCTGTTCTTCTCCTGTGATTATGACTATCTGATTCAGCCACTGATTCCCAATGAAGCGCCGTTATATCCACCAATCAAAGGCGGTGAGCATCTATTCAATCAGACGGCTCAAACCTTTATGTACCTCAAGCAACGGATTGAGTCGGGTGAACTGGTACTTGTAAATGCCCGTCCACTGTACTCCTTTGGTTTAAATGAACAAGGAGCAAGTGAATGAATCTAATCAACTTACTCGCGCAACTGGAGCCAACCCCAATTGATGATCACTTGCCCTTACCCCGCTATTTACTGGGATGTTTTAGACGCAAAAGTATCAGCTTCTTTAATGGTATGACCGATGAAAAAACCATTGTGTATTGGTTTCAGTCCAAATCTTTCAGCATTGACCTACGACTGATCGATGCCAATCAAACCACAGTACATGATCGACAAGGATGGATTGGCGATACTCTATGGGATTCAGATCGCGAATTACTCTCTTGGCAGGTTCATCAAAACTATCAGAATCATATTCAATGGCCTGAACCTGCTAAGCTTTACCCAATAGGCAACAGTATTTTAGAGTTTTCACCTTCCCATGCCTATGTAGAAGATTGGCGGCAACAGGCTCAACAGGGCTTACTGCTCGGTTTACGCCTCTTTCAGATGCAACATATCGCAACACAACAGATGATAGCTATAGATGGCGGCTTGATGATCAGCGGTCAGCACATGGCTTATGCACAATCACGCCTTCCCCAACAACAAAATCAACTGAAAAATGGTTCAATTGATCATCCTGAAAATGATCCTGAAGTGATCGAAAGCTATGAAGTCTCAGTTGCTTTAAATGGTTCTTCTATTGATTTTAGTACAATCAGTAGTCGTTTGCAGCAATCGATTTCACTCGATGATTTTGAAATAGAAGATGCCAATACCCTGACCCAACTGAAACAGATTGAAGGTGAACTGTATCGACTTTATTTTCATCTGGATATCTATCAACCTGATTTTGTATTTAGTACCACAACCGCAACCACCACGGATACACAACAATGGCTGGCTGCCGAACAAAAGCATTTATTAAAAAATGCCACGCGGACTTATTAATCCTGTTTGTATGTGATTGATTCTAGAAAGGACTATCAATTATTTAAAAAGATTGTCCTTCAGATTTTAAAATCTGGAAATAAAAAATCGCTCTATGAGAGCGATTTTTTATAGATTAGCTATTTCAACTCATCCACCAAAGCTGGATAAATCAAGCCATCCACATCCACTGCCGTTTTATAAATGCCATTACTGAGATTGAATTGATTGACGTGATAGGTCGAACCATAAATCGAATCAAAACCAGTTCCCTTCTGGAACACTTTCTTATTCGCTGCGATATCCAGTAAATATGTCCCCTCAATAAATTGCTCATACTGTTGAGAATCAACGCCGACACGATTGGCCATGATCTTTACCGCATCGGCATGTGTGGCAGGGTCTTGGATATACTTCACCGTTTTATCCCACACTTTGATTAGCTTTTTCCAGTCCTCTTGATGCGCAGATAAATGACTTGGATTCACCGCAAGGGTATCGTAGATCAAACCCGGCTTGTCTTTGGAGCTATAAATAATCTTGGAACCTGCAACAGCTTTTAACGCTTGATTGGCCACAGGTTGCCAAACTGCAATCGCAGCAACATCCTGACTGCCAAACACTTGAGGAAGTTCATTGGTTACTGAATTGACCAGTTTAATATCTGAAAAAGGAATCCTGGCATCCTTTAAAGCCGTCGATAACAACAGGTGATCGACCAATCCTTTTTCTGTAGCAATGGATTTGCCTTTTAAATCCTGAATACTGTTGATACCATTCTTGGCAATAATGACATCATTACCCGCAGAATAGTCTGTCACCATAATGATCATGCCCTTGCTCCCGCCCGAGGCATTGACCAAATTATCGCCATTGGTAATAAACACCGCATCCAGTTGATTAGCCGCAAATGCAGAAATTGAAGCTGAATAATCGAACCATTTAAAATCAACATTTAAGCCTGCGTCTTTGAGCCAACCTTTTTCAATCGCCACTTGCCAAGCAACCCAACCTGGCCAATCACTATAGCCAATCGTAATAGGCGTGGTTGTCGTTACATCTTTGGCCTCGGTCGCTTTCTCCGCCGTTGGTACTTTAGCCGAATTATCACACGCGCTAAGTACCAGCCCGAACAGCACTGAAACAGATAACGTTGCTATTGCTTGCTTCATAATCACCCCATATCTTTTTTGAAAATTTTGCCCAGAGCACGTCTCAATCACGTGTTCAGCGACAATACCAATGCCGACGCTTCCTATTCATTTTGCTGTAAGGGTGGCATCACCGCATCCATGAGTTCCAGATGCCCTTTAATGACTCCTTTTAAGGCCGTAAATTGTTGACTAATCTGTTTAAGGTCATTACTGCCCCCTTGTAACAGCATGACTTCCAATATTTTTTGTTGATCCAGTTGAATATGTAATGAACTGATCACCTGTTCTAAAAATTTCTGCTGTAAGTCTAAGAGTTGCATCCGCAGCGGCATACAACTGGCGTCGTACAGCAAGGTTAGCGTGCCGACCATGACTGCATTTTGCTGTGCCTGTTCAGCAATGAGATGCTTATTGATCATGTCGACAATCGCCTGAGAGCGACTTTCATAATGCTCTTCAACAATGGTTTGATCTAAAGCTTCAACCGTTTTTTCAGGAACGGTAATGCTGATTCGAGTCAGTTTAGGGCGCGCATTCATCATGATCAGACTACTGTTTAGGCAGCTGGGTTTGCTTTACATACAGACCTGCTCGGACGCTCAGTAAATTGGCAAAACAGCGCGCTGTAATTTTTAAATACTGAATCAGGATTGATTGCGTTTTCATAACCACCTCAGCCTTAGTAATACCAAATTTATAATTCGTAATATTTAATGCAGTATCTATGCCAATTTTTTAGCCAAATAAAGTAGAAAAACCGTGTGAATTGCTGAATAAATGCACACAAAAAAAGCCCGATGTTTCATCATAGGGCCTTTTCTGCATCATGGATTTTGATTGCTATACAGCAGGTGCAAGCGTAAACAATGCCTGTCCTGTTTTTACCGTTTGCGCTTTATCAATCAAGATACTGTCGACTTTCATTTTTGCAGGCGCAAGGATTGGGATTTCAATTTTCATTGCTTCAATCACCGCCAAAGTTTCACCTTCTTCGATAATATCGCCTACGGTACATTCAATTTTCCAGACCGAACCCGGCATATGTGACTCCACGATCATGCCACCGCTCGGAACAATTATTTCTGAATCATCCAGTACTGCATCCATACTTTCGGAAACATATTCAGCCAAGCCTGCTTCATGCCAGCGACGGCGTTCCGCTTCAAAATTACTTTGTTGAACCTGTTTAAAAGCCTGAATACTGCTTTCATTGTCTTTTAGAAAAGCATTGTAGTCTTTGAGATTCAGCACCCCTTCTTCGATCCGCAGTTGCAAACGCCCTGCTTTAAAGTCTTCCCGCATTTCCAACAGCTCAGATTCGGACACTTCATAGAAACGGATTTGGTCAAAGAATCTGAGCAACCACGGTTTGTGCGCTTCAAAATTCGGATTTTGACGATAACGACTCCACACTTGTGTGGTACGTCCTACAAACTGATAGCCACCCGGCCCTTCCATGCCATAAACACACATATAAGCCCCGCCAATTCCGACGGCGTTTTCAGGTGTCCATGTTCGGGCAGGATTATATTTGGTGGTGACTAGGCGATGTCTCGGGTCTAGCGGTGTGGCAACAGGTGCACCCAGATAGACATCTCCCAATCCCATTACCAAATACGCGGTGTCATAGACTACGTCTTTGACTGCTTGCTTAGATGCAAGACCATTAATACGGCGAATGAACTCGATATTATCTGGACACCACGGTGCATCTGGACGAACCAATTGGGTATATTTTTCGGTGGCAAGTTGGGTTTGTGAATCTTCCCAAGCTAGAGGTAAATACACAGTTCTAGACGGTACCTGCATATGTTCAATATCAGGTAATTCACTTTCAGCCACCTGTAACAAGCGAAGTAAATCCAGTTGCTCTAGAACCATTGAATCATAATGAATCTGCAATGAACGAATGCCTGGGGTCAAATCAATGATGCCCTGAATATTTTGTTGCTGCACCCATTGCATCAAGGCATGAATACGAAAACGTAAATTGAGATCTAAGACCAGTTCACCATATTCGACTAACAGATATTGGTTGCCTGCGGGACGATAGCTCACCTTCGGTTTATCGGCACCCTGATCCAAAGTCGCCAACACGGCATTTTTTAAAGTGACAGGCTCTGCTTTGAATATAGGTTCAAAATTAATCTGTGATGCCGTTTCATTCTGTAAGGCCGATTGATAACGCTGTTCTAACTGTTGCGCCTGTGCATAACTGACAGGGATAAATCTCACTTTATCACCTGCTTTGAGTTGACCTAATTTCCATAACTCTGAGTTGATCACCACCGCAGGGCAAACGAAGCCGCCTAGGCTCGGGCCATCAGGCCCCAAGATAATTGGCATATCCCCAGTGAAATCAATTGCACCAATTGCATAAGCATTGTCATGGATATTCGATGGATGTAAGCCTGCTTCGCCGCCATCAATCCGTGCCCATTCAGGTTTCGGGCCAATCAAGCGAATACCGGTACGACTCGAGTTAAAGTGAATCTCCCAGTCTTGATCAAAAAACATGGCAACATCATTCGGCGTAAAGAAATCAGGTGCGCCATGCGGACCATACATGACCGCGATTTCCCATTCGGTTTGAAAACTTGGGATTTGCTCAGGTTTTAATGCAACTGTTTGCTCAGCTTTCGCCTCAGTGATGGGCAACATATCACCGATCAGTAAGTTACGCCCTGCATGACCACCAAATTGCCCCAGAGTAAACGTGGCTAAACTTCCCAAATATGCAGGCAAATTAAATCCATGTTTAATCCCAATATAACTACGGCAACCCGTACTGATACGACCGCATTTTAACACCTGACCTTTACGCACATTGATGCTTGACCACATCGCGACTGGCTGACCATCCAGACTGACCTCCATCTCACCACCTGTGATGGCAATCTGACTATCACAATGAAACTTTAAAGTAGGTCCAAGTAAAGTACATTCTAGCCCCGAACTGTTGAACGCATTGCCCAACAATTGATTGGCAACATTCAAGCTCAATGCATCCATCGCACCTGAAGGCGGAACACCCACATCCCAATAGCCCAAGCGACCTGTTACATCTTGCACTGCAGTTTGAATCCCTGCCTGTAACACCTCTATTTTTTGGGTTTTCCATTCAAACTGATTCAAGAAACGAGTGGTCTGTGTGCCGTTCCGAAATACCTCACCTGCAATAATTTCCTGTAGATACTCGAGATTGGTTTCAATCCCTGCAATCTCTGTATTACTTAGGCTATTTTGCATAGCAACGATGGCCTGCTCTCGATCCGTTGCCGTCACAATAATTTTTGCAATCATCGGGTCATAGAATGAGGAAACATTTGAGCCAGTTTCGACCCAAGTTTCCACCCTTGACTGGGTGTCAAATTTGACACTGGTCAATAAGCCCGCGCTGGGTTGAAAGTTCTTAATCGGATCTTCAGCATATAAACGCACTTGAATCGAATGACCTTTGGGCGGTGCAATCTGTTGCGGTGCTTGCCAATCCCCACTGGCCAAGCTCACCATCCATTCAACCAGATCAACACCATACACCTGTTCCGTCACCCCATGTTCCACTTGCAAGCGTGTATTCACTTCCAGAAAGTAAAACTGTTGTGTGTCGGTATCCATCACAAATTCAACCGTACCCGCGGAACGATACTGCACTGACTGCATCAGTTGAATGGCGACCTGTTGAATATACGTGCGTTGCGCATCATTCAAATGTGGTGCAGGTGTTTCTTCGATTACCTTTTGGTTACGGCGTTGTACCGAACAATCACGCTCACCCAGTGCAATGACATGGCCTTGACCATCTCCAAAAATCTGCACCTCAATATGACGGGCATTTTCGACAAACTTTTCCAGATACAGTCCTGCATCTTTAAAATTGGCTTGCGCCAGATACGAAACGGTTTGATAGGCTTCTTTTAATTCCTGTTCATTCCAGACCAGACGCATGCCAATACCGCCACCGCCTGCGGTACTTTTCAGCATCACGGGATAGCCAATCTGATCGGCCTGAAACAGTGCATCATCCAAGTCATGGAGTAACTGACTGCCTGGTAGCAAGGGCACATGATTCTGAATCGCCAATGCTCGTGCGGTATGTTTTAGACCAAAATCACGCATTTGCTGTGAGCTTGGGCCAATAAAGGCAATCCCCTGTTGCTCGCACAGATCACAAAATTCGGCATTTTCTGATAAAAAACCATAACCCGGATGAATCGCTTCAGCCCCAGTGTGCTGTGCTGCAGCCAAAATTTTTTCAATATTTAAATAACTTTGCTGTGCAGGTGAATCACCGATAAAAATCGCTTCATCCGCTAAACTGACATGCAAGGAGTCCCGATCTGCTTCGGAATAGACCACAACCGATTGAATCCCGAGTTTCTTTAAGCTGCGAATGACACGACAGGCAATCGCACCACGATTGGCAATCAGTACTTTTTTAAACATTATGCCACCTCACGCGTCACGTATAACAAGCTGGATTTTGGTCGGATTGTAGGCATTGCACGGATTATTCAATTGTGGACAGTTTGAAATCAGCACGATCAGATCCATTTCGGCCTTGATCTCGACATATTTACCCGCTGCCGAAACACCATCTTCAAACTTTAAATGGCCGTCTGCAGTCACGGGCACATTCATAAAAAAGTTAATATTGGGCCCAATATGACGGACATTGAGCTGATGCTTTTTGGCGATCGGATGCTGTGCCAAGGCGTACATAAAATTATTACGGCAACTGTGCATCGGATATTTATCATGTGCATAACGGACCGTATTACTTTCACATGAACATGCCCCGCCTAAGGTGTCATGTCTGCCACAATTGTCATCGACAATGCGAGCAATTGGGCGGGCAAAATTACTAAATAAGGTCGTGCCTTTTTCCAAATAAAGCTGTTGATTTTGCGCCAAGGTATCGGTTGCGCTATAACGTTCTTCGGCGTTGTTGGCACTGATAAATAAGGTATCAACGGCTTGGTTGCCTTCCAGATCAATAATGCGGAAATACTGACCTTGCTTCACCTCACCCATCCATGCTTCACCTGCAAGGCAAATCTGGTCTAAAACAATCTGTTCAATTTTTGCTGATGCTGTCATTTTCTCGCTCCCCACCTTAATTGGACAATGCGTAATAGCGTGTGTTATTGGCAAAACCACGCTGATTTTGCGCACATGAATCCCGACAAACATCCTGTTCAGTTAAGGCATTGGCTTTGAATAGGCGGAGTTGGATATCAGAAGGTTGGTATTGTGTGGATGAATCGAGTGGATGTGGTGCCGCAGAAAGAAAGACGAGACAATCCATTTCAAAGCGCAGTTCGATCTTTTGCTGTTGATTATCCACTGTGACATAGCTTAATCGCCCCTGATCATCGGGCTGGACTTTTGAAAATAAATTCACCGTCGCGCTCAAATCCGCTTGGCCTAGACCAAACTTGGTCAGTTCCACCAATAAACTATCCAAACCATTTCGATGCATATCATTACGCGCATCCTGAAAGTTTTTCTGGCCAAACTGTTGTGCAATGTGCTGTGCGGTACTTGGACCACAAAATACATCATTCCAGCCATGCTCATCTTGAATAATGGAGGCCATCACACGGCCCAGATCAGAATACAGAACATGCCCTGTCGAGAGAAAAGCCGTGTGTTGGGCTTTTAGACTATCCGGCATATTAAAGCGCTCGAACTTGTCATCTGCATTGACACAGAACAAAGATACATTGGCCTGACGCCCCAATGCTTCAAACTGTAAAACACCACCACGTTGAATGCGACCAGACCAGTGATGCCCACCCGGTAGTGTTTCTTGCCACAGTATTTTATTGTCGTGATAGAACGATTGATTCATAACAAACCTCTTGCGGATGCTTAACCTCGTTATGGCAATATGCCTGTCCTCCCGGGCTTTTATCCCTCCGTGTAGTTCTATCGAACCGTTATCTCTCGGACCAGTCATGCCTCCATACAAAGACATCGGAACCCTAGACAACTTTATCTAGGTTGTTATGAAGCAAAAGACATGCCAGATTAGTAATACGATTTTTCATATTCGTAATACCAAAAGGATCATTTTTAGCTTGTTCAGAGTGCACTTTTAAAAACAAAGCACCAATGTGAGGCTGTGAGATTAGAATGATTGATATTTTCAGGTTTTCTTTATCCATAAAAAAAGCGCCTTATGGCGCTTTTTTTAGCTATACAAATTAGTTTGCATAGACTGGGAATTTTGCACAAACAGCTTCTACTTTAGCTTTTACGTCAGCAATCACTTTCTCGTCACCTTTGCTGTCGATCACGTCAGCGATCCAACCTGCAAGTTCACGTACTTCAGCTTCACCGAAACCACGAGTTGTCACTGCTGGCGTACCAATACGGATACCAGAAGTTACGAACGGAGAACGTGGGTCATTTGGAACCGCATTTTTGTTTACAGTGATGTGTGCTGAGCCTAACCAAGCATCAACCTCTTTACCCGTTACGTCTTGTTTAATCAAAGACAATAAGAATAAATGGTTTTCTGTACCACCAGAAACAACATCATAACCACGTGAAATTAATACTTCAGCCATTGCTTGTGCATTTTTCACAACTTGTTGCTGGTAAGTTTTAAACTCATCAGACATGGCTTCTTTGAAGCAGATTGCTTTAGCAGCAATCGCATGCATCAAAGGACCGCCTTGGTTGCCTGGGAATACAGCTGATTGAAGTTTCTTCTCGATTTCTTCATTTGCTTTCGCAAGGATTAAACCAGAACGTGGACCACGAAGTGTTTTATGCGTTGTTGTCGTTGTTACGTCTGCAATTTGCACTGGGTTCGGATAAACACCCGCAGCAACTAAACCAGCAACATGCGCCATATCAACAAAAAGGTATGCACCTACTTTGTCTGCGATGTCACGGAAACGCTGCCAATCAACGATTTGGCTATAAGCAGAGAAACCAGCAACGATCATGCGTGGCTTGTGTTCCAACGCTAAACGCTCTACTTCTTCATAATCAATTTCGCCAGTTTCAGTATTTAAACCATACTGAACAGCATTATAGGTTTTACCAGAGAAGCTTACTTTAGCACCGTGAGTCAAGTGACCACCGTGAGCCAAGCTCATACCAAGAACGGTATCACCTGGGTTAAGAAGCGCTAGGTAAACCGCAGAGTTTGCTTGTGAACCCGCATGTGGTTGAACGTTTGCATAGTCTGCACCGAACAACTCTTTTGCACGATCAATTGCAAGTTGTTCAATCACGTCCACATATTCACAACCGCCATAGTAGCGTTTGCCAGGATAGCCTTCTGCATATTTGTTGGTAAGTTTTGATCCTTGAGCTTCCATGACAGCTGGTGAGCAATAGTTTTCAGATGCGATTAACTCGATATGTGCTTCTTGGCGTACGCCTTCAGAAGCAATCGCTTGAGCTAATTCTGGATCAAATTCAGCAATAGAGATATTGGCAAACATTAGCGGAGGGTCCTATGAATTAGGGCTTTTAAGCCGTGCTAAAGATTGGTGCATATTGTAGCACGAAGTTTAGAGTTTCACAGATTGATATTTATTTAATTATTCGTGAATTTTATTCATTCTTACTCATGGTTTTAATAGATAAAAATCAACAAGCTATTTTTTATACATTTTTACATCTTAGAAGCTAAAATTGAAAAAAGCCCAATCTTCTCAAACAGAAAATTGGGCCGCTGCTCTCGTCTCTTAATTATTCGCCGGCATTGCTGCTTTCACATCATTCACAACATTGCCAATATTCAGGACATACGCCGTGCCATGATCCCATTCAGTATTGGTAATGTACTGGATTTTTGACCCTTTATTTTGTGCAGTTGATACCAACACATCCGTTGCAGCTTTAGGAACCGTTGTATCTTTCGCACCTTGATAAATCACCACTGGTTGATCCAATTTCACCTGAGCTGGCTGCGAATCAGTATCCAAGAACGTTTTTACCAATGGAACCGTCATAAAATTTGCTTGTGTCCGAGGATAATTCGCTAAACTATTATTGTTTTTACTCGCATAATCTGTCATTTTATCAATAAATTTATTCTCAAGTGCATCATAACAATCTGATTCAGCTTGACTTGCTATGGTATCCGTTGGCGTCATAAAAACATTAGAATAACTAAAACTTGGATTAAGATTTCTTAATCCCGCCGTGATCAAGGCAGTAAAAGTATCTAGCTGTGCATACATCCCTATCTGTTGTGCAATTGGTGCATTTGCAACTGAGGCATTACCATTCACCAAAATTTCCCCTAGGTTAGAGGCAGGCGCAATAGCAACTGTCCCTTTATAATCCAGCTTAGCCCGACTTTGATATTGCGCTGCACCCAAAGCTGCTTGTCCGCCTTGAGAATGACCAACTGTCATCCATTGACGTGAAAGCAGTTTACCTTGTCCAGCTAAATAATATCGTGCAGCAACCACTGCATCGGTAATCGAATAGGCTTCACTTTTTACATTTAGGAATGGATGAAGTTCTCGCCCGCTTGGCTCTCCTAAACCTTCATAATCGGGTGCAACCACCACGTAACCTGCTGCCAGAAATTGGCTAATCATACTTTGAATGGCTGGATTAGTTGCATTGCGACTTGGCGCGCATTGATCTGCAACACCTGTGGTGCCATGTGCCCAAGCAACAATTTTCCAGCCGCCTGCAGGTGTTGGCCCACCAGGTACAAACAATAAACTGGTTGCCATGGTCTCTTTTCCATCCTGCCCCAACATCTTATAAGTCATGACTGAACTTTCAGCGGCCACGGCACTAAAGTCGGTCTTGGTATAGGCAACAGGAATACCCACCACAGGGTTTTTAATATTATTTTCTGGAATATCTGGCTTAGGTACAAACGAAATATTGTCATTATCGTCATTACAAGCTGTAAGCAACAAGCTTGAGCTAAGAAGTGCAACCGTTAATAATTTCATATTCATGTCATGTTTCCCTGATTATTATCATTTTCATTCTAAAGCTTAGTAATTATTTTACTAAGGCAATTAGTTACATAAGAATGCGCTTAATATCAAATTGTTCAAGTACTTTTTATTTTGTTGCTTATTTATCCACTTTCTTAAAAATTTAAAGCCCCTCTCTCTCATTCAATACTGCTTGCCGTAAATTTCTTGTAAGATATCTCAGCACTCAATTCAAGCTAGGCGGCCTTTAAATGCAAGCAATCATCTTAGATACTGAAACACATACACTGAATGGTTTGCCAATTGAAATCGCCTATGCTCCAATTGAAATCGACAATGGAAAACTCAGTCTCGATAAAAAACAAATTTTTGACCAGCTTTATCAGGTTGGTCAACCAATTTCCTATGCAGCAATGGCTGTGCATCATATTTTAGAGTCTGATCTAATCGACCAACCTTTTTATAATGAGTTTCAGCTTCCTGCTGAAACAACTTATATCATTGGGCATAACGTTGACTACGATGTGGCCGCAATTGCGCGTTGTGGTGTCGACATCTCAAAATTAAAACCGATTTGCACCTTAGCTTTGGCTCGTCGTGTCTGGGAAGATGCTGAAGCGCATAATATTTCCGCCCTGATTTATTTGATTTCAAAAGGGAGCGATAAAGCACGAGAAATGTTGAAAGGCGCGCATCGTGCAGATGCTGACATTATCCTAACCGCCAACATCTTGATGCATATTATTCATCAACTCAACATTCAAAATATCGAACAACTTTATCTTGCTTCAGAAGAAGCGCGTATTCCTAAAAGTATTACTTTTGGCAAACATAAAGGTACAGCCATCCAAGACCTCCCTGCCGATTACATTCAATGGCTGATGCGGCAGGATGATCTTGACCCGTATTTACGCAAAGCTTTAGAGGCTAAACTCGTTAAATAAGGGATTATGTTCTCAGTTTTTAGATTATTTGCCACTTACTTTAAACAAGGCGATGATATTTAATAATTTGTTAACATAATTGTCATTTTTAACCTTATCTTAATCTCCGTCTAGATCTTGATTTGGGGGAGATTAAGAGATGTCACATTTTTTTAAAACTGAGCTTGGGCAAACTGCGTTACAAGAACGTAATATTGCATTAACAGCACGTCAACGTCGTCTATTGCTTTTAATTGATCATGAAGATTTTAAAGACCTTGATCAAGACTATAAAGAACGTATCGCACCCACTGAACTGGTTCAGCAACTCATTGATATGGGCCTGTTAGCTGAACAAGCCCCCCCTCAGGTTAAACAAGCAGACCTAGAACCGATACTAAAAAATAATGATCACAAAACTGTATCAACACCTGTTGTAGTACAACAAACCATTACGCCTGTACCAACACTGGCTGTAACTGAGCCAGTAATAGAACCTGAAATCATCGAGCTAGAAAAATTACCCTTTGTTGAAATCCAGCAAGTCATGATTCAAACACTCACGACCTATTGCGGTCTAATGGCTCGCCCGCTCATCCAAAAGATTCAGTCAATTAGTTCGTTGCAACAACTTAAAGCTTGCCAAATGCAATGGACCACCTCTTTGCAAGAATCACGGATTCCGCCTGCTCAACTGAATCAAACGTTGAAATTAATTAATTATTCAGTGCAGCATTTATAGTTAGATGTGCAGAATCTTGATAAATCTAGAATAAAATTGATGTTTTAATAATCAAGAAGCACCTTTATTAGAAGGTATATATTTACCTGCCTGTGTTTTTTGCCTATGATGTGGCACGCATGCGCTCATAGCTCAACTGGATAGAGTACAGGTCTCCGAAGCCTGTGGCGTGGGTTCGAGTCCCGCTGAGCGCACCATTGCTTCTTCTTTTCTGCACTATTTCTCTTATTTTTATAATCGTTCTGTTTTTAACACGCCATAAACCTATTTTTCTACTTGGTTTATTTTTTCATATCGCTCAAAATACGCGTTCTATTTAACAACGTGAGACGTTTATGACTGATGCTTTGGTGTTGAGCGATTTGTCCAAAACCTATCGTAATGGTTTTCAGGCGTTAAAAGGAATTGATCTGACCGTTCCTGAAGGCGAATTCTATGCATTATTAGGGCCTAATGGTGCAGGCAAATCAACCACAATCAGTATCATTAGCTCTTTAACCAAAAAAACATCTGGTTCAGTTGAAATTTTTGGGCATAACTTAGATACCCATCCTTCACATGCAAAACAATGTCTTGGTGTTGTTCCACAAGAATTTAACTTTGGTCAATTCGAAAAAACCTTCGATATTTTAGTGACTCAAGCAGGCTATTACGGCATTCCTAAAAAACTGGCCGAACAACGCGCTGAACACTATTTAGAAAAACTCGGTTTGTGGGAAAAACGCAATATTCAATCACGTATGCTTTCAGGTGGTATGAAACGCCGCTTGATGATTGCACGTGCCATGATGCATGAACCTAAATTGTTGATCCTTGATGAGCCAACCGCAGGTGTCGATATCGAGCTACGTCGTTCAATGTGGGACTTCCTCACTGAAATGAATGAAAATGGCACGTCGATCATTCTGACAACACATTATTTAGAAGAAGCAGAAATGCTGTGTCGTCGCATCGCGATTATTGACCGTGGTGTAATTAAAGAAGATACCACCATGAAAGGTTTCCTCAATCAGCTAAATGAAGAATCATTTATCTGTGATTTAGCTGAGCCAATTGAAGCCTTTGACCTCAATATTATTGGTTTTAAATTTAATCTGATTGATCCTGTTACTTTAGAAGTCACGATGGATAAAGCACATAACATGAATGACTTATTCTTGTTATTACAGTCACAAAATATCCAAGTCAGCAGTATGCGTAATAAATCCAATCGCTTGGAAGAACTGTTTGTAAAAATGGTCGAAAAGAATCTTGCAGGAGCGGATCAATGAATTTCAGTCAATTACAAACCGCTCTCTGGACTTTAGTGGTTAAAGAAATTCGTCGCTTTATGCGGATTTGGCCACAAACCCTGCTCCCACCCGCCATCACCATGAGTTTGTACTTTGTGATTTTTGGCAATCTGGTTGGTTCACGTATCGGTGAGATGGGTGGCTTTAGCTACATGCAGTTTATTGTGCCCGGCTTGATTATGATGGCCGTGATTACCAACAGCTATGCCAACGTTTCATCAAGCTTCTTTAGTGCAAAATTTCAGAAAAGTATTGAAGAACTGATCATGAGCCCGGTACCTTTACATCTAATCCTATGGGGTTATGTCATTGGTGGTGTCAGCCGTGGCGTGTTGGTCGGCTTGATCGTCACGATAATGAGCCTGTTCTTTACCCATTTGGAAATTTATAATTTATTTGTGACCATATATACTGTCATTATTACTTCATTATTATTTTCACTTGGTGGTTTTATTAATGCCGTCTATGCCAAGTCCTTCGATGATATTTCAATTATCCCGACTTTCGTATTGACGCCACTCACCTATTTAGGTGGTGTGTTTTATGCCATTAGTGCACTCAGTCCATTTTGGCAAAACGTCTCTTTAGTTAATCCAATTGTATACATGGTCAATGCCTTCCGTTACGGTATTTTAGGACACAGCGATGTCAACGTTGCCTTCTCTTTAGCTGTCGTGACGCTTTGTTGTGTTGTCCTCTATGCAATTGCCTATCATTTATTAGCTCGTGGTTCAGGAATGCGTGAATGAGTGTTGAACATTCTTTATTGGGTAAAGATACCCAATACCCTACTCAATATCAGCCAGATGTTTTATTTCCAATTGCGCGTGCAGAGTCTCGCCAACACTATGCGCATATTGAAGGTATTACTCAAGGCAAAGACTGGTGGCATGTTTTTGAAATTTCATGGCTAAATAGCCTTGGTTTGCCTCAAGTCGCCATTGGTCGCTTGACCTTACCTGCCAGTTCGCCCAACTTAATTGAATCAAAGTCACTTAAACTTTATTTCAATAGCATGAACTTCACTCAATTTGAGTCTAAAGAGGCTTTTATTGAAACCGTTGAACGTGATTTATCTCATGCTGCTGGCGCGAAAGTTGAGTTACAGCTTTTTCAAGTCGACGATTTAGAGATTTCCAAACCACAAGGAATCTGTATCGATGATCTGACTCCTGAGCGTTTATCAGAACATCCTGACTCAAGCTTGCTGCAGTTCGATATAACTGCAGAAGATGAGGTTGAAATTGAGCTGTACTCACATTTATTAAGAAGTAATTGTCCTGTGACTGGTCAGCCAGACTGGGGCACTGTTTTTATTCGTTTGCAAGGTAAAAAGCCTTGTTATCGCAGCATTTTAGCTTATATTATCTCGTACCGTCAGCATAATGGTTTTCATGAACAATGTGTTGAGCAAATATTTGCAGATATCTGGCAACTGTTAAAACCAGAAAAGCTGATGGTCTATGCAACTTATACTCGCCGCGGGGGCTTGGATATTAACCCATGCCGAGTATCAGATTTGTCATGGATGCCCGAGCCAATTCGCTTGGCACGACAATAAAACGAATAAATTTGATATAGAGGACGTTCTTCAATGACCAGTTATTTCGGGATTCTTCCGTCAGCAAGTTTGAGCCAGGACATTCAACTTGCGCAAGCCAACCGTGACAGTAAAGAGCCTCAATACCCTTTACGTGACAAAATTTCTCTACAGCTAACTGATGAGTTAATTGACACTATGTTGGTTCACTTGGTTCAACAATTTCCACCAAGTGACAAACGAGATACAACCGAAGGTCTTGCAATTAAAATTCGTAGCATTGTTGAAACCTTAATGAAACAGCTACTGGGTAAAGCTTCTAATGAACAGGTGCTTGAATCTTTAGCCTTCATGGAAAAGAGCCTGTTTATTGATAATGATGGCAAACAACGTATTGGTACTGTGCTACCAGATAGCCTCGTAAACGATATGAAGAAGAGCTTTGCAGAAGTCGCTGCTGGAAACGGCAAAGAACAACGTGATGCTTTAACGCAACAGTTTAAAAAGTTTGCAGATGCCTTGATCCATCACTTTATGACTGAATTCAATAAAACACTTGGTCTAGGTATGGTGAAACGCGGTGTCGCAAGCGTTGCGACCAGTGGCGTAGAAACTGCTGTCCATATCGTCATTAAGAAACTGATCCCAAGCTTGAGCCAAGTTGAACTTGAAGTCTTTACCAAGCACTTCGACCAACTTCTGGTACAAAAATAAGCTAACCATGATCAGAAAGCGACGATTGCAAAATCGTCGCTTTTTTTATGCCAAAATAATCACGTCTAAATGTCACAATTTCTAAATTTGCATTGTCTAAATCGGTGTTTATGTTAGCATTCGCGGAGCGTTGATTTACTTGATTTAGAATCGCATGTCTCCAAGCTCACAATACAAATTTTTGCGTCAAGCACCACGTGATGGCTTGAGTACCGCTAATCAACCCTCTCGTTGGCAACAACTTCACCTCGACCCTTGGCTGTGTCTATTTTTAGTCCTGAATGCCACACTCGGCTTAACTGTTCTCTATAGTGCATCGGCACAAGATGTTGGTCTTGTAAGTAAACAGGCCATCAGTTTTGCGATTGGATTCGGGGTCATGTTCGGTTTGGCTCAGATTCCTCCCAAAGTGTATCAGGCATTTTCACCTTACTTTTATGTATTCGGTGTATTGTGCCTGATTGCAGTGATGATCTTTGGTGAAGTACGTATGGGTGCCCAGCGTTGGATTGATATTCCAGGCTTTGGTAGCGTACAACCCAGCGAGTTCATGAAAATTGGCATGCCAATGATGGTTGCTTGGTTTTTGTCACGCAAAGCACTACCTCCCAGCTTCCCACAAGTCATAATGTCTTTAATGTTGATTGTTGTACCTTTTCTTTTAATTGCTGAACAACCCGACTTAGGCACTTCATTACTGGTACTTGCAAGTGGTATTTTTGTACTGTTCCTCAGTGGCCTCTCATGGAAGCTAATCGCGGGTGCTGTGGGTGTAGCAGGTGTTATTATTCCAATTGCATGGGAATTCTTGCTGCATGACTATCAACGTCAACGAGTCT
Source organism: Acinetobacter colistiniresistens (assembly GCF_024582815.1). Lineage (NCBI taxonomy): Bacteria > Pseudomonadati > Pseudomonadota > Gammaproteobacteria > Moraxellales > Moraxellaceae > Acinetobacter > Acinetobacter colistiniresistens. The sequence continues at coordinate 3,007,547 of NZ_CP102099.1, forward strand.
TAACTTTATTCAATCCAGAAGCCGATGCACTCGGAACAGGTTGGAACATTATTCAATCTAAAACGGCGATTGGCTCGGGTGGTTTCTCAGGCAAAGGTTTTTTGGAGGGAACGCAATCCCATCTGCACTTTTTACCTGAAGGTCATACCGACTTTATTATTGCAGCCTATTCAGAAGAGTTCGGCTTGATTGGTGTTAGCCTGCTTATTCTTCTCTATTGTGCAATTATTTTTAGAACCTTCCAAATAGGTCTTCAAAGCTTCCATAACTATGGCCGTTTGGTTGCAGGTGCATTTGGTTTGTCCTTTTTTGTTTATGTATTTGTAAACGCAGGCATGGTCAGTGGTATTTTACCCGTAGTAGGTGTGCCTTTGCCGTTCATGAGTTATGGCGGAACTGCAATTATTACTCTTATGTCAACTTTTGGACTGGTTATGTCTATTCATACACATCGATAATGAGGAATTTTATAAACTTATGTTTCTTCCTACTTTGAATAAAACTTTTAAATTTTTGACTTTAAGCGCTGGTTTATTCTTGAGCAGCAATTGGGTACAAGCAAATGAATTCTACACCCATCCCAATTATCCTGCATTCAAACAAAAAGCGATGGCAACGTATGGTTTAAGCAGCGAGCAAATTGATGCAGCCATGAGCGGCGCGCGCAACTTGCCCAATATTTTAAACATCATGACACGCCCTGGTGAAAGTAAACCATGGTACGAATATCGTTCAATGTTTTTAGCTGAAGGAACCATCCAGCGCGGCGTTCGTTTTAAAAACCAGTATGATGATGTGCTGAATCGTGCAGAACAGCAATATGGCGTGCCTAAGTCAGTCATTCTCGGGATTCTGGGGGTAGAGACAGGTTATGGCGCCAATAAAGGCTCTTTCATCACTCGAGATGCTTTGGCAACACTGGCCTTTGGTTATCCACGACGTGCTGATTATTTTAGTGATGAACTCGCAGCCTTGATTTCTTGGACCTATAAAGAAGGTTACCCAACCAACAGTATCGTGGGCTCTTATGCAGGTGCAATTGGTTACCCTCAGTTTATGCCAAGTAATATCCAAAAATTAGGTGTGGACTATGATGGTAATGGCCATATTGATTTAAGAAATTCTGCTGCAGATGCCATCGGATCAATTGCCAACTATTTAGCTCAACATGGTTGGCAACGTGATCGCCCAATTGGCTTCCCTGCACGATATACAGGTAACAATCCTGATAGCATCATTGCCAAGGATTTAACCCAACCAACACCTTATGGTGAGTTGAAAAGATTAGGGATCGCACCCGTCAACCCTTTGGTCAAAATTGATGATCTCGACTTGGTCAATGTCATTCAACTACAAGATCAATTTGGTCCCATCTACTATATTACTTATCCAAATTTTCAAGTCATTACGACCTATAACAGAAGCCGTATGTATGCAACTGCTGTATGGTTATTAGGCACAGAAGTAGCTAGCCGATAGGCTAGCTTTTTTAACATAATGAAAAGTCAATAAATTTTTATTAAAAAAGTACATAGATTCGGCATATTTTATAAATTGTTACAATATTGATTATTTTTAACCAGAAACTGTAAGTTTTTGCCCTTTTGTAACTATTTATCGTGAAGGACTAGACACACTTCGTAAGCGATGAATATTATCGCCGCAAGATAAAGTAATTGCAAAAGTGAATAATTAGACATGTGCACTATATTTCAAGGCGTTTTATTGAAATAGAAAAGCATGTTCTCTAGGAGTTTATACAATGCAGTTTTCGCTAAAATATATTCTAGCGCTGACGGCAGGCTTAAGTTTAAGCCCGTTACATGCTGAAATGGTACAGTCTTCATCATTATCAAATGATGTGGAAGGTTCTAATTTGGCTGCCCGCGTTCTAAGCAAAGATTCTCAAAATTTTAATTCTCGTTTCTCTAACGTTAATAGTCTTTCAATCACTGAGAGTTCAGGTGACAAAGTACGTCGCCAAACGATTGCTGCTAAGATCGATATCCCTGAAGAAGAGCCTTCAGTGATTGAAAAACTGAATACTGTTGCTTCGAACACCGTTCGTAAATTCAGCCAAAGTGGCGTTGCGTCATGGTATGGCCGTCAATTCCATGGTCGCAAAACAGCAAGTGGTGAAACATTCGATATGAATGCAATGACTGCTGCGCACCGTAGCCTTCCTTTGAACTGTTACATCCGTGTGACTAACAAAGACAATGGTAAAAGTGTTGTTGTTAAAGTTAACGATCGTGGTCCATTCCATGGTAACCGTGTATTAGACTTATCTTATGGTGCTGCCAAGCAACTCGGTATGTCGAGCGCAGGTACAGGTAATGTAAGTATCGAACGCGTTGATGGTCCTAACTCTTAATCGTTAAGACCTCAACTAAAAAGCCGCTTATTGCGGCTTTTTTTATTTTATACATGCTCATTTTTAATGCTTTGCGCCCTATCCTCTTCTTCGGTATATTGAACACATAAAAATGAATACAGCAAGGAGCGCGCAGTGAAATCGATCGACGAATGGTTTGACGAATATAGTGACAGTCACCAAAACCAAACCAACAAAAAAATCCATTGGGTCTGTGTTCCCGCAATTCTATTTTCAATCATTGGTATTCTGGCGCACTTTAGTACCTTGCTGACCGCATTACTCTTAGTATTAACGCTGGTCTTTTATGCCCGTTTAGATATTGTTTTAGCTGTGGCGATGGCAGCGTTATTAGCAGTAATGGCGTGGTTAATTGTGATTTTACCTGTCGGCGTTGGCTTCTATATTGGCGTGTTTGTGATTGCATGGATCGGGCAGTTTTATGGGCACAAAGTTGAAGGTAAGAAGCCTTCATTCTTTAAAGACTTGCAATTCCTTCTAATTGGCCCTGTATGGTGCATGGACGCTTATTTAGCTAAAGTCCTACCTAAATGGAAACTTCGTCAAAAATCAGCGATTACAGGCTAATTTAGCGCACATCTTGCAACTGACTGACTAGGGAAGAAAGTTATTGATACATTCTTCCCTGATATTTCAGCCAGCCATCCACATGTTTGCCACGTGGATCGTGATGGGTCCAGTGAACAACCCCGCCTTTCTGGCTGTATTCATATTCCCCAAAGAACTCAACTGTATCACCTTTTTTAAGACCTTCGATTCTTGGCGCCAAATCAATATTATGCGCAATTAAAACCGTTAAACCATTCTCCAGCTTGAGAATCATTTTTTGATGTCTTGAACCTTCGTTATCATCTGGCAAAATTGCTTTCACGATACCTTGTGCCTGTACTTGCACATTGCTCCGTTGTTGCTGGTATGCCTGCATGATCTTCTGTTGATCATCAATAGAAACTTGATTACTTGAAGTCTGCGCAGGTGAATTACGACCTGAATTTTGTTTTTGCTTAAAATCAAAACCCAAATAAGCAGCAACTAACACAATGATGGCAATAATGATCAAATTATTTTTTTGAGAGTTCATATCTACTTTTCTCAAGCATAAGACAGCAAAATGCCAATCGATTTGATTGGCATTTTAATCATACAACGTCTAAACCAGTTAGAACAGACGATTCATACCATTCAACGCTGCAACGCGATAGGCTTCCGCCATGGTTGGATAGTTGAAGGTTGTTTCGACAAAGTATTTCAACGTATTGTTTGGGCTATGCATCACCACTTGTCCAATGTGAATAATCTCTGCCGCATTGTTACCAAAACAGTGAATACCCAAGACTTCTAAAGTGTCACGATTGAACAGAATCTTTAATTCGCCTACTGTATCACCTGTAATCTGCGCACGCGCCAAGTGACGGAAAGATGCCTGCCCTACTTCGTAAGGTACTTTTTCTTCAGTCAATTCCTGCTCAGTCTTACCAATCGATGAAATCTCTGGAATAGTATAAATGCCTGTTGGTACATCACGGATTGGCTTAACATTCTTTTCGCCTACCATGTTTGCACCCGCGCAACGACCTTGGTCATACGCAGCCGATGCTAAAGATGGCCAGCCAATGACATCACCCGCCGCATAAATATTTTCAGCTTCAGTTTGATATTGATCATTCACCATGAGCTGGCCACGACCATTTGGAACCAGGCCAACATTTTCCAAACCTAAACCATCAGTATTACCCGAACGACCGTTACACCATAAAATTGCATCAGCTTTGATTTTCTTACCGCTGAGCAAATGCAAGACCACATGGTCATCAAAGGTTTCTAAACGATCGATTTGTTCATTGTGACGAATCAATACGCCTTGTTCACGTAAGTGATATGACAATGCATCGGCAATTTCATCATCCAGATAGCTTAAAAGTTTTTGCTGAGTGTTAATCAAATCAACTTTATGATCGAGTCCAATAAAGATAGATGCGTATTCACAACCAATCACACCTGCACCGTAAATGATGATTTTCTGGATTGAATAATCAAGATCAAGAATCTTGTCTGAATCAAATACACGTGGATGATTAAAATCAAGGCCTTTAGGCTGGTATGGACGACTACCTGTTGCAATCACAATTTGCTTGCAAATAATGGTGTCTTTAATGCCATCCTGACCAAAAATCAAAACTGTGTTTTTGTCTTGGATATACGCACGACCGTGGAAAACTTCAATTTTATTGCGGTCATAAAAACGTGTATGTGTGTCGACTTGCTGCTGAATCACTTTATGCGCATTACGCAACACCTGTTTCATCGTGAATTGTTTCCACTCACCGACTTTTTGAAACATTGGATCACGTTGATAACGAATAATACTTGAAACTGTTTGACGTAATGCTTTACTTGGAATTGTTCCTACGTGTGCGCAGTTACCACCGAGTTGATCACGAACATCAACGATTGCAACACGTTTACCTGCTTTTGCAAGCTTCATTGCCGCGCCTTCGCCAGCTGGGCCAGAACCGAGAATTACTGCATCATATTTAACAATATTCCCACCAACGACCTCTTTCTTACGTGGCATTCAAAGCTCCTTTGTTTCTAACCGTTTTTGCTTTATATATGATAACCAATATGCAGGCAGATGATGTATTTCACAACTATATATTTTTATATATTTACATTTTCAAAATGAATACCACTTTTCATGCTTTATTACGGCAAATTTGACTATAATAACGGGATATCTCAAGTCAAAGGCTGTAGAAATTATATGTCTGAACACCGTAAACCTGAACAGGGTATAAAACTTCGTGGCGCGGAAAAAGTCGCAAGAATTCCTGTAAAAGTTATCCCTACGGTTGAAGTACCTCGCAAACCTGACTGGATTCGAGTCAAGATGACCGCTCCAGAAGAAGTTCAGCGTATCAAAACAACCTTGCGCTCGCAAAAACTGCATACGGTATGTGAAGAAGCTGCATGTCCTAACCTACCTGAATGTTTCGGTGGTGGTACAGCAACCTTTATGATCATGGGTGACATCTGTACACGTCGTTGTCCTTTCTGTGACGTTGCACATGGTCGTCCAAATGCTTTAGATCCAGATGAACCTCGTCATATGGCAGAGACCATTTCCAATCTCGGCCTTAAATATGCGGTGATTACCTCGGTTGACCGTGATGATCTTTTGGATGGCGGTGCTCAACACTTCGTTGATTGTATCAAAGAAGCACGTGAATTGAGCCCTAAAACCTTATTGGAAATTCTGGTTCCCGACTTCCGTGGTCGTATGGATATTGCTTTACGCATCATGACAGAATGCCCACCAGACGTATTCAACCACAACATTGAAACTGTGCCGCGTTTATATAAAGCGATGCGTCCAGGTTCTGATTATCAGCACTCTTTAACACTGTTAAAAATGTTTAAAGAATACTGCCCTGATGTCCCAACCAAATGTGGCTTGATGGTCGGTATCGGTGAAACTGAAGAAGAAGTGATCGCCCTGCTTGATGATCTTAGAGCACATGATGTTGACTACATCACCATTGGTCAATATCTACAACCCTCTAAGCAACATGCACCCATCGATCGCTTTGTTACACCAGAAGAATTCGAGCGTTATGCAGAACATGGTCGCAAACTCGGTTTTAGAAATATCTGGTCTGCGCCAATGGTTCGCTCAAGCTACTTTGCTGATCGCCAATACCATGGTGAACCTGTACCGGCAGTACGTCGAAAAGTTGATCCTGCCAAGAAAATTGCAGTTCAAACCATTGAAGCTTAACGTTTAGTTGGCAATAAAAAACACCACGATTGTGGTGTTTTTTATTATTAAAGTAAAAACTTAAGCAATATGCTTTTGTACCACAATCGAACCAACAGAATAGCCAGCACCGAATGAAGAAATCACAGCGAATTCGCCATTATCTACCTGCTCACCAGTACGATGCATCGCAATGATGACGCCCGCAGATGAAGTATTAGCAAACTCATCCAAGATGATCGGTGCACGATCAAGATCAGCGTCTTTACCTACCACTAATTTTAAAATCAGTTCATTCATGTTGGCATTGGCTTGGTGTAACCAGAAACGCTTGATTTGTTCAGGGGTTAATTCAAGTTTCTCTAATTGTGCCGTAATGATTTTCGCAACCAGCGGACAAACTTCTTTAAAGACTTTACGGCCATCTTGACGGAACAGTTTGTCATCCACCACCGCATCTTCACTGCGGTTTAAGAAACCGAAGTTATTACGAATATTATTTGAGAACTGGGTAAACAAATGAATATCTAAAATTTCAAAGCCAGATTTGCTTTCCGTTTCCTCAATGATCGATGCAGTTGCAACATCACCAAAGATAAAGTGTGCATCACGGGTACGATAATCCAAATGGCCTGAAGTAATCTCAACATTTAGCAGCAACACACGACGAGCACCACATTTCACTGCATCATAGGCTTGTTTCAAACCAAATGTTGCCGCAGAACAAGCCACATTCATATCATAGGCATAGCCTTGAATACCCAAGGCTGACTGGATTTCAATCGCCACTGCCGGATAGGCACGCTGCATATTTGAACATGCCAAGATGACTACATCAATGTCTTCTGCAGTGACACCAGCATTTTCCATCGCTTGTTTCGCTGCGATCACACCCCACTCCGCTTGGAGTGAAAGCTCATCATTACTGCGCTCTTGTAAACGCGGGCGCAAACGATTCGGATCTAAAATACCAGATTTTTCGACCACGTAACGGCGTTTAATCCCAGAGGCTTTTTCAATAAACTCAGGGCTTGAGCCGCGTAAAGCCTCAATCTCGCCTGCTTCGATTTGAGCTGCGTGGTCTTGGTTATACTGTTCTACATAAGCATTTAAACTTTCAACCAACTCTTCATTGGAAATAGATTCGGTTGGGTGGAATAAACCTGTACCAGTTATACGGATGCCCATGTAAAACTCCTGTAAAGAATGCTTCTAACTTTCATATTTCTCAGTTTAACCGATTGCTAATCGATCCCATAGTTTTTGTAATCTAGTTGGTGAAATAGGCAGCTTTGTTTTCATCGGCTGAGAAAACAAGGAAATTCTGAGTTCTTCCAACATCAAATACAATTCTTTGATTCTAAGATCATTTTTAAATTTAAACACTTTGTCCATCCATGGATCGACATCATCAATTGCAGCAAGGTCTCGTTGTAGATTATTGGGCAAACGATCTAAACGCAATAGCAGTGCTTTTAAATAGCGCGGGTATTCCTGCCAAATCTCAGGTGGACGGCTATACACAAAGTTTGCCAAAGACATTAAATCAAGCTGATCTTCAATATCATCTACACTTCGGCCAAAGATCGTCTGATCCAAGACCAATAATTCACGGCGAATCTGCTGCCATTGGGTAAATATTTCAGTTAAATCACTTAATGTCTGTTGACCATTTGCTAAAAACTGCTTTTTGGTTTCAGTCAGTAGTTGCTGAAACTCATCTGAATTTTTAGGTAGCTCCTGAATCGAAACCTGTAAGGTTGCATAGACCAGCATTTGTTCCAGTTTGGCACGATCCCCCAACGGCGAATAAGCCAATGCCAACGGCTTGGAAATCTGCTTTTTCAATTGACGGATTAAATCTCCCAATTGCATATGCACCAGACGAATCACCCCTTCACGATGTTGCTTGATCGCTTCATCTTGATCATTGAAGGTTTGAATCACCACGCCCGATTCATCTTTGGCATCAAGCTCAGCAAATCGCTTACTTGGAACCAACGCCTGATATTGCTTGACGATCACGCCCGTCACTTTTTGAGAGGCTTCAAATACAAAATTCTCAGGGAAGGTCTGGAACTCACCGGCTTGCTGTTTCACTGGACGATGAGTTTCAACACGACAACGTGCTTTTAATTCGTCTAAGTCACGGCCTTGAGCAATGAGTTTACCTTTTTCATCTAACACCTTGATAAAAGGCACCAGATATTGATCAATCCGCTCGAAAGAAAAATCTTTTTCCGTGATCTGCTCGCCACGTAACGCAAAAGCTAAATAATTAAATAGATGCTCACGTAAATGTACCGCATCAATGCCTTGCATCAACTTTTTTGCCGTATCTGGAATCGGAACCAGATTACGACGTTTATCTTTAGGAAGTGCCTTCAGTAAAGCTTCAATTAAATCTTGTCGCCAACCTGGAATTCCCCAAGACCATTGCTTTTCATCCACTTGCGGTAAAGCCTGTACAGGAATTTTAACCGTTGCCCCATCTTCATCATGACTTGGATCAAAACGATAGCTTGCAGCCAAACGTAACTGACCATTATGCAGATAATCTGGAAATTGTTGCGTGGTCGGACGATCATTCATCCACAAAGCATCGTCTTCTACAAAAAGATAACGTGGATTTTCTGTTTCTACCGTTGCGCGCCAATCTTCAAAGCTACGACGACTGGCAATTTCCTCTGGCACTTTCTCGGCATAGAACTGGTAAATGGTTTCCTCATCGACCACCAAATCGCGACGACGCAACTTATCTTCTACCCGTTCAACTTCTTCGAGTTTCAACAGGTTGTGCTTTAAAAACGGCGGTGTAACACCTAAATTACCTGTAGTCAGAGCATCTCGTAGGAAGATTTCATGTGCCGCAGGCTGATCTACTTTCTCAAAATTCACCATGCGTTTCGGTTCAATGATTAAACCAAACAGCGAAATCTGCGCATAGGCATTGACGATGCCTGCTTTTTTCGACCAATGTGGCTCAAAGTAATGATATTTCAATAGATCGCGTGCTGCCAATAAAATCCATTCTGGATCAATTTTGGCCAAGGTACGTAAATACACCTGAGAGGTTTCCACCATCTCAAAGGCCATGACCCAAGCAGTATTGGTCTTATGTAAGGTACTGGCAGGAAAAACTTTGGCCTTCTGCTGGCGTACCGCCATAAAAGTATTACGTTCATCGGTTTTGTTGGCGATAAATGAAAGCAAGCCAGTTAACAGCGCACGGTGTAAGTTTTCATAGTTGGCTGATTTTTCATTAAAACTGAGTTTTAAACCTTCAGCCAGTTCAACCAACTGCTGATGGGTTTGTTTCCATTCACGTAAGCGCAGCCAACTCAAGAAATGCTGCCGTGCAAACTGACGGCGCTTGTTTTCGGTTTGTGTATCTGGACTGGTTTGAATGGTATTCCAAAGTTTTAAATAGAATAGAAAATCAGAGTCAGCTTCTTTAAATAAAGCATGCTTTTGATCTGCCTGCATTTGTTTATCGGCAGGACGTTCACGCGGATCTTGAATGGCCAAGGCACTGACAATAATCAGCGTCTCTTTAAGTACGCCAAAGTGCGCACCGCCAATCAACATTCGTGCCAGTCGTGGGTCAATCGGCATACGCGCCATCATTTGACCGACTTTGGTTAAGCTATCTGGACTTCCCCCTTTGGTAAAGGGGGATTGAGGGGGATTATCTCTAGATGAATCTCCCTTGCGGAACATCGTTTGTTCCTCACCTCTTTGGGAAAGAGGGGCTTTTTTATCTGTTAATGCCCCCAATTCAATCAAGAGTTTGCGACCATCATTCACCAGACGAAAATCAGGTGGTTCAATGAAATCAAAATCTTCCAGACTGCCCAGACCTAAACTTTGCATCTGCAAAATCACGGAAGCCAAGTTGGTTCGTTTAATCTCAGGTTCGGTAAACTCAGGACGGCTTAAAAAGTCTTCTTCGCTGTACAAACGAATACAGACACCCGCAGCAATACGACCACAACGGCCTTTACGCTGATTGGCTGCTGCCTGTGAAATCGCTTCAATCGGTAAGCGCTGTACCCGTGAACGGTAGTTATAGCGGGAAATACGGGCAAAACCACTATCAATCACATAACGAATATTCGGCACCGTCAACGCCGTTTCCGCCACGTTGGTGGCAATAATAATGCGCCGTCCTTTACCACTTGGACTAAAAATCTTTTGCTGTTCAGCCAGCGCCAAACGTGCATATAAAGGCAGTACCTCAGTATGTCGAGGACCATACTTTTGCAAGGTTTCCTGTAATTCCCGAATTTCTTGCTCGGTACTGGCAAAAATCAGAATATCGGCATGTTCAGGATGACCACGACTTTCTGCATCGGCAAAACATTCTTCGACTGCTTGTACCACAGCACGTGGTAGATTTTCTTCAAAGTCATCGAACTCATCATCATCACTACCGACAATACTCAACTCGGAGATGGGACGATAACGTACTTCAACAGGGAAGCTTCGCCCTTCCACTTCAAAGATTGGGGCATTATGAAAGTATTGACTAAAACGGTTTACATCTAAAGTCGCCGAAGTCACGATGACTTTTAAATCAGGACGCTTTGGCAATAACTGCTTGAGATAGCCCATGATAAAGTCAATATTGAGTGAACGTTCGTGCGCCTCATCAATAATAATCGTGTCGTATTTTGATAAAAAACGGTCATTGGTCAATTCAGCCAGCAGAATACCATCTGTCATCAAACGGACGATGGAGTCTTGCGAACCTTGCTCATTAAAACGAATCTTAAAGCCAATTGATTCGCCAAGTTTCTCGCCCACTTCTTCCGCAATACGTTGCGAGACACTGCGTGCAGCCAGACGACGAGGTTGCGTATGACCGATCATGCCTGTAAGACCACGACCCGCCAGCATCGCAATTTGCGGTAGTTGCGTGGTTTTACCAGAGCCAGTTTCCCCTGCCACAATAATGACTTGATGCTTTTGAATCGCAGCAATCAGGCGATCTGCATATTGAGTAACAGGCAAGTCTTGATTGAGCTTGATTTGCGGTATACGGGCTAAACGCTGTTTAACTTTATGATTGGACTGTTCAAATAGTTTTTCGATGTCTGCTTTTTCTGTTTTCTTATCCTTGCGCAGTCGATTTAAACGGTGACGGTCACGTGCCATAACCCATTGATCTACATTTAAATGACTCTGCACTGAACAGCTTTCCTGAAAATAAAAAGAATCGCCTATTTTACGCCTTAAAACCTTGCTATGCAAAGAAAGCTTTTCTAGACCTTAGCCACCGCAGAGACTTAGCACTAAAAATTCAGATCTTGAATCAAGTTAAATAATTATTCATCCGAGGCTGAAACAATAAAAATAGACCTTAATTTTGATTCACTTACTTCGTTTGGATCAAAATCAACGACAAGATTAAGAAAAGTAGAGACCTGTAACCAGTGTTGATAATCTTTTCCTTTTAATACTTTTGGTATGAAAATAGCGCCTTCTCTGATTTCTTGCTGACTTTGTTTTGCATCCAATACAATTATCGAACATGAGAATAAATCAACCGCCTAATGATTTGGAATAAATATTGCCCCCTCTTTTGGGAGATAAGTTTTTGCTTGTGTAAGACTTACTAGACCACTATATGATTCCATTCCTTCACTCCTGCCAATTAATTCCTGTATTTTTATAGTAACAAATCAATAATCTCATCAAACTAATTTCTCTTCTCCTTATCGTATTCGTATTTTTTCTTTTGCAAATCTATCCTAACGCTCAAGGATCACGACCAGATATTTTCAAAAATGAAACAGATAGCCGTAGAAAATTTAATCGTATATCTTGGTTTTTATATATTTTTAGATTTTTTCAATTTTACCCTTGAATTTTAACAGCGTAGACTTCATGTTGTTATGCACATTAGTTTTGGATAGTTTGTCATGTTTGCTTCATCTGTATGCAGTCAAATAAGGCAGATATCCTTGGGTGAAAGTCGTTTTTGATTGAGTTATTCAATTTTCCGATTTTAGTCATGTAAAAATACTATTTCCCCAATAACTAAAAATTATTTATTCTTGACCTCGTAAACAAGTAAGGCGTTAGCCTCTCAATAAAACCTCAATCATGGAGACAATGATGAGCTTAATTAATACTGAAGTTAAACCATTTAAAGCAACTGCGTACCACAACGGTCAATTTGTTGAAGTATCTGAAGCTGATCTTAAAGGCAAATGGTCTGTTGTATTCTTCTACCCAGCTGACTTCACTTTCGTATGTCCAACTGAGTTAGGCGACCTTGCTGACAACTATGCTGAATTCCAAAAATTAGGCGTTGAAATCTATGGCGTATCTACTGATACTCACTTCACGCACAAAGCTTGGCACGACACTTCAGAAGTTATTGGTAAAATCCAATATCCATTGATCGGCGATCCAACTTGGACGCTTTCTAAAAACTTCGAGGTATTAATCGAAGCTGCTGGTCTTGCTGACCGTGGTACTTTCGTAATCGATCCAGAAGGCAAAATCCAAATCGTTGAAATCAACGCGGGTGGTATCGGTCGTGATGCATCTGAACTTCTTCGTAAAGTTAAAGCTGCTCAATACGTTCACGCTCACCCAGGTGAAGTATGTCCAGCTAAATGGAAAGAAGGCGAAGCTACACTTGCTCCATCTATCGACTTAGTTGGTAAAATCTAATTATCTAGATTAGACCTAGTCGTCTGAAACCACCCTTTTTAGGGTGGTTTCTTTTTGCCTGTTTTTTTCAAAATCGTAGATTAGTAATCCTATAATTTTATAGCTAATTTTTTACAATTCTTATACTTATAAGTTTATAGCAAGCTGCACATATGAATTGTCAGACCGTCCCAGTTGGAGTACTGTCAAATGAGGAAACACCAGAGTTATTCATTATGTACTAAAAGATCAAATCAATATGGGGACGAATATATGGAAAAACCGGTTGTTGTAACCTCTTGGAAATACGATGTTTCTTCACGCTATTTAAAAATTTTCTATAGCAATGGCTCAGGCGAGCTTTATCATCCTGTTCCAGAGTTTATCTACAATAATTTGCTTCGTACCAACGATAAAACAGCCTTTGTGCACAAATATCTTGAATTTGATCTACATTTTAAACGGCTCTGTATCTCAGCTTAAAATATAAAAAATCAGCCCAATTGGGCTGATTTGCATTGGATCTGGTCGAGCTTTAAGTGGCACTATGTTGTTCAGCATATTTCTCTAACATTTTCTGTCTGGCCTCAGGATAAACATTAATTCTGTCTAAATCACCTTTGTAGTGCTGCACCACTCGATCATCCATAATTTTTGACCACCACGATGGAATAAACGCAGGTAAAATCATTGCGCCATACCCTGCTGGTAATTGAGGTGCATCTTCAAAATGACGCAAGGTCTGGAAGCTTCGGGTTGGATTGGCATGATGATCCGAATGGCGTTGTAATTGATACAAGAACAAATTGGTCACCACATTATTATTGTTCCAACTATGCTCAGGTAAAGTACGCTCATATTGACCATTGGCCTTTTTCTCGCGCTTTAAACCATAATGTTCAATGTAATTCACTGATTCAAATAAAGTCACCGCATAGGCAGCTTGCGTGACTTGGAACGGTACCGAACGCATGCCAAACTTGCTAAACATAGCCGCATGATACACGGCAGACATCGCCCAGCCATGTATCAACTCATTTTCCTTACAGAAGAAAGGCAACTTCTTACGTGCTAAACGATTCTTTTCAATTTCAATCGCGGATTTAAAGCTGCCAATGACAGTACGCGGTAAGAATTTCCAGAAAGTTTCGCCAAATTGTGACGATGCAGGATCTTCTGGTGTTGCAACACGACGATGATGCCCATATGGATGTTCGATGCGAAAGTGGTTATACCCCGATGGTGCCAAGGCTAAATGGGAAAGGTAATGTTCAAGCCGCCCAGTTTTATGGCTAAGTTCATGCGCGGTATTAATCGCAATCCCATTGACCATGCCCACCAAAGTTCCAAGTAAAACTTGATCCGCGACGGGTGTATTTTTACGACTGGCTAAATAAGCGCCATAAATATTGGTCGCATATTGTAATGGTATGAAAAGCTTCACAATACGTGAATAATAAGGATCTGCTTCCAAGTCTGCGATTGCATCTAATGGCGGATTTTCCGTGTCTTCACCAATTAGTTTATCCAGTGCAGGAATAACGCCATGAATAAATAATGGACCAAAAGAAGCGAAGAATTTTTTGGTTTTCTTCGGGCCAAATTGATAACCCGCCAGACCGCTCATTGCAATTGTAGGGACAGCCAACCCCAATAACCATAAATGACGTTTTTTATCTTTAAAGTTTGTTGTTGCCTGCTCTACATCAATTTGAGTATGCATATTCATTAGAATTTCCTCAATCAAACACAAAATGTTTTGCCTGAATTGAGTGTGTGCTTTTATCGCCCCTCTATATTATCATTTTAAGACTTGCTATTATCATTTTAAGACTTTAATGAACAATTCTTGTGCAAAAGCAGCAAATTCCCGTAATTCCATCGCGTTATTATTTGCGGCTGATTGAAATACTGATCAGTACACATCAATACGATAATGATTTGCTCATCCGTTTAAAAGATGAACTTGCGAAAACAGAACTGCTGTCAGTTCAACAAATTGAACAATTCATTGCGATTGGTTTAAGCCTACCCAATACCCAAGACCTCGCCTTTGAACTGGGGAAAAATCTAAAACTGAGTTCACATAGTTTGGTTGGTTATGCCCTGATGACCAGTCCTCATCTAGAGCATGCACTTAGACTGATTGCACAATACTTTAGACTGATTATGCCGAGCTTTAAGTTGAGCATTCATTTCCCAGCAGAATCAAACAAGGTTGAACTATTATTTGAACCGATTTTACACATGAACAAGCAGTGTCTGGCCTTTCATATTGAAGCGATTGCGGTAGCCTTTTACTACAGCTTATTAGAGTTGGCTGGTCAGCAATTACAACGCTATCAAGTCTATTTAAGTATCCCAGAACCAGTTTATCAGGAACGTTATCTACATTTAGTCAAAGCCAATTTCCACTTTAACTACACCTGGATGTCAGGCATACGGGTTGTCATTGACGCACAACAATTGGCACTGCCCTTACCATTGGCAGATGCGCATAGTTTAAAAGTGGTTGAACAACGTTGTCAGGAACAAATTCAGAAAATCTATCACCAAGGTGAAATTGTGGAATGGGTCAGCATGATGCTCAAGCAAGCCAATCAAGTCCCGACCTTAACTGAATGCGCCAAGGTCTTGAACATTTCTACCAAAACCTTACAGCGTTATTTGCAGCAGCAAGGTGTTGAGTTTCAGGTATTAAAACAGCAGATCAGCACTGAACGTGCCATTGATTTGTTAGAGAATTCTAGCTTTACCATTACAGCGATTGCTTATGAACTGGGTTATTCCAACCCTGCCAATTTTACCCGTGCCTTTAATAAAGTGATGGGTTGTAGTCCACAAGCTTATCGCTTAAACCACCAAGATAAAATCAATTCACTTCAAGATCACCATACATAAGCCCGCGCCAATCGGCAAAGTTGTACTCATGTAATGTTCATCATGCTTGATCAATTCCAGAAAGGTTTTTACTTCGGCAGCATGAGAAATTACGTTATCAATAATCAAGGTACTGCCAGCGTTTTGTAATAAACGCTTTAAATCGGCCCAGTAACTCACGTAATGAATACGCTCTGCATCCAGTAAAATAAAATCAAACGGTTCACTGGCTTGGGCCAGAAAATCCGCTGCGTCTCCCACCCAGAAATCAATTTGCTGTTCTAACTCAAATTCTTCTGCATATTTTTTCGCTTGAGCACTACGTAAAGGATCAATTTCTACAGTTTGAACGTTGCCATCTACCGCTTGGGCAGCCTCAGCCAACCATAAGGTTGAATAACCAGTAGAAGTACCGATTTCCAGAATACGTTTTGATTGCTGGCAACGAACCAACATTGCCAATAATTTTGCCGACTCAGCTTCAATATTCCGATAGCGACTCAGACGATCAGACTGTTGAGCATCATGTTGCTTGAACTGATCATATAAATCAGAAATACGTTGTAAGAATACACTACTGGTCATCTCTGCCCCTCCCAATACCAAGTCAGCAAATTACGCTTAAGTCGCTTGAATCAATTTAAAACGGGGCTGGATTTGTCCATCAGCCAGTTGAACCGTTTCACGAAACATCGCTAATGGACGTACCCACATGGAGTAATCCCCATATAGGCATTGGTAAACAACCAGCTCTTCTTCGGTTTCACTATGACGAGCCACATTGAAGACCTGATAAAGTTGTCCTTTATAGTGTTGATAGATGCCGCGCTGTAATGCCATATTGCTTACCCTTTTATGCCACGCAATGATTGCAGTTGTATAACAAGTTTGATTGTACTGTTTTTTTTATCGAAAGGTACATTTCAAAAATTCAACTGATATACCAAAATTCAAAAAACCGATTAAACTCATAAAAACATACTGTTTTACCTATTTAGTACTTTTGCGTACTATAGCCTCATTGAATGAATTTAGCTGATTTGAAAGTCTTAGCGTTTGGAGAAATAGATGTTAGATCAAAATATTAAAACTCAATTAAAAGCTTACTTAGAACGTTTAGAAAGTCCAATCGAGTTGGTTGCTGCTTTAGATGACTCAGATAAAGCAGACAAAATCAAAGAACTCGTGACTGAAATTGCTGAGCTTTCTGACCAAGTTACGGCGCGTTTTGACGGTTCAAACGCTCGCCGTCCTAGTTTCGGTGTGGCCAAAGCAGGCGAACAACCTCGTGTGTTCTTTGCTGGCTTACCGATGGGACATGAGTTTACTTCTTTGATCTTGGCATTGTTACAAGTGTCGGGTTATGCCCCTAAGGTCTCTGATGAAGTACTGACTCAGATCAAAGGTTTAAATTTAACTGCAAACTTCGATGTATTCGTATCGTTAAGCTGTCACAACTGTCCAGATGTAGTGCAAGCTTTAAACTTGATTGCTATCAATAATCCAAATACCACGGCGACCATGATTGATGGTGCCTTCTTCCAAGACGAAGTTGAAGAACGCAAAATCTTGGCTGTACCCATGGTATTCCAAGACAATCAGCATATTGGCCAAGGCCGTATGACACTGGAAGAAATCGTAGCCAAACTGGATAGCAATTCAGCTGAGAAAGATGCAGCCGCAATCAATGCCAAAGATGCATTTGATGTGTTGGTGATTGGTGGTGGTCCTGCGGGTGGTACAGCGGCAATCTATGCAGCACGTAAAGGCATTAAAACCGGTATCGTGGCTGAACGCTTTGGTGGTCAGGTCATGGATACCATGGACATTGAGAACTTCACTACGGTTCAAAAACGGTAGGTCCACAGTTTGCCCAAGATATGGAAGCCCATGTGCGTGAGTACGGTGTAGACATCATGAACCTGCAACGTGTCAGCAAGATCACGGGGGCAGATCAAACGGCCAATGGTCTGGTTGAAGTGGAACTGGAAAATGGTGCCAAACTTGAATCGAAAACCATCATTCTTTCAACGGGTGCACGTTGGAGAGAGATGAATGTCCCAGGTGAAGCAGAGTATCGGACGCGCGGTGTTGCGTACTGCCCACACTGTGATGGCCCATTATTCAAAGGTAAACGTGTTGCGGTGATTGGTGGCGGTAACTCTGGTGTAGAAGCAGCCATTGACCTTGCAGGCATTGTTGAGCATGTGACTTTGGTTGAGTTTGATACCAAACTTCGTGCTGACCAAGTATTGCAGGACAAATTAAACAGCTTGCCAAATACCACCGTGATCATGAATGCCTTGAGTACTGAAGTGGTAGGTGATGGTTCACAAGTCACGGCGCTGAAGTATAAAGACCGTGCCACTGATGTTGAGCATACTGTTGAACTTGCAGGGATCTTTGTACAAATTGGTTTATTGCCAAACACCGATTTCTTGAAGAACAGTGCAGTAGAGCTGAGTAATCGTGGCGAGATCGTGATTAATGAGCGCAACGAAACCAATGTCAAAGGTGTATTTGCCGCAGGTGACTGTACTACAGTGCCGTACAAGCAGATTATCATTGCGACCGGTGAAGGCGCGAAAGCATCATTATCTGCCTTTGACTATATGATCCGTTCTGGTGTTTAAGCTCACCTAATAGCTATGCACGCACTTACACGATCTGATGTAAGTGCGTGTTTTTACAAGTTATCAACAATTTTTCTACTTTATTATTCCTGTGGTTTATGTTTATATTTTCGCTATCCATTCCTATTGGATGCCACAAAGAAAAGGAAATATGACAATGAATAAATTACTCGTTGCTTTAGGTCTCGCTGCGACTGTTGCCCTTGTAGGCTGTAATAAAGAAAAAGCGCCTGAAACAGGTGCAACAACTGGCGAACATTTAGAGCATGCTGCTAACCAAGCTGGTGCTGATCTTCACAATGCTGCTGATGCCGCTTCAAGTGATGTTGCGACTGCTGTAGATACAGCAAGCAACCAAATTGATGCTGCTGCTGATCACACTGCAAATGCAACTGCTGAAGCTGCTGCAAAAACTGAGGCTGCTGCACGTGATGCAACTGCTAAAGTTGCTGGCGCGGTTGAATCAACGGCTGCTGATGTAAAACAAAAAGCTCAACAATAATTTCGATTATTGCTGAAATAAAAAAGCCTCTGTAAACAGAGGCTTTTTTATTGGAATGCATCAATTAGCTCAATAAGCCTTCATCACGCATTGCGATTTGCACAGACTGACGTTCAGCCACTTTATTACGCAACGCAATAATGTTGATATAAGGCGTCAAGTCATGTTCGATATGATTAGACCAGTTGGTTAACACAAATAAATAAGCATCTGCTGGGCCAAAATTATCATCGACCAGATAATCATATTCAGATTCAGCTAAGTAGTTATCGATATAACTGAGTAAACGATCAACTTCGGCATAGGCTTTGGTCTTTTCATCGTCGGTTAATCGACCACCAAAGAAGACTGAATAAGCATCATGTAATTCTGAGTTGAGATATCCCAACCACTCTAGCACCTTGGCACGCCCCATACCTGAAGGCGGAATCAAATCCTGTTTTGGATCATGCTGAGCCAAGAAAGGTAAAATTGCTACATTCTCAGTTAAAATCAAACCTGGATTAATTTCCAAAGCAGGCACATAGCCCTTTGGATTAATCTCGTAATAATCTGCACCTTTAGAGGTTTTATGTGTTTTTAGATCAACTCGTTCTAAATCAAAATCTACGTTAATTTCATTTAAAATAATATGGGCTGCCAATGAGCATGCACCAGGTGAATAATACAACTTCATAATTGATCCTTGTTATCTAACGACTTATGCTCTAGAACGTTCCAACGAAACTCAAGAACAGAAATAACTAAAATTTATAATAGCTTTCATGCTAAGAACATCCACACCACTACTATTAATGAATTTTTTTCTGCCTTGCAAGTTATATTCCGTGACGATTGATTAATTTATGAAAAAACAAATTAAACAAGGTCACGGAAATCGTGTTACGCCCGACCAAAAATCTTGCCTAACCATTCAAATAATGAGTTTAAAAATTCAACGATAATATTCTTCGGATTGTTTGGTTCTAGTTGCGAATCCGAGCTTTTCATGTCCAGATCCACAATTACAGGATCGTGATCTGAAGAACGATAAGCATCAGCAGCAAAGAACAGTGCTTTTTGCTCATCGGTTTTATATTCCTCGTTATAGTCCAATACCGTTGGCTCATCAGCATTGATATGCCAAGCAAATGTTTTAATCACACGCTTATACAGATTGGCATCGGCAATGGCATGATCAAGGTTTCCTGCCCCACCATAACCATCGGCATCACTCGATACACCAAAGACATAGCTATAGGCCTTGCTGCCTTCACCTACTTTGCTGTCATTCAACAAGACTTTATAGTTGGCTTTCTCAAAGGTCAGAATCGGATCTTCTTTGGCATAACTGTTCATATCACCCAAGAGCAAGATATTCGGATTTTTCACTTGAGTCGGATTCTTGGCAATCCACTGGGTGAGTTGTTCAACCGCTTTAACACGGGTTGGGTTCCAACAGCCTTGACCATCTCTTTGATCGGCATCGAGAGAGTTGGCATCTACGCCCTTACAGCCTTTAGATTTAAGATGGTTTGGAATGACCGTGAAGATCTGACCACCTTGTACTGGTTTAAATGATTGGGCAAGCGTCGAACGGTTTTTATCTCCCAAGTCCAATACTGCGGCCTTATTGACAGGCTGAACCCGCTTGCTGTTATAAATAATCGCAACCGCAATCACATCAGTACCCAGCTGATTCAGGCCTTCTGGAATCACATATTTCCAGTCTGGTCCTAAGGCTTTAGTCAGATTGGCAACCGCACTATCACTCCCATAACCATTGTTGGCAATTTCCATTAGGCCATAAACGTCCGCATCAATCGATTTTAACGCATTCACGATTTTGGCATGCTGTTTATCAAATTCAGCCTGACTGTTGGCACCACGTTCTGTTGGGAAGCCATTTTTACCGTTGTCATAGTTCAGCACGTTAAATGCTGCAGCACGAATATGCTTACTCTGTTTCGCTGCAATCGTTGTGCGTGGATTGGTGGTGGTCACGATTTCTGGCAAGTTTGCCCCTGCAATCGGTTGTACACGCCAAGCATTAAAACGATATTCCAAAATCCCTTGTGCATTCTTTAACTGGTAGCCAGAGCGCAAGGTATTAAGGGCGCTAAAGTTCTGTGGCAACCACGGTGCACGGTTTTGATTGCTATAGCCATCATCAAAAATAATCTTGGAAAGCAGATTTTGCTGTGCCAATGCTTTCGCTTCATTGGACAATGCTGGATAAAGATTGGTTGGAATAAATAAGCGACCTAAACTCAGTGACAATTCACCATAACGGCCAAAGTTATAGTTTTCGCTCACCGTCAGCGTTTGCGGTAATTTTACCAGCATGCCCTGATAACGTTTTGGAGAGTTCCCAGATGCATCGGTTAAACTGCTAAAAGGTAAATTCAAATCCAGTGGTTGAATCAGCGATGCCATATTCTGGTTACAGCTTTGAACATCTTGCTGTAACTGATCAATTTGCAGTTGGTTCTGATAACTGGTTAAACGACCACGCAGAATTACTTCATCGCCAACCTGCCCGCCTTTTACTGCACTGCTGGCAGGAATATAGACAAAGATGGCATTACTGACATTTGCGGTGGCTTTACTGTCAGGGGTTTGTACATAAAAACCAGAGAAACCATTACTATAGCGATAGTCTGCCGTGATCACACCACGAATGGTATAGTTTTGATTCTGTGTCGATTGCGCTAGGCTGGCAATCGGCGTGTCACTGCTATTACAACTGACTGCATCTGTAATCGGTGGTGTGGTGGTTGAGCCCGTTAAATTCGAAAAGTCATTCCGATCTGTCCATGCCTGCCAAGATTGATCTAAATCAAATGGGCTAGTTGGATCAACACTGACGACAGGATTGTCAGTTTGAATGCGCTTAAAGCTATTGCCCATACTTAGCACTGTGGTGCCCCAACCATTTGTTGGACGTTCACCAATGCGACCAAAACGATCTACAGGCGTACCACGATAGAGCAAGACAATGGCATCGTCACCATTAAAGGACAGACCCGCCACCTGATTCACCTTACCTCCCAATTGCGTCTGTAATTCAGAACGACCAATCAAGAATTTTTGTTTACTGGCCAAAGTTCCCTGTAGTGGGAAAGCTACGGTTTTAACTGTACCGCCATTATTGAACTGCTGGATTTCATAATCGGCCAAGTTTACTGCTGTCGCATCGGGGTTATAAATTTCCAGTCCTTTTTTATTGCTGCTGCCATCGACATATTGGCTAAACATCAATTGTGCATTTGCAGCGGAAAAGATTGAAGATGCACCTAACAGCCCTAAACAAATGGCGATCGAATGGTATTTAAAATTGTTCATCATTTTTTACTTAGTGTTAAAATTGTAATTAGGCTATGCAATTTCTGTGACAGCTACATGAAGATTTTTTGACAAATTTTAATCAATTTCAGAAATGACTGGCTAAATAAAATCACTTAAAGTTTGACTTGACCACCTGAACACTTAAAATACGGCATTTCTATATTTATATCTCCAGAATCATGTCAAACGATCAGTTAGAAACGCAAATTACGGAACTCGACAATTTGCCTGAGCACCGTGAAATTGTGACGTTTATGCGTCGTTCAGCTCCGCTCAATACTTCACAACGTACTGCTTTAGAAGATTATCGTGATTTAATTTTGGAATACCCTGTTGGTGATTTACGTCAACACTTTGAACATCCTGAACGCCCATTAACCGTTGAAATCGGTTTTGGTATGGGTCGCTCTTTGGTATTAATGGCAAAAGCCAATCCTGAACGTAACTTTGTCGGAATCGAAGTACATATGCCTGGTATTGCACAGTGCGTCTATGAAGCGGGTATGGCTGGCTTGAAGAACCTATTTGTACTAGATGCCGATGCCATTCAGGTCTTACGTGAAATGCCAGATAACAGCATTAACTGTGTACAGCTTTACTTCCCTGATCCATGGCAGAAGAAGCGTCACTTTAAACGCCGTTTTGTGATTCATGAGCGTATGCAACTGGTTGAACAGAAGCTTGAGCTGGGTGGTACCTTCCACGCAGCGACAGATTGGGAACCGTATGCGGAGTGGATGCTTGATATCCTAGACAATCGTCCTGATATGGAAAACTTGGCAGGTAAAGGCAATAGCTACCCTCGCCCAGAATGGCGTCCAGTGACTAAATTCGAGCGTCGTGGTCTGGAATCGGGTCATAAGATTAATGACTTTATCTTTAAGAAAATTAAATAAGCTGATTTATTTTTCGAAGGAAGCCACTAATTGTTTAGTGGTTTTTATTTCCAAATGTTTAAGTTCTATGCTTTCTTATCAAAATAATCTTCTGGATAAGGGTCTTGACCTTTTAACTTATTACGATATTTCATTACACTAATCTGAACACCGTCATCTGTTAAAAACTCATTATAAAAATCTTGCTCTTTAGGATCATCAAAATTTAATTTTTCAAATATTTGTTCGGATAATTCACCAAAAATTTCATAAGATTTCCGAAAACTAAAATAATTTATGAATGCAGAAAATGAAACTGAAATAAAAATGCAATAAGCACCGTCTGAAAGAAAAATAATATTCCCTCAACAGAATAATCAGAAGAAGAAATAAAACTGAATATCAGTACAATTAGGAGCAAGCCAAACGATGCAATACCCAAATAATAGGTCTGCATCATAATCGCTTTATAACCCATTTTTTTTGAACGACCCATTTCATAGATCATATAAAGCAAACCTGATTTAGGATCGACAACTGCATAAACTTGATGTCGTCCCTTTACAGGCTTTTCATTAATTACAGCAATCAATTCATCATTTTCGTCAAAACGTACAGTGGTAAATTGTCCTAGTAAAGGACACTCTTCTATTTCACCAATAAAAGTTATTCCATCTTTTGCTTTTCCAGCCATTAATAAAATAGGCGAGCTTGTAAGCAATGAACTACTTCCAGCAAGTACACCTGCAAAAGCGGTGCCTGCTGCAATCCC
The DNA here is from genome assembly GCF_024582815.1 of Acinetobacter colistiniresistens. Taxonomy (NCBI): domain Bacteria; kingdom Pseudomonadati; phylum Pseudomonadota; class Gammaproteobacteria; order Moraxellales; family Moraxellaceae; genus Acinetobacter; species Acinetobacter colistiniresistens. The sequence continues at coordinate 3,031,351 of NZ_CP102099.1, forward strand.
ACCCACATTCTGATTTACAGGAATTTTAGACTTGGCTTTTTCTAGAGAGTGGATTGGACCTTGAACAAGCTTTAAGTTTAGTTTCAAATGATTTACCTTATATAACCTTTTAATTTCTAGCTAGTTATGCATTACGTTCTTTTTGATCTATATAACTTTCTGGGTATGGGTCTTTTGAATAACTTTTCTATATTCATATACAGACTCTAAAAGAATTTTATAATCATCACTATAGTGACGTCCAGACAATAAAAAAATTTCTTCTGGATGATCAAAGCCATAGATCTTAAATATTTCCTCTGACTTTTCTGAAAAATGCTTAAGTGATTTAACAGTCCCTTTCATGATAAAAATAACTACAAAATAAAATAATAACTCCACCAAAAATTATAAAGTTATCTTTAGAATAATCATCTATATATAAATAATCCTATCATCATCACTACAGTAAGAGCATATAAAATATTAGCTCCTTTCATAGATGATCTTTCATGACTTTTTATTGAAGTTCCCATCCCTACCTGCATATGAAGTAAGCCTGTTTTAGGACTCAATATAGAATAAAGCTCATAGAGGTTTTTTTCTAATTGCCTAGCCACACAAATAATATATTCATTTTCAACTATTAGCGCACGATGAAATTGACCTACACAAACTTTACCACCTATTTCCATAACAACTGATTTGACATGTAAACGACTATGCGAAGCGAGAAATACCGTCTGTGCAGACAATGAAACACTTTCTGCTACACCACTCAAAATCGCTGAAGATGCAATTTGGGCATCACCAGACTTTCCAAATGCACTTAAAGAGTCATCATAAATCTCTAATCTTTGAATGCGACCTTCGATTTTTAGTAAATCATACATTCCGTTCTTTTTGCTCTATATAGCTTTCTGGGTATGGATCTTGTTCAATGACCTTACGGTATTCATATACAGACTCAAGTAACAAGTGATCTTTTTCACTTAGATAGCGACCTGGCAATAAGAAAACCTCTTGAGGGTCTTTAAATCCATACAAAGCAAAAATCTGTTCTGACTTTTCTGAAAAATGTTTTAATGAATTTGAAGCATTTTTAATAATAAAAATAAAATAAAATAAAATAGAGACTATCAACCAACTCAAAAAATCATCAAAAGAAAAATCCCTCCCAAATAAAAGAATTAAAAGAAGGCCTATCACAGAAATAAAATACATCCATAACCCGCCTTTTCTTGCTGATATATTATGTTTTTTGATAGATGCTCCCATGCCAACCTGCATATGAAGCAAGCCTGTTTTAGGGCTCAATACTGAATAAAGCTCGTATAAGTTGTTTTCTAGCCGTCTTACAATGCAAATAACATACTCTTCCTGTTCGAATAGAGCACGATGAAATTGACCCACATAAACATTACCGCCTATTTCCAAAACAACGGACTTAACATGCAAACGACTACGTGAAGCGAGAAATACAGTTTGTGCAGACAATGAAACACTTTCTGCTACACCGCTTAGAATTGCTGACGCTGCAATTTGAGTATCACCAGACTTTCCAAATGCACTTAAAGAGTCATCATAAATCTCTAATCTTTGAATGCGACCTTCTATCTTTTTCATTTCTTATCAAAATAATCCTCTGGGTAAGGATCTTTTCCTTTTAAATTTTTTCTGTATTCCATGACACTAACATGTATACCATCCATATCAAGTAAACTTTTTTGGAAAAATCCTGACTTTTAGGGTTTTCAAAGCCTAATTTATTAAAAATTCTTTCTGATATTTTTGATAATGAGATTACAGAATTTCCAATTGTAATATAACCTAGCATAAATACAGTAGAAAAAATAAAGCAGCTTAAAAATATTATTCCGCCATATTTAATATAATCTCCACCACCACCATCTAAGAAATTTAAAAGAGAAAAAGTACAGAAAAGAAAAGAAAAAGAACTGACTTTATAGTACTTACATATAGATTTTTAATGATCGTCCCATCTCATACATCATATAAAGCAAACCAGATTTAGGATCAATAATGGCATAGACCTGATAACGTCCATCTACAGGCTTATCATTAATTACAGCGATCAGCTCATCATTTTCTTTAAAACGAGCGGTCGTAAATTGCCCCAATAAATAATGTCCTTCTATTTCCCCTGTAAACGTGATGCCATCTTTAGCTTTACCTGCCATCACCAAAATAGGAGCACTGGTAAGTAATGAACTACTTTCAGCCAGTACACCGGCAAAAGCGGTGCCAGTTGCGATTCCTCCCACATTTTGATTTACGGGTATTTTGGATTTGGCTTTTTCTAAAGAATGGATTGGGCCTTCTACCAGTTTTAGGTTTAATTGTAGGCCAGTCATCATTCATTAACTTTTTTCTTATCAAAATAATCTTCTGGATAAGGATCTTGGCCTTTAAATTTTTTCTATAACCCATAACACTAATGTTGATTCCATCATTAATTAAATAATCATTGTAAAAATCCTGCTCTTTAGGATCATCAAAATCTAGTTTTTCAAATATCTGCTCTGACAATGTTCCAAAATTCTCATAGGATTTTCTATAGCCAAAGTAATTAACAAATCCCATAACTGCAATCACAAGAAACAACCCAAAAAATCCCAAAGCATCAATTTTAAAAATAAATCCCATGAATAGTTAAAATCAAAGATATAAAAAAGTAAAAGTACTATTGTCATTCCTCCCCAGCAAATAAGCGTAAAATAATAGGTTTGCATAATAATCGCTTTATAGCCTTTTTTTACTGAACGACCCATTTCATAGATCATATACAATAAGCCTGATTTAGGATCAAGAATGGCATAGACCTGATAACGCCCATCTACAGGCTTATCATTAATTACAGCAATCAGTTGATCATTTTCTTTAAAACGAGCCGTTGTAAATTGCCCCAGTAAAGAATGTCCTTCTATTTCCCCAATAAACGTGATGCCATCTTTAGCTTTACCTGCCATCACCAAAATAGGAGCACTGGTAAGTAATGAACTACTTTCAGCCAGCACACCAGCAAAAGCAGTGCCTGCTGCAATTCCACCCACATTCTGATTTATAGGAATTTTAGACTTGGCTTTTTCTAGAGAATGGATTGGGCCATCTACCAGTTTTAGATTTAATTGTAGACCGGTCATCATTCACTAACTTTTTGCTTATCAAAATAATCTTCTGGATAAGGGTCTTGACCTTTTAACTTATTACGATATTTCATTACACTAATCTGAACACCTTCATCCGTTAAAAATTCATTATAAAAATCCTGTTCCTCTGGACATTCAAAACCAATTTTTTCAAATATTTGCTCTGATAATGTTCCAAAATTTTCATAGGATTTACGAAACGCAAAATAATTAACAAAAGTAGAAAAAACAATTGATATAACTAACATAATTAAAATGAAAGAAATTAACTTAAAGAAAGTTTCTAAACTGTAAGAAAAATCAAATATAAAGAAAAGTAAAAATATAAAAGAAATAAAAACCCATGAAATTAAAGAAAAATAGAATATCTGCTTGATAATGGCTTTATAACCCATTTTTATTGAACGACCCATTTCATAGATCATATACAATAAGCCAGATTTAGGATCAATAATTGCATAAACTTGATGTCGTCCATCTACAGGCTTGTCATTAATTACAGCGATCAGTTCATCATTTTCTTTAAAACGAGCCGTCGTAAATTGACCTAGTAAAGAATGTCCTTCTATTTCCCCTGTAAACGTGATGCCATCTTTAGCTTTACCTGCCAACACCAAAATAGGGGCACTGGTAAGTAACGAACTACTTTCAGCCAGTACACCTGCAAAAGCAGTTCCAGCGGCAATTCCACCTACATTTTGATTTACGGGTATTTTGGACTTGGCTTTTTCTAAAGAATGGATCGGGCCTTCTACCAGTTTTAAATTTAACTTTAAATCTTTCATTTAGACACTCACCACCGCACTGTTAAACTCTTTTTCTTCTTCTTTAATATCTTTAAACGGACTTTCAGCACTTGTTTTTAATCGAAAAGCACACTTCTGACACCAGTCTTGCATTGCATTGTCCAAAACATAATTTTTTAAATAAATTTCGAGCACCACTAAAGCAATACCTGCAACACTCAAAATAGCACCAACTCTTATAGCACTTATACTTAAAAATGCTCGCCCTAGCATATAACGGTCAATAGAATAATAAAGCGAACTATTTCTCATTAACGGTAGGTTTAAAAGTGCATTGAAACCCACACCAAAAGTAAATAATGAATTGAATACCTTTAAACCACTTAGAACTATAGCATATGGATTTCCTTCATTTTTTGCTTTTACACTACCTTTCACATCAATAATAAATGAAACGATTGCTCCTGCAATCGCAAAAGATGCACCACACTTAGCAATATAAGCGGCACGCTCTGCAAAAGAAAACTTCTCCATCGAACTGCTACCCACTTCCAAAATAGCAGCAGTTGTCGCCATCATACCCGACATATACGACAGTGCATTATCTACCGATGGATCATTATTAAATTTAGAAACCTGTGTTCCAAAGTTAATTAACTCAAATATTGCAACCACACCAGATACACGCAAACCTGCACTTGGTGAGCTATTTGCAATAATCCGATCAATTTGTTTTGCAGCTTTACTTGGGTTGGTCGCGGCTGAAGAATACTTTTTCCAGTTGTTCTGTACCATTTCAGGTGTCAGTTTAATCCGACCCGTTAAAGTCTGAACTGGAATAAGATAATACAGCGAGTTCTTTGCAACATGCTCAACCAATGCCCCACTATGAGCAAAGGTATAAAACGTTAAGCGTCCAAGTTTTTTTGCAAATTCTGAGTCTGGCGTATATTTCATACTCCATTTCACTGCACTTTGAGTCAGTTCAGACATCCAGTAGAACGTTTTTAATAGGCTAAACTTTTGCCCATGTAACATATAACCATTATTGGTTTTATCTGCTGCCCATTCTTGCCAAGCTTTATCCGCAGCAACAAATGCAGCAATTACAGTTTTGGTCGCATTTTGTCCGTCATCCCAAGATATATCGATAATGCTTGGTGCAGCTGTATTATATTTATTTTTTAAACTTTCTTGGTTATAACAAATTGCGCGCATATAAATGTTTTCTTTCGCAATTTTTTCTACCCCTAACCAAGTTTCAAGTAATGCTTGCCCACTTGGAACTCCACTCATGCCATTGATCATATCCATGGCATGAACATAGAAAATATTTCCATAAGGAACTTGCACTTGATCATCATATGCATGCAGCGCATTGATCACAGCTTTAGATAACAACCATTTAATATGATCATTTGCAACGGCTCGCGCCCCCGCCAGCCCTTTCTCGATTAACTCATTTACAGTCGTGTCAAATTTTGATTTTGCATCCACATCTAGATTTATTTTATATTTCTCATTCCAGATTTTCTGACCTTGATCTTTACTTAAAGTTCCCATGTCTTGATTAAAGATACCTTTAGACGGTTGTTGTCTCTGTTGAACCTGACGTAATAATCGTTCTTGCTCTTCTTTTGACTTTCTCTTGTATATTTTTTCTAATTCATAAGTAATATCATCTGCATCCGTTAAATTCTTTGGCAACTCATCCATTAAGGTATATAAAGCTAAGTCTTTTGTGATCTGAGTATTAAATTGGTTACGTTCATTTAACAATTTATTTTCTAAACAAACCTTTATACTATCAATACATTGAGAGCTATGTAATTTATGTTCATTAGAGAACAAACCGTCTTTCTTTGCCAGATACTCCATCACATTTTTAAATTCAGAATTACGCAATGAATTTAACTTTCTCGTAATACCAACTGGATCATACAATGCCATGCAAGCAAGTGAGTTTGGTTCATTTTTAAATTTATTCAGCGTTGCATTAATACGGTTTTCACCAAAACTCTTTATATTATAAACCGTAGTTTTAAACTGGCCAGCTGCAATACAATGCTCTTGTGTACTTCCAGCACTGATTAAAACTTTCTGCCATTTCCCTTCTGTTACGAACTTCTCTGCATTTTTTTCATATTCACTCAGCTTTGCCTTACTCATAGGCACATGCGTATGAATGATATACGCAATTTTGGCTTCATCTTTAGGATTGCTTTCTACCGCAATGACAGAAGAATTAAAGTTGTGTCCAGCACCTTTACAAGCAAATTCAGGCACGCTTTTTGGGGCTTCTTTACCTACAGGGAAATACGATAAATGTCCTTTCGGGGTAACTAAATAACCTGCCCACTCCAAAGCTCCAGATGCCCGTTTTACTAAACGGTATATATATCCAGTATCAATCATTTCAACGGCATATTTAAAATGGTTTAACTGGATCTCTTTTACATTTTTTCCTAAAGTTGCAGGCAAAGCAGGTGCATTGCCACTGACCACCGTATAACGTAAAGGTAAAATATTAAAACCCATTTTACGACAAAAGTTAGAACATTCCTTTTGTGCTTGCCCTGCACTATTGTTCTGTACATTTGCAGCAGTAGACTGCTTAGCAGACTTGGCAATTTCACTTTGTTCTATTTTTTTATTTACGTCTTTAGCAACTGTAGGTATACGCATATCACCAACAGGCTGAGTTTGTCCGAGCTTAGGAATTTGAGCTTGCTTTTGTTTTTGCTGTTGAATTATCTCATTGAATTTTGAGTTGGACGCATTGGGTGCTTTAAGATTTGCTTGTTGATTTGTTGTCATATCACACCTTATACATTTAAATCTTTTTGAATAACTAAATAAGCATCAGATTTCAGATAGTCCATAGCCTCTGAAAATGAGAGCTCGCCCTGCACACAATGTTCATAAAGAATATCCGTGACCAAAGGATGAGTCATAAAATCCTTATGAATAATTTGCCCATACAAACCATAAGTGACGAGATCTAAATTATTTTCTAGTCCATAAACTTTGTATGCCTGTAGTAACGTTTTATGAATCTCTACGGGGCGTAATTTTGAAACATCGACGTCTTTAAAATCATTCAGCTGTTGGAATACACTATTTGCTATTTCAACCAGATCTAATGCGACCGATTGAGATTGATCCAGAGAACGGAGAGCTAATGTTTTAATTTGAGCGCGTTCTTCCTGAGATTCGATGCTATAGAAGCCAGTAGGATGTAAAAAATGCCATGCTGCAAAGCTATCCAATAAACTCAATAAATTTTTTTCTTCTAAAATATCATTTAAGTAGATCAATACTCGTGGATCATACCAACGGAATAAAATTTTCCGTCCCTGATCAAACACAACCAACTTATTTCTTATCTGATCTCTTAACTCCTCAAGAGATTCTGTTTTTGATGCACCAAAGCCATGTACAAAGTAACAGTCATTGGTCATATCTTTATTGCGCAATAAGTTTAGCAACACATCATCTTTTACTTGCTCAAATACCCTTTGATCATCAATACGTATCAAAAAAAGATTAGATGTTTCCATATCCTTTTTGATTGCTAAGGGAATATAAGCAATGTTCTTTTTCGCTAAGGCATTGACCACATCATCAAAAATTGAAGGATTTAAGGTGCTATCCAATAAAAAGATAAGATGTCCATATTGAGTTAAAAGTTTTAAACACTGCTGTTCTAACTGAGCACGATGATTCTGTTCAGGATCATTTTGAACAGCTATAAAAACCGATAAACTCATGATAAGTCTACCTTTGCAGAACCATTTTGAGCTGCCTGTGTCTGCTTCGCAGAACAATCTGGTAAATCAATTGCAGGTACATTTACGGACGCCCCACCCATAAACAAATGCTGCCCTGCTTTCACCTCAAACTTGCCGCCTGTGGTTGGAAAAATCCCCGAACCATTCAGCTTGAGTTCAGATGTATCCCCTTTAAAAACGATCTCTTTTGGACTGATAATCTCAATCCGATCTTCGGTCGAAATAATCTGAATCCCTTGCTTGGCAAGAAAGTCCATCCCTTCGGCCTGAGCCAGCATCTCAAATTTGCCTTTGGCCGCAACTTGTTTGATACCACCTTGTGCAGCAAAAAGACTGGCTTTACCACTGACATGTGCTACTAAATTTTTTTGTGTGCTTAGATTAATACTGTCACCAGCAAACTGATTGATCTGCCCATCTGCAGATAAATGAATATCTTCATTGGTGCTCAGCCCAATACCTGCTGGCGAACTAAGCAACAACATCGCTTGATTAAACTTGGCTATATCAGACTCAATTTCTTCAGCAAAAGCTTTCAATTGTTCCAGTGATTCAATCTCATCAGTCTGTTGGTTCTTGGCTACTTCACTTAAGGCCATGGCATTGTTTTGATTGCCCTCTAGCTGCTGTTTAGCAACTTGGGCATCCAGATGCTCACCTTGGGCTTGATCCTGTTTATGTGTGGAAAGCAGCAAACCCTCGCCTGCACGGACTGCACCCCACTGGTCGGTGCGCAGTTCAAAACCTTCACCGCGGTCTTCACTTTCGGCTTTGTCTTTAGGGTGGCTGAGTTTCCCAAGGTTCAGTTGACTGGCCGCATGGCTACTTTGCAACTGGGCACTGATCTGACCTGTGGTGTCATCAAAGCGCAGTTGGTTAAAGCCTTCACCTTGGTACTCTTTAGATTTGATCCCTGCCAGTTTCTTGGTGTCTGGCAGCTTGCCTGCGTTGTCAAACTTGGTCGGGCTACGATGACCTTCATGAATTCTTCCCACCACAAATGGACGGTCAATATTGCCATCAAAGAAATCAATCACTACGATTTCATCTATACGCGGTAAGAAACGTGCACCATAGCCTTCACCAGCCCAAGGCGTGAGTACATCAACCCAAGCTGAATCGGTATCGTTGTCATTGGCACCCGCACCGCCATCATGGCTATGATCGTCGTTGCGGGTAAACAGGAAGCGGACTTTAATCCGTCCCCATTCATCCACATGGATTTCTTCACCACTTGGCCCAACCACTTTGGCGCGTTGCGGTGAAGCAGTTGGACGGTGTTGCAAGGGATTAAATTCGGGTACGGTTTTAATGCTGCGGCGTTGTAAGGTCAGTTGATTGGCTTGGCGTTCTTGATTGTTGGTTTGGGTTGGCTGCCAATTACTCTGTGCTAATAATTGATTGATCTGTTGATGTAGATCTTTGGGTAAATTATTTTGGTTATAGAAGTTTTTGCCTGTAATCAGAAATTCTTTGTCGCTGCCATCGTGTTGATCAATTTCAGGATGCTCAGCCAATTCAAACCAGTAACCCACATGGGTATCGCGCACGGTGGTATCGGCAGTAAATTGTTTGGATTGCAGGTCGTAGTATTGACCCAAGTTCTGATTCAGCTTTTCAATTTGTGCATTGCCCGATGCAGTTGCACCATCTTCACCATTCAGGTCTTGCATCCAAGCCGGTGAAAAGTGCCATGCCTGTTCCAGACCTAAACTGGCATTGTCGTATTGAGCACTGTGTTTATGCGTGCTTTGTACGCTGCCTGCACCATCTTCTTGTTCTAATGCATCGGCTTGCCAACGCTGTACATGCACGCTACTCGGTTGTAAGCTGCGTTGCCCCACCAAACTGGTCATGCTGTCGTATTGTTCAGTGGCACTGCTGCGGTGGTAACGAATCTGTCGACGATCGAGCGCTTGGTATTGGCTATTGTCATCAATCAAACGTAGCTTTTGTGGTTGAATGGCAGCACTACTGAGCGCAACGGTTCGCTCGGCTTCATCAATTAACCAGCAAATCGATTCGCTCCGTAGCAAACGAGTCAGGAAGTCGTAGTCGCTTTCCAAAGACTGCATAATAAAGGGGCGGATATCGTAGTCTTGACTGAGTCCGCTTAAATCCAAAGTCAAACTGGAAGCAAATAAGGGACTCTTTTGCTGCCACTCCTTGAAGACAATTTGCACCACATCAGGCACGCTCTTGTTCATAAACACGCGACTGTTACGGCGTTGTTTCCACAGTGCGGTTGGATCTTCTAAAGTCAGCTTATATACCGTGAGGCTACCATCAGATTGCCCTTGCAGGGCTTGGGTGATAATGCCTGTGACACGAGTCAGCTGACCTTGATCAGTCACCGTATCAATTGCGGCTTGGCTACCAATAAATTGTTTCAGCGGAATAGTAGCGTTGGTCGATAAGCAAATTAATTCTGCTTTAAAACCCGCATTCAGTTGATGCTGCCCATCAATACGTTGCAGAAAGACTTGAGTATTTAAATTGTGATTGGAAAACTGAATATGGATCGCACGTCTCTGTGCAGTAAGGCCTAGACGCTCTAACGCTTGAAATATATTAGCCAACATTTTTTATAAAATAAATAAATCAAATTTTAGGTATGGTATACAAAACAGACTGATTTGTCTATTTTGTATATTTATTGTTAAATCTCTTTAATGATGCCGTTTTAAAATGGATTCACTCATTAATTGATATATATTCCGTAGATCAGATCGATTCGATTCTGTTAATAACTGGCCATGCATACTTAATATATTTTGATCCCCTCGCATGGCCGGTCCTGTCTGCATATGCTTGGGATCATTGGCTGTGGCTTTGTTTGCGGTCTCCAGAATCAAGGGATATAACAGGCTAAAATCCACCTGCTCGGCATCCACTACTTGCTTGGCCATGTCATAACAATAATTACTAAAATTGCAAGCAAACACCGCTGCCAAATGCAAAGTGAGTCGTTGTTTCGAGCTATATTGATAGACAAATTGGCTTAAACTGTTTGCTAAATCGGTTAATAAGGTTAAATCTTGCTGCTGCACTGCCTCAACAAATAACGGGGTATCCGACCAATTCACCGCTCTTTCCAGACTAAAAGTCTGTAAGGGATAAAAAACGCCTGATCGCACATGCGTTTGTGAAAGTATTGATAAAGCCGTACTGCCCGAAGTATGCACAATCAGATTATCAGGCAAATATGCTGCAATAGAATCCATCACACTGGAAATGGCCTGATCACTCACAGCAATCATCACCAAATCTGTTTGTGAGTTCAGCTGTCTGACATCGTTAATTGCTTGAGCATTGACTTGATTGGCAAGCACTTGCGCGCGCTGTAAATCCCGACTAAAGATTTGAACGATCTGATGCTGTAACTGCAATACTCTGGCTAAATGGGTTGCCACACGCCCTGCACCAATCAATGTAATTCGCATAATTTCTATTTACCTTCGTGATGACTCAAGCATGCCAATAAAAAAAGGACGAATCAATTCGTCCTTTTGCTTGTTGTTCAATTAATTGACATTATTGAGATAAACAATGCGCTCAATGGTACGCTGCGTAAAGCATTTGGTATATTGCATGGCTTGGTCTTGTTGACGCATTGCCTCATTCCAGTAACCTGACTGCTTCTGATACGTTTCACGGTCTTTCTCAGGAATATCATAGACACTTTTCTGTGACAGCACCTTACAATCCACATCACGCTTTTCAAACCAGTCTGATTGATCTTGCTGCAATTGTGTCTTCTGTTCAGGCGTGAACTTATCCCAAGTCTGATTTAAACGCTCAACCTGTTTTGATTTTTCCGCATCCAGTTCTTTCTTACGGATATCCATCGCTTTTTGCGCCAAGTCCATTTGCGCCGAAGATTGCGCATTATATTCTTGTTGAGCCTTTTCACTATCTTGTTCTATCAGGCGATTTTCTTTTAGGTAGGCAACATACTGTACAGCCTTGGTTGCCATAAACACCACACCATCAATCACGGCATTTTGATCTGGAATATCGACAACTAAGCCATCTTTATCAGTTTTGGTTAGATTATAAGTAAAATCACCACGTAACTGATCATCCTCCAGAGTCAATGGATATTCACTGTCAGAGAAGTAATCACCTAAAGTATAAGTCGTTGTACGTGCTTCGCCCTCGCCATCGCCTTGATACTTTTGCGATTCAAGATAGGCATTTTCTGCACGCTTTTGCAGACCTTTCGGGAACGAAATAATTAATTGGCTATCACAGCTCAACAGTGTTTTTGAAGCAGATTGGGTTTCTGTCGCATCTAAAGTCCGAACATTTTTAATTTCGAATTTTAGCCCCTTATTGATTTTATCTAGAACATCATAATCGGCCTGATATTCACTTGCACGCAAACTACGTTCAATTTGCTTTAAATAGGCTTTCTTTAATGCGGCCTGAATATTATTCAGATTATCCTGATTGGTACAGCTCCACTCAGCAACGGCAGCGGCATCAGTATTTTCCGCTTTATCTTTGGGTTTGAACTTATCACAACCAGCTAATAAAACTGCTGCTGTTAATGTTGTGAATATAAAAAACTTATTCATATTAAGACCCTGTAATCTTGTTTTTTCGGGCGTATTCTACTCAATTTAAATCTAGACTTTCGAGTCTTTTCTTTAATTTTATTTAAATCACTGCATATTCAAATTACAACACCAAATAAATAGCTAAAATAAAAGGAGTTATTGCAATAATAACTCCTTTTATTTTTAAAGGATATCAGTTATGGGGTGATTGAAAACTCAATACGGCGATTTTTAAAACGTCCTTCCTCTGTCGCATTATCTGCAACAGGGTTATCGGCACCATGTCCCACGGCTGTTAGTTGAGTTGCAGCAACGCCTTGGCTAACTAAATAGTCCACCACAGCTTGTGCACGTTTTTGAGATAATGCCTTATTGCTATCCGCGTTTCCGGTAGAGTCGGTATAACCTGCAACTGTCAATTTAGCATCCTTGATATTTTTCATTAAGGCAGCGGCTTTGTCTAAAATCACTTTATTTTCATTCGGAATCTTATTTGACCCTGTCGAGAAATTAATAATTTGCAGATTAAGAGCCTTAATCACAGCATTAATATCAACCTGATTTGCATCAATACTTGCCAATGCATCATGAGCGGCATTCAAGCTATTGCTGACAGAATCATCTGCATTGACAGGCGCATCAACCACGACCTCTGTATTTGGCACCAAAGCTTTGATCTTGCCCAGTAACTCATTCAGTTTGTTCGTATCGCCACCTTTTAAAGTAATTTTATCCCCTACCCAATCCAAAGAAACATTTGGAACACCTTTCAGTAGGCCAAGCACACCAGCAAGTCCAGCCTGATCTGTAAATGTCGCCGCATGTGAGGTTGCCGTATCGACAGTACAATCCTGACTGCCCGAAAAAATCTCTTTTACTTTAGCCTGAATATTGCTTAGGAAGCCTTGATCACCGACCCCCACCTGACACTGCGCAACTTTAGCATTTGCATCCGTACTTAAACTCAAGCTTGCTGGAGCAGCCTCTGCCGCAGTCACCTGTGAAGCAGCTTTATCTTGATTATTTACAGGTACGGCCATTTGTTGGTGCTGACAAGATTTCCATAACCATGCAACCAATAGCGCTAAAATAATCAGCGCCACAATCGGCAGCCAAGCGCGTGATTTGGTTGCTGTTTCAGTTGTATTATTGGCAAAATTTGAAACGGGGACAGATGCATTGGAGACCAGTCCTAATGGCGCAAGTAAACCCAATGCCCATGCAGGTAAAAGTGAACGAATGGAGTCGGCATGCTGTTTTAAATAATTGACGATACTCTGAGAGTCATTGCCAGCCTCATTGGTCAAAGCAACAAGACTTTTCGGAATCGCTTGGTTTAATGTTTGTTCTGCTTCTGTAGTAGACAGTTGACCGTCCGTTAGATTCGATAAAAGCGCATTTTTGACTTGATCATTATGACCAAACAAATCGAATAAAGATGGTGAAATCGATTCCTTTAGTTTCTGAATCAGCTCTGGCTTTGCAGTCAAGACTGAAAGAAAAATCGGATAAAATTTGGATAACAGGTTACTTTTTTCATTAGCCAGACTATCTTGGCGACTTACAAGTACAGATGTTACTTGTTGCTTTAACAATTCCATTGGGTTTATTGACATTGTTATTCACTCCAATCAGTTAAATTTATAATATTCAGATCACTTAAGAAATAATGCGAAGTACAAGCAAGCTGATGTTTTTTCATTCTAATCATTTGTTTAGTTTTTAGTCATTTTTAAATAATTTAAATACAATACTTACATCACACTTTACAAAACCGATCACAGACAAAGCGTTAGTGGCTGGCTCAGATTTATATTGAATTACTAGTGAGCCTGTCGACTTAGCGCTTAGATCAGTTATATGTCACTTCGTTATATGGTACAGAAACAGCAAAGAAAAACTGGCAAAAATCAAAGTAAGGAAAGGAAATAACCGATAAGATTTCTTTTCAGCAGGCAGTTCCACTGGTTCATGCATTGTTTCTAATAAAGGTTCTTTTCGCTCCACTTCATCCAATAACGCAAGCACCTCATCAGACCAATGAGGTAATAAGGCAAAGATTGATTCTTTATGCTCTCGAAGATAATGCAGAATACTGATTGCCTCATTTCCCACTTCGTTTGAGAGTACTGCCAAACTTTTAGGAATGGCTCGATTTAATGTGATCTCCACTTCTGTCACTGCAACTTTGCCTGCTGCCAACCTTATCAGTAATGCATTTTTTACTCGCTCGTTCCCTTCCAGCAAATCAAAAACAGAAGGCGTCAGTTTCTCTTTGAGCTGATCAATTAATTCAGGCTTATCTAGAAAAATAGATAAAAAAATTGGGTAAAATCTTGATAAAATATCATTTTTCTCATTAACCAAACAGGTTTGATCATTCACAATCATAGACGATACTTTTTGTTTAAGTAGCTCCATTGGATTCATAGACATATTATTAAGCTCCAATTATTTAAGTTTTAAATAATGTAATTCTCATTTTTATAATTTTATGTAAGGTATATCTCAATTTATTTTTTTACTTTAATCTATTTTTTTAATCTTTATCAGTTTTGTAAAATTTAAATACAATATCTACTTCACATTTAACAAAGCGGAATAAGACCTTGTCGCCTTATCCCGTTGTTTTAGTGCATTTTAGGCAAATGTATGAACAACTTTACCAGTCAACTGCTGTCCAAGTAGTGGTGTATTTTTGCCTTGAGAAACGATTGTTTCTTTAGAAACAGTCCACTTTCGTTCAGGATCAACCAGAACCCAACCTGCTTCTTGTTGCCAGCGCTCAGTCATATTTGCAACTTGAGCCGGCGTTGAAGTCACTTTTTCGACCCACTCTAGTGGCGCAAAAACACCTTCCTCAATCAACTGTATCCCCAAAGCGACATAGGTATCAAAAGCGCTAATACCTGGCTGTGTTTCAGCAAATGGTGCCATTTTTGCAGAGCTGCTTAACGGCTCATGGTGCGTACAGATCGCATCAATTACCCCCTCTTTAACACCCTGACGTAACAAGTCCTTGTCTTGCTCAGAACGTAATGGTGGACGCACATGCGCAAGTGAATTAAAACCATCGGTCAGATGTTCAGTTAAGTGTAACTGATGCATGGCAACATCTGCCGTTACAGGTAAACCTTTGGCTTTTGCTGCACGAATCAATTCAACTGAAGCGCCACAAGACAAGAGTCCAAAGTGTGCTTTCACCCCTGTTGCTTCTATCATGATCAAGTATTTTGCAATCGCGACCGTTTCAGCAATCGCAGGTATCATCGGTAAACCTTGACGAGACGCAATAAAACCTTCATGGGCACAACCATCTTTGGCAATCTGTGGTTCTTCAGCATAGAACACCACCGTCAAGCCCAAGCCTGCCGCATATTCAAGGGTACGAATCACCACATCATCATTTTCAAATGCAGCATTGGCATTTGAAACCGCAGTACAACCACCTTTCTTCAATCCCGCCATATTGGCAGGTTGTTTACCATTCAAACCTTGGGTTTGTGCACCAATAATATGTAGATAAATGCCGCCATCCAAATATGCTTTTTCAATCAAACCATGAATCAAAGCGCCATTATCCTGCACGATTGGCTTCGAATCTGGTGGGGTGATGACATGCAAAATACCATTGGCACGCGCTGCTTTACCTTCAGATTTTAAAGTTCCATGTTGTTGTTGCCCAGGCTCACGTAAACGCGCACACAGATCAACCATGGTTGGCATTAACCATTTGCCTTGGCCGTCAATACTTTCATCGAACTGGCTTACTGTATCAGTCAGCTTACCATTTTCGATATAAACCGTTTTAACTTGATCTATGTTTTGAATTGGATCGAGCACACGGACATTTTCAATTTTTACAATACTCATGTGATCTATCCCTTACAGTGCAATCGCTTCAATTAAACCTTGTTCTTGTAACTGCCCTTGCATTGCAAGTGCCAGTACTGCCATACGAACAGCAATACCATTGGTGACTTGTTTCAAAATCACTGACTGATCGCCATCGGCAACACTCGAATCAATCTCGACACCACGGTTCATCGGGCCTGGATGCATCACAATACAATCAGGCTTAGCCAGTGCCAGACGCTCTTTGTTCAAACCATACATTTTGTAGAATTCAGCTTGTGAAGAGAGTGCTGGCGAGTCAATACGCTCATTTTGGATACGCAAGGCAATAATCACATCACAATCTTTGACACCTTCATCCATTTTATTAAACAGACGTACATGCTCGCCATATTCATTAAAACCCACTGGTAATAGAGTATTCGGCGCAATCACACGAATATCTTTACAACCCAGTGTCTGCAATGCTGCGACATTAGAACGAGCCACACGTGAATGCTTAATATCACCGATGATGGCAACACTTAACGCTTCAAATGGTTTTTTGGTTTCACGGCGGATAGTTAACATATCCAGCATCGCTTGGGTTGGATGCGCGTGGCGCCCATCGCCTGCATTAATAATCGCAACTTTTGGACACACATCTTTGGCAATAAAATGTGCTGCCCCAGAGGATGAATGGCGCACCACGAAGATATCTGCTGCCATCGCCTCCAGATTCCAGAGCGTATCACGTAAAGTTTCGCCTTTAGAGGTACTTGAACGTGCAATATCAATATTCAGGACATTGGCAGACAAACGTTTTGCTGCAGCCTCAAAAGTAGTACGGGTACGAGTAGAGTTTTCAAAGAACAGATTCATCACCGTTAGCCCTTCAAGCAACGGACGATTGATCAAATTATTATTTTCATCTAAAAAGCTTTGCGCTGTATCTAGAATCTTGGTTAAGGTTTCTTTGGAAAGACCTTCAATGGTTAAAAAGTGCTTGAGATTTCCTTGTTGATTGAGCTGGATCTGACTCAAAGTATGCAATGCCGCCAAGTGCATAAGAGATTCCTAACACGTTAAGTTAACGCATTATACAGACTTTGGATTTCATTCGCAGTTGAACTTTTCAGCACTTAAGTAAAAATCTTTTAGATTTTTTCATGATCTTATTTTCTAATTGCTCTAGATAAGATTACTTTTTGGTTTTTAAAATTGCGCTGCCACCTGCTAGTTAAACCACACAAATAAGGATGTCAGCACCTTGACTACATCCTTTGCTTATTTTATATTTTTAATAACTTACAATCTATCTTAATGCACCAATATAGTGATGATGTACCTGTGCCTGATAAATTTCTTCATCAGTAACTTCCATTGAATAAGTTTCTAAAACCTCAACAGGCTGTTTCTCGGTCGCGGTTTTTGTCTCCACAACCAATGGATTTGGCTCAGGATATAAATCAATCAGTGGGCTTAAACGATGTACAAAACGTTCCAACTCTGGGTCCTGAGTTGTTAAAGCAATATCCAGCACATGCTTGGCATAATCTTTATTGTTAACCAGATACATTACATCGATTACACGTCCACAGACCCGTCTTAAACGGACATACATTTGAGTTGCAATCGTAAACGCTTCAGCATTGACCAATACTTCGTTTTTCATGCTTTCCTTCATAACATCCTCACAGCCATCAAATTAAAATTCTTAAATTTCATCAGTTTTAATTAAAATTACGTCACTGATGTACTGTGAATATAGAAGCAAAAGCTATACCAACTCTCTAATAAAATTCAGAATAAAAATGATATATCTCACATTGCAAACAAATTAGGACAGCAGAAATTGAGCAAAAAATGTAATGAATCGCTGATAAAGCTAACAATCACACAAATATGCACCGACAGAACAAACAAAAATCAGTTAAAATAGCCAATTGCTAAAAATGTTTTGGAAATTTGAATGAACGCTAAACCACGTCTAACAGACTATTGGGTGACCTGTGCGGACGGGCTTGAAACCTTATTACAACAAGAGCTTGAAGATTTAGGCATTCAAAATATCCAACGTTTTGCAGGACGACTGGTTTTTAAAGGTAGCCTCGAAAATGCCTATCGCGTTTGTATGTGGTCTCGTCTTGCCTCTCGTGTACTTTTGCCGATTCATACACATGAGCTAGAGCATACGCATGATGCACGTGATGTCGCAGAAGAACTTTATGAGGGTGCAATCAGCTTTGATTGGTCACTGATTTTTGCACCACAAAGTACCTTTGCCGTTCGTTTGCATGTTGAACGTGAAATTAAGGTCAATACCCAATTCGCCACCCTACGTGTCAAAGATGGCGTGGTTGATTCCTTTATGGAAGCAGTGGGTAAACGCCCAAGTATCGATATTAAACAACCTGAAATTACCCTTTACGTTTTAGCTGGTAAAACAGAACACACCTATTGTTTAGATTTATCAGGCGATTCACTGCATAAACGTGGTTATCGTCATTTTATGACTGATGCCCCGATCAAAGAAAACTTGGCTGCAGCGATTCTGCAAAAAGCCCAATTAGCCCAGTATCAACCTGATATTATCCTTGACCCGATGTGTGGTTCAGGCACATTTATTATTGAATCACTCTTGATCTTGACCGATCGTGCACCTGGTTTAGTTCGTCGTTTTGGCTTCAATGGCTGGCATGGACATGACCGTGATCTATGGCTCTCACTCAAAGCTGAAGCAGCAGAGCGTCATCAAAAGGCTTTAGAACAACCTTTACCGAAATTCTATGCCTACGATGCGGATTGGGAAGCGGTCAAAGCCACTCGCCAAAACATCATTGCTGCTGGTTTTGAAAAATTACTGGATCAGATCCAAATTGAAGAACGTACGCTGGCAGATTGGGATGACTTCCACGCCGAAGGCAAAAAAGCCTTTATCGTCACCAACCCGCCTTATGGTGAGCGCTTAGGTGATAAAGCGTCTAGCCGTTCATTCTATTTAGGTTTGTCTGGACTATTACAAAAGAATTTCCCAAACCAGTCTGTTGCTGTGATTGCAGCACAAATTGAACAGGCAGATGTACTTGCTATCAATGATCCACAAACACTACGGTTGATGAATGGTAAACTGCCGATCTACATCCGTTTTGGTACAGTCAAACCTGCAACCGTCACCCAGCCTTTCCTCGCGAACTGGCAACCACAACAGTTTGAGAAAATTGAAGGTGCCGAAGACTTTACCAACCGTTTGCAAAAAAATATGCAAGCCTTGAAAAAATGGGCTGTAAAAGAAAATGTATTCTGCTTACGTTTATACGATGCGGATTTGCCTGACTTTAATGTCGCAGTTGACTTATATGGTGATAAATTACATGTGCAAGAATATGCACCACCAAAAAGCATTGACCCAGAAAAAGCTAAAAAACGCTTTAACTTGGCGCTTGCAGCTATTCGTGCTGTGACAGGTTTAGGCCGTGATGCCATCTTCATTAAAACCCGTGCACGTCAAGCAGGTAGTAATCAATACACTAAACAAAGTACCGCATCTAAACGTTTTATCGTGCAAGAAGGCAAAGCGCGTATCTTGGTGAACTTGACCGACTATCTAGATACAGGGCTATTCCTCGATCACCGTCAAATTCGTTTGCGTATTGCCAAAGAAGCGCGTGGTAAACACTTCCTTAATTTATATAGCTATACCTCTACCGCAAGCTTACATGCTGCGCTCGGCGGTGCAGCCAGCACCACCAGTGTCGACTTGTCCAATACTTACCTAAGTTGGTCAAAAGAAAACTTTGTCTTAAACGGCTTAACTGTAGATCATGCCGATGAACAGCATATGTTCTTTGCCAGTGATTGTTTTGAATGGTTAAAAGAAGGTCATGAACAATATGACCTGATCTTCATTGATCCACCAACGTTCTCGAATTCGAAAAAATTCTATGGAACTTTTGATGTACAGCGTGACCATGTATCCCTGCTCAAACGTGCAATGAATCGTTTAACCAGTGATGGAACCTTGTACTTCTCAAATAACTACCGTGGTTTTGAGCTGGATGAAGAAATTGAGGCGATGTATCAAGTTGAAGAAATCACCTCCGAAACGATTGGTCTAGATTTTAAACGCAATCAAAAAATCCACCGTGCCTGGAAAATTCAGCACCCTGCTATCTAACGACCAGTTCGGCTTTAACATCATCGTTATAAGTCACATGAACATTGCCTGAATCGAATTCGTAAATCATGTATCGATCAGACGGTTGCTCATGTGGCTTGATGGTGGCTATCCTCTTGTCTCTCGGATCAACCGCCATCACTTTCTTCTGTTCTTCATGCGGCGATAACACGCCACCCAAAATGGTGTTGACACGAATTTCGCCTAAGTACTTATCACTCAGGCTCCGTTGTGAGCGCCAACGTTCTTCCTCAGGTTTCAAGGCATCCTGTTGTGCTTTAATGAGAATACTGGGCAGCGCATTGTTCAGCATAGCGGTTTGTAAGGCAAGAGTTCCCTCATTCAATGGCTGAGCAGCATGCAGCATTGAAGTTAAGACGATCATCAACATAATTACACCAACACTTTTGCAATGATGTCTATTCTTTTCCATTGTAATTCATCCTGAATTTTTTTCTTATTTGTTCAGAAACTAGCAAGTTTTTTATAATGTCGCAATGTCATTGGTAATATTCCTGCAAAAATCTGACCAATTGCACCAATATAAAAAAAGATGGTGATTTGCATCACCATCTTTTTTGTCAATCCTTCACATTTAACTTAGCTCAGTTTTACTTTATCGAACACCAGATGACTACCTTCACCTTTGATCAAAATATTATCTCCAGGCTGGAACTCACCAGAGAGTATTTTCTGAGCCAAGTTATTTTCAACTTGCTGTTGAATTGCACGTTTTAGTGGACGCGCACCATATACCGGATCGAAACCAGCATCAATCAATATATCAAACGCCGTATCATCCACGGTTAAGCCCATATCACGATCACTCAAACGTGCACGTAAACGATCTAACTGAATATCCGCGATACCACGAATCTGTGCTTTTTTAAGTGAATGGAAGATCACCAGTTCATCAATACGGTTAATAAACTCAGGACGGAAGTGCTGCGTAACAGCATTCATGACTACAGTACGAACTTCATCATCTGTTGCCCCTTCACCCAGTTCACGCACATCTTGTGAACCCAAGTTAGAGGTCATCACAATCACCGTATTTTTAAAGTCGATAACACGACCTTGCGAATCGGTCAAACGTCCATCATCTAACACCTGTAGCAAGATGTTAAACACATCGGGATGCGCCTTTTCCACCTCATCAAATAACACCACACTATAAGGCTTACGGCGGACTGCTTCAGTTAAAACACCACCTTCTTCATAACCCACATAACCTGGAGGTGCACCCACCAAACGACTGACCGAGTGTTTTTCCATAAATTCGGACATATCAATACGAATCATGGCATCATCACTGTCAAACAAGAAGTTTGCCAATGCTTTGGTCAGCTCCGTTTTACCCACACCTGTTGGTCCAAGGAATAAGAATGAGCCGCTTGGACGGTTCGGGTCAGATAAACCTGCACGTGAACGACGGACTGCATTCGACACGGCAACCACTGCTTCATCTTGTCCAACCACACGGTTATGTAAGAACTCTTCCATATTCAGCAGTTTTTCACGTTCACCTTGCAGCATTTTCGCCACAGGAATGCCTGTTGCAGCACTGACCACTTCAGCAATTTCATTTTCGGTGACTTTGGTACGAATCAGCTTCGGCTCTTCATTTTCCTCAGCCACTTCGGCTTGTTCCAAACGCTTCTGCAATTCTGGAATCACACCATATTGCAAACGCGCTGCTTCTGCCAAATCACCTTCACGTTTTGCCTTCTCTAAAGCAACACGTGCCTGATCAAGTTCAACCTGCGCCTTCTTGTCACCTTCAACCAGTGTTTTTTCAGCTTTCCAGATTTCTTCCAGATCGTTGTATTCTTTTTGCTTCTCAGCAATTTGCTGCTCAAGATGATTGACTTCGGCTTTACTGCCGGCATCTTCATCTTTTTTCACTGCCTCCAATTGCATTTTCAACTGAATTAAACGGCGATCAAGTTTATCTAGAGCTTCTGGCTTAGAGTCGATCTCCATTTTGATACGAGATGCTGCTTCATCAATCAGATCAATCGCCTTATCAGGTAACTGACGATCGGTGATATAGCGATGTGACATCTTCGCTGCAGCAATAATAGCCGAGTCCAAAATTTGCACCCCATGGTGAGTGGCATATTTCTCTTTGAGACCACGTAAAATTGCAATCGTATCTTCAACACTCGGTTCATCGACCAATACTTTCTGGAAACGGCGCTCAAGCGCAGCATCTTTTTCAATATACTGACGATACTCATCCAA
Source organism: Acinetobacter colistiniresistens (assembly GCF_024582815.1). NCBI lineage: Bacteria > Pseudomonadati > Pseudomonadota > Gammaproteobacteria > Moraxellales > Moraxellaceae > Acinetobacter > Acinetobacter colistiniresistens. The sequence continues at coordinate 3,053,854 of NZ_CP102099.1, forward strand.
AGTGGTAGCACCAACACAACGTAATTCACCACGTGCTAACGCAGGTTTCAACATATTGCCTGCATCCATTGCACCATCGCCCTTACCAGCACCGACGAGTGTATGTAACTCATCAATAAACAGGATGATCTCGCCTTCATGTTTAGCAAGGTCTTTGAGTACTGCTTTTAGACGTTCTTCGAATTCACCACGATATTTCGCACCTGCAAGCAATGAACCGAGGTCTAATGACAATACACGTTTATTCTTCAGGCCTTCAGGTACTTCACCATTGACAATACGCTGTGCCAAGCCTTCCACAATCGCAGTCTTACCCACCCCAGGCTCACCAATCAATACTGGATTATTTTTGGTACGACGGGACAAAACCTGAATGGTACGGCGAATTTCATCGTCACGACCAATCACAGGATCAAGCTTGCCTGCTAAAGCACGTTCAGTTAAATCAATGGTATATTTATTCAGTGAATCACGTTGATCTTCATGATTGTTGCTCATGACTTTGTCATTTCCTCGAATATTTTCAATTACTTTACGTAAATTCTCTGGTGTTACACCAACGCTGTTTAAAATCGTTTTGGTTTCACCCGTTTCCGCTAAACTTAACAACACCCAATCGGTAGATAAAAACTCATCTCCTGCCTTTTGTGCATAACGGTCAGCTAAATTCAAGGCCTTTACCGCTTCAGGATTCAGATTGATATCACCCGTAGGATTGGCCAAGGTTGGCGCATTTTGCAGGGCTTGTTCCAGTTTTTGCTTTAACTCTGGTAAACGAGCGCCCGCTTGTTGCAACAAACTCAGATTGGCAGGTTCTTCAAGTAAGGTAGTCAGGATATGAATTCCTGCAATTGAAGTATGATCCTTACCCATTGCCAATGATTGTGCATCTGAGAGTGCTTGCTGTAAGCGGTTTGTAAATTTTTCAAATCGCATTCTTGTTATTCCTCACAACAAATTTTTAACTTATCACTAAGATGGGAACGATTTTTAAAATTTCAAATAAAAATTATATATTTTTCAATATTTTATAAAAATATCAAGAGATAAAACTCAGTAATAATATGGGTGTATAAACAATCTATTTCAAGTATCTTTTGTATAATTTTTCTGTCTATTCTGTTTTGCACAAAATCCTTATTGTGATTTTAAGGCGAACGTTTTAGCTTAACGCTTTGCTTCAACTAAAAATGCTCATCATGTCGCTAAAAACAATTTTACTCAGCGTTGCTTCTCTTCTTCCACTTCATGCTGCGTTTGCACAGCTGCCACAAGACTCAAGGCGTGCAGGTGGTATTGCCGTGATTCCATTAACGACCAATACAACTCAAGTCTTTTATCAACAAAAACCTGTTCTGATTTCCCAAGAAGGGGCTCAGCGCTATGCCGTGTTTGGTATTCCCCTTTCCGCCCCCTTAGGGACTTTAACCTTAACCACCAATAACGATCCGATTCAGGTAGAGATCAAACCGTATGCATATGCGGAGCAACGCCTTAACGTCAAAAATCAGGACTATGTCAGTCCTAATCAAGAACAACTTGATCGATATGCCAGAGAAGCCAAAGAGCAGAATGATATTTACAGCTCATTTACACCGAGCGCATGGACACAATTCCCCAATTTTATCCGCCCTACTGCAGGGAAATTCAGCAATTCGTTCGGCCGTAAACGATTTTTCAATGGCGAAGAACGCGCACCGCATTCTGGTCTAGATATTCCTGCACCTGTTGGACAAACCGTCATTGCGCCTGCAAATGGCGTCGTGATAGCAACAGGCAACTATTTCTTTAATGGGAATACGGTACTGATTGATCATGGCCAAGGCTTGGTCAGCATGTTCTGCCATTTGAGTAAAATTAATGTACAAAAGGGGCAGCAGATTCGTCAGGGAGAAACGCTTGGGTTCGTCGGTAAAACTGGACGTGTCACTGGACCACATTTACATTGGGGAATGAGTCTGAACAATGCTCGCGTAGATCCACAATTATTTCTAAAATAAAAGAAAAGCTTATAAAAAGTGATCTATAAAAATAGATCACTTTTTAGTAGAACTAATAATTTATAACTTAAGCAGCTTCAATAATTTCAAAATCATGGGTGATTTCAACACCGCCATCTGAAAGCATTTTACTGGCTGAGCAATATTTCTCGGCGGAGAGTTCAACGGCCTTTTCAACTTGCTTGGTTTTTACTGCTTTGCCAGTGACCACGAAATGCAAATGGATTTTTGTAAATACTGCTGGAATGGCATCTGCTCTTTCTGCTTTAAGCTGACATACAACATCCGTCACATCTTGGCGAGATTTCTTTAAAATCGTCACAATATCAAACGAAGCACACCCACCAAGTCCCATTAAAATCAACTCCATAGGACGTGGACCACGGTTTTCACCTCCATATTCAGCAGAACCATCCATCACCACAGTGTGGCCACTTTCTGATTTCGCCTCAAAAGCAACATTCTCTAACCAATGTACACTTGTTTGCATTGCAACTACCCGAAAAACGTTATAAATTTACTCTGTTCTTGTACACTAACATAAAATGAGTTGATAAGGAATTTCATCTCTTCTGTGTAGAAAAGGCTCTATCAAGAGTCTGTGCGATCGGTTTTATCCAAATTCGGAAATTTTAAGCATGACTTCAAATTTTTCACAACTTAGCACTGATGCTTTATCACCAGGCCAACTGCCTGAATCAGTAAAAGCTCTGCTAAAACGTGCTCATATTAATAGATACCCTAAACGCACCACGATTGTTGACGCTGGAACGGAATCAAAATCACTGTATTTAATATTAAAAGGTTCAGTGTCAATTATCTTACGTGAAGATGACGAACGAGAAATCGTTGTTGCTTACCTCAACCCTGGTGATTTCTTTGGTGAAATGGGGCTTTTTGAAAAGAACCCTCAACGTACCGCAGAAGTACGTACACGAGATGTCTGCGAAATTGCAGAAATTTCCTATGACAATTTCCATGAGTTAAGCAAGCAATACCCAGATTTGAGCTATGCAGTATTTGCCCAGCTGGTACGCCGTCTTAAAAACACCACACGTAAAGTGACTGATCTGGCCTTCATTGATGTGTCAGGTCGTATCGCGCGTTGTTTAATTGACTTATCTGCACAGCCTGAGGCAATGATTTTGCCGAATGGCCGCCAGATTCGTATCACCCGCCAAGAGATTGGTCGAATTGTCGGTTGTTCTCGTGAAATGGTTGGCCGTGTCCTCAAGACACTGGAAGATCAAGGCATGATCCAGACTGACGGTAAAGCCATCCTTATTTTTGATGCTTCTCTAGAAGAAAACACCTTCTCTGAAGATGAATATGATGATGAAGATTAATTTGATCTGAGATCGGATTGATTCTAACCAAGCCAGTGCCTGTCACTGGCTTTTATTTTTGAGCAAACAATAAGCTTGGCTGATTACATAATTACAATGATTATAGAGCTATTCAGAATATTAACTATCGCTAACATTTTCTATAATCCACCCTGATCACGACTATATTCATAAGATACTGATTTGGAGAGAATAAGTATGAAGAAATTCGCTTTGAGCCTTTGTGCTGTAACCGTAATGACAATTTCTGGCTGTGCCTCTTTCGCAGACATGGCTGGCGCAGATAGCGCAACTTTAAATGCTCAATCAGCACAAAGCTTCTCAAAAATGACTCAGGAAGCACGTGCAAAAAATCAGCTGGATAGCAGCTCAAGTACGTATCAGCGTATCAATACTGTATTTAACCGCTTAAAACCGTATGCGGATCAAATGAACCAGACTGGTCAGCGTTTTGATTGGCAACTGGCTGTATTAAAATCTGATACCGTGAATGCTTATGTTGCACCAGGCGGTAAAGTTGTTTTCTATACAGGTATTGTCAACAAGCTCAATTTGACCAATGATGAAATTGCAGCGGTGATGGGACATGAAATGACTCACGCGCTTGAAGAACATGCCAAAAGTAAAATTGGCGCTCAAGCGTTAACCAATCTTGCGATTGGTATTGGTAAATCTTATGCTGGCAGCAGCATTGGTGATCTAGGCAGTGCTGCAATCGATTTAGGCAGCCAAGTGGGTATTGGTCTACCTTACTCTCGTAATTTGGAAAGTCGTGCCGATTACGGTGGTTTGATGCTTATGGCAAAAGCGGGCTATAACCCAAATGCAGCAATCAGCTTGTGGGAAAAGATGAATCGTTTAGATGGCGCTGGTGCTGGCGGCTCGTTCTTGTCAACTCACCCATCTAACAGTCAGCGTATTAGCGATATGCGTAAAAATCTTCCTGCAGCCATGGCTGTTTATAATAATCGCCGTTAATCCATACGCCCTTAAATGCTCAAATGCATTTAAGGGCTTTTTATTTAATTACATCAAATACTCTGCAACTGTAGATGTAACATATGTGTCGCAATGGTATGACGGATATGATCAGGACGAGCATGAAAATAACGCTCACTCAAACCATTGCCAGATAAATCCTCAATAACGATATAACCCATTTGCGTGACTGCCTGATGCAATGCCTTGGGTCTAAATTGCCCTTTTAAAGGTTCTTTCAGAAAACGGGTAAATTGAGAGACAAACAAAGTCCCCAAACGCTCTATCCCATCCAACTCGCGATAATCAATCGAATAATCCAACACCACTTCACTCTCTCTCACTGCAATCTTTGCAATACTGGCCAAGGTTTTCAACGTCGTTTCAGGTTCCAGATAATGAGTTGTTCCCAGCCATGAGAAAAAAGCAGTATGCTCCTGTTGAAAAGTGCTGCGTGCCAATGCATCAGCAATCGACTCCTTTTCAAAATCGATGGCAACAAATTCCACATTCTCTGGCAGCTCACCCAATTGATGTAGTTTGTTTTGTTTAACGGCTTGGGTATCAGGATGGTCGACTTCAAAAATCCTGAGTTGTGGATGCTGCTGTGCTTGTCGCAAGGCAAAAGAATCCAATCCAGCGCCAACCAGTACATATTGCGTTACGCCTCGTGCTATGGCGGCCTTGAGTTGATCTTCAGCATAACGGGAGCGTCCAACCACCTGTCCTGTCAATAAGCCTAAAGTACGGTTAAATACAGCTGAATTCATCACCTTAACTGTCAGTGGCGTGGTCAGTAATTTCTTCCAGCCCCTGCTGGTCAACTCAAGCGCAAAGGGATCTGAAAACACTGGGTTGTTCGCATTTTGAAAATGATTGGCACGTAATGCTGCCGCAGCCTCAGCAGTTCGGCTCGACTGTCCTTCTTTCATCTTTTTTTTCCTGTATTTCTTTCTATCTTGCAAAAAATAAGCAGCAAATTCCATCACGAGACAAAATTTACTGCTTTTGATGATTAAGCTAAAAATCAGTTGGTTTTTTCAGTTTGATAGGTCACTTGGTAATCATTTAAATCTATCTGTTTTAAGCGTTGCTTTAACTTCTTCAATGACCAAGGCCAAGCAGCAAAGTTACGGCCATTGGCATCTAAATAATAACTCTTACAGCCACCTGCATTAAATACCGTGGTTTTTAGATGTTTTTGTACCAATTCATTATGCTGCTTAATCACTTCAGGCTTAATGTTGAGTTTGGCAATGCCTTTGTCTCTGATCTTGAGTAAACCATCTACAATGTAGTCGAGTTGTGCTTCTGCCAAACCAATAAAAGAGTCATAGACCAACACATTTGGTCCCAATACCAAGAAAGCATTCGGTACATTTTCAATACTGGTGCCTAAATAGGCTTCCGGTGAACTGCTTTTCCACAGATCATTCAATATCTGCCCTTTTTCATTGCTCACACGTTTGCCAATCGGTGGATGGGATACTTCAAAACCAGTTCCCCAAATAATCACATCCACTTCGTGACGTTCACCATTGGCAGAAACTACCGTATTCCCTTCAACTTTTACCAGTCCATGCGGAATAAGCTTAGTATTCGGCTGCTGTAAGGCTGGATAATAGTTGTTAGCGAATAAAAGACGTTTACAGCCGATGGTAAAGTTCGGCGTTACGTTTTTGCGTAATTCAGGATCTTCGATCTGGAAACGTAAAATCAGTTTGGCTAATTCACCCACAGGTTTTAACACAGCTGGATTACGTAAACCAAAGTTAATCGCATTCAGTGACTGCGCAACCGTTTTGCGCCAGGTTTTTTGAATCAATGGGAATTTTTCAATTAGTGCTTTGCTCACATCACCAAGGTCAGTGTCTGGCTTAGGCACCACCCACGGCGCGGTACGTTGATAGACATATAATTCTTTAGCTAAAGGCTGAATCTGAGGTACAAACTGAATCGCGGATGCACCAGTCCCAATTACTGCAATACGCTTGCCAGTCAGATCGTAGTCATGATTCCACTTTGCCGAATGGAACATTTCTCCTTTAAAGGTCTCTAACCCATCAAGCTTAGGAATTTGAGCCTCGGTAATTGGCCCTGTAGCAAAAATGGTGGTCCGGGCCAAGAATTGCCCTTTATTGGTGTCCATGACCCATAAATTTCGTTGATTGTCCCATGCCGCATTGAGCAACTCAGTACCAAACTCTATTTTTGAGCTCACCCCAAAATCTTGACTGACTTCTTCTAAATAGCTCAGAATTTCAGGTTGACGAGCAAATAAATGGCTCCATTTTGCACTTGGTGCAAAAGAGTATGAATACAGTGCCGATGGCACATCACAGCCACATCCTGGATAAGTATTTTCACGCCAGGTTCCCCCCACACGTGTCGCTTTTTCAATAATCTTGTAATTGTTGTACCCTACTTGATCAAGGCGAATCGCAGTTGCAATCCCTGAAATACCTGCACCCACAATAAAGGTGTCATAGATATGTTGTGGTAATGCCTTTCCTTCAGCTGAGTTTAATTTTTTTGCTTGAGCTGTCATTTAAAATATCCTTTATTCATCCAACTGAAATATGCAAATTGCCTGTGCTGTTTTCGCTTATTTCAATACTTAAAAATGTGTCTTCACTTTGGGTTACTTCATGAATCGGTATGAGTTACCCAAGAATTTGGCATATAAATTCGGAGCAGTACGTTTCATTAACCAGAATAGCTTGGCATCAATTTGTGGGATGGTATAAAGCTGATCTTTATCCAAACGGTCTAGTGTCAATTTTGCCACCTTGTCACTGGTGGTAAATGCCAAATTGGTCAGTGCATAATCCAGAATACCTTTATGTGGAACCTTGCCATTTTTAATGATGTTGGTCGGTACCAGCGTCGGACAAAGTACATTCACCTTGATATTATGTTTTCGAAGCTCGGCAGAAAGCGTTTCCGATAATGCACGTACCCCCGCTTTGGTCACGTTATATGCTGTCATTTCAGGTGCAGCGGTATATGACGCGGCAGAGGCCACATTAATAATTGCACCATGACCAAGTTGCTTAAACTTCGGTACAAAATAGTGGCACCCATGGATGACTCCCCACAAGTTAATGTCAGAAACCCATTTCCAGTCTTCCAGCGAAGTTTCATCAAACTTGCCACCTAGCCCCACACCAGCATTGTTAATGACCAATGTAGTTGGATGCTGCATTAACTGCTCCGCTTGCTCTGCCAGTTTTTCCACTTGCTTGGCATTACCAACATCACATTTCACAGCAAAGGCTTTTGCTCCTAGGCTTTCAATTAATACAACAGTTTCTTTGGCTGCCTCGAGATTGATATCTGAACAGACCACTGTGCCACCACGTTTTGCCAACTCAAGCGCAAAACTACGACCAATACCGCTTCCCGCACCAGTCACCACAGCAAATGCCTTTTGGCTTGGTTTGTTTTTTTTCCCAAATAATTTCATTTTATTTTCCAGCGATCTTGTTATGCAGAAGCTGCACGTACAGGTGGTACAAACTCTTTAAGGAAATAAGGCGTTAATAAGCCTGTTTCAGGGTTTAATAACCGCTCTTTGTAATAGGCCATATAAGCAGTGGTATCATGGTCGTTGGGATGAAAGCTTGGACGTAGATATTCCAGAATATGCATGAAACTGCTGCCAAATACCCCACGTTCACTGCCAAATAACAACGCAGTGCTTTCCACAATATCTTTCATATAGCGTGGATTAACCAAATTGCTGGGTTTACGCACGAATGGCATCAGATATCCTCCCAATGACACCCCGCCAAGAATCGTTAAACTTGCTAACAAGAAGCCTGTAATTCTGAGCCAATAATTACCTGATAACTCAAGGAAGACATCATAAGCAATGTCTTTATGTTCAGATTCTTCCAGCATGTGCCACATCCACATAGCGCGCTGCCGTTCATCTTGCGAACCCAGCAAGTAGTATTCATGTTGCATCATAAATTCAGCAAGTACGGCAGTGTAATGTTCAATCCCGGCCATTAATGAAAGCTGTAAAGATTGCGGTAGCTTGTAGATACCATATTCAAATACTTTATCGGCAATGGCTCGTAGCAACTCAACGGGATAGCCATTTTCCTTTAGTACTTCATCATTAAATTGATTATGGATTTTTGAATGAATCGCTTCTTGTCCAATCAGTGAAGTCAGTCTTTGTTTTAAAATCGGGTCTTCAATAAAATCACGATGATGACGTGCAGTATCGATGACCACATCTTCACCAAAGGTTAGGAAAATGGATAAAGCATGAAAATAGGAGGTTGCTAACTCTTTATTTAAAAAAAACTTTTCATCCAATTCATTTGGATTGAACTTAAAATCAAAATGACGTATTGGAATCGGTGATTTACTCGCAAGGTTCTGAACGATCCCTTGATATTTGGTACTGAGTTTGTCTGAGAAGACATTGCGAAGAACTTGAGCGACCATGTCTTAATTCCTATAGGGAGAGTAAAATAAAATCAAACAGCAATGCATCCATCAAAAATCGTAAAGTTGTCTATAAGATTATTTCTGCAACTTTAACAACTTCGATTCTTAAACTTTAAGTCGGGATGCATCACCCCATACACGGGTCAGTTGAGAATGGTTATTTGCATAGTGCATGAGCGAAATAACGGCAACAAGAACCAAACTGCTCATCACACGCTGAGCTTTTTTGCCAACTCAGCGGGCAATAACAGATATACTGTGCATACATCATTCAGCCTTATGCGGCTTGTACCTTTGGCGTAAATTCCTTCACAAAGAATGGATATAAGGCGCCACCTTCTGATAGAAGTTTCTTTTCGTAATATTCAAAATATGCAGATGCATCATGATCATTCGGATGGAAATCGGTACGTAAATAATCAAAAATACGACCTTGGGTACTACCAAATACACCATCCTTCGGACTAAAGATCAGCTTGACACCACGACGTGCATCTTTCCAGAATTTCGAAGTCAGCATTTCTTGTGGTTTACGTAAGATTGGCACCATGGTTGCCGAAAATGGAATCAATCCCAGAATGGTGAAATAGGCAAGCAAGAAACCCGAAATCCGTAAGGCATAATTACCATTGAGAGTTTGATAGACATCATAGGCAACATCTTTATGCTCAGACTCTTCCAGCATATGCCACATCCATAGCGCACGTGTTTTGGCATCATCAGAGAAATAGAAGTTCTGTTCATGCGCCATCATGTATTCCGCCAATACCGCAGTAAAATGCTCGATCCCAGCCATCAATGAGAGCTTAAGCGGTTGAGGAAATTTTAAGAAAATGTAATCAAAGAATTTTTCACCCAAGAAACGATAAAGTCTGACTGGATAATCAAGCTCAACAATTGCATCATTAAACTCATTATGTAGTTTTGAGTGAATTGCTTCCTGGCCAATCAATGAAGTGACGCGTTGTTTTAAAATCGGATCTTTCAGTTGATCACGATGATGGCGAGCGGTTTCAATCACCAAATCTTCGCCATAGGTCAGAAACACTGAAAGTGTTGCGAAAAAAATCGTTGCGAATTGATTGTTCATATAAAATGATAGATCAACTTGTTTGCCTTCAAATCCGATTGCCAAGTGGCGAATTGGAATTGTTTTTTTACTCGAAAAATCGATTTGCTCAGTTATCGGGTTCGATTTAAATAGATTTAAACCTTTCTTTAATGTGCTGCTAATCATGGCTACACCTACCTACTGCACTTGAGCGTCATTTGCCCTTTTACATTCTTTGCGTCTGGCTCATCTCTTTTTCGCATCTCCATATTTCAGGAAGGTACGAAAAAATATTCGGGAGATTTTTCAGAACCATTTCTTCGTATGAGACAACTGTAAACCGATCTTATGTTCGGATTCAATTCGGGTAATTTTTACACTGATTTATAGATATTTTCTCGATCAGCCTTAAAGCAATCTTTGCTTTAAAAGCTACATACTTTATTAAAAATAATTTATTTTTAATAATTATCAATAAATTAAAACAATTTAAAAATTAATATTTTCTAAAAAATGAATTGATGTATTTCATAAATACTTATTTATTACATCCTAAAGAACAAATATTAAAAACCTGTAATTTTACTTGTTCGGATTAATGAACTAATCCTTTTCACACATTGACCCACATGTTAATCTGACATTATGTTCGGATTTTAACAATAAGACTTCATGGCGACACGAAAACCACGTCAGTCACGTTCGAAAGTGACAGTAGACACGATTATTGAAGCAGGCTTTATTGCCGTTGCAACCAATGGTACCAGCGGCACCACCACACGACATATTGCAGATATTGCGGGTGTCAGTGTTGGATCTCTTTATGAATATTTTAAAAATAAAGAAGAAATTTATGATGCTATGGCAAGAACCTTTGTCAAAGAAGTCTTGGATATGGTGAAAGAGCTGACGCCCATCATGATCGAACAAGAGCTAGAGCCTTTATTTGAAATGATTTTCTATACATTTAGAGATTTACTGACTCGTGATGACGATCGTTATCTCATTTGTCTACGCTATGCAACCGAATTGAAATACGAAAGGTATATTAGTCAGATTGAGATGGCACTGATGGAGGTTTTGATGAAATACATGATTCGCCATCCTCGCTATTTAAAAGTGAATAACCTCAGCGTAACTGCGTATATCAGCATTAACAGCAGTATTTTCAATGTTGCCCGTCACTTAATCTTGCCCAACCCGCAAATCAGCTTTGATGAAATGGTGAAAGGACTCAGTACCATGATTATCAGTTATATTGAGGCCGAATTGGCTAAGGCTGGGGCTTAGCAGGAAGTTTGATTCTGAACACGCTGTTCTGTTGTGGATTAAGGTACTCAATAGAGCCCTTGTGCGCAATGACAATGGCATGAACGACAGCCAAACCCAATCCCGTTCCCCCAAATTCTTTATTTCTGGACTGTTCTAATCTAAAGAAAGGATTAAATAAGTCTTGCTGGTATTGCTCTGCAATACCCGGCCCTTGATCTTCAATTTGCAGCACCCATTCTTGGGCGATCAGAAGCGAAGAAATTTTCAGTTTTCCCGCATTGGCATAGCGAATCGCATTATCAATCAATGCCATAAAAACTTGTTCAATACGACGCTGGTCACAATGGACTGGTGTCGTTGACATCTCAAGTACAGGTTCTAATCCTGCTTGCTGTAAACGATGTTCAAACAGTTTCAATACGTTATCTGCAAGCACTTTTAGATCAACAGCTTCATAATGTAATCTGAGTTGCTGATTCTCAACCAGACTTAAAGTCCGCAAATCCTCCACCAGATGTGACAGTCCTTCCACTTGTCCTAACAAACTTTTAAATAAAGCTTCATCAGGTTTAAATACACCATCAAGAACACCTTGTAAACGCCCTTGTAAAATAGTGATGGGAGTTCTTAATTCATGGGCGATTGCGGCATTCCACACCTGAGCATTTTCCACTGAACTTTCTAATTTTTTCGCCATATTATTAAAATTATGCATCAGTTCAGAAATTTCAGCAGAGTGAATCTGACTGTCATCTGCTCTGGCTGAAAGATCTCCCTGACTAATTTTTTGGGCAGCTTCCGCCAGATAATTAATCGGTTTAATAAAGCGTTGAGCAAGGTGCATACCGATGATCAAGGAAATCACCGCGCCACAAAAAATGACCGTCGATAACCAAATCCAGTCAACAAAATGGAATTCAGTCCAGTCCCCCTGTAAAGAGCTTAGCGTAATCCAGCCTGCATCAATGGCATAGTTATAAATAAAATAGCCAAGCAGGATAGAAAAAAGTGTCACGCTTAAGTTCACAATACTTAAGGCAATAAAGAGTTGTTTACTAATACCTGACTTGTTTTTCATCTCAATTTTCCAGATGGGTTCTTTTGAGTATTTATAATTAAGGCTTATGCATCTTGTGGATGATCAAGTCGATAACCCACCCCTCGCACATTGATTAACATCTGTTGCAAACCGTGTTCTTCCAGTTTTTTTCTCAGCTTACTTACATGGCTGTCGACTGTGCGTTCCAAAGCATCACTATCTGACAGGCAGTGATTTAAAAGCTCACCTCGCGTAAAAACTTTATGTGGATGATCAATCATTTGCATTAATATTTTATATTCGGTCAGGGTAAGGCTAAGCATGACTTTTTTGTCTTGTTGATGAACATAGACACTATGAATATCGGTATTAATTTCGATGTTTTTATAGATGAGATTTTTGTTGATGGGTTGACTGTTTTGCTGAGCCCGTCTTAGCACAGCCTGTACGCGCGCAACGACCTCATTCGGATTAAAAGGCTTGACCACAAAGTCATCTGCACCAATTCTTAATGCCATCACCTTATCAATATCCTGATCAAGTGCAGTCAACATAATGACTGGGGTTTGTGCCTTTTGACGAATTTTATTGAGCACATCCCAACCATTCAGTTCAGGCAATTTAATATCGAGTAGAATTAAATCAATCGGTTGTGCAGCGTGTGTTTCAATGGCTTGCTTACCATTCATGGCACGAATCACGCGCATACCTTCGCGTTTGAGATAGTGTTCGATAATATCGCCTATCTCATACTCATCCTCGACTACGAGAATCAACTTATCCTGACAATCAAAAGAAAAAGAATGCTCAAACATAACCATCTTGGCAAATAAAACAATCTATTCATCATACGATGATTTATCTGTAAATCTCCACACTTTTTCCATACTTCCCCGATGTTGGTTACACAAAGCTGGAAAATAATAGCAGCATCAAAAACTCCCAAGGTTTGGACAGAATGCAAAAGCATCTATTACTTCCATTATTTTTATCCATCGGGCTTGTATTACAAGGCTGTGGTTCTGAACAGGCGAAGCCCGCTGAGACGCCCCCAGCAAAAGTGAGTGTGTTAAATATTCAACCGCAATCTGTGAATTTTAGCGAAAACCTTCCTGCTCGCGTACAAGCATTCCGAACTGCTGAAATCCGACCTCAGGTGGGTGGCATTATTGAAAAAGTCTTATTCAGACAAGGCAGTGAAGTCAAAGCTGGACAAGCATTGTATAAAATTAATGCAGAGACCTTCCAGGCAGATGTAAATAGTAATCGTGCTTCACTCAACAAAGCTGAAGCTGAAGTGGCACGTTTAAAAGTTCAGTTAGAGCGCTATGAACAATTGCTACCAAGTAATGCAATCAGTAAACAAGAAGTCAGTAATGCACAGGCTGAATATCGTCAAGCCTTAGCAGATGTTGCACAGATGAAAGCTTTGCTCACTCGCCAAAACCTGAATCTGCAATATGCTACTGTTCGCGCTCCGATCTCGGGTCGTATCGGGCAATCATTTGTCACTGAAGGTGCATTGGTGAGTCAGGGTGATGCCAATACCATGGCAACCGTACAACAGATTGATAAAGTTTATGTCGATGTAAAACAGTCGATTAGTGAATATGAACATTTGCAAGCCGCATTACAAAGTGGTGAGTTAGCCGCCAATAATGAAAAAACCGTGCGGATTTCAAATAGCCACGGCAAACCTTATAACGTCACTGCCAAGATGCTGTTTGAAGATATCAATGTCGATCCAGAAACAGGTGATGTCACTATTCGAATTGAGGTGCACAACCCAGAACGTAAACTTCTTCCAGGCATGTATGTACGTGTCAGCATTGACCGTGCTTCAGTTCCTCAAGCTTTACTGATTCCAGCCCAAGCGATTCAACGCAATATTAACGGCGATCCTCAAGTTTATGTGATCAATGCCAAAGGTTCAGCAGATATTCGTCCAGTTGAACTGGGACAACAATATGATCAGTTCTATATCGCCAATAAAGGCCTTAAAACAGGCGATAAAGTGGTTGTAGAAGGTGTTGAGCGTATTCAACCCAATCAAAAACTTGAAATAAGTCCGTGGAAAGTACCCGCAACATTAGGAGCTCAATGATGATGTCACAATTCTTCATTCGTCGCCCTGTATTTGCATGGGTGATTGCAATTTTTATTATTTTATTTGGGGTTCTAAGTATTCCCAAATTACCGATTGCCCGCTTTCCAAGTGTGGCACCGCCTCAAGTCAACATTACTGCGGTATATCCGGGTGCAACTCCTAAAACCATCAATGACAGCGTTGTGACTTTGATCGAACGGGAATTATCTGGGGTTAAAAACCTGCTTTACTATAGCGCGACTACAGATACCTCTGGTACGGCTCAGATTTCTGCGACCTTTAAACCAGGTACTGATGTTGAAATGGCTCAGGTCGATGTCCAAAACAAGATCAAGGCAGTTGAAGCACGTCTACCTCAAGTGGTTCGCCAACAAGGTTTGCAAGTAGAAGCCTCCTCATCTGGTTTCTTGATGTTGGTCGGTGTCAATTCTCCCAGTGGTCAGTATTCTGAAGTTGATCTCAGTGACTATTTAGTCCGTAATGTGGTGGAAGAACTGAAACGTGTTGAAGGTGTCGGTAAAGTCCAATCCTTCGGTGCTGAAAAAGCCATGCGGATCTGGGTTGATCCAAATAAACTGGTGTCCTATGGACTGTCGATTAGTGATGTCAACAATGCCATCCGTGAAAATAACGTCGAGATTGCGCCAGGTCGACTGGGAGACCTCCCTGCTGCCAAAGGTCAACTGATTACCGTTCCACTCTCGGCACAAGGCCAATTAGGGAATGTTGAACAGTTTAAAAATATCAGCCTTAAAAGTAAGACCAGTGGTAGTGTGATTAAACTATCTGACGTTGCTAATGTGGAGATGGGTTCACAAGCCTATAACTTTGCAATTCTAGAAAATGGTAAACCTGCCACTGCTGCCGCGATTCAGCTTAGCCCAGGTGCCAATGCAGTAAAAACGGCTGAAGGCGTCAGAGCAAAAATTGAAGAATTAAAACTCAATTTACCTGAAGGCATGCAATTTAGTATTCCTTATGACACAGCGCCTTTCGTAAAAATTTCAATCGAAAAAGTGATTCATACTTTACTTGAAGCCATGGTTCTGGTTTTCATTGTAATGTATCTATTCCTGCATAATGTTCGCTATACCCTAATTCCAGCGATTGTTGCACCGATTGCTTTGTTGGGTACCTTTGCGGTGATGTTACTTGCAGGCTTCTCGATTAATGTGCTGACCATGTTTGGTATGGTGCTCGCGATCGGGATTATCGTCGACGATGCAATTGTAGTGGTGGAAAACGTCGAAAGGATTATGGCAACTGAAGGTCTGCCACCGAAAGAAGCCACCTCCAAAGCCATGAAAGAAATCACCAGTCCAATTATTGGTATTACCTTAGTTCTAGCGGCGGTGTTTTTACCAATGGCTTTTGCCAGTGGTTCGGTCGGGATTATCTATCAACAATTCACCTTAACCATGTCAGTGTCCATTCTGTTCTCTGCGTTATTGGCATTGATCTTAACCCCTGCACTATGTGCCACGATTTTGAAACCAATCGATGGCCACCATCAAAAGAAAGGTTTCTTTGCGTGGTTTGATCGTAGCTTTGATAAAGTCACCAAAAAATATGAATTGATCCTGCTGAAAGTGGTCAAACATAGTATTCCAATGATGGCGATCTTTGCGGTGATTACAGGTCTTACCTTTGCAGGTATGAAATATTGGCCAACAGCATTCATGCCTGAAGAAGATCAGGGCTGGTTCATGACCTCATTCCAATTGCCTTCGGATGCAACTGCAGAAAGAACGCGAGGCGTGGTAAATGAGTTTGAAAACAGCTTAAAAGACAATCCAAATGTAAAAAGTAACACTACGATTATGGGTTGGGGCTTTAGTGGTGCTGGACAAAACGTTGCTGTCGCGTTCACGACACTGAATGATTTTAAAGACCGTACTGCAACTGCAACCGAGATGACCAACTCCGTCAATAAGACCATGGCACATAGCAAAGAAGGCGCGACCATGGCTGTACTTCCACCAGCTATTGATGAACTTGGGACTTTTGCCGGTTTCAGCTTACGTTTACAAGATCGAGCAAATTTAGGTATGCCTGCGCTTTTAGCTGCACAAGACCAGTTAATGCAAATGGCAGCCAAAAATAAGAAGTTCTATATGGTCTGGAATGAAGGCTTACCGCAAGGTGACAATATTTCTTTAAAAATTGACCGTGCTAAATTGAATGTTCTTGGTGTGAAATTCTCTGACGTTTCTGACATCATTTCAACCTCAATGGGTTCGATGTATATCAATGACTTCCCAAATCAGGGACGTATGCAACAAGTGATTGTGCAAGTTGATGCTAAATCCCGGATGCAATTAAAAGATATTTTGAATCTGAAAGTGATGGGTTCAAATGGACAATTGGTCTCTTTATCTGAAGTGGTCACACCGCAATGGAATAAAGCGCCACAGCAATATAACCGCTATAACGGCCGCCCATCGTTAAGTATTGCAGGTATTCCAAACTTCGATACGTCATCAGGCGATGCCATGCGTGAAATGGAGAACCTGATTGCCAAATTACCAAAAGGCATCGGCTATGAATGGACCGGTATTTCACTGCAAGAAAAGCAATCTGAATCACAGATGGCATTCTTACTTGCGCTCTCTATGCTGGTCGTATTTCTGGTTCTTGCTGCGCTTTATGAAAGTTGGGCCATTCCACTTTCAGTGATGCTGGTGGTGCCTTTGGGTATTTTTGGTGCCATCGTTGCGATTATGTCTCGTGGTTTGATGAATGATGTGTTCTTTAAAATTGGCCTGATTACCATTATCGGTTTATCGGCCAAGAATGCGATTCTGATTGTCGAATTTGCCAAGATGTTAAAAGAAGAAGGTATGAGTTTAATTGAGGCTACAGTTGCAGCAGCTAAACTTCGTTTACGTCCGATTCTGATGACTTCGCTGGCCTTTACCTGTGGTGTGATTCCATTGGTCATTGCTTCTGGTGCCAGTTCAGAAACACAGCATGCCTTAGGTACAGGTGTATTTGGCGGCATGATTTCAGCGACGATTCTGGCGATCTTCTTTGTCCCCGTGTTCTTCATTTTCATTCTGGGTGCAGTTGAAAAGCTGTTTGCTTCGAAAAGCAAAAATCCATCTTAACTGACAATGGGCAGAGGAAATCAACCTGTTTCCTCTGCCCCTGCTCTGCCTTCATTTTTATATTATTTGGAGAAGACCATGTCTAAAACGACTGTCTTATCTCGTGGCCTGCTTGTTTCTACGCTTTCAATGGCCTTGACGGCATGTATGAATATGCAGGCACCCCAACCTGTGATCAAATCTGATATTCCACAAAATTTTACACAAACAGAAACTGGCTCTTCAATTGCCATTCAGGGCTATAAACAATTCTTTGCCGATGCACGTTTACTACAAGTGATTGATATCAGTTTAAATAACAATCGTGACTTACGTACTGCAACACTGAATATTCAGCGTGCGCAGCAACAATATCAAATCAGCAAGAATGACCAGTTCCCCACTATTGGTGCAAATGGCAGTGCAGTTCGACAGGTCAACCCTGCGGTGAACCCCAATAATCCTTACTCGACCTTTCAAGTGGGTCTTGGTGTGACCGCCTATGAACTGGATTTCTGGGGGCGTGTACAAAGTCTAAAGGATGCGGCACTGAATAATTACTTTGCCACGCAAAGTGCCCGAGAAGCCACTCAAATTAGTTTAGTCAGCCAAGTGAGCCAAGCATGGCTAAATTATGCCTTTGCACAAGCCAATTTAGACCTTGCAGAACAGACCTTAAAAGCACAATTGGATTCCTATAACCTCAACAAAAAACGCTTTGATGTCGGGATTGATAGTGAAGTCCCTCTACGTCAGGCACAGATTTCAGTTGAAACGGCCCGAAATGATGTGGCGGCTTATAAGACACAAGTTTCACAAGCACAAAACTTACTTAACTTATTGGCAGGTCAAGCCATTCCCCAGAACCTCCTGCCCAATCGTGCACTTCAGCGCATTACCGCGGAAACCAGATTTTCCACTGGCTTAAGCAGTGAATTACTGAATAATCGACCAGACCTCAAAGCTGCTGAATATCAACTTCGTGCCGCAGGTGCCAATATTGGCGCAGCCAAAGCACGTTTGTTCCCAACCATTAGCCTGACTGGATCAGCGGGATACGCTTCGAGCGATCTGAAAGATTTATTTAAGTCGGGTGGTTTTTCTTGGTCAGTTGGCCCAAGTATTGATGTTCCGATTTTTGATTGGGGCACCCGTAAAGCCAATATTAAAATTGCAGAAACTGAGCAAAAAATTGCCTTGTCTGATTATGAAAAAGCCATTCAATCTGCTTTCCGAGAGGTCAATGATGCACTTGCTGCGCATGCCCATATTGAAGAACGTTTAAGTGCACAACGCCGTTTGGTCTCAGCAACCGATACGACCTATAAATTATCTACGGCTCGGTTTAGAGCGGGTATTGATAGTTATTTAACAGTTTTGGACGCACAACGTTCTGCATATGCAGCCCAACAAGGTTTATTGATGCTGGAACAAACCAAATTGAATAATCAGATCGAATTGTATAAAGCGCTCGGTGGTGGTTTTTCTAGACCAGCAGCTTAGCGTTCTATTTTGCACCCAAATTCTAGTTAAGACATCTCGCAATTTTTTATTTGAAATTAAACATTTTGTTTTAACTAGAAAATTTAAATTATTTAACCCGAATCGCGGATAAGAAATTGACTTGAAAAATAAGAGGACTAGAGCCATCAGTTGAGTTACCACACCAAACTCACAACTCTAGTCCTGATGTTCAATAGTACCGAATTATTCTGCGTAATTGATGATTTTTTTCTTAAATTTGAATCAACTTATTGGGAGTTTCTCAAACAAAACTGTGGTTCCTTAAGAATCAGAACTGCTCAACTCAAAATTTCAGAAATCTGCTTTATTGCCATTTGGTACAAATGCTCTCATTTCAATAATTTCAAAGCCTTTTTCACCTGGTTAAAAGAAGATAAAAGCCATTTATTTAAGTACTTGCCTTGCTATCAAAGGATGATTCATCTGATCAATATGCACCAATTGGCCCTACACGCTTTACATGTGGCGCTGATGAAAGACCAAACTACACAATATTTATGGATTGATTCAACAACTCTGCCAGTTTGTAAAAATCAACGGATTCAGCGTCATAAATCATTAGTCCAAATTGCATCACGTGGTAGAAGCTCAATGGGCTGGTTTTATGGCTGTAAATTACATATTGCGATGAATCAATTTGGTGAAATTGCCTGTTCTGCTTTATCGAATGGACATGTTGCTGACATAAAAATGGTTGAGCAATTGGTTGCTGGTATAGAAGCAAAACTTTACGGGGATCGAGGTTACATCAGCCAAGAATTAAAAATCAGATTGAAAGATCAAGGTATTGATTTAATTACTTATCATCGAAAGAATATGCAGGCTATTCAACTCTGTGCATCAGATGAATATCACCTAAGACAACGCAATAAGATAGAAACATTATTCAGTTTATTGAAGGGGCAATACAATTTAGTGACGAGTAAAGCACGTAGTATTCATGGATTTCTTGGAGGAATTTATGCCTCGCTATGCGCATATCAATTAACCCATCAAAATAAGCCAACAATTCAAATTAAGGAATCATCGGCTTAAGCAGGATCCGGGTTATTTATGATTCCAATAATTTAGGTTATCAGGAACATGGGAGGGCAAAATATGATTAGGAATATGCAAAACAAGGCCGTCTCCTGTTTTACAGGACTGGATATATAAATCAAATGAAGTCGTGATACTTGGGTCAATTGAAGCATGTGTCACAAATATTTCTTTGAGCTTGGAAATGTAGTAATCGATAAATTCTTGTTGTTTTTCAAAATCAGCCATAGATTTTAGGTTGCGTTGAAACTCTTGTAAAGTGCTCATATCAGGTGGAATATTAAAACATGATATATCCACCTCCCACTCCATGATTTCATACAAATATAGAGAAGTTTGATTCCTTGTGTCACTATCAAAATCTTGTTGGAAAAAGGGCTGCATGGGAATTGAATATAATAAGGTTTTTCTCCATTAAACATTGAAAATATAATGGTATTATTTTTTAAAAATTCTATAGGGACTCCCTCTAATAATCTTCTTATGATTTCTAAGTAAATTATATTGATATGCTTGATCTCTGTGTCACTTTCTTTAATATTTGTAAAATATTGCATAACACGATTCAAAAGGTAGTTTCTCCAGAGCTTATAAGTGCTCCTCTACACCATAACCTTACTTTTTGTTCATTATCATGAAATAAATACATTCTTCCTGTTTCTACATCACATTTCATAGCACGTTTATCTGCTGCAATGAGTATACAGTCGCCCAAATGGGCTGAGAGGATCATCGTCATAATTAGTCTAAAAATTCCTTTTCCATGATATTATCCACCAACCATTTCACAATATAGGAACAATAATGGCTGGTGGTTCACGAATTTTAATCAATGATCAGGGTATAACAATATCAACTGGCGGACAAATTTTATATCAAGCTGGACAACATAAATTTGATGGTGGAAAGAAAGTTAAAGCTGAAATTCCATCTCTTCCTCTTATTAACCCAACCAATGTATTTACCAATAAATGGGATTTTTATGATTTATTTTATGAAATAGATTTTTCAAATGTAAAATATAAACTAATCAACAATAAAAATCATACCTATGTCTCTGGTGGACTAGATGAACATGGCCGCACACAACGTATAACCACATCTAAAAATGAACATTATGACCTCCTCATAGGAACAGATGATGAGTGGACTGTTTCAATAGATGATGAAAGTGACGATATTGATTTTCAATATGACTGTAGTTGTGGATCACATAAAGACCATGAGGACGAGATATAATTATGGATTGTTTAGCAAATATTAAATTTTTAGATGCCTTAGATCAACCAATTCAAGGATTAGCCCATCAACTTTGGATTGGGCCTTTACTTATATCTGATTATATTAGCTCCGAAAGTGGAGAATCTGTTTGGATTAAACGTCCTATAGGCACCGTCATTGACGTTCGGGTAAGAAGTATGGTCACTGGAGAATACAATTCTCAAGTTAAAATACAGCTTATTGGTGAAAAAACTGTTTTTATTGTACGCAGCCCTAAAATCTTACTTAAAGGGGTAAATCTTTCAGCTAAAGATGTTGCAACTGGAAACTACTTCAGATCAACTTATATCGTTGCCGAAGGAGATTATTTAGGTCGAATTGCAGATGATAACGATACAACTACAGATGAATTAATTAGAATTAATAACTTAAAAAGTGATACAGATATCCGCCCTGGGCAAGTTTTAAAAATTCCTGTCAAAAAAGCTGAGGCACCCGTGCCACCACCAGAAGCCAAGCCAAAACCACAAATACCAAAGCCAAATCGGCAAGAAAAAACAAAGATTATTGTTGTCCAACAAACGGATACCTTACCGTTAATTGCAAAGCTTACAGGTAATACAGTTGATGAAATTAAAAAATTAAGTGGTCTTACGAGTGATAGATTGAGCCATAATCAAAAATTGAGAGTTTATGATCGTCATGTAGAGTCTACAGCCTCACAACCTACGACTCCGAAGAAAAAAATAGAGAAAAAGCCAGCTACACCACCAAAAGTTACCCAAGATGCTTCTAAAAATAAAGACAATACACCTATTGCTAAAGTTGAGTCTGAAAATACTGTAAGTTCAAAAGTTTCTCAAAGAAATGAAAAAGCAATAGCTCGATTACATCCTCAAGTTAGAGATAAAATGAGAAAGTTTATCAAGAGTGTTTATCAAAAACATCAAGTTCAGTTAGTCATTGTTCAAGATTATCGCACATACGCACAACAAGATGCTTTATATGCAAAAGGCTGGTCTGCTGGTGGCCGTGTAGTAACTAATGCTAAAGGTGGTCAAAGTAATCATAACTTTGCCTTAGCTGTCGATGTTTTTCCTATATGGGAAGATGGCCTATTACATATGGATGCCAAGTCTGATAAGAAAAATATCGAGATTCTAAAAAAAGTTGCCCCTATTGGAAAAGAGATAGGATTAGAATGGGGCGGAGATTGGAAATCAATAGTTGATAATCCTCATTTTCAACTTAAAACAGGTAAAAGCATGGCTCAATTAAGACAATTGACTAAAGATGCGGGTGGTGATCCCCTAAAGGTGAAATATGATGTTCAATAAATTAGCAAAAAAATCCTGGTTTTTCTTATTAGCTTTTTAGTAGCATGTAATATTACAGAAAATCAAAATGTTAAAGCAAATGAATCAAATATATTTTCTTTGGATTTAACCGATGAGGGTATAAGTTCAGAAGGAGGAGGAATAGAATTACATAAAGAAGGAAAATTCTGCTTACTTCTCTTGAATGTCTACGAAGAGTCAGGACAAGAAAAATATCGTTTTAAATTTCAAAAGAATAATTTAATAGAAACATCCTATTTGAAATATAGATACCCAAATGGTTTATTAGTTAATGATGATGATTTGAAAGGTCTGATCGCCCATGATGAAAATGCTAATCCTAATAGCAAAGATGAAATGGAACTTGTTAAAAATGAATTAATCATTGGGCAAAAAAATAAAGAAATTTTGCAAAAATTTTTTTATATAAACAAAAAGTTCCTAGTGATCTTTTAAATAAAAATTGTAATTAACATTTATAAAGAAAAATCTATGTTTACACTTTCGATTACACCAAGATTCTATGAAACCGATGCATTCGGACATATCAACAATACCGTGATTACAGGCTGGTTTGAAACTGCACGCGAACCCGTTTTTCGTCTCTTTAATCCAAGTATGGAAATCAAAAATCTGCCTTTGATTCTGGCACGTGTCGAAGTCGATTTTGTGGCGCAGATTTATTATGGTGCGGATATTGAAATCAAAACCTGGATTGAGCTTATCGGCAATTCTTCATTCATTGTTGCGCATGAAGCTTGGCAAAATGATCATTGTGTCGCGCGTGGCAAAGCGGTTCAGGTATATTTTAATTTCAGTACGCAAAAATCGGAGCGTATTCCAGATCAATTCCGCACTCAATTACAACACTATCTCATTGCAGCATCATGATGTTCAGCTGAAATGAAATATTCCATTTCAGCTGATTTAATTTATTCACCCAAATCTTCGAGAAAGTCAAAGGTAGGCACAAAGAATAAACTGCCTGAAACAGGTGTACTAAAATCTAATAAACGATCAACATGTCCTGTTTCCTTACCCAAGAACATATTTTCAAGCATGGTTTTGGTAATGTTAAACGAGCGTGAGTAGCCAATAAAGAAGGTACCGTACTCTCCTTCTGTTGGATTGGAAAATGGCATATTGGCTCTTAAAATTTTGAGTTCATTGCCCTCAGCATCATGTGCCTTACTGGCCACATTATGTGCGCTTTGTGGTTTTACATCATCACCAAGTTCCACGTCATCATATTTCTTGCGACCAATGACTTTTTCCTGCTCTTCAGTGCTGAGGCCTTTCCACATCTCCATGTTATGCAAATATTTTTGAATAAAGACATAGCTGCCGCCAAGAAACTCGGCATCTTCTTCCCCTACATAGGCAATCTCTTTGGCAATTTCATGTTCAGGGTTCTCTGTCCCGTCCACAAAGCCAATAATGGCACGACCATCGAAGTAACGGAAACCTTTGGTTTCGCTGATCGAATAGGTATCGTCTTTGAGTTGTTCATGCAGAATTGCCGCTAACTCATAGCAAATTGCCATTTGATTCGCTCGAATATGGAAGAACAAATCACCTGCCGTTGCGACTGCGGTATGTCTTGGTCCTTTAATTTCTTGAAATGGCGCCAGCTCTTTCGGTTTATTCAGCTCTGGAAAAAGTAAATCCCAAGCATGAGAACCAATACCAACCGAAGCACTAAAATTACCATGAGGAAAACGGTTGGTCAGGCTTCGAACCAATGCAGAAAAATTGGCCAGAAAATCGATTACACCCGAATGATCAGGTTGGGTATTGATTCCAAGCACAATAAATAAGGCATTCTCACCCGAAAGATTATTGATAACAGGTTGATATCTTAAAGGAACATTCATAATTTTTAGGAATAGAAGAACTTAGTGCTCATATCCTACACAATTCAAACCATGAGTCAGCAGCATAATCACAAATTTTTACTATTATTCGGTATATAAAACAAAGCTATCTCCCCGACAGAAACTGGCTAAAGTCAGATTCGATTGCTTTGCCATTGCGATGGCCATACTGGTCGGTGCAGAAATGGTTGCCAGTAAAGCAATATTGGATTGTGCGCACTTACGAATCAGTTCATAACTGGCACGACTGGTCATCACCACAAAACCATCGGCAACATTGAACTTTTGCTCCGCCAGATAACCCAATAGCTTATCTAAAGCATTGTGCCGTCCAACATCTTCAAATAACGCTACGATTTGCCCTTTCACCACCCATGCTGCCGCATGTGCACCACCCGTGAGCGCAGTAATTTTTTGTCTGACTTTGAGTTGGGCAATCGCATTGGGAATCTGATTTAACCATGTTGATGGCACTTGAGTACTGACCACAGGTAAATCAGCATAAAGTTGTTTT
Organism: Acinetobacter colistiniresistens; assembly: GCF_024582815.1. Lineage (NCBI taxonomy): Bacteria > Pseudomonadati > Pseudomonadota > Gammaproteobacteria > Moraxellales > Moraxellaceae > Acinetobacter > Acinetobacter colistiniresistens. Next base: position 3,078,705 of record NZ_CP102099.1, read on the forward strand.
AAACTTTCAATCCCGCAAAGACCGCAGCCTGTGCGTCCCACCATCATACGCCGATGCTCTTTTAATGCGACAAAAGCACGGGTTGAAATGGTCATATCGACTTCAACCCCCAATTCATTTTGACGGATGTCGAGTGAATACAGTTCGCTTAAACTATGTAGAATTCCTTCAGACAGACTAAAGCCTTTGGCAAATACCTCAAGATCTGACGGCGTCGCCATCATCACTGCATGAGAGATGCCGTTATAGACCAAGGCAACAGGATATTCCTGCACAATATAGTCTATTTCATTTTCAGAACGATCATGATTGAAACGATGCACTTGCACCGTTTCGTAGCCTCGTGTTTTTGTGTCCACGCCTTACCTCTTTTACATCCAGATTGATGCCCATAAACTATGCGTTACTGACGCGTTCATTGGCATGCTCAGGATCAACTTCCACATTCAAATTGAAATGCGCGGGGGCATTACCGGCATGTAGAATCACAGGAATGCTTTTTGATGCTGGGATTTTGGCATATTTATCATGGCTGCCCAAAGCCACCAATGGATTGGTTTCAGGATAATAGGCCGCCAGACTGCCTTGCGGAATGTTATACGGCACTATACGGAAACTATGTACAATCCGTTTCACACCATCCGAGAACACACTTTCGATATCGACCCACTGATCTGCCACGAAGCCTGCTGCATCAATGTCCGCCTGATTCATAAACAGAACCCGACGCTGTCCGAATACACCGCGGTAGCGATCATCCAAACCATACAAGGTGGTGTTATATTGGTCATGCGAACGTGTGGTCATCAGCGTATAGACTTGCTGCTCCGTATAAGCCGCAGCATACTGATTTTCCTTGTCCTCATAAACTTCTGTTAATGGCGTAATTAAAAACTGGGCTTTGCCACTTGGCGTATGCCAAACATGTTGATTGGCAGGATGCTCTAAATGGAAACCGCTCGGTTGATAAACCCGTTGGTTGAAATCATGAAATTCATCAAAAACATCGGCAATAGAGTCGCGAATACGATCATAACTTTCAATATACCAACGCCATTTCACTGCACTGTCAGGCAGAGCTGCTTCCGCCATACGCGCCACAATATCGGGCTCGGATAAGATATTTTCTGAAATTGGCGGATTGCGACCTGCAGACAGATGCACATTACTCATTGAGTCTTCGACTGAAATTGCTTGAGGTCCATGCAGTTGCATATCCACTTCGGTCCGTCCCAAACACGGCAACATTAAGGCTGTCTTGCCACAGACGAGATGGCTACGATTCAACTTGGTGGTAATGTTAACGGTCAAATCACAACGGCGTAATGCCTCTTGAGTATAGGGCGTATCAGGTGTGGCAACCGCAAAGTTTCCACCCAAACCAATAAAGACTTTGACCTCGCCTTCATACATCGCCTTGATGGTATCGACCACTCCAAAACCATGTTTACGCGGTGACTTGATACCAAAGACCCGATCAATACTATCTAGAAGTGCATCACTTGGATTTTCATTGATGCCCATAGTCCGATCACCCTGCACATTACTATGCCCCCTGACTGGACAGAGACCTGCCCCCGGACGACCAATATGGCCACGTGCCAGCATCAGGTTTGCCAGCATATGAATATTGGCTGTCCCGTGACGGTGCTGGGTAATCCCCATCCCCCAACAGAAAATGGCAGTTTTCGCATCCAGATACATCTTGGCAATTGACTCTAAATGTTCAGGTGACAGTCCCGTATGTTTATGAATCTGTGACCATTCTGTGCCATCGATCTCAGCCAGCATTTCATCAAAACCAATGGTATTCATCTCAATAAAACTGCGATCAAAAACACTCGGTTTCCCTTTTGCCAAAGCTTTTTTATCCCATTCCGATAAATGCTTCATCACCCCAAACATTAGTGCATAATCACCACCAATTTTGGGCTGAAAATAATAACGGCTGATTGGGGTACTGCCATTGGTCATCATTTCCAGTGGCGCTTGCGGATCTTGGAAGCGTTCTAGTCCACGCTCTTTGATCGGGTTAATGGCAACAATATTACCGCCTCTTCGAGAGACCTCTCTCAAGGTTGCTAACATCCGTGGATGATTAGTGCCCGGATTATGCCCAAAACTAAAAATAGCATCGGCCTGATCAAAATCATCCAGAATCACGGTGCCTTTGCCTAAACCTATCGCATCTTTTAAACCGACACTGGTGGTTTCATGACACATATTGGAACAGTCTGGAAAATTGTTGGTACCAAAGCTGCGAACAAAAAGTTGATACAGAAATGCAGCTTCATTACTGGCACGCCCTGAAGTATAAAAGGCTGCTTGATCTGGATGATCCAGCGCCTGCAAATGCTGAGCAATCAGCTGAAAAGCATCATCCCAAGAAATCGGTACATATTTATCCGAAACAGGGTCATAACGCATTGGATCGGTTAAACGCCCGAGGTCTTCTAGATAGAAATCATTTTGTTCAGCCAGCCAACTCACCGTATGTTGCGCAAAGAACTCAGGCGTAACCGTTTTACTGGTTGCTTCAAAAGCAACGGCTTTGGCGCCGTTTTCGCAGAAGTTAAAGGCATGCGCATCTTTTTTCTCAGGCCATGCACAACCTGGACAATCAAAGCCTGTGGGTTGATTAATATTGAGTAAGGTGATTGAACCCTTTTTTAAAACATCCTGCCTTTTGAGGTTTCGGGCAACACTTAACAATGCGCCCCATCCACCTGCAGGTTGGGTATAGGGTTCAATTCTTGCAAAACTGGTATTTTCTTGCTTATGTATAGGTTGTTCTGAGTTATCCATTATGTTGCCCTCATCTGAGCTATTCTTAACATTTGCTACAGATAGGATTAACATGAATTGTGCTTCTTTTCTATTCTTGATTTGTCTTATTCTATTAATAAAAATCTGCGAACTTCATTCAAAAGTAATAAAAAAACTTACTGGTGCGTGCTCTAAGCACCAGTAAGTGAGAAAAACCGCGACATGGTATTTGCTTGTTGATCCATTATTTACTGACAGGCTGAGTATGTTGAGCTTGGGTACTATTTTGCTTTTGTTGAGAAGGCATATAGTCAGGCTGATTGCTGACCGCCAGAAAGAAAAACACCAGAAATAAACAACCCAATAAAATACTGATGCCAACGGCAAGGTATGGAAACTTCGATTGCTCTTGAGACATCGCTCTGCTCCTATTCAAATATTAAAATTCAATTCAATCACATCGTAGACAAGGCCTTAAAACTGGCGCCATTTTGAATACGGGTTTGCATGTATTCTGCATAGACCGATAACTTTTCAAAAATGTGCTCTGAATAAAACATATCTTCAATTAAATGCGCTGCTTGAGCTGGACTAAACTGACCAATTTGTGCGATCAGTTGGGCATTCAACTGTGCAAATAAGGTACAAACTTTTTTGTGCCATTCATCTTTGTTTTTAAATAGCAACTTTCGCGTATTGATCAATTCATCATCCAGCATGCTTTCAATGCTATCCGCATCAATCACATCAATTTTCACATCAAAATAATCTTCCAATATCTTTATCTGTTGGCGATCAATCGGCAAATGTGTGATCAGGAAGATATGAAAGATATCCGTTCGACACAACGCCTTGACCAGACAGCGAAATAAGAAATCTTCTTCACTTTTGGGTCGATCAACCAGATCAACATACAATTTCAGACTATGTAGTACTTCTTCGATTTTCAAACTAAGTTGTTTTTCGGCTTGATAATATTGCTTTAAAATCGACAAAACAGGCGCTGAAATTGGCGTCGTATAAATCACAGACTGATTTAAATTGGCAATAATAAATGGCGCGAATAAATAGCCGAGATTATTGTCATTTTCCATAATTTCAGCCTGTGCAATATAAGCGACCTTCTCTTTAGAAAACTCTCTCAGCACTTTTCCTCTTAGCAAGGTTGCTTCAAGATTTACATATTCAAGGCGTAGCTGTTCTTGTACTGATTGCGAAGGTGTACCGTCTTTAAACAGTCGAATCATCGCATTGAGTTCTTCGGTTACAAACATAGTCATACGCCATTCAGTCAAAAGTTTTGCTTAGACAACTTACAATGATTGATCAATATTCAAACACAATGCATCGTTGCTTATGCTATTTTGAATCAGGTCTAAACTGCTGAATAGCTACAGAGTTTACTTAAAAAAATATAACAGATCATGCTAGAAGCACGTATCTGTTATAAAAACAAAAAGAAATTGTATCTACTTATATACAACAGAAGATTGGATGATGAATAAAACTTAAATTGCTTTGAAATATCCCAATACCGTTTTTAGGTTCTGCTTATTTTGATAAGGGTTTAAGTCCGTTCTTTCACATTTTCCTAGCGACTCGTTTCAGTCTGTTATAGGAGAGGATATATGGATCTCGGTCTCACTGCTTTAGAATTAGCCCGAATACAGTTTGCGTTTACTGTTTCATTTCACATTATCTTTCCCGCCACCTCGATTGGTCTGGCCTGTTTTCTTGCCATGCTGGAATGGAAATGGCTACGTACCCAAAACCCGATTTATAAAGATCTATTCAAATACTGGATTAAAATCTTTGCAGTTGCCTTTGGGATGGGTGTCGTTTCTGGCGTGGTGATGAGCTACCAGTTTGGGACTAACTGGAGCGAGTTTTCCCGCGTTGCTGGGAGTGTCACAGGTCCTCTACTCAGCTATGAGGTATTGAGTGCTTTCTTCTTGGAAGCAGGTTTCCTCGGCATCATGTTGTTTGGTTGGGGACGCGTTGGTCCCAAAGCACATTTCTTTGCCACCTTAATGGTTGCGATCGGCACCTGTATTTCCATGTTCTGGATTTTGTCCTCCAACAGCTGGATGCAAACGCCGCAAGGCTTTGCCATTGAAAATGGCATTATTGTGCCGACCGACTGGTGGGCGATTGTGTTCAACCCCTCCTTCCCTTATCGCTTTGCCCATATGGCAGCCGCTGCATTTTTAGTATCTTCATTATTGGTGGTTGGTACTGCTGCATGGCATCTGATTAAAGGCCGACGCGATGAGTTGGTGAAAAAATCCTTTTCCATGGGACTTTGGATGGTACTCGTCACTTCATGTTTGCAAGTGGTGATTGGTGACAATCATGGTTTAAATACCTTGAAGCATCAGCCTGCAAAATTAGCCGCTATCGAAGGGCACTGGGAAACCAATCATAATGAATCCATGCCACTGCTGTTATTTGCCATTCCCGATATGGATAGTGAAAAAAATCACTATGAAATTGGCATCCCTCATCTTGGTAGTCTGATTTTGACCCACTCTATGCAAGGTAAGGTTACAGGTTTAAAAGATTTCGCAGCTGAAGATCGTCCAAATGCGACCATTGTGTTCTGGAGTTTCCGTGTCATGGTCGGGCTTGGCATGTTAATGGTATTGCTCTCTTTCATTGCCTTATGGCTACGGAAGAAAGGTAAACTATATGGTTCATCTTGGTTTCATAAATTCGCTTTTGTCATGGGTCCAACGGGCTATATCGCGCTACTTGCGGGTTGGGTCACCACTGAAGTCGGTCGTCAACCTTGGGTGGTGTATGGAGTAATGCGCACCAAAGATGGTTTATCGCATGCGGTCACTGCAGATCAAGTCGGCATCAGTCTGATTATCTTTGTGGTGGTGTATACCATCGTGTTTGGTAGCGGTATTTATTACATGTTGAAGCTACTGAAAAAAGGGCCTCAATTTGTAGATGCGATTGATCTTGAGCCTACAGGTCCCGGGCATTTCAAAACCCCGATGCGTCCTTTAAGTGCTGTCGATGAAAGTATTGATCAGCAAGACTCAAAACCAAATAAGGAGAAATACCATGATTGATTTATCTCTGATTTGGGTAGGCATTATCGGCCTTGGTGTCTTGATCTATGTCATTCTCGATGGCTTTGATCTCGGCATTGGCATTCTGTTCCCCTTTATCAAAAGCAGTGAAGAACGTGATGTGATGATGAATACCGTCGCACCTGTGTGGGATGGTAATGAAACATGGATGGTACTTGGTGGCGCTGGCCTATTCGCTGCCTTTCCACTGGTGTATTCAACAGTGCTTTCAGCCTTGTATATGCCGATTATCTTGATGGTGATTGCACTAATTTTCCGTGGTGTGGCCTTTGAATTTCGCTTTAAGGCCAATCGCACCAAGTATTTATGGGATCAAGCCTTTATTTGGGGATCAGTTCTCTCCAGCTTTCTGCAAGGCGTGATTCTGGGCGCCTATATTCAAGGCATTCAAACCACCAATGGTATTTTCTCTGGTTCAGGCTTGGACTGGCTGACTCCATTCGCTCTGTTTACAGGGCTGGGTGTGGTTGCGATGTACGCCGCGCTTGGTTGTGGCTGGCTGATTATGAAAACTGATCATGAACTACAAGATCAGATGTATGGTTTGATGCCTAAACTGATCATCTTACTGTTTGTGGTCTTCGCCGGTGTCAGTCTATATACCCCACTCACTCATCCTGAAATTGCAGCACGTTGGTTTGCCTTGCCAAATCTACTGTACTTTAGCCCAGTGCCGATCTTGGTGTTATTGTTTACCTTCCTGATTTTAAAGGCATGTAAACAACGTCAGGATTTCAAGCCGTTTATCTATACTTTGGCGCTTGTGTTTTTGGCCTTTACTGGATTTGTCATCAGTCTCTGGCCGAATATTATTCCGCCATCCGTTACCATTTGGCAAGCAGCAGCACCACATTCCAGTCAAAAGTTTGCCTTGGTTGGAGCTGTCATTTTAATCCCGATCATTATTGGCTATACCATTCTTTCTTACTGGGTATTCAGAGATAAAGTACGGGTTGGAGATACGGGTTATCACTAAGGAGCAGCTTTGCATGAAAATAAAATCTCTGCATTTAAGCCAAACACAATGGTTTATAATCTTATGGTTAGTTGGTTTTTTTGCACTTGCCATCATTGCAGGTTTATTTAGACTGTTATTGATGTTTGCTTATTAAAAAAAGAGATGGAACAGCTGGCATAAAAGCTGTTCCATCTATACGGATTCACTTGAGTTTATGTATAAATCAGAACAGTTAGCACACCAGCTCAAACTTCTCATTGAGAATGGGTCATGGAAACCCCACACCAAACTGCCCTCTTTGCGTGAACAAGTACAACGCTCAGGCTTTAGCTTAATTACAGTGATGAATGCTTACCAAGAACTGGAAGCACAAGGGCTGATTTATTCCAAAGAAAAATCAGGTTATTTTGTGGCTGAGCAAAATAATATTCAGATTCCGCAAGCCTATTCAGTGGTGTCTTTAAATCCAAAAATTGAAATCAACTCCTTGGTGTTTAAGTATCTTAAATCGATTCAGTCTAAACAGGTCAGCCCCCTAGGTTCGGCTTTTCCAGACAGTCAGTTGCTGTATCCACCCAAGCTGATTCAGATCATGGGACAGCTTTCCCGTAATCGACATAGTTATGATCAGACCACCAATCTACCGCCCGGAAATTTAGCCCTCCGAAAATTGATTGCGCAACGCTATTGTATGCAAGGGATTCCAACCGATGCCGATGACATTGTCATCACCTCTGGAGGGTTGGAAGCCCTCAATCTTTCCCTGCAAGCGATTACCCAACCGGGCGATTATATCTTGTTGCAGCAAACCATTTTCTATGGTGCATGGCAGGCGGCAGAACGTTTGGGCCTGAAAGTGATTACGCTGCCAGAACATCCACAGCATGGCTTTGATATTGAAGCCTTTGAACAGGTCATTAAAAGTTATCCGATCAAGGTCTGTTGGTTTATGTTGAATGCGCATAACCCGATTGGGTTTACCGTCAGCGATGAAATTAAATATAAAATTGCCAAATTGCTGCATGAGCATCAAATTCATTTGATTGAAGATGATGTCTATGAAGAGCTGTTTTATGGCAATCAAAAACCACTCCCAATGAAGTATTTTGATCAGCAGAATCTGGTGTTGCACTGCTCTTCTTTTTCCAAAACTTTAGGTTCAGGTTTTCGTATGGGTTGGGTCTATGCAGGTAAATTTTCCGAGCATATTCAGCATCTGCAATTGATGAGTACCATTTCTGCCAATGCGCTGATCCAGAATGCACTGGTAGAGTTCCTCTCTCATCATCATTATGAAAAGCATTTAAGAACGCTTAGACGGGCGTTGGAAAAGAATAAAAAGCAGTTCTTTCAATATCTGAAACAGCATCTGCCTAAAGACTGTAAGGTGTATAACTATCCAAGTGGCTATTTTCTCTGGATTCAACTGCCAGAAAAAGTCAGTAGCATGCAGGTGTATGAACAACTGATTCAGCAACAGGTGGGTGTTGCGCCAAGTCCGTTATTTAATGTACTGCCCTCACATCAACATTTTATTCGGATGAATTGTTCCTTTGAATGGACCGAACAGATTCAACATGCACTGGAACGCTTTATTCAAACCATTCAAAATGTGATGTTAGATGAATCAGTCTTGGACAAATAGCTTTTCCGATACTGACTCGGCGTTTCTCCAAACATCTTTTTAAAAGCACGGATAAAATTAGTGGCTTCTTCATAGCCCACCAGAGCTGCAACATCCTGAACACTGTATTGTGGCTGTTGCAATAATTTCTTGGCTTGACTAAAACGAACCTCCGCTAAAATCTGTAAGAAGGTGGTTCCTTGCGTCTGCAAATGCCGCTTGATAGTTCGCTCCGACATATTCAAGCGCTGTGCAATTATGGGCAAGGTTGGATAGGCATTACCTGCCTTATAGAGCAGCTCGGAACGAATGCTTTTCTGTAGGTCACGCGTACTTTCTTTTAGCAATTTCAGTTTGTCATTTTCGCAATACAGCAGTGCTTGCTGAAAAGCAACTTGATCTGCATTCGAATTTTTACACTGTAGATAATGCTTAGGAAAACGTAGACCATTACGTTGCTGATTAAATTGAATCTTGATCTGAGATAAATCGACACTTTTATAATTCTGTGAATCTGCCCAGTCGACAAAGACCTCACAATTTTCTGCAATTTTTTCAGAAAATAAACTGAGAAAATGAATGGCACCAAATAGTAAGCTTTCAATTAAAAAGGACCTTAATTGATCAGATTGTTCTGCCCCACCCAATTTTACAGGATGTACATCATCCAAATGCACATAGACAAAGTCGTTCTCGATGTGCCATTCAGGGGTGAAATTCTGGATGCGGGTACAGAAATATTGCTGGCAAAGGCTTAAAGCAGTTTCGACATCGGTACAGCTAAGAAATGCAAAACCTAGCGCCCCATGCGACGTTGGGCGTAATTTAAAGCCATATTCAATGCCTAGACGTGGATTGTCCGTCAACTTTAAGGCATTCACCACCAGCTTCGACCATTGATGTGCACTCATTTTGGCATCGGCTTGTTTCATTTCTGCGAGCCTTAATCCCGTACCAGACAGAACTGTTTCAGTATCAACGGCATAGTCTTGCACAATTTCCAATAACAGATGTGCATAAGAAACAGAAATGGTTTCCTGAAACAATCCAAACGGATCTCGCATCGAACATCCACTGTCCTAAAATGATCATCAATATGGCATAGTCCCACCTATTGTGCGAGTGTTTTATTGGGAATAATGACTGTAATCAAAAAACTAACGCACTATCAGGAAGCGCTTCAATGACCACCATGACGCTTGAGCAACAGCAGTCTATTTATGTTCTCACCTTAACCAATGGCGATCAGGACAATGTCTTAAACCAAGATGTGCTGAATGAATATATCGAGATCTTTGATGAAATTGAGCGTGATTCGCATAACGCCTGTCTGGTGATTCAAAGTGATCACCCCAAGACCTTTTGTAATGGTCTAGACCTCGCTTGGCTAATGCAACAGTCTATGCAAGATAAAAAAGCCTTCACCTTACAACTGGAAAATATGCTGCTGCGTTTGGCCTTGCTCAATCTTCCTGTGATTGCTGAAATTAACGGTAATGCTTATGCAGGTGGTGCAATTTTGGTATCAGCCTGTGACTTTCGCTTGATGCGGGCAGACAAAGGACGCTTTTGTTTTCCCGAAGTCAAACTGACCATTCCCTTTACTGACTGTATTGCAGAAATTGTGCAACTCCTTCCCAATCAGCATGCGATTTGGGAAATGTCTTTAACAGGTAAATCTATGACTGGCCTCGAATGTTTAGACGCGCAAGTGGTGCATCAGATTCACCCTGCCGAATCATTAAATCTGGAAGTATTTAAGTTTGCGGAAGAAATGTCACAAAAGCATCGCCTGACCTATGCCGTAATCAAACGCCAATTACGTCATCGGATTGTCGAGATTGCCAAGCAACGTCAGCTTTATCAGCCTGAAAAATTCGCTCACCCATTTATGATTTAATTCAACCCCAATAAAAATTAAAGACAGGACTTCACCATGAAAAATATGCAAGGAAAAACCATTTTTATTACGGGCGGTAGCCGAGGAATTGGCCGAGCCATTGCACTGAAAGCTGCACAGGCAGGTGCAAATGTGGTGATCGCTGCAAAAACCGAAGTCGAGACCGCTAAATTAACAGGCACAATTTATAGTGTCGCCGAAGAGATTGAGGCTGCGGGTGGTCATGCATTGCCACTGCTTTTAGATGTAAGAGATGAACAGCAGATTCATACTGCCATACAACAAGCAGCCAAAAACTTTGGTGGTATTGATGTATTAATAAATAATGCAGGTGCAATTGCCCTCACCGGTGTGGAAGCCACTTCATTAAAACAATATGACCTGATTCAAAGCATTAATCACCGTGCCACCTTTATTTGTGCCCAAGCCGCCTTACCTTTTCTTAAACAAGCAGAACATCCGCATATTCTGAGTCTATCACCACCTGTGAATATGTCACCGCAATGGTTAGGTATGCTCTCACCTTATGCATTGTCTAAATATGGTATGACCATTTTGACTTTGGGGATGGCAGAAGAATTTCGACACTATGGTATTTCTTGTAATACCCTGTGGCCTGAAACCTATATCGCCACAGCAGCAGTTTCGAAAAACCTAGGTGAGGAAAATACGCGTCAATTGAGTCGTAAACCTGAGATCATGGCGGATGCAGCTTTTGCCATTTACAGTACGATACAAGGTGAACTTACGGGACAAAGCCTCACTGATGAACAAGCGTTGGCGCGTATTGGTATAACTGATTTTGCTCAATATGCCTGTGTCAGCGGCAACACCCAGCTACAAAAAGATTTCTTTCTTGATTAATTCAACAATAAAAAACGACCTTAAAACAAGTGTCTTAAGGTCGTTTCAAAAGCAAAGTTAAAATTAGCTAGTAACACCTACAATCACCACATTTGTAGCAATTGACATAACCTGTGATTTAAAAAAGAAAAGGTCTGATTTTATAATTTTAGGTTATTCATTTAGGCAACCCGGTATAGACCATTAGAAATACCGATCTGAAATATAAGCATATATTATGAGTAACATGGAAGTTAGGCCTGCAAAGAAGCCTAAATATTGAATTAAAAAAACAAAGGATATTTTCTAAGCAAATTAATCAACTGCTCCTTATTAATAGGATAATAAAATTCTTTACCATATAGTTTTTAAAAGATTTATTATATTTTATATTTAGTATTTCACGCCAAAAAGTTGTTGGCAACATACTCACAAAGAAAAAGTTAAAAGGTTCCAATGGCCTTTTATATGTTTTCTTCTCTGGAAACATAATTTTGAATATACCTTTATAATTGAAATTTATATATACATAAAGAATAAAATAAAGAATTGAAGAAATTGCAAAGAGTAAAAACTAGTTGCTATCATAGGAACTTTACTAAAAATTATAAAAATAACATCCATTATTACCTACTCTTATTTCTTCAACAATGTCATATATTTTTCCTGCGCCCCATCCCAATTTCTCACCAAAAACCTTTCCTATTATTGGTGCTGCAATAGCAACTATCCCAATAACTACTAACCTAGCACCACTTATAGCCAAACTAATAATTAAAGCACTCGTTCCAATCCCAAAACCTATTCCACCCCCAACTTTCGCAGTCTCAACCACGGTTGTTCTCGCCTTATCCTCTGGTGCAGCTTCATAAACAGCTATACTTGAATTCACAGCATCCTTATAACAATTGCAAGATATCCTGCTGCTATTTAAACAACAAATTCAAAATCTGAGCACACCTCAAATTTTAAATAAATCCTATTTAAAAAAGTGCTCTATAGAATAACCAAGGAATAATAAGGACATACTTAAAAGCCCCGATAACATGAAAAAATAATGAAGAAAAAGAACATTGGATAATTTTTCAACAACTCTTTTAACTGAGAATCACCTATTTTGTAATATACATTATTCCCATAGAAAGCCTTAAATGAAGTGTTAAACTTTACATTTAATATCTCTTTCCAATATGCACTGGGCAGAATACTCAGATAAAAAAATCAAATGGTTCCATCAATTTTGTAAACCGCTTCTCATCTTTATATACAATCTTGCAAATCCCTTTTAAATAAATATTTATATAAATATAAAGACTTATTACAACCACCCATGCCACTATAATGAATAAAACACTAACTAGAATAATAAATAAACCAGGTCTATCTTTAGACATAGACAATAGAATTTCAAACATTACTTATTCCTAATTTCGTCAATATAGTCATAGGCTTCACCTACGCCATATCCTGAAATTTCACTAACACCTTTCGTAGCTATCGCTCCTGAAGCAGCCACAATACCTATTACAATCAACCCAGTTCCACCTGTGGCGAGTCCAACCACAATAGCACTCACTACAGCTCCAGCAATCAAGCCTGTACCAACTTTAGTTGTCTCAACCACTGTTGTTCTTGCTTTATCCTCTGGTGCAGCTTCATAAACAGCAACACCAGAACTCACCACATCCGCCGCAATCGACATATAACCTGCAATTTTCAACTGACTGGCAAATTTTCCAATCTCACCCATTTTTTTCACATAATCTTTAATCCCACCCTTATAAGTATTATCTCTTACTAAAGCAGATTGTTTCAGTATCCGTCGCATATTATTGGTTTTAATCGACTGATCCCAACGCAAGAATTTCTTTACGGACTCCTGATCTAGCTGATTATATAGGCTGGCGTATTTTTGCTTAAATTGAGCAAAGTTTTTCGGATTTGCCAGTCCTGAGCCTTTGGCTTGTTCTTCGGCATACTTCTGTGCAAGCTCACCATGAATTCGGTAAATTCGATGCGATTGCCCTTCTGCCATACTTAACGCACCATCAACCGCCATTTTCTGCTCAAAAAAACCATCCTTCTCTTCTTTCTGATCAAACTTGATTGTGAGAGGATGCTGATTTTCTTCAAAGATGGTTTTCCCAACAATCCTTGTATTTTCTCGTAATAACGCATCATAAAAAAATTCGTAATTCTGAGCAAAAAAATCGGCATCAAAATCTTTATCCTTTTTCATTTGCTCCAAATTTTGTTGGGCTTGTTGTGCCTGTTTTTTATATTCAGATAATTCCTTGGCTGTGGTTGAATTTGCAATAATAACCACCTGCCCAGACTGTAAAACCCCCATGGAAACGAGGTTAGATAAATGCGGGTTATTTGCCTTTAAAATTTCCCAGTCTTTTACACTCAATGGTTTTTTAAAGATACGCTGTGACCATGTCATCACGGGTTCAGCTTTTTTAATGAGATACCATGCAACCTCACCATCATGAATCTGGATTTCTTTTATATTTTCCTTGGCTTTTTTAGTTGCTTCAACAGTCGTTTTAAACTCAAACAGACTCCACTTATTAGGCTCAGGATATGCTTTGGCTGTAACAGTTTTGATGACCTCGCCACGATATTTAATTTTATACATCAACAATCGATTGGGTTGATAGATATGAAACCATTTGCCAAAACCATGATCGTCAAAATTTCCCTCATCTTTAAAAACAGTCTTGCCAAGCTCTCGGTTCACAACCAAAAACTGAAAGCTAAAATCTTTAAATTGTAAGGGCGGCTTGAGCTTAAATTGCAATCGGGAATAATGTGTTGCCATCTTATTCTCCTTCCGCTTCCTGTGCTTCTTCTATCTCATTCACCATTACATGCGTAATCAGATTTTGAGCGGACGACGTTGTCGTGAGTTTCATTAAACCCTCGGCGCTTGTGATACCTTTTTGCAAATTTCCCGCTTGGTCAATCAGGAGATACGGCTTATTTGCCAATGGAATGTTGTCTTTATTCTTCACCAAATATTGAAGAATATAGGGTTGATCCACCACAGCTAATCTGGGAAGTTGAACAGAAACCTTCTGCCCAGCAACAAATTTATGTTGCCCTGCTTTTGCTTCAAATTTTGCAGGGGTAATAAAAGTAATTCCATCTTTATTAATAATTATTTGAGACCCACCAGCCATAAACATCCCTTTATTTGACACAACTCTCCTAAATAATACAATAATAATATCTACCACCCTTAAAATTTATCGTATGACTTTTATTATAGCCATTCAATTGCAAGATAGTATTATTGTTGCTGCTGATAATAGAAGTGCAACCATTGATTATAAAATTCATTCAGATCAAACACCTAAACTATATGCATGGAAAAATGGGATTATCGTAGGTTCGGGTGAAATGACTGTTATATCCCGTGCAGTTGAGTTCTTTATAAAGTTATCAAAATCGAATATTAAAGACCTACCAAAATGTCTTAAAATTTCAAGACTTATGAGAGAGTTGGAAGCAAAACACTTCCAGATAACAACGACAAAACTAATGTATTCCAAGAGCACGCCATCAGGGGCTCAGCTTTACACCATACAGCCAAACAAAAATGATGAATATCGATTAGAAAAATTCCAAATCAATGAAATTATATTATGGTTTTTCAATCCCGATATTTCACATATTAGGACCGAATTAAAAACATTATATGCCAATCTAAAACCTTGTTACCATTTTAATAATAAAAACGAATGGATAATTTATTATCTCGAACAGTTAAATATAACATTTAACAAACAAGCCCAAATAGATCAAATGATGAGTGCGAGTTTTGATATCTTCTTTCAAACAAAAGATGATTATTTCCATGAGTATATTAGTAGTACCCGTACAATATCGGGACATGGGGAATGATCCAAAACCAAGAGTGCACTGAACAATAAAAAACGACCTTAAGACATGCGTCTTAAGGTCGTTTGGGTATTGATTCGCAGGATTAGCCTGGGAAAATACCACGCTCTTTACGTGCTTTTAAGATACGTTCACAGCCTAAAATGAAGGCCGCAGTACGTAAGGTACATTCTTTCTCACTTGATTTATGCCATACATCATTGATGGCTTGAATCATTAGCTTGTCTAGTCTTTCGTTAATTTCTTCTTCAGACCAGAAGTAGCTCGACATATCTTGAACCCATTCAAAGTAAGATACGGTTACACCACCCGCGTTACAGATTACGTCAGGAACAACGGTAATACCGCGTTCAACTAAAACGTCATCCGCTTCTGGGAAAGTTGGACCATTCGCACCTTCGAGTACCAGTTTTGCCGACAAGTTTTTCGCACGTTCAACCGTGATTTGGCTTTCCAATGCAGCAGGGATCAAAATATCCATGTCTACAGTCCAGAACGCTTCATCACTGATTACTTGTGCACCAGCAAAGCCACCCACACCTTGGTGAGTTTCCATGTGTGTTTTCAATGCAGCAAGGTCGATCCCTTCTGGATTGAAAATCGTACCAGTGTGATCTTGAATCGTCACGATTTTAGATTTTGATTCTGCAAACAAATAAGCAGCTTCACTACCCACGTTACCAAAACCCTGAACCGCAATTTTTGCGCCTTCTAAAGGTAGTTTGATTTTTTCAGCCACTTGTTGACCCGTGATAAATACACCACGGCCAGTCGCTTTAATACGACCCAACGAACCACCAAGATGTACAGGCTTACCCGTTACAACACCTGTCACAGTATGACCTTGACCCGATGAATAAGTATCCATGATCCAACCCATGACATTCGGGTTAGTCCCTACGTCTGGCGCAGGAATATCTTTCTGTGGGCCAATGATATGGCTGATTTCGCTGGTATAGCGACGTGTTAAGCGTTCTAATTCACGTGGAGAAAGCTGACGTGGATCAACACGGATACCGCCTTTTGCACCGCCAAATGGTAAATTTACCACCGCAGTTTTAATTGTCATCCATGCTGAAAGAGCCATTACTTCATTTAAATCTACATCTGGGTGATAGCGAATACCGCCTTTACCCGGACCACGTGACAAGTTGTGTTGTACACGATAACCTTCAAAATGACGAATTGTGCCATCGTCCATAACAATTGGCACATCAACAATCAAAGCACGTTTTGGGCGCTTCAATGTATCCACATAACCTTCTAGACCATCTAGATATGGAGCTACACGCTCGATCTGTTCAAGATAGGTTGCCCATGGACCGTCATTTTGAGAGACATAAGATAAATTAGACATGTTTTAACCTTTTGATGAATTCACATGATCCATCAATCAAATATGTAGTTAAAAATTATATAAGCGGCTAATTTGGCAGTTCTACTATCCAAATCAAACCGTGGATTACATTCCGCCACATCAAAAACTTTAATCTTTCCGGTTTCCTTAATGGCCTCTAGTAATGGGTCAAAAACTGATAAATCAATTCCTTTTACCGCAGGTGCGCTTACACCTGGCGCAATGCTAGCACTAAATACATCAAGATCAACTGTAATATACAAATAGTCAACTTTTCCTGTAAAAGCTGTCAACTTTTCGATTAAAGTTTCAACACTTTGTTTCTGTAACTCATAATCGTAAATATAAGTACAATTCAGCCGATCTGCGGTTTCAAATAAAACCTTGGTATTTGAATGTTTCGCTACGCCAACACACAAATAATGAAATTCTTGCTGATGCTGTTCAGACAGTCTGGCTGCATTCAAAAATGGCGTGCCAGAGGTCACCTGTTCAGCTTCACGCAAATCAAAATGTGCATCGAAATTGATGATGCCAATTTTCTTATTGGGTTCATTGTTTTGCAGATATTGAAACAAGCCAGAAAAGCTGCCAAAAGCCACTTCATGGCCACCACCTAACACAATCGGTTTCATGCCCTGTTTTAAGCTTCTTTCGACCTGTTCAGCCAGTTCAGCCTGTGCTTGTTCCAGTTTTGAACCGTCACACACCACAGTCCCAATATCTGCAATCGTGATGGGTTGATGTACAGGCAAATTGGCTAACTGCGCACGAATGCTATCTGGAGCATCT
Organism: Acinetobacter colistiniresistens; assembly: GCF_024582815.1. Lineage (NCBI taxonomy): Bacteria > Pseudomonadati > Pseudomonadota > Gammaproteobacteria > Moraxellales > Moraxellaceae > Acinetobacter > Acinetobacter colistiniresistens. The sequence continues at coordinate 3,095,952 of NZ_CP102099.1, forward strand.
GCCGCACCTAAGCGGCCTTTATTGCGCTTTACCCCTTCATCCGAGCTAAAGCCAATCAGGGCATAATCTGCTTTTGGCGTGGTATTGATGACTTGGTGAATCCTCAAGTGTTCAGCACCCTCGCCATCTTTACGCCCTTGCCATGTAAATGAATGATTCATTGTCTCTAGCATCCTTTATAAATGAGCTACATCGCTAGATTGAGATTTCTTGGCCATGCTGAATAATCCGCTTTGGCAGATCCCCACCCAACCAGTAAACGATCTCGGATGGATGCTCAATCTGCCATGCAATAAAATCGGCAACTTTACCGACTTCCAACGTACCGTGTGTATCTTGTAAGCCCAAGGCATGCGCTGCATTTGTGGTCACACCCGCTAAGGTTTGTTCAGGAGTTAAACGGAACAAGGTACTGCCCATATTCATCATCAATCGCAATGACAAGGCTGGCGATGTGCCCGGATTTAAATCACTGGATAAGGCAATCCGCACTCCATGTTGATGCAAACTCTCTAACGGTGGGAATTGGGTTTCTCGTAGAAAATAGAACGCACCCGGCAATAACACTGCAACTGTACCTGCGGCAGCCATCGCCTTGACATCATCCTCGGTCATAAATTCTAAATGATCTGCTGACAACGCTTGATAACGTGCTGCCAAACTAGATCCACCAAGTGAAGAGAGTTGCTCTGCATGCAGTTTGATCGGTAAATTCAGAGACTGAGCCGTTTTAAAGAGACGTTCAACTTGTGCTGGAGAAAAGGCCAAGTATTCACAAAATGCATCGACCGCATCGACCAAGCCTTCCTGATGAAGTTTTGGCAGCATCTCATTGCAGATATGCTCAATATAAGCATCACTTTGATCCTTATACTCAGGCGGTAAAGCGTGCGCCGCCAAGCAGGTACTGCGAACTGTCATTGGCAAAGTTTCTGCAATCTGACGAATCACACGCAGCATTTTGCGCTCATTGGCATAGTCCAGACCGTAACCCGACTTAATCTCAATAGTGGTGACACCATCTTTGAGCAAACAGCGAATTCGTTTTAACGCCGATGCCAACAACTGTTCTTCACTGGCTTCACGGGTAGCACGAACGGTACTGGCAATCCCGCCACCGCTGGCTGCGATTTCAGCATAGCTGACACCCTGCAAGCGCTTTTCAAACTCAACACTACGGTTGCCACCAAATACACTATGGGTATGGCAATCAATCAAGCCCGGCGTTACCCATGCCCCATTTAAGTCAATGGTTTCAGAATATGCATCGGCAGGAAGATCTTTAAATGCTCCAATCCAGTGAATATGCTGTCCCAGCGTGACCATCCCTGCATCTTCAATACTGGAATATTGTCCATCTTGCATGGTGGCAATATGACAGTTTTTCCAAAGCTTTTTCATTTAAAACTCCTCTCACTGCTCAGGCATAATCAATACCTGAGCAGTTTGATTGTTAGCTTTCCAATTCAATGTTTTGTTGCAACGTCTGATTTTCTTTTACGCTGTTTTGCTTGGGCTTCACCCAAATGGTATAAGCAATCCAAAGGAGAATTAACCACGTTACCCCGACATAAATCGCAGGTCGTGAGTCAGGGAAATATCCCATCATCGCCAAGATAAACAGCATGAATACAATCGCAAATGCAGGTGCATACGGCCAGCCAATCACAGGGAAATCCAAGGCTTTAATTTCTTCTTTCGACAGCTTACGACGCATTGCGACCTGAGAAAGTAAAATCATCAGCCATACCCAAACGGTTGCAAAGGTTGCGATTGAAGCAATGATGATGAAGACATTTTCAGGAATCAGATAGTTCAGCACAACACCGATCAATAACACCCCAGCCATCACCACAACCGTCATCCAAGGCACGCCATTCTTTGAGATTTTCTGGAAAACTTGCGGCGCTTGTCCACGGTTCGACATGCCATACAGCATACGCCCTGCACCGAATACATCACTGTTAATTGCCGAGATTGCTGCGGTAACCACCACAATATTCAAAATCGTAGCTGCTGATCCAATGCCTAGATTTTCAAAAATTTGAACAAATGGACTACCTTGGCTACCAATTTGATTCCATGGGAAAATCGACATCAACACAAAAATTGTCAATACATAGAACAGTAAGATTCGGACTGGAACGGCATTAATGGCACGAGGAATGGACGTTTTCGGATCTTGCGACTCACCTGCCGTCAAACCAATAATTTCAATCCCACCAAAAGCAAATACCACTACAGATAAACAGGCAACCAAACCTGCAATTCCATTTGGCATAAAGCCATCATGAATCCATAAGTTTTGAATGCCTGTGGTAAAACCACTGTGGTCAGCATGGAAACCATAGAACATTAAACCAAAACCACCCAAAATCATGGCAACAATAGCCGTGACCTTGACGATTGAAAGCCAGAACTCAAGTTCACCAAAGACTTTCACATGAATCAGGTTGATTGCGCCCAAGAACATGATCAGTGACAGAATCCAGATCCATCGTGGTACATCGGGATACCAGAATCCCATATAGATCCCAAAAGCCGTGACATCGGCCAAGGCGACAATCACCATTTCAAAAACGTAGGTCCATCCCGTGGTAAACCCCGCCAATGGACCAATATAATGTGATGCGTACTCACTAAACGAGCCCGATACTGGATTATGGACAGCCATCTCACCAAGTGCACGCATCACGATATAAATTGCAATCCCTGCAACAATATATGCGAGTAATACGGACGGCCCTGCCATTTTGATTGCAGTCGCCGAACCGTAAAAGAGTCCTGTCCCGATGGCTGAACCCAATGCCAAGAAACGAATATGACGGGTGTTTAACCCCCGCTGTAATGTGGAGTGTTGTGACATTATAATCTCCAATCCTTGAGGAAATTTAGTTAGATTCGGCCACTCCATGTGACCGTTTTATTGATCACACTTCAGACAAACTCGGTAATAGCTTCGGAACCAGCAATGCGTTCAAGCAACCACTTGCGAGCAATTCACTTGCCTGCTCGATATCGGGTGCAAAGAAACGATCTTCACTGTAGTAAGGTACTTGGTCACGCAACAGTTTACGCGCGCGCTCCAGTTTTGGAGAACTCTTCAATCCTTCACGGAAATCTAGCCCCTGACATGCACCTAACCATTCAACTGCAAGAATGCCGCGAACGTTATCAGCCATATACCATAAACGTTTGCCCGCATTCGGTGCCATGGAAACATGGTCTTCCTGATTTGCAGAAGTCGGTAAACTATCAACACTGGCAGGATGTGCAAGTGCTTTATTGTCACTTGCTAACGCAGCAGCTGTTACTTGGGCAATCATGAAGCCAGAGTTGACTCCACCATTGGCAACCAAGAACGGCGGCAATTGTGACATATGACGGTCCATCATCATAGAAATACGACGTTCAGATAGCGAACCAATTTCAGCAATCGCCAATGCAAGGTTATCCGCAGCCATTGCCACTGGCTCGGCATGGAAGTTACCACCTGAAATTACATCACCTTCAGCGGCAAACACCAACGGGTTATCTGAAACAGCATTTGATTCAATTTCTAAAACTTCTGCCGCTTGACGGATTTGAGTCAAACAAGCACCCATCACCTGAGGTTGGCAGCGTAATGAATATGGGTCTTGAACCTTGCTACAATCTTCATGTGAATGCGAAATTTCACTTGATTCAGTTAATAGGTCACGATACGCAGCCGCAACATCAATTTGACCACGTTGACCACGCACTTCATGAATACGGGCATCGAATGGTGCACGTGAACCCAGCATTGCTTCAACGCTTAATCCACCGCAAACCGTTGCGGCAGCAAATAGATCTTCTGCTTCGAATAAACCACGCAATGCATAAGCAGTTGATGCCTGTGTACCGTTCAGCAATGCCAAACCTTCTTTCGCCGCCAAAGAAATCGGCTCTAAACCTGCAATTTTTAGCGCTTCAACCGCAGGTAACCATTCACCTTTATAACGCGCTTTACTTTCACCAATTAACACCAAAGACATATGTGCAAGTGGCGCCAAGTCACCTGAAGCACCCACCGAACCTTTTAATGGAATATGCGGATACACTTCAGCATTAATCAAAGCCAAAAGTGCATCAATCACTTTACGGCGAATCCCTGAAAAACCACGAGCCAAGCTGTTCGCTTTCAGCAACATGATCAAACGTACCATAGCATCATCTAGGGGCTCACCCACACCTGCTGCATGTGAAAGTACCAAAGAACGTTGTAATTGCTCTAAGTCTTCTGGTGCAATTTTAGTCGAAGCAAGTAAACCAAAACCTGTATTGATCCCGTATGCGGTACGACCTTCATTGACAATTTTTTCGACACAAGCAACGCTGGCATCGATTCCTGCTGCAGCACTCTCATCCAATTTGACTTTGATTGGATTGAAATAGGCTTTACGAAGGTCTGCTAAGGTGAGTTTGCCGGCTTGAATTAAAAGTTCCATTATTGGCGTCCTGTTTTGCACTCTATTGTTCGCTTACAATGCTCAATGCACAATTGCAAAAAGCATCGTAATGTCCTTGTCTGTTTATTGTGTGATCATTGGCAAGTTCAAGCCTTGCTCTTTGGCACAATCAATTGCGATGTCATAACCCGCATCGGCATGACGCATCACCCCTGTTGCAGGGTCATTGGTCAATACACGTGCAATACGTGCCGCTGCTTCATCAGTACCATCACACACGATCACTACACCTGAGTGCTGAGAAAAGCCCATACCAACACCGCCACCGTGATGTAATGATACCCAAGTTGCACCGCCAGCAGTATTCAACAAGGCATTTAACAATGGCCAGTCAGATACCGCATCAGAACCATCTTTCATTGATTCTGTTTCACGGTTTGGACTCGAGACTGAACCTGAATCCAAATGATCACGACCAATCACGATCGGTGCTGAAAGTTCACCACTACGCACCATTTCATTGAATGCCAAGCCCAATTTTGCACGTAAACCTAAGCCAACCCAGCAAATACGCGCTGGTAAACCTTGGAAGCTAATCCGTTCACGCGCCATATCTAACCAGCGATGTAAATGTTCATCATCTGGAATAAGTTCTTTTACTTTGGCATCTGTTTTATAGATATCTTCTGGATCACCTGAAAGTGCAGCCCAACGGAATGGACCAATACCACGGCAGAACAATGGACGGATATAGGCAGGAACGAAGCCTGGGAAATCAAAGGCATTTTTTACACCTTCGTCTTGTGCCATTTGACGAATGTTGTTGCCATAATCAAAGGTTGGAACACCCATTTTCTGGAAATCCAACATCGCTTGAACATGTTTGGCCATCGATTGTTTTGCTGCTTTGACCACAGCATCTGGCTCAGTTTTAGCACGTTGACGATACTCTTCCCATGTCCAGCCAATTGGCAAATAACCATTCAATGGGTCATGTGCGCTGGTTTGGTCTGTCACCATGTCTGGGTGTACACCACGACGGACTAATTCAGGCAGAATTTCAGCGGCATTGCCATGCAGTGCAATCGAAACTGCCTTGCCTTCTTTGGTGTATTTTTCAATACGCGCCAAGGCATCATCTAAATCCGTTGCTTGTTCATCGACATAACGGGTACGTAATCGGAAATCGATACTGGTTTGTTGGCATTCGATATTAAGTGAACATGCACCTGCAAGTGTTGCAGCCAAAGGTTGTGCACCACCCATACCGCCTAAACCAGCGGTCAACACCCAACGACCTGTTAAGTCGCCGTTATAGTGTTGGCGGCCTGCTTCTACAAAAGTTTCATAAGTGCCTTGTACAATGCCTTGGCTACCAATATAAATCCATGAACCCGCTGTCATCTGCCCATACATTGCCAGACCTTTGGCATCCAATTCATTGAAATGCTCCCAGGTTCCCCAATGTGGAACCAGATTCGAGTTTGCAATCAAAACACGCGGTGCATCTTTATGGGTTTTAAATACGCCAACTGGCTTACCTGATTGAACCAATAAGGTTTCATCTGTTTCTAAGTTTTTAAGTGTTTCAATGATCTTGTCAAAACATTCCCAGTTACGTGCAGCACGACCAATACCACCGTAAACAACAAGCTCTTTTGGATTTTCTGCAACATCAGGGTCAAGATTGTTCATCAGCATGCGTAAAGGCGCTTCTGTTAACCAGCTTTTTGCATTGAGCTTTGTACCACGTGGTGCGCGAATTTCTACATCACGAAATTTTGTTGTCGTTGTTGTCACAATCGGACTCCTTCCATTGAGTTTGAATCAGCAAATTAACCTGCTTTACTGTATAGCAATGTATTAACTTGTATATACATCCATATACTACACAAAACTTTTATCTTGAAAAGATGCTTTTCAATGCTTTTATGAAAATAATTTACAAGCTTATGAAATAAATAGATTTATTTTTATACTGGCAATAAAAACACATACAACCTGGGGTTGCATGTGTTTTAAGAAAAAGTAAAAAACTTAATTTTTCGTGAGTTCGATCAGACAAGCTTGCTTTAAACGCTGTGATTTTAAAACCAGTTTTTTCAATGCTTTTTGCTGCTCTATTTTAAGACTCTCATGCTGGGCTAAACAGAAAAGCTGTTGTTCTACTTCAATTTCTAATGTTTCTGGACTCTGATTGAAAATAAAAATCAGATCGGCTGAACTGAAAATCTCAGAACTCGTTGGCTCACATATCCATTGATAACGAGAACACCATTTTTCAGGATTATAGATCAGATTAAAGTCCCGAATCGGCCCATTGCTGAGTTCACAACTGGTCGTGCTATCTCCACTAAATTGGGCGGACTGTAAGGTTTGCAGATGCTCAGAACCATCATCAATCTTCAGTATAATACCAGCACCCTCCAATACTGTAAGGATGCGCTGCATGCCATCAAACTTGGAAAAGTCACCCGAAGTTTTGACATCCGCCATCGAAATGCGCCAATCAAACGCATCCAGACTGTCCCCGTCGCTTCTGGCGAGCTCTACGGTATAGCCCGCACCATTCTTCCACAGCATCTGCTGATAATCAGATACGCTTAACTGTTGAATCATTGGGTAAATTTACCTTCCAAATAGTAACGGCTACCTGGATAAATCAATCGAGCGCTGGAAATCAGCTGTTTACTCGACCAAGTGCGACGACGAATCAATAGACACGGTTCAGTCTTATTGATTTTCAGCCATTTGCATTCTTGTGCAGAAGCCAGAATCGCTGTGACCACATGCTCACCCTCGGTCACAGGTGCTTTCGACATCAAATACGCATTCGGTGTAATGCTTTTAAAGTCTTGTGACAAGTAATCAGGAATCAACATCGGATCGACCAATCGGTCTTCAATCTGTACAGGCACATCATTTTCATAATGCACAATGATCGAGTGAAAAAGCTTTTGCCCTTCACGCATCTGCATCAACATGCTTTGCTCGGCATTGGCCTGAATTTGTTCCAGCACCAAGACTTCGGCATGATGTTTATGGTTTCGGGCAATGATTTCTTCGGCAATATTATTGACATGAAATAAAGCGGTACGCCCTTGCCCTTCGGCAACAAAAGAACCAACACCTTGAATACGCACCAATAAACCTTCACTGGTCAGTTCGCGTAAGGCACGGTTCACGGTCATGCGGCTACAGCCGAGTAAATTGACCAATTCACTTTCTGAAGGAATCTTTTTATTAACTGTCCATGTTCCCTCATAAATTTTTTGTGAAATCATTTGTTTCACGCGCAAATACAATGGAACTGGACTATCTTCTTCTAAGGACAAATCTAAATCGTTTTGCTTTGTCGCTCTTGACATTGACTAAAACTCATACTAAATATTTTAAGGCATTGTATCTTTATTTTATGACAATTGTATATACAAGCCTATACATATAAAATTTTCCAGTTCCATTATTTTATTTACTCTTTTTAATCTCCATAGAAAATACAGTTATTTCTAAAGCTAGACGGTGTATCGTTTGCTTAACCCCCATTCTGCCAAAATACGACGATACATAGTCGAAGAACGATCTGCTTCAAAATGCGCTTCCATACTTATATCCAAAGGCAATTCTTCTGGCTTTTGCGCCTCAACCATCTCCTGATCTTCAGCAAAAATCTGTGCATTAAAATCATAAACCGCCTGTAAATCACCCGTGGTATCAAAATTACGAGTTAATGGTACAAATAAACGGGTCTTGTTATGCGAGACCGGACAACAGGCGTTTAAAATCTTGAGCACCCCGTCATTCGGAAAATGAATGGTCAGCACTGCTGAAAATGGTGGATAAACATCAAAGATTCTTTCCCACAAGAAATCATCGGGTGCTAAATGCTGCATGCCATGCGGATAGTTGCTGACGTTACTGGTGTAGTTTGTATGCAAGCCATAATTGGTACGTTCAGTCGAATATTTAGGTACGACGGGATTATCTCGATCGGCAAAAGCCTGATGATGTACCCAAGCAAAATGTGCAACATCAATAAAGCCTTCCAGTTGACGGCCACTTGAGCCTGCAATATCTACAGAAGGTGGCAAAATGGCTTGATGTGCCTCATTCTCCCATGTCTCTAACACGGGAAAATTCGCCAAATGTTCATCTCTGCCCCAAATGCTGGTCCAAACCAAGCCATATTTCAAAACCACTGGAAACTTAGTCAGCGAAAAGCGCTCTGAGATTTTGGTTAAGTCAGGCTGAGCGGGGATTTTGCTACATTTGCCCTCTTCATTAAAATGTAGCCCGTGATAAGGACAAATCAAAGTGTCTCCCTCAACCCAACCTTTACTCAAAGGTACACCACGATGTGGACAAATATCCCGAGCCAAATGAATCTGCCCTGTTTCGGTCTTATACAAAGCTAGATTCATATCCAATAAAGTCACTTGCTGAGGTTTGCTGCTTACATCCTCAATGCGTGCAACGGGATACCAATGTTGTGCAAGAATCTGCCAATCCTGATCATCAAATTGGCTATGGCATGGCTTATTTGGAAGATTGATGAATGGAATTGCGTTCATATCCAGTGCTCGTTATTTCGTCTTTCCTCTGTTGTTTGCAGTGTGGAATAGATCATTATTTTCGTCTATTAGAATGATTTACATGACTCATTCTAAAAATTAGAACAGTCTAGGCACTAAAATTGCTTTTGTATTGAAATCTGCTTTATCTCAAGTGAGTTTGCAATGGCCTTGCCATTTTCACGTTTTGCCGATTATTTTATTGCCGTTGCCAAAACAGGCAGTTTAAGAAAAGCGGCCGATCAACTGTTTATTTCTGTCTCCGCGGTACATCGGCAGATCGTGTTGGCAGAAGAAGAACTCGGTGTTGCTTTATTTGAACGGTTACCCAGTGGACTCAAGCTGACTTTGGCAGGCGAATTGCTGTATGCCGATCTACGCAGCTGGCAAAAAGAGTTTCAAATTACCCAGAAACGTTTGAATGAAATTCAAGGGATACAACGTGGTTCAATTGATTTTGGGATGATCGCAGCACTCAGTGAAAGCTTTGTCAGTGCGGTGATGCAGTCTATTATTCAGCAATATCCCTGGATTAATTTTAAGCTTCGTGTCTTGGACAGTGATCGTATCGCGGATCTGGTGATCAATGCTGAGCTCGACTTTGGTCTGATTCTCAACCCTAAACATCAACACCAATTACAGATCGGTGCTTTTATTGAAATGCCCTTGGGTTTCGTGATTCCCAAACAGCATCCGTTAGCCCATAAAGAAAAAATCTACTTCTCCGATACACTGGAATTCAATCATATTGTTCCCGCCGAGCCTTTGGTTATTCATGACCATGTTACGGCCTTATATAAAAAGCAGGACTTTCACCCACGTCATACCATCGAGTGCAATGATATCCATATGATGATTTCATTGCTCAGACAGAACTTAGGCATCAGCATCATGAGTTATCTAGATGCAGCCCCTTATATTGAAAATGGTGAGTTTGAATTTAGAGCAATCAATGACCATGGCCTACATCCAATTACCGTTGCACTTTGTGTTGCACCAAAACGGCAACTTTCTCGGATTGCGCAAATCATGATGAATCAAATCATTATCGAAATGGAGGCACTAAAATCGCGCATGTTAAAGAACATTCATCAATAATATAGTATTTTTGCACCAAAATAAAACACATAAACCACTGATTTAAATCAATATAATATTTGACACTCAAAGATTTTATCGGTTAAGTTGATGTGAAGATTCACCTTTTTCACGATTCAGGCATTACTATGGTTTGGCCCAATATAGACATTAACTTAACAGCAGATTATCCACGTGATATGGTCGGTTATGCCAATCAACCGCCCCATGCCCAATGGCCGAATCAAGCGAAAATTGCGGTGCAATTTGTGCTGAATTATGAAGAAGGCGGTGAAAAACATATTCTGCATGGCGATGAAGGGTCAGAACAGTTTTTGTCTGAAATCAGTGGTGCTGAAAGTTATCCTGCACGGCACCTTTCAATGGACTCGATTTATGAATATGGCTCACGGGTCGGTTTTTGGCGCATTCAGCAGGAATTTGCCAAACGTCAATTGCCTATGACCATTTTTGCCGTTGCAATGGCTTTGCAACGGAATCCTTTGGTGGTCGAAGCGATCAAACAAAACAACTATGATGTGGTATCGCATGGCTTACGCTGGATTCATTATCAAAATATGGATATTGAAACTGAGAAACAACATATGGATGAAGCCATGCATATCCTCAAAGATTTGTTTGGTGAAATGCCAACGGGCTGGTATACAGGCCGCGATAGCCCTAATACCCGCCAATTATTGGCGGAATATGATCAGGTGCAATATGACAGTGATTATTACGGCGATGACTTACCTTTTTGGACAACGCTCAGCAATGCAGCGGGTGCTACACGCCCACATTTAATTATTCCTTATACGCTAGATACCAATGACATGAAATTTGCATCTCCTACGGGTTTTAATCGTAGTGAGGATTTTTTTGAATATTTAAAAGATGCTTTCGATGTTTTATACGCCGAGGGTGCAACCTCACCCAAGATGCTTTCTATTGGCATGCATTGCCGTATTTTAGGACGTCCTGCCCGCTTTAAGGCACTGCAACGTTTCTTGGATTATGTGCAAAATCATGATCGGGTCTGGATTTGCACCCGTCAGCAGATTGCGGAGCATTGGTATACGCATCATCCTCTTCAAGCTTAGGCTTTTTAAAACGTCATAAGGTGTCGTTTAGCCAATTTAAACAATTTACTCAAAGAAAATAAGTTCTAAGATACTCCTTTTAAAATAAGGAGATGATCAGGATGAAAGTACAATATTTTGCAGCGAGTACACTAGACGGATTTATTGCGACCGAAGATGACTCTCTAGAATGGTTATTTGCATTAGGCGAACTAGACAACTCAAGTTATCCCACGTTTATTGCAAATGTTGGTGCTTTGGTCATGGGCTCGGCAACTTATCAATGGATGCTAAATAATGCCGAACAAGTTGCTGCCGAAACAGGTTCATCATGGCCCTACTCTCAGCCAACTTGGGTATTTTCTAGCCGTAAACTGCCCTTGATTGAAGGTGCAAATATCCATTTTGTGCAAGGAAAAATCGCTCCTGTTTATGCTGAAATACAATCCGTCATTGGGGATAAAAATATCTGGATTGTAGGTGGTGGCGAATTAGCGGGCCAGTTTTATGATGCAAATTTGCTTGATGAACTCATTATACAAATTGGTTCAGTCACCCTTGGGAAAGGAAAAGCACTTTTCCCTCGAAGATTACTCGCTCCAACACTTAAATTGATCTCTGTTCATCCAATGGGTGAAGATATGGTTGAGTTACATTATACCGTTGAACATAAAACAAAATTAGCAGAATGCTGAAAGCCTTAAACGGTCTATTTGCCTTACCGTAGATAGTAGCAAGGCAATCGAAAAACACCTCAACTCAATCTAAATAGCCCATTCTGTTAAATAAAATGGGTTATTCGGACGAATTTTCCAATCTTTGAACTGATACAATTTTATGACCTGATTGCAAATCGACGAGATATGTTTATACGACATTTGTTAATGCCTAAATGGAAAATAACTTAAAAAGGAAGAACACTTATGGCGCTTATTTCATGCCCCGAATGCAGCCGTCAGGTTTCGACCCAAGCCAATTCCTGCCCGCATTGCGGCTATCCACTGCAGACACAACATAGAGCGCCTGAGTCAAAGGGATTGCAATCAACGCATGTCTGGAGCCGCTCCATCACGGCTCTCGGCGCTTGGTTGGTGATACCCTGGATCGCGCGACTCCTCTTCGGACTAGCGGTGCTGGTATTTGTCTATCTCTCGCTCAAGAGCCAATGAATAACCTTAATTAAAGAACTACATCGCCTTGTTGTACATGTGGTTTTTTGTAGCCGAAGATCGGCATTCAAAGGACTTAACGCGACTCAATTAAAAACAAAACACAGTCAACATATAAGTAGGGTGATTATTCATGTCTTCAATCAACAGATTCATGGTGCTGGGAATGGCATTGCTCGTTTGCGCCTGCACAAAGTCACCCTCAACTGATGAGGATAATGCCAATACCCAGCCGAAAACAGCCAGATCAGCAGTGAAGTCCGCTGGAGATATCGACTTCCCAGTGATCCCGCAAATCGTCGTGCCAGAGATTATAGGCATTGGCCCAGCCCAACGAGCGTTGGAAACATCAATGCAAGACATCATTGATCCAGTCGCAGGCATTAGTGTCAAACCGGCCAACTGTGCCGCCGACGGCGCATTACTCAACGATGCGGGCATTACCAGCATGGATGCGCAAGGCAATCTGTCGCGCAACGGCGATGAAGGCATCTTTCATGTCAATGCAGACGGTAGTGGTACCGCCAACTATGAAGGCGGCGTCATCGTCGTCAACGCAGATGGCAGTGGTACAATCAACGGCAATGGTGACGGTGGTGCTGACGATGGGATCATCTCGGTCGAAGCCGATGGTTCGGGCACATATAATGGCAAGTACGGCATCATTGTGCTAGATGGCAAAGGCGGTGGCACATGGAACGGCGACCACGGGGTGATTCGTAACCAAGGTGATGGTTCAGGCAGTTGGAACGGCCCGCAAGGCATTGTCACCATCAACGCCGACGGCAGCGGTACATGGAATGGTCCGTACGGGTTAGTGAGCAACGACGGTAAAGGCAATGGTAGCATCGGTACACCAGCACGTCAAGTGAAAATGGCACCAATTCCCAAGGTCGCGCCAGCCGGCAAGTTTCCGCCATTAAAAAAATTTGCTCCTCTAGGTATGCCATGCGGGTTCATCATCACACTCAATGATCAGGTGTTGTTCGATTTCGACAAGTCGGATATCCGCCCTGATGCAGCCAAGGTGCTGGACACCTTAGCTGTAGCCTTGCAGAAAGTGCCAGCCAAGACAATAGAAATCCGTGGTCATACCGACGCCAAGGGCAGTGATGCTTACAATCTAAATTTATCTGAGCGTCGTGCCAAATCAGTAAGCATGGCCTTGCGCCAGCGTGGTGCTGCAACCGACGCCAGCACACATGGTTACGGCGAGTCGCAGCCAGTGGCACCCAACGAGGTCAGTGGCCAAGACAACCCTGCCGGTCGACAGTTGAATCGACGGGTGGAAATCTTCGTACGCACTTAATACGGTATGGTTGAACTAGAGTGTACAGTTGATCGTAGTAGCGTGATTGGATGGGCAGAATTTTAACGCCCTCTCAGAAAATGGTGCGTTACGCTGCGCTAACGCACCCTAAGCTTGTTATTCATCTCGATTATCGCCAAAAGGATAGTTTACTCGCATATTCAACCCTATATCTGCAGAAATCTCTGGTAAATTGCTACTTTGATTAAAGTATATTCTATAACCTGCTTCTAATAACTCATAATCATTGCATATTCTATAGCCAATGATAGAAACAGCATAAACACCTGAAAACAGAGGCAATTTAACTAATCCAGATACTTCATTTTTCCAATTCATTAAGGCATCAAGATCACCAATATAGGCACAGCTCTCAACCCTCAGCGCATAAAAATGATTCTCCACAATATCGAACTTCGTGCGTTCTACTTCTTCGTTGCAGAAAACTTTAATATTATATGTTCCATCATCTATTGCCAAAACAGGTACAAATGCACCACCCGCCAGAACCAAATCGCCGACATCAGACATTAAATATTTCTCAAGCAGGTTTTCGCCAATTGTCGCCGAAGGATCTATAAAATCAACAGTTAGCGGATCAAATATCACAAATCCATTAAAATCTATATCCATTTTCAACTGCATTTTTTTGGCTCGTAGCAGGGCAACACATTTTAGATTAGCGCCAAATCACTCATTCTTTGACGCAGTCGCGCTGTTAAATTATCTTTTTTGGTATCATATCTGAACTTAAACAATTGATCTAATTCAATAGCGTTTAACAGTGCAAAACTAATATCATCAAATTCTTCATCATACGCATCAGCATATTGTACCCATACTAGCAATTCATCACCCTGCGCATTACGTAATTGCCCTCGATTACGCATATCAGTAAGTACTGCTAAAATATGCGCTTGGTAAGTTTGGCGCAGACTATCATATTCAACGTCATCATTGGTTTTTTCAGCAAGTGCTGCAACGACGTTATGGACTAGATTGGGCAAACCATCAAATTGCTCTGTTTTCCATTCGGAAATATACCAATAATTGTATGCTTCATCTTCATCACGGCAAGCTTCTGCTAAATGCTCTAAAGTATTTCCTATAATGAAAAAACCACAAATATCCTCTACCATGCCTAGACCTAATGCATAAAAATGCTGATCTGAGTATCGTTCTTGATAATATTTAACAGCGGCTAATACTTTCGTATGAATTGCTTGATCTAATTCAGGCAAAAATAGCGTTAGCGTCATCGCTGACCTCCATGTTTAAAAAGTATGCGGCTGATAAATTTTACTCATCTTAGGCTATTTTCGCCATGTCCATACTTCGCTGTTGTAACAACTTCACCGCTTGCTTGGCTTGCCAAGCCAACTCCATCATATCCAGATCAGGAATCTGATCATTTTCCATCACCATTTTCCCTGCTACAAACATCGCCTTAATATGCGCTCGTCCGCCACTTGCCACAGGCCCAATCGCCATATCATGCAAGCCAAAATAACGAGGATCATCTAACTGATAAATGACCAAGTCCGCCTGTTGGCCTACCTCAATTGTACCGACTTGATCGAGTCCCAATATCTTGGCACCGCCTACCGTTCCCCAACGGATCACATCCTCAATACTGGCAGCATCTGCACCGCCTTCAAATTGTCCACCCTGATATTGTGGTGTTGCCAGCATCCCTTTTCGGGCCCGTTGTAATAACCAAGCGGCATGGGTTTCAGACAACATATCTGCGGCTTCATTGGAACCCGCACCATCCACCCCAATAGAAATGGTCATACCTGCCTGTTCCAGAGCAACAAGATCAGCAATACCGCTACCCAAACGTGCATTACTCTGCGGACAATGCGCAATGCCTGTTTGAGTTTGGCCCAACAACTGAATTTCTTCAGGCAGTAATTTCACCAGATGCGCAAACCAAACATCATTGCCAATCCAGTCCTGCTCGGCACAGAACTGGACTGGGGTCATAGCAAACTTGGCTCTAGCTGCATCCAGATAATCCACTGTTTCGGATAAATGGCTATGCATCCGAATCCCCAATTGTCTGGCGATTTTGGCACTTTCCCTTAATTGCTGTGCTGTGGTTGAATGCAAAGTTGAAGTTGGTGCCATCACGATTTTTCGGAAAGCATTTGAATCTGGCTGATGATAGTGCTGCACCAAACGCTCAATATCCGCTATATAGTCTTCAAATTTTTCTGGACGTAAGGCTTGAGGTAACTCACTTTCCAAACCACGCGTTAAGGTTGCACCACCACGACACAGCACAAAGCGCATACCCAATTTTTCGGCTTCATCAAATAAAATTGCAGCGCCATCAAACGGCATTTGTGGCCAATATAAATAATGATGGTCTGCTACCGTTGCACACCCTGAACGTAATAATTCAATTAAGCCAATACGCACTGCAATCCGAAAAGTCGCTTCATCGAATGCACCACGAAATCGATACGGCGTACTGGCAAGCCATGAGGTCAGGTTTTGATTCAACCCTTGTGGTTCACCCTTGAGTAAAGACTGAAATAAATGATGATGGGTATTCACCCATGCTGGGTAAATCACACAATCTTTGGCATTCACAATCTGCTCATTCGGCTGAGCGATTAGCCGCCCTATTTCCGTAATTTGTCCTGATTGAATGCGGATATCGGTGGATGTGCAACGTGCTGCATCTCCAGATAATCCCGTCAAAATGGCATGGGCATTTTGAATTAAATAACTTTGATTTAATTGGATTAAACTCATACTTGCTCACTCTCATGCCATTTGCTTAAAAACAACTGGCTTAATAAGGACATCAATACAAATAAGCCCAGACCCGTACAGGTAATCAGGAATAATGCAGCAAACATCAAGGGTAAATCCAACTGAAAACCAGCTTGTAAGATTTGATAAGCCAAGCCTGCACTGGTGCCACCCGCACCTGCAACAAACTCGGAAACTACAGCACCAATCAGTGCCAAACCACAAGAAATCCGTAAGCCACCAAAGAAATAAGGCAAAGCATTCGGCACCCTTAAACGCATTAGAATTTGCCAGCGACTGGCTTTGTTGATTTGGAAAAGGTTAAGCAAACCTTTATTGACACTACGCAAACCTAAGGTGGTATTGGTCAGTATTGGAAAAACCGCAACCAGCGTGGCACACACCACCAATGCCAAAGTGGTATTTTGAATCCAGATGATGACCAGAGGTGCGATTGCAACAATCGGTGTGACCTGAAATAAAATGGCATACGGCATAAAACAGGCTTCGAGCACACGGCTTTGTACAAACACAAAGGCCACTAATGTTCCAATGATCACGGCGCAAGTAAAAGCCAATAAAGTGATTTTTAAAGTTACCCATAAACTACCAAATAGCACATTGGACTGATTGATCATTGCCATGACAATATCACTGGGTTTAGGCACCACATACACAGGTACTTCTAATTGTTGAAAACTCAGTTGCCAAAACATGAGAAAAATCAGACCAAGCCCAAGTGGAGCAGCAATACGTTGTACGGTTGGATGTTGTAGCAATGGTTTAATCATGAGCACGTCCTCCGCTTGCCTCAGCTAATAATTGTGATAGATGCGAACATTGTTGAATAAAAATGTCTGAGCTTCGGAAAGACTCATCACGTTGATAAGGCCCTTTAATCTTCAGATCTGCCACTACGCGCCCTGGTCGTGCCCCCATCACAATAACTCGTGAAGACAGATACACCGCTTCATAAATACTATGCGTGACAAACACCACCGTTAAATCTCGTTCTGACCATAATTGACGGATATCACTGTCGAGTTTATGACGGGTAAATTCATCCAATGCCCCAAAAGGTTCATCCATTAACAATAAATCAGGTTCAGTTACCAAGGCTCTGGCCAAAGAGGCACGCATTTGCATGCCACCCGAAAGTTCACGTGGATAAGCGGTGCTGAATTTTTCCAAACCAACGGCTTTTAAAGCAGCTTGGACTTTGGGCGTACTGGTTGATTTGGCAATATGCTGTAAATCCAAAGGTAAACGTACATTGTCTTCGATATTGGCCCAGGGCATTAGCGTTGCTTCTTGAAATACCATGGCCATTTTGCATTGAGATTGTATTTCAGCCTTACCATTCCAGCGCACCAAACCTGCAGAAGGTTGTTCCAGATCAGCAAACATTTTGAGCAAGGTACTTTTACCGCAGCCTGATGGCCCTAGTAATGAAACAATTTCACCACGGGCAATGTTTAAATCTAGTCGCTGTAAGGCATTGGTCCCATTGGGATAGGTTTTTTCAACTCCTCTGGCCATAATCATCGGCGTGATAAAGGTTGAAGATTCATGTATTGGCGTATCAACTGGTAAAGCAGAATTCATGTGGTTTCCCCTTCGTGCGAGTGCCCTATTGTGTTAACCCTTTCACCATGACTTCCTTCTAAGGGAAGTATCTCAGGTTATTTGGCAGCTTTAACAAACTGCGTGGTATAAGCGGTTTTCCAATTGGTTTGAGCTTTGAGTAAACCTGCATTCACCATAAAATCTCGGGTTGCTTTCCAACGTACATCTGTCATGACGCCAATGCCTTGGGTCTTGGCATCGCCACCATCAATCAGTTTTAATTTGCGCATTTGCCCGACTGCAAAAGTCAGTAGTTCATCATTCATATTCGGGTTTTCTTTTTTAATGATGCTATTGCCCAAACGTGGATCAGCTAAATAGTTTTTCCATCCTTCCATCGATGCTTGAACAAAACGGCGCAGCACATCAGGTTTATTTTGAATGACATCATTGCGAGTCACTAAAATACCGCCATAAGCTGGATAACCTGCATCAGCAAATAAAAAGAAATTACTCGAAGGTTCTGCTTTTTTCGCCTGAAACACTTCTGAGGTGGCATAGGCTTGCTGGACTACATTTTTACCTGCTAGGAATGGCTGCATATTGAAGGTATAAGGGCGTGCCTGTGCGGCATCTAATTTGTATTTGCCTTTTAACCACGGCCACCAGCTTGCTTGTCCGCTGGTCGAGACTAGAATGGTTTTGCCTTTCAGATCGGCCAAAGACTTTACATCGCTGTGAGTTAACACGCCTTGTGGATCAAACTGAAATGGTGCAGCCACCGCTTTGATGGGAAAATTACTTTCGATGCCTTTTAAAACCTGTAGGTCATAATTAATAATAATATCGGCACGTTTTGATAATAATAAGGTCATGTTATTGACCTGTGGCCCACCGATTTTAATATCGACATCAAGCCCGTATTTTTTATAAATTCCTTGTGCCAGTGCTTGGTAATATCCTCCTTGTTCGGCTTGTGCAAACCAAGTGGTTTGTAAAACCAGTTTATCGGCTGCAAAACTGGTTGAGCTCAGAACTGTACCTAGCCCCAATAACGCGCCCACGATAACAGTACGTCGCCCTTTGCCCACATAGTGCTGAATATTCATATTAAGCCCCCTAAATCTGTATGGATTCATCTTGCTATTCTTTTTAGGGGGTCAATCAGTGTATAAGCTACACATTTCTCTCAAAGCCAAATCAATTGGCTTTGTCCCCAAAAGAGGAACAGCAAACGCTGTAGAGCAATGTCCCGTATGTTTGCAACATACTGACCGCTTATACTCAATTATGATTTAGCAAGCTCTATGCCAAGATTGATTTGATCTTGTTTTTTATAGCAATTCTCTAGCTTGGATTTATTATTAGTTGTTTTCAGGTGAATCAACTGCATTGTGTCTTTGGTTTTGTATGCAGTTTAATGGTGCGTTAAGTAAGTGGAGATGCACTCTCGGGGTGCTTGAATTGCCATTTGAAAATGATTTAACTACCAATGTTCAGCTTTCCCAACTCACCGTGACAAATTCACCAGTCTCCGTGAATTTAACAGCAAGAATTTGATCGCTAACCTCAGGGCTAAACACATAGTCCATGACTATGGTGTACTCCTCCACACCATCACTTAACCATAAATCAGGTTGGCATACATATAATGATATGTTTTGCAGTCGCATCGCCAACACAAAATCAGCAATATTTACAGTCGTAACATCACCAAATGGCATAAGTGTTTTGATAAATGACCAATCATGATGAGGTATTTGCTCAGGAATTTCTATTAAATGAAACTCAATAAAATCCCGATCCGCTTCGAGGTATCTGCCAATTTGTTGACGAGCAGTCATGTCAAGTTCAGATAAATGCTTCAAACGACTGGCAAAGGCATCCAGTCGATGTGCGTCCATAGGTTTGTCGGATGTTGCCCAAAGTTTTGCTTGGACATTATCTCTAGTCAGTGAAAACTCCTTATGCCATACAACATCAGCATAATCGTGACTGATCGCATCCGTATTCAATGCACCAAAATAAGAATGATCAATTTTGTTCATATATTCCCTCTGCAATAATTCTTTTCAGGAATTTTAACACCATTATTTGTCCAAAAAATTTATAAACAAAGGCATTAAACCTAGCTCAAAATCTAAACTGATTAGAGCCTGTCTGGTTTCAAATTTCAATATTTTCACAAGAAATTGCAGCGTTTCTCGTCATATTGACCTGTTTCACTTTATAAACTGGCACAAAAAGTGCTTCATTCTTTTTGTCAGAGTAGAAGCGTTCAGCATAGTCCGTTACATCGGCTGTTATGCGGGTCATTGCTCAGAAATCAGCTCACTTTTTTATAAAGCTTTCTCTTATGGAAAAAGTGCGGCTCTTTTTTGAATGTGACCCCGTCTCTTTCAATCTATTTGATTGGGTCACGGTTTATCCAAAAGATGAGGTTGAAAATATGAATAGCGCCAATATGACTGCATTAGCTGAACATGACTACAGCTTAGAAGAACTGCAAAAAGAAGCGCGTATGGGAGCTTTGGGTCAAGAAACTTTTGAACGAGAAGTTCGAGTAATTGATTTATCTGACTTCGAACAACGCAAATATGAAATTGCGGAGCAACTCTGGGCGGCTGCCACTGATATTGGTTTTTTTCAGGTCTCGCATCACGGTATTCCATTTGAGCAGATTCAAACTGCATTTGACATGACACAACAATTTTTTGATCTGCCAGAACCGGTCAAAGCACGCTACCCACTCCATCGAAATGCAGGTTGGGAAAGCAAAGCTCAAGTTCGTCCATCAACCAGTACCCCAGACCAGAAAGAATCCTACCAAATCACTCGTCCACGTATGGCTGGGCTTTATCCAACCGAGCAAGAGCTACCTGATTTTAAAAATACCATGCTTGAATTTGAACAGGCCTGTTGGCACGTGGGTATGAAAATACTCTCCTGCTTTGCTTATAAACTGGGTTTTGCCGATAATTTCTTTAGTCTTGCCCACGATCCTGAACAAGACAGCTATCAAAGTACTTTAAGAATGTTGCATTACTATGCCATTGATCCTGCTTTAAAAGATCAATTGGGTCTTTGGCGTGCAGGCGCACATACCGATTTTGATTGTTTAACCTTATTGTTTCAACGTAACGGTCAAGGTGGTCTGCAAGTCTGTCCAGGTAAAGATATGGAACAGCAACAATGGACCAGTATCGAACCACGAGATGATGTGATCACTTGTAATATCGGCGATATGTTAATGCGTTGGAGTGATGATCAATTACCTTCTAATTTCCACCGAGTCAAAAATCCAGAAGCAGATGAATATCAAGGGCCGCGTTATAGTCTGGCATTCTTCTGCCAAGCCAATGAAGATGTGCTGATTGAAAGCCCACAAAAGAAATATCCAGCAATTACAGCCAAAGAATATCTAAAACAACGCATCAGTGCGAATTTTAAAGGGAAATACTAATCGGTGATTCCTTGTAGACAGAGGCAAATGGTCTCTGTCTGCTATTAGACAATTATCGATTTATTTTTCTCGTTTCTGATCTTTTCCGTGATCTCTCCATCGTATTTTAATATTCACGCTGGATTTTTCGTCCTAAAAACTTTTCTATTTCATCAAAAATTTGGTCAATTTCAAGCACCAGCAAATCGCGGTGGTTTCTTAGCCATTGCCCATTTAACAGGGTTAAATTTTCAGTCTTATTTAAATCATAAAACGCATCATTTTTAAGTGCATCTCTGATTAGGTTAGGACCAAAATATTCGCTGTTAATATATTTTTCCAGTTCACCATCGGGTAGGTTGTCTACTTTTTCACATTGTTGAACAAACAAGTGCAAATGCTTCTCTGCGCCTATTTTTTTAAGGCTATTGCTGATTTCCACATTTAACTCTGGCGACCATTGTGTGTTCCATACAAACTGTGAAAAATTACCATTGTTGTATTGAGCCAAATAAAAATCTACGTAGAAACTGCTCATAGCATCGGGGTGGATAGACTCTATATCAATACCTTCTTCTCTCAATACATTCACTACTGAAATATTAGATTCAATCAGTCTAAAAGAGTCACTACTCTCAAAGGCTTTTTTTGAGACAACAATTTTGTTTAACTGCTGCATGAGTAAATTTTCCCTTTGGTTTTAAGCTAAAATAATGTATCAGCCAAAGAACCTAAAAAAGCTTCTGAATGCACTAGATTACTGAACAGAATAGGCCATTTAAAAGAAAATATAAAAGCATGGTTCAATGGTTACAAATTGACGATCTCTGACTGTACTAAAGCTTCAGTGATCCAGCACGGTTGAGATAAATGATGGACATCACAATTACTGCCACCACCAATACGATCAACAACTAAAAAATCACTATCTGCTTCCAAAGTAATTAAAGGATGATGCCATACCCCTTGATGGTAGGTAACTCCCTGCTGCCCATTGCTGATAAAAGCTTGAATCCGTTGTTCATCAGGTCCTGTTTGATCAAATGGCAACGCCACAACAACAATAAACTGCTGTTGCTGCAATGGAATAAAAGACTGTGAACCATAAGGATGTCGTTCTAACATCTCAATATGAAATGGAATGGGAGTTGCAAATAGATTATGAAAAATGCTCATCCCTACAGCAACTTGATCGCCTGACACTTGCGCCAGAGATAAGGCATGATAGCGTTCAGTGAGTCCCTGATTAATCGGAATAAAGTCTTTGTTACTCTTTTCAATCACATCCCCAAAAGCAGCAAAACTGTCTTGAGTTAAAGGCCGAATTTCAATATTTTTTTCATGCATAGCCATTCTCTTTAATACAAAGAAATATTAGCTAAAATCTCACTTATCTAAATGAAAATCATAGTAATATTTCACTATCGTGGTTGGCGGTATGGATGCCACCTGTTTGGCTGTGGTATCAAGGACGTACCATCAGCCAATGAGCAGCGGCTAAAGCTGCGAAAGATTTTTGCCTTGCGCTGTTTCACAGCTCATCATCCTTGAAAAGTAAAATAACACCTATATAAAAATCAGCTTATAAACTGCCAATTTATGAGATCGCACAATCGTACTAAATAATATAATTTAACTTATTCAACTACTTTCCCCCATAAACGAATCCGACTAATCCCGCCATCAGGAATCATATTGACGCGGATATAATTCACTTTTTGATGCTGAAGCACTTCTGCAACATATTCATGAATATTGTCCATCGTCAAAGGCTGCTGTTCCAATAAAAAAGGCCAGAACATACTCTGCGGAATAAGTTGTGCATCGGTCGCATCTTCAACATAAGCAGCTTGAATCGAACAAAATGCAGGAAAATTGCCTTTAAAATACGCGGTATCGACGTCAATTTTTTCAATCTGCCCGGTTTGACCCAAAGCAATAATGCACCAATCAAAACCAGGGGCACGACGACGTTTGGTCTCCCAACCATCGCCCATATTTAAACCACGATCAGGGCTGAGCAGATTATTCGGATGGCCAAAATGCGCATCGCTAAAGGCCACAATACGCCCGCCATTTTTTAAACCAATCAAATCCATCTGCTGGGTTGTATCGACATTTTCGAGCAGCACACGGCCATAGACTCTTAAACGTGCAATACCGCCATCAGGGAAAATATTAATGCGAATATGGGTAATTTTCTGTGCAGCACAGTCAAAAAAATGATGCTGGTCTGGAGATAAAACCGAGTTTTCCAATAAAGCAGTCCATGTGATACCTTCCAATTGATTATCTGGTGCATAGCAGCCCTCAATAGAAGCAGAGGCTGGATAATTGCCTGTGAAAAATGAGGTATCAATATCAAATCCAGATACAACCCCTGTTGCACCTAGACGAACAATGCACCAATCATAACCGGACTCACGTTTACGCCGCGTTTCCCATCCATCCATCCATTTACCATTGTCATCATATTTTCCTTCAATGAATTGAGCGGGTGTGCTTTGCAACATTCTTGCCGCTTCTGCAAAAAACTCATCGGAACAACTTACGATAGTTGCACCAATTCTGGCATCAGCAAGATTGGTGAACGCCTGCAAATGGGTCGGTAAAGCTACGGTTTTAGCAACATGCACTGTCATTGATCATTCCTGAAGGTTTCATTTCTATTCTATTATGCAAGATCCAGTCCAACTGGTCTGACCTGTTGTTAAAAATATAGCTATTTTTAAGCAACAGCACCAACAAAAAGATAAATTTTGTGTAGAATCAAACTGTTTATTTTGATATTTAAGGTACGTTGCAGATGAATCCACAGGCGATGCTTAATGGAAAATCATCTCAGGTGACTGAGCAAGCGGTGGAAGTGATTCATCAACGCATTCAACAAAATACGTATGCAGTCGGTTCTACCTTACCCTCGCAACGTGATCTTGCCCTCCAGTTGGGAATCAGCCGCGCTTCTTTACGTGAGGCATTAACCCGTCTTGCCGCTTTAGGCTTATTGGAAATCAAGGCAGGTAAAGGGGTTTATGTAATTTCACAGCATAGCCAAGCGGCAGAACAATGGGATGGTGAACACCGTGTTTCACTTAAAGATTTCTATCAATTACGTTATGTACTGGAAGGTTTCTGTGCCCTGCTGGCCTGTGAGTACTTAACCGAAGCGGATAAGTCGACCCTGCAACAACACTACCAGTCTCTTGCCAATGCAATCAAACAACAGAACTGGCAGGCAGCTTCTGAATTCGATTATGTATTTCATCAACATATTATTGAACTCAGCCATAATCAATCAATTATTCAAACACTTAAAATGCATACCGAATGGATTAAAAAAAGCCAGATTCTGCCTTTTGTTCAACCTAATCTGGCATTTAAAACCATTCAGGAACATGAATTAATTCTGCAAGCCTTATTTAATCAAGATGCAGTTGCAGCTGAAAAAGCCATGCAAGCGCATATTATTGGTGCTGCGCAACGAGCGGGTGTGTACTTTTCTCGGCATGAGAAGGTTTAAAAAGCTCTTTATTTAATTGCAATATAAGCATCTAACCACTGTCGTGACTGGTGGCATGGATATCGTATTAAAGTCTACCGAAGCACATTATTTATAATGTGTTTTAAACATATGTATCCTTTCGCAATCACACTCGTTTAAGAAAAATCTTACTTGTGTTTTAGATAAAAACTTGAACTTTTATTCATGCACCACTTTGCCCCATGCTTTGAACCATATCCATGCAGCCTTTCTATTTTTGCTTTTTAATAAAGCAAATTATCTGGTATGACCAGTAAAACCAGTTACTAAAATTGGCACACTTCTCGCTTAGAACTGTTTAGAAACTTATTTATATTTTAGGGTCTGAACGATGAATATTGCGATTGTAGGTGCAGGTATGGGCGGTTTGACTGCTGGTATCGCTTTAAAAAAATTTGGTCATCAGGTCACGATCTATGAACAAGCAGCGGAAATCTTACCCGTCGGTGCAGCCATTTCACTTTGGTCAAATGGGGTAAAGTGCCTCAACTATCTGGGCTTAACCGATCAAATTCAGGCGCTTGGTGGACAAATGGAGTCTCTGGCTTATGTGGATGGACTGAGCCAGCAAACCATGACTCAATTTAGCTTATCACCTTTATATAAAGAAGTTGGGCAACGTGCCTACCCTGTCGCCCGAGCAGATCTACAACAATTACTCATGCAGCAATTTGGTCTGGCAGATATCAAACTGGGCATGAAAATGATCGAGATTGAAAGCCATCAAGATGATGTTACCCTTCATTTTCAAGATGGCTCACAAATTACAGCTGATTTGTTGATTGGTGCAGATGGCACACACTCTCTCACTCGAAAATTTGTCCTCGGTTATCAGGTAGAACGCCGCTATGCCGGTTATGTGAATTGGAACGGTTTGGTCGATATAGATGAAGCGATTGCGCCTGCCATGCAATGGACGACGTATATCGGTGAAGGTAAGCGTGTCTCACTGATGCCCGTTGCCCTAAATCGTTTCTATTTTTTCTTTGATGTGCCGTTAGCGGCTGGATTGGAAAATCAGCGTGAGCAGTACAAGCAAGACCTGAAATTCCATTTCAGTGGCTGGTGTGAACCTGTACAAAAACTGATTGAACGTTTAGATGCGCAAAAAACCAATCGTGTCGAAATCCACGATATTGAACCATTTATGAATTTTTATAAGGGACGAGTGGTGCTATTAGGTGATGCAGCACATAGCACTACGCCTGATATCGGACAAGGCGGCTGCCAAGCCATGGAGGATGCGATTTATCTCGCCCGTGCCCTACAAATTAACACCTTTGGTTTAGAGGATGCATTGGCACGTTATCAAAACAAGCGCAATGATCGTACCAAAGAAATGGTACTTCGGGCACGTAAACGTTGCGATATCACCCATATGAAAGATCCACAAGTGACTGAAGAATGGTATCAATCTCTGTATCAAGAACAAGGTTCACATATCATGCAAGGCATCATCAGTAATATTATTGGCAATCCACTCGATTAAATTAAAAAAGGGGGCGCTTATCAGCCCCCTCCTTTAAATCAATCACGATTTCTTAAGCCGCCAATAAGGCTTTTGCTGCGGCACGATGTTTTGCCTTCAGTTGTTCTAAGTCAAGCCCTTGAATCTCGCCATGTTTGACTTGCCACTGGCCTGCAACCATTACATGTTCCGCTTTATCCGCACCACATAAGAGTAAGGCTGCAATCGGGTCATGACTGCCTGAGAATTTCAATTCATCGAGCTTATAACAGGCTAAATCGGCCTGATAATCAGGTGCAAATTGTCCTAAATGCTCTCCACGCCCTAATAGCTGTGCGGAACCATGAGTTCCCCAATGCAAGGCCAACTCAGGAGTAATCTGTTCAGCACCATATCTTAAACGCTGTAAATACATGGCTTGACGAACTTCCAGAATTAAATTTGAAGCATCTCCAGAGGCAGAGCCATCAACGCCCAAACCCACCTTGGCACCTGCCTGCATTAAATCGAGGGTTGGGCAAATCCCTGAAGCGAGGCGCATATTTGAATGTGGACAATGACAAATCCCTACTCCAGCCTGCCCTAAACGCTGAATTTCATCTGCATTAAAATGAATACCATGCGCCAGCCAAGTCCGTTCATTTAGCCAACCCACATGTTCTAAATAATCTACCGTACGCATACCAAACTTTTCCAGACAGAAGCTTTCCTCATCCAAGGTTTCTGCAAGGTGTGTATGCAATCTAACATCCAGTCTTTGGGCAAGTTGCGCGCTTTCTCGCATAATCTCCTGTGTGACCGAAAAAGGTGAGCATGGGGCCAAGGCAATATTAACCATACCGTTATCCCCGCGTTGATGATATTTCTGCACCAAGCGTTCACTGTCCCTTAAAATGACCTCCATGCTTTGTACGGTGTGCTGTGGCGGCAACCCACCCTGTTCTTGTCCGAGACTCATCGAACCACGAGTTAACATCACCCGCATTCCCAATTGTTGCGCCGCATTGACTTGAATATCAATCGCATCGGTCAACTGTTGCGGGAATAAATAATGATGATCCGCGGCAAAGGTACAGCCCGATAATAACAACTCCGCCAAAGCCACTTGGGTCGCCACATGTAACTGCTCTGGATTGAGACGTGCCCATACCGGATACAGATTAACCAACCATGGAAATAAAGGTAGATTAACCACAGGAGTCCAAGCCCGCGTCAAGGTTTGATAAAAATGATGGTGGCTATTCACCAACCCAGGAATCACCACCAAGTCTTTGGCATCGAATATGTCATCACATGGCAGACTGGGTTGCTGATCCTTTGCCAAAACCTCGACAATTTTATTATTTTCAATCACCAAGCCATTACTCGCGTCGAGTTGATTTGCGGTAAAAATTGCGAGTGGTTGTTTAATCCAGATTCTTGAACGGCTATTTAAGCTGGCCATCATGACTATTATCTCGTCCTTTAAAATTTGTAGCTCAGTGCAAAACGGTTTTGTAAGAAATTTTTGTCATAACGCGGAGAAGTCTGAATCCCTGCAAAATTACTGACACTAAAACCTTTCAAAGCACCCATGAAGTTATAAATGCCAAACAGCATGTATTCAGATTGATTTTGACTGGCAACATTCTCTGCCTCTTTTAAATCCATAATAGATAAAAAGCAGGATTCAGTTTGAACATCCAATCCTGAATCCGTGATGATCAATGCCCTGAATTCAAGGGCAAGCTGGCTACTTGCATTGATTTTTTAGTGAATGGAAGATGATTGAAAATGATGTTAAGTAGAATTGCTGTAATACAGGTTGAACTAATACCAGAGTGTAATAACATCTGCACAGAAACAGGGAACTGCGCATAAAATTCATGGTTTACAATTGGAATCATGCCGATCCCCAATGAGGTTGCGACAATGATCAGATTCTTATGCTCGTTATAATCCACTTTTGCTAAAGTGCGAATTCCACTGGCTGCGACCGTTCCAAACAGGACAATCCCCGCTCCGCCTAATACTGGCATCGGAATCGATGCGACTAAGCGCCCGACAATCGGTAGTAAACCTAAAACAATCAGGATTCCCCCTGCCGTTGCCACCACAAATCGGCTTTTAATTCCAGTAATCGCCACCAGTCCAACATTCTGTGCAAATGCCGTTTGCATAAATGAGCCGAAGATCGGTGAAATTGCACTCGATAGCATGTCTGCACGTAAACCATCCCCAATACGTTTGGAATCGACTTTGCTGCCAACAATTTCACCAATCGCAATAATATCTGCAGTGGTTTCCGTCATCACCACCAATGTCACAATCACCATGGACAGAATGGCAGAAAACTCAAAGACAGGAAAACCGAAGCGGAAAAAGCTCGGCAATGCAAAAATAGAACCTGAACCGACATTGGAAAAATCAGTGAATCCTGCAAAATAAGCCAGTACAGTTCCCAGCACAATGGCAATCAAAATCGCAAGCCGACGTAAGATCTGACTCCGCAACATACTAAAAATAATCACAATCGCCAAGGTCATCAATGCCAAACCAACATTGGCTGGATCACCCCAGTTTTCAGCTTTTGGATTGCCGCCCATAATCCAGCGAATTGCCACTGGTGTTAGCGAAATACCGATCATGGTAATCACACAACCCGTCACCACGGGTGGAAAGAAACGGATAATTTTTGCGAAAAATGGTGTGAGCAACAGGCCAATAATCGATGCCACAATCACAGCACCAAACGCCGAGGCCAAGCCACCGCCTGTGGTCACAATGGCTAGAATGGTGGCGACACCTGCGAAAGAGACCCCTTGAACAATCGGCAATTTTGCGCCGAAATGCTTAAAACCAACAGTTTGCAAAACGGTGGCAATTCCCCCAACAAATAATGCCGCCGCCACCAATAGTCCAATTTCAGAGGCCTGCAAGCCTGCCGCAGCACCAATAATTAATGGCGGTGCAATGATACCGCCATACATGGTCAAGACATGCTGCAAACCATAAATGAGGTTTTTGTTCATGCCTAAATATTGATGTTCTGCTGATCCGTGAGCCTCACGGTCTAGGTTGTCTTGCTGCATGGGTTAATTCCTCTAATTTAATTCATGATGTCCACATTGCTTGAGTTGATTTAGCTGCCACGATAGGTTGAATATGAAAAAGGACTGATTAATAAAGGCACGTGATAGTGCTGTTGAATATCAGCGACCTTAAAATCAATACATACACGTGGATAAAAACTTTCGGTATTTAAAGCTTGAAAATAATCGGCAACTTCAAAAATTAATTGATAATTGCTTTGCGCAAATACCTCGATATTAAATGTTTTAATACGGCCATCTGCATCAGTATATTGTTGGTCCAATAACATATAGTTCTGATCCACTTGTTGCAGTAATTTCACCAGAACCTTTGTCGCAGGCTGACCCAGTGATGCATTTAAAATATGTGTACTGATACCCGCCATTATTGAATCTCCTGATTTAAACGAAGCAGCGCAATTTCAGCCAATTGCTGCTTCACTTCGGCCTGTTCCTGTTCTGCTGTATTTTTAAGTCGGCGCTGCAACTCTGACAATATCTGCTGCCCTGAACGACCTGCCGCACGAATCAAATAGATATGCCCAAATTTGTGCTCATAGTCTAAATTGCCCTGATAAAGTGCCAATTGCAGGACTGCATCTATTTGGATCTGCCCTTGTTCTTGCTGAGAAAACTGCTGTTCTTTTTCAGACAACACCGCTGCTGCTTTTTTCTCGCCAATACGTGGATGTTGCGCCAAAGCCGCAGTGATTTCAGGCCATTGCCAGGTTTGAGCTTGTGCCAGCGCAGTTTGATAAAGCTGTGCTTTAGAGCTGTAAGGACGTTGCTGTAGCAGCTCGGAAATCCAAGTGGGAATGTGCACACAGCCTTGCAAGACCCGTTGGGCCGCATCTGAATCGAGCTGATTGAATGTTTCGAGTTGCATCACTGCTCCAAATTAATGCATTGTCTGACTGGTCTGACCAGATATCATAAATGAAGCAATGAATATGCCAACTCTACTTACCCACACGCAATATCGACTTTCTGACTGTAATGTTCGAATGATTTAAACTAGAAAATACGGCATCTAATTATTTATTTTTATTTAAAATAATATTTAAAAATAGAACCCTATATTTATATTAAAACTATTTGACTATCAAAATATCCTCTGCTAGTTTTTTAAATACTCAAACGATCTTATATATTTAGAGCACTTACATAATAATTTAAGATCAAATAAAAACCAAAAATCATGATTTATTCTAATAATCAAAAGAGAAAATAATATGTGTACCGAGTTTATTCTACCTCAAGCAACAGGCTATCGTATCTCTGGACGTACCATGGATTTTGCCGCCACCTTTACTTGGCAACTGGCTGCAATTCCATTGGCAACGTCCTTAAAGGCAATTGATACCTTAAGTCCGAACACACCAGCTTATCACTGGACTGCAAAATATGGTTTTATGGGGATTGGGATTAAGCTCCCTTTAAATCTGCTTGATACCAAACTATGCGATGCCATGAATACAGACGGATTTTCGGCAGCTGCACTTTGGTTACCACCTTCCCGTTATCCTAAAAAAGCCGATGCACCACCAACTGCCAAACTCATTTCAGCTTTGGATATTTGTGGCTGGGCGGCTTCTAACTACAATTCAGTTGAAACACTAAAACAGGATTTATACGCCATTCAGCAAGGACAGCCGACGTCTCTTGGAGAGGTCTTATATTTTTGGGATCCGCTACAGTTTTCTGAACATAGCGAGTTCAATCACACGGATGAGCTCAAAAATTTAATCCCGATTCATTTCCAGTTTCACGATAAAACTGGCGCAAGTCTGGTGCTTGAATTCCGTGATGGGCAATTAGCAATTACTGACAATACCGATATTGGAGTCATGACCAATACCCCGTTTATTGAATGGCATCGTACCAACCTAGAAAATTATCTGGGCGTTACCAATGTTGAAACGGACAGCCAGACTATCATTGGTCTGAATGTGAATAAAGCCGGTAATGGCGGTGGTTCAATCGGGCTCTCTTCTTCTGCATTGCCTTCTGATCGTTTCCTACGTACTGCCTTCACACTGAATTATTCAATTCCTTGGTTAAACCAAACACAACGCCCAACTAACACTGCCGCGATTGCCCATGTAATGAATGTGATTAAAGGTATTTATGTTACTCGCGAACAATGCATTGATCAAAGTGGCAATATCAAGGGTGACTATACTCAATGGGAAATCGTTCGTGATCACAGCAATCAGGTTTTCTATATTTCAACAACCGCAAGCTTAGGTTTTTGGCAAATTAACTTCTCAGATTATCAACTAGGTCAAAATGCTCAACCACAATTCGTAGTAATTTCTGATGCTGTACAGATGCCCGTGTTAAAAGCGACAGCTTAAGATCAGTTCAATGAAAAAACGGCAATCATAGAGATTGCCGTTTTTTAAGTCAGTTTAAACAGCTTAGTTCAAGCTATACGCAATCACATAATCACCATGATCAGGCGACTGGCGTGCACCGCCCGCAGTAATCAACACATACTGTTTACCGTTTTTTGGAGACACATAGCTGATTGGGGTACCTTGACTCCCTACAGGTAAACGCGCTTTCCATAACTCTTTGCCCGAAGACGAATCCAATGCACGTAAATAATAGTCTTGTGTTGCGGCAAAGAATACCACCCCACCTTGAGTTGCCATTGGCCCACCAATGGTCGGCATTCCAATCGGTGCTTTAAGCCCCATTTTGATGCCCATTGGCCCTGTATCCTGCACGGTTCCCATTGGAACCTGCCAAGCAATTTGACGGGTTTTCATATCAATTGCGGTCATGGTGCCATAAGGTGGTTTTTGGCATGGGATATTCAACTTTGACCAGAAACGATCTTTGTTGACTTTATAAGGGGTGCCTTTCATCGGCACTGCACCCATGCCTGTATTCACTTTCTCTCCACCATTGGCTTGAACAGCCAAATCTTCTGGGGTTTGTTCAATCAGCTGAATCCATAAACCTAAGCGCATGTCATTGACAAACATATATTGATGACTTGGATCAAAGGCGATACTGCCCCAGTTCATGCCGCCCAAAGAACCCGGAAAACTTAAAGATTTATCCGTACCTGGTGCAGTAAATAAACCTTCATAACGCATCGATTTAAAGTTAATTCGGCACATCAACTGGTCAAATGGCGTTGCGCCCCACATATCCGATTCGGTTAAGGTTTGATTGCCAATCTGTGGCATTTCCACCGAACGCGGTTGAGTTGGGCTGTATTGCTCACCTTTGATATCAGCAGGTTTCACTGGCTGCTCAATCACTTTGGTGAGTGGTTGGCCTGTGACACGATCCAAGACAAAGAACTGACCTGATTTGTTGCCAATCACCACAGCGGGTTTATTGCTGCCATCTTGCATTGGGAAATCCACCAAGCTGGGTTGCATTGGCAAATCAAAATCCCACAAGTCATTATGAACAGTCTGATAAACCCACTTTTCCTGACCTGTGGTCGCATCTAAAGCCAATACGGATGAGTTGTATTTATGGTCCAATGGTTGACGATTACCGCCCCATACATCAACAGATGAGCTACCCATTGGCAAGAATACTGTGTTCATTTGCGGATCATAAGACATCGCTGCCCAAGAGTTAGCAGAACTGCGCTTATAGGTTTCACCTTCTTTTAACACATGGTTTGGATCTGGATTACGTGGATCAAAGGCCCAACGTAATTCACCTGTAATGACATCGTATGCACGAATCACTCCACCCGGCATATCGGCGGCAAAGTTATCGGCAATCCGACTCCCCACCACGATCACTGTCCCCGCAATGGTTGGTGCAGATGTCACCTCAAAGCGTGGTGCAGCTGTACCCTCACCCAAACCTTTGAGTAGGTCAACGGTACCTTCTACCCCAAAGTCTTTACAACGCTCACCTGTATCTGCATTGACTGCAACCAGGCGACCATCTGGTGTATTGGTATAAACACGGCGTAGACATGAGGTGTTGTTTGCGACAGCTTTTACAGGCGTCGCACCAGCCAAAGTTGGCTGAACCAAGGTTTGGGTAGAATCGAAATACGCAACCCCACGACAACGCTCCCATGCATCTGACTTGGAGTTGACTTCGGCTTTCCAGAGTTGTTTGCCTGAGTCCGCTTCCAAGGCAAAAATATTGTTATGCGGGGTACATAGGTAAATCTTATTGCCCACCTGTAACGGGGTCATTTGATCTTCTGCACCATTTCCCGAGCCTGTGGTGAAATCACCCGTACGGAAACGCCAGACCTCTTTCAACTGATGCACATTGTCTCGTGTGATCTGATCCAATGCAGCAAAACGACTACCACCTGTATCTTGACCATAATGCTGCCAGTTGCTCTGTTTCATATCAGTTTTCACAGGAACCAAAGGCAAGGCCTGTCCAGAGGCCGCAACCGTTGGATGTG
The DNA here is from genome assembly GCF_024582815.1 of Acinetobacter colistiniresistens. NCBI lineage: Bacteria > Pseudomonadati > Pseudomonadota > Gammaproteobacteria > Moraxellales > Moraxellaceae > Acinetobacter > Acinetobacter colistiniresistens. The sequence goes on from NZ_CP102099.1 coordinate 3,129,843, forward strand.
GCTGGAACATCTGATAAAAACCTATCACCATGCCAATCACCGTTAATATCCCAAGACCATAAGCAGGTAGATCTGCACTCGGCTGGAATTGATAACGGCGAATGGCAGGTAAAGTAAACATCAGCGCGGCAAATAAGCCTGCGGGGAACATCAGTCTTGAAAATAAAGGCCAGAATTCCCACCCTGCATCGATCAATGACCAGATAATCGTTCCTGCAAAAACCAGACTGAATAACCAGACACCCAGCGCTTTTTTCTTAAAAATAAAAACAGCCGAGATCAGCGTGAATACACCCGAGATCACGAAATACCATGATCCACCTAACGTCGCGAGTTGAAACCCACCGACTGTAAAAAACAAGCCTGTGAGTAACAAAACTAGCGCCAAAATAAAGCACCATATTTTCAGTATGATATGCGAGCTTGAAGATTCAGACATCTGGCATACTCCTGTATTAAAAATTCAGCCCAACTGAAATACCGGCTACCCAGACATTATCACGAGACTGATTGCCGCTTGGCTGATAAACATACTGGATATTGGGACGGAACATCACTGCTGGGGAATAGTTGTAAACATAGTTCAGTTCAACATTCATCTCATCATCACGATCGCGATTGGCTGCCACCTGATCATTAAATTTATAACGCCCTACACCAAAACCGATCTGGTCGGTTGGTCGTGATGGCAAGGCTCCCTTGTACCAGAAGGCGATTTGCTGAGTATCAGAAATATTGGCGGTTTTATCATTGTTCCAGACCAGATTCACGGCGCCATATAACCCCCCCTTTGAATCCGTGGCATTGCTGCTCAACTGTTGCTGGGTATTCAGCCAGATGGCTGATTTTGGATCTTGTCCTGCTTGTGCATCAACTCGATCATAGTCATGACTACTCCAGAAACCGCCAACTTTATACTCGCCCGCCAAACCGTTTAATTTATTGGTTTTCCAAGCCAACTCGACAGGAATCAAGACACCTTTTGCCCGATCCGTAGACAGGTTGAAATTTGCATTGTCCTTCACTTCAGTATTTTCGGGATTATTTTCATAAACGCCGACACCAAATGTCCATTCAGGCATAAACTGGTATTTCACATTTGCAGCCCACCCACTCACAGGGCCGTTATACCAGACATCGCCCTGACTCTTGCCCACTTGGCCACCACATAAAATCAAACTCTGAAAATTACAGTGTGAGCTATTAAAGTCCTCAGACATTCCCATACGCCCCAATTTAAACTGCAGGGTATTGTCTAGAAATCCTGTTTTAATCCATGCTTGCGTCAAGCGCCAGATATTACCGCGCCCATAAATTTCCGTTGGACTACCGTTCATGCCTATATTACTTGCAATATTACGTCCATCCCGTTTGGTCACAGTTAGAGCGGCTGTCGTGTTGGGTAATCCTGCAATTTTAGCCAAATCAAAATTTGCGCCCAATGCCACCTGATTGGCATTTTTGGTGGGATGATGTTCCAGACCGTCCAGCACTGTTGCCGTTTGGTTCATGACATTCAGGTTAAATTTATAACCGTCTTTTTCCAGTTGCTGACGCTGACCATTCCAGTCACCGAGGAGCCATTGACGCTCTGGTGACCACGGCTGATCCGCAAAACTAGATTGAGCAACACATACAGTAACTGCCAGACAGCTCAGTTTGAGCAATAATGCATTCGACTTCATATTCGGCCTCCTTGCCGTTTATTTCAGTTTTACAGCTGAACTGAGTTCAGATGTTGCACCTACACGGTCAGTGATCGTTGCTGTCACTGAAGCCACTTGGGTTGTTGGTTTCCAAGTCAGCGTTGCGGTTCCTTGTGCATTGGTTGCAGCAACCGCTGAACCTAAATAAAGCTCTGCTTCATTTGAATTTACTGATGTGTTGCCAAAAAACTCGACCTGATAACGCTGGTTCGGCTGGCCTTTGACTTCGACTGCAATTTGTCCTTTGGACAAGCTTAGTTTCGGTGCCTGAATATTCTGGTTCGGTTGAGCATTACAGCCTTGCTCATCTGGTTTGTTGCAGGTTTTTTGCAAGTTGGCAGGATCAATCTTGACCCCATGACCACGTGAACCGACGAAATGTGCATGCTCTAATCCTGGAACGTCAAAGATAATCGCGCCAACACGTTGATTCGATACGCAACTTCCACCCGCCTCACAACGTTTAATATCTTTGCCGTTATTCCAGATTAAGTTTTTGGTCAGAGTAATGTGGGCATTGGCATCTTTTTCAGAGCGGATCGCGATACCCACCCGATTGCCATGTACTTTATTGCTGTCAAAAATGTTGCCGTCACCCGTCAGGTTAAAACCGTTGGAATTATTGGTCAGTTCGTTATAGGCAATATAATTACGTTTACCCCAATTGATCTGTAAACCATCTGAGTAATTTTCAAATTTATTCCCCACAACGGCATTGTCATTGCCCCACAAAATCTCAATTCCTTGAGATGGTTCAGGATTTGCGGCTGTTGATATAAACTGGTTATTGGCAACCAAGTTAAATGCTGCACCACGGGTCAGTTCAAGCCCGTCACCATTGTCCTGAAAATAGTTGTTCAATACTTTGTTGTTATTGGTGGTGGTCGCGGTTGGATTACCCTTGCCATCATCTCCTGTCAACATCACCCCTGCGCCACCATAGTTATGCATGATACGGTTATTTTGAATCAGGTTATTACTGGCACGATTCATCAAAATCCCAATACAGAAATGACGAATTTCCAAGCCTTGGATGGTGACGCCATTGATGTCGCGTAATACGATGCCCGGCAAAGTGGTGGTACGGACATTGGTGCCGAATTGCCCCTCGACTGCACCTGGGCAGGCTTCGACCCCTGTGCCTTTAATATAATTTGATCCATCAATCGCAATAAATTCACCAGTTTTTGCCCATTGCGTTCCAATGATTTTTACAGGCGCTTTGATTTCAGGTAATGGACTGTTGACCTTAATCGCATAGGGTGCTTTGCCTACCGCTTGAATCAGAATCTCGCTGGCTTCTGTCGGTTTGCTATTGGCTTGTTCAATTGCCCAACGTAAAGAACCTTGATCCGCATCATCCTGATAACGATCGACAATATAAGTTTCTGCTGCTGCCCAACCCGAAACGGCCATAGCGATGGCTAAAGTACTTAAACGTAAGCAAATTGTTTTCATATCAAAAAATCCTTTTTAAATTATTGTGTCGGTTGAACCGTTTTTAAAAACTGTTTTAGTTGGGTCACATCAATCTGGCCGGGTGCCGATGCTTCACCAATCATGCCAAAACTGAAACTGCCACCCATATTGGCCGTCGCGATGCGGGAAATGGTGCCGAGTTTCCCCATCGACATGGTGAGCAATGGCTTTTTAGATTGCTGACTCACTTTTAAAGTCGCATTCATGAGGGTAAATACATCCTGTTTGCTTTGCGGCATCACTGCAATTTTCAGAATATCGGCACCTAACTCATCCTGCTTGAGTAAGCGCTTGATGATTTCGGCCTCAGGTGGTGTTTTTTGAAAATCATGATTGGACATCACAATCAGCACTTTTTTTGCATGCGCCAATTTGACGGTATTCTTCACAACTTGCTGATCACGGAACATTTCCACATCAAGAATGTCCATAAATGGCTGCTGTAAATACGCTTGATAAGTCTTGCCATAATCTGCATCGCTAATGGTTAGCTGTCCGCCTTCGTTATGAGTACGAATCGTGGCAATCATCGGCTTAGCGCCCAGAATCTGTTTTAGCTCTTGGCCCAAGGCAATCACTTGCTTGCTATCATTGGCAAAATTGAGTAAATCAATCCGAAACTCCGCGAGATCAGCATCAGGATTCGCGGCAATCACTTTTGCCTGAGCAATTGCCTGCTCTTTGGTTTTGGCAGTGATGGGTACAATAGTTTTCACCGGCAGCGTTGCCAGTTCAGATAATTCAACCTGCTTTGGCAGATTGTCTTGCGCTTGTACTGTTTGAACCATCAATAAGGGGCTAACAAGCAACATTACTGCTGCCAGTGTTTTCATTTTCATCGGTATCGTCCTTAATAAATTTTTTGCAACTCTGCGACGTCTTGCCGAGTTCTCATTTCATTTTCTGATTGCTCCTCACAAATCAAAAGTGAGGAGTATTTTCAATTTCAGGAATTAAGTAATTCCATGATCAGCCCATCCCAGAAACGAAGACATTTAAAGAAATCTCTAAATATCAAAAAACACGGTTTCATCATCACCCTGAATACGAATATCAAAGCGATAAACCACTTCACCATCCACTTCACTGCGTTTGGCGATTAAAGTCTGGCGACGTACTGCCCATTCAATGCTGTTTAAAACAGGATCATTGGCATTGGCGTCCACTTCGTCTTCAAAATAAACGCGGGTGTGCAAACCAATATTGATGCCACGGGCAAAAACGGCGACAGCAATATGCGGTGCCTGAATTGAACCTTTACGCCCAGCAACAGCGCCCGGTTTTACCGTATTAAAGCTCCAAAAGCCTGTTTCAAAATTAGCCCCCGTACGGCCCCAACCCTGAAAATGTGGATCGGCTGTTTTGCCTTGGGTATCGGCCTGACTTGGATAAACCCCATTGGCATCTGCCTGCCAGATTTCCAGTAACACATCTCGTAATGGCAAACCCAGCCCGTCAAACACCTGACCTTCGAGACGAATACGTTGTCCTTGCGTTTGCTCATTGACTAACTGGTTATCAAAGTTATGCTCAAATACTTCAATATTAGCTTGTTGCGGTAATAAACCGATATGCACATAAGGACCGCCGGTTTGTGATGGGGTCTCTTTCAATTCCTGAAAATTCCATGCATTCATCGTATGTCTCCCTTATGTCAAATCATTTTCAAAATAAGTCGCACGACGACCACGCAGATGAATATCAAAGCGGTAACAACGGCTATCTGCTTCAATGAAATTGTTTTTATCTTCCAGTGCGATCAAGGCACGACGCTGATCTTCAGATGGAATGGTTTTTAAAATCGGACAGGTGTCAATCAGCGTGTCGCCTTCAAAATAGAACTGCGAAATCAGACGCTGTGCCCAACCATCTGCGATTAAGGAGAAATGAATATGCGCTGGGCGCCACTCATTAATCCGGTTGCGCCACGGATACGGACCTGGTTTGATGGTACGGAAAATATAAAAACCATTTTCATCGGTTAAGGTACGACCACAACCACCGAAATTAGGGTCCATTGCACCAATAAATTTGTCATTGGGATGACGATAACGACCTGATGCATTGGCCTGCCACACTTCTAATAAGGCATTTTTCACAGGACGACCAAACTGATCACGCACATAACCATGCACAATGATACGTTCACCCACAGGTAGACCTTCTTTGGCATAGTTCAGGATCAAGTCATTATCTTTAGGACCAAAAATACTCGGTGAAAAATGCGGTGAAGTGACTTCAGTCAAGGTTTCATTAATTGAGATCAAGGCATTCTTTGGCGAGCGTAATACACTGGTCTTATAACCGGGTGTATATGCTGGCGGATGATCATCGGTGTTTCGTTGTGGGTATGCACCTAATGTATGCTTTAACATGCCTGTCTCCTTAATCCTGTGGTTGTGCCGCAACGGGTTGCACGTCAATGCCAAGTTCTTTAAAGACGTCTTCGGCCATATGCATCGCCGCATTCGCTGCTGGCAAACCGGCATATAAAGAACTATGTAAAATCAGTTCCTTTAATTCATCTTTAGTCACACCGTTATTGAAGCAGGCACGTAAATGCATTCTCAGTTCGTCTTCTCGTCCTAAAGCCAATAAGATGGCAATCGTGACCAGACTGCGGGTATGGCGTGGTAAACCTTCACGTGACCACACTTCCCCCCAGGCGAAGCGACTAATAAAGTTCTGGAAGTCCTGATTGAAATCATTCAGGTTCTCTAAAGAACGTCCGACATGTTTTTCGCCCAGTACTTCGGTACGGACTTTCAGTCCTTGTTGATAACGCTGCTCATCATTCATTGACTTTTTCCTCGATTAGGTTGCATCGGTATGGGCAACGATAGATTTAACAAAAATGGCGACTGCTGCTGCGGCTGCGGGAATCATTAGCAGGCTCAGAATGGCGGTAAATGACCAGTTATTTCCAAGCAGGATCGCCCCGATCCACGCACCAAATACCGCACCAAAACGTCCAATTCCCATCATCCATGCAATCCCTGTTGCACGACATTGAGTTGGGTAGAAACGGGCACTTAATGCAGGCATGGAAGACTGGGCACCATTGATGGCAACACCGGCACAAAGCACCAGAATGGCCAATAAGGTCGGGCTATTCAGACTTTGACCAACGGCTACAGCGAAAATACCTGCCACGACATAGAACACTGCCAATACTCGATTTGGATTGAATTTATCCATTGCCCAGCCAATCACCAATGCACTGAGTACACCGCCAAACTGGAACAATCCGCCGATAAATGCCGCACGTTCCATGCTCGCACCGGTTTCACGCATCAAGGTTGGCAACCAACTGGTCAATAGATAAATGATGACCAAGCCCATAAAATAGGTGAGCCACAATAAAACCGTACCTTTGGCATATTGTTTGGAAAACAACATCTTGAATACGTTGCCCTTGGGTGCAACATTCGATTCTTCTTCAGGAATATGAAACTGGGTAATACCTTGGACTTGTGAAGGCGCAATATGGTTTAAAATATTACGTACTTTTTCAGGGCTCTTATTTTTTACGATCAGGAAGCGATAAGACTCCGGCAAGAACACAATCACCAGAAGCATCAATATCAAAGGAATAATTCCGCCAAACAGGAATAAGCTGTGCCAACCAAAAGCAGGAATCAGCCAACTACTGATAAAGCCACCAATCGCCATGCCTAGGTTAAAACCGCAGAACATACACACCACTAAAATAGAGCGTACACGTTTCGGGCAATATTCCGAGAACAAAGTTGTGGCATTCGGCATGGCTGCACCCAAACCAATACCTGTTAAAAAGCGTAATACCACCAATTGATTCAGGTTGTCAGCATAAGCAGATGCCAAGGTAAAACCACCAAAAATCAACATTGCAACAGTTAAAACAATCTTGCGCCCAAAACGATCAGCGGTTGGACCTGACACCAGTGCTCCAATAATCATGCCACCGAGTGCTGCACTCATCACCGGTCCAAGCTGAGAACGGTCAATGCCCCAGTCCTGAGTTAATGCTGGTGCAATAAAGCCCATTGCCGCAGTATCGATTCCATCGACAAATACAATGAGAAAACAAATGATTGCGATCATCCACTGATATTTACTTATCGGTGCATTATCAATTAATGCCTGTGCATCTATACTATTTTTTGATACAGCAAATTCCTGTGCCATAGTTGCCTCCTTGTAAGCGAATTCCTTGCTAACCCTGATGGTTATATATTTTGAATAAACTTGGACAGTGCCTGATTAAACACTTGGGGTTGTTCGATATTGGATAAATGCGACGCCGCCAAGATCTCAAGCTGACTGCTTGCAATGAGTTGGTGCATAAACTCTGCATCCTGGATTGTGGTGACGGGGTCGTATTGCCCTGCGATAATTAAAGTGGGAATTTGAATCTGACCAAGTTGCGCCCGAACATCGGCATCAGCTAAAGCACGACATGCATTGGCATACCCCTGGGCAGGTGTCACTGCCAGACTCTGAATGGTTTTTTGTGCCAGCACATCGTGTGCATAATCAAAATGCTCACTAAACCAACGGATATGCGTGGTTTTTACAAGTTCTGCCAAACCGTTTTTCTCTACACTATCTGCACGGGTATTCCATGCCTCGGCATGACCGATTTTTGCAGCCGAATTTGCAACCGTAATGCTATGAAAGCGTTGTGCATGATCGATGGCCAAGGCCAAGGCTGTAATTCCGCCCATTGAAATACCGCAGAAATGTACTTTTTCAACGGCTAAAGCATCAAGAATATCAACCACATCCTCTGCCAGATGTTGCAAGGTCGTATCGGCAATCACGCTACTGGTACCATGTCCACGTGTATCATAGGTGATGACCTGATAATGCTCAGTCAAGGCTGCCACTTGCGCCTGCCACATACCGTGGTCAGTTCCCAAAGAGTTAGAGAACATAATGATTGGTGCATCTTTTAAACCTTCGACCTGAACAGCTAGAGGATGTCCTTGACGATTATTGATATGCGTGATCATGCACTTACTCTCCTTGTGCTGCGTGTAGTACGGCATCAATTTGCGCCTGAATATTGCCGAGGTAAGTTGCGGGCTGGAACAGCTCATCCAAAGCCTGATTATTAAAATGAGCGTTGACTTCATCCATCGCTGACAAAATGACTTTTAAATGCTGCTGTTGGGCAATCGCTTGCTGACAGGCCTGTTCAACCAGATGATGCGCATGTAAACGTCCAAGCTTTGGTGCCAGTGCCATCATCACCGCTTCGGCCATGATCAAACCTTGTGTGCATTCTAGATTGCGTTGCATCGCATCTGGATTGACTTGCATATGTTCAATCACATCACAACTACGTTCTAAAGCACCTGCACATAACTGGAAAATTTCTGGGATTGCTAACCATTCTGCATGCCAAGCCCCCAAAGCACGTTCATGTTCTTGCACCATGCTTTGATACACACTTGCCATTAAGGCAGGCACACGATTAGCTGCGGCAAGAATTGAGGCTGCTGCTACAGGATTACGCTTATGCGGCATGGTCGATGAACCACCTCGCCCTTTTGCTGCTGGCTCGAAGACTTCTGCGATTTCGGTTTGCATCAGCAATGACCAGTCTTTTGCCATTTTGCCGACATTTCCAACGATCAAAGCAAGCGTACTGGCAAGCTCAACCATACGGTCACGTTCACCATGCCAAGTGCATTCAGGAGCAGTTAAATCGAGTTGTGCAGCAAAAGCTTGAACTACCGCTGAACCTTGATCTTGTAGCGAGGCCAATGAACCTACTGCACCACCGAGTTGTGCAGTCAATACGCGAGGTTTCATTGCTTGCAGACGATCAAGATCACGTTTCAAGGCTGCTGCCCATCGGGCAAATTTATGTCCCAAAGTAATCGGCAAAGCTTGCTGTAACCAAGTCCGTCCAATCATGACCTGATGGCGGTATTGTTGGGCTTGCTTTAAGCTCACTTGATACGCCTGTTGCAATTGCTGTTCAATCAATGCCAAGGCATCACGGCACTGTAAAATCGTTGCCGTATCAATCATGTCTTGACTGGTCGCACCCCAATGTACATAGCGCGAAGCATCTTCATCTTGCTGTTTCACCAAAGCGGTGAATTGCTTGACCAATGGAATCGCAATGTTACCTGCCAGTCCTGTTGCTGTAGCCAATGCATCCATATCGATTTGCGTTACGGCATTGTGTCCAACCTGCTCAACCATCGTTGCCGCTGAAGCGGGAATGACATCGACCTGCGCCTGAGCTTTGGCTAAAGCCACTTCGGCTTGAATCATATAACTCAATAAAGCTTGATCACTAAAAATGGCAGTGACTTCAGGCTGATAAAATAAGCTGGCGTATAACTGGCTCATGGCAAACCTCACTCAACACGTTGAATAATCAAGGCAATACCCTGACCGACACCGATACACATCGAACACAGGGCGTACTGACCTTTGATTTGTTCAAGTTGGTTTAAGGCCGTTGTCACCAATCGCGCACCAGAGGCACCTAAAGGATGACCCAAAGCAATCGCACCACCATTCGGATTAATTCGTGCATCATCATCACTCAAGCCTAAATCACGGGTCACCGCTAAAGCCTGTGCCGCAAAAGCTTCATTCAACTCAATCACGTCCATCTGATCTAAAGTCAAATTGGCCTGTTTCAGTAATTTCTTAATGGCAGGTGCAGGCGCAAAGCCCATAATCCGCGGTTCAACACCAACTGTAGTCGCAGCAATGATTTTGGCGCGTGGCTTAAGTTGATATTTTTTCACCGCTTCATCTGAAGCAATCAGCACAGCCGCAGCACCATCATTAATCCCAGAGGCATTACCTGCTGTCACAGTGCCTTCAGCTTTAACCACACCCTTAAGTTTAGTTAGTGCTTCTAACGTGGTTGATGCACGTGGATGCTCATCTGCATCTACAACAATCGCATCACCCTTACGCTGTGGAATCGTCACAGGCACAATTTCATTGGCGAAGAAGCCTTTGGCTTGCGCCGTTGCAGTACGTTGTTGGCTGTTCAGGGCAAACTGATCTTGATCGGCACGATTGATGTTGAACTGTTCCGCCACGTTTTCAGCCGTTTGCGGCATGCTATCGACACCATACATGCCTTTGAGTTTTGGATTGATAAAACGCCAGCCCATGGTGGTGTCTTCAATCTTTTGACTACGGCCAAAGGCACTATCCGATTTACCCATCACATAGGGTGCACGGCTCATGCTTTCCACACCACCCGCAATGATTAAATCAGCTTCATTGGCTTTAATGGCACGGGCAGCCATCGCAATCGCATCTAATGATGAACCACATAAACGGTTCACAGTGGTGGCGGGTACTTGATAAGGCAAACCTGCCAATAGTGCCGACATACGTCCGACGTTACGGTTGTCTTCACCTGCCTGATTGGCACAGCCATAGATCACATCATCGACGTGTTGCCAATCGACACTTGGATTACGTTGCATCAAGGCCTGAATTGGAATCGCCCCCAAGTCATCTGCACGTACTGGAGCTAATCCGCCCGCATAACGACCGAATGGGGTACGGATAGCATCGATGATATAAGCGTTTTTCATTTTAAATATTTTCCTTTATCTAAAATCCCTCCCAACCTCCCTTTAATAAAGGGAGGAGTTCCCCTCTTTAAAAAGAGGGGTTAGGGGAGATTTATTATCCTTACGTCGCATCAATCAACTGAGCACCCGTCAAAGCTTGCAATTCCTCAAAGCTCAGACCATCCACTTTCTCAATAACTTTTAAACCTTCTGTGGTCACATCAATCACACACAAGTCGGTATAAATACGGTCAACACATTTCAGTCCTGTTGCTGGATATGAAAGAGTTTCAACAATCTTCGGCTCACCTTGCTTGGTGTTGTGATCGGTGGTGATAAATACTTTCTTGGCACCGACAGCCAGATCCATCGCACCACCCACCGCAGGAATGGCATCTGCTGCACCAGTATGCCAGTTGGCCAGATCACCATTGGCTGCCACTTGGAAAGCACCGAGTACTGCAATATCCAAATGACCACCGCGCATCATGGCAAAAGAATCACCATGATGAAAAAAGCTTCCGCCCTTCAGCATGGTCACATATTCCTTACCTGCATTGATCAACTCAGGATCTTCTTCACCTTTGGCAGGCGGTGGACCGAATGCCAGCAAGCCATTTTCAGAATGCAGAAATACATCTTTATCGGCAGGAAGATAATTGGAAATCTTGGTGGGCAGACCAATACCGAGATTGACATAAGCACCATCGGGAATATCTTGTGCGACACGTTCAGCAATCTGGTCACGGCTTAATTTTTGATAGCTCATTGTTCTACTCCTGTGCCATTGGCTACATCAACAGCGACCACATGCTGTACAAAAATCCCAGGGGTAATAATGTGTTCAGGATCAAGCTGACCGAGTTCGACCAGTTCAGACACTTGAGCAATGGTGACATCCGCCGCCATCGCCATGATTGGACCAAAGTTACGCGCAGATTTGTTATAGACCAGATTGCCCCAACGGTCGCCTTTGTGTGCTTTGATTAAGGCAAAGTCGGCTTTGATCGGATATTCCAGTACATAGTCTTTGCCATCAATATGACGGGTTTCTTTGCCTTCCGCCAATAAGGTACCAAAGCCTGTTGGCGTGAAGACCGCACCGAGTCCCATACCTGCCGCTTGAATGCGACAGGCCAGATTGCCTTGCGGCACCAGTTCCAGTTCAATCTTGCCAGCACGATACAGTTCATCGAATACCCAAGAGTCTGACTGACGTGGGAAGGAACAGATGATTTTGCGTACTGCACCTGTTTTAAGCAGTTTGGCCAAACCAGAGTCGCCATTACCAGCATTATTATTGACAATGATCAAGTCCTTGATGCCAAGTTCAATTAATCCATCAATCAATTCTGCGGGTTGTCCTGCAGTGCCAAAGCCGCCAATCATGATGGTGGCGCCATCCTTGACCTGTGACAGTACCTCGGTGAATGAGGTGCTACTCTTATCAATCATCTGACTACTTCCTGTACGATGCATCACTCGTATTTTCATCCTGAAAACCGATGAAATTAAGTCGAGTGCTTTGTTCGGATTTCTTCTATTTATTCTTGATAAATTCGGCGCTCACTTCTAGGCTTAGAAGTGCATTTTGTTCGATGATTAATTTTTATGTTCGATGATCGAACATTATCCAAGTAAATTGGTCATCTTTCGCTTAGAATGTTTTTGATAGAAAAACCGTTTTAGCAAGGATGTCTAAATTATGGAAAATGATCAGGAAAAGAATCCGCGTTTGATTCATCATACCGAAAACAAAAAAATGATTCGGCACGAGGATTTTATTGCAGGTATTGCAAAAGGTCTCAGCATTTTGGAATGCTTTGGACCTGATCGCCACCGTCTCAACATGAGTACCGCAGCAGAAAAAACAGGCATGACGCGTGCCGCTGCGCGACGGCATTTACTGACGCTAGAATACTTAGGCTATTTGGATTTTGATGGGCACTACTATTATTTATCGCCCAAGATCCTTAAATTCTCTGGGGCTTATTTAGATGGCTCACCGCTTCCTAAAATCTGTCAGCCTTTATTAAACCTTTTAACCAATCAAACTTCGCTGATTTATTCGGTGATGGTTTTAGATGGTTATGAAGCAATTACCATTGCCCGTAGCGCCGCTCATCAACAAACCGATCGGGTCAATCCTTATGGTTTGCATTTAGGCAATCGACTTCCTGCCCATGCGACTTCCGCTGGAAAGATTCTACTGGCACATTTAACCCCTGAAGCACAAAAACGATGGTTAGCAAAATATCCCTTAAAACGTCTCACCAAATATACTCATACCGAGAGTGAGGCTTTTTTAGCCTTACTACATGAAATCAAAGAGCAAGATTGGTGCTATTCCTGTGAAGAACATGAATTAGGCGTGCATGCGGTCGCAGTGCCAATTTACGACTCTAATGCGACCGTCGTTGCTGCCTTAAATATCGTTTCTCCCACCATGCGTACCACCAAAGATTATTTAATTACTCACATCTTGCCCTTATTACAGGAAACGGCGCGTGATCTACGCCAAGTGATTTAACTCACAATCAAAATATTAAGACAAAAAAAAGCCACATCTGGAAATGTGGCGAAAGGTGTATTGCGACAACAATTGTGTCGGTATGTTTAAGTTAATCACCTTTGCTTAAATGAACATTAATTTTCTGATGATTGTGCTGTTTTATTATTCAGTTATTTCAAAATCCCGAATACTGCTTCATTAAAATAAATAATATTTAAGTGAAATTTTAATTCCCATAGTTTATGAGTTAGATCTAAACGTTTATATTTGATGACAAATATGAAAATTAAATGTTATGAGGATTTAATATTTTTCTTTAATGTGATATTTATCTCACACTTTATACTTTACGACCCTAAATGTTATGTTTTGTATGTAAAAATTACATATTGTAATTAACACCACAATGTTTAAATTTTCTACCAAATTTCTTCTTAAAGTATTCTAATAAAAATTGATATATAAATAATTTTTTAAAAAATAAAGCTAAAAACCAGCTCATTTGTATTAGCGTGAGAAGCATAGTATTTTAAAAAAACATTAAAAATAAATAACTTTAAACCTAAAGATAGATCGAATAATAACAGTGAGATCAAATAATGATTGAATGGTTACAAGGCGAATTAAAACATAGTCCAGAGATATTACTGTTCTTGTCTTTGGCAATCGGTTTCTGGATCGGTCAGTTTCAATTCGGAAAATTTCAGTTCGGTGGTGTAGCAGGCTCTCTACTTGTTGCAGTGGTACTCAGCCTCATCGGTGTCCCAGTCGACAACGGCGTCAAGGCCATTTTATTTGCCTTGTTCATTTATGCCGTTGGTTTTGAAAGCGGTCCCCAGTTCTTTAAATCATTAGGCCCTCAATCAATCAAGGAGATCTTGTTAGCCGTATTCATGGCAGTGAGTGGTTTAATTACCGTGTTGGTGATGGCGAAACTGTTCCACCTCGATAAAGGTTTAGCCGCAGGACTCGCTGCAGGTGGCATGACCCAATCTGCAATTATCGGTACTGCAGGTGATGCGATTTCCCGTCTCGACCTCCCCTTAGCTGAGATTCAAAAGCTGCAAGCCAATGTCGCAATCGGCTATGCCGTGACTTATATTTTCGGTTCATTGGGTGCCATTATTGTCTGCGTGAATATCCTGCCTAAATTTATGGGCAAAGAAATTCATGATGATGCGTTGAAAGCCCAGTCAGAACGTCTCAAGGGTGCTTTTGAATTATCCCCAGGTCAAGAACTGGCGATGCCTGAAATTGTTGGCCGTATTTATAAAGTTAAACAAGCCAGTGGGCAAACTGTGGCAGAGCTGGAAGCAAAACAAGCCAGCATCACCATTGAACGGTTAAAACGTAAAGATCAACTGATTGATGTAGCACCAGAACTGACTTTACAAACCGATGACGTAATATTACTCGTCGGCCGTCGTGCCAGTGTGGTGGCTGTTTCAGATCAAATTGGTACTGAGTTACAGTCCTCACAAGGCATGGAAATGATTATGGATACCACCGATGTAATCCTGAGAAATTCCAAATATATCAATCGTAGTTTAGGCGATATTAAGACCAATACCCCTGACACTTTAAAACATGGGATTTACGTACTGGCAATTAAACGTAATGATGAAACCCAAACGTTGAGTGATGATACCGTGCTGCAACAAGGCGATGTCATTACTGTTTATGGCACCAAAAGTGATCTTGATCGTTTAGTCAAAGAAGCAGGCACGGCCTTGCCAGAAAGCTTAAAAACCGACTGGATTTTTCACGGTGCAGGCCTTGTGGTTGGCTTACTGATTGGTCTGTTTGTGATTCGTATTGGCGATGTCCCTTTAACACTGGGTGCAGGTGGCGGTGCATTGCTCTCAGGGCTTCTATTTGGTTGGCTACGCAGCCGTAATCAGGTTCATGGCAATATGCCTTTAGCTGCTTCGCAACTGCTTAAAGATTTAGGGCTTGCAGGTTTTGTCGCTGCTGTAGGCTTGCAATCTGGTCTACAAGCCATTCAAACCATTAAAGATAGTGGTCTGTCCCTATTTATGATTGGCGTCGTGGTTACCTTAGTTCCACTGATTCTTTCCATGCTTTTCGCCCGTTATGTGCTGCGTTATGACAATGTTGCGGTTATGGCAGGTGCCTTATCAGGTTCGCGAAGTGCCAACCCTGCCTTTGGTGCGATTTTAGATAAAGCTGGAAATTCCATTCCCACGGTTCCATTCGCCATTACTTATGCACTGGCAAACGTATTCTTGACTTTGCTAGGTCCCCTCATCGTCGGCCTTGCCTAAAGATGATTTGTATTCAACTACTTATTGCTTCAACTATAATTAAGGAGACTTCCCATGGGGAACGTTGATTATTCAAAATACTCAAAACTTAGTCCATTCGAACTAAAAGATAATTTAATCGAACTTGCCCAAAGTAAAACAGACAGAATGATGCTGAATGCAGGGCGTGGCAATCCGAACTTCTTAGCCACGATTCCACGTCGAGCCTTCTTTCAATTGGGGCTGTTTTCCACCACCGAATCAGAGTTTTCGTTCTCTTATATGCCAGAAGGTTTAGGCGGATTCCCTCGCCCCGTTGGTTTACAGTCTCGCTTCGACAGCTTCATTATGCATAATCGGGATAAACCCGGTGTAGTATTTTTAGGCAAAGCCATTTCCTATGTCCGAGATCAGCTCGGCTTAGATCCTGATGCTTTTTTACTGGAAATGGTTGAGGGGATTTTAGGCTGTAACTACCCTGTTCCAGACCGCATGCTACGTATCAGTGAATCCATCATCAAAGAATATATCCTGCGTGAAATGGGCGTCCAAGGCATGCCCAAAGAAGGCTTGGACTTATTTGCTGTCGAAGGTGGAACGGCGGCAATGGCCTATATTTTTAACTCCTTAAAAGAGAATAAAATTATCGCCAATGGCGATCGTATCGCGATTGGTGCACCCATTTTCACTCCGTATTTGGAAATTCCAAAACTGAATGATTATCAACTGGAAGAAGTCCTGATCGAAGCCGATCCAAAGCTCGACTGGCAATATCCAGAATCTGAATTACGGAAACTGGAAGACCCATCGATTAAAGCGTTCTTTCTGGTGAATCCAAGTAATCCACCTTCAGTAAAACTCAGCGATGAAGGCTTGGCTATCTTGGCTGATATCGTTAAAAAACGACCTGACCTGATTATTTTAACGGATGATGTGTACGGTACTTTTGCAGACAACTTCAAATCACTATTTGCGATCTGTCCAGACAATACCATCTTGGTGTATTCATTCTCGAAATATTTTGGGGCAACCGGTTGGAGATTGGGCGTGATTGCGCTCTCAAACAATAATATTCTGGATCAAAAGCTAGCGGCACTCTCGAAAAAAGACAAGAAAGAACTGGAAGAACGCTATTCATCTTTAACTACCGATCCTGCCAAGATCAAATTTATTGATCGTCTAGTGGCGGATAGCCGCAATGTGGCTCTGAATCACACGGCAGGTCTTTCTACACCGCAACAAGTGCAAATGGTGCTGTTTGCCCTGTTCAATATGATGGATTCTCAACAGAACTATAAAAAAGCAGTTAAATCCGTGGTGCGTGAACGTGATGCTGCGCTATATCGCCAGTTAGGGGTTGAAGTGCCTGTCGATCCAAATTCGGTCGATTACTATACTTTGGTGAATTTGGAAAACACCTCTCGAACATTGTACGGAGATGATTTTGCAGATTGGGTGATGAAAAACAAGAATCCGACCGAATTATTATTCCGCGTCGCAGATGAAACAGGTGTAGTGCTGTTACCCGGTTCAGGCTTTGGGGTACAGCACCCTTCTGCCCGTGCGTCATTGGCCAATCTGAATGAATACCAATATGCTGCAATCGGAGACTCATTAAGACGCTTTGCCGAAGAAGCCTATCAAGAGTACTTAAAAACTAAGAAAGGCAAAAAATAAATCTGAATCAAGGTTTCAGTCAATAAAAAGCAGCTTCGGCTGCTTTTTATACTTTAAAAATCAACGTTTAAAATTAAAGATCGAGTACCAGTTTTTTACCTTTGGCACGCGACACACAGATCATCATCGATTGCTGTGAGGCTTTTTCATCATCACTCAAGTACTGATCAAAATGTTCGGCTTCCCCTTCCAGAATCATGGTTTCACAGGTGCCACAAACCCCTTCACGACATAAACATTCCACATCAATATTGAGCAATTCAATTGCTTGTAAAATGGTTTGATTGCCTTGCACTTCGACTTGCTGATTGGATTTTGCCAAGACCACCGTAAACGCTTCACCTTCTTCGGGTACAGTAGATGCAAATTGTTCCCAATGGATATATTCATCACGATAACGATGGTAATTACAACGATCAATCACCGCATCAATCATCGGCTTAGGCCCACACACATAGACGTGCGTGCCTTTCGGCTGAGATCCAATCAGTTGATCTAGATCCAGAGATTTTCCATCCGAATCGATATAGCTAAAAATATGTTCAGCATGTTTTTGCTTGAGTTCTTCTAACAGCGCGGCATGCTCTGGAGAACGATAGGCATAATGCAACTCATAGTCAGCACCACGTGCAGCCAGTTCATCCATTTGCGGCACAAACGGGGTGATGCCAATTCCACCCGCAATCAGAATATGTTTCTCCCCATCTTCTGCTAGTGGAAACAGATTCTTCGGTTCAGAAATCAGAATTTCACAGCCTTCATTGCACTGATCATGCATATAGACTGAACCGCCTTTACCTTCAATATCTTTACGGACACAGACTTGGTAAGTTGAAAGATCTTGAGCACAGCTCATCAGTGAATAGGCATTGGATAGCTGGTCATTCATTTTCACAATGATATGACTGCCACCATTGAATTGAGGGAAATTTTGTCCGTCCTGACGTTTAAATGTAAACCGTTTGATCAGTGGGGTCAGTTGCTCTACGCGTGTGACCACTGATGCAAACATTTCATAATGACTAGCCATGTCTAAATCCTCTTTACCGCATGCTGCTCATCTAAGCATTTTCTAATTTTAAGCGCATATTGCCTGCCGGACCGTCCATCAAGAGAGTCCAAACAGGCATTGTTGCTATAACCCTAAACACATATATTTAATGGTCATGAACTCTTCCAAACCATATTTAGAGCCTTCACGACCAACACCTGATTGTTTCACCCCGCCAAATGGCACCACTTCGTTGGAAATCGCGGTTGAGTTCATCCCGACCATGCCATATTCCAGCTGTTCAGCGACACGCCAAATCCGTGAAATGTTTTCGCTATACACATAAGCGGCCAAACCAAAAATAGTATCGTTGGCTTGTGCAATGACATCAGCTTCCTCAGTAAAGCGGATTAACGGCGCGACTGGCCCAAAAATTTCTTCCTGAACAATCTCCATATCACGAGACACATCGGTTAAAACCGTTGGTTCAAAGAAAGTCTGACCCAGTGAATGCTGTTGACCACCACAAGCGACTTGTGCACCTTTGCCACAGGCATCATCAATCAACTGTTTTGCTTTCAGTACCGCCTTGTCATTGATTAACGGTCCGATCTGCACATTAGATTCCAAACCATTGCCGATTTTGAATTTCTGTACCTCTTGTACAAATTTCTCGGTAAATGCCTGATAAATCTTGTCGTGTACATAGATTCGATTGGCACAAACACAGGTTTGTCCTGCATTACGGAACTTGGCAAAGATTGCACCTTGTACCGCTTTATCCAGATCTGCATCATCAAACACGATCAGTGGTGCATTGCCACCCAGTTCTAAAGCCAACTTTTTAATGGTGCCTGAACATTGCTGCATCAATAAACGCCCCACAGGTGTAGATCCGGTAAAGGTCAATTTTTTGACTTTTTCATGGCTAGTAAAGACCAAACCAATCTCTTGTGATTTGCCAGTGACGACATTCACTACCCCTGCCGGAATACCAGCCATTTCCGCCAGTTTGGCAAGCGCAAGTGCACAATACGGCGTTTCATTGGCGGGTTTAATCACGATGGTACAGCCTGCCGCCAAAGCAGGTGCAGCTTTACGGGTAATCATCGCTATCGGGAAATTCCACGGCGTAATTGCCGCAACCACACCGACAGGTTCTTTGGTGATAATAAATCGCTGCTGGCTATTGGTGGTTGGAATCACATCACCATAAACACGCTTGCCTTCTTCGGCAAACCATTGGATAAACGAAGCCGCATATTTCACTTCACCCAACGCTTCAGCTAAGGGTTTACCCTGTTCAATGGTCATCATTCGCGCCAGTTCATCGGCATGTGACAAAACCAATTGATACCAAGCCAATAACAGGTCTGCACGTTTTTGTGCTGTCAAGCCTTTCCACGCTGCTAAAGCCTGATACGCCGCTTCCACCGCGACAGTGGCTTCGTCTGCCCCCATATTGGGAATGACACCAATTTCCTCTCCTGTCGCAGGATTGGTCACAGCAATGGTGGCATCGGATTGTGCACTGACCCATTGACCATTGATCAATCCGCGCTGTTGAAATAACGGACTTGCTTGCAAACTTGACATGTCATGTTCCTATCGATTGAAGCAAGGTACGGCCTGATCACCGCACCTTAAATTATCTAATGCCTGAGACAAAATTACTTGTGATGTTGCGCAACCAGATTCTGGAAATAAGCAATACCGTGTTCACTGATTCCTGAACGTTGCTTGTCGGTCATGATACGCCCCTGACCACGATAACCCCGTGATTTTAAACCACGTTGTACGCTTTCAACCAGTTCAAGGTCTTCAGGGCGGAAGACATTGCGATACCATTCAATCAGATCTTTCTGATCTTGGGTCAGCTCTTCATTGGTGAAGAAAATGTCATAGTGCTGCAAAGTGGTTTCCGCATCCATCGGGAACTCATAGATCACCGTCATGAAGTTTGCACCCGGCGGTACGTTAAACATGGTGCACGGCCACGTCCAGAAACCACTAAAGGTCGGATCTTTAACCGATGGATCAAGCTTGAAAGATTTTTCTGAAGAACGTGCATAACCATATTGCAGCGTCCAGTTTTGATGGGTGGTGTGCCAGTATTTATCCACCTGTACCGAGTCAGCAAAACCCGGATGCGCTGGACCACAGTGATAACATTCTAAATAGTTATCCACGATCACTTTCCAGTTCGCAGGTGTTTCCGTTACAAAACGTGCCGCCAGTTTCAAGTCTTTGATGACCGCACAGGCTTCATTCAGTTTTTGTGCAAATTCAGGCAGCTGATCTTCAACACAGGTGGCATTTTCATCCATATTAATAAAGATAAAACCACCGTATTCTTCAACTTTTAACGGCACCATGCTGGAGTTTTGCTTGTCAAAAGACTCAACATGATCACAGTTGCGTGCCAGCGCCAAACTACCATCCAGCTTAAAGGTCCATGCGTGATACGGACAGGTAATCACGTTTTTGGCTTTACCACTGCCGCTTAATAACTCATGACCACGATGCGGGCAGACATTATAAAAGGCACGTAATACGCTGTCTTTACCTCGAATCACGATGATATTTTCCCCAATCACCTTACGGGTAATATAGTCATTGGCTTGGGCAACTTCACTGCCATGTGCCACGCAAATCCAGCTTTTCGCAAAAATTTCTTCTTTTTCGCGCTCAAACACCTGAGATGAGGTATAGAACACCTTTGGAAATGTCCATGCCACATCTGGGTTTGAACAGAAATCTTCTGGTAATTTTTCAACTGCATTCATGGTTTTACTCCATTAAACTGTTTTGTCCTAACGACCGTTTTATCAAAATTGGCTGATGTCCAAATCACTTGAACATTTGCTTTAACGAACTCAGCATGTGCTGATATAAATCCTGCACTACAGGACAGTCCCGTACTAAACGTAAACTGCCATGTAGTAATCCTTTGCCGAGATAAAACTCGGCGGCAATATTGGCTTGCTTTAACTTGTCCACAAAAATACGTCCGTCATCACTTAGTGGATCGTATTCCGCCACCGCAACAAAGCTGCGTGGCATATCACTGAA
Source organism: Acinetobacter colistiniresistens (assembly GCF_024582815.1). NCBI lineage: Bacteria > Pseudomonadati > Pseudomonadota > Gammaproteobacteria > Moraxellales > Moraxellaceae > Acinetobacter > Acinetobacter colistiniresistens. The sequence goes on from NZ_CP102099.1 coordinate 3,151,088, forward strand.
CTCTTCTGCCAAAAGTGGTGCTAAACGTGTGTCCTGCCAGTCACTTTCATTCGGTGCATATTCCTTCAGGTAATAATGCATTTCCTCGAGCGTCAATAACGGCGCATGTGCATGCTGCTGGCAAGACGCGGTATCAAAACTGCTGCCCAAACATGGGTAGATCAAAGCCAAACCACAAGCCTGATTGCCTGTATGCTGTAACTGAACTGCCAGTGCTGCAGCTAAATTGCCACCTGCACTATCTCCTACTAAGGCAATCTGCGTTGGATTAATGTTCCAGTCTGCGCCATGCTCACGTAGCCAATGATAGACTGTTTCACAGTCTTCATAAGCGGCTGGAAAATGATGTTCTGGTACCAACCGATAATCTACGCTCAGTACCGCAACATTCAGATCACGACATAAATAGCGGGTGATAAATTCATGTGAATCCAGATTGCCCAGCATCCAGCCACCACCATGGATAAACAGCACGCAAGACCAACCTTGCGCAGGTGCTTGGCCCAAGGGTGAATACAACCGAACATTGACGGGATGAGTGGCATGCGCAACGGTTTTATCTTCAATATTCACCGTACCATCGCGGGGTAAAGTGTAGTGCAAGCACATCGCATCGTAGGCTGCACGAATCGAATCAATATCGTTATCCGCTGCTGAATAAATGCTGCTCCAGTACACCAGACTTTGCATTTCTTCGCTTAACGCATCGCGCGTGTTCGGTTGTGCTGTCATGACAATTCCTTTTGACTGCTTTTATGCGCAACTTGAGTTGCCGCAATATCAATCTGCATCTGTTGATTGGAGTCAATGTGCTCAAGCGCTTCCAAGTCATTAAAGCTATTCTGCTCAATCAAATGCGATGGCACTTTTGAGTAATCCTCGATCAGCCATTTCACCAAGCCGTAAGTCTGTACCAGAATAATCACAATAAATGGCAAGGCAGTCACAATGGTGGCGGTTTTCATGGTATCTAATGGCGCTTTAGAGAAAATCATCGCAATCGGCACCAGTGTTAACATCAGACACCAGAATAAACGTGCATTCGGTGACGGGTCTTGCCCTTCACGCAGACCTCGGGTACAAGTGGCAGAGACCGCATAGCCCACTGCATCCATATGTGCTGCGAGGAAAATCACCATAATGCCAAGGAATAACCACATCATCAGCTTGCCTGCGGGCAACAAACCCAGCAGTTGACCAATCGCTACTTCACCACCTTGCTGACTCAAAACTTGCGGTACATTGACCATGCCGTGAATAAAACTATAGACACTGTAGTTCTCAAACACACCGAAGATGAACCATAAACCAACGCTACCGCCGATGACCATGGCAAGAATCACTTCTTTAATGGTGCGACCTTTAGATACACGGGTCACAAACAAAGCCACGCCCGGTGCATAAGAAATCCACCACAACCAATAGAATACGGTCCATTCACGGGTGAACTTCCCATCGCCCATCGGGTCGGTAAATAAACTCATATCGACAAAGTTGGTCGCCATCAGACCAAAACTCATCAATGAATTATTCATAATGAACTGGGTTGGCCCAAAGCACAGCACATAGATCGCAAACAACACCACGCCCAAACACACCATATGGCTTAAACGCTGCATCCCTTTATCCATTCCAACATAAGAGCTCAGTGCGAATAAGATGGATACCGCCAAGATGATGATGACTTTGGTCATGAAGGTATTGGGAATACCCGTGAGCTGCGACAGAATGTTGGTAAAGGTCACCGCAGTCAGTACCAGTGAAATGGTCAAGGCACCAAACATACACAGCAAGAACATCAGATCAACCACACGACCAACTGGGCCTGTAGCTTTAAAGCCCGTCACCGCTTCAATCACAGATGCCAGACTCAGCCCTTTATTCTTTCTGACATGGTAGCTGTAGCACAATGAAATCGACGCCAAGGCATAGATCGACCATGCGCTTAGACCAGAGTGAAAGAAGGAATAGGCCACACTGTATTTCAGTGCTTCTGCCGATTCAGGCGCTAAATTTAACCCAGGAGTTTGATAATAATAAGCCCAGTCTAAAAAGCCCCAGTACAAGGTGGAAGACCCAATCCCTGACAAAATGAACATGAAAATCCATGACATGGTGCTGTATTGCGGTTTGCCCTCACCCAGCTTGATTTTGCCGTATTTACTAAAGGCCAAACCAAAGGTAAAAATAATTGATAAAAAAGCAAATAACAGGACTGGCGTGGTGAACATCGAAGTGGTCCACTGCATCCATTTTGCAGCCAGTTGTATTGATTCAGATGAGTAGATTGCCAGACCAGCTACCCATGTAAACACAACGGCAAGACTGGTGATCGCAAGCGTCTTATCTGTATAAGGTTTTGTAATTTGATTATCCATATCTATTCAATCCATCTCGGATAGTGACTATTCCCTAAGAGATACTTACTCCATCGCGAATAAATCCATTTTCTGCTCAGTCACACAGGAGGCAATCGCATCGCCCACTTCATAGGTCTTGGCAGTACCACCGACATCAGGCGTTTTTGGACCATTTACCAAGACATGTTCAATTGCCTGCATGATTTCCTGTCCTGCCTGAATCACCTGCTCATCTCCATCTGCCAAGAAATCCAGCATCATGGCACCCGACCAGATCGCCGCAATCGGATTGGCAATCTGTTGTCCGTAAATATCAGGTGCTGAACCATGTACAGGTTCAAATAGCGAAGGAAACTTACGTTCAGGGTTTAAGTTTGCCGAAGCCGCCAAACCAATAGTGCCAGTACAGGCAGGTCCTAAATCCGACAAGATATCCCCGAATAAATTCGACGCTACCACCACATCAAAACGCTCAGGCTGCAAGACAAAACGTGCTGCTAAAATATCAACATGCTGCTTATCAGCCTTGATCTGCGGATAATTTTTTGCCATTGCATCGACACGTTCATCCCAGTACGGCATGCTCACCGCAATACCGTTGGATTTGGTTGCAGCCGTGATTTTTTTAGCCTCACGCTGGTCCGCAAATTCAAAGGCATATTTCAAAATACGATCGACGCCATGACGGGTAAACACTGCTTCCTGCAACACAAACTCGCGATCGGTGCCTTCAAAAGCTTTACCACCAATGGCAGAGTATTCACCTTCGCTGTTTTCACGCACCACATAAAAATCGATATCGCCGGGTTGTTTGCCAGCCAGTGGACATTTCACCCCAGGCATTAACCGAACAGGCCGTAAATTCACATACTGATCAAAACGACGACGGAACTGCAGCAATGACCCCCACAGTGAAATGTGATCAGGCACCTTTTCAGGCCATCCCACCGCACCAAAGAAGATGGCATCATATTCCTGCAGAACCTCAAACCAGTTATCCGGCATCATTTTGCCGTGTTCAAGGTAGTAATCACAGCTGGCCCAATCGAAGCTATCCATTTGAAGTTGAATGCCATATTTGTCTGCTGCTGCCTTTACAACCTTGATGCCTTCTGGTAGAACTTCTAAACCAATCCCATCACCCGCAATCGTGGCAACTTTATACTTTTTTGCCATAACGCACCCTTACACCTTTGGTTAATATCCTTAGCTGTAAACATGCTGTTTTCAGCAACAATGATCAATAAGAAAACTATCACCCCAATGGACACGGATCGTGAATAATCTACCTAACCTATCGGATTTAAAGGTTTTTTGCACAGTCGCAAAACGCAAGAGTTTTGTCGATTCAGCTGAGGAGCTGGGTGCTTCACCTGCATTTATCAGTAAACGCATCAACATTTTAGAAACCAACCTGAACTGCAAGCTGTTTCATCGCAGTACCCGTCATGTCAGTTTGACTGAAGATGGCAAACTGATTCTGGATCGGGTTTCGAATATTCTGGATGAATTTGATGAAATCAGTGAGCTGGTGAATAACCCCTTAAGCACACCCACAGGTCATCTCGATATTGTCAGCAGCTTCGGTTTTGGCCGTAAACATGTTGCGCCTATTCTGTCTAAATTGATGACCATGTACCCCAAACTGGAAATTCAATTTGATACCATCGACAACACCAAGGACCTGATTCAACACAGCATTGATCTGGATATTCGCATTGGCAACGACATTGCCCCGAATATGATCGCGAAAAAAATGGTCTCAAATTTTCGGATTTTCTGTGCAGCACCCAGTTATCTGTTAAAACATGGCATGCCTGAAAGTCTGGAGGATTTACGTAACCACGATTGCCTGACCATCAGTGAACGCGATCAATCCTCGGTATTGTGGAAATTACGTCATCCTTCGGAAGATCGGTCGGTGCATGTCACGCCGCGCTTTATCTCCAATAATGGCGAAATTATTCATCAACTGGCCATTGAAGGACATGGCATTATCTTACGTTCAATCTGGGATGTCGCCGATGAACTGATTAGCGGTGAATTGCAGCATATCTTGCCTGAATACTGGCAAGATGCCGATGTTTGGGCAGTGTATCCTTCGCGCTTAAAAAGCTCATCTAAATTACAGACCTGTATCCTGTTTATTCAGAATGAACTGATCAACCGCTTACAGCATGTTCAGAATCTGACTCGGGGTCAGTTGATCCAGCCGATTGAGCCGATCAATCCAAATACGGGAAAAGTCTTTTTATAAGGGCGACAAGCTGCCTGCTTTCTTTTTTCAGCAACATCATGCACATTAGCGAGATCATGAATCAGCAGGCAGCTTATGAGCACGGCAATATTTGTCCTTATTTTAATCGCAGCGGTATGCCATGCCACATGGAATGCCATTGTAAAAGCAGGCACAAATAAGTTTCTTACCACGGTACTGGTCACTGCCTCAGCAGCAGTTTTAGCAGCGCTGCTCTTGCCCTTCTTCCCAATGCCGCACAGCGACAGCTGGTCTTATATTCTGGCTTCAACGGCAATACAAATTCTGTATTTTGGCATGGTGGCTAAAATCTATCGCATCGCCGATATGGGACTGACCTACCCCTTAATGCGTGGCACAGCGCCGCTGATTGTGGCAATTCTAGGTACATTTTTGCTGCATGAAAAACTACAGTTCAATGCATGGCTCGGCATCATCACCATTTCCGTCGGGATCTTATCCATGATCTTGGCTGCTCCCCAAACGGGACGTAAAGGTATTGGTCTAGCTTTGCTGAATGCCGTCCTGATTGCAGGCTATACCTTGCTGGATGGTCATGGGATTCGCCTGTCGGGTTCGCCAATTGCTTATATCCTGTGGAGTTTCGTGCTGTCTGGTCTGATCTTTTTTATGTTTGCCTTGAGAATGCAATATCGTCAGATGGGTGCATATTTCCGTCGTAATTGGCATTTGGGCTTAATCGGTGGCATCGGTTCATTTTTCTCTTATGGCTTGGCGCTATGGGCGATGACCTTTGCGCCTGTTGCCGTTGTGGCGGCACTACGGGAAACCTCAATTCTATTTGCCACGCTGATCTCGATCTTTATTCTAAAAGAACGCATCAATGCGGTACGGATTATTTCCTCTTGTCTCATTTTAATTGGGGCTTTGATTCTAAGAATTGCCTAAACAAAAAAGCCAGTCTATCTCAAACAGACTAGCTCATTTTCAGTGCTGAGTTTAGAAGTAATAACCCAACGATAAATAGAACAGTTTATTCCATTGATTGCTGTCCCCTTGCGCCAGTCCATCTGCGCCACTACCCGTCATTGGGTCATTACGGCTCCAGATATATTCGCCCTGTATGCCGACTTTTTTATAGTTAAAATATAGGCCTGCGATTAAGCGATCTGAATCTTGATAGCCTGATTCATCTTTATAAAAACGGCTATACGACACATAAGGTTTAATATTTTCTAACTGATGGAAAGGCTTGGCAAAGGTGTAGTTAATTTCATTGGCCATATATTTGCCTTTGTTCGCTACTTGATAAGGATAATCAAATGCGCCAATGGTCGAGCTTTTTGGCAAAAGATCATCTGCATTTTTAATATTCTGCTCTCCTGCCAAGAACAACCATTGCCATGCCTGATAATTGGTAGTGCTAAAAACACTCCAAGTACTGCGATGCCCATCTCGATTGGTACGATTATTTTCTAGTTCTGAGTACCAGTAAGAACCGCCAATTTCAGTCGAAAAATTCTGAGATTGATCGAGCTCAAATTTTCGGGATAAGCGTGTCACCCACATATTCTTTTCATCAATATCGGTGCCTTGAGTCAGATCATCTGCCCTCACAAAGTTACCGCTATAGCGACTGGAATCCTTGGAGGTACCTTTGTAATTGCCACCATCGGTTGGATAAAAACCAAGAATGAAATTATACAGATTGTCCTTAAACTGATATTTCACTCCAAGGTTTTGAATGTCTTCCAGTCCAACGGTATTCAGCAAAGTTTCATAATAGCTATTGCCCCATAGTCGTCCAAAGCCAAAATCAACCGATTGAAAACCGACTGTCAGTCGTTGCTGATCTGAAAACTTATAGCCTACCCAAGCATCTTTTAAAAATAGTGCATCACATAAGCGGTCATACTGGTAGCAGCGTACATCCATCGATGCAATCCAGTCTGGGTTTTCATAACTGAGTACCGCTTTAATATCTGCCAGCCGCCAGTCATCGTTCTTAGAGCCTTCATTGGCTTCGACAATATAGTCTTTATGGATATAGCGGGTACGGATTGCGCCTGTCAGTTTCAGTTCACCCGCTTGTGTTTTCGGATCACCGATACTGAAATCGGCGGCCAAGACTGGCGTATTTGCCAAGATACCCATTGAACCCAAGAGAAATAGTGCTTTTTTCATTGTTGTACGTCCTTGTTTAACCTCATAAGAAAATGAAGAAATTCATGCTCACAAACAATGGTTAAACTATAAAGTCGGTCTTTACGGAGTGTGTTTAATGGAACAGGATTAAGCTCAGACAAGTATGGAATATCCTTTTAGATAGATAAAATTATCAATAATTGAATTACAGCCAAAAGAGCATAACTGAGCTTATAACTATCGTAGAACCAAAAAAACAGATAACTTAATATAAAACCATAACTTTTTATGCTGCTCTACCACTCTCATAGCCGAGCTGAAATCCAAGACATAGAATAGTTTTCTTTTTCAAAAAAATTTTAAGCTCTTCTCAGAAAATAAGGAAATTATATTAACAAAAGTAACACTTAAAATTACTGCTTCAATATTAGCAACATCCATTTGCCTGCGTTGTCGAATTTGGTTGGACTACGATGTGCTTCGTGAATCCGACCAACTACAAAGGGAGGATCATTTTCAAAATAACTACTATTAAAAATCAGTTATTTCTCATATTTAATATTGTAAAAACTAAAGTATAAAGAGCTAAAAAATACACCATAAAATTAAGTAGATATTATGATCAAACTTAACTGTATTAATAATGAGTTGGTTTAAAGGATCACTATCGGTCATGAGTGCACATAAGAACAGGAATACATAAGCAAAAAGCCAACTCTCAGAACATATATAATATTCTTCACAAAGAACATTATAGTACCAAGAATAACACTTACAATACCGAAGAACCAAAGGAGTACGCTTTCATCTTCGTTTGAGCCTTCCATTTCCCTCAAATAGACAAATCCTCCCCCGCCATGAGGCACGTAAGTGACAAAACCTTTTGTAAGAGATTCAAAACAAATAGCCAAGATACCTGAAAGAATCAGAATAAGCGCCAAGTAATGTTTTAATGTTAAATTTTTCATAGTCCTGAGTAGCGTGTCCAATATTTATATACTGTGCGTGGAGTTGCAGTACAAGCACTGGCTTAGAGTAAATAATTCCTCGTAAAGCTTCATTACGATTCACATATCTTGCTGCTAATTGATGAAAAATAGCCGCAGCATTAGCAGATTCAACTTTTTTATTTAGGGTAATCTCTCCAAAATAGCTTTTTTATGTCCTTCAACCGTTTTAAGATAATCAACTCTAGCAACCTGAACTTGCAATAATAAAGCAAATTAAATTCAATCCAGAATAAGGGCTACTATCATAAACACCCCAAAGCATTACAAAAAATATATTAAATATTGGAGATAAAAGAAAATTTTATACTTAGCTAACATTTTATTTAATTTATATTTATCTACTGGATAGTAAAAATCTTTACCATAAAGTTTTTTAAATTTAACTTCTTTTTATATTTAAGACTTCACGCCAGAAGACTATTGGTAAAACACTGACAAAAAAGAAATTAAAAGGCTCCAAGGGGACTTTAAAATATTTTTCCTCATTAAAAATAACTTTACACATCCCCTTTAAATGATAAGATACATAAAAATATTGTATAATATAAAAAAGAAGAAAAGGAATAAAAAAGAATGAAAGAACAGAAAATAAAAATTTCCTATCATTAATAAGTAAATCAAAAATATGATTCATTTATTTACTCGCTTTATCATATATATATTCTGAAAGAATACCAGCTCCTTCTCCACCAGCCCATCCAAGAAAAGCAGATGTTCCAGCAGCTAAGCCTAACACAACTAGTGAAGTTCCCCCTGTAGCAACAGTTAATACAATAAAGGCTCCAGCAGCACCTGCAGCAAGTTCTCTAGCTCTAAGTAATATTTTCACTTAGGAAAAATATTATTATTGCTAATATTGATAAACAAAAAGCTGAGAAAATTAAATTTTTACAACCGATTTATACCACTCTCCATGATTGAGTAATAATAGGTTAAGATTTTTATCATTCATATTAGGTGCTAATGGAAAGGGACCTCTAGAAAAACGGTATCTCTTTTAGTACTTTTAGCTCTCTGAATCTAGCAGCTGCAACCATTCCTGTCGTTGTTTCTATTAAAAAAAGCTAGTCAAATCTAACTTTTTAAAGTATTTCGGATTATCAAAGAGTAAACTGGAGATAGAACTCAGATTTTTTTAACATATGCATAACTTTTGAAACTAGATATTAAGGAATAAGAGATCCATATAGAACTAATAACTGCAAAAGCTATTTCAAAATACTTTTCTAACATTTTATTGGGTCATCCATTCTATACTACGATCAGCACCAGTTCCTATAATCTCACCAATCTTCCCTCCTAATATTCCCCCACCTATTCCACCAGCAACAGCACAAGCACCGATAACAACTAATCCAACACCACCTGTTCCAACCCCAATAACTATAACCGCAGCGGCTGCACCTAGAGAAGCTCCTTTTACCCCTCCATAAATACTCCCTCCTAGCTTTAAGGGTTCTACTAAGACTGCTTTTCTAATTTTTTTATTCTCCCCCGTCTCAGTTGCTTGGTAAATATTAATTCCAGCTTCTGCAATTCCGACCCCAATCATAAAGTTACCACCTTGTTTAAGAACACTAGTCACACGTCCAACCTCATTCATATTCTTTAAATAGGCTGGTAATCCACCTTGATAGTAAGCACTTTTTACAAATGCTGTACTTCTCAAATTTTTTCTTAAATTTGTTGTTTGTATTCCCGTATCCCACTTAAACATCCTTTGGGAAATGCTATTTTCAAAATCTTTCAGCAATGCTGCATTGACTGCTTCAAACTTATTAAAGTGCTTAGGATTGGCTAAACGTGTTTTCTTCTGATGTTCTTGGGCATAATTTTTTACCAATTGAGAATAAGCTCCCAAAGTTCTATTTTTAGTTGCCTCAACAAATAATAGTGCGCCATCTACAGTATTTTTTGCTCTTGTTGCTAACATTGTACCAGTACCATCTACATTATCTATAGGTGTGTGGCTAAGGCCGATAAAATCTTCATTTGTTAAGGAGTTATAAAAAAATTCATAGTTTTGTGCAAAGAATTCAGCATCAAAATTTGATGATTTATCAAGAGTAACGGATAATTTTACTATGCTTAAGTCATTAATTTTCAAATATTGAAGTAAAAGTCAAGTCACATATTTATAAGATACAATCTAACAATTCCAAATTTCAATATCTCCCTAAACCTAATACCTCTCTAAAAAAATTAAAGCAAAGATATAGAGCAAACAATACAAAAAGAAGAAGAAATTAAAAAAAACCACTTAGGAAAATCTTCAATTAATTTAATAGCATTAATAAAATTTAAACTTGGATAAAGATACGTAGGACTATTTTCTCCTTCTCTAAAAAGAACATTTTTTCTTTCTTAAGAATCTTGATTTCGATAAAATATGAAACAAAAATCCTTGCAAAACTAGAAGTAAATATAAAAATCTCCTCCAAACTAAATTTTTCTATATATTTTTCATCATTAAATAGAAGTTTACCAATACATTCTTTATTATCAAAAATCATTTTTTTAGAAAAATAATAATAAAATAATATTAAACACCAATGATAAAAGAATATTTTTCACCAAAATTTAGCTCATTCAAAAATTCATTTAATGAACATCCTGTTTTCTATCGCCCCACAGACATAAAATTTATTTTCTTAATAAACTAAAAGAGATATGTGAAAAAGATACACAAAAAATAAAATAAGCCAAAATAAAGTTTAAGAAAAATTTATTTTCTCTTATTACTAAAATAAAAATTTCATTTGTTAAATTCGGAAAAATATAATTTACATTTCTTTTAAAAACATGTATACAATCACGTCTCATCAAAACTACTTCGAGCAAATAAAAATATATAAACGACCAAATGTAGTGGATATTATAAATTTTTTTCAAAATCTATACTTAAAGTATATTCTTTATCTCCAAACAATTTTTCAGAAAAATCATCTCTATTTTTCTAATAAAGTATCCAACCATGGCATAGAAAAAACTGTATATAGTCCTCCAAAAATAATTAAACTAAAAAAACAACATCTGCTGTTGGTATATTTTCCAAACTGATCATTTACAAATCTCTAAATATCTTGAGGCTTTCTCTTGTATTAAATCACTACTTTGTTTTCCGCCGTAATAAGCAGCAATAGCAATAATTACAATAGCACCAGCTCCTGAAGTTCCAACCACTATACCAGCAATAAATCCTCCTAAGTAACAGCAACTCATCTCCACTCCCGCTCAAATTATACCTTTAAGGAAAAGATAAATTTTAAACCCATTAATTTTAATAGGTTTTCTTTTCAACAAGATTAAGATATTAAATTTTAGACTTCCAATATTGTGCTTTTTCTGGATTATACTTCAAACTACTTTCATTGGCATAAATAGAATAAATTAATTTGATGGCAGAATTACTTCCATTATTAGCCGCCATTTCTGCATATTTAACGGCTTCATCTAAATTTTGTTCAACACCCGCACCATTATAATATTTAAGTGCAGTATTATATTGAGCTTCAATCTGTCCATTTTCTGCTGCACGCTTAAACCAAGTGAGCGCTTGAACTGGATCTTTTTGAACCCCTTCTCCTAACTCATAAGAAAGCCCTACATCATTTTGTGATTCTACATCACCTTGCTCTGCTGCTTTTAATGACCATTTAAAAGACTCCTTAACATTTTTAACGATGCCATCACCATTATATAATTGAGATGCCACAATAGTTTGGGACTGTAATAGACCTAATTGAGCTGATTGAATAAAATATTTAAATGCTTTAGCTTTATCTTCTTTTACACTTAAACCTTTATAATAGGCCAATCCGACATTATGAATTGCAGAAGGATTTCCATTTTTAGCCCCTTCTTTAAACCACATCAAAGCTTTTTGATCATCTTTTTTTACAGCCTCATTACCATTACGATAGATCAAGCCTAGTTGTAACATTGCATTAGAAGAACCTAACTTGGCAGATTTTTCAAATAACTCAAAAGCTTTCTCCTGATTAAAATCAGCACCTTCACCTGTAGTAAACATAGACCCCAATACAAATAATGCTTCTGGATCATTCGCTTTTGCTGCCCTTTCTAAATCATTCTTTGACTTGAAATCGGAAATTTGTTTGTAGTCTTTAGTTAAAGTCTCAGGTTTATTATTCTGGTTACCCTCGCTACATGCTAATGTAAAAACAACAAAAAGTATTAATAAGATACGAAATTTCATCATTAATTCCAAAGTTTAATAGAAAATCACCACTTTCAATCCAATCAAGTATTTGATAGTTTTTACTAACTTATGGGCCATTACCAAATAAGATAGCACACTTAGTACAGGGTTCTGTAGTATCTAACTCACTAACTTAAATTTCAATATCTCCTAAACCTAATACTTCTCTAAAAAAATTAAAGCAAAGATATAGAGAAAACAATACAAAAGAAGAAAAAATTAAAAAACATCCTCTTAGGAAAATTTTCAATTAATTTAATAGCATTATTAAAATTAAAATTTGGATAAAGATACGTAGGACTATTTTCTCCTTCTCTAAAAAGAACATTTTTCTTTCTTAAGAATCTTGATTTCGATAAAATATGAAACAAAATCCTTGAAAACTAGAAGTAAATATAAAAACCCCTCCAAACTAAATTTTTCTATATATTTTTCATCATTAAATAGAAGTTTACCAATACATTTCAAAAGAAACTCCCACCTCATCTAAATAATCTTCAATACCATAGATTCTTTCAAAAAGTTCCTTACTATTTTTCTTTATGAAAATGTAATTATATATATAATTAACATCAAAGAAAGAACTAAACCCATTAAACCAAAAGCAATCCAATATCCATAATTAAATAGTTTATCATTCATTCACAGATTCCTGTTTTTTGCTTTTGCCAATCTTCGAATAGCTCACTACCATATTTACCACCAACAATAATACCTGTCCCCACTACAACGGCAGTAATTGTGAACGAAACAGGTAAAGATATGTATAGCTAACTTATTTTAAAACATATTAAAAACCTAAATATATTAGAAAATCAGCAATAGACTCATAGAAAAAAATGCGATTCCAAAGATAAAAACAAACAAAGACAAGATCTCAATTATAATAATTTGTTTTTAAATTTTTCACATAAATAAATAACATTATCCTGATACAGATTTGGATACAAGCTTGGACTTTTTCTCCACGTTTTGCAAAATACGGCATCTTTTCATAATGTTTGTATGTTATAAAATATGAAAACCACATCATGGAGATTATAAAATTAAGTTGTAGTACCTTTTCAAAAGATATTCCTACCTCATCTAAATACTCTTCAATACCATATATTTTTTCAGAAAGTTCTTTACTATTTTTCTTTATAAATAATAGGTTATATATATATGTATATAAAAGTAGAATTAAGCCAATAACAAGCAAGCTAATTAAAACGCTACCATAAAAATCAACTAATTGATTTTCCATTAGCATACCCCCGTCCTTTTCTTGAGTTCATCCTCAGCAAAATCTGCACCATATTTACCACCACCAATTACACCTGCACCAATAACAACAGCTGTAATAGTCAAGGAAACAGGTAGGGATATTGTATATCCAACTGCCCCAGCCACAGTACCAATAATATAAATTAATCCCCTTGCGGCCACTTTTCCTCCAAAGTTACCAGCAGCTCCTCCCATAATGCCACCAGCAATCTTACTACCTTCAATCAAGGCTACTTTCTTTGTGAGTTCCATATCACCCGTGTTATAGGCATCCATTGTATTTTTAAAGAAAATTGCAGCACCTAAACCAACCACCAATTGCTTACCCATTCTTAAACCGATGCTAATTTTCCCTAAATCAACGATCATTTTATCGTAATGCTTCAAACCACCTCTGACAGCTTCTGAACGTATAAGAGAATCTGTCTTCATATATTTTTTCATTAACGGGATTTGAGTTTGAGGCTCTATAACATGCATATCTTTTAGCGCAGTACCCAATTGACTATAAAGTGAGGCATATTTTTTCTTAAAATCTGAATAATGCTTAGGATTCGCATATTTAGATTTCATTAGCTGTTCACTTTGATAAACAGCCATAATCGCATCATTGCTCTTTATCACTTTTTCCAGTGATTTTTCTTTCATCACTTGAAGTTCATTTTTTTTAAGTTTTTTATCTCGTTCACTTTTTTGTTCGGCACTATCTACAATTTGTCCCGTTTTTTCTGCAACTTGATCAAGTAGATTACTATCACCTTGACAGTATTCCTTTTTAAACTCGTCTACTGTGGCGACTTTCTTTCGGTCACTTACATTGGCTAATGCCACTTCAGTAGCATGTGACCAATAGTCGTATAAAAGTTCATAATTTTCTGCAAAAAATGCCGCATCAAAATTTGATGATTTTCTTAATAAATTTAATTTCTCTTCAACACTGCTCGCCAAACTCTTATATTCATTTAACTTTGGATCCTCAGCATATTTATTCGACAAAATGACCACTTGACAAGGCTTAAGCACAGTCATTGGTCCATTGCTTGATAACTCTGACAAATGGGCATTGTTATTTTTAAAAATCGAAAACTCTTTTGTCGTAGGCGGGTATACATAGATGCGTTTTAACAATGCATCAACGGTCTCGTCCTCCCGAATCAGCAGCCAACCAACTTCGACACCTTCTTTTATATAAACTTTTTGGATTTTATTTTCTTCAATAGGGGAACTTTGTGCTTGATGGTACTTAAACTTGATCTCTGTAAACTTTCCGCTTTCAGCTTGTGCTAAATGTGGGAGTATTGCCCCTTGATACCATTTACCATCTAAGAAAATATCTACTTGAACAACTGCTGTATCATAGTTAACCTCAATTTTATGAGTTTTCATAAACTTATTAAAAGATGTCAGTTTAGATACATAGGTAGACTTAGCTTCAGATGTTTTTGCTGTAATCACATAGGTCAAACGTGGCAAAGCGATATATTTTGGAACATTCGTTAATACGGCTTGTGTAATCTTAGGTTGAGGATACTTCGCCATCTTAATTATCCAATTTCTTTATTTTGTCATTAATTGCATGGAGATAGTAATTCTCTTGCTTGTCCGTGACAAATGCCTGAGTCAAACTATTCGCATCTGTTTTTCCATAGCTCACATGTCCTTGATCATTCATTAACATGTAAGAAGTGAAAGGTAGCAGTTCTTGGGTTTCAGTATCCCTCAATTCAAACTGTATTTTGTGCAGCCCCAATTTAGGCATTAACGGAATGGTTGCATGAACATTTTCACCACCCATAAACAAATGCTGCCCTGCCTTCACCTCAAACTTGCCACTGGTCACAGGAAAAATACCTGAACCATTAATTTTAATTTGAGCGTCTTTAGTCGTAATTAAAATTTCTTTAGGACTGGTAATCTCGATCCGATCTTCAGTCGAAATAATCTGAATGCCTTGCTTAGCAAGCAAGTCCATACCATCCCCTTGAGCATGCACTTCAAACTTACCTTTCGCTGCGACTTGTTTAATGCCACTTTGTGCTGCAAACACACTGATTCTGTTTTGCGCATGTGTAATCAGGTTTTTTTGTGTACTTAGATTGATACTATCGCCTGCAAACTGGTTAATCTGTCCATCGGCAGAGAGATGAATATCTTCATTGCTACTTAGGCCAATCCCTGCTGGTGAATTCAGCAATAGCAATGATTTTTTAAACTGGGCGATTTTTTCTTGAATTTGCTCCGCAAACTCTTTCAGTTGATCCAACGATTCTATTTCATCGGTTTGCTGATTCTTGGCAACTTCGCTCAGTGCCTTGGCATTGCTTTGATTGCCTTCTAGCTGCTGTTTAGCAGGTTGGGCATCAAGGTGTTCACCTTGCGCCTGATCTTGTTTATGTGTGGAAAGCAATAAACCTTCGCCTGCACGTACAGCTCCCCATTGGTCGGTACGTAGCTCAAAACCTTCGCCTCGGTCTTCACTTTCGGCTTTATCTTTAGGATGACTCAGTTTACCCAGATTCAGTTGACTGGCCGCATGACTGCTTTGCAACTGGGCACTGATCTGACCTGTGGTGTCATCAAAGCGTAACTGGTTAAAGCCTTCACCTTGGTATTCTTTGGACTTGATCCCTGCCAGTTTCTTGGTGTCAGGCAGTTTGCCTGTATGGTCAAACTTGGTTGGGCTGCGATGACCTTCATGGATACGTCCCACTACAAATGGACGGTCAATATTGCCATCAAAGAAGTCGATGACAACAATCTCACCAATCCTCGGTAACAAGCGTGCACCATAGCCTTCACCAGCCCAAGGCGTGAGTACATCAACCCAAGCTGAATCGGTATCGTTGTCATTGGCACCTGCACCACCATCATGGCTGTGGTCTTCATTACGGGTAAACAGGAAGCGGACTTTAATCCGTCCCCATTCATCCACATGGATTTCTTCGCCACTTGGCCCAACCACTTTGGCACGCTGCGGTGAAGCGACTGGACGGTGTTGTAATGGGTTAAATTCGGGTACGATTTTAATGCTACGGCGTTGTAGCGTCAGTTGATTGGCTTGGCGTTCTTCATTGTTACTTTGTTGGGTTGGCTGCCAGTTGCTTTGCGCTAATAATTGATTGATCTGCTGATTGAGGTCTTTAGGCAAGTTGTTTTGGTTATAGAAGTTTTTACCTGTAATCAGAAATTCTTTGTCGCTGCCATCGTGTTGATCGATTTCAGGATGCTCAGCCAATTCAAACCAGTAACCCACATGGGTATCGCGCACGGTAGTATCGGCGATAAATTGCTTGGATTGCAGATCGTAATATTGACCCAGATTCTGATTCAGCTTTTCAATCTGTGCATTGCCCGATGCAGTTGCACCATCTTCACCATTCAGGTCTTGCATCCAAGCCGGTGAAAAGTGCCATGCCTGTTCCAGACCTAAACTGGCATTGTCGTATTGAGCACTGTGTTTATGCGTGCTTTGTACGCTGCCTGCACCATCTTCCTGTTCCAGTGCATCGGCTTGCCAACGCTGTACATGCACGCTACTCGGTTGTAAGCTGCGTTGCCCCACCAGACTGGTCATGCTGTCGTATTGTTCAGTGGCACTGCTGCGGTGGTAACGAATCTGTCGACGATCGAGCGCTTGGTATTGGCTATTGTCATCAATCAAACGTAGCTTTTGTGGTTGGATTTTTTCATTGATACTACTTACCTTAAGCTGAGCTTCGTCAATTAGCCAGTTAATCCCTTCGCTACGCATCAAGGATGTTAAAAACGCTTCATCTGATTGATTATATTGCATAATAAAAGGACGAATATCGTAATCTTGACTGAGTCCGCTTAAATCCAAAGTCAAACTGGAAGCGAATAAGGGACTCTTTTGCTGCCACTCCTTGAAGACAATTTGCACCACATCAGGCACGCTCTTGTTCATAAACACGCGACTGTTACGGCGTTGTTTCCACAGTGCGGTTGGGTCTTCTAAAGTCAGCTTATATACCGTGAGGCTACCATCCGATTGCCCTTGCAGGGCTTGGGTGATAATGCCTGTGACACGAGTCAGCTGACCTTGATCAGTCACCGTATCAATTGGGCTTGGCTACCAATAAATTGTTTTAGCGGAATAGTAGCATTGGTCGATAAGCAAATTAATTCTGCTTTAAAACCCGCATTCAGTTGATGCTGACCATCAATGCGTTGCAGGAACACTTGAGTATTTAAATTTTGATTGGAAAACTGAATATGGATCGCACGTCTCTGTGCAGTAAGGCCCAAACTTTCCAAGGCCTGAAATATATTACTCAACATTATTTTATAAAAAATCAACTTAAATTTACGCTATTCTATAAACAGCATACAAATCTGTCTATATTTTTAATGTTATATTCTGCAACGAATTTAGGAATAAAGATTTTATTTTAATATAAGTGACTAGAATGATTAGCAATAATTTTTTTAAGACTATCAAATCAAAATACATATTAATCAGTATATTTTATCAAATAAGGACAATTGGCCTTATTTGATAAAACAGCGTTTACTTTAAACTAAATTGTTGCTTTAAAATAATCCTCTTTGGGCATATCAATCACTTCAACACAGAGCTGAACGGGATAGCTGACCTCAGCTTGCATATAGCTTTTTTGCTCGAGTTGACGCAACAATGCTGCACCCGCGGCTTGCTTCTGTGCCTGCGTTCGTCCACTCAATATATACAGCTTTAAATGAATATAGGCCTCTTCTGTTTCATTCAAACCAATTAAAAACACCTCATCTTTAAATGCACGGGATTTAATATCATTTGCGATAAATAATTCCGTTTCAACCAATGCAATATTCGCATCTTTTAATAATTGATGCGGATTTAATTCAGTTAAATTGGCTGAATAGTGGGCAATCAAATGCGGCATTTTTTATCATTCCTATTCAATAAATAATAAGGCTAAACGGACTTGATCATACGCCATTCGCGGACTAGTGGCTTCAACAATAGGACGTAATTTAATTGCACCATCATCGGTAAAATGTTCAGGGTTTTTACGTTTATGCAAACGTTTATAAATCTTACGCACTTCTTCAATCACTTCTTCGCCTGGGCTGGCGACTGAAATATCCAAGCCCTGCTCTTTATGCAAACGCGCCAGATGATTGATGATCGTTGCAGGCGTTAAACCACGCTCATGTGCAATATCTTCAATTTCATACCCCTCTTCAAATAAAGTACGGGTTTCATCCAAGGTTGCAGCGGCATAGTTCTGTTTCGCACCCTTGGCAATTTTCTTTTCATTACGGGCAATTTCAGTGGCATTCAATGTGCCACCACAATGACGAATAAAAGCATTATGCTGTGTGGTTAAATCAATATTTTCAAAGTTGGCTTCTGCTTCACTCGATAACTCCTGAAAACGGCGATCCGCTTTAATGGCTAAGCTATCCAGTTCAAGCGCCTGTTCATTAAAGCCGAGTAGCTTCAGCCCTGTCAGTGATTTTAAACGTGATAAAGCCACATAGCCCTGACCTTTTTCAAAGGTATGGGTGAGATTGATTTCTGCAGCTTCCAAAGTCATCCCTTGGCTTTTATGAATGGTGATTGCCCATGCCAAACGCAACGGAATCTGTTGGAAACTGGCAATCGCCTTACCCGCTTCATTTTCAATCGACCATGTTTCTGGTTCAACCAAGAAGGTTGTACCATCAGTCAATTTTACTTTTGGCAGAATGCCCTGCTTGTCATCTTCTTCAAAGCCGATCACTTCGCCCAAACTGCCGTTGATATAGCCCATATCAAAGTTGTTTTTGACAAACATCACCTTGGCATTTTTCTTCAAGGTCAGTTCTTCAGGCGCACGTACCGATGATTTTAGGGTTTCCATCAACTTTTCATTGCCATCGACAACCGCATTGAATTGATGGCTCTCATTGTCGATTTCATTGAGGTGCTGATAATTAATATTATCGACATCCATATTGTGCGTATATAAACGGGTAAAGGTCTCGCCAATATCATGCTGGCGCGATTGTTGTAAGGCGGTGATGTGATTGCTTTGAATATTCTGGGCACGAATCGCATTTAAAATCTGATTGAGGATTTCATCATCCTGACGATGCTGTTCCGTTAAATAACAGACACGGAATTTGGCTTCGACCCAAGCCTCCGACATAAAGCAGAATTTATCGCGATTGCTTTCATCCTTTTTACCAACGGGCGGTAACTGAAAGAAGTCACCGGCCACAATGACCTGAATCCCGCCAAAGGCCTCATCACTTTCTTTAAAGTACTTCAGGACTTGATTGACCAGATTCAGTTGCTTGGCATGCAACATGGAAATTTCATCAATAATCAGCACTTGGGCATTTTCTAAATGCTCTTTTAAATATTTACGTTCTTTCATTCGCTTGAGGTCATCATCGCTCAAACGATCTTTAATCCCAATCCCTGCCCAAGTGTGAATGGTCATACCATTCATATGGGTTGCTGCAATCCCTGTCGATGCAGTAATCGCCACAGGCACTTTACGGGCTTTTAAATAATGGATGTATTGATTAAGCGTATAGGTTTTACCTGCACCAGCTGAGCCCGTTAAAAAAACATTTTCCCCAGCTTTGAGTAACTTCAGTGCAGTCTCTTGTTTCATAATTTCTTCAGTCAAAAACAACAGCGCATAGCTTAACGATTTTTTGCCTAAAATAAAAATGCAATACGAAATCTCTCCGTATTTCCTCACCGAATCGCCACTTTTTGTGAACGATAGCTATCGCATAATTGCATTGACATACAGATGATTTCATTTAATGTGGTTGTTAATGAATTCAGACTTGATCTATAAAAATGACTACTTCAAATCTCTATACATATCAACCAGATATACTAGGTGAAAATTATCAGCAACTGACCTTAAATTTCGCTGATGATTATGATGGAAAAGTTGTTGCTACTTTGGTTCGCAAGAAGGCTGCTGAAGCGACCAAAAAAGCGGTTTTATATATTCATGGTTTTGCAGACTATTTTTTCCAAAAAGAAATGGCTGAACAATTTAATCAGCATGGCTACGATTTTTATGCCCTTGACCTAAGAAAATATGGTCGCTCTCGCCTCCCTCACCAAAAATTCTACTATGTGCTGGATTTACGTGAATACGATGCCGAAATCAGCAAAGCACTGGAAATTATCGGGCAAGAGAATCACAATCAAGTACTACTAGCTGGTCATTCAACAGGCGGTCTAATTGCCACCTTATATGCGGCACATTATCCAGATCATCGCTTAATCAAAGCAGTCTGGAACAATAGTCCATTCTATGATTTCTATAAAAGTGTGCTTGAGAAAAAAGTGGGCATTCCACTCTTGAGTAAAGTAGGTAAACGCCTACCGAATGGTAAATTTCCAAGCGGTCTAAATCAATGGTATACCCCAAGCTTACATAAAAATTTTTATGGTGAGTGGGATTTCAACCTCGATTGGAAACCGAAAAGCATGCCTTTTGTGCACTTGTCTTTTGTCACGGCGATTCACGAAGCGCAAAAGGAAATTCATCAAGGCGTGACTTTAAATGTACCGACTTTGATCATGCATTCACATCAATCTAACAATCCAAGAAAATGGGGAATCGACGCTCAACAAAGCGATGTGATTCTCGATGTCAAAGACATGACTCAGAATGCCAAGAAAATGAAAGGTGATGTACAAACGCTGTCCATTCAAAATGGTCTGCATGATTTGGTTTTATCTGCACCGCCTGTGCGTGCACAGGTTTATAAAGATCTGTTTGCTTGGTTAGCAGAAAAAATCCAGTAATACTGACGCCCCTTTTAAATATCTGAATGCTCAGTGGTCTTGGTACTTACTGAGCATATTTTTAGCAGGATGCGAAGCTGGCAGTAACTCCAGTAAACGTTCAGCGGCATCAATTGCTTCAGGCGAATAGGCCAAATGCTTTAATAAAGCGTCACTGCCCTGTGTCTGAAAAATGGCATGACTCAAACGGGATTCCAAGCCATCTCGCCATGCACATAAAAATGGACTTTCGGTTTTCGCTAAGAAAATACCGGTATAGCCTTGCAGTGCGGTACTGATATAACCGGCATCCAAGGCTTGCTCAAGTTGCAAGAAATCTGCCTCGACGGCAACGTTGAGACGATAAGGTCGTGAGCCGAGCGCATCGCCTAAACGGTCTCTCAAATGCGACATCTCTGCTTTTAATGTCCCAAGACTGACTTTGCGTTCCCCATACAACGCCTGATGTAAATTCTCTAAATTCAATCCCTGCGGGCACAAGGCTAAAATCACCAGAATTTCAATTTGTCTTGGGGTTAAAGTCAAATTCTGCCCGTTCAGCAAGACCTGTGCCGTATTAAAGGTACGTAAATACAATTGTTGCTGCTGTAATTGCTGTACTGCCATTTGCAAAATTGCGGCACAACGCTCGACGGCCAATAACCCTAAACTATTGTGGTGTTCCCATGTGGTGGATAAATCCACCACACCTAAAAGCTGCTTGGAATAAGGGTCAATAATCGGCGCAGCGTAACAAACCCAATCATGTACCGACGCCATATAGTGTTCATTGGAAAATACACAACTGGATTTACGGGTCTTGAGTGAAAGCGCCAAGGCATTGGTGCCAACCAGTTCTTCCTGCCATTGCCCACCTGCAACAAAGTGAACCTGTTCAGCCGCATTGCGCATTTGGGTACAGGATGCTGTCCAAATAATAGTACTGCCGACATCGCCGACCGCAAGCACCATTGAAGACTGTTCTGCTACATGCTTGAGGTCTTGTTGGCAAACCTGTAATGCCAAAGCCAAAGAACCTGTTTGAGTCGAAACTTGATTGAGCAAAGGCGCAGCTAAACGTTCTTTAGGAATATCAGCGAGTGTAGAACGCTCCCATGAACTGGCGATACTCTGTTCCATTTTTTCAGCATGTTGCGGGTTGAGGCTGCTTTGCGTCCTCAGTTGTTCAACCTGCTTGCGCTGTTGCAATAATTCCTTTTTTGTATGCATTTGTAATTCCCTACATCCTTGACATGCAATTCCAACCTTTTTCCAACCTTTAGCGCGATATGTTCAGTGTTAATAACCTACTGGGTACTTTATTTAAAAATATCAAAACACATAAAGGAGTATGTATATGCGCTATGTTGATCCCAATCAATCTGGTTCAAAAATCCATTTCAAAGACCAGTATGAAAACTTTATTGGTGGGCAATGGGTTGCGCCAGTCAAAGGAGTTTACTTTGACAATATTTCCCCTGTCGATGGCAAAAGTTTTACTCGTATTCCTCGCTCCAGTGCCGAAGATATTGAACTGGCACTGGATGCTGCCCATAAAGCCAAGCAGGAATGGAACAAATCCTCTCCAACCACGCGTTCTAATTTATTGCTTAAAATTGCTGACCGAATGGAAGCCAATTTGGAAATGTTGGCGGTTGCTGAAACCTGGGATAACGGTAAGCCAGTCCGCGAAACACTGGCGGCAGATATCCCGTTAGCCATTGACCATTTCCGTTATTTTGCTGGCTGTATTCGTGCTCAGGAAGGTGGCATCTCCGAAATTGATGAAGATACCATCGCCTACCACTTTCATGAGCCACTCGGTGTGGTGGGGCAAATCATCCCGTGGAACTTCCCGATCTTGATGGCGGCATGGAAACTGGCCCCAGCATTGGCTGCGGGGAACTGTGTGGTGATTAAACCTGCGGAGCAAACCCCAGTTGGTATTTTATTGGTGGCGGAACTGATACAGGATCTCCTACCAGCAGGTGTCCTCAATATCGTCAATGGTTACGGCGCCGAAGTGGGCCGACCACTGGCCACCAGTCCACGCATTGCCAAAATTGCGTTTACCGGTTCAACCCAAGTTGGGCAATTGATCATGCAATATGCCACTGAAAACATTATTCCTGTGACATTGGAACTCGGCGGAAAATCACCGAATGTATTCTTTGCCGATGTGATGGATCATGACGATGATTTTCTTGATAAAACCCTTGAAGGTTTTGCCATGTTTGCGCTGAATCAAGGTGAAGTCTGCACCTGCCCATCTCGTGCCTTGATTCAGGAAAGTATCGCCGATCAATTTATGGAAAAAGCCATCGAACGGGTCAAGCGCATCAAACTTGGACATCCACTCGATACCGACACCATGGTCGGTGCACAAGCCTCCTTAGAACAACAAGAGAAAATCCTGCGTTGTATCGATACAGGCCGACAAGAAGGTGCCGAGGTACTTTTGGGTGGCCATGGTCGCCAAGAAGTCGGCAATGGTTATTACATCGAACCGACCATCTTTAAGGGCCACAACCAGATGCAAGTGTTTCAGGAAGAGATCTTTGGCCCTGTGCTATCGGTAACTACATTTAAGGACTTTGATGAAGCCATTCAGATCGCCAATGACACCATGTATGGCTTAGGTGCTGGGGTCTGGTCACGTTCAACCCATACCGCCTATCGGGCTGGTCGTGCCATTGAGGCGGGTCGAGTTTGGACCAATTGTTATCACATCTACCCAGCTCATGCTGCATTTGGGGGCTATAAAAAGTCTGGGGTTGGCCGTGAAAACCATAAAATGATGCTCGATCATTATCAACAAACCAAAAACTTGTTGGTGAGTTATTCAACCAAAGCCATGGGCTTTTTCTAGGCGATTCAAATCGGTTTGCTGACCGGTATAAGCCTTATCTTTAAAGACTTATACCGGTTTTAAATCGGCAGCTGTTGGTTTATAAACAAAACCTCTATTTTTCACTCAAACTGAATCACCAAAGCAAATAAAAATTAAATTTTGGCACAAGATGTGCAACATCGGCATTGCTTTTGCATCTTGCTGATGAGAACCATACACGGAGCTTTGTATGAACAATCAAGAACCACTTTCTGTACTTTCAGCATCGACAACCTCTTCCGAAGATTATTTTGCCCAGAGAAAACTTAAACAAGGTGCCGTGGGCTGGTTATTGCTGATCGGTCTAGGTGTCGCCTATGTTATTTCAGGTGATTTTGCTGGCTGGAATTTCGGTATTGCACAAGGCGGTTGGGGTGGCATGTTTGTTGCCACCGCAGTCGTTGCCGTGATGTATCTGTGCCTATGCCTTGCCATGTCCGAAATGGCGACCATGCTGCCAACAGCAGGTGGCGGTTATAGTTTTGCCCGTATCGCATTTGGCCCACTCGGTGGCTATTTAACAGGTACCGCAATTCTGATTGAATATGCGATTGCTCCTGCCGCTATCGCGACCTTCATTGGGGCCTATTGTGAATCGTTATTCGGTATAGGTGGCTGGCAGGTTTATTTAGCCTGTTATCTCATTTTTATGGGCATCCACCTGAAAGGTGCAGGTGAAGCGCTTAAAATTATGTTTGCCATCACCTTAGTTGCGGCAATCGCACTGGCTGTTTTTATTGTTGCGATGTTGCCGCATTTTAATTCGCAAAATCTGTTTGATATTGCTGCGGGGCAACAATTTGGCGCAAGCCACTTTTTACCTTATGGCTATTTAGGTATTTGGGCCGCTGTTCCCTATGCGATCTGGTTTTTCTTGGCTGTTGAAGGTGTACCCTTAGCCGCAGAAGAAGCCAAAGATCCTGCCAAATCACTGCCACGCGGATTGATTGGTGCCATGCTGATTTTAACCGCCTTTGCCCTATTAATTCTATTTTTAGGCGCAGGTGCAGCAGGTGCCAGTACCTTGCAACACTCCAGTGCGCCTTTGGTCGATGCCCTTGTCAAAGTCTATGGACAAGGTACTTGGTTGGCCAACTTTGTTAATTTTGTCGGTCTTGCTGGGCTCATCGCCAGTTTCTTTTCAATTATCTATGCGTATTCACGTCAAATTTTCGCCCTCTCCCGTGCTGGCTATTTACCTACCTCGCTGTCATTAACCAATAAAAATCACGCCCCTTATTTAGCCATCATTATTCCCGGCATAATCGGATTCTTGTTGTCCTTAACTAAAGAAGGTGACCTACTGATTTTAATTGCAGTCTTCGGTGCAACCATTTCTTATGTATTGATGATGCTCTCGCATATTAAACTGCGCGTATCTCGACCTTTAATGCACCGTCCCTATAAAACACCTGGCGGTATTTTCACTTCAAGTATTGCCTTGATTCTGGCAGCGATTGCAGTTGTCGCAGGGTTTCTAGTCAATCCTAAAGTGTGGTGTATTGCAGCAGGCATTTATATAGTCTTTATTGCTTATTTTATATTTTATAGCCGTCATCAACTCATCCAAGGAACGCCAGAAGAAGAATTTGCACAGATCACCGCAGATGAAAAGCAATAATCAGGAAGATTAAGGAGAAGCGCATGCGTTACCGTCAAATCGTGGCCCAACAACACTATCAATTTGCTGATCTTAAAACCTTGATGGCAAAAGCCACCCCTTTACGTTCTGGCGATCAACTGGCAGGTGTTGCGGCACAGGATGCAACTGAACGAGTTGCAGCACAAATCACCCTGGCAGATGTGCCTTTAAAAAACTTTTTAAATGAAACCGTGGTCGATTACGAAAGCGATGAAAT
This sequence comes from Acinetobacter colistiniresistens, assembly GCF_024582815.1. Lineage (NCBI taxonomy): Bacteria > Pseudomonadati > Pseudomonadota > Gammaproteobacteria > Moraxellales > Moraxellaceae > Acinetobacter > Acinetobacter colistiniresistens. Next base: position 3,176,823 of record NZ_CP102099.1, read on the forward strand.
TACCCGTCTGATTATTGATGAACATCGCGCTGATCTGTTTGCGCCGATTGCGCATTTTACGGTTGGCGATTTCCGTAATTGGTTGCTCAGCGAGGATGCTACCACCGAAAAACTGCAACAGCTTGCAGCAGGATTAACCCCTGAAATGGTTGCCGCTGTGAGTAAAATCATGCGCAATCAAGATCTGATTTATGTCGCAAGCAAATGTGAGGTCATTACCCAATTTCGCAATACCATCGGTTTAAAAGGACATTTATCCACGCGTTTACAACCCAATCATCCGACCGATGATGTACTGGGTATTTCCGCCAGTATTTTGGATGGTTTAATGTATGGCAATGGAGATGCCGTGATCGGAATTAATCCTGCAACTGACAATCTGCATAATTTATCTGAACTGTTAAAACTGATCGATCATGTCATTCAGGAATATCAAATCCCGACCCAGTCTTGCGTTCTGACCCATATCAGTTCAGGCATTCAACTGGCAGAAAAAAATGTTCCAATTGACCTGATGTTTCAATCCATCGCAGGCACACAGAAAGCCAATGAAGGTTTCGGTATTTCGCTTGCCATGCTGCAAGAAGGCTATGAAGCGACGCTGGCTTTAAACCGAGGTACGCTTGGCAACAATGTGATGTACTTTGAAACAGGTCAAGGCAGCGCCCTATCCAGCAATGCGCATCATGGCGTTGATCAGCAGACCATTGAAGCGCGCGCCTATGCAGTGGCACGCAAATACAATCCCTTATTGGTCAATACCGTGGTCGGTTTCATTGGCCCTGAATATCTCTATGATGGCAAACAAATTATCCGGGCAGGTCTGGAAGATCATTTCTGTGGCAAACTGCTCGGTCTGCCAATGGGCTGTGATATTTGCTATACCAATCATGCCGATGCCGACCAAAACGATATGGATGTGCTGCTGACCCTATTTGGTACAGCAGGCATTAATTTTATTATGGGCATTCCGGGTTCAGATGATGTGATGCTGAATTATCAAACCACTTCCTTTCATGATGCACTTTATCTCAGACAATTACTCGGACTACAGCCTGCGCCTGAGTTTGCATCTTGGTTAGAACAGCAAGGTATTTTAAAACAGCAACAACAGCATATTCATTGGGCAAAACAGATGCCTGCTCAATTCTCTAGATTATTGATGCATTGAGGAGAGTTTGATGAAACTTTCAAAAGACATTCAATTTCCAGCCCAAACACATCACGACCAATGGGAAACCCTGAAACAGTTTACTGATGCGCGGATTGCCATTGGGCGCACAGGTTGCAGCATCCCAACCCGCGCTTTACTGGATTTTCAACTCAGCCATGCTCAGGCTAAAGATGCGGTTTTCCAGTGCTTAAATGTTGAATTACTCACTGAGCAATTACAACAATTGGGGCTTAATCCTATCCATGTACAAAGTCAGGCAGAACATAAAGAGCTGTATTTGAAGCGGCCTGATTTAGGACGATTACTTTCAACCGATTCGACGCAACAGCTTCAGCAGATGCAACAAGATCAGCAGGATTATGATGTCTGCATCGTGATTGGTGATGGTTTATCGGCTCGCGCCATTGAAGAAAATGCGCTGCCTTTCATACAGGCACTGATCCAACCTTTTGCAGAACAACAGTGGTCTTTAGCGCCTATTGTGATTGCTACAGGCAGTCGTGTTGCGTTGGGTGATGAAATTGCTGAAATTTTTCAGGCACGTATGTTGATTATGCTGATTGGTGAGCGTCCTGGTCTCAGTTCGCCTGACAGCATGGGCCTCTATTACACATTCGATGCCTTCAGTGGCTGCCTGGATTCGCAACGCAACTGTATTTCCAATATTCGTCCCGCAGGATTAAGTATTCCGATTGCTACCCAACGCTTACTGGCCTTAATGCATAACTCCAAACGGCTGGGGCTGTCTGGCGTTGATTTAAAGGATGAACATGTGGTACCAGTAGTTGAGGAACATCATCAACGCAAATTGCTTTTTTAACGATACAACACTTGGTCAGCCTTATTTTCAGTACTGTCCAAAGTACATAAGATCAAGACATCGATCTTAAAAATGATTTAAGATACAAAATAATTTTTATTCATCGGTACTCGGTCATGACCCTCGCCGCTCATCTCAAAACTGTTTGTGCCATTCAACATCTTACTTTTGAAGATCTCGGCTCTTTAGAAGATGTTTTTTATCAGTTCGGCTTCCGTGTCCGTTATTTCGAAGCGGGTGTCGATGACCTGAGTCCTGCACTAAACTATGAAGGGCTAACGGTAATTCTTGGCGGCCCCATCGGCGTCTATGAAACCGAGGACTATCCTTTTCTAGTCAATGAAATTGAAGGCTTAAAACAACGCTTAAAAGCCAACAAGCCGACCATTGGCATTTGCTTAGGTGCACAACTCATCGCACATGCATTGGGTGCAAAAGTCTATGCAGGACATCAGAAAGAAATCGGTTGGAGCCAATTGGAAATTAAGGCTGTTGAGCAGAGTCCTTTAGCCGCACTGGAAAATGTGGAAGTATTGCACTGGCATGGGGACACTTTTGATTTGCCCCCAAATGCAACTTTATTGGCAAGTTCTGCAATTTATCCAAATCAGGCCTTTTCTGTTGGCAATAATATTCTCGCCTTACAATTTCATCTTGAGGTGGTTGGGCAAAGTTTTGAGAAATGGCTGATTGGACATACCTGTGAAATACGCCATGCAGGTTTATCAATTCCTCAATTAAGACAAGATAATCAGGCCTATGCGGCACAGTTAGAGAATAAAATTGCCCAAATTATGAGCCATTTTCTTTCTCATCTAGATTGAGGCTAAAATCTGCATGCCAAACCCGTAATTCATTCTACCGACTCAATAAATTGAGACGGTAGAAAAACCTGAAGAAACAAACCTTTAAAAAATAATAATTATTCTTAAAAGAAATAAATATTAAATTTTGATGACTAAAATATTGAAAAAAAGTGTAGTTAGTTACAATATTTAATGAAATGTATATTAATTAATACAGTACTTAGTTATATTTTTTGAGTCGGGAAAATGGATATTTTAAAGTTTATTAAAAGTTTTCATACAGTTAACACTTATCTCATGGCTGCTATTTTTTTATTAATTGCGATGATAATTTACTTTTATCATATTAATCCAACTGCATAGAACTTTACTTTAGGTTTTACGTAACTCAATCATTACAGTTCTACGCAGATCTAAATTGAAAGGGCCTAATAAAGTATTAGGCCCTTTTTTTAATTACTTTTTATCTGCTTTAAAACTATCCTTTAAATCAAGGATACGGTTAAACACGGGTTTGTCAGCTTGATGATCATATTGATCCGCAACAAAATAACCTTCACGTTCAAACTGGAAACGATCCTCAGGTTTCGCTTGTGCTAAAGCAGGTTCAATCACCGCTTGTACTACTTTTAAGGATTCAGGATTTAGATGTGCCAAGAAATCATCATCCGCATCTGGTGCCGCTTCGGTAAATAAACGATCATAAATACGAACTTCTGCAGGTACACCTTGACTAGCTGATACCCAATGAATCACGCCTTTTACCTTACGGCCTTCGGGATTTTTACCCAAAGTTTCAGGGTCGATTGAACATTTAAGCTCGATCACTTCACCATTGGCATCTTTAATCACTTCATCACATTTGATCACATAAGCATGGCGTAAACGCACTTCACCCTCAGGAATCAAGCGCTTGAAACCTTTTGGTGGTACTTCTTCAAAATCTTTACGATCAATATAAAGTTCACGTGTCAAAGGAATGATACGTTCGCCCATATCCACGTTCGGATGACGCGCATGCGTGAGATCCATTTCTTCTGGCAAGTTCGTTAGCGTTACTTTAAGTGGATTAAGTACCGCCATCCCGCGTGCTGCGGTATTTTCCAAAGATTGACGAATACAGAACTCAAGCATTGCCACATCGACAATACCATCTGTTTTAGAAACACCAACACGCTTACAGAAATCACGTAGGCCTTCCGCAGTAAAACCACGACGGCGCATACCAACAACAGTTGGCATACGTGGATCATCCCAGCCTTGTACATAATTGCCTTCAACCAATTTACGCAATTTACGTTTAGAAGTAATCGTATAATCAACATTTAAACGCGAAGACTCGTACTGACGCGGAACGGCTTGCGAGTGAACTTTCTCGACAATCCAGTCATAGAATGGACGATGATCCTGGAATTCCAGTGTACATAAAGAATGCGTAATGCCTTCAATCGCATCTGACAATGGATGCGCATAGTCATACATTGGGTACATTTTCCACTTATCACCAGTTTGGTGATGCTCTGAATGCAGGACGCGATAAAGAATCGGATCACGCATATGTACATTCGGGCTGGCCATATCAATTTTGGCACGAAGTACAGCGCCACCCTCTTGAATTTCACCATTACGCATTTGTTCAAAACGCGCAAGATTTTCTGCAACAGTCGCATCACGATAAGGTGAGTTTTTACCCGGCTCAACGAAATTACCACGGTTCAACTTAATTTCTTCTGGTGTTTGCAAATCAACATAAGCATCACCTTGTTCAATCAATTGGACAGCCCATGCATAAAGTTGATCGAAATAACCTGATGCATAACGTGGCTCACCATTCCAGTTAAAACCTAACCATTTCACATCATTGGCAATACCATCAACGTACTCTTGTTCTTCGGCATCCGGATTTGTGTCGTCGAATCGTAAATTACATAAACCTTCGAATTCTTCAGCAATACCAAAGTTGAGACAAATCGCTTTCACGTGACCAATATGTAGATAACCATTTGGCTCAGGTGGGAAACGTGTCACCACTTTTTGGGTACGGCCTTCTTTTAAGTCATCTGTAATCACTTGACGTACAAAGTCTAAGCCTGCCTGTTGTTCTTGCTGCGCAGCATCGACAGAGGCATGAGTATTCGGTGTCGGGGTCTTCGGCAGTTCAGAAACAACATCATTTGGCTTCATAGGGTGTAAATCACTTCTTACAGTTAAAAATGGGAAATAAAAACGCAATCTTTGCTTTTTATGAAAGATTTTAACGTTTTTTACTTGCCTTGTAGTTTACAGTTTGCTTATGCTTCTCTCAACCAAAAACCCATGGTCAATTTGCCCATGTTTAGGAGATTAATGTAATGAGTTTTCCTCAAGTCGAATTAAATACCAATAAAGGTCGTATTGTTCTTGAGCTTAACGCTGAAAAAGCACCAAAAACGGTTGCAAATTTCTTAGAATATGTACGTGACGGTTTCTATGACGGCGTAATTTTTCACCGCGTGATTGATGGTTTTATGATCCAAGGCGGTGGCATGGATGAAAACTTCAAAGAGAAAGCAACTCGTGACTCTATCGAAAACGAAGCTGACAACGGCTTAAGCAACGATGAAGGCACGATTGCAATGGCGCGTACTCAAGCTCCTCACTCAGCATCTGCACAATTCTTTATCAACGTTAAAAATAACTCTTTCTTAAACCACACTGGTAAAACAGCGCAAGGTTGGGGTTATGCCGTGTTTGGTAAAGTTGTTGAAGGTATGGACATTGTAGAAGCAATCAAAGGCGTTCGTACAGGTAACCGTGGTTATCATGCAGATGTTCCTTTAGAAAACGTTGTAATTGAGTCTGCTAAAATTATCTCTGAATAAAAATCTCCCCTAACCCCTCTTTAAAAAAGAGGGGAACTCCTCCCTTTATAAAGGGAGGTTGGGAGGGATTATAAAATAGGATAAAAGTGTGACCTACCTGTTTATTTCAGATTTACACTTGTCACCCGATCACCCTCGACTCATTCGAGGGTTTTTGGCTTTATTAAATGAATATCACAATAAAAATACCCAGCTCTATATCTTAGGAGACTGGTTTAATGCATGGATTGGCGATGATTATACTGCACCGTGGTTAGATGAAATTGTCAATGCCTTACAAGCGTTTACCGATGCAGGCAACCAAGTTTACTTTCAGGTCGGTAACCGGGATTTTGCTTTGGGTCAAAAATTCCTATCTCGATTTAACGGCATTCTATTGCCAGACGTTTATAGCCTACAGATTCAGCAGCATACCTTCCGACTGGAGCATGGTGATGCGCTCTGTACCGATGATGTTGCTTATCAACGTTTTCGCAAAGTGATCCGTAACCCATTAATATTAGGGTTATTAAAACGCACCCCATTGAGCTTTAGACAAAAACTGGCCAATGGTTTCCGGAAAAAAAGTAGCGAAACCAAACAGCTGAAAAGCTATGACATCATGGATGTCAATGCTCAAGCAGTCGAATCCGTGATTGAACATGTTGATTATTTAATTCACGGTCATACCCATCGTCCAGAGATTCATCATGTCCTGAATAAACAGCGTATTGTTTTGGGAGACTGGCGAGCAGATTCAGCTTGGATTTTAGAGCTCAACGAGCAAGAAAATTATCAATTAGAGTTTAAACAGTGGAATTATTAACACTCAAGACATATAAGTAAAATCAATAAATTAATATAAATTTCTTTAAATAAAATTTACTCCCAATATCATATAGCTGTAATTTTTAGTTTCATTTTATTTTAGAAAAACTTAACAATGTTCATCTATATTGAATTTACACAACACAATTCAGGATGAATTTTCGATCCTAAAAAGAGTGTCTTTTCTCACTTTGTTAATTATTTCGACCAACTCTGCTTTCGCAGATGACTCAAATCTCATAAATGAGGCAGAAGCTTTAGCAATTGATGCAAAATTCTATGCAGCTTCATATGATGTACCTTATGATGAGGCCATACGAAGATTATTGATTATGCATGGGACATCTTCTGATATTTCCAATATTAGAAACAATGTAAAAGGTGATCTACAAGGAATGTATTTTGACAACAGTAAAAATGACTTTGCTTTAAAAGTGAATGTCGCGAATTATGCTAAAAATTTACCAACGTCATTAACGGTTAAACCTAAGACTTCACAAGCAGTCCAAAGCATTATCTCAAGTAAAGGAAATTCTAATTTAAGAAAACAATTTAATATTAGCGATGCAGACATCAGAACAGTGGCTACACAATATTCACAACCATTGTCCGCTCCTATTAATTTTAGTCAACAAAATTATAAAACAAAAGAACAACGTTTAAAGAATATTGAATCTAAACGAGAGCAGCTAAAAAAATCACTCCCAGAACTACAGTTAGTCTATGACGATGAGAAAACAGGAAATGCGAAAGTGTATGTTAAATCGGATAAAGGCAATGCAAAACAAATAGCAGAAGTCCTTTTGGCTGTTCCTGTTGAAATTAGTGTTGTTCCTTTTGGGGGAAGAGTGGCTACTCGAGGAGGATCACCCCTACTAGCAACTGCACCAGATTCTGTAAAAGGCCAAATTGCTTGTTTTAGTGGATTTATTGGCAAAAGAAACAATGTATTAGGAATTATAACTGCAGGACACTGTGCATCGGTAGGCCAATTTTCTGAATATCAATATTCAGATCGGGATGGAACAAAATATATCATCCCACTTCTACCCGCATCTCAACCCATTTCAAGTGGCTGGAGAGATGATAGTGTTGCTGACCTTGGATTCCTTCCAGCGGGAACATCTTCAACTCAAGCGGCTAAAGCCGAATTTTATGCAGATTCAAGCGTCAACTTTAGAAAATTAACAGCAACAAAAACTCGTGCAGGAACTCCATATGATAATGGTACAGTAAATGGAGCATATATTTGTCATCTTGGTAAAACAGGTCAATATGTTACAACTCTGACACAGAGTTGCGGTGAAGTTGAAAGCATAAGTGGAGGAAATGCAGAAAACAATGGTAATACCTTTGTTATTGTTAAAAATACCAACGGGAATGCAGGACATGACCATACAACTGGGCAAGGTTCTTTACGTTGTTATCCTGGAGACAGCGGTGGCCCTTGGTTTGCATTAACTACTGGATATGGAATTATGCATGCCTGTTTTTGGAAAGGCCAAGATTCAACGAGTCCAGTAGATATCTCAATCTATACCAGTCTCGATTATTTAAATTCGATAGGTGCCAGCATTGTTACTCAATAAACACCATAACCTTTTTATTATGCTCCTAACTTTCGCCATGTTAAGTGGATGTCATTCAAAAGAGGACATTATGAACATATCTCAGCTTAAACCTGAAATTGAGCTAGTGACTTATAAAAAAATGGGTACGGGCTCAAGACTGGGTATCGCAGGAGGAACCATTAAAGTCATTAACAACTGTGTTTACCTCTCAACAGCGAACAATAATCTTCCACTTATTTTCCCAAATGAATTCCGATGGGAAAATGGAATAATTACCGATGGAAATATTCAACTAAAGCCTGAGCAAGAGGTGAGAATGAATGGTGATATGCTGGAATTAAACAATAAAATAATTGCCTCTTACCATATATCAAATAATCATTGCCTAAATGGAGTGAGTCGAGCTTTGTTTTATATTCAATAATACATTCACATTCCTATTGATAGATACCTCCATACAAAAGCCTGATCGCTGAGACTTGTGATCAGGCTCTACTTTATTTTCTTACAACTCATCAGAACGTTAACCAATCTGATAAAACCCACATACGACTTAAATCGATATCAAAATCACATTTAGCTACTTTCAGCGACAGTGAGATCAAGTAGAATAAATTAAATTTTTTAAATCGAGTGAATGACGGATGGATACTTTAGCTACAGCAAAAACACGTTATGCCACAAAAGCTTATGATGCAGAAAAAAAGATCCCCCAAGCCCAGTTTGAGAAACTGTTAGAAGTATTACGTTTTAGCCCTTCCTCAGTCAATATTCAACCGTGGCACTTCTTGGTTGCAGAATCTGACGAGGCAAAGCAGCGTATCGCATCGGCATTGACAGGCAATTATGTGTATAACGCAGCCAAAGTTCTCAACTCTTCACATACGCTTGTATTTTGTACCCGTACAGATATTTCAGCTGAATACCTAGAGCAACTCTTACAACAAGATGATCTCAGTGGTCGCTTTAAAGATGAAGCAGCCAAACAAGGCCAACGAGATACCCGTCATGGCTATGTTGAATTCTATCGCAATGAACTCAAAAATCTTCCCGCATGGATGGAAAACCAGACCTATCTTGCACTCGGACAATTATTGTTTGCAGCAGGCTTAGAAGGCATTGATGCGACTCCAATGGAAGGATTTGACCGAACACTGATTGATCAAGAATTCGGATTAACTGAAAAAGGGCTAAAAGCCTCTGTAGTTGTTGCTTTAGGTTATCGCAGTGAAACAGACTTCAATGCCAAATTGCCTAAATCACGACTCCCAGATGAAGTGGTTTTTACTCGTCTATAACAGCATTGCTTGAATCAACGCCCTAATAATGACCAATTACACCTTATTATTAGGGCTTAACATTACGCATTCGTATTGATTTGAGATTGACTTAAAACAGTCTGGTCTAATTCTTCAAAGAAGGCCTTCAGATCATCGGCCTGAATAAAATCTGCTTTAAACAGCATTGATGTCTGAACATCATCAATCCCACAATAGGCAAAAATACCTTCTACGATTTGTTTATGAATCGCTTGTGTATAACCATGCCGATCGTATCCAGATTGCGTTCCTGTTGCCGTCCCTATCAATTTGACTGGAATATTTTTTAGAATCCCCAATAGATTCCCCTGTTCATCGTATTTATAGGCCCAGTCCTGACTAAATACACGTTCAATCCAGCCCTTTAAGAAAGCAGGAACTGACCACCAATACACAGGAAAAATAAAATAGACAATATCTGCACGATCAAAGCGCGCTTGTTCAAATTGAACATCGGCATCCAAAGCTTGACGACCACGATAAGCTTCAATATCAGAAAGCGTCATCACAGCTTGAAAGCCTTCCTTATATAAATCAGCAATTTCTACTGAAATTCCCTTTTCTGTTAAATCACGGAAAATATGCTGTGCAATCTGATGAGAAAGTGATCGTGTATCTGGATGTGTTATGACAATCAAAGCATGCTGGAGTTTATTTGAATTAGACATAGATCAATTCCGAATAAATGATTCACACAAGTTACCAATAGTAACTTATACTGTCAACTCAGTTCTTGATGCCTGTATTTAGGTCGCTGAATAATCTTGTAAAATAACTAAAAGTGAATTTTCCATCACCTGTTGTGCAGTCAGTGCATCAATTTGATTTTTACTTGCTGCTGTCGATACCGTTTCAATCAGACCCATGATCGCGATCACGATCGCCTCACCCTCTTTTCCATCCAATTGAATAAATGGACGCATGCTTTGTTTAAAAATTTCTGTGAATTTTTGCTGACATTGCTGAAAATAGTTTTGCAAGATATCACTACCAGACAAAGCAGCAATCACCAATCCAACCTCTGGACCCGTTGAAATAAAACAACTTAAATAGGCTTCGCAAAAAATATGAATAGTTTGCTGTAAGGTTTTTGCTTCGGCAGCTAAAGACCGATTAAGCTCAGCAGTCTGTTTATGATCAAACTCTTGATAAATCGAAATCAATAAACCTTCACGGTCGATAAAGTGTCGATATGTAATTGGCTTAGTAATACCAGCTTGCTCTGCTAAATATCCCAGAGTTAGGGCTTCTACACCCTGAGTGCGAATAATTGAACGGGCCACCTGCAACAACTGTTGTCTACGCTCTTCTTTACTCAGTCTCTTACTAGTCATAATTTTACTTCCATCAAATTTAACCAAGTCGCTTTACATCATTGCTTTGGCTAAACACAGGACAGCAACCACACCACAGATCAATCCAATCCATGTATAGGCTTTTAAGCGTTCTTTAAATACTACTACGCCACTAAGCACGCCAAGTACCACGACAAGAATATTCATACCAGCAAAAACAATCGCTGGGGTTTCTTTAAACATCATATGGGCCTTGACATATAAAGCGATATTGGCGAAATTTAGCACACCCAAAAACAAACCCATAAAAATGTTTTTAGGCTGCCAGTTCGGCTGAGTAATTGCGATATACGCAATCGAAAAAACGAAAGCCACAATAAATGTTAAATTCAGTGTGACTGCGAACTGCAAACCTAAGCTACTGCTATATTTGAGTAGTACATCAACTGCAGCATAACCGGCCCAGACACTCAACAAAAACAAGGCTGATTTTAAATTTATGCCTTTACTTGCTTGCTCTGTGGCCTGTCCAATAATGATCGCTAAAATCGCAATAATCCCGAGTGCTACACCTATTAATTTTAACTGGCTAAACTGTTCGCCAAAAATAAAATAGGCCGCTAATAACGACAGTATCACGGCTAAGCGTTGCGCAATTTCAGTTTTGAGGATGCCTGCAAATTGCAAAGATTTGGCTAAACATAAAAATATACTGGGCAATAACACCGCAAGAATAAGGATCAACCACCATGGGGTATTATTTAAAGATATATGCGTGATATCAGGTTTAAACCAATAAAAACATAAAAGACTGGCGCTCAAATAATTCCACGCGATCATTTGAAAAACATCAAATCCTTTCGCTTTCAAATATTTCAGCAAGATCGAGACAAGTACACTACAACATGCCGCAGCAACAATCATTTCCATAATATTTATTCTAGCTTTTTAAAGACAAAAAAATGCCAGTCTACGCAGAGACTGGCATTTGATTAAAGATCATTGATCAATTAACGATTATTTTCGTCTTCTTGACCATCTTCAAATTTAGTTTCGCCGTCGAAGCCACCTTGATGACCAAAGCCACCTTGACCACCGAAGCCACCTTGACCACCGAAGCCACCACCTTGACCGCCGAAGCCACCTTGACCGCCGAAGCCACCTTGACCACCGAAACCACCTTGACCACCGAAGCCGCCACCTTGACCACCAAAGCCACCTTGACCACCGAAGCCACCAGTAGAACCTTGACCGCCAAAGCCGCCTGCTGCACCTTGAGCTGGGAAGCCACCTGCAGCACCTTGAGCACCAGCTGGGCGTGGATTACGCGCAGGAACAACTGTAGAAATTGCGTGTTTATAAACCATTTGACTTACAGTGTTTTTTAATAAAACAACATATTGGTCAAATGACTCAATATGACCCTGCAATTTGATACCGTTTACAAGGAAAATAGAAACTGGAATACGTTCTTTACGGAGAGAATTTAAGAACGGATCTTGTAAAGTTTGACCTTTAGACATTTTTAACTCCAAAAAATTTTTAAATCAGCGCAAAAAACTATCTTTATTTTTCAACTAAAAATTATAAAAGACAGCCTGCGAATTTTGCTTTATCCAAAGAAGTTTCGCAAGTCTTCTTTCGCCTGCTTTATCGTCACGTAAGTTTTAAAATCGTGTAATTCTTGCAAAGAACGTAACCATGTGTATTGACGTTTGGCTAATTGCCTCGTCGCAAAAGGGCTTTATTCTCCATTTCTAGTTTATTTTCGAGACTTAAATCACTTTTTAATAAAAAATCCAATGCTTGACGATAACCAACAGACCGCATAGACGGTAAATTATCATTTAAATCGTATTTTTAATTAATTCCTCTACTTCATTTAAAAAACCAATACTCCACATTTTGCTCAATCTTTGCTCAATGCGTTGATGTAATTCTAAACGATCAGGCATCAAAGCGTAGTTATGAAATGTGTAACGATATGGTTGATTTTTAGGCTGCTCAGCTTGTAGTTTTGTTATCGGCTGACCGGTAATTCGATAAACTTCAAGTGCACGAATAATGCGTTGTTTGTCCGACACTTTAAATTTTAGCCCTGCCACAGGATCAACTGCAGCCAACTCATCATAAACCGCTTGCCACCCCTCAAGATCAGCTTTAGCAATAATCTCATCCCGTATACCTTGATCAGCATTGGGTAAATTACTCGCTAAACCTTCAAGCAAGGCTTTAAAATACAGCATAGTTCCCCCCACTAAAATCGGGGTTTTGCCGCGTGCATGCATATCATCAATCAGTGGGCATACGTCTTCCACAAATTGTGCTGCTGAATACACCTCTAAAGGCGTAATAATATCAATCAAATGATGCGGATATTGTTGCTGCTCTGCTTTGGTTGGCTTTGCCGTACCAATATCCATATCTTTATACACCAAAGCGGAATCAACCGAAATCAGTTCAAAATTACCGCGCTCATACAGCTCACATGCCAATGCTGTTTTACCACTTGCGGTAGGCCCCATTAAATTGATGACGGGCAATTGATTTGACATGTAAAACTACTCTCCTCGAGCAAATAATTTATCTAATTGATGAAGTGGAAATGCTCGCCAAGTTGGACGCCCATGATTACATTGGCTGGCAAATTCTGTCTGTTCCATTTGACGCAATAAAGCATTCATTTCAGAAAGGCTTAACTGGCGATGGGCGCGCACAGCACCATGACAGGCCATACCTGCAAGCAATTCATCACGTTTTTGTAATAAACCTCGTGCCTCATCATTTGGATCAAGATCATTTAATAATTCAGGAACTAAGTTTCCAAAATCAGCTTTATGCAAAATCGCAGGTACACCACGCACAATCACCTGCTCATCGCCATACTGGTCAATCTCCAAACCCAAACGCTGCAATTGTGGTTGTAAATCTTCTACACGGGTGGCCTGCATACGGGTAATGGAAACCACTTTTGGAATCAGCAACTGCTGTGAGATCCAAAATTCCGGTTTATCCCATGCCGACTTCATTTGTTGCAACAAAATACGTTCATGTGCGGCATGCATATCCACAATGATCAAGCCTTCGGTATTTTGCGCCAAAATATAGATACCATGCAGTTGTGCAATCGCAATCCCCAACGGGAACTCATCCACACGAGAAGGCATCGTTTGATCATCTATAGCTTCTCCTTTATCAAAGGGAGCTGAGGGGATTTGCTCTTCACGCAAAGGCGCCAGATAGGTTTTGAGTGCATTATTCAACTGCGCAGAGCCATTATAACGCGGCTCTTGTGGTGCTGAATTATACTGCACCGCTTGTGGACGACTTTGATTAAACTCAGTCAATAAATCTGTCGACACAGCAACCTGTTCATTTAATTCTGGTTCTGCTTCGACTGCCGCACGATGTAAACTGAATTGTTCTTGGTATTTGGGTTGAGGCTGATAATTAAAATTTTCTGTTGTGGCCTCATCTGTTTTCATGGCTTGTGCCAGATCTGCAGTTGCTGTCTGAAATTGCGATAGAGTAGCTTTGGCATAATGGCGTACAAACTCATGCACTTCACGCTGGTTCAAAAACCGAATTTCATGCTTGGTCGGATGCACATTGACATCAATATTTTCAGGATCAACTTCTAAAAACAATAAATAAGAGGAATGCTGGTGCCCATGCAAGATTCCCTCATAGGCCATACGTAACGCATGCGAAATGGTTTTGTCTTTGACAATACGACCATTCACATAGACATACTGCAAGTCTGCCTGCGCACGGGCATCAGAAGGATGCCCCAACCAGCCAGATAAACGCATATTGATACTTTCAGCATCAATCCAGTAGGCATTTTGGATGAATGCTTGACCCAACAATTGTTGTACGCGCTGATAGCGTAGTTCGCCACTGTCCGCCACTGGCAGATTTAAACGGATATTGTCATTATGCTCCAATACAAAACGAATATCGAAATGTGTTAAAGCCAAACGACGTACAATTTCTTCAATATGATTAAATTCTGTCGTCGGTTTTTTTAAGAATTTACGGCGTGCGGGTACATTAAAAAATAGATCTTGGACACGAATATGTGTGCCTTTTTGTGCAGCCACCGCTTGAATCTGCTGATGATCAAATGCGGTACCATTCACTTCCACCTGGTAGCCCACGCCCTGCTCGTCTTGACTACTCGTGAGAGTCAAGCGTGATACCGCTGCAATCGAAGCCAAAGCCTCTCCACGGAATCCCAAACTTACAATCGCATGTAAATCATCTGCTGTTTGAATTTTACTGGTGGCATGGCGCATCACGGCCAAAGATAAATCATCCGGATGAATACCATTACCGTTATCAATGATTTCTATCAAGGTCGAACCGCCTTGTGCCACACGAATAATCAGTTCGGTTGCACCCGCATCAATTGAGTTTTCTAATAACTCTTTAACGACTGATGATGGACGTTCAATTACTTCACCCGCAGCGATCTGGTTGGCTAAAGCAGCATCAAGGGTATGAATACGACGGGTTGAATCATGCGCCATTCAATTGTTCCTGCAAACTTTGAGATAAAGATTCAGAATTGGTAGTTAAAGTCACGAATCGAGTCAGTTCATCTTCCGATTTTTGCATATCAATCACAATATCGGGTTTTGGAATTTCATCACCACCTTTCGATGGCCATTCAAATAAAAATAGCGCATCTGCTACATCTAAGTAATCACGGATTCCCATCAATTCTAATTCATAAGGATCATTCAAACGATACAGGTCAAAATGAAAAATTTCTTTGCCATGGATGGTATAAGGTTCAACCAAGGTATAAGTTGGACTTTTTACCGAACCTTGATGTCCTAAGTTTTGTAGAAAATAACGGGTAAATGTGGTTTTCCCAGCTCCTAGATCACCAATTAAATAAATAATGCCTGAGTGCACCTGTTCAGAGAGGATCTGCGCAAAACGCTGAGTGTCTTGTTCATGATTTAGAGTAAATTTCACTGAATACGACATGGCAAATAAAACAAAATTGGAATGGCAGCTATGATAACATTGCCCTGCTTTAAAGCCTAATAAAGTCCTTTTAGACTGACTTTTTTTACACCGTTTACCGAGTCGATATCGCTGTATGTCATCAATCATTGAATTTACGCCACCGCTACTCAATGGCGTCAGTGCCAGTAAAGTCTTTTTACCCAATGATGTTGCTGCACATACCGTTTTTGATTATCTCTGCCAGCAGTTTCCACATATTCAGATCAATGAATGGCAACAGCGTTTTGCCGATGGGCTGATTTATGCGGCAGATGGACTCAAACTCCAGTTAGATAGTCTTTACACACCCAATACTCATATTTTTTATTATCGTTTTCTGGCCCATGAAATTCATGTACCGTTTCAGCATAAAATTTTATTTGAAAATGATGAACTACTTGTAGTCGATAAACCGCATTTTTTGACCATGAGTCCAACAGGACAATATGTACAAGAAACCCTGTTAGTCCGACTTAAAAAACAGACGGGCTATGCAGATCTTACCCCCATTCATCGACTGGATCGTGAAACAGCAGGTGTGGTTCTATTCTGTAAAAAAGCGACTGCCAGAGGCATTTATCAGCAGCTTTTTGCCGAAAGAAAAGTGCAAAAAACCTACCATGCGATTGCAGCTTATCGCCCTGAACTGCATTTTCCGCAAATTTTGCAGCTGCATTTAGAAAAAGGCCAGCCTTTTTACACCATGCAAATTAATCAAGAAAAAGCAAATAATACAGAAACCTTGATCGAACTATTGGAACATAATCAAGACTACGCCAAATATCAACTAATGCCTAAAACGGGCAAACAACATCAATTACGTGTTCATTTAAATTATCTTGATATTCCAATACTTAATGATTCATTTTATCCAAATATTGAACATAAAGCAGAAGATGATTTTAGCCATCCTTTACAATTACTGGCCAAAGAAATTCAATTCCTTGACCCGATTTTGAAACAGGAAATGCATTTTAGTTCTCACTTTGAACTTGCATTGCCACCACAACGTAATGACAAAAAATCTATTTTTTCGCTTCAAAAATATTGAAATTACATTGCAATGGTTTAAAATACATGACGATAACTAAAAATATGTGGTTACATTCTTCATGCGAAAAACAGAAGTTTATCAGGTTCGCCTCGATTCACAGGAAAAGAAGCAAGCCTTTGCTGTATTTAAACAGTTGGGGATCTCCCCTGCTCAGGCTGTTCGCCTTTTCTTCAAACAAGTGGTATTGACCAAGTCGATCCCTTTTACGATCGAAAACCAAAACATCAACATGGAACAGTTACTCAAACTGCGTAAATCCAAGGCCGTGGCTAATGCTGAAAATCCATCGGCGACCGAGATTGAAGATGATCATGAAGATTTGTTTGAAGAATTGAATGCATTGCTCGGTGAAAGTGACAAAACTTAACAATGTTGCATTTACAAACAAGTTTTTATTTTTCAGCTGAATTTTTTTGGTTATTCTGACAGTCCGAATAAAATTATAAGTGTAAGGATGTGTAGGAATGATTGTTAAGCGAGCCACAAAAGAAGATCTACATCAACTTGCTGTCTTGTTTGACGAATATCGTCAGTTCTACGGAGCATCATCAAATATTGAACAATCTTATCAGTTTTTAAAGCACCGCTTTGACAATAAAGACAGTGTCATTTTCATTCATGTGAAAGATGATGTATTTACAGGCTTTGTCCTGCTTTATCTCGCCTTTTCTTCCGTTGCTTGTGAAACCTATTACATCCTTGATGATGTCTATGTGACACCATCCTACCGTAAACAAGGCGCCGCCAAACAACTCATTGATACTGCAATTCTATTTGCGCGGCATGAAAATGCTCAACGCATCAGTCTAGAAACCCAGAAAAATAACTATCAATCCCATCGTCTTTATGAACAAATGGGATTTATTCAGGACAGTGAATTCAAGACCTATCACTGCTTCCTTAAATAATTAATCTTCTCCCGAGATATTTTGGCTCAGCTGCTTTTGCTCATCGCTTAAATACATCCATTCACCTTGTGACAATTCAGGCAATTCGAGTGAGCCTATCTGGTGACGATGTAAAGCTTCAACTTTATTACCAACAGCGGCAAGCATTCTTTTGACTTGGTGGTAGATGCCTTGATGAATGGTCATCGACAGTTGATGGGTTGAAAAAAGTTGCACATCTGTTGCCGCGTAAATCCCTTTTTCATTCCGCAGCTCAACGCCCCGCTCTAGTCTCATTTGCTGTTCAGCTGTGACAGGATCAGCAGTGCTGACATGATAAACCTTAGGTACATGTTTACGTGGATGAGTCAATGCCTGTAGATATTGGCCATCATCGGTCAGCAATAATAGCCCTGTAGTATCTTGATCCAAGCGTCCTACACATTGAATACCACGATGAATCAGAATCTCTGGCAATAAACTGAATACACTCTTATGATGTGTGGCTTGATGCGAACACTCATACCCTTGAGGTTTATTTAAGACAATATAAACGTGTTCGCGATATTGATATTCTTCACCAAAGACCTGAAAACAAAGTTGATCTGTCGCAATATTCTGCTTCGGATTATTACAAACCTGCTGATCGATCTGGACAGACCCATTTTTTATTAACTGCTGGCAATACTTACGTGAACCAAAGCCTTGTGATTGCAAAATTTTTTCCAGCAGCATATATGTACCCCAATTTAAACTGCAGCTATTGTACTCGATTCGCACGTGCACCGTTGTTTGTTGCGTATTCATTCTTTATTTTTATAATTTATTCACAATTTCTACACTTGTAATATAAGCCATACAAAAACCTCCTCAAACTCTCTCAATCCAGAGATTGCACTCCATATTTTCACTCAAATCTCTTGTTACATTTATCGCAAGCAAAAGAATACTGTCCAAAAGAATGGACAAGGAGTTTCATTATGAAATCAAATCTGTGGTTATGTAGCGTGGTTCTTGCAGCATCATCGATGATGACTGTGGCACATGCAGATAATACAGCTCGTGTAGCCGCAACTTCCGCTTTAGGCAGTGTAGTGGGTACCGCGTTAGGTAAACAACTAGGTGGTAATACAGGTGCCATGATTGGTTCTGCTTTGGGTGGTGCAGGTGGTGCAGCCGCATCCAGTAACCGACGTGACCGCACAGAAGCCGCGATTGGTGGCGGCTTAGGTGGTGTTGGGGGCTATACTGTTGGCCGTAATATGGGAGGCACAAATGGTGGTTATATTGGCGCCGCTTTAGGTGCTGCAGGTGGTTCAGCTTTAGGCCAAAAAGTTGGTCAGGATCGTGATGCTGACCGCCGTTATGATGACCGTCGCTATGATCGCCGTTATGAAAACCGCCGCCATTATGATGACCGCCGTTATTACAATTCCCGCTATGATGATCGCCATGATAATGGTCGCCACCGTGGTTGGTATAAAGATCGCTAAATTAACAGAACAACAAGTTACCCTTTTAGCGCCTTCGGGCGCTTTTTTTATAGCAACAACACAATATATCGATCAAAAACGATATACAAAACTCAACTTATATCGTATTATTTCGATATATGGTTTTGAGAATCAATGATGAAATCACTACAAGATATAAAATTCTCTATACTTGAACTTGCACCAGTTCGGGATGACAAAAGTATCGAGTTTTCACTGCGACATGCACTAGAACTCGCACAACATGCTGAAAAATTAGGCTATGAGCGATTCTGGCTGGCTGAACATCATAATATGGATGGGATTGCCAGTTCTGCAACTGCTGTTTTATTGGGCTTTATTGCCGCAAATACGCAGCACATCCGTCTTGGTTCAGGCGGTATTATGCTGCCAAACCATGCACCATTGGTGGTTGCAGAGCAATTCGGAACCTTGGCAACACTTTATCCAAATCGTTTTGAACTTGGTTTAGGTCGTGCTCCTGGTACGGATCAAATGACCATGCGTGCCCTGCGACGTGGCCGTCAGGAAACTGAAGATCAATTCCCTCAGGATGTAGCGGAAATTTTGCAATACTTTAAAGCACCACAGGCCAACCAAAGAATTATTGCGACACCAGGTCAAAACACCCATGTCCCAGTTTGGCTACTCGGTTCAAGTTTATTTAGCGCACAACTGGCAGCTAGGCTCGGGCTGCCCTATTCTTTTGCCTCACACTTTGCCCCAAGAATGTTAGGCCAAGCAATCGAAATTTATCGTGATAATTTCCAGGCGTCTGAATATCTGGACAAACCTTATGTTTCCATGGGGGTGCCAACCGTAGTCGCGGCAACAGATGCGGAGGCTCAATATTTAGCGACCAGTTCTTATCAACGTATTTTAAATCTGATTCGTGGTCATAGTTTAAAGCTCAGACCACCGATTGACTCAACTCAAGGGCTTGCAACAAGTGCTGAGCAATTGGCTATTCAGAATTTTTATGCCATGGCACAAATTGGCTCTCAAGCTACAGTACAAGCGGGTTTAAATAAAATTGCAGCACAATATGATGTTGATGAGTTTATTTTTACCTGTGATATTTACGATACAGAAAAACGTTTAGAAAATTTTAGTCTCTTGATGGATCTTAAAGCTCACTAAGCACCTCACCTAAATACAAGGCTTAATATGATAAGCCTTGTTATTTAATTTTTATGATTGAAGTGATACCACTCATACGCCATGTTGAAGCATTGCTGTGGCTTGTTGCACATTCACCGCAGCACTAAATAAATACCCCTGCCCAATCGAGCATCCAGACGATTTGAGTAATTCAAGCTGTTTAATATTTTCAATACCTTCAGCAACAATATCCAAAGACAACTTCGGCCCTAAAGCAATAATGGCCTGAACGATTGCTAAAATTGCATCATCTTCGTTCATTTGACGAATAAAATCACAATCAATTTTCAGACAGTCCACTGGATAATCACGTAAGCGGGTTAAAGATGAGTGACCTGTACCAAAATCATCCAACGCAATTTTAACACCTTGCTGTTTTAATAAATTTAATGCCCGAATCACATAATCAGAACCACGGTCATCCAAGATATGTTCAGTAATTTCAATTTCTACCAGATGGTGCGGAATTTTATATAAATTCAAACGCTGCAATAAACGCTCAGCATAATTATCTTTCAAGAATTCGACTGGTGCTGCATTGATTGACACAGGAACAACATCTAATCCTTGTTCAATCCACATGGCAATGTCTTTAAACACTTTATTTTGAATTGCATCACTAATTTTCGTCGCTAATGAATAGTCTTGAAAAGCCTGTTCTATTTTATGAGGCGAATGAATACATTGATCCTCTGTTTGCCAACGCAGTAATGCTTCAAAACCCACAACTTTCGCATCTGATAACCGTACCTTAGGTTGGTAATAGGGAACCATTAGGCCATCACGGATAATATGTCGTGCCTCATTCAATTGAATGGCAATATTCTGTGCCGCGATCTGCATTTGCGGATTAAACATACGGAAACCACCACGACCGGCAGCTTTCAAATCATTTAAAGCTGTATCCGCACACTTCATTAAATTTGAAGAGTCTTTGGCATCACGCGGATAAATCGCACAACCGATACTCATGCTACCGTTAATCACACTTCCCGCATAAGTAATAGGTGCATCTAGCTGTCGACTCACATCTATAGCCACTTTTTCAAGTTCTGCTTCGGTATCAATACCATTCACGACAATTGCGAACTCATCCCCCCCCAAACGGGCAACAAAGGTATTTTCTGGCAAAATATTTTCGATACGTTTAGATAGAATACGCAGTAAATGATCACCTGCTGAGTGCCCCAGCGTATCATTGATGTGCTTGAAGTAATCCAGATCCAGTAACATCAAGCCAACCAGTTTTTCATCTTTTTTATGTCGATGTAGGGCACGTTTCAACTGGCGTTTCAAAAAACGACGATTATAAAGCCCCGTTAATTCATCTAGTTCACTAGACAGGCGGAGCTGTATTTCCGTTTGCCTCTGTGTCGTTATATCCCGTGACAAACATAAGACCTGCTCAATCTGTCCCTGATCATTTAATATAGGTGTCAGCAAATTATCCCAATATTGCCGCTCTGTGCTCTCGCCACTCATTCCACGAAAGCGAGCTGTCTTTCCTTTGAGTGCTGTTTTCAAGGCATAGGTTGCTTTAGAACGCATTTCTAAAGGCAAAAGTTCAGCCCACTTCATGCCAAATCGATGATTATTTTCTTGGATATTAAGTGCGATACAGCCTGTTTTATTGACATGTAATAATGAGCCATCTGCTTCTAATAATTTGATACAGTCAATACTATTATCCAGCATACTGGTTTGCTCATTAATACACTTCACCAGGTTTTGTTGATATTGTTTGGTTTCATGAATATCAACACTGTTAACAAACCAATAGCCTTGACCCTCAACTTCAGCGTTCAAAAACTTTGCAGACAATGAGAACCAGCGGTACGAACCTGATCGATGTTTCAGGCGGCATTCGAGTTGAAAAGGTAAGCGCGAACAAAAAGCATGCTCCCATTCATTACGGAGCAGTGAAATATCATCAGAATGAATTAAATCCACCCAATTTTGCGCAAAATGTTCTAGATTATTAAAGCCGATATATTCTTGGCTGACACTATTAAAAAAATAGGCATCACCTTGCTCTGAAAGCAACCAGACCAGACTCGGAATACTGTTATAAATGTTTTGCTGAACTTCACTCATTTGGTGGCTGGAGTGAAAAGGGAACGCGAGATTCACAGACTTCTGTTCCAAACAGAACTCTTTCGATCAAGATATTCAGTCGCAATAAAAGCCATAGAGCACCAACAACAAGAAATAAAATGAGATATAAGTCACAATATTATAGCAGAAATGCAGTCAAATTATCACCTGCTATATGACTGGCCAACCATTTTTATTTATTGTTTAATATCAAAAATTTATTAGTAAATAGTATTTCCATACAAATTTTAAATCCGACTAAGATAGTTTTGAGGCAGTCTAACAGACATTTTTAGACTGCCTGATCCACTTAACCAATACGACGCTTTAAACCCGTCATTTGTAAAACACGTGTTGAAATTTCTTCAATCGACATTTCAGTTACATTTAAATATTTAATTCCCTCAGAGATGTAAATCCCCTCAATGGCGCGCAACTCCATTTGGCATTGGCTAAAGCTAGCATAACGACTATTCGCCTTACGCTCATTACGAATTGCCACCAAACGTTCGGCATCAATCATTAAACCAAAAAGTTTATTTTTATGTTCGCGTAGTACTTTAGGCAAGCGGTTATCATCCAAGTCTTCCTCGGTCAAAGGATAGTTCGCAACACGCACACCAAATTGCAGTGACAAATAAATCGAAGTTGGTGTCTTCCCCGAACGAGACACGCCAATTAAAATGATATCGGCTTTATCATAATGGCGCGTTCTTGCCCCATCATCATTATCCAGTGCGAAATGAACGGCATCGATACGTGCTTTATAATATTCTGAATCAGTTACTGCGTGGGTTTGTCCAACTAGAGTTGTTGGCGGGATCCCGATTTCCTGTTCTAGTTTACTAATTAATCCTTCAAATACATCAAGATTTACAGCCTTGGCCGTGTTAATAATTTCACGGACATGCGGATCAACCAACGTATCAAAAACCAGTGGTAAAGAGCCATCTCGAGATTGACAAGCATTGATCTCCACCACCACATTCATTGCGGCTTCTTCTGTGGTGATATAAGGCATAATATGAATGTCAAAATCAACATTCGGAAATTGCGCAAGTAGTGAATGTCCAAGGGTTTCTGCGGTAATTGCGGTACCATCTGAAATAAAAAAAACGCTCCGTTTAATTTCTTTACTTACGGGCATCAAAATTCTCCTTAAACATTTGTCTTAGTGCTCTATAATCTTTATAGTAAACTCATCTAACATGACTGTCGCTTAGTAAAATACTAAATCTAAGCACTTTTGTATAATTTCATACCAATGATGGTCATTCATACTGCAAAAAAAGTGGAGTAAATACTTTGGAAGCGCGCGTAATCGGTCTGGAAAAATTAGGAAAACACGATGTCGAACTCGTAGGCGGGAAAAACTCATCTCTGGGTGAAATGATCAGTCATTTATCCAATGCTGGTGTATCGGTACCGGGTGGCTTTGCAACAACTGCTGCTGCCTATCGTGAGTTCTTAGATCAAAGCGGCTTAAACGCTCGTATTCAAGCTGAACTTTCTCAGCTTAATGTTGATGATGTAATTACACTTGCTGAAACCGGTGCAAAAATCCGTCAATGGATTGTTGATACTCCGCTCACTGCAACTTTAGAACAAGAAATTCGTGATGCATTTGCAGCACTTTCAAACGGTAACCCAGACATTGCCGTTGCAGTTCGTTCTTCTGCGACTGCTGAAGATTTACCCGATGCGTCTTTCGCAGGTCAGCAAGAAACTTTCCTCAACATTCGTGGGATCGATAATATTCTGATCGCGATTAAAGAGGTTTTTGCTTCTCTTTATAATGACCGCGCCATTGCTTACCGTGTACACCAAGGCTTTGAACATAGTGTTGTCGCTCTTTCTGCTGGCGTACAACGTATGGTTCGCTCAGAAACTGGCGCTGCGGGTGTTATGTTCACGCTAGATACAGAATCAGGTTTCCGTGATGTGGTATTTATCACCGCATCTTACGGTCTAGGTGAAATGGTGGTGCAAGGTGCAGTTAACCCTGACGAATTCTATTTATCTAAACCGCTCTTAAATGCAGGTAAACACTCTGTTTTACGTCGTAACCTCGGTTCTAAACACCAAAAAATGATTTATGGTGAAGAAGGTGCGGCAGGTAAATCTGTGGTTGTGGTTGATGTTGAAAAGCAAGAACGTCAACAATTTGCACTCAATGATCATGAATTACATGAATTGGCTAAACAAGCCTTGATCATTGAGCAACATTATGGCTCGCCAATGGACATTGAATGGGCAAAAGATGGCGATGATGGTCAAATCTATATCGTTCAAGCACGTCCTGAAACTGTAAAAAGCCGTCAAAATGTCGGCACAATGGAACGCTACCTGTTAAAACAACGCGGCACCGTGATTTGTGAAGGTCGTTCAATTGGCCAACGTATTGGTTCTGGTAAAGTTCGCGTTGTGACTTCAATTAAAGAAATGGATAAGGTTCAAGACGGTGATGTACTTGTCTCTGACATGACTGACCCAGACTGGGAACCCGTCATGAAACGTGCTGCTGCGATTGTCACTAACCGTGGTGGTCGTACGTGTCACGCTGCCATTATTGCACGTGAATTAGGTGTTCCAGCAATCGTAGGTTGTGGTAATGCCACCGAAGTCCTTTCAGACGGTCAAGAAGTGACTGTTTCTTGTGCTGAGGGTGATACAGGTTTCATCTATGAAGGTGCATTAGATTTCGAAGTTCAACGTAACTCGATTCACTCAATGCCATCACTACCATTCAAGATTATGATGAACGTCGGTAACCCTGACCGCGCATTTGACTTTGCTCAAATTCCAAATGAAGGGATTGGCTTAGCACGTCTTGAGTTCATTATTAACCGTATGATCGGCGTACATCCAAAAGCATTATTGAATATTGAAAGCTTGCCACGTGAAACACGTGCTGCTGTCATGGCACGTACAGCGGGTTACTCTTCACCAGTTGAATTCTATGTTGAAAAGTTGGTTGAAGGCATCTCTACACTTGCAGCTGCATTTGCAGACAAGCCAGTGATTGTACGTATGTCCGACTTCAAATCGAATGAATATGCGAATTTGATCGGTGGTAAGTTATACGAACCTGAAGAAGAAAACCCAATGTTGGGCTTCCGCGGTGCAAGTCGTTATGTTTCTGACAACTTCCGTGATTGTTTTGAGCTTGAATGCCGTGCCTTGAAAAAAGCACGTGATGAAATGGGCTTAACCAACATTCAAATCATGATCCCATTTGTTCGTACTGTTTCTGAAGCAAAACGCGTCATTGAGTTGCTTGCTCTAAATGGTTTAAAACGTGGTGAAAATGGTCTTAAAGTCATTATGATGTGTGAACTTCCAACCAATGCATTATTGGCTGAGCAATTTCTTGAACATTTCGATGGCTTCTCTATCGGCTCAAATGACTTAACACAATTAACACTAGGTCTAGACCGCGACTCTGGTATCGTGTCTCACTTATTCGATGAGCGTGATCCAGCAGTTAAAGCGCTGCTTTCTATGGCCATTCATGCTTGCCGTAAAGCAGGCAAATATGTCGGTATTTGTGGTCAAGGTCCTTCGGATCACCCTGACCTTGCTAAATGGCTTATGGAACAAGGGATTGAATCTGTGTCACTTAACCCTGACTCAGTACTTGATACATGGTTCTTCCTTGCTGAAGAACAAATCAAGCAAGCCTAGTCTTTTTTAGAAAAAGACCCTCCTTTGCAGGGTCTTTTTTCATCTTTCGTAATTGAGATTTTTAAATTATGCAAATTTACTTGGCTCGTAACAATCAACAAGCAGGACCTTATAGTTTAGAACAAGTGAACCAGATGCTTGCTAGTCAACAAGTTTTATTGACCGATTTAGCTTGGCATGAAGGCATGGCCGAATGGAAAACACTTGGCGAACTAACACAAGGCAAACTTGTCTACGAACCTGTAGGTTACTCTCCTTTTAGTGCTCAAGTTAAAACTGAAACGAATGAACCAACTTACAAAATCAAAGTCGAACAGAAAGCACCTGAACTAGCCCCTTTTCACTCTCGTGCATTGGCAAAGGTTTTTGATTTAATCTTATGGCTACCAATGGCCTCAATTCCATCTTTCTTTTTTAATGAAAGCCAATATCAAGAATTATTCGAGATTCAAAAACAGATGCAAGCAACCCAAATTGCATCGGATAAAGCAGTAGAATTACAGCACCAACTGATGCAGTTAATTCCAAGTGAAGCATGGATAATGATCTTTACTTACCTGATTATTATGCTCATGATCCAAGCATTTTTCATTGCAAAATCAGGCCAGAGCCTAGGTAAAAAAATCGCCAAGATTAAAATTGTAGATGTAGAAACCGCTGCGCCAGTCAGCACAATTCGGGCCTTCTGGGTAAGAAGTGTGCTCTTCATTATTCTTAACCTTCTTCTAATCCCAATCATTACCGTGATTGATTATGCTTTATTCGCATTTACTAAAAATCGTCAAACTTTGCACGATAAATTGGCAAAAACCAAGGTAATTAAGCAGTAATCACAAATCAATAAACAAAAGAGGATTTATTCCTCTTTTTATATATTAAATTGATATCTATAGAAAAAAATGTACCGAAACAACAATCCCTACAAGATAAATCGGGTTTTAAAACAAGCAGTTCAGACCACTTTATCAGTAGCTTAGTTTTTCAATATGAGGCATAATGCCCAACAACGTAGCGGTGTCGCGTGATTGCTAAGCATTTTTTATACAATTCTTATCAATCACGCGACACTTTAATCGCTATCCCATAATTTAATTAGGGAATGGGACTCTTCACCGAGGTTGTAAAATGAGACAAACGATTTTAGCTGTATTGTCTTTATCAACGATGGCTGCACTCTTAACTGGGTGCGGTGGTGATATGGTACTTCTAAACAATAAAGGTCCAGTTGGTCAAGGTCAAAGTAACTTGATGATGACTGCGATCTATCTAATGCTATTGGTGGTGATTCCATCAATCGTCATGGCATTATGGTTTGGTTGGAAATATCGCGCGTCGAATAAAGATGCAGACTATAAACCTACTTGGGCACACTCTACGGCAATTGAAATTGTTGTATGGGGCGTACCTGTCATTATTATTGGTATTTTAGCTTGGTTAACTTGGTGGGGTTCCCACAAGTACGACCCTTACCGTCCGCTAGAATCAGATAAAGCACCATTGACTATTCAAGCTGTCGCTGAACAGTTCAAATGGATTTTTATCTATCCTGAGCAAAATATTGCAACGGTAAACGAAGTACGCTTCCCAGAACAAACACCAGTAAGCTTTAAAATCACTTCTAACTTTACGATGAACTCGTTCTTCATCCCACAGTTAGGCGGTCAGATTTACGCAATGGCTGGTATGCAAACTCACCTTCATCTATTAGCCGATGAGCCAGGAGTTTTCCGTGGTTTCTCAGCAAACTATTCAGGTTACGGTTTCTCACAAATGCGCTTTAAAGCACATAGCGTGACTGAGCCAGAATTTGCACAATGGGTAGAAGCAGTTAAAGCTGGTAATGGTACAAGTATCAACCCTGAAGCAATTCAAAAAGGCACACTTGACCAAGCTGAGTTAGCAACGCTTAAAGATGGCGATCGTTCTAAGCATCAGATCGAACATTTAGTGAATCGTGCTAAAGCTGCTGGTGATCAAGAAGCACTTGCTAAAGCTGAAGCGATGAAACCGTTCCCGACTAAGCCACACCCAGTGACTTATTACTCATCAGTTGAGCCAAAATTGTTTGAAACAATCATCAACCATTATATGAGTAACTATCACGGTGCTGACCATTCTGCTGGACATAATGCAACAGCAGAAACTCATGCTGCAGCAGAACACGCTGCTCAAGGGGAATAAGACATG
This sequence comes from Acinetobacter colistiniresistens, assembly GCF_024582815.1. Classification (NCBI taxonomy): domain Bacteria; kingdom Pseudomonadati; phylum Pseudomonadota; class Gammaproteobacteria; order Moraxellales; family Moraxellaceae; genus Acinetobacter; species Acinetobacter colistiniresistens. The sequence continues at coordinate 3,205,055 of NZ_CP102099.1, forward strand.
GATATGATTTTTGGTAAATTGGGGTGGGATTCTATCCCGACTGAACCCCTTGTACTTGTCACCATGGTCTTTATGGCACTTGGTGCAATTGCTGTTTTGGGCGGTATCACCTATTTCAAGAAATGGGGATATTTGTGGAATGAGTGGTTTATCACTGTAGACCATAAAAAGATTGGTATCATGTATATCATCGTATCTGTGGTCATGCTTCTGCGTGGTTTCGCCGATGCGATCATGATGCGTCTACAACTTTTCCTCGCGAAAGGCGGCGGCGAAGGTTACTTACATCCTGACCACTACGACCAGATCTTCACCGCGCACGGTGTAATCATGATCTTCTTCGTGGCCATGGGTCTCGTTGTTGGTATGATGAACATCTCTGTACCTTTACAGATTGGTGCTCGTGACGTTGCTTTCCCATTATTAAACTCTTTAAGCTTCTGGTTATTCGCAGGCGCTGCTGGTTTGATGATGCTTTCACTTGTATTAGGTGAATTTGCTGCGACTGGTTGGATGGCTTACCCTCCTCTATCTGGCATTCAATATTCTCCTGGTGTAGGTGTTGACTACTATATCTGGGCACTTCAGGTTTCTGGTCTAGGTACGCTTTTATCTGGTGTTAACTTCTTTGTTACCATCATCAAGATGCGTGCGCCTGGCATGAAATTGATGGACATGCCTATTTTTACGTGGACTTCACTGTGTACGGCTGTATTAATCATTGCATCATTCCCTGTATTAACAGGTACGCTTGCAATGCTTACACTTGACCGTTACTTCGGTTTCCATTTCTTCACCAATGAGCTTGGCGGTAGCCCAATGCTTTACGTGAACTTGATCTGGACATGGGGTCACCCTGAAGTATATATCTTGGTATTGCCAGCATTTGGTCTATACTCAGAAATCGTTGCAACCTTCTCTCGTAAAGCGTTGTTCGGTTATAAATCTATGGTGTATGCAACGATTGCGATTACTGTTCTTGCGTTCGTTGTATGGCTTCACCACTTCTTCACCATGGGTGCTGGTGCGAACGTTAATGCGTTCTTCGGTATCATGACCATGGTTATTGCGATTCCAACAGGTGTGAAAATCTTCTCTTGGTTATTCACAATGTATAAAGGTCGCATCACCTTTACTACTCCTATGTTATGGACGCTTGGCTTCCTGGTAACATTTGGTATTGGTGGTTTAACTGGCGTACTTATGGCTGTTCCACCTGCGGACTTCCTTGTACACAACTCATTGTTCTTGATCGCTCACTTCCATAACGTAATTATCGGTGGTGTGGTGTTTGGTATGTTTGCCGGCATCATCTTCTACTGGCCAAAAATGTTTGGTTGGAAGCTCAATGAAGCATGGGGTAAAGCTGCATTCTGGTTCTGGTTCTTCGGTTTTTACTTTGCATTCATGCCACTTTATATCCTTGGTTTCATGGGTATGACACGTCGTTTGAATACATATGACAACCCAGAATGGGATCCGTACTTGGCGATTGCGTTGTTTGGTGCTGTTCTTGTTGCGATTGGTATTGCCTGCTTCTTGATGCAAATCATCGTTGGTTTCTTACAACGTAAGGACAACATGGACCATACTGGCGATCCGTGGGATAGCCGTACCCTTGAATGGGCAACGTCATCTCCTGCCCCATTCTATAACTTTGCACATGTACCGGAAGCTAGCGGTGTTGATCGTTTCTGGACTGACAAAGAAAATGGTGTAGCATACGCACGTAACACTAAATATGAAGACATCCACATGCCGACTGATCGTGCTGCTGGTTTTGTCATTGCAATGTTCATTACATTACTTGGCTTTGCACTTATCTGGCATATTTGGTGGCTTGTTGTTGTTTCATTCGTTTCAGCTGTTGTTAGCTTGATCGTGAGTTCATTCACCAAGAATGTTGACTACTACGTTCCTGCTGCTGAAGTTGAGCGTATTGAAAACGAACGCTATGCTTTACTTGAAAAACACTTGAAGAAGGACTAAGGAAATGGCTGAAGTACTTCATCACGACAACCACGGCCACGATGGTCATCATGAACATGATGATACGGACTTAACGGTCTTTGGTTTCTGGACATACTTGATGAGTGACTTGATTCTTTTCGGATCACTCTTCATTGCGTTCGCTGTATTAAGCAGTCATATCCCGCCAGGAACCCCAAGTGCATATGACCTGTTCCATGATTCATTAGGCTTCGTCTTAACTGAAACATTTGCCTTATTGATCTCATCGGTAACATTTGGTTTTGCTGTACTTGCATCTTATAAAAAGAATGTAAATCAAGTCATCACTTGGTTATTCATTACATTCCTTTTCGGTGCATCGTTCATTGGTATGGAAATCTATGAGTTCCGTCACCTTGTACATGAAGGTCATGGCCCTACTCACAGTGCATTCTTATCATCGTTCTTTACTTTGGTTGGTACACACGGTATCCACGTAACTTCTGGTTTAGTGTGGATGTTGGTATTGATATATCAAATCAAAAAGAATGGTTTGACCTTACCGAATACACGTCGTCTCGCTTGCTTAAGCTTGTTCTGGCACTTCCTTGACATCGTTTGGATCTGTGTATTCAGCGTCGTTTACTTACTGGGAGTTCTCTAATGAGTAGTCATGACCATAATGCTGCAGGTGCGTCACACGGTAACTTTAAACAATACACTGTTGGATTTATCCTTTCTGTTATCCTCACCATCATCCCCTTCGGGATGGTGATGTCGGGTGGTTTCAGCCGTGGCGTTTTAGTTACAGTAATTGCAATTACTGCTGTTGCTCAGGTACTTGTACAACTTGTGTACTTCTTACACATGAATACATCATCTGAACAACGTTGGAACCTTATTGCATTTATCTACACAATTTTATGTATTGCCGTACTCTTGGTCGGCTCTGTGTGGATTATGAATTACCTACACTACAACATGATGATCTAAACTGATTGTCATGTGGAAAAAGTACTTATTCCTGACTAAACCAGGAATTCTCTTCGGTAATTTTATTACCACCTTGGGCGGCTTCTTCTTAGCCGCCCAAGGCTCTATAGACTGCCTCTTATTATTACTGACCCTACTCGGAACAACTTTTGTTGTTGCTTCAGGTTGCGTCGTCAATAATGTAATTGATCAAGACATCGATCAAAAAATGCAACGCACCATGAACCGTGCCCTTGTGCAAAAAACGATTTCTCCGACTGTTGCCATGTCTTATGCATGGGTTTTAGGCGTAATTGGTTTTAGCATTCTTTGGTTCTATGTGAATGGCTATGCTTTTTTATTTGCTGTCATTGGTTTTGTCGTCTATGTCGGTTTTTATAGTTTGTGGAGCAAACGCACCACCATCCATCAGACCGTCATTGGTAGTATTTCTGGAGCGAGTCCTCCTGTTATTGGTTATACGGCTGTAAGTCATCAGTTCGATGTTGCGGCACTCCTGATCTTTGTTGCATATGCTTTATGGCAAATGCCACATTCCTGGGCCATTGCAATTTATCGTTTTGATGATTACAAAAATGCAGGAATTCCAATTTTACCTGTAGCGCGCTCTATTTTGAGAACGAAAATCGAATCCGTGATTTATGTGATTTTATTTAGCGTTGCAATGAATGCACTGTATGTTTATGGATATACCAACATCATTTTCCTGGTCATCTGTAATGCACTATGTATTTATTGGCTCTATATCGGTATTTTAGGATTCAAAGCTAAAGATGATCAGCTTTGGGCAAAACGCTTTTTCCTTTTCTCAGTAATTCTCGTTACTGTTATCAGTCTAAGCTTTAGTTTTACCTTTAAAAGCCCTGCACCATTCCTCCCTCTTTTTTAAAAAGATAGAGAATGCTCTATCTTTTTATTCTCCCTCGCTGTAATCATTTCGTGCAATAAAAACATTCGCTTCTTTATTGCCTAAATGAAATCTCTCCCCCCTTCCTCGTGATTTTTATTTTCTCACATTAAAATCGGTGGTTACTCACCACAAGATCATTTTGTTTTCAATCCGATCCAACCTACCTCGCTTTTTTCACGGCTATACCCAAAAACTAAAAATCGAGACCACGCCAGATTTGCTTTATCGCGCTGATTTGCATATAATCGCCGCTTCGCAATTTGCGACATAACTTTTAAGTTATGACTCCTTGCTTCTGATTTTTATAATTAGGGGCTGCTTAAACCGTAAGGAGCTGACAATGCGTCACTACGAAATCGTACTATTGGTACATCCAGACCAAAGCGATCAAGTTGTAGGTATGGTTGAACGCTATATCTCTCAGATCAAAGAAGCTGAAGGTCAAATTCACCGTTTAGAAGATTGGGGCCGCCGCCAATTGGCTTACCCGATTAACAAAATTCACAAAGCACACTACATTCTTATGAATGTTGAATGTGGTCAAACGACTCTTGATGAATTAGAAGAATTGTTCCGTTATAACGATGCAATCATTCGTAACATCATCATCCGTCGTGAACACGCAATTACTGAAGAATCTTTACTTGCTAAGAGTGCTGAAGAAAAACGTGCGCGTAAAGCTCAACGTGAAGAAGCACAACAAGCAGTTCAAGAAGCTGAATAAGGAGAACATCAATGGCACGTTTTTACCGTCGTCGCAAGTTCTGCCGCTTTACAGCTGAGAATGTTGCGTACATCGACTACAAAGATATCGACACTTTAAAACAGTACATCACTGAAAACGGCAAGATTGTTCCTAGCCGTATTACAGGTACTAAAGCTCGTTATCAACGTCAATTAGCGTTAGCTATTAAACAAGCTCGCTATTTGTCTTTGATTCCGTACACTGACAACCATAAGTAAGTGAGGTGAGCTGTGGACGTTATCTTATTACAACGCATTAAGAACCTTGGTAAATTAGGCGACAAAGTATCAGTTAAAGCTGGTTACGGTCGTAACTTCTTGATCCCTCAAGGTAAAGCTGTAGCTGCAACTGAAGCAAACACTGCTGCTTTTGAAGCTCGTCGTGCTGAACTTGAGAAGCAAGAAGCTGAAGTATTAGCTGCTGCGAATGCACGTGCTGAACAATTGAACGAAGTTAACATCGTAATCACTGCGAAAGCTGGTGACGAAGGTAAACTGTTCGGTTCTATCGGTACTCGTGACATCGCTGATGCTTTAACGAATGCTGGTCTTGTTGTTGACCGTGCAGAAGTTCGTTTACCAAACGGTGCGCTTCGTCACACTGGTGAATTCAACATCGCAATCCAATTGCATCATGATGTTGTTGCTGAAGTTCTCGTTACTATCGTATCTGAGTAATTTCTGCAAAGAAAAAGAGCATGTTTTACATGCTCTTTTTTTATGTCTAATTAAATACAGAAAATCTAACTCTAAATTAAATTTATATAATTATTTTTCTCTAATAGGGCCCTATATGCAAAAGAAAAATCGTATCATTGCTTTAATACTCGCCATGTTTTTAGGTTTCTTCGGAATAGATCGTTTCTATCTCGGCAAGAAAATCAGTGGTATTCTAAAATTGATCACCTTTGGCGGCTTAGGTTTCTGGTGGTTTATCGATGCTACCCTACTCTTGCTTGATGCTTTCCTCTATTCTTTAGGCAAAGACACGGGCTTTGTTAAAGATGCACAAAAAAATAATCTTCGCTATGGTCTTTCAGCATACCGTTTTAAAAACGGACGCTTTGAACAAGACTGGTTTGTAAAACCTTAATTCAAGACCATCCTCAAAATCACAAGCGTCGATGCAATCACATATATGACTATCTATTGTGCTATTGCATCGCTTACACAATTTTCCCTGAATTAAATTGTCCCGATAGCTTCCATTTGGATTAAGATAGTCAGTCGTTAGGGTTTCATCTTTTTATTAGGTCTTGTTATGTCACAGGCGAATGCCAATTTTTCCAAAAATGCTCCAAACACAGAGAGTAAAGTGAATGACTCTGGTCAACTAAAAGAATTCCGCACCCCACCGCATAATCTTGCCATTGAGCAAGCTGTTTTAGCTGCTTTGATGACAGTTGCCGAATCATTCGAACAAGTCAGTGACTTACTCAAAGAAAATGATTTTTATGCCACACGTCACAAATATATCTATCGTGCCATTGAGAAACTAGCACAAGAGAACTCGCCTTATGATGCAGTTTTAGTGAATGACTGGTTACTCAAACAGAATTTGCTCGATGCTATTGGCGGTGAGGAATACCTGATGCAATTGATGGCAGACTCTCCTTCAAGCTTCTACAATCTTGAAATTTATGCAAATAAAATCAAAGAGTTCTCAACGCTGCGTAACATGATCAAGATCAGCAGTGATATTTTACAAAATGCCTATGACACTAAAGGTCGTCCAGTCAGCGAAATTCTTGATTTAGCAGAAACCAGTATTTTCTCTTTGGCGGAACAGCACAACAACAATAAAAAAGATTCTGGACCAAAATCCATCAGCTCTGTGACTGCTGATGTGATTACCAAATTAGATGAACTATCTAAACTCGATGGTAACATTACCGGTTTAACCACTGGGTTCCTAGAACTGGACAATAAAACTTCAGGCATGCAACCCGGCGACTTAATTATTGTCGCGGCACGTCCATCGATGGGTAAAACCACATTCGCCATGAACCTTGTCGAAAGTGTACTGCAATATAACCGCCTACCTGCATTAGTATTCTCCATGGAGATGCCAGCAGACTCGATTGCCATGCGTTTGATCTCTGCCATGGGTAAAGTCCATCAAGGACATTTACGTTCAGGTAATCTGGATGCCGATGAATGGACCAAAGTCACCGGAACCATTCTTCAGCTACAAGAAATGCATCTTTACATCGATGACTCATCTGCCCTCCCACCTACCGAACTTCGTGCGCGTGCACGTCGTGTGGCTAAAATGCATGATGGTAAAATTGGCTGTATCATGGTTGACTATTTACAGCTGATGAAAGTTCCTGGTATGGGCGATAACCGTGTGGGTGAGATCTCGGAAATTTCGCGAAGCTTAAAAGCGCTTGCCAAAGAAATGCAATGTCCTGTGATTGCACTGTCTCAGTTAAACCGTAGTTTGGAGAACCGACCAAACAAACGTCCTGTCATGTCAGACTTACGTGAATCGGGTGCGATCGAGCAGGATGCCGACTTAATCATGTTCATTTACCGTGATGAAGTCTATAACAAAGAGTCGAAGGAAGCAGGCACAGCTGAAATCATTATCGGCAAACAGCGTAACGGCCCTATTGGTAGCGTTCGTCTGGCCTTCGAAGGCCAATATACCCGTTTTAGTAACCTCTCGCCTGAGTTCTATGCTCAGTATGAAGATGACGAATAATATCTAAACGATTCCTGCTTTATATATGTTTCAAGTCGACCCAAAGGAGAACTCAGGGTGCGCCAAGCTACAGTTTATATTGACAGTAACGCACTGCAATATAATTTAAACCGTGTTAAACAACTTGCTCCACATTCAAAAATTGTCAGTATGGTCAAAGCCAATGCCTACGGACATGGAGTTAAAAACTGTTTAGCCGCCCTTGAGGCCACGGACGCTTTTGGTGTCGCCTGCTTAGAAGAAGCCTTGGAAATCAGGCAACTGGGATATACTCAACCCATTACTCTGATTGAGGGTGTATTCTCTGAAGATGAAATGGCACAAGTCATTGAACAGAAACTCGAATGTATCGTTCATCACACTCAACAAGTTGAATGGTTGATTCAACATAAAACGGCTTACAATGCATTAGGCCTAAAAGTTTGGGTCAAGCTAAACAGCGGAATGAACCGTTTAGGTTTTAAAGTAGATGAAATTATTAAAGTCATTCATCGCTTAAAAACTGAAGGTTTTACTTGTGTACTGGCCATGCATTTTGCCAATGCCGATGTAGAGCATCCTTTAAACGAGCAACAGAAACAACAGTTCTTACAGGTAAAGCAGGCCTGCGAACCCATCTTGGTATCTTGTTGTAATTCAGCTGCAATTTATAAATATCCCGAACTACATTTTGATTTTGTACGCCCGGGTATTATGCTTTACGGCGCGTCTCCCTTTGCCGATAAAAATGTGCATGAGCTTGATCTAAAGCCCGTCATGACCTTTAGTGCCGAAATCATTGCACTGAATCAGATTCAACAAGGGGAATTTGTCGGTTATGGTTCGACCTATTCAGCCACATGCCCAACAAAAATTGCGATTGTTTCAATTGGCTATGGGGATGGCTATCCACGGACTTATATCAAACAAAACTTTGTTGCGATCAATCAACAACTTGTCCCTGTTGTTGGCCGTGTCAGTATGGACATGATCGCCATTGATATCAGCAATGTGGATGCCGAAATTGGCACAAAAGTTGAACTCTGGGGGCAATCTCGCTTGGTTGATGAGGTTGCAGCAGCGAATGGAACTTTAGGCTACGAGTTGCTTTGCCGCCTAACTGCCCGCCCTATACGGCAACTAGATCACTAAATACCACTTGATCATTTTCTGTGTTTTATCTCTAATATGGTTTTAACCATTCCAGAATCGAATGCTCAAACTGGTTTACGATAATCCGCTCTATAAAATGCCGATTCAGCAATTCGTGCTATTTCTAATACGAATTTCAATCGGCATTTTTTTCTTTAGCACGGGATTCAATAAGCTTTTCGTAGAGAAAAACCGATTGATTATGCTGGAAACCATCACCGGAGCTGGCATTCCTTTTCCAGAAATCATGAGTAGCTTTGTTTCTGCCACAGAAATGCTCGCAGGTTTATTGTTGATTATCGGTTTATTTACTCAAATCAGCAGCATTTTACTGTTTGTGATCAGCATGACCGCTTTATACACCGTTGGCATACATACCATTCCTAATGGCTTAGATGCTATGAGCTGGCTGAGTTGGTTCTTCTATGTGCACGACCTGTTGTATATGTTTGTTCTTGCCATACTGATCACAACTCGGCCCACCATCCTGTCACTGGATCGTCTTCTAAGCAAGAACATTTCAAGGGTTTAAATAACTCCCTCTCAAACAAACATCGTTATCAGTCTGAGAGCGAGTCATGATTTACAAACCATAATCGGCAGTTGGCTTGGGCAGCTCTTGCAAACCACGGCGTAAAGTCTCTGACCATTGTTTACTGATCTGCGTAAAGTATGGGTCATCTTCCCCTATGCGCTTACCCTCTGGAATTTTAAAACTGTCTTTATGGTAAACCAAAGCATCTAGGGGTAAACCAACCGATACATTGGAACGTAATGTCGAATCAAAAGAAATCAATGAACAACGTAACGCATCATCCAGCGGCATATCATAGTACAAGGCACGATCCAGAATAGGCTTACCATATTTACTTTCACCAATTTGAAAATAAGGTGTATCCGTGGTTGCACAAATAAAATTCCCTTGTGGATAGACATTATATAGCTGCATCTCTTCGCCTTTAATCTGCCCCCCTACCAAAATACTGCATGAGTAATTCATTTGCTCCTGAGTATCAGTGGTAATATCCTCTAGCACCTTACGTAAGGTTTTACCAACTAGCTCAGTCACCTCAAACATGGTATTGGCACTATATAAGTTTGGTTCTTGATGCAAGGCCAAAGCATTTTGCAAATGTCCAATCACAGCCTGAGTCGTTGCCAGATTGCCCGATGTTTGTAGCGCAATAAAACGCTCACCTTCTACCCCAAAAGTATGCAACTTACGAAATACAGAAATATGATCGACCCCGGCATTGGTTCGAGTATCGCTAATCAATACCAAACCTTGCTCTAATCTTAATGCACAACAATAGGTCATCTTTCTCTCTTTATACTTAACATGCCAAAACTTGTACCACAGACATCATACTTTCCACCCCACCTTGCTCGCGAATACCTCGCACTGGTGCTACATCTAAATAGTCGCGCCCGACCGCAACATAAATATGATTTTGGGGTGTAAATATCTGGTTACTGATATCAAAACAATACCATTCATTCTCCACAAAAACCTCAGCCCATGCATGACTGGCAAGGTGCGGTTGGTTTTCATCATAGATATAACCCGATATATAACGTGCTGGCAACTGTAAAGCACGACACATGGCAATGAAGATATGCGTATGATCCTGACACACTCCCTGCCCTGCATAAAAAGCATCAATCGCCGAGGTGGTTACCGAAGTCGTTTCTGGTTGATATGGGACTTGCTGCAAAATCTTTTCTGCTAACACAATCAAATGCTGGCGATCTTTTAGCTTAACAAACGAATGAGCAAAGTCCGACATGGTCAAATCACAACATGTCATCATTGTACGCTGTAGAAATAGCATCGGCGATACATTCGTTTCTGCATGACCCAACTCAGTTGGGTGTAGATCAACTACCCCCTGTGCCATGATGGTTAAATAACGATAATCATGGCGCTGCGTTGCCGTAATCCACAAATTATTAAATGCATCGCGCTGACAGGAATATTGCCCAGGCACGCTGATCTGCCAGTTTTCAATATGCTGATGCCGTGAACTCTGCGGCATCATTTTAATCGACTGGACACTATTCCTCGCAACCTCCGTATAACGATAATGTGTCTGATGATTGACCATAAGTTTCATGAGGATGCCTCAAATTGATTTTCCAACTTATAAGTAAATGCATAAAACTGATTCAAATAAGGCTGATCTTTCAATATCTCCCAACTTGGTTGTAAATCCTGCCATCCCAACTGAAATAACTGCTCTATTTCAGGATCAATAGCTTCAAATACTTCAGGCACATTGTATTGAAATCTGAAATGTGTATCTATTTTCTCAATACTTTGCCCAATATGAAAGAATAAAAAGATTTCTTCTTGCTCCTTGCTTAGAATATCACAGCAGCTTTGCACGACACTTTGAATCGCCAAGCCATCCGCTACTGTATTTTTAATCAGATAATTCAACTCAGCATAGGCCTGAGCAGATAACAACCCCCTCAATTCTTGAATATTGTCACGCGCAATCTCAAGTTGGCTTAATAAAGAGTAGGGTTGCTGCCGATCCAACATAAAATAATTCAAGCTCTCGGCATCAGCAATATGCAAACAAAGTGCCTGTGCAAAATCTGTGGCCTGAAGATTATCAACAAAAGGCAATTGCCCAGCCACATGACCGATACGAAACAAATAACGTCCTAACCAATAAATATGTTGAGCACTTGAACTCAGTAAAAGCATACATCTCCTCCTGTATATTTGTTATAACGCCACAACACTGTCTTATTTCATCATTCAGACGATGGCATATCATTTAGGAACGTAAGGTTTCAACCACCCATGTATCTTTAATGCCCCCCCCCTGAGAGGAGTTAACAACAAGTGAACCTGCCTGCATAGCGACCCTTGTTAATCCACCAGGTACAATTTCGGTTCGATAAGGTGAACTTAAAACAAATGGACGCAAATCAATATGCCGCTCTGCAACCCCTTCAGTAGTTAGCGTTGGCGCAACAGAAAGTGCCAAAGTCGGTTGTGCTATATATAAATGTGGCGTCTCGATGAGTTTTTGTCTAAATCCGTCAATTTGCTCTTGATCTGCTTGAGGGCCAATCAACATGCCATAGCCACCCGAACCTTGCGCCTCTTTAATCACCAATTTTTCGATATTGGCCAATACATAATCCAGCTGGTCAGCATCTCGACATTGATAGGTGGGTACATTATTTAAAATCGATGTTTCACCTAAATAGAATTGAATCATTTGATCGACATAAGGGTAAATGGATTTATCATCCGCAACCCCAGTTCCTGGTGCATTAGCAATCACTACATTATGTTGTAGATAAGCAGACATTAAACCTGCTACGCCCAGACTGCTGTCAGGTCTAAAACTCAGTGGATCAAGGAAATCATCATCAACGCGGCGGTAAATCACATCGACCTGCTGACGGCCACGGATGGTTTTGACAAAAACTTTCTCATCCTCGACGAACAGATCTCGACTGGTCACCAATGGCACATCCATTTCACGGGCTAAAAATGAATGCTCGTAATAGGCACTGTTAAAACGGCCTGGGGTGAGCACGACAATCATAGGCTGATCAACATAAGCATTTTCTTCCAGAACCGCTTTTAACAAACTTGGATATTGCTCAATGCCCTGCAAATTATTGCTGCTACATAGATCTGGCATCAATTTCTGGCTGATTTTTCGGCTTTCCAGCATATAAGACACTCCTGAGGGCGTCCGTAAATTATCCTCCAAGACAAAGAAATCACCCTGACCATCGCGAATAATGTCAATGCCGCTGATTTGTGAATAGATCTTTCCTTTAAGCTGGTGTTTTAACATATGCGGTTGAAAAGCTTCATGGGCAATGACTTGCTGTGCAGGAATCAATCCTTCTTTTAGAATATGCTGGCCATGATAAATATCATCTAAAAACAAGTTCAGCGCTTTCACTCGTTGCTCACAACCTGCGGCAATCTGTTCCCATTGCTTCTTTTCAATCACACGAGGAATCAGATCATATGGAATGGTTCGTTCTGCACCTGCTTGATCACCATAAACATTAAAGGTGATCCCTTGGTAGAGAAAATGCTGCTTTGCCTGTGCCTCTAACGTTTTTAAGTCTTCAAGACTACGAATACTCAACCACTGTTCAATTTTTTTCGATGCTTCACCGTTAAAGCTTTTGTCATCCAACATTTCATTAAAAAATTGTGATTTAAGCTGTTCAAATAAATTACTGGTCACATTGAACTTTGGAATAAATGTAGACCTGTCAACGGCGACCGCTGCATTCTGTTCTGGTGCATAATAATCTGTGCTGACATGTAGGTTGTGTTCTTGTTCTGACATAAAAAACCTCGTCTCATCATTTATCTATATTTAGTAAAAGCAATTTCAATGCCACTTATATAAAACGATCAATTTTCAACCAGACTTAGAATATTTATGCAAAAGCATACCCATTTCAGTCGTAAATACGTAATCCGTATCCGATAGACTTGATAAATAGGGAGAGTTTTTTTATTGTGTCTGCTTTAGATCATTAAATTACGTATTACGCTTATGTCATCCGTACAAGAAAAAGAAACCTCCAATAGCCTATATCGCCAATGGCAAATTTTATCTCGTCTTTCGACAGGGAAATGGATGGGCACACGTGAATTACAAGAAATATTAGAACGTGAAGGCATTGATATCAGCTTGCGTACCATTCAGCGTGATTTAAACCAAATTGCTCAACGATTCCCTATTGAAAGCAATAAAACCGTACCACAAGGCTGGCGTTGGCGCTCCGATGCACCAATTCAGAGCTTGCCACATATGACCAGCTCACAAGCCGTCACTTTTATGATGGTCGAAGAACATTTGCGCCACTTGCTTCCCCCCAGTTTATTAGAAGAAATGACACCTTGGTTCGATCTGGCCAAACGTAGCCTATCAACGCAAAACAATGTTAGACAATGGATCAACCGTGTCCGTATTGTACCGGCGACACAACCTTTAATCCCACCTGTGGTCGATAAACATGCGCAACAGGCAATTTATGAAGGCTTATTGCAAGACAAACAGATCGAATGTATTTATCGTGCACGAACTCATCAAGGTGAAGATAAAACTTATATTTTGAATCCATTGGCTTTAGTTCAAAAAGGTGCAGTGATTTATTTGATTTGTACCCGAAACGATAAAACTGAAGTGCAAACTTTTGCATTACATCGTTTTAAGGCTGCAACTGTATTGGAAAGCCGCGCCTTGCACCCTGTCAATTTTGAGCTTGATAGCTATATCGAATCGGGTGCACTCGGTTTCCGCGTTGACTACAATAAACCAACCGAACAGATCCAATTAAAGCTGACCATGAGCGAAAGTACGGCCAAAAGCTTCTACGAAAGCCAACTGAGCAGAGATCAAATCATTCAATCCCTAGAAGAAAATATTGTTGAGGTTTCCGCAACAGTCCCGTTCACCTCGCAACTGGTGTGGTGGCTCAGAAGCTTCGGTAAAAAAATCCTCAATATTGAACCTGCAGCGGTCTACAATGCAGTGAAAGAGATTGAACAATAATCCTAATAAAAAGAGAACCTTTCGGTTCTCTTCGATTTTTATAAATTTTATTATCAAACACTCAGTATTATTATTGTTTAAATGTTCAAACCAACCTCTCTCCCCGCCTTGATCAAAATTGGTTTGTACCTTTTTAAGCGCTTAGATTTAAATCAACATCGGCACGCCAATTCATAGCCATTGTAGCGAATTCTCTTTTTGGTCATTATTAAAACCCTCTTTGTTTGAACGTAAAGCTAATATAACGAGGATTTTTCAGGCTGTGAAATAATAAAGATGGGAATTCAAAGCTGTTTTTTTGCTATTGCTGGTTTGGGATCAAGAACTCAATTAAATTACTTAGTTTCTTTATGGGGCAATAAAACCTCAAAACGATGTAGATGGGTAAAACGCCCTATCTGTACTTGATATTGATCAATTTGCGGCACTAATCTTTGGAAATGTTCAGATTGCACATGTAAATCCAGTGCTTCACGATTTATCCATTCTTCAATAAAAACAAAATGTCCTCTTTGCTTATGATCATGATAAAGATCATAAGCAATGCATCCTGCTTCGGTTCTAGTTTTCTCAATCAGTTCCTGATAAAGCGGTAAAACCCTATCAATATGTTCTGGTTGAATAAAGTCTTCAGCAATCAGTTTCAGAGTCACACCCTAACCTCTCACTTGAAATTTTCCCCATAAAAAAAGCCCTCAAAATGATGAGAGCTTTTTTATCATCGACTCAGCTTATGCTGAAAACGGATGACGTAATACGATTGTTTCTGCACGGTCAGGGCCTGTAGAAACGATATCAATTGGGCAACCAATTAAAGTTTCGATACGGCGCACATATGCCAATGCATTTGCAGGAAGTTGCTCGATTTGAGTCAAGCCAACAGTCGACTCGCTCCAGCCCGGCATGGTTTCATAGATAGGTTTCAAGCTTTCGAATGAAATCGCATCAGAAGAACCTGCACAACCTGAATCCACATCTTCATAACCGACACAGATTTTTACTTCTTCCAAACCATCTAGTACATCAAGTTTAGTTAAGCAAATACCAGACAATGAGTTCACTTCAACTGAACGACGTAGGATCTCAGCATCGAACCAACCACAACGACGTTGACGGCCAGTAGATGCACCAAATTCATGACCAACCGTACCTAAGTGACGGCCAATCGCATCGCCAGTATCTGTTGCCGCATCATAGTGTAACTCAGTTGGGAATGGACCTGCACCGACACGTGTTGTATAGGCTTTAGTGATACCCAATACATAGTCTAAATGCAATGGCCCCATACCTGAACCAGAGCTTACACCACCCGCAGTGGTATTTGAACTGGTTACAAATGGATAAGTACCATGATCGATGTCAAGCAATGAACCTTGTGCACCCTCAAACATGATTGCCTTACCTTCTTTACGGTAATCATGTAATACTTTAGTCACATCAATGACTAATGGTGCAAGCACTTCACGCCATTCATTACAAAGTGCAAGAACATCTTCAAACTTAACTTCGTCAACACCATAGAATTGAGAAAGTTGGAAGTTATGAAGCTCAAGCATTTCCTTGAGTTTTTCTTCAAGCAATGCACCGCCACGAATCAAATCTGCGACGCGTACCGCACGACGTGCAACTTTGTCTTCATATGCAGGGCCGATACCACGACCTGTCGTACCAATTTTGGCATTGCCACGTTTTTTCTCACGTGCTTGGTCAAGCGCGATGTGGTTTGGCAAGATTAATGGACAGTTTGGAGAAACACGCAAACGCTCCTTAACAGGTACGCCTTCTTGTTCCAAAATCGCCATTTCTTTAATTAATGCTTCAGGAGAAAGAACGACACCATTGCCAATTAAGCACAATACGTTTTCACGTAAAATACCTGATGGAATGAGGTGTAATACAGTCTTCTTACCACCTACGACAAGAGTATGTCCTGCGTTGTGTCCGCCTTGATAGCGAACTACCGCAGCCGCTTGATCTGTGAGCAGGTCGACGATTTTACCTTTTCCTTCGTCGCCCCATTGGGTACCAAGTACCACAACATTTTTGCCCATAATAGCCTCATTACATCATGCTGTTAAAATTGGAAACCAAGTCTTGAGTGACTTGGCAATTAAATTTTTTCAATCACCCATTGCCCGTTTTGAGACACCAACTGATGGGTCGCATAAGGCACTGAGCTTAAATCATCATTACCTAACAATTGCACCACACGTAAACCTTGGCTACGCGCATCTACAATTGCATTTAATAAATCTTGGTCTTGGCCTTTTGGGGCAACTACAGTTTCAATTTCAACAAACTGAGTTGCACCTAAAGCATATAAATCACAACTAAAACCGGTTGCTGGACGGGCACGACCAAAGTGCTCACCAATACCATCATAACGCCCACCTTGTGCCAGTGGTGCTGCACGATTTGGTGCATAGATGGCATACATCAAACCTGTATGGTAGTGATAACTACGCAACTCCACTACGTCAATGCCAACATTGAGGTCAGACCAACGCGACTGGATTTGCGCCAATGTCGATTTCAATGCATCCAATGCAGTTTTAAAATCAACATCGCTTAAAATATCTTGGCTTAAATGCGCCTGTAATGCATCAAGGTCACTTGCATAACGACCTAATGCATAAAAATCCGTACCCATTGCTAAATCTTGGGTAAACGCCTCAAGCTCTGGCAATGCTTTACGCTGATATAAATCAGAAAGTTCACTTTCTGTATTTTTATTTAAACCAGCACGTTTCACCAAACTACGGAATAAACCGACATGACCGAGGTCTAAGTGAGCCCCTTCTAAAGTATGGGTATGCTCAATTAATGCGAGCATGACATTGATCATTTCAACATCGGCCTCAATGCTGTCATGACCATACAACTCTGCACCTAACTGTAATGGTGCACGTGTTGCATTAAAATTCTGTGGTTTGGTATGCAAGACTGAACCTGCATAGCAATAACGCGCTACGCCTTCAACTGGGCGTACATGAGCATCGATACGTGCCACTTGCGGTGTCATATCCGCACGAACACCAAGTAGACGACCTGAAAGCTGATCAATGACTTTGAATGTAACTAAATCCAAATCTTGATTAGATTCTGAAAGTAACGAGAGCGATTCGATATACTCAATAAATGGTGTATACACCAATTGATAACCTCGAACTGCGAGGAAATCTAACGCTTCTCGACGCAAGGTTTCAACCACTTGCGCTTGTTCTGGCAATACATCTGCTACCCCGTCAGGGAGCAACCATGTCTCTGAAATGGCCATGTTCCAAACCTAAAATCTGTTCAATGTGGAAGCATCCACACAAAAAGCAACCACATAAAAAAATCGGGAGTACGCCCGATTTCTCTAAGTCTAACACGTTAGTGAATACCATGCACAAAAAATTTAGACTAATCTGGATTTAGCTGTATAAATTTTAAAATCATATTTTCAACATCTTTTCTGCATAAATAATTCAAGCATTAAACTGAGCTGTCCCTCAAGCATGGCTTTTCCAAAATGTATTTGGGTGTGTTGCTCAGCCAGCGTTAATAACTTTGTTTTTTCAACTGTTACAACACATTCTGCCACCATTTTTGCTTTTTTAATTATATCTTCTGTCGTTGGCAATGGATCTGCTTCATTCATGCCAAGCGGAGTTGCATTAATAAGCAAATCAAAATGCTCAACCACTTTTTCATTAATTTTGATCTTAATATTTTTAAATTTCGCCTGTAGATGATGTTTTAATTTTTCAGCCCGTTCATGAGAGCGATTCAAAATATTGAGTTCCAAACATTCTTCAGCCAATAAGGCATATGCAATTGCTGAAGCAGCTCCACCAGCACCCATCAAAACGCAGCGCTTATTTTTCAATACATATCCGTTGCTTTTCAGACCTGCAACAAAACCAACTCCATCAAAGTTATATCCATGCAAACTTGCATCTGGCTGACGGTAGATTAGATTGCATGCTTCGATAAACTTTACTTCACTTTCATATGAATCAATTAAAGAAATAATCTGCTGTTTATATGGCATGGTCACAACTGCTCCAACAAAGTTATGAATTTTTTTGATGCCTTCTATTGCATCCTTTAAATGTTCTGGAGAGATGTGAAAACCAATTGCAATATATTCTCCCAGCAATCCTCTATTTGCTAATAATTGATTCATCAACTCTGGCGTTTTAGCTTTTTCAATCGGATCACCAATTAAAACGATTAACTTTGTTTTCCCATTTATATTGATCAATTTAATCCCCTTATTTTTATTAGTATTATATTAAAAATAGAACCTACTTAAGTTCCACCTTGGGTTTCGCTCCACATAATCTTACAAATGAGCTTATTTTTACTACTAAATACTAAGTCTCAAGATTCAAATTTTAAACTTAGCTATCATCTTTAAGATTTTTAGGTGTCTGTATCAACACCTCCAAAACATTCACCAGCTCAACATTTTGTTTTTCTAAAGCAGTAATATTGACTACAGTGCGATCTAGTACCTCTTGTTGTACATGCATCTTCTTAGCGAGATCCTGCATGATTTCCAGACTCTTTTTCAGGTGTAATTCCAGATGCAGTACTTTTTCTTCAAGTTGTTGCACCTGAACATCTTGGTTTCGTACGTCTACGCTTTTAAACTGAAACCAGAATAAAAAAGCCACCGCCAACAATAAAACAGCAATAAATCCCCAAACCAACATCAATGTCATGCAATACCCCACATTATTATTTATATCTTATTTAAAATATTAATTACAAAAGATTCACACAAATCCAGCAAGCGATTTGCATATCCCCATTCATTATCATACCACGCAAAAACTTTTGCTTGATGCCCCACCACCATGGTCTGGGTTAAATCAACAATTAGAGAATACGGTGAATGATTAAAGTCACTCGAAACCAGATCTTCATCTGTCACTTGCATAATCTGCGCATAATCAAATTGTGCAGCTTTGCTCAAAACTTCATTCACTTTATGCACGGTAATCGGCGAATGTGAAACAAAAGTAAGATCAATCGCTGCCACATTAATGGTCGGTACACGAATGGAATAACCATTGATCCGATCTTCCATTTTCGGCATGACCTGCTTCAGTGCACCCAAGGCACTTGATGTGGTTGGAATAATATTTTGCCCAGACGCACGTGCACGACGTAAATCCCGATGCGCATGATCCAATACCGATTGATCTGCCGTAACTGCATGGATTTCTGTCATTAATGCCGTATCAATACCAAAGGCATCATCAATAATTTTGACCAATGGTACCAATGCCTGTGTAGTACATGAAACACTAGAAATAATTTGATCTGAGGCTTTAACCTCGTTGTGATTGACACCATAGACAATCGCCGCATCGACCGAATCAAAAGGTGCAGCACCAATAATCACTCGCTTCGCACCCGCTTCAACATGACGAGTGGCATCAACCCGTGAGCGGAATAAACCTGTACATTCAAGTACTACATCAATATCTAAGTCTGCCCACGGTAATAATTCAGGCTGGGCCTGTTTAAAAACCTGTAGCTTTAACTGGCGTTGGTTGGACTGAATATTCAGAAAAATATGCTGGTTTTCAATCTGAATTTCAACTTTTCCGGCAAAACGCCCATGCGTGGTGTCATATTTGAATAAATGCACCAAGGTCTGTACATCAGCAATATCATTAATGGCAACGATATCAAACTGAAATTGCTTAGGACTCTCAAACCACGCACGTAATACATTCCGACCAATTCGACCAAATCCATTGATAGCGATACGTTGCATGTAGCGTCCTTCTTCATCAAAACATCATCTTTTCTATGCTATATGGTAAAACATCAAGCGCATTGTTGAATATAGATTTTTAGCTTAAACACAGTTTTATATGATATTGCTTGTAAAATCGTTGGTGAGGCGGGTATTTTCCGTTATAATTTAGCACTTTTAAAATCTATGCCACGCACTGGGTTCGATTGTAGAACATTAGACACAACGTACCTTGTTGCAAATAGCCAAATTCAAAATTATGGAGTGTCTTGGTTGTGAGTACTCGCTTTATGACATCAGCTGAAATCCGTGAAGCATTTTTGCGTTATTTCGAATCGCAAGGGCATACACGTGTCGCTTCGAGTTCTCTGGTTCCCGCCAACGACCCAACTTTGCTGTTTACCAATGCTGGTATGAACCAGTTTAAAGATTGCTTCTTAGGTTTAGAAAAGCGCGATTATGTACGTGCTGTTTCATCACAAAAGTGTGTCCGCGCCGGCGGGAAACACAATGACCTCGACAATGTCGGTTATACCGCACGTCACCATACCTTTTTTGAAATGTTAGGTAACTTCTCTTTCGGTGATTATTTCAAACAAAATGCGCTGAAATTTGCTTGGGAATTTTTGACCAGCGAACAGTGGTTGGGCTTACCGAAAGATCGCTTATATGTCACGGTTTATCACACCGATGATGAAGCATTTGATATCTGGAACAAAGAAATCGGAATCGATGCTGAACGTATTATCCGTATTGGTGACAATAAAGGTGGTCAATACGCATCAGACAACTTCTGGGCTATGGGTGACACCGGTCCATGTGGTCCATGTTCTGAAATTTTCTTTGATCATGGAGACCATATCTGGGGTGGCTTACCAGGCACGCCTGAAGAAGATGGCGACCGTTTCATCGAAATCTGGAACAACGTTTTCATGCAGTTCAACCGTACTGCAGATGGTGTCATGCACCCTCTTCCAGCACCTTCTGTTGATACAGGTATGGGCTTGGAGCGTATTTCGGCTGTACTGCAACATGTCAATTCAAATTATGAAATTGACCTGTTCCAACACTTATTAAAAGCTGCGGCTGACATCATTGGTCTAGATACCACTGCAATTGAAGCAGAAGCGAAAGCTCAAAATAAACCAGTTGAATACCCAGCTTCATTAAAAGTCATTGCTGACCATGCTCGCTCATGTTCATTCTTGATTGCTGATGGTGTTAACCCTTCAAACGAAGGTCGTGGTTATGTATTGCGTCGTATCATTCGTCGTGCGGTCCGTCATGGTAACAAGCTAGGCGCAACCGGTTCATTCTTCTATAAGATGTTGCAACCGCTGATTGAAGTGATGGGTGATGCCTATCCAGAACTTGCTGCACAGCAAGCGCGTATCGAAGCACAACTGTTGAAAGAAGAAGAACAATTCGCAAAAACACTTGAGCAAGGCTTAAAACTTTTAGAAGGCGAATTAGCTCAACTGAAAGGGACTGTCATTCCAGGTGAAACTGTATTTAAACTCTACGATACTTATGGCTTCCCGACAGACTTAACAGCTGATATCGCACGTGAACGTGATCTGACGATTGATGAAGCCGGTTTCGAAGTAGAGATGGCAGCACAACGTCAACGTGCGCGTGATGCAGGTAAATTCGCAGTTGACTATAACAGCATTGTCAAAGTTGAAGGCGAAACTCAATTTGATGGCTATGATGCGACTCAGGGTCAAGGCCAAATTGTTGCAATCTATAAAGATGGCGTTCAAGTTGATGAAATCAATGAAGGCGACGAAGCGCTTATCGTATTGAACCAAACCCCTTTCTATGCAGAAAGTGGCGGTCAAATCGGTGACACAGGTCTATTCAAAAATGATACTGGTATCTTTGAAGTTCAAGATACTAAAAAATCTGGTGGCGCTTTTGTACACCAAGGTATCGTGACTATGGGTAACCTCAAAGCGACTCAGAACGTAGACGCGACGGTTAAAGCGGATATTCGTGCAGCAACAGCACGCAACCACTCTGCAACTCACCTCTTACACGCTGCTTTACGCCAGATTCTAGGTGCGCATGTGCAGCAGAAAGGTTCTTTGGTTGCGAGCGATATTTTACGTTTTGACTTTGCCAATGACCAACCTGTTTCATTTGAACAATTGCAACAAATTGAGCGCTTAGTCAATGCCGAAGTTATTGCCAATACTGCGGTAAGTACTGAGTTGCTTGATATCGAAACAGCCAAAGCCAAAGGTGCGATGATGCTGTTCGGTGAAAAGTATGGTGAAGAAGTTCGCGTACTGTCTATGGGTTCAGTAATTGACGAGAAAAACTTCTCAATCGAACTGTGTGGTGGTATTCACGTGAAGCGTACAGGTGACATCGGCCTGTTCAAAATCACTTCTGAAGGTGGTGTTGCTGCGGGCGTTCGTCGTATTGAAGCCGTGACGGGTACTAAAGCACTTGAAGTCGTTCAAAAAGCTGAAACAGATATCCAAACGATCAATGGCTTATTAAAAGCACAGAAAGATCAAACAGTAGAAAAAGTTGAAGCAATTGTTGAAACTGCTTCTAGCTTACAAAAGCAAATCGAACAACTGAATCAAAAGTTAGCCAGCTTCCAAGCAGCAGAACTCCTGGATCAAGTGAAAGACATTGCCGGTCGTCAAACGTTGATTACCACGGTACAAGGTTTAGATGCCAAATCATTACGCAATTTGCACGATAGCGTGAAATCAAAATTGGAAGATGCAGTCATTATTTTAGCTGGCGTTGAAGGTGATAAAGTGAGTTTAATCGCCTCTGTCGCTAAACAATATACTGCAACTCTAAAAGCAGGTGACATCATCAAACACTTGGCTCAAGAGCTAGGTGGTAAAGGTGGTGGCAAACCTGACTTAGCACAAGGTGGCGCGCCACTAAACGAGAAGTTTGATCAAGTGATTGCAGCATTACCTGCTTGGCTTGAACAATAATCAAGACTTCACTTTTGTGTAACTGACCCTGATGCCTCTCAGGGTCATGGCTTATATGGAACAACTATGGCATTAATCGTACAGAAATATGGCGGTACTTCTATGGGTACTCCTGAGCGCATTTTAAATGTTGCTCGTCGTGTCAAGCGTTGGCATGATCATGGTCACAAAGTGGTCGTGGTTGTTTCAGCAATGAGTGGTGAAACCAACCGCCTACTTGCGCTTGCCAAGGCCATTACCAGCACCCCTGACCCACGTGAATTAGATCAAATGGTGTCAACGGGTGAACAAGTAACGATTTCCATGTTAGCAATGGCACTGAATTCAATTGGCGTAGAAGCGAAGTCATATACAGGTCGTCAAGTTGGGATTAAAACCGACAGCGCGTTTACTAAAGCACGTATTGAATCAATTGATACTGATGTTATGACGGCTGATTTAGATGCAGGTCGTGTCATCGTCGTTGCTGGTTTCCAAGGTTATGATGCCAATGGCAATATCACCACTTTAGGTCGTGGTGGTTCTGATACTTCTGGTGTTGCACTGGCAGCAGCCTTGAAAGCAGATGAATGCCAAATCTATACCGATGTAGATGGTGTTTACACTACTGACCCACGAGTTGCACCAAAAGCAAAAAAAGTTGACCGTATCTCTTTTGAAGAAATGCTGGAAATGGCATCTTTAGGCTCAAAAGTGTTACAAATTCGCTCTGTTGAATTCGCAGGCAAATATCAAGTTCCATTACGTGTATTATCGAGTTTTGATAATGAAAACGATGGTGCATTTGACGAAGATTTCAAACAAAATGTAGGCACACTAATTACCACTGAGGCAGAAGACGACATGGAACAACCAATCATTGCAGGCATTGCATTTAACCGTGACGAAGCAAAATTAACAATTTTGGGTGTTCCAGACGAACCGGGTATTGCGTCTAAAATCTTGTCACCAATTAGTGATGCCAACATTGAAGTGGATATGATTATCCAAAATGTTGAAGAAGATGGTACAACTGATTTTACTTTTACTGTAAATCGCAACGACTTAGCGAAAGCAAAAGCGATTTTAGAACAAACAGCAAATAGCATTGAAGGTTGTGAAGTTGTGACCCGTGACGACATTGTAAAAGTGTCAATCGTCGGTGTAGGTATGCGCTCTCATGCTGGTGTCGCGAGTAAAATGTTCACTGCTTTAGCCGAAGAAAGCATTAATATTCTCATGATTTCTACATCAGAAATCAAAGTGTCTGTCATCATCGAAGAAAACTATTTAGAGCTAGCAGTTCGTTGTTTACATACAGCTTTTGGCCTAGATCGTGAACACGGTGAAAGTAGCGCTCGTGCTTAATTATTAGCTGCTTAAACATATTTACTCGCAAGTAAATAAGAAAAAAAACAGAGCCACTATAGTTTTTTTTATAGTGGCTCTGTTATATTAGCTCTGAGGTTTTAAGAAAATTCTCACAGAACTTACGAAAAAGAATGTTTTTTACATATTTCTGTTAGAATTTTCTGTATATTAGGCTGTGCTTTCAAACAATGAATTCCCTGTCGCAAGTTTAAGCGTTTAGCAAGGAGATAAACATGCTGATTCTGACCCGTCGTGTCGGAGAAACATTAATGATTGGGGATCAAGTCAGTGTTACTGTGCTTGGCGTAAAAGGCAATCAAGTGCGTATTGGTGTAAATGCTCCAAAAGAAGTCTCTGTACATCGTGAGGAAATTTACCAACGCATCCAACATGAACGTGCCATGCATGAGCATCTGCAACATCTTGATCAAGATTATCAACATTCTTATGAAGAAGAGAATAACGAGTTCCCTCGTCATAATAACTTCAATCGTTAATGCGCAGAATTCTTCTCGAATAATTAAAGCGACTATCCTTAGTCGCTTTAATTATTTTTATAACCCTAAAGCTTTCTTCACTGGGCCATAGCTGCGTCGATGTTGCTCAATCACACCATGGGCCGCAATCGCTTCAAAGTGTGCTTTAGTTGGATATCCTTTGTGTTTAGCAAAACCATAATCTGGAAATTGCTGATCAAGTTCTTGCATCTGACGATCACGTGTCACTTTAGCCAAAATACTTGCAGCACTGATCTCTGCATGACTGGCATCCCCTCCTACAATCGCTTCACATGGAATCGTTATTCCTTTTGGAATTTGATTACCATCCACGATCACTTTTACGGGTGGAGTATCCAATGCTTCAACTGCACGACGCATTGCCAGAAAAGTGGCTTGTAAAATATTGAGCTCATCAATTTCAGCATGAGTTGCTTCGGCAATTGACCAAGCAAGTGCTTTTTCCTGAATTTCAACAAAAAGCTTTTCCCGTTTTTTTTCGGTCAACTTTTTAGAATCATTCAAACCTTCAATCGGATTATTTGGATCTAAAATAACTGCGGCAGCGACAACAGAACCCACCAAAGGGCCTCGCCCCGCCTCATCCACACCAGCAACTCTCATTTCATCTTTCCATTCACATCTTCAATTCACATATCTCATAGCCATCTCCATCTTATTCAGATTTTTATCCGGCCTTAAATCAAATGACAAAGCCATACATACCCTGACTAGTGCTGTTGAACTACATTCAAAGTGATTAAATGCACTATAAGCTTGGGTAGAGACATGCTGCCCAACCAATTAACTCAGTCTTGGTCAATCTTATCGTTGTAGATATGGTTTTGAAATATGCGCTGGAGCACATTAAATTTGACCAATTTTCAGGTCTTTTATTCGGTGTACTCATAGCATTCTCACACATCCATTCTACGCAATGTGTGATTTTCAAGAAGCAGGCTGATAACTCAGCCTTTTCCGCTTAACTTGCTTTCTTTAACGTCTCTGCAACACAAGCATTTACGGTCTGTGAAACTACTTGAGTCACAATCGTTGCACGTGCAGTCGGATCAATTGCAGCAGTAGCCAATTCAACAGCTGTAACACTATTTGGCGCTTTTTCGCTGACACAACCACATACTTCAGTCTGGATATTGTCACGTTGTTCGGTTGTCATCAAACGTGTCGCTGTCTTCCATGCTGGAAGAGTATTGATTTCATTAATACATTTTGCATTTACAGCAACTTTTAGTGCAGCCATACCAAGCTGCTGAGAAGTTGTTCCTGCAGAGTTACTGCCATTTGGCGTAACGCATCCTGTTAAAGCTAAAACAACAGGGGCAACTATAAGCACCAACTTTTTCATGATTTCTAACCTGTATCTAAATTTTGGCAGGCGTATTGTGCCTAAACGGCACATTTTATGATATGACTCTAGCTAATCTTTACATAATATAACAATTATAACTTAAGATTACCCTTTTGACCGTTCCAAGCATAAAACGCTCCGTTACATTTACACTGTAGGAGAAGCTCAATAGGATATCTATTATTAAAAATAATTACCTATAACAAAGCCAGGATGTTGCAATGTCAAGCTCAGCACAATATTACACTCGCACGGCACAAGTTATTCATTGGCTCATGGCTGCTATTTTCATTGTCGCCTGGTTGATTGGTTTCTATAGTGGTAACTTCCTCAGTTATGACGTTGATGGAAGCCTTAAGGGCAATGTGATTACCCTACATAAAAATATCGCCACCACCATTATCTTTCTGGTCGTTATCCGTATTTTTTGGCGCTATACCCACCCTGTCCCACAACTTCCCGATACCATGTCACCAATGATGAAAATCTTGGCACATGTTGGACATTTCTTGCTTTATTTAATGCTGCTTGCACTTCCAATTACAGGCTGCTTATTTAGCTGGAGTGCCGGGCATCCCGCACCAGTCTTGTACTTATTCGAAATTCCACGCTTAGTGCAAGACAATCCAGACTTGCTCGCCATTGTAAAACCTTTACACATCTACCTCTCTTGGTTTGCGGGTTTACTGGTGGCTGGACATGCTTTAGCTGCCATTAAACATCACTTGATTGATAAAGATAATGTGTTACTTAGCATGTTACGCCAGCCTAAATAAATTTTAGGCTTTAAAAAAACCGCTTAACGCGGTTTTTTTTTATGTGAACTATTATAACTATTATCGTTCCAATTTTGCACGTTTAGCAAGTTTGATGCCTTGCTATCATAGTACAAGTGAACTAATAAATATTTTAACGTTCCTATATTGCACGTTTACATATTAAATAGTAAAATCGTGCATATGAAGAACGTATTGAGCATTCAGAGAACGACCAATAGTTCACATTCGGTAGATTCTACCAAAGTGAAGGTCTATAACTTTTCTTACTTAAGAGGAGATGAACAGACTTATGCTATTAATTTGTTCAAAGATTGGATTGCTCAAGTAAAACATATTCAAGGTTTGAAACAGAATACAATAAATAATCATAGAGATAATTTGATCCGATTATTTAACTTTAGCCAAGTTGCTCCTTGGAAGTTGAAGCCTCATCATGTAGTCGCTTTTTTTGAATCTAAATTTGATGAAAAAACAGGCTCATCAATTTCACCAAGCACATATGCAGCTTATTGTTCATCATGGCGTTCATTTCAGGGTTACATGTGTGATCCTGAACGTGCAAATGAAATTCAGAGAGTGTTCAATATACGTCCATCGAAGTTTGTTAACGATGAGAATAGTATTGCAGTAAAAAGATCTAAAGCTAACAATTGTCCTAAAGCTCAGGCATTAACTCCTGAAGAAATTTCATCAATGGATGAAACATTTAAAGCACTTATTTTGGAAGCTTATAAATCAAGGAGTAAATCATTACTCCCTTTGCAAAGAGACCGTGTGATGTTTCATATAGCAATACATTTTGCATTGCGTATATCGGAGTTAGTTAGCTTGCAAAAGCAACAATTTTCAGCTCACCATGATCAACGTATGAAACATTTTCATAATCATGCATTACTTACTATCACAGGTAAAAACAGTGTGACTGGTACAGTTCCAATGAGAGAACCTGAAATTTATAATTTACTCATTTGGTATTTGGAAAATATTCGTCCCAAAATTTTGATGAGACGAAAAGACCAAAAAGATGGGGTATGTCTTTTTGAGGGAACAGAATATTTAATCTCTAATTTGGTTTTTCCAAGTGAACGTGGTGGTGTGATTACTCCAAATACTTTTAGAAAGAGATTAGAGCAAGTTGCTCTTCTTTCTGGAAATGTTGGATTTAAACCCACACCTCATACGTTACGTCATACAGGCTGTACATTGATGCTACCATTATATTCGCCAGATATAGCACAAAAATACATGCGACATAAAAATCTATTTACCACTTTAGGGTATTATCATCCTACTGTTTTAGATGCAGCTACACAGCCTAATCTTCCTATTGATTTATTTGGCGATGAATCCTAGTGAGGATGATTAAAGGAACATTGTATGAAAGTTAAGTTGAGAAACCGTTTAGAAGTCTTGATGAAAGATAATGGTGTTTCTACATTTGAAGAAATGGCAGAACGTATGACTAATAACCAAAATTGGGAAATTACTCGTTCAGCTCTGAGTCGAAAGTTTAGAAATCCTAACCCCCCTTTGACACTTGAAATTATTGCAGCCATCTGTAATGAATTACAGTGTCTACCTAATGATCTATTTGAGATAGAGATTTCAGA
The DNA here is from genome assembly GCF_024582815.1 of Acinetobacter colistiniresistens. Taxonomy (NCBI): domain Bacteria; kingdom Pseudomonadati; phylum Pseudomonadota; class Gammaproteobacteria; order Moraxellales; family Moraxellaceae; genus Acinetobacter; species Acinetobacter colistiniresistens. The sequence goes on from NZ_CP102099.1 coordinate 3,233,371, forward strand.
TGCTAGTGAAGAAGATATAAGTGACCTACAAAATAGAGTATTACCGTTTCGTTATGGTCAAGTGAAAAAACTACCTAGCAAAGAGGTTGGGCATGAGAATAAAATAGTGGTATCACCACAACAAAAAAGAAAGCATAAAGTTGATACTACCGTTTTAGAAGATGTTCTTGGCCCAAATGTAAGCCATCTACATAAAGGTAAGATTGACAATGGTTGACAAAGCAATGGGATCATGTGTTCTGTGCAATCAAATCCTTTGTAAAGCAAAAAGTGGTTTGATAGGGACACATTGTTCTAAAGCTAAAATTTCGAAGAGAAAAATTAAAAGCGATGAGATATGTTGGGCCGATAGTCATGGACTAAAAAAGTCATGCTCTGATCTGCTGAAAAAAAATTCTAGATTACATCCTCCAAAATTTATTAAACTTGGAGAACTCCTTAAATCATTGGTTGAAAAATCCGAGAAAGGTGAAGCTTCCTTAGAAAAATTTGTAATTGATCTTTCTGATAATGAACGCCATTTTTTAATGCAATATGCAAATGGTGAAATTAAACTTCTTATGGCTGAAATATTTAACAAGTATAATTTGGTTATTAAGCAAGATTTAATTGATTTAAAAATTCCTGAAGATTTACCAGATGACTTTATTTTATTACTAGAAAGTTATAAGCATTTTTTTATACGAAGATATAATGTTTTGATGAGTAAAAATCATTATAGAACTCCGCAATATATGAGGAGAAATCTAACAAAATCTATATCATTAATTCGTTATCTTAGTTCAATTGGAATGACAGACTGGTATCAAGTAAAAGATAAACATATTGTGAGTTATCTAGAAAGTACAAGAAAAAATCTTCATATAGAATTAAAAAGATTTATTAATTATGCCAATAATGATCGAAAACCATTTAAAAAACTAGGTTAGATAAAAAAGATCTGGCTCTGCCTTAAAATCATCTGTAAAAGTAAAAACTTATACAGAGTCAACTATTGATAGTTTTTGGAAGAAATATATGCAAAACATAGTCATGCTGAATATTTGATTGCATGGTTAGTCTGCAAGTTAGGGCTTACCGTGGAATTTTCTTACAACTTAAATATGTCACAAATTGTTTTAAATAAAGAAAATAAATATATTTTTAAGCCTTATCAAGTATGGTTAAAACTACCTAAGAATATAGGCGACCTTTTTTATGAGATATTTGATCAAACTTTTCCAGATTGGAGAAGCTATGATCAAGAAAAATTAATTTTTTTGAAACCTTTTCATTCTCTATTTACTGATGCTAGTAGAGCAAGTAAGGTTCTATTAAAAGGGAAAGCCAGAGAACTACGAACTACTGCTATTATAAATTTAATGAAAAGTGGCTTTCTTGATCGAGTGACTTTACATCAATCTATTGGCGTTTCTATGCCCTCTATCACTAAGTATGAAAATATATTCTCTGTTGACCTTCATTCGACAATACAACCTCATATTATTAAAGATCGAAATAAAGTGATTCAGGGTGAATTCAATGAATCTAAGCCTTTAATTAAAGAAGTCGATAAGAAAAACATAGATATTACTTCTGGAAAGGTTATATGGTATGTATATTTATTAGAATGTGAGAATAATAAAATTTATACAGGTGTAACACCTGATATAAATAATAGAATATTTCTTCACTATGAGGGTAAAGGTGCATTAATGACCAAATTGAATAAACCAAAAGCTTTATTGGCCTATAAGGCGTTTTCATCAAAAAGTGATGCTTTAAGCATGGAGCAACGAGTTAAAAAATGCCTAAAATTGGAAAACTACTACTTGTAAAAGAATGGAATAAAAATTCATCAAATTTCGTAGATGTAAATTAAATGACCATTTTCTTTACACTCATAAAACCATCCTAAAAATTACATTTTTCCTTTCATGAAATGTAAAGAAATTGAGATAATAAATCTATGTAAAGTTTAGGTACGTTTTATTATGATTATTGGATATGCTCGGGTCAGTACACATGACCAAAATCTAGATTCACAATTAGATGCACTCCAAAAGGCAGACTGTGAACAAATTTTTCAGGAAAAGATAACAGGAAAAACTAAGGATCGTCCTGAACTGATAAGTTGCTTGAAAGCCCTAAGAAAAGGTGATGTTCTGATTGTTTGGAAACTTGATCGCCTTGCCCGTTCATTAAAAGATTTAGTCGAGATTATTACTGACTTAAATCAGCGTGAGATAGGCTTTAAATCGCTTACAGAGGCTATTGATACCACCTCTGCTACTGGCAGGCTAGTGTTCCATATTTTTGGAGCATTAGCTGAGTTTGAGCATAGTTTAATTCGTGAACGTACCATAGCAGGTTTAGATGCAGCGAGAGCAAGAGGACGTAAAGGTGGGCGCAAACCATCCATGTCTGAAAAAGATATTAAAAAGGCCCAAGCTATGTTACGAGATCCTCAAATTACTAAAACAGAGGTAGCAAAACATTTTGGAGTAAGCCGAGTCACGCTGAATAACTCACTGAATAAATCTTAGAATTGTTCTTAGTTGCTATCTAACAAGAATTTCATATATTGGGGATGTATTTTCTTAATATCTATTCCTAACCCTTGGAATAGTAAACTAATTGCATCTTCCTTTTCTTTTTGCAGTCTATTATTAAAATCTTTTAAATTTTTGGAATCAGCATCACTATAACAATGCTGATAGCCTGAAACTATCTGCTCCATCCTAGTTATAGTTTTACTAAAGTTTAGCTTCATTTTAATATTACTATTGATATTCGTTAGATGACTTAGATTATCTCTAACATTTTCAATAACATGAGGTGGAATATACCAATCATATTTTGAATTCTCATATCGTAAGTCTAATCCTAAAAATTTACTGTTTCATTTTCAGAAATAATCTGTGTTTTTGACTTTTCATCAATTTCAGGAAGTGTTAAACCTAAGTTACTCAATTCTTGGAAAACTAATTCAAATACCTCTTTACACTGCTGTTCGGAATCAAGAAAAAATATCAGATCATCCGCATAACGGACATGTTTATATTTTTGCTTAATAAGCCAATTATCAAAATCATTTAAGTAAAATGATGCCAGTAAAGGTGATAGAGGCATCCCTTGTCTGACACCTTTCCCAATCTTAGACTCAATTAGCTTTTTATGCGTCTTTGCATATTCATGAGGAATACTTGGATCGCAGCAAATTATGGATTCAAACAAATAGAGTATGTCAGTTGGTATATTTTCTCGTATTTCCTTTAGCAAAGTTGCCCGAACTAAATTATCAAAAAACGATGCAATATCTGTTTTTAAAACAAAGGGCTTTGTATTTCTTAAATCTTTTGCCTTTTGTCTTGCTCGAAATATACCTACACCTGAAACAGAAAAATCGTTAGATTTAAGTACAGCTAACTCATGTTTTAAGTTCTGGGCAATGTAATCAATTAAAATCATCTGCACTAGACGATCTCTAACGGTTGGTATGCAAATTAAACGTGGCTTTTACTAGGATTCTTTTTATTCTCTATAATTACAGGATACAGTTTTTGAAATCTGTAGCTTTGAGTTTCAATTAATTTTATTAAAGACTCTAATTGAACATTTAAATTATTCTCAAATTCTTTAATTGAAACATAGTTGGTATGATATTTTTATCATAATTTTTAATATTTTTTTGTTTGAAAATTTTAAATTTTTCATCAAAATTTTCTTTAATAAAGTCTTTAAAAAACATGATTGTATAACTCTTTCTTCTCCATTGCGTCCTTGTAAAGCTATCTCGCAACGGTTAAAAAGGGACACATCCATTCAAATGGTAATAGCTCTTCTCATCGGTGATAAGACTAGCCAGTCCATCCTCATGGTTCTGTTCTGATGCACATTTCTGTGTTGTCGAGCGAACCAATGGTTTACAACAGTGTGAGCAATTTATTGCCATCTTTTTTCTTGAAATGCTACTATCAGTATAACATAAAACAACATCAAGAATCAACACGAAAAACTCCACAATTACCAACATAACCACCTGATTTTCCTGATAATTTTTTGACAAAAATATCAAAACCAACTGAAACAACCACTTGACAATATAGAGAATATCGGTTCTCCAAACCGCCCGTAGCCCCACGCCCACCATCTTGAAAAAGCCAAGTACCCCCCAAGTAATGATAGCAAGGGGACTGTTACATCCATTCAAATGGTAATAGCTCTTCTCATCGGTGATAAGACTAGCCAGTCCATCCTCATGGTTCTGTTCTGATGCACATTTCTGTGTTGTCGAGCGAACCAATGGTTTACAACAGTGTGAGCAATAGTAGGGTTTTAACCGACCATTTAGATATTTGAAATATATAAGAGTATTTGTATATCAGCAACATACAATAAACAATCAACTGTAATAAATAGTAAAAAAGCCATTTAGATAAATCTAAATGGCTTTATATTTCTAAATATCCAACTTCGGTAAACTTCTCACAATTTTCATTGTTTCCAAGCTGACTGTAATCACACGCAAGAACAAATCCAATGGGTATCTAGCATCACCCATAGTTTCAATTGCCCAATCATTTGCATCGTTTACAATACCACTGTCTTTGTGTGTAGAAACACCTTGACGCTCCATAACCCATTCGAGTGCTGACTTACCATTAACCACATAGTCATACGCCTCTACAGGGATTCCACGAATAGTGATCGCATTGTTATAAACCACTGTATCTTTTTGGTCTTTTTTCGGGAATTTCATTTTAGTCACATAGAAGTCTTTATCTTCTAAATGCTTCAATGATTTATTACCCAAGTCCAATTTGGCTTTGTACGGCTCAACAGTTTCGTAGTTTAAATGCCAATGTGCTAAGTCACGCCCCGCTTTAGAAAACGCCCAAAAATCTTCGGCTTTGTTCACACAAGGGATACGAGGTAATTCTTTAGTAAGATTGTCAGCATAACGACTACGATAATCTTCACTGTGCAATAAACCATACACATAGTAGAAAATATCTTCCTTGCTAATCGTTTCAGTCGGGTAAGCATCTGTGAAATGCTTTAAGCCTGCATCACTAATTGCATCTTTACGATTATATTGACCATCTGAGTTTTGAGCATCGGCTTGGCTAAACAAGTCAGAATCATTAGCTTTTACGGTGTTTTCTTCATAAAGGTAGAGTGGGAAGCATTGACCTTTTTCGATTGTATCTAAGCTTAAGATATTATTGCTGATTATCGTTGAAAATCCTGATCTAGCTCCAATTCCTGAAAGTTGAATTATTAAATTATTCGCATCTGCTGTTGGAAAAATTTGAGGCATCTGTAAAACCATTTCATTTAATCTACGATTAAAATACATCCATGATTTGATAAATGGTCTATATGTAGCACTATAAATCGACTTTCTTTCAAAAGATAATCTTTTATCTTTTTAAGGTCATTTTTAAAGCTCTAGTCCAACTAATTTTTGTTGAATCAATATTGATTAACTCACCTACATCCTTATTAGGATTAGCTTTTAGTAGTGGTTGGATACGATTGTTTTCAGCATTATAAAATTCAATTAATTTATGAACATTAGCTTCTAATTTTTGTTGTGAATATTGATAAACCCAAGCATCACGATTGGTTGCTACACCCAGTGAAAAATTATTAAACAAACTAATTGCTGTTTTAACTTTCTTATTTCCAATTTCAATAAATTCATTAAAACTATCATCACGTTGGTTTACCCAATCATTATGTGTATCAGGTGTAATGGTCACCCAACCATCAATCGTTGAGATACCATTGATACTAACTAGGTCGGAAATTTTTTCTAATTTTTCATTCCGTGTGAGATCATTACCTATGCTGTGATAATAGATTTGACCTTGCAGCTTAGAATTTGGATTCTTTACAAGAATTGAAATAGCTATACCAGCCATACTTCCACTACCAAAAACATTTTGCCCTTCCTGAGCAAGCCCTTTACTGAGCATATTTTTTCTAATATCACCCTTCAAATTAAATATATGTAGAGAAGAAAACTCATTCATTAGACTTTTTCTAAAACCATCCATAGCTGATTTTTCAATAAATCCACCATTGGTTACAAATCCGATTACACCACGGTCTTTAATACGATCACTTGCCCATCTGAATGCTCGAATATACGAATCATATAAACCTTTGGATAAAGTTGCTTTTGAATATTTTGCGTAAGTTTCTTCGATACGATTATCTAGGAAAGGATATTTTACATTGGCATTATCATCATTTGCGCTGGATTGCCCAATTGAATATGGTGGATTTCCAATTATCACCCGAATATCCAATTCTTTTTGGCGTTTACGTCTTGCACTGTTATCTACCAAAACCTTACTGACTAAATCCTCTTTTTCGTACATTTCAAAGGTGTCGGTTAAGCAAATCCCTTCGAATGGTGCATATTCAAGATCGGGATTAACTGTTTTCATCTGATCGTGATATACGGTTTCAATGTTGATTGAAGCAATGTAATACGCCAATAAAACAATCTCATTGGCATGAATTTCATTCTTATACTTATACGTTAAACGATCAGCAGGGATTAAACCTGATTGAAGCAAACGGTTGATAAACGTACCTGTACCCGTAAATGGATCAAGTACATGTACATTGTCATCAGCAAAGGTTTTACCAAACTCACTTTTGAGTACGTCATTCACACTATGAATAATAAAATCTACGACTTCAACAGGGGTATAAACAATCCCTAGTTTTTCAGTCATGCGTGGGAAAGCATTTTTAAAGAATGAATCGTATAGCGTTAAAATAATGCTTTGCTTACCTTCGGCAGTATTAATGCCTTCTGCTCGCATACGGACTGATTCATAGAAGGAATTAAGAGTATCCGCTTCTTTCTCTAAGTGATGCTCATTAAGGGCATCAAGTACCTTTTGCATTGCAAAGCTCATTGGGTTGTGTTCAGCAAAGCTATGGTCTTTAAAGAGTGCATCAAATACAGGTTTAGTAATTAAATGCTGTGCCAACATTTCAATGATTTCAGCATCAGATACGCTGTTATTCAAATCATCTCGTAATTCATGAGCAAATTCATTAAATGCTGCAATTTCATTTGTATTAGCAGGATTCTCAAGAATGGCTTGAATACGGTCAATATGTGTTTTGGCAATTTTTGCGACATCACTTGCCCAATCTTCCCAATGATGGCGATTACCGCATTTTTTTACGATCTTGGCATATAAAGCACGTTCAATCTCGCCGACTTCAAATACCATTTCCTCTTGAACTGGTATTGGAGTTGCGGCTGTTCCAATAGACGAACCGCCTCTGGCTTGTGCTGTACCCCTTCGTTTTTTACCTTCACTTAAACCTGTTGTGTTTGTTTCACCTTCATCACCTTTGGGTTTGGCTTTTTTAGCCTTTTTAACAACCTTATCAGCAACCGCAATGACTTCCATACGAGATACATCTTTGCCATTAAACTCAAGTTTGTTAATCATGGCATCAAAGCGGTCATCATGCGCTCGTAGGGCATTTAATACTTGCCACACTACACGATAGGCTTCGTTATTATTTAATGCTTGTTCAGGCTCTACACCCGCAGGGATAACGACAGGTAAAATTACATAGCCCAACTCTTTGTTTGGAGCTTTACGCATGACACGACCCACAGACTGAACGACATCTACCTGAGAGTTACGAGGTGTAAGGAAAAGCACTGCATCAAGTGATGGAACATCAACACCTTCTGATAAACAGCGTACATTTGATAAAATACGGCATGTGTTTTCAGGTGCTTGTTCTTTTAACCAAGTGATTTTTTCTTTCTTTTCTGTTGCATTCATTCCACCATCAACATGTTTTACTTGGCAGTTCAATTTCAATGATAGGTCAATGTATGGGTCTTCTTCTGTTCTGTACAAATGATCCATTTCTGCTTGTTGGTAGGCTTCAACAACAGCACTAAACATTTCAGTAATTTGTTTTGAACTTACCTTATGTTTTTTACCTTTGTATTCTTTTTCAATGACCTGACAGAAAGCAACTGCACGTTCCATTGGCTTTGCAACTGTACCATCTGGATTATATAAACCTTGTTTAGCTAGTGCTTTCCAACAGCCAACAATTTTTGCAGCATCATCAACTTTTAGAGAGTTATTTTCAGCTTTTAATAAGCTCTGTAATTGACGATTAATATGACTTTCTTCAACAGCAAGTACAATTACCTTGTAGTCACATAAAATGTCCATTTTTACTGCTTGTGAGAATGTGATGACATATAAATCATCACCATACAGTGATTTATCATCCATAGAGCAAAGGGTCACACCCTCTGTTTCTTTAGCGGTATCTCCATAAATACGAGGTGTAGCGGTCATGTATAGACGCTTCTTACCTTGTACATAGCTATTATCGTGAATCCGCACAAACTTGGATTCATCATCTCCCTCAAAAGTTGCACCTGTGGTACGGTGTGCTTCATCACAAATAATTAAATCAAATTCAGGGAATCCTGCTTTTTGAGCTTCTGCAATGACATCAATGGAATGATAGGTTGAGAACACAACATTCATGTCCTCATTGGCTTCATTCGGTTTAAATAAATCTCTTGCCTTAAATGCCTTAACTAAACTTTGGGGGTTGGTTGTAGCAGGGAATTTTAAGTCACTAATCCCAACTACAATATTGTCATCATCTTTTTTCTTACCAACATCACTATCAGAACACACTGCAAAGCTACGAATACCAATCATGGTATCCTGTGTCCATTCATCAAGTGTTTGGCTCAACAACGCAAGGCTTGGCACAAGGAATAAGACATTTTTACCACGGCCCGCTAATTCTTCTGCAATACGCAAAGAAGTAAAAGTCTTACCCGTACCACATGCCATAATGAGCTTGCCACGATCAGCCGCCGCTAAGCCGTGTTTAACAGCTTGAAGTGCAGGACGTTGATGTTTGCGTAATTGTTTTTTGTCACGAAAAATAGGCTTCACATTTGGATCAAAATCAAACTGTGTCCAGTCAATTAAGCTGCCTTCCAAATCTAATAAGGAAATAGTCGCAACAGGGGGATGTGCATCTAATAAAGATGATTTTGCGTTATCAGTCCAATCATCCGTTGAAGCCACGATATAACGATATGAAAAATAGGATTTACCAGAGCCACCTAAAAAGCTATCAATATCTTTCTTCTGAATTTTTGTAGTGTTGTAATTTTTACACTGGATTGGATGAAATTCGCCATCCATCGTTACCGCAACTAGGTCAATACCATAGTCTCGTTTATCCGTAATATTTAATTTTTCACCGTACTTTTCCACCCAATCTGCATAAGACAAAACTTCTGTGTAAAGTTCAGCATATTTAACCCGAATCGCGGATAAGAAATTGACTTGAAAAATAAGAGGACTAGAGCCATCAGTTGAGTTACCACACCAAACTCACAACTCTAGTCCTGATGTTCAATAGTACCGAATTATTCTGCGTAATTGATGATTTTTTTCTTAAATTTGAATCAACTTATTGGGAGTTTCTCAAACAAAACTGTGGTTCCTTAAGAATCAGAACTGCTCAACTCAAAATTTCAGAAATCTGCTTTATTGCCATTTGGTACAAATGCTCTCATTTCAATAATTTCAAAGCCTTTTTCACCTGGTTAAAAGAAGATAAAAGCCATTTATTTAAGTACTTGCCTTGCTATCAAAGGATGATTCATCTGATCAATATGCACCAATTGGCCCTACACGCTTTACATGTGGCGCTGATGAAAGACCAAACTACACAATATTTATGGATTGATTCAACAACTCTGCCAGTTTGTAAAAATCAACGGATTCAGCGTCATAAATCATTAGTCCAAATTGCATCACGTGGTAGAAGCTCAATGGGCTGGTTTTATGGCTGTAAATTACATATTGCGATGAATCAATTTGGTGAAATTGCCTGTTCTGCTTTATCGAATGGACATGTTGCTGACATAAAAATGGTTGAGCAATTGGTTGCTGGTATAGAAGCAAAACTTTACGGGGATCGAGGTTACATCAGCCAAGAATTAAAAATCAGATTGAAAGATCAAGGTATTGATTTAATTACTTATCATCGAAAGAATATGCAGGCTATTCAACTCTGTGCATCAGATGAATATCACCTAAGACAACGCAATAAGATAGAAACATTATTCAGTTTATTGAAGGGGCAATACAATTTAGTGACGAGTAAAGCACGTAGTATTCATGGATTTCTTGGAGGAATTTATGCCTCGCTATGCGCATATCAATTAACCCATCAAAATAAGCCAACAATTCAAATTAAGGAATCATCGGCTTAAGCAGGATCCGGGTTATTTAGGCTCATTCAAAAAATATTGAACCATCAAATTTTCAAATGAAGTGCCTTTATCTCTATTTGTAAGTGTAATTTTTTCGATAGATTGAAGTAAATTAGTTAAAGCTGACATTCTGAATAAGCTCCAAAAATTTTAAGTGTTTTTACACTAAAATTTAAAAATATATTGATGTGAAATTTAACATATTTATAAAAAGGCATTAGGAAATATAAGGTTTTTGAATTTCTTTACTAATAAAAATAAGAACAGTATGTGAAAAAGAAGAATTATTAAATACACATATTATCTAGGCTTTAGACTGTACATTTTACCGCCTGAGCCATGTATAAGATTACATCATGGGCAGTAACGACAAAAGTTGATGTCATTTGTAGGCAAGCTTTTTAAGTTCAACTAGATGCTTACTTATTACACGATTAGCGGCATGCATCATTACACGCATTGAAGCTTCATCATCTCCAGATTGCATTGGCATAACCTGACTCATCGAAGGAGGACGAGGCTTGCGATTTTCAGTCATAAAGTCTTTAAGACGTTTAACCATGCTGCATCTCACAGAGTTTCTTAACAATAGAATTAAATTCTAATACACATAATCTCTTTATTGAAATCACATTTTCACTCGAACTGAGTCAACAAAATGTAGCACTGTGGTCAAGCCACTAGTGGCGGTGTGACAGTCCATGTTAGTGGGCTGCAAGCTATTTTTGCATGGAAATAAATGTGGTTAGCACTTCCAATAGGCTTATAAAATGGATAACCATTGAAAATATTTATATATTTAGGGTGTAAATAAATATTTTTAAATAAAATTTTTTATTTTTCTCGCAAAAATTTTCTTCGATACCTTAAACTTTCAAACAATGCATACTGATCAGCTATTGTTACATTTCCAATGTTTTCATCAAAGATTGTGGCTGACTCTAATGCCCAATCTGGGATTCCATTAATACGTTCAATCATTTCTCCAACAAAAAGAGGACTAAGTAACTTTTGAAAGGGATGAATACTAGGATATTCAGTATTTTTTAATGCTTCAAATGATGCATCTATGGTGCTTTTACAAGCAAGTAGCGATGAACCTTGATCTAAAGCAAAAATCAAACCTCGTCCATCTTTCTGCAATTCAGCTTTAAAGTTTAATGGTCTATCCTGATTCCCAATCCAATAATCAAAAACTGCTATGTAAGAAATTTGCTTTGGATAAAATTTTATTAATTTAAGTAATTCTGGAAGGTGATCAATATCTGCCATTATACCTTTTTTAATTTATTGGGTTGTTCATAACTCCTATTATCTAGTGAAGTAAAATCATAAATCTTTCGATCCTCTTCATAAGCCATCAAAGCAACAAAATTGATGGTATCTTGGGTTGAATTATGTTTTGCAGGAACGCCTAAAGCAACAGGTATCCCTAAAATATTTGCTAATCTATTTGCTACAATTTCGGAATATACTTGTGCCTGAGCGATCTCATGATCACTTTTGATCAATACTGATAATGAACCTTGTCTGGAATCAGTCGTACTTGATGGATTAGGTTCAAAAACTTCTAATATTTTATAATTCAATAAAGACATTTTAAAAAAGCCTTGATTGCCAACTATTGGTAAACACATCCGCTAAGTTTATAATTTGATCAATAATAAAATTATTTTCACTGACAGGGTAATGATAGTTTTTAAAATAATTTGTACCATTAAAATGATTCTTGCCTTATATGTCTGATTATTTTGCCAATCAGGAATTATAGATTTTTTTAGCTTGTCTGTTAGTTCTACTGCCATAGAAATCAATACACGTTCATCTATGTCATGTTCTAGCATAGGATTACTTTTCAACAATTGGTAGAATGTATATTCATCATGAAACAATTCACGTTTAGTAATCTTATCATCAACCAAATATTCTAATGCTGTTAGCTCATCAAGTTCTGGTAAGATTTGACCATCATTTTTCTGTTCATCAACTTTGATAAGATTCACTAAATTGATACAAGCATATCAAATCTAGTCTAAAAATAGAGTAAAAATTTACACTAAAATTAATAGGTATTCGAGTTCGGCATCAGTAGAACTTATCCACTCATTCCAATAGCAAAGAACAATATGATTGGATACAAACTATTAATCCCAACTTATGTTAAGGATTTACAGATTACTCTTATAATAGCGAATAATGATCTGAGTACTTCAATATGAATAAATCTTTAGGTATGAATGAACTATTCTCAAGAAGAAAAGCAATAGTTCACCTTTCCTTAAGTAATAGTTCACCTATCCTGTTAATTTAGATCTTTTTCACTTCTGCAATCCACTTTTGTTTTTCTTCATCAGAAATGAATGAAGCCTCAAAAGAATTAATTGCCAATTGTTTTAATTCATCATTGCTCAAATCCAGAGCCTGCTGAATTGCAACAAAGTTATCATTCATATAACCACCGAAATACGAAGGATCATCCGAGTTCACAGTGACATGCACACCCTTCTGCAATAAACGACGGATGTTGTGATCAGCCATATCATTTACGACACAGAGTTTTAAATTACTTAAAGGACACACGGTCAAAGGCATTTTTTCAGCAATTAAACGTGTCATCAAACACTCGTCCTCTTCTGAACGTACGCCATGGTCAATACGATTCACTTTCAGCAAATCTAACGCTTCCCAGATATATTCTGGTGGGCCTTCTTCACCGGCATGCGCCACAATCAAGAATCCTGCCTCACGCGCTTTGGCAAAAACACGTTCAAATTTCGATGGTGGATGCCCGACTTCACTTGAGTCCAGACCAATTGCAATAATGTCATCTTTGAATGGCAAAGCTTGCTCAAGCGTTTCAAAGGCCTTTTCTTCGCTTAAATGACGCAAGAAACACATGATCAACTGAGAACTAATCCCTAATCTGTCCTGAGCATCCTTACACGCACGTTTTAACCCCGCCAACACGGTTGCAAACTCAACCCCACGCTCAGTATGCGTTTGCGGATCAAAGAACATTTCGGTATGTACCACACGATCTTCAGCACATTTTTCGAAATATGCCCAAGCAAGATCATAAAAATCTTGTTCATGTACCAGCACGTTTGCACCAGCGTAGTAGATATCAAGAAATGATTGAAGATTATGGAAGTTATAGGCTTGCTTCACTTCTTCCACAGATTGATAAGGAATCTGAATCTGATTACGCTGTGCAATAGCAAACATCAGTTCTGGTTCAAATGTCCCTTCAATATGCACATGCAATTCGGCTTTGGGTAAAGCACGAATCAGCTCGATTTGATTCATAGTAACTCCACGTCTAAAGAAAAAAGGGTGTAACCAATATGGACACCCTTTTCGGGTTCTTTGCTTAAACAGCAATTCAAGCAAAGAATTATTAAAGAATAATAAAGATTGGATTAACCGCCAAATGCAGCAAATTTAAATACCCAAAGCGCAGCAATGATCCAAACCATATACGGTACTGTCTTGGCCTTGCCTGTTAACAATTTCACTAGAGCATAGCTAATAAAGCCCATTGCAATACCATCTGCAATTGAATAAGCAAATGGCATAAATACGATGGTTAAAAATGCTGGAACTGCTTCAGTGATATCATCCCAATCAATGTTGGTAATCCCTTGGATCATTAGCACGCCAATGAACAATAATGCAGGTGCTGTTGCAAAACCAGGTACAGATTGCGCCAAAGGTGCCAAGAACAAACAGCCAATAAACAGGAAAGCAACCACCACAGCCGTTAAACCTGTACGACCACCAGCGGCAACGCCCGAAGCCGACTCAATATAAGGCGTTGTTGATGAAGTTCCTAATGCTGCGCCAGCAACAATTGCGGTTGAATCAGCAAAAAGTGCTTTCTTCAAACGTGGTAACTTACCATCTTGCAGTAATCCTGCACGGTGCGACACCCCAACCAAAGTACCCGTACTATCAAATAAATCGACAATAAAGAATACAAAAATCACGCCGACCATACTGGCAGTAAATAGACCTTCAAAATCCATTTGCATGAATGTTGGTGCAATCGAAGGAATCTCCCCAACCACACCTTTAAAGTCATTTAATCCCATCATTGTTGCAATTGCTGTCACAGCCAAGATACTGATGATAATCGCACCTCGTACTTTAAACTGATGCAGCATAACAATGAGCAGGAAACCAAATAAAGCAAGCAATACGGTTGGTTGTTTAATATCGCCAAGGCCAACCAAAGTCGCTTGGTTTGCCACGATAATGCCCGAGTTTTTCAAGGCAACCAATGCCAAGAACAAACCAATACCACCACCAATGGCAAATTTAAGTGACATTGGAATTGCATTGACGATTGCTTCACGAATTTTGAAGAAGCTGATCGCAAGGAAGATAATCCCTGAGACAAAAACAGCAGCTAATGCAGTTTGCCAAGGCACGCCCATGCCCAAACAGACAGAATAGGTAAAATAGGCATTTAAGCCCATACCAGGTGCAAGTGCGATTGGATAATTCGCAATAATCCCCATGACCAAACACCCAATTGCTGCAGCCAAACAGGTCGCAACAAACACAGCACCATGATCCATGCCTGTTTCAGAGAGAATGAGTGGGTTTACAATGATGATGTAACACATCGTTAGAAATGTAGTTACACCTGCTAGAACTTCTGTTCTAAAGTTGGTTTTGTTATCGCTCAATTTAAATAAGCGTTCTAGCAAACCAGCCGAAGCATTAGGCGTTGTCATAACATAGCACCTGTTGAAATCTAAGATCGTAGAATGTGAAATCTATACGTTTGTGTTTGCAATCTTTTTTGAATGTACACAAAAAGGTACGCAAGGCGAGAAGCAATCTATATGCCAGCTTTGCACTTGCTACGCAGAGAATATGTATAAATCCGATTCCGATATCAAAACGTAAAAAGCCGCATAACAAGATGCAGCTTTTTATTGAATGGCAAATATTTTAACAGATTCTATTCAAAACTTGAGTAGCTCAATACAAAAAAAGCGCATTTCATGCTCAATCTCGGTTCATTGAGTTAAGAATAGTCTCATATACCGTACCAAAACTAATGACTACGCTGATATGAGGATAAATGCGTATGCGGATTATGTTGTATTGTGTTCAAGCTGTTTTCAGCATCTTGAACAATTTTTAGTAGCTCTTGACGTTTCTTCGCTTGGGCATCCACATAAGCAACATAACCCAAAATGAACACAAAAAAGGCCAAAGCAATCGCAATTTTAATCTTCATTATTATTATCTCTATTATAAAGTTTTCTTTAATGCTAACAAAAAGAAGGTAAACGAGAACAAAAACGCATATTAAAATCACAAATGATAACTACATCACAATTATATAGCTATTTTAATAATTTTTCCGCTTAATTTTCGCTCAATCAAATATTAGAATATTCCAGTTTTTAGCAATTACATTTTATATAATTCAATAAGATAGATATAAATCACATCTTTCTTGTAGAAAAAATAGTTTATTTTCAGTATGTAAAAACAAAGAGCACTTTCCCTTAGAAAAGTGCTCAACGTCACAACAACTATTTAGCTTAGAACTGGTAGTTCAAACGCACTAAAAAGTTACGTGGCGTGCCTGGCATAGATTCTGAACGCCAATACTCTTTATTGGTCAAATTATTCACAGCTAAAGTAATGTTCCAAGGATTAGCGCTATACCCAATTGCCGCATCTAAACGTGTAAAACCTGCAAAATCGGTTGGTTGTCGATCCAAGTTACCATTTGGATAGATTTTGGCATCTCCAACATAGGTTGCTCCCACCTCACCATAAACTTTATCGATTGGAAGATAACGAACAAAAAGATTCCCTGTATGACGAGGTGTGTTATTTAATTCTTTCCCAACATTTTGCTGTTTAGGATCTTTAGTAACCTCGGTATCCATATAGCTATAACCACCACGCACAAAAAGATTGTCTAAAGCACGTCCAATAAAGCTAAATTCAATCCCCTTAGATTGATGCTGACCACCCACAGCCCATTCATTTGGCATATTGTCAGGATTTGGTTGATAGCGGATATTGTTCTTACGAATGTCAAACACAGAAAACTGGGTATTTAAACGATCATTTAGCCAATCACTTTTTACACCCACCTCATATTGCTCATTGTATTGTGGTTTCGCATCAAATGTATCTACATCTGTATTTGCAGAGACAACATTTACTCCTACTCTCCCACCAAATGGCGCAAAGCTCTTGCTATAAGATGCATAAAAACTCTGACTCTCTACGGGTTGCCAAATAAAACCGATATTTGGGCTAAAACTTTCACCCTCAATACTACGATGATAATCCAGAGCTTCACTTGATTTTAAACGATTGGTTGTTTCAGACTGATAGTAGTCATAACGACCGCCCAACATCATTTTAAAATAATCATTAAAACTGATAAGGTCTTGAATAAACACGCCATAACCTTCGCCTTGATTATAATTATGTGTATTTAAGATTAAGTTGCCAGAACCTCTTGAACTACTTCTTTCACCTGTTAGCGGATTAACATAACCATAAATAGCAGCACCATCTTTCTTATTGGCTAAAAGTGGTTCCCGCTGTTCATAAGTCCAGTCTGCACCGACCAATAGATTATGCTTAATACGGCCTGTACCAAATTCGCCACGAATATCAAAAGTATTGCTGGTGGTTTTATTATCAGTTTTCTGCCAATAATAAATTTGCGAAATATCACCAACATGGCCTTTGCATGTACCCGCATTTGTTATTGCTGTACCGTCTGTCTTACATAAACCACCCGCATAGAAGTGGTCAAAGTTTTGCTCTGCTTGGCGATAACTGAGTGCCCAATGAAAATTCCAGTTGGGTGCAAACTCGTAATTCAGGTCAGAACGTGCAACTTGTAAAACATCATTCACATAGTCGCCGTCTTGAGCAAAACCTGTTTTAATCGAAGTTCCTTTTGGAAGTGCCGTATAAGAGGGGCCACGATCTGGCACGCGATGCAATTTGTCGTAGGTATACTGCATGGTCCAAGTTAGACCTTCATCATTTTTATAGGTAAAACTTGGTGAAAGCATCTCAATCTTATTTTCGATACCCGAACGGAAGCTATTCGACTCTCCATATTCGCCAGTTAAGCGAACAGCAACGTTATCTGTGAGCACTTGGTTTAAATCAACTGTTGTTCCATAGTTATCATATGAACCAGCATAAATCCCCACTGAGCTTTTTGAATCAAAATTGGCGAACTTACTAACCATATTGATGACTCCACCACCTGAACTACGGCCATAAAGTACAGATGCAGGGCCTTTTAATATTTCAATACGTTCAATATTTGCAGTACTACGGCGAACCTGACCACTTTCACGGATACCATCACGATAAATATCGCCACTATCCGCATTAAAGCCTCTTAGATTAATTCCATCACCACGCATGTCATAACTGGTTGATACCCCTGGCGTCCCCTGTAGCATGACACTCAGATCATTAGACCCATAAATTTTATATTTTTGCACATCGATCGTATCGATGGTTTGCGGAATGTCTTTTTTCTTGAGGCCATTACGGGTGACACTTGCCTGATCATAATCGATATAGCTTTTGATCGGATCAAGCTCACTCATTGCTTCAATTTTAATGGTTGGCATCACGGCAGTTGATGACGTGGCCTCATTTGCAGCAGCATATTGGGCCTGGAGGAGCATCAAGCTAAGCAAGCTAAATTTAAAAGCAGGCTTGCCCATCAAAGTTGGATAAAAATAACGCATAAAATTCTCAAAAATTCAGACAAAAATTAAAAAAGATTAAAAATAAAAAACAATTACAATTTTAATAAAAATCATTCTCATTTTCATCATTTTTTACATTAAATTTTAACTAAACAGGCCATTTATTCTTCATTTAAAATAAAGGCTTGCTTTTTAGTCTTCTGAAAAATTCTAAAAATATTTTTTAAATCTTTGAGTTAGTCCTTATAAATTCCATTTTTCTACACAATTTTACATTAGGCTACAGCCAAAATAATTTGATCTTTTTTTGGGGTTTTAGAATGAAATATTCTGTTTATTGTGGAAAGCTCAGTGTGCTGAGTACAGCGTTATTGAGTATCAGTGCTTCAATTTTTGCATCTGAGCCTCAGCCTGAGGCTCCCTCTTCCACCCCCTCAGAATCAAATACACAAGTTTTGCCAACACTTTCATTCAAAGCTTCAGCAGAGCCTAAAAAAGTAAAAGATGATGACATTAGTGCCGTACCTAAAACGGTTATTACCCGTGAAGAAATGCTTCAATATGGGGATCAATCAGTTATGGATGCATTACGACGCGCTGCTGGCTTTCAGATTCCCGCTTTTGGACAAGGTCCTCGCGGTGGCAGTGGCGCTTCGGGAATGCGCTTTCGTGGTGGTGGCGCGCCCACTTTTTTAGTCAACGGCGAACCTGTTCAAGGTGGCCCACGTGGTGGTATGTCTGTCATTGATACCATCACTCCGGAAATGATCGAACGAATCGAAGTCATCAAACAGCCGAGTGTCGCACAGGCTTCGGTCGCCTCCTCTGCCGTGATCAATATTATTTTGAAAGAACCGCTAGATACCCGTTTAAACGGCACAGTAAAAATAGGCTATGGTTTACGTGATAGCGGTGAACAACAAGCTGAACGCAAACAAATTAACATTCAAGCGGATGGGCGTGAAAACCAGTGGTCATACAGTGTTTCAGCCAATCAAATGTGGATGGATAACACCTCGGT
The DNA here is from genome assembly GCF_024582815.1 of Acinetobacter colistiniresistens. Classification (NCBI taxonomy): domain Bacteria; kingdom Pseudomonadati; phylum Pseudomonadota; class Gammaproteobacteria; order Moraxellales; family Moraxellaceae; genus Acinetobacter; species Acinetobacter colistiniresistens. The sequence goes on from NZ_CP102099.1 coordinate 3,252,416, forward strand.
CACCAAGACAGAAACGGCAGCAGGAACGCGTGAGCAACTTCGTACCATTAACCGTACCATGCAAATGTTCTCTCCCCGTTTGCAATATGATCTGGATGACCAACAAAAACTGATTGCAGAATTGTTCTATCGCAATATCAAAATGGATGGCTATTCGGCCAATCAAACTCAGGATGACAAGAATGATAGTATTCGTTTAAACACCCGTTATGAACGTAAAGATAAAGACCTGAGTGATAAGATTCGACTCTCTGTCGAGCGTCAAACGGAGACACAACGGACTCGCTCTATAGCCAGCACTATCTATACAGATGAAACCGTGAACCAGTATGGGTTTGCTTATGATGGTGTACGAAAGTTAGATAAAGATCGCCAAGTCAAATTTGGTTTTGATACCCGTAGTAATGAACTGGACAGCAATGTCAGTAAAAGCCTAGATGAGCAACGTTATGCTGTTTATGCTGAAGGCAGTTGGCGTTTCACCGAGCGTCAAACCTTGACTTTAGGGGCCCGTCAAGAATGGCTCAACCGTTCTGGCTTGGTCGATTATCAAGATCAGCATCTCAGTCCTGTTTTGGCATACCGTTTTGACCTGACTGAACAATGGTCAATTCAGACCAACTTAAGCCAAGCATTTAAAAGCCCCAATACAGATCGGCTTGTCCCGAATGTTACTGTCTCAACCGATAGTGATGCAGGTAGCCTGAATAATCCTGATCGTGGTGGTAATCCAAATCTAAGACCAGAAAAAATTCGTGCAGCCGAATCAACCCTTGCCTATGACTCCGCCAGTGGTGGTATCAGCCTAACCGCGTATCATCGTGAAATTAAAGATTACATCGAGAAAGTCATCGCACTGGAAGGTACACGTTTTGTGGAACGACCACAAAACCAAGATCAGGCCACGACTTATGGGGTTGAACTCTCTGGACGCTATGCGCTAAAACAAACCGAAACTGGGCATTCATTTATGCTTAATGGACAACTATCGACGATTCGCGCCAAAATTGAAGATGGGCAGCATAATGAGCGTCTGGTCAGCGATGTAGCACCTTATAATACCAGTGCAGGCTTATCCTATAGCTATAAGCCATGGCAACTATCATCCAGTATGAATGTCAGTTATACCCCTGAATTTACGCGAGCTTTGGATGGTCAGCCCTATGATAGAACCACCAATCAGCGTTTCAGTTTAGACCTCAGTGCAACCAAACGTTTTACTCATGGCTGGGCAGCCAGCCTCAATCTCAATAACCTATTAAGTACTCACTATAAAGAGCGCTTAACCAACCAAGTCGATGGTAGCCTCTATCAAGCGCGAATCAATGAGAGTATTCCGTCCTTCCAGTTGACCTTAGAGAAAAAGTTTTAAGCCAACTCTCTTAAAATGATTCAAATACTTAAAGCCAGCTGATCCACACTGGCTTTTTTAATTCCAGCGGAACGCTTAAACCAAATGATAACAATCACTTGTATTAAAAATGTTACGCTCTTCTGCCAAATTTATCCTTCAGAATCTAGAGCAATATGAGAGCTGAATTAAAAGCCAAAATCATCGAAGTCTGCGATGAAAAAATAGCAAAAAAAGGCGAAAACGTCGGGCTTTCTTTTTATGCATTTTTCGCCAATAAAAATGATGATCCTGAACGTCTGATGGAAGCTGCCCACTGGTGGATCATGGAACATCGACTGGACCATTTTGAAAAAGCCAGCAAGATTAAAACATTGGTTTTAGCTAAATCCGATTGCCTCTAAGGCTCATACACGACACTTTGATAACACTGTTGAAATGACTGAGTAAGCATAATTAACAAAGTATTTATCTTCACATAAGTACCTTCCTTGCTCGAATTTAAACTCGCTCTATTTCTATATTAAAAAGAACAGCGTATATTATTTCAAAACACATCTTTATCCTGTTTTATGACTTCAAGAAAAACCAGTGATGCAGGTATCTTTTTATGGATGGTCTATCAAACCATGCAAAAAATGGATCTGGATGCCGCCGCTATTTTTGCTCGTGTTCATTTACCTGATCAGCCCCCTGATAAATTTGTTCGACGGGACAACGCCACCCAACAGCGTTTTTGGCAAGCAGCGCAACAGATCAGTCAAGACTCTGATATTGGCTTACATATTGGTGCGAATATTCCACCATTTCGCGGACAAGTGATTGAATATCTTTTTTTGAGCAGCCCCACGTTTGGTGAAGGTTTAAAACGTACCATCCGTTATCAAGCCTTACTTACCGACGCGATGTCCTTCCAACTCGACCTCATTAGCGAAACAACAGCGACGATCTCAGGTCTCAATCACCCTGTACGGCATTACTTGGAATGTGCGATTGGGATTTTACTCAATTTTTTTAAATACATCAGCGAAGGAACTTTTACACCCACTGAAATTGGTCTACCTTACCCTGATGGTGCGCATCAAGAGGAATATCAAAAAGTATGGGGATGTCCAGTCAGGCTCGGCCAAAGTAATGGCTACATTTGCTTTGATCAGAGTCAATTAGCAACCCCCTCTGCTGCACATGAACCTGAACTGTTAAAAGTACATGAACACCATGCTGCCGCACAGCTTGAGTTACTAAACAAACACCAGCTTATAAACGAAATCGAAAAAATCTTGGCCAGTGGTTTACTAGAATCTGGTGAATTTGATCAGAACATCATTGCTGAGTATTTAGGACGCAGTGGGCGTAGTTTAAGGGCTGATTTACAACTGTTAAATACCAGCTATGAAAAAGTCATCGCGCATTATCGGGAACGTCTGGCACGACGATTACTTTCTCAAACCGAAGAAAGCATCGACCAGATTGTTTATCTCACTGGCTTTTCTGAACCATCAGCATTTTCCAGAGCATTTAAACGCTGGACTGGTGAAACACCTACGGCGTATCGTCAACGCAAACAAGTTTGAATTGATTTAACAGGCTGATAAAAGCTGCCAGATGGGTCAAAATAATTCCTTCAAACCGTCTTAAAATCCGAACCATGTATTACAAGGTAATCTCTCATGATCGGTTTTCCAGTCGGTATTTTTATTGCTAATGGTATGGAATGGTATTTTCACAAAGTATGGTTACATGAATTTCCAAGCAAAAATAGAAATAGTCCATTCTTTACCCATATTGCTCACCATAAACGTGCTCGTTTAAATCGCTTTTATGATGAAGGTTATGCCGAATCGATGTTTAAAAACTCGGAAATGTATAATGAAAAATCAGCACTTATCGGCTTGGCTGCTGCATCTACGATTTTTCTGCCTGTTGCACCATTCTTTACCGCAGGGTTGTACTATGGTATCTGGAATTATTGGAAGGTGCATGCCAAATCACACCTAGATCCAGAGTATGCGAAAAAAAGAATCCCTTGGCACTACGATCATCACATGACCAGCAACCAAAACGCCAACTGGTGTGTGACTAAGCCATGGTTTGATTATATTATGGGAACGCGAGTGATGACGGATGCGTCAGAGACAGAAACCAATCCATTGGCAATCAACATGCCAAAGTGGTTAGAGCAAAGGGTGAACCGTGCTGCTCGCCGCTTATTGCCTAAAGCGTATGCTCAAATTGATGCCAATACGCAATTTGATCAACAAAATTTAAAACATGGGATTGAAGTTAGCTTGTAGATAGTTCGCGGAGTAAAAAAAACCGAGTATCTCAATCACTCGGTTTTTCTCTTGTTTTATTCAACTTTACCAATCTCGAGTTGCAATAATTTCCTCTTTATCAGCATTCTCAAAACCATAGGCAGCAGCAATAACATCAAAGTCATGACCAATAGCCTCTCTGGCAGCCGTTTCTATTTCACTCTCCTGCTCCCAAAACTCTTCTTGTAATTCATTAAATTGCTCAGTGGCCGCATGCGTTAGCTTATATAGCTCAGCTAATGTCTTAGGTTGCGTTAGCTCAATCTGCTGACATAGTGAAATTAGGATTCGCTCACCTTTCTTGACTAAATCATTAGGAAAATATGAATCGGCATACATATCTACTAAAAAAGAATAGTTCGGCATTTTCTGATTACCAAGCTGCATTTATTTTGATCCTTTTCTTAATATTGTTTAATAAAATTAACATATATTTTTATCAAAGCTCAATTTTTAAATAAGCTAATTGAATAGCCTCAAGCCTCATCCTGTTCAAAAAATTTAAGATTCTGGCTGAGGGGAATTGAGTAAAGAAAATTAAAATTCCATGTAAATTAGGGTCTAATGCGAACTCGTTTTAGACAATAAATTTAAGATCAATACGCCACTCATAATCAACACAATACCAATAATGCCCCAAACATCTAGTTTTTGATCAAATACAAACCACGCAACAGTAGTAATCAAAACGATACCCACCCCAGACCAGATCGCATAAGCAACACCCACTGGAATGGTTTTCAATGTTAATGACAAACAATAAAATGCGATGATATAGCCCACCACGACAACAATTGAAGCAAGTGGTTTGGTAAAACCCTCACTGCTTTTTAAGGCTGATGTTGCAATCACTTCCGCAGTAATAGCAATGAATAAAATAACCCAATTGTTCATTTACCTATCCCCTACGATCAATACAGCCGACCCAATGATATATACAAGAAAAAAACACCCTTATGATAAAGGGTGTTTTTTAATATTGATGTCAACAAGTTTAAAACAAAATTAAGCTGACTTCTTTGCCATATTATTTTTACGCATCGTAATCATCAGTAACTGTACAGCTGCTGGTGTTACACCCGGAATACGGCTTGCCTGCGCCAGTGTTTCTGGACGAACTGTTTTCAATTTTAAGGTAATTTCACGTGATAAACCTGAAATACCCTCATATTCAAAATCAGCTGGAATTTTGGTTTCTTCAAGGCGCTTTAATTGTGCAACATCTTCATGTTGACGATTAATATAACCTTGGTATTTCACTGCAATTTCAATTTGCTCACCCACATGTTCAGACACGTCTGAACCCGTTAATTCGGCAATTTGAGCAAAGTTGATATTTGGGCGTTTTAATAAATCGATCGCACTACATTCTTTACTAAGATCAGCACCTGTCATTTCAATGAACTTTTTCCCCATTGGATTGTTTGGTGCAGCCCATAGATGTTGTAAGCGAGAGGTTTCACGCTCAACTGCTTCCATTTTTTCGCTATAAGCAGCCCAACGCTCATCATCAACCAGACCCAGTTCACGACCAATAGACGTTAAACGCTGATCAGCATTGTCTTCACGCAACATCAAACGGTATTCCGCACGTGAGGTGAACATACGGTACGGTTCTTTTGTCCCTAAAGTAATAAGGTCATCAACCAATACACCCATATAAGCTTGATCACGTTTTGGTGTCCATTCTTCTTGTTCCCACGCACGGCGTGCCGCGTTTAAGCCCGCAAGCAAACCTTGTGCACCTGCTTCCTCATAACCGGTAGTCCCGTTGATTTGACCAGCAAAGTACAGATTTTGAATCGCCTTGGTTTCAAGTGTGAATTTCAATGCCTGTGGATTAAAATAGTCATATTCAATTGCATAGCCTGGACGCAAGATATGTGCATTTTCCATACCACGGATCGAACGAACCAAATTGAACTGTACGTCAAATGGCAAAGAGGTCGAAATCCCGTTTGGATATAGTTCATGCGTATCCAAACCTTCTGGTTCCAAGAACACTTGATGTGAATCTTTATCAGCAAAACGATGAATCTTATCTTCAATCGATGGGCAATAGCGTGGCCCTACACCTTCGATCACACCAGTATACATTGGTGAACGATCAAGTCCGCCACGAATAATTTCATGGGTTTTTTCACTGGTATGCGTGATATAGCAATTCACTTGCTCAGGGTGCATTGACGCATCACCCATAAATGACATGACAGGAGATGGGAAATCACCCGGTTGAGGGGTCATCACCGAAAAGTCGACAGTACGAGCATCAATACGTGGTGGTGTCCCGGTCTTTAAGCGCCCAACAGGAAGTTTAAGCTCGCGCAAACGGTGCGCCAAAGCAATCGATGGTGGATCGCCTGCACGGCCACCACTAGAGTTTTGTAAACCAACATGGATCACTCCACCCAAGAACGTACCTGTCGTCAACACCACTGTTTTAGTGTCGAAACGAATCCCCATTTGCGTCACAACACCCTTAACGGTATCGCCTTCAACAATGAGGTCATCGGCGGCTTGTTGGAAGATGTCCAGATTGGCCTGATTTTCTAGCGTATCGCGAATCGCAGCTTTATAACGAACACGGTCGGCTTGGGCACGTGTTGCACGCACAGCCGCCCCTTTACGGGAATTTAGAATACGGAATTGAATACCGCCTTTATCCGCTGCAAGTGCCATAGCACCGCCAAGTGCATCGATTTCACGGACAAGATGTGATTTACCAATACCACCAATCGCTGGGTTACAGCTCATCTGCCCCAAAGTTTCAATATTATGCGTTAACAATAATGTTTGTCTTCCCATACGTGCCGCAGCAAGCGCTGCTTCCGTACCTGCGTGTCCGCCGCCAATTACGATAACGTCGTAAACTTTAGGATAGTGCATAGTGGTAAATGTGTATTCAAAAAATGACAGAGCATTATACAGGAGTTTTCAATTAATTTGGAAAAAACAGTCAAGATTGTTATTGATTACAAGCGACTGTTCTGACTACAAAATATACAAAAAGAAACCTTATGTTGCATTTTTCTCTTAGACTCCACACAGCCATTCATCACTATTAACTGGAACACCACTGTTTTATTTGGTCAATTTTTTATCCTAATAGTGAATAACAAATACTTTAGGAAAATGATATGAACACCAAGCTTTTATTGTCATCTCTTATTTGTAGTCTTTGTTTTAGCGTAGCTGCACATGCAGGGACTAAGGCAACCCAAGACCAGCAGGCAAAAAAATATGAACAGGTTTGTAAAGGTAAAAAACAAGGTACACCTGTGTCATTTGCATATAAAGGCGTTGTTTTCAATGGGTCATGCGAGCCCAATGCAGCAGGTAAATTAGTATTCCAGCCACCAATGCCTGCTTCAAATGCCGCAGTAGATACACAAAGCCGTATCTCAGAAACACAATCGGCACCTCGTCCCGTTAGTCAGTAAGTCCTGCCTTATTTGGCCACACAACGATATGTTTTCTTGATACGAACTATAAAAGAAGGTCGTGAAGACCTTCTTTTCTTTTCCATAAAATATAAAAACAATATAATAGCGTGCATGTGTCCACAATATTTCATCTTAAAATTGTAATCTGTCTATTTTATAATCCCTTTAATCGACCCGAATCCATTACAATACCCACAAATACATTTATTTAGGTTTTCCTGTGAACTGGCTACAAATTCATATTACTGTTGATCAAAATCAAGTTGAACTGACCGAAACATTACTCCTATCACTAGGTGCTGTCAGTGTTACTTTAGATGATGCAGAAGACCAGGCCTTGCTTGAGCCATTACCAGGTGAAACCCCACTTTGGAATAAGGTCATCGTTACAGGTATTTACCAACAAGAAGAAAGTGATCCAATTGATGTTGATACTTTAGAAGCCTTTTTAAAAGTACAACTTCCTGATGTGCCTATGCGCCATGAATATCTGGAAAACCAAGTCTGGGAACGCGCCTGGATGGACTATTATGAACCAATTCAAATTGGTGAAAAATACTGGATCGTACCAGAATGGCTAGAACCTCCTGAAGCAGATGCAACCAACATCAAGCTTGACCCTGGTCTGGCGTTTGGTACAGGAAATCATGCCAGCACCTTCCTTTGCCTTCAATGGCTGGGTAAAACTGACGTTAAAGATAAAGTTGTGATTGATTATGGTTGTGGTTCAGGAATTCTCGGTGTCGCTGCCTTGTTACTCGGTGCTAAAAAAGTATATTCGACAGATATCGACCCTCAGGCCGTCCTTGCTACAAAACAAAACGCAGAATTGAATGGTGTACTCGATCGCCTTTATGTAGGATTACCAGAAGAGTTTGATCAAGAATTCAAACCACAACAAGCAGATGTCCTTGTCGCAAATATCTTGGCGGCACCTTTGATGGCTCTTGCGCCTGAATTCTCAACTTTATTGAAAAATGAGGGTGAGTTCGCACTTGCTGGTGTAATCGAAGAGCAAGTTGCTGATGTTTCTAGTGTTTACTCACAATTTTTTGATATATTAGAGATTGAAAAGCGTGAAGAAAACTGGTGTCGCATTTCAGGAAAACGTAAAACAACAATTTGAGAACATTGTTACTTATGAGTGAAAAACAAACCCGCTGCCCTAAATGTTCAACTGTGTACAAAGTGACCCTTTCACAACTCAGTGTTGCACAGGGCATGGTTTGTTGTCCAAAATGCGTCATCAACTTTAACGCATTAACCAACTTATTAGAAACAGATAATGAAGCGATACCGACACCTGTCAATCGCTCTCTTTTTTCTTCGATTCAACCTGACAGCTCGTTTGCAGAAAAACAAATGCAGATTTTGAGCATCTTTGATCAGAAAATTGAAAACTCAAACATTGATTTACTGACCTATCTCAACAACCTGAATTACTTCAATACAGAACCTGTCACCGCATTACCCAATCTAAATCTATCAGAAGATAGCTTGCTGATTGATCATGAAAATAACGACAAACAACATGGCTGGATGTATTACACGCTTTGGGGCATTGGTAATATTGCCTTGATTTTGGTGTTTGCTTTTCAGATTTTATGGTTCAACCCAAAACTGATGCATGAGAGCCCTGCTCTCAATCAAATCTTTAACTATGCTTGCGGCATTTTCTCGTGTAAAACCACCAATGACCAATATAAGTATCTCAGCTTTGAAAAAGTAAAATTAAAGCGTGCAGAAAAAGATAGTACAGTTTTTTCAGGTGTACTTTTAAATCATCACGAGAACAGTGTCATGCTGCCTGCTATAAAGGTGATGCTCAAACAGAATGATGATGCTGTTTTTAATGTCGTCTTAAAACCGCAAGACTATTTGGTAGACAGTTTAAAAACCATTCAACGTATTCCATCAAATAGCCCATTTCGCTTCGAATTTACGGTTCCCAAAAGCAAAAATAGCTTCAATGACTATAGTTTAGAATTTGTACAGCCCTAAAAGATCAAAAAAGTGACAAAAAAACAAAAAAAAGTGCAGTTAATTTGCTCACTTTTTCGCTGACAGTGGTATGATACGCGCCACGAATGCTTTGACCTACTTACACCTCGTAATTTACAGACAATAAAATCGTTAAACGAACTGTGCTTCTATCCCATAAGCGCATTGTTGGTTTTTTTGTTTTTAAAAGTAGGCAGTAACAAATATTTAACTATTGTTACGCTTATTTTTTACACAATTCGAGGATTTGTGGCAAGCTAATAGTCCCATTGTTTTAGAGTCACTGTTTTAGGATCTAAAACAGGACTCAGTAATTTAGACCACATTTATATCACTTTACCCAAGTGATATTTTGATTTTTCGGATTAAAACGCATGAATAGCAAATCTCCTATTTTTACGGCTCAATCTGATGTCGCTCTTCGCATCCATGTAGATCGCGCAGTTCGTCATTATTTTGCACAATTGCAAGGTGAGCAACCATCTCAAGTTTATGACATGGTTTTAGCAGAAATGGAGAAACCTCTTTTATCTGTGGTCTTAGAATATACTCGCGGTAATCAAACACGTGCCGCTGAGATTTTAGGCCTTAACCGCGGAACTTTACGCAAAAAGTTAAAAGCTCACGGTTTAATGAGTGAATAATTGATAAAATGCTCACGTTCTCGTGGGCATTTTTTTTGCCTTTTATTTTCAATCTGTAGACTTCAAACTGTTGACTAAAATCATGACTATCAAACGTGCTTTAATCTCTGTTTCCGATAAAACTGGAATCGTTGAATTTGCTCAAAATCTTGCAGCTCTAGGGGTAGAAATTTTATCTACGGGCGGTACATATAAGTTGCTTAAAGACAACAATATCGCCGTAGTAGAGGTTTCTGAACATACAGGTTTTCCTGAAATGATGGATGGTCGTGTCAAAACACTGCATCCTAAAATTCATGGAGGCATCTTAGCGCGTCGTGGTCTGGACGAAGCAGTGATGCAAGAACACAATATTGATCCTATCGATCTTGTTATTGTTAACCTCTACCCTTTTGCAGCGACAGTTGCAAAACCGAACTGTTCACTTGCCGATGCCATCGAAAATATCGACATCGGTGGTCCAACAATGGTTCGTGCGGCTGCAAAAAACCATGCTTCAGTCGGTATTATCGTGAATGCCACTGACTATGATTCAGTCATCGCTGAATTAAAAGCCAATGGTGCATTGTCTTATGAAACACGTTTTGACTTGGCGGTAAAAGCGTTTGAGCATACAGCACAATACGATGGTATGATCGCATCTTATTTAGGTGCGCGTGTTGGCAAAACTGAAGGCGAAGCTGATTTATTCCCGCGCACCTTCAATACTCAACTGAATAAAGCACAAGATTTACGTTATGGTGAAAATCCACACCAAAACGCAGCATTCTATATAGAAGCCAATGCCAAAGAAGCGTCGGTTTCAACTGCGAAGCAATTACAAGGTAAAGAGCTTTCTTATAATAATATTGCAGATACCGATGCGGCACTTGAATGTGTGAAATCGTTTGCAAAACCCGCTTGCGTCATCGTGAAACATGCTAACCCTTGTGGCGTTGCGGTTTCATTAGATGGTATCAAGGCAGCTTATGATCTTGCTTATGCAACCGATCCTGAATCTGCATTTGGTGGCATCATTGCATTCAACCGTGAATTAGACACTGCAACTGCGCAAGCGATTGTAGATCGCCAATTCGTTGAAGTGATTATCGCCCCAAGCATCGCCGATGGCGTGCTCGAAATCACAGGCGCGAAAAAGAATGTCCGTGTGCTGGTGTGTGGTGAACTTCCAGCAATTGATGCACGTGCAGCACAACTTGACTATAAACGTGTAAATGGCGGTTTATTGGTTCAAGACCAAGACTTAGGTATGATCACCAAGGATGATCTTAAAGTTGTGACCAAGCGTGCACCAACCGAACAAGAGATTGATGATCTAATCTTTGCTTGGAAAGTTGCAAAATACGTGAAATCAAATGCAATCGTGTATGCGAAAAACCGTCAAACGATTGGTGTCGGTGCTGGTCAGATGAGTCGTGTCAACTCAGCACGTATTGCTGCAATTAAAGCTGAACATGCAGGTTTAGTGGTTGAAGGTGCAGTTATGGCATCTGATGCATTCTTCCCATTCCGTGATGGTATTGATAATGCGGCCAAAGCCGGCATTAAATGCATTATCCAGCCGGGTGGTTCAATGCGTGATGAAGAAACAATTGCTGCTGCAGACGAAGCTGGTATTGCAATGGTCTTCACAGGCATGCGTCACTTCCGTCATTAATACTACTTTAAAAATTCCGTCTTATTTACCTCCCTCTAAATCTCCCTCCTAAAAGGAGGGAGACTACACCAATATCAATATGGGTTCCCTCTCCTCTTAGGAGATGGGGAACGATTGTAGTTCCGCAAGGGAGAGGTTAAGAGGGACTTTTTTATTCTGAACAGGTATATTCTTAAATACGGAAAAAGGAAATAACTTAATAATGAATATTTTAGTTTTGGGTAGCGGTGGCCGTGAACATGCACTTGCATGGAAAATCGCACAAGATGCAAAAGTCACTCAAGTATTCGTTGCACCGGGTAATGCAGGGACAGCAACTGAAGACAAATGTCAAAACGTTGACCTCGATATTTTAGACAATCCAGCGATTATTGAATTTGCTAAGGCAAATGATGTTGCTTTAGTCATTGTGGGTCCAGAAGCACCATTAGTAAATGGTGTAGTTGATGCTGCTCGTGAAGCAGGTTTAAAAATCTGGGGCCCAACGCAGTATGCGGCACAGTTGGAAGGCTCTAAAGCATTTGCCAAACACTTCTTGAAGCGTCATAACATCCCAACAGCTTTTTACGACGTATTTACAGAAGTTGATGCAGCAAAAGCCTATGTTGAACAAAATGGCGCACCAATCGTGATTAAGGCAGATGGTCTGGCTGCAGGTAAAGGCGTGATCGTGGCAATGAGCAACGAAGAAGCATTTGCTGCCATCGACGATATGCTTGCAGGCAACAAATTTGGTGATGCTGGTTCACGCGTGGTGATTGAGCAATTCCTTGCTGGTGAAGAAGCCAGCTTCATTTGCATGATCGATGGCAACAACATTTTGCCAATGGCAACTTCACAAGATCACAAACGTATTTTCGAAGGTGATGAAGGTCCAAACACAGGTGGTATGGGGGCTTACTCTCCTACGCCAGTGGTGACTGCAGAAGTCTTTGAACGTGTAATGAACGAAGTGATGCGCCCGACTGTAGATGGTATGGCAGCAGATGGTCATGTTTATACTGGTTTCCTGTACGCGGGCTTAATGATTGATGAACAAGGTCAACCACGTGTGATCGAGTTCAATTGCCGTTTTGGCGATCCTGAAACCCAACCAATCATGATGCGTTTAAAATCATCATTGGTCGATTTGGTTGAAGCTGGTATCGACGGTAACTTACCAAGCGAAGCTGAATGGGATGAACGTAAATCGATCGGTATCGTACTTGCAGCTGAAGGCTATCCTGAAACTGTGCGCAAAGGCGATGTGATTTCAGGTTTAGGGCAATCTCCAGAAGACACCAAGATTTTCCATGCTGGTACTGCAATGAGTGCAGATGGTCATGTCATTACTGCAGGCGGTCGCGTACTTTGCGTAACGGCATTAGGTGATACTGTACTTGAAGCACAAATCAATGCATTAGAAGTCTGTGGTCAAGTCACCTTTACAGGTATGCAATACCGCAGTGACATCGGCTACCGTGCCATTGCACGAGAAAAAGCTGAGTAAGGACTTGTCAATAAAAAGCCTTCTCCGGAAGGCTTTTTATTCCTTAAACAGCATAAATACAATTTCTATATTCATTATTTAAATATAAAATTCAGAAAAATATATATTTATTATTCAATTGATCTGTCTCAATATCTTTTTAGAAAAATTCATAAAACTATCATCTATTTACATTTACCCTATACCTAATTTCCCTTAAATAATCATACCCTTATACGCTTTGACAGCATTTTCTGCACTGTCACCTGCTCTAATTTGTTGGTATGATTGCCGAAATTTTAGATGTTGTTTTTATGTTAACTTGATATTCTTCTTCCATTATTTTCAAATGGTTAGAATATTCACTCTAACAAAACAAATTGCAGCTAAATCCAAATTCGATTAGAAACATAAGATGGACAACGCATGTCTCCTATTTTGAGATATAGAATGGGCACATGAATATTCATCTATTTTTCTGATGTTGTGGAAAGGACTCTTGTTCAAACTTCAAGAATAATTCACGTGATGGTTTGATGCCGATGCCAATTTACAACATACAAACCTATTGCAATCATTAATGCTAGAGAAATGCTGATTTTCTCGACATTATTCCGATTAGGATTTATACATGAAAAAGCTGATTAGTCTTTTTTTAAGTGTATCGGTGTTATTACTTGCTGCATGCAGTAAACAACCAGATACCGCATCGACCGAAAAAAAAGGTGATGCTGCTGCATTACAAACTGTTGTAATCGCTTCCACAGGTTCAGACGCTGACATCTGGCGTTATATTGCGACTTTGCCTGAAACCAAAGCTGCTGGTGTTAAACTCGAAATTAAAAACTTCACTGACTACGTTGCCATGAATACCGCTGCAGCGAATAAAGAAGTCGATTTAAATGCATTCCAATCTTACGCTTACCTTGTTGCTTTCAATGCAGCAAATAAAGACAAGATTGCGCCTGTTTCAACTACATATTTGGAACCAATGGGGATCTACTCAAGCAAAGTCAAGAAAGTAGAAGAATTTGCTGAAGGTGCAACCATTGCCATTCCAAATGACGGTGCAAACGAATCCCGTGCTTTATTACTTTTACAAAGTGCAGGTTTAATCAAGTTAAAAGCTGACTTTGACCCTGTCAAAGGCACCCCTGCTGATATTATTGAAAACAGCAAGAAAATCGTCATCAAGCCAATTCAAATGGCAACAGCAGTCCGTGTCAAAGACGAAGTTGATGCAATTTTATTGGGTAATACCTTGGCAATGGAAGGCGGTTTAAACGTCCTTAAAGATGCGATCTTCTATGAGCCAGTAGATCAAAGCACTAAGTTAAACGTAAACGTATTGGCAACAGCTGAATCTCGTAAAGATGATCCTCTATTGCAAAAAGTTGGTACGCTTTATCATACTGAAGCCGTGAAGAAATATGTTCAAGAACACTTCGCTGGTACTAAAGTTGATGTAAACAAACCGACAAGCTACCTCACTGAAGCAAATTCGTAATATAATAACCTCAAATAAAACAGGCAAAGTGATTTTGCCTGTTTTTTCTTTTCTGCCATAGTACTGACGAACATGATCCAATTTAAAAACATTTCGAAACACTATCAGTTGAAAGGTCAAACGATCAATGCGTTGGATCAGATCAATTTAGAGATCCCAGACGGTAGTATCTTTGGCATTATCGGCTATAGTGGTGCAGGTAAAAGTACGCTTATCCGTTTGATTAATTTACTTGAGCGCCCAACTCAGGGACAGGTCATTATTAATCAAAAAGACTTTACCGCAATGGATGCGCGTACCCTTCGTCAAGAACGTGCAAATATCGGCATGATCTTCCAGCACTTCAACCTGCTTCAGAGCAAAACTGTATCTGAAAATATTGAAATGCCACTTAAATTACTCGGCCATAGTAAAGCTGAGCGTGAAAAACGTCTGGCGGAACTGCTAGATTTTATCGATCTCAAACATAAAAAAGATGCTTATCCTGATGAACTTTCAGGCGGTCAAAAACAACGTGTCGGGATTGCACGTGCATTGGCGAATCACCCTAAAATCTTATTGTGTGACGAAGCCACCTCTGCACTTGACCCACAAACGACAAAATCAGTTTTAGCTTTGTTAAAAAAGATCAATCAGGAACAAAATATCACTATTGTGATGGTGACCCATGAAATGGATGTGATTGAATCTGTTTGTGATTATGTTGCTGTAATGGAAGCAGGTCATGTGATTGAAACTGGCCCAACACTGGATATCTTCAGCCAGCCTCAACACCCCACCACAAAAACCTTTATTCAAACAGTTTTGCAACAACAATTACCAATTAACATTCTGAATAATCTTGAGCATCAGCATCATAATAGTATTTATAGCTTACAGTTTTTAGGAACATCGGCGCAGGAAACCGTGATCCAAGCTGCAATTAAGCAGTTTGATATCAGTTTGAATATTTTGTTTGCCAATATGACTGAAATTAACGGTACGGTCATTGGTCAAATGTTTATCCAGCTACTGGGTGATCCGCTCATGATTCAAGAAACTGTAGCGTTTCTTGAGCGTCAAGGGGTGAAAGTTGAACAGTCTGGAGTGGTAAGCCAATGAGAGATTTAATTGTACAATGGCTGACCGAAGTCACAGCACCATTTTGGCATAGCTCGCTATCAATTGACCAGTTTGTCACAGCCTTGCAAGAAACCTTCCAAATGGTGTTTTTCTCGCTACTGTTTGGTTGTATTTGGGGCTTGATTCAAGGCATCACCTTAGTGGTGACACGTACTGGCGGCATTTTACAAAATCGTGCGATTTATTATTTTCTGAACCCAATTGTGAATGCACTGCGTTCCCTGCCCTTTATTATTTTGCTGATTGCAGTTATTCCATTAACCAAAATGTTGGTTGGAACGTCAATTGGGACATGGGCTGCAATTGTGCCTTTAACCATTTATGTCGGCCCATACCTCGGTCGTTTGATCGAAACTTCATTACTTGAAGTAAATGAAGGGATTGTGGAATCCGCTCAGGCAATGGGTGCTTCGCCTTGGCAAATTATTTTTAAGTTTATTATTCCAGAAGCACGTAGCTCGCTGATTTTAAACCTAACCACAGGTACAATTTCCCTGATCGGTGCAACAGCAATGGCCGGCGCAGTGGGTGCAGGCGGTATTGGTGACTTGGCCATTTCGTATGGTTACCAACGTTTTGACACCAGTGTCGTGATTTTGACCGTAATCGTATTATTGCTGCTGGTACAAATGGTACAAATGCTCGGGGACTGGTTAGCAAAATTACGCTAACTTATACTCTATCGATGTGTTATCAAGGAATATATTGAAAACTCAATATATTCCTTTTATTTTGTTCTCAAAAACTGACCAATTGATATAAAATAATGCGCTATTAAAATAAAGTAAAAATCCATCAATGAGAACAATATGGCATCGCTTGAAATACTAACCTCCTTTTTAATTACTACATTTATTTTTGCTTATATTCCTGGTCCAGCAATGCTATATACCGCCGCACAAACTTTAGCAAAAGGGCCAAAATCTGGTTTCATGGCAACTTTAGGACTTTTTATCGGAGGATGTGCTCATATCATAGCCGCCGCAGTTGGACTTACGACACTGTTTCATTTATTGCCCGTTTTATACACAGTAATTAAAGTGCTAGGCGCATGTTGGCTGATCTGGCTAGGAATAAAACTTATTAAAGATACTGCACCATCGAGCATGCTAAATGCTCCTGACAATATTGCAGAAAAAACATTCAAAGAAAGCATTTTAGTCGAGATATTAAACCCTAAAACTGCAATTTTTTACCTCGCATTTTTACCACAATTTATCAATAACTCTTCTGAGTCACCAATTTGGCTACAATTTATCCTTTTAGGTTTAATCGTTAATACGATTTTTATTTCTGCAGATCTGGTATGCGTTTTTCTTGCAGAATTCATCATGACAAAAATCAATAAATCCCAAAGTGTCCAAAAATTTATGTCCATATTAGGCGGGACAATCTTCATTACTTTGGGCTTATTTCTCGTTTTAGGCCAACACTAAATGAGCTGATGGAAAATAAACTTCATTCGCTGCTTTAAAAGTATTCACATGTAACGGCACTAAATCATCCAGTGCCTGATATCCCCCCGCCAACACAAACAACATCGGGATTTTCATTTTTTTCGCCATCTCAAAAACAATCCGATCACGCTCAAATAGCAATTCGGTACTAAACCACTTTGAACCATATTTATCGTGTTGATGGCAATCCATGCCCGCCTGATAAATCATAAGATCTACCTCCCAACCTGATGCATATTGGAAAGCCTCATAGATCGCCTCACGATATAAGTCAAAATTCCCCTGTTTAGGATGAATATAGCGGGTCAAACTACGTTCACTGGCTTTACAACCAAAGCGAATCCCAAAAATTCCGAAATTGACCAAGTTTGTCATACGGTTGGTAAACACTGCTGTCCCATCCCCACCATGCTGATCACAGTCCAGAACGAAAATGCGCTTTTCTGGATACTGCTTAGCCACCAGAGCTAAGCCATTAAAAGTACAATAGGCTGCACCAGATTCATAGCTAGCGTGATGAAAGCCTTGGGCAATATTGGCAGCAATGCCTTCTTTCAAAGCAATCTCTGCACCCACCAATTGCCCTGCCTGTACTGACAGAATCGCATCCCGAAGCTGCTCATTCCATGGCTTAAAGCCTTGTATGGTGGCAAACGCAGACTGACCAGATAAAAAAGCATCCACATACTGAGGATTATGCAACTTTTTGAGCAACTCGACATCGATCATGCCAGGATCAATCAGCTCAGCTATATGTTGCGCTGCTAATACATCCGCAACGGCGGTGAGTTTTTCCATACTATTGGTGTGCGTTTGGGCAAAATAACGCGGCGAATAACAAGCTTTTAGCATGGATGTCCTACGTAAATTTGATCATGCGCAATGTCCATCAACTGACTTAATTCAGTAGTATCTGGTCGGAACAATCCGTTATCCACCTGTTGTTTAAAATGATATCCAAAAGCACGTGCCCGATTTTCAGGTGACACAGCCAAAGTAGTTAGACGCAAAAACCAAAAACCACTCATTTCAGCAATCGGGATCACATAGCCTTTGTACTGCTTATTTTTGTGTTTAGCCAGTTGCTCAATCTCATAGTCAGCTGAAAATAAACTACCCGCAGGTAAACGCACCCCATTCATCATCAAAGGCACTAAGCTGATACAGGAATGATTATCTCCCATATTGAGCTTTTCCATCATGATTGGTTGTTCGTGCTCATCCACAAAGATATTGATTTCCCCCTGTCTGAGTAAGCGATGATGTGCGATACGCAGGAAGAATTTTTCTGCCATGGGACAAGAACCGACTTTAGGCTTTTCTGCTAAGGATTGGCAATCAATCATATCCTGCACTGCTGCATCTTGAGGCAAAATAATATCCGTCAGCAACTGGCAAATCAGTTTACTTTCTTCTCGCTCGGCATATTGATGTATATGTCTCAGTGTGGACTGAAACTCAATTTCCTGTTGTAAATTCTGCGCAAATCCCTCTTGTGGATTTAAACGTTGCAAACACTCCTGAACATCAGCGTTAAGATCCAGATTACGCCATGTCTGCAGCACTAAACCATAAGATGAACTTTGATTGAGAAGATTTTTTAACGTCTTGGTATCATAATCTTCAAAAATGCGTAAATCCTGAAACCCCATTGGATCACGTGCCTGTGAAACAAATTCTGCAATTACACGGGTGGCTTGCGTATAACCACAACCGCGTCGCTCAGTTTGGTGACTAAAATGCTCATTCAGCATTTCTGTAAGTTTGGCAGAGAGCGGATATAAATATTTTTTAAAAATAACGACCACTTCATGGTCGACCATCTCAGACATGATTCCCTCTCTTGTTATTCTGATTTATCAATTTTCATCTATCGCAAATGATCTGTACGATGCTTGCTTCATCATCCACATTATTTAGCTTTAATTAACTATTCTTATACGACCAAAGATGAATATAAATCATTAACTTATAAAACTTTAATTCCATCTTCATTGAAAACAGGATGCTTGTCAACGAGAAAGATATCGACTGAATTTTGCTGTCAAGATTTGCCCGAAATCGTCAGCCTTTTGCTTTCAACTCTATTCTACTTTTTTGCACTCAGCAGCATTTACACTTACACTAGAATCAGGCACTAACATTCAGTAGCCAACTCGCAATAACCACCCGGAACAAAAGATTTAGGATTCGGCTATGCATTATAAGATTCACGCAATTGATGTCAAAAATGCCTTAAAAAACTATATTTGGTTATTGGAGGATACCGAGGCGCAAGAGGTGGTTGCAATTGACCCGACCGAAGCAGATTTGGTGATCGAATTTTGTGAAAAAAACCAGCTCAAGCTGAAACAGATTTGGTTGACCCATTGGCATAAAGATCATACAGGTGGAGTCGAAGGTTTACTCGCAGATCAAAATATTATGGTCTATGGCCCACGAGATGAACTCAGTAAAATTTCGCTAATTTCAAACCCTTTGCAAAATGACGATCATTTTCATTTTAATGAGTTAAAAGTTGAAATTATTGCAACGCCAGGTCATACCCTAGGTCATATTGTTTATTTTATTGAAAAAATAGAGACACTGTTTAGTGGCGATACCTTGTTTGCAATGGGTTGTGGCCGCCTATTTGAAGGTACAGCTGAACAAATGTATCACTCATTAAATCGTCTGGCCGCCTTGCCTATTCAAACCAAAGTCTATTGCACACATGAGTACACACTTGCCAATGCAGAATTTGCGGTTACGGTTGAACCGCATAACGCGGCATTACAACAGCGCATCAAACAGGTTCGAGCACTGAGAGCGACAGATCAAATCACCTTACCAAGTACAATTGAATTAGAACTCGAAACCAATCCATTTTTGCGTACCGAAAGTGCCGAAGATTTTGCACGTATCCGTAGTTTGAAAGATCAGTTCTAATGAATGCATTAAATTTAAGCGATTCATTTTCCATTTTTGTTAAAAGTGGAAAATGAAATTATTTTACATTTATCTGGTTCAATTTATAAAATATCCGAGCTTAAATTTCCAAAAAACAAAACCAAATAATCAAATAAAATCAAAAATATAAATAAACACCAGATAACGTTCTCTCTATAAAAATTACGCTCAACTTACATTATTTACATGTGGAAAAATAAATCTATGCAATCCCCCTTTAAAAAATTTTAACCGACCCTTATTAATATTTACATGTTCACAAGGAGATCTGTCATGAAAAACAGAGTTGTTAAAGCAAAAAACGTATTGGCTTTCCGTATTTGGTTAGAAAAATTAGGCTATTCAGTTAAAAATCTGACAGATAATCGTGGTTTTACATTTAGCTTTAAAAAAGAATATGGTCTAGTGACGTGTGACTTATCTGGTAATGCCTTGGCAATGCAGCTTGGCGAAGAATTCGAAGACCACTTAAAAGCTTAATGACAAAATTTCTAAGAGATCAGGATTGCAAAGGGATTTTGCAATCCTGATAGATGAAGTCTAAAAAATTTAAACATTTCTCCCCTTCGATTTAATCCCTCATTTTCTAAGCATTTCATACAAAATATTATTGGAACCAACGCAATTTCCAAGTATCATAATGCCCAGTCGAGGGATGCTGCGACAATTGATCGGCACTAAAGATCAATTTGCCAGGCTCGACGATCGGTTAGACATTCGTTTTTAACCAACAACGGCATCCGCGAACAGAATGATCCATACTATTTTTTCTAGGAGATCCTGATGAACGCGGTGAATGCTTCATTTACAGATTACAAAGTTGCTGATATTTCCCTTGCTGACTACGGTCGTAAAGAGATCAAACTTGCTGAAGCAGA
Source organism: Acinetobacter colistiniresistens (assembly GCF_024582815.1). Classification (NCBI taxonomy): domain Bacteria; kingdom Pseudomonadati; phylum Pseudomonadota; class Gammaproteobacteria; order Moraxellales; family Moraxellaceae; genus Acinetobacter; species Acinetobacter colistiniresistens. Next base: position 3,273,208 of record NZ_CP102099.1, read on the forward strand.
AATGCCAGCTTTGATTGGCTTACGTAAGCGTTATTCAGCAGCTAAACCACTTGCTGGCGCAAAAATTTTGGGTTGTATTCACATGACAATCCAGACTGCGGTTCTCATTGAGACCTTGGTTGAACTTGGCGCAGAAGTGCGTTGGACATCTTGCAACATCTTCTCTACTCAGGACCATGCTGCTGCTGCAATCGCTGCAAGTGGTGTACCTGTTTTTGCTTGGAAAGGCGAAACTGAAGAAGAATATGTTTGGTGTCTAGAACAACAGATCAATGTCAATGGTCAACCTTGGGATGCCAACATGATCTTGGACGATGGCGGCGACTTAACTGCACTTGTTCATGACAAATATCCTGCGCTTTTAGAGCGTATTCACGGTATTACCGAAGAAACCACAACAGGTGTACAACGTCTGTTAGAAATGTGGAAAGACGGCTCGCTTAAAGTTCCTGCAATCAATGTGAATGATTCGATTACTAAATCGAAAAATGATAACAAATACGGTTGCCGCCACTCGTTAAACGATGCGATCAAACGTGCGACTGACATGTTGCTTTCTGGTCGTCGTGCGCTTGTGATTGGTTATGGTGACGTAGGTAAAGGTTCTGCACAATCTTTACGTCAAGAAGGCATGATTGTACGTGTAACTGAAGTTGATCCAATCTGTGCAATGCAAGCATGCATGGATGGTTATGAAGTTGTTTCTCCATACAAAAATGGCGTACAAACTGGTAAGAAAGAAGACATCAATCAAGACTTATTAGGCAATACTGATCTTGTTGTCACGACGACCGGTAACTATCACGTATGTGATTCTGCAATGTTAGATAGCTTAAAAGCGGGTGCTGTGGTATGTAACATCGGTCACTTCGATACAGAAATTGACACTGCCTACCTCCGTGGTTATAAGTGGGTTGAAGTCAAACCGCAAGTCCACCAAGTCTATCGTTCAGAAGACGAAAATAACTACTTGATCCTTCTTTCTGAAGGTCGTTTAGTAAACCTTGGCAATGCAACAGGTCACCCATCACGTGTCATGGATGGTTCTTTTGCCAACCAAGTATTAGGTCAAATGCATTTATTTGCTGAGAAATTCGCTGACTTACCTGCTGATCAGAAACAAGCTGCAATTCGTGTAGAAGTGCTTCCTAAGAAATTAGATGAAGAAGTTGCTGCTGCAATGGTCGTTGGCTTTGGCGGTGTATTAACGCAATTGACGCAAGTACAAGCAGATTACCTCGGCGTTCCTGTCGAAGGTCCGTTCAAATCTGACGCTTATAAATACTAAGAAAATCAGGGCAGACGTTTTACGGACTGCCCTTTTTTCTAAAATTTCCGAGCGATTTTAAAAAGGATTTGAAATGACAAAACGTGTTCCTATTTCTTTTGAATTTTTCCCACCTAAAACTGATGCCGGTGCGGAAAAATTAAAAACTGTTCATCAAGAATTACAATTATTAAATCCAGAATTTTTCTCGATTACTTACGGCGCGGGTGGCTCTACTCGTGAACGGACTTTAGCGGCGATTAATGAATTTAATGGCAAAGGCACACCTGTCGCACCGCATTTGTCTTGTATCGGTGATGATAAGCTCCGTATCGCTGAACTTTTAGATTTATATAAATCTCAAGGTATTGATCGCATTGTGGCATTGCGTGGAGACTTACCGTCAGGTCAAGTCGGTCTAGGTGAATTACCTTATGCACAGGATCTGGTTCGCTTTATCCGTGAACATTCAGGTGATCACTTCCATATCGAAGTGGCAGCCTATCCTGAAATGCATCCCCAAGCTGAAACCTTTGATGGTGACATTCAACGTTTTGTTGAGAAGGTGAATGCTGGTGCGAACGCTGGTATTACTCAATTTTTCTTCAATCCAGATGCCTATTTCTATTTTATCGAGCGTATTGCCAAAGCTGGCGTGAATATTCCAGTTGCACCAGGTATTATGCCGATCACCAACGCAAGTAACCTGATCCGCTTTGCCGATGGCACTGGTGCAGAAATTCCGCGTTGGATCCGTAAGCAACTGGCAGCTTATGGCGATGACAGCGAGAGCATCAAAGCTTTTGGTCATGAAGTGATTGTGAAGCTTTGTGAACGCTTGATTGCGGGTGGCGCACCTACCCTGCATTTCTATTCAATGAATCAAACAGAGCCGACTCGACAACTCGTTGTTGATCTTGGTTTAAACTAATTTGTACGAGCACGACCCAAGCATGAATCGTTTTTATATCGAAACTGAATTACACACTGGCAATACCATTGAATTAACTGAATCGGTATTTCACCATTGGGTCCGTGTACTCCGTGCAAAAGAACAAGAACAAGCCATCTTTTTCAATGGAAAAGGTGGTGAATATATAGTCACACTCACTGAAATCAATAAGAAAAATGCTTTTGTTTCAGTGGATCAGTTTGATGCAGCCGATCGCACAGCGCCTTTTCAAGTTATTCTAGGGCAAGTGATGAGCAAAGGTGATCGCATGGATTATGCGATCCAGAAAGCAACTGAGCTCGGTGTTACAACGATTCAGCTACTCACCAGCGAACGCTGTGAAATGCGATTAAAATACGATCGTGATCAAAAGAAAATCGATCATTGGCAGTCTGTTGCAATTGCAGCATGTGAACAGTGTGGTCTGAACCGAGTCCCTGAAATTCTTGCCCCGATCGCTTTAAATGATTGGGTCAATTCTGAATTACCTGCATCACGCTTTGTCCTTGCACCCAATAAAGATCAAGCCAATGTACTGCTTGACAGCAGTCCAGATATCGCATTGTTGATTGGCCCTGAAGGCGGGCTCAGTGAAGCAGAAATTACTACTGCAAATCAACATCAATTTAAAAACTGGTGTATCGGAGACCGTGTGTTAAGAACAGAAACAGCACCTGTAGTTGCTTTATCTATCTTGAATTATCATTTTTCGTTGAAATAACAGAGCCCAAATTCAGTTATGATTGACGTGAATTTAAAATAAAATGCTGTTCTGTTTACAAAAAAACAAAGACTGTAAATATAGATAAAAAACGAAAAGGATTATTCTTTGTATGTTAGCAGCTCAGGAAAAAAATTTGCCACAGTTTATCTATACAGATCAAATCAATTATCCAAATCATGTCCGCTTATTTGTATTAAGCGTGTTTTGTATTTGCCTGTTAGATTATACACTCTTTGGTATTTTTATTCTTTTGAATCTAATATTTTCACAACCTGGATGAGTATTACGCTCATCATTTTGTTTAGTTTTTTCGGTCTTTGTCATTTTTTATTAAAACGTAACGCCTCAATTCAGTATAGTAGTAAAACCAATATTATTTTTCAGACCGTCTGTTTCCTGACTGGTTTACTGATTGGTGTGAATACCATTGTCATTAACCACTACTTAGTGACTGATGTTCCTCATTTAATTGGATCACATGTTTTAACACTTACTGCTTTATTACTCACAGCATCGCATATTATTGCACTGACTTTTTTAACTCAGCATATTCGTTATTTCTTTTTATTTTTTATTCCAAGTATTACACCATTAATCGTTTCTCAACTGCTACACCAAGATCATGATCATACCCTTTTCTATCTAGCTTATTACTCATCATTTTTTGCTACAGTTCTATGTGCTCAAGCCACGTTTAAAATTCATAAACGTTTGGCCTTGGTACTGGATAAAAACAAGCAATTGATTAATGTCGCCGAGCAGCACAACCAATGGACTGAAGAACTTTGCCAACAATTGCAACGTGAAGTGAATAAATCTAAAGATATTGAAGCCCAACTACAATTTAATAATCATCTCTTAGAGCAAAAAGTTCGTGAGCGCACGTTTGATCTGACTCAGATGAATGAAAGCTTACAAGAGCATCGTCAAAACTTGAGCTTTGCGCATGAAACTGCGGGCATTCGTCCTTGGGATTGGAATCTTGAAAATCATACTGTTGGCGTGACCAATGCACATAGCCAGTCAGTCACACGTAACTCTGAGAACCATTATACTCTGCTGCATAAAATCATCCATCCTGATGATCTCGAGCGTGTCAAAAATACCCTTTATCATCATCTATGTGGTCAGACTAAACGTTATGAAGAAACCTTCAGAATCAAACGTCATAATGGTGAATGGTCTTGGATACATGATGTCGGCCAGGTCATTCTAAGAGATCCAAAAGACAATACGCCATTACGTATGGTCGGTATCCATCGTGATATCAATCAGGAAAAAAGAGATCAGGAGCGTTTAAAACTTGCTGCCAGTGTGTTTGAACAAGCCTCCGAAGGTATTTTTATATTAGATGAGAAATTCAATTATGTTGAAGTAAATCCTAAATATGAGCAACTCACAGGTCTTGATAAACAAGACATCGTGGATAAACATCTATTTGAAATTACCAAACAGAATAAACAACATCATCATAATTTTCACTTATCCATACTCGACACACTTCGAGCAGAACAAGAATATGAAGGCGAGTTCCAAGAAACCTATAGTTCTGAAAAATCATGTTTTTTATGGATGCATATTAACGCAGTGAAAGATGAGCAAGATCGGGTGATCAATTATATTGGTATTGTTTCGGATCAAACTGAGCGTAAACATCAAGAACAACGCTTATCTTATCTGACCAATTACGATACGCTCACCGATCTGCCGAATCGTTTTTATTACCAACAGCAGTTACATCAATATTTAATCAATGAAACATCAATTCAGCACTTGGCTGTCATCCGCCTCAACATTGATCGCTTCCGGGCATTGAATGAAATCATCAGCAATCAAGCTGGGAATGAATTATTGAAAGAAGTAGCGCAACGCTTACGCATTAGCAATATTGATGCACTGTTAGTTGCGCATTTAAGTGCAGACGACTTCGCAATTATCTATGAGATGTCTCCGTTACATCCGCCAATTCATCAACTCTGCAACAACATTGTTGAAGCATTTAGCAAACCCTTCTATCTCGCCGATCAAGAACATTTAGTCAGTATTTCAATCGGAGTCGCGATTTACCCAGAGCATGGCCGCCAAGTTGATAACTTAAATACACATGCAGAACAGGCATTAACCGAAGCAAAACGTTTAGGTGGCAATACCATTCGTTATTATTCCAATGAGCGTGCCAATTTCGTTGCCAAATATACAGACTTGGAGCTTGATCTTAGAAAAGCTATCCAGAACAATGAATTGGTGGTTTACTATCAACCTAAAATTAATGCACAAGATAATCAAATTAATAGCTTTGAAGCCTTGATTCGATGGAAACATCCAACCAAAGGGCTCATCATGCCAAGCATTTTTATTCCTTTAGCTGAAAGTACCAGTTTGATTTCAGATATTGGACAATTCGTTTTACATGAAGCAGCCAAGCAATTACAGACATGGCAACAGCTTGGTTTTAACAATATCAATATTGCCGTCAATATTGTGGCACAGCAAATTTTGCGCGGCCAACTGTTGCATGACATTGATACAGTATTAAACAGTTATGCAATTTCAGGCAAAAATCTTGAATTAGAAATTACCGAATCAGCATTCATTGAAAATACTGAAAGTGTCAAAACGGTATTACTCGCCATTAAAGAACGTCAAATTTCAATTGCGCTGGATGACTTCGGCACGGGCTATTCTTCACTCGCCTACCTCACCGAATATCCAATTGATATTTTGAAAATTGACCGTGCTTTTATCTCAAAAATTGGTAACCCTAAACAAGATGCAATCGTTAATGCCATGATTGCAATGGGCAAGACCATTGGCCTAAAAGTTGTAGCAGAAGGTGTTGAGACAGAGCAACAATATGAGTATTTAAAACGACAAAATTGCGACATATTACAGGGTTATCTATTTTCGCAACCACTAAGCCCAGCTCATGCAACTGAATATCTGCAAAAACAAATGCAGCAGTCAACGGCTAGACCTTCCATTTAAACATGAATTTTAAGCTTTTGAGCTATTTATTTTGCCTTCAAACTCGCCAGTCAATAAGCATACGGTTCAGTGAAAATAAGCTTTTTTGACTGGGCGAAAGCATGAACTAGTGCTATATTCTTGTGCACTTATCTTAATATCGTAATTAGACAGCTAGATGTCTGATTATTATCGGAACAAACGAGACTCAGATGGACGATCAATCTTTAAAACAAGCCGCTTTGTATTACCATGAATTTCCAACACCAGGAAAAATCAGTGTGACACCTAGCAAGCAGCTCGTTAACCAACGAGATTTAGCGCTTGCATATTCTCCAGGCGTTGCAGCTCCATGTTTGGAAATCGAACGAGACCCTTCTGCCGCTGCAAAGTATACAGCACGCGGAAATCTGGTCGCGGTTGTGAGTAATGGTACAGCCGTGCTTGGTTTAGGAAATATTGGTCCACTCGCATCTAAACCTGTAATGGAAGGTAAAGGCGTTCTGTTCAAGAAGTTTGCTGGTGTTGATGTATTCGATATCGAAATTGATGAAAATGATCCAGACAAAATCGTGGACATCGTTGCTGCATTAGAACCAACATTTGGTGGTATTAACCTTGAAGATATCAAAGCGCCAGAATGTTTCTACATTGAAAAGAAACTTCGCGAGCGCATGAAAATTCCAGTCTTCCATGATGACCAACATGGTACCAGTATTATTGTTGGTTCTGCGTTGCTCAATGCTTTGCAACTGGTCAATAAAAAGATTGATGAAATTAAAATCGTTGCATCAGGCGCAGGCGCTGCTGCCCTTTCTTGTTTAGATTTACTTTGTGCTTTAGGTGTAAATAAAGCCAATATCGTTGTTGCCGACTCTCGCGGTCTTCTCACTACGTCTCGAGAAGGATTGGATGAGTCTAAAAAACGTTATGTGCAAGACATTCAAGCAAGCCAACTCCATGAAGTGATGGCTGGCGCAGACATGTTTCTAGGTCTTTCAGCAGCCGGCATCCTAACCAAAGAAATGGTTAAGGAAATGGCTGAAAATCCAATTATTTTTGCTCTCGCAAACCCAGATCCTGAGATCTTGCCTGAACATGCGCATGAAGTACGTCCAGATGCCATCATGGCAACAGGCCGCTCAGACTATCCTAACCAAGTCAACAATGCGCTTTGCTTCCCTTATATCTTCCGTGGTGCTCTTGATGTAGGTGCAACCACCATTAATGAAGAAATGAAAATTGCTTGTGTACATGCTATTGCACGTATGGCACATGTTGAAGCAGATGCAGCAACCTATGGTGAAAAATCAGCTTCATTTGGTCGTGACTATTTAATCCCTCGTCCACTTGATCAGCGATTGATTTTAGAAATTGCACCGGCAGTAGCAAAAGCAGCAATGGACTCTGGTGTAGCCACACGTCCAATTGAAGATTTTTCGGCATATCGCCAACGACTTTCTGAGTTTGTTTATAACTCAGCATTCCTGATGAAGCCAATTTTCTCTCAAGCAAAAACAGATCCAAAGCGTATTGCTTATGCTGAGGGCGAAGATCAACGTGTATTACGTGCTGTTCAGATTGTTGTCGATGAAGGCTTAGCGAAACCAATTCTGATTGGTCGTACCGCAGTCATTGAAGATAACATCAGAAAGCTAGGTTTACGTTTACAGCATGGTGTGAACATTGAGATCGTCGATCAGGAAAAAAATCCTTTATATGATGATTTCTGGAAAGAATACCATCAAATCATGCAGCGCAAAGGTGTCACTGTTGAATATGCACAACGTGAAGCACGTCGTCGCTCTACTTTAATCGCAGCGATGCTAGTTAAACTTGGCAAAGCAGACGGTATGTTATGTGGTACCTATTCAAGCTATGACATTCACTTAGATTTCGTGAAAAATGTCATTGGTTTAAAAGAAGGTCGCAGTACATTCTTTACATTGAATGCATTGATGCTTGAAGATCGCAATCTATTTATTGCAGATACGTATGTCAACACGAATCCAACTGCTGCTCAGCTCGCTGAAATGACCATTTTAGCAGCAGAAGAAGTCCGTCGTTTTGGTATTACACCACGTGTTGCCCTACTTTCTCACTCAAGCTTTGGTAGTGACCAAACGGATCCAAGCGCTCAAAAAATGCGTGAAGTTTATCGTTTACTGTCTGAACAAGCACCTGAACTTGAAGTCGAAGGCGAAATGCACGGTGATGCAGCCCTAGATGAAAACATCCGTCATTTTGCATTTCCAAATTCACGTTTCAAAGGTTCTGCAAACTTGTTGATTATGCCAAATCTTGATTCAGCAAATATTTCATTCAACTTGTTAAAAGCAACTTCTGGTAATAATGTAACCATTGGCCCTATCTTATTAGGTGCTGCAAAACCTGTTCATATTCTTACACCTACAGCAACAACGCGTCGCTTGGTGAATATGACAGCTTTAACGGTTGCGGAAATTCAGCAAAGTCAAAACTAAATCTATTTAAGCTCTGCTTTTCTTGAAAAGCTTCGCTTAACTCTTGAGAAAACCTCTATTCTGTAGCATGATTGTGTGAAGAATAGAGGTTTTTTCATGCAAGTTTATTTAGTAGGCGGTGCTGTTCGGGATCATTTACTCGGCCACCCCTATCACGAAAAAGATTATGTGGTGGTTGGAGCAACGCCCGAGCAATTACTTGCCGAAGGTTATCAACCCGTGGGAAAAGACTTCCCGGTATTCCTACATCCTATGACAAAAGAAGAATATGCACTTGCACGCACGGAGCGTAAGTCAGGCATTGGTTATCATGGGTTTCAATTTTTCACGGACACGACTGTTAAACTAGAAGAAGATCTGATTCGTCGTGACTTGACGATTAATGCTATGGCCATGGATGAAGCAGGTAACATTTATGATCCTTATGGCGGACAACAAGATTTAGAGCAGAAAATTCTGCGTCATGTTTCGGATGCATTTACTGAAGATCCTTTACGTGTTCTTCGTGTGGCTCGTTTTGCTGCCCGTTATGCAGCCTATGGCTTTAAAATTGCGGATGAAACGCTACAATTGATGCAAGATATTGCTCAATCTGGCGAGCTAAATGCCTTAACGCCTGAACGCGTCTGGAAAGAAACGTCTCGTGCTTTACTGGAAGATCACGCCGATATTTACTTCCAAACCTTAAGAGATTGTCACGCCTTAAAGATTTTATTCCCCGAGATTGATGCCCTTTTTGGTGTACCGCAACGTCCAGAATATCATCCTGAAATCGACTGTGGTATTCATACATTGATGGCGCTCAAACAAGCTTGTTTAGCAAAATATGCATTGGATGTCCGTTTTGCAGTACTGGTTCATGATCTAGGTAAAGCACTTACCCCTGTAGATGAACTCCCACGGCACATTATGCATGAAGAGCGTGGTATCCAGCCTGTGACCGTGCTCTGTGACCGCTTAAGAGTTCCTACACATTTAAAAAATTTGGCGCTGATCGTCTGCAAAGAGCATCTGAAATGCCACCAAATCAAAAACCTTAAACCAGGCACGTTATGGCGGCTATTACAGCGCTTAGATGTACTACGTCGTCCCGAGAAAGTTGTCGCCTTTGTACAAGCCTGTGAATGCGATGCCAAGGGCCGTTTAGGTTTAGAGCAGCGTCCTTATCCTCAGGCACAGTTTGTTTTAGATGCAATGGAAATTGTGCGCAATATTCGTGCTCAGGATTTACCAGATCATGTCACAGGTCCAGAAATTGGTGAAATGCTGATTCAGTATCGAATTGATGCACTTGCCAAATTTAAGGAGCTGCACAATAACTGATTAATTTTTAAGTAAATAAGGTTATTTTTAAACAAGTTTACTTTAGTTTCGCCAGAAAAGCTTATTAATCAAGCAAACGATTAATTTTCTTTACTATTGTTGTTGACGCATCCGCTTTTCATGCCTAAAATGCGCATCAGATTCTCCAATAGCTCAGTCGGTAGAGCGACGGACTGTTAATCCGCAGGTCCCTGGTTCGAGCCCAGGTTGGAGAGCCAATCTACTATTCTCCCATAGCTCAGTCGGTAGAGCGACGGACTGTTAATCCGCAGGTCCCTGGTTCGAGCCCAGGTGGGAGAGCCAAGATTCTAAAAAGCCCTGATCATTGATCAGGGCTTTTTTTATTCCCAATAAAAATATAAGCCAATAAAAAAGACCTCTGAGATACAGAGGCCTTTTTATCGTAAATTAAGCTGCAACTTTTGCAGGTACACCACTGTGGAAACGGAAGGTATTGTCTGGAGTTAAAATCAGATTTTTTTCCACCTCACGAATATGCTCAATACGTTGCTGGATCGTCTCTTCTGGATCTTTAAGTTTCGCCGTTTTTGCAACATCTAAAGCTAAAGCCAGATAGTCCTCAAAATGACGAGATTCAGACTTCAGTAAATAGCGGTAGTAGCGCCCCAGCTCATCATCCACAATCGGTGCCAACGCATAGAAACGCTCACACGAGCGTGCTTCGACAAATGCACCAATAATCATCACATCAATTAGAGCCTCAGGCTCATAAGTACGGATTTCTTTACGTAATCCACCTGCATAGCGCCCTGCACTCAAACCCTTCCACTCTTGGCCGCGTTTGTTCATGAATTCCAAAACCTGCTCATAATGCAGCATTTCTTCACGCACCAATTGCGCCAATTTCACTTGCAGGTCTGTAAAGAAACTATAGCGGAACATCAAGTTCATTGCTGTACTCGCCGCTTTTTTCTCACAGTTGGCATGGTCTTGCATTAAGATGTCCAGATTATTAATGGCTTCATCCAACCATGCCTGAGGAGTCATACAACCCAAAAATGCGATGACAGGTTGCATCAACTCATCATAATTTACACTACTCATCAACTTATCTCGCAGCAGCCTGAATTGCTGCTTTCATATCTTTTACTGCTTGAGTCAAACCAACAAATACGCTATCTGCAATGATCGAATGACCAATATTTAATTCATGAATTTGTGGAATCGCAGCAATCGCAGCAACATTGTCCAAATTCAAACCATGACCAGCATTCACCACCAAACCTTTAGCGGCAGCATATTCTACACCTTTGATAATACGCGCCAATTCAGCTTTTTGCTGCTCATCTGTCTCGGCATCAGCATAAGCGCCCGTATGGATTTCAATGGTCGGCGCACCACATGCCACAGCGGCATCAATCTGAGCCAAATCTGCATCAATAAATAAAGAAACATCACTACCAATCGCTTTGAGCGCTTCAGTTGCAGCCTTGACCTTTTCAAAATGACCAACCACGTCCAAACCACCTTCCGTGGTGACTTCCTGACGACGCTCAGGCACGAAACAAACATGTTGTGGCTGTATCTCTTTGGCAAATTCAACCATTTCATCCGTCACGGCCAATTCGAGATTCATTCGTGTTTTTAATAATGGACGCATACGACGTACATCATCATCTTGTATATGGCGGCGATCTTCACGTAAATGCAAAGTAATCCCTTCAGCACCCGCTTCTTCACAAACCAAAGCAGCCTGAACAGGATCAGGGTAAGTTGTACCACGTGCCTGTCTTAACGTCGCAACATGATCAATGTTTACACCTAAGATTGCAGCCATAAAAAATATCCTATCGTTTATCTCTTTGTTTACATCATCAATGCATCAAAGAAATCAAGTTTGCGTATTTTGAATCCAGAGTTGACGGCTTTTCAACGGCCGATCACCTAACAATGAGCTAATCATTTGGCGATATAGTTTACCTAATAATTGCAGTTGTTCGGGAGAAAAATTCTGACCATCTTCATAACATTGCATTGATGCAATCAAAGCCCCTGCAAGCGAAGAGCGCGAAGCTTGTGAAACTGGTAAAAAACCGTCATTGAGCTGAAATTGATAGTACCGAAACGGCAAGATTTCCTGCTGATTTGCATCCACTGAAAAATCAATTGCATAACCTAATTCTTGCAGCAAAACATGCTCAAACTGACGTAATATTTGCCGCAAAAATAAAGCCGCTTGCTCATGAGAAGCCAATTGCTGTAATTGTAATAATATCAATTGATATTGTTCAAAGCTTTGTGGCATGGCCTCTTCTAGAGGACATAATCGCAATAAAATTTCATTTAAATAAAAACCGGCAAAAAAAGCATCACCATGAAAAAACACAGGCTGATTCAGAATTTCAAGTTTGGTGAAATTCTTCAGTTCAGATTTTCCTGTAGCTTGCAAACGAATCGGCTGATATTGCGGTGGTGGAATTTGTCTTAAAATTCCATCCACCCGACCAAACTCTTGTGTGTATAAATGCACAATATGGCTTTTTTCACGATATTTACGATGATGAATCAAATAGCCATGCAGGACTTCATTACGCATCATAGAACGATACTAGTCCTTTTCTTTTTCATCCTTTTTATCATCACCGTCTGGGATTACAGCACCCACAACCGCAGCTGTTCCCTTTACGACCCCTTTCGTGGTTTTATAAGCCACTTTGACCGGGACGGTAACAACTTTAGTAATACATCCTTGTAACAAAAAGATGCAGGATAAAACCATGAGTGCTTTAATCATTCCGAATCCTTTTAAATATCGCTATAACCCAAGCTTTTTAAAGCACGCTCATCATCAGACCAACCCCCTTTGACTTTCACCCAAAGTGTGAGCATGATTTTCTGTTCAAACATTTTTTCCATGTCTGCACGTGCATCCATTCCAATACTTTTCAGCTTTGCACCTTTGTCACCAATCACAATCGCTTTTTGACCTTGGCGTTCTACAAAAATCGTTGCATCAATATAAGTACAAGGTGGTTTTAAACGACCTGTTTTTTCGTTCACAGTCGCTTCTTCAGTTTTAAATGATTCGATTTGTACGGTCAAATCATATGGAAGCTCTTCACCCAACTGACGCATGATTTTCTCGCGAATGATTTCACTCGCAAGGAAACGTTCAGAGCGATCGGTAATCTGATCTAATGAATACAAAGGCGGCTGATACGGCAAATATTTCTCAATGGTATCGCGCAGGTGTTCCAGATTCGCTCCACGTAGTGCAGAAACAGGAACAATCTCAGCAAAGTTCATTAACTTTGCACGCTCGCGAATCAGTGGTAAAGCTTCATTTTTATTTTCAAAAGTATCTAACTTATTGATCACAAGAATAACAGGCATTTCTGCATTTTTAAGTTTTTCCAAAACCAATTCATCGTTTTGAGTCCACTTCTGTGCATCCACCACAAATAAAACCAAGTTCACATCACGCAATGCTGAGTGCGCAGCACGGTTCATCATCTTATTGATGGCACGTACTTCTTTTTTGTGCATCCCTGGGGTATCAACAAATACGGCCTGAGATTTCTCACGTGAATCAATTCCCACAATCTTGTGACGCGTAGTTTGTGGCTTACGTGAAGTAATCGATAACTTTTGACCCAGTAAATGATTCATCAACGTAGATTTACCTACGTTTGGGCGACCGACAATAGCAACAAAACCGCTTTTAAAATCTGAAGGAATGGTAGTTCCTTGAGAGCTAAAAAATTGATCAATTAAGTTATTGCCATCTTGCTGTTCAATTGCTTCTGGCTTATTTTCATTTGATTGAGACATCAGGTTATTGCTCCAATAATTTTAAAATCTCTGCCGCTGCCGTTTGTTCGGCAAAACGACGACTTGAGCCCTCGCCTATAATTTTTGGCAATCCCGTTACATCACATTCCACTTTGAAATGTTGGTTCGGGGCATCACCTTGAATATCTACAACCTCGTAAACTGGGAGAGGTTTTTTACGTGCTTGTAAATACTCTTGCAAACGTGATTTCGGGTCTTTCAGTTGATCTGTCGGTTCGATATGATCCAGATATGGTTCATACCATTTTAGCACAATGCGTTCCAGCAAGTTGAGATCATTACTGTCTAAATAAATAGCACCAATAATGGCTTCTACGGTATCCGCCAAAATCGACTCTCGGTGATGTCCACCAGATTTTAACTCGCCTGTGCTTAAAATTAATGACCGGCTTAATTGCAAATCATTTGCGATTTTTCCCAACGCTTCCTGTCGAACCAAAGTCGCACGCATTCGCGTTAAACGACCTTCATTTTCCAATGGATAGGCATTGTACAAATAATTTGCGACGATCATCCCTAATAATGAATCGCCTAGAAACTCTAGGCGTTCATAATTATGTTTATGGCTAACCGAGCGATGGGTCAAAGCCAGCTTTAACAAGTCAAACTGTTTAAACTGGTGACCTATGCGCCCTTGCAGCCGTGTATCATTGAGCTTGTTTTGCAGATTTTTGGTCAAAAGTCTTCTCAAAGGTCATAACTAAACTGATATTCAGCATGAAAGGCTTACGTATTTCATACTTCTTCATCACCACAAGATCATCTTTATAAGTCACTTGCGCAATATCTTTAAAACGCAGATCACGAATCCCGTTCATATCAAAACGCTGATCCATCTGAGACGCGAACTTACTTGGCGTAGTATTCGGAGGGCTATCTTTTAATAAGCCCTCAATCTGAGTATTAATCAGTTTATCGTCCCAGTATGCTGGCCAAATCGCAATTGCTGCCTTAACAGCAACTGCAAATAAAACCACCCCAAATAAAATTGCAATATACGAAGTCCCTTGTTGAGATTTACGCATCTATCTATTTCCTATCTATTTTTATTAGTCAATCTTACCATTTCGGTTAAAACTTGGAAGATTAAAACCAGGTTCTTTATGCATCCATACATAAAAAGCTCGACCTGTTAAATTCGCCTCAGGTACAAAGCCCCAGAAACGACTGTCTGCACTTTGATCACGGTTATCACCCATGGCAAAGTATTGCCCTTTTGGTACAGTCACTTCCCAATCTTGACCATTACTTTGAATAAACACATCATTTTCTTTGGCCACAAATGGGATTAATGCTTCAGCACCTCGCAATTGTGCAAACTGGAATTGCTCAACCAAAGGATTTCGCCCTTCCAAGTAACGGACTAAATGCTGATGCTCACCTAAGGTTTCTTTAAAGTAAAGTGCAGTTGGCGTATCTTGCTGGTCTTTCTCACGCGAGTATTGTGTCTCTACCTTTGCGACTTGCTGACCATTAATAATTAATTGCCCATTTCTGAATTGAACATGGTCACCAGGCACACCAACTACGCGTTTAATATAGCTAATCGTTGGTTGTGGCGGATAACGGAATACGATCACTTCTCCACGTTTTGGCTCACTAACATCAATGATTTTAGCGTTCACGATGGGTAAACGCACACCATAATCAAACTTATTCACCAAGATAAAATCACCCGTTTCTAAGGTCGGAACCATAGAATCTGATGGAATATTAAATGGTTCATATAAGAAAGAACGTAGCACCAGCACAACAGCTAACACAGGCCAAAAGTCATATGCCCATGTAATGACAAAATTCTCTTGATTACGCCCTCGTGTTGCACGCTGTTTCAATACCAACTTATCCAGTAACCACACCAAAAAGAAAATTAGTGTTGCTGGTACCAGAATCAAGTTAAAATCAAAATCCACAAACCCTCTCTTGCAGTTTCACTGCTCGTCGTTCGACTGGGTAAAGCAGTATGCCTCCCCAGCCTCATGTTTCTTTATCGATCAACTTTCAATACAGCTAAGAAAGCCTCTTGTGGGATCTCGACACTTCCCACTTGCTTCATACGCTTCTTACCTTCTTTCTGCTTCGCGAGAAGTTTCTTCTTACGTGAGACATCACCGCCATAACATTTAGCCAATACGTTTTTACGCATGGCTTTCACGGTAGAACGGGCAATAATTTGCGCACCAATCGCCGCCTGAATCGCAACATCATACATTTGGCGAGGGATAAGATCTTTCATCTTCTCAACCAATGCGATACCACGATGGCGCGCATCTTGACGGTGACAGATCATTGCCAAGGCATCGACCTTTTCGCTATTGATTAGAACATCAACCTTAACCAGAGCTGAACTCTCAAAACGTACAAAGTTATAGTCTAATGATGCAAAACCACGTGAACACGATTTTAATTTATCAAAGAAATCCATGACCACTTCTGCCATTGGAATTTCAAAAGTAATTGACACTTGATTACCCAAGAACTTCATATCTTTTTGCACGCCACGGCGCTCAATACACAAAGTCATGACATTACCCAGATATTCTTGCGGCACCAGAATATGACATTCAGCAATTGGTTCACGTAGATCTTCAACTGTTGAACCATCTGGCATTTTTGAAGGACTGTCGATATAAATAATATCGCCCTTCTTGGTCAATGCTTCATAAATAACGGTTGGCGCAGAACTGATCAGATCAAGATCGTATTCACGTTCTAATCGCTCTTGTACGATTTCCATGTGCAGCATGCCCAAGAAGCCACAACGGAAACCAAAGCCCAATGCATCCGAACTTTCAGGTTCGAAAAATAAAGCCGAGTCATTGATCTGTAATTTTTGCAGCGCTTCACGGAATGGCTCGAAGTCACTCGAATCAATCGGGAACAGGCCCGCATAGACCTGCGGCTTAACCTTTTTAAAACCTGGTAAAGTTGTAACTTCTGGTGTTGCTGCAAGGGTAATGGTATCCCCCACTGGCGCGCCAAAAATATCTTTAATACCTGCAATCACGAAGCCCACTTCACCCGCTTCGAGGATGTCAGTTTCGGTATGCTTCGGATTAAATACCCCCACTGAAGTTACTGGATGTGTTTGGCCTGTCGATTTCACCAACATCTTGTCGCCCTTACGGATACGACCTTGTTTGATACGAACCAACGATACAACACCAAGGTAATTATCGAACCATGAGTCGATAATCAACGCTTGTAAAGGCGCATCACGATCACCTTCTGGTGCAGGAATCACATCTACCAAACGCTCTAAAACACCCTCAACCCCCAAACCTGTTTTTGCTGAACAGGTTGGCGCATCAGTCGCTTCAATTCCGATAATTTCTTCAATTTCGTGAATTACACGCTCTGGTTCTGCTTGCGGTAAATCAATCTTGTTTAAGATCGGTAAAACTTCCAGACCTTGCTCAATTGCGGTATAGCAGTTTGCGACAGACTGTGCTTCAACACCTTGCGCAGCATCTACGACCAACAATGCACCTTCACAGGCTGCTAAAGAACGTGATACTTCATAAGAGAAGTCAACGTGCCCTGGAGTATCAATAAAATTCAATTGATATTCTTGACCATTTGGATGCATGTAGTACAAGGTTACCGATGCAGCCTTAATGGTAATCCCACGTTCACGCTCAAGCTCCATAGAGTCTAATACTTGAGCTTGCATCTCACGATCTTGTAAGCCACCGCACATTTGAATAAAACGGTCAGCCAAAGTCGACTTACCATGGTCAATATGAGCAATGATCGAGAAATTGCGTATATTTTTGATATCTACGGATTTTTTAGCTTGCGCCATGGGTTACCTTAAGAAAAATAGAACGCTCTATACTTCAGAAAAGTAAGGAGCCAAATGGTTTAATAAAATTGCTCGGGATTATAACAGAACAGCTTTTCAAAGTATTCAAAATAATAAAAGCTTTCATTGCGAAGACTGAACAATTTACTCACATTTAAGTCAATCAAACTGCTTCATATGAAATAGAGAAATCCATTGGATCTAAATCAGCAGCAATTGGCTGGTAAGCTTGGCTAAAACTCGGTGACATCCGCTTTGGTCGCCCTGAAGCAATTTCAATGCACGCCCATTTGGTATTGCCAACAAATAAAATGCTCTGATCTTTAGGGCGATAGAACGCATACTGGCGGAATGAATAGAGTGCATTAATATCATCCAGCCATGTCCGTAGAATGATTTCCTCACCCTCCAGTGCTGCCTTGCGATATTGTACGTGATGCTCAACTGCCACCATGGCGTGTTTCAGCTCGAGATATTGAGCTAGGCCTAAACCCAATGTCTCGATATGCGCTGAAGCAACATCTTGCATCCACTGGATATAAATGACGTTATTGACATGCCCCAATACATCGATATGTTTAGGCTGAACCTGTATTTTTAAATCAAAAATCGTACTCATAATTTTGCGTATTTCATCACGACCAACGTTTCGCTAGCTACACTAGTCTAAACACAACAGGATTTCAAAATAAAAACCACCCTAATTCTAGAGTGGTTTTTATTTAAGTAGTATTCAATAAAATTTAAATCTTAAGGTAAACGCAACCCAAGGATTGCACGTTGACCTTGGCGAATAATCGTTACACGCGCAACACTATTCTTCGGCAAGGCCGAAACCGTTCTTGCAAACTGCTGGCTATTGGTAATTGCTGTACCATTCACTTGTACAATCACATCACCAGCAACCAGATTGGATAATGAAGCCGTACCGCCACGCTTCACATCTTGAATTAAGATACCACCACGCACATCTAAGCGCGCTTGTTCAGCTGCGCTTAAATCACGAATACTCATACCCAAACCACTAGTCGGGTTATTTTTCTCAGCATCCGCAGCCGTATCATCTGGCGCAGTACCCAATGTTGCTGAGATCGTACGTGTTTTATCATCACGCAGAATTTCTAATTGAACCGTTTGATTTGGCGCAATACGGTTAAGGGAATAAAGTAAATCGCTAGTACGTGAAATTGGAGCACCATTGGCTTTCAAAATCACATCACCCGATTTTAGACCTGCTTTTTCAGCTGGCGATTTCGGTGCAACCTGAGTAATCAGTGAACCTTCTGGTTTCGGTAATTTATAGGCTTCAGCCAGATTACGATCAATATCCTGCATCATAATACCAAGATATGAGCGAGTCACCTTACCTGTTGTTTTCAACTGCTGTACAACATCCATTGCCACATCGATCGGAATTGAGAAGGATAAGCCCATATAGCCACCCGTACCACTGAAGATACGTGAATTCACCCCAACGACTTCACCACGTTGGTTGAACAATGGACCACCTGAGTTACCCGGATTCAGAGCGGCGTCAGTTTGAATGAAGGGAACAGACGTTTCACCACTCATATTACGTGATTTCGCACTGACAATCCCCGCTGAAGCAGAGTAGTCAAAACCAAATGGTGAACCAATTGCCAATACAGGTTCACCCACACGGAGCTGATCAACATTACCAATTTTTAACTCTGGAAAGTTATTTCCATTGACTTTAAGCAGCGCAATATCGGTACGCTCGTCACTTCCCACAAGTGTCGCATCAAGCTCCCGACGGTCATTCAGGATAATACTGATACGGGAAGCATTTTCAACCACATGACGATTCGTTAATAAATAACCGTCCTTACCAATAAAAAACGCACTGCCATAGCCAGTTTTTTCTTGAGGCCCTTGCTGTTGTGGGATAATCACTTGATTGCCAAAAAAGCGCCGTAAAATTTCAGGGACTTGTTGTTGCAATAACTCTTCCTGAGTCATTTTCTTGACAACATTGACACTCACAACTGCAGGGCTGACCTGCTCAACCAGATTTGAAAAATCTACTGGCGATGCAGCATTGACTTGAGATGCTGCTATCGTAAATACCGCAGCATACATTCCTTGTTGTAAATAGCGACTTTTCATGAAGCAAGAACCCACATACTGATGATTAAAATAAGGTTTAGGTCTATGTTTTTAGCATAACCCTACCATTCTTTTCGTAAAAATATGTTTATATTTTCAATGCATACAACGATCTAGAATGATGAAATGTGAATAAACTATGGAGAAACACGCCATGATCCACTGTCTAAGAATGGTTTTATCTTGGGGAGCTTAATCACAGATTAAAACAATGTACTGAAACGTAATCATTTTCACATTCATACAGTTGGGGCAAAAATTAATAAGCAAATAAATCGCATTCGCTAAAAATTCATTCAATTCTAGGCAGATTAGCCCTTGCCTTTTTGATCAAAAAGCGGTGTCATTAGCGAACGTTTAAAACTGAAGCAGATCGACGACATGCCTGATTTAAAAACAATTCACCATTTTGATGTGATTATTGTGGGCAGTGGTGGTGCAGGTTTAAGCCTCGCACTCTCTTTACCAAGTCATTACAGCATTGCAATTTTAGCCAAGGCGGCATTGACAGAGGCCAGCACCTTCTATGCACAAGGCGGTGTTGCTGCAGTCTTAGACGAAACAGATTCTATTCAACAACACATTAATGACACTATGATTGCAGGCGGTCATCTTTGCGAGTTGGATGCAGTCAAACATACCGTTGAAGGCGGTAAACCTTCGGTTGACTTCCTGCTTAAACAAGGTGTGCAATTTACGCTAGATGAAGATGAACAACTTCATCTCACCCGTGAAGGTGGTCACTCACAACGTCGCATCATTCACTCTGCCGATGCCACAGGTAAAGCCATTTCAACCACCTTAGTTGAACGTGCCAAAGAACGAAAAAATATTACGATTTTTGAAAATTATATTGCGATTGATTTAATTACTTTGCATAAACTTGGCCACCAAAACCAAGCCAATCGTTCAATCGGCCTTTATGCTCTAGATGAATCCAACGAACAGGTTCATACTTTCTTAGCACCATTTACGGCACTTGCCTGTGGTGGTGCAATGAAAGCGTATCTATACACCTCAAACCCAGACATCGCAACAGGCGATGGGATTGCCATGGCTTATCGTGCGGGATGTCGTGTAGCGAATATGGAATTTAACCAATTCCATCCAACTTGCTTATATCACCCCAAAGCCCGTTCTTTCTTAATTACCGAAGCAATGCGTGGCGAAGGTGCTTATTTGCGCCTACCAGATGGCGAACGTTTTATGCTGCGTTTTGATGAACGTGCTGAACTGGCGCCGCGTGATATTGTGGCACGTACCATCGACCATGAAATCAAGCGTTTAGGGATTCGTCACGTCTGGTTAGACATTACCCATAAATCACCCGAATTTATTACCGAACACTTCCCGACACTGTATGCCCGTTTGCTTGAACTCGGTATTGATATCACCAAAGATATGATCCCTGTTGTGCCTGCAGCACACTATACCTGTGGCGGTGTGGTGGTGGATGAACATAGCCAGACTGATTTAGATGGCTTGTATGCCATTGGTGAGACCTCTTATACAGGCCTACATGGTGCTAATCGTATGGCGAGTAACTCATTGCTCGAATGTTTCGTTTATGGCATGAGTGCAGCAGAAGATATTGAACAGAAGTTTGATACTGAGTTTAAATTCCCTGATGTTCCAACATGGGATGAAACCCAAGTCACCGATGCTGATGAAGATGTGGTGATCTTACAAAACTGGGACGAACTACGTTCGACCATGTGGAACTATGTCGGTATTGTGCGTACCACTAAGCGTTTACAGCGTGCCTTACACCGTATTGAAATGTTGAAGCATGAAATCACTGAGTATTATCAGGATTATCGCGTCAGCAAAAACTTGATTGAATTGCGTAACCTAGTGCTGGTTTCAGAAATGATTGTACGTTGTGCAATGGAGCGTAAGGAGTCACGCGGTTTGCATTACACACTGGATTATCCTGAACTTTCGAATGAAATTCGCAAAACGGTGTTAACGCCACCGAATTTTAAAGTGGAACAGCCGTTGGTGAATGACTGATACTTTTAAGTTTTTGAGCTTTTCAAGACGACTTAAAGTTATGATTAGCTATCGCGGTAGGCGACATGGATGTCGCCCGTTGAGCTGCGGCATCAAGGATGTACCGTCAGCTCAACAAAGGATTTTTGTTACTTTTCATCCTTGAAAAGTAAGACATAAGTCATAGTGTTCAAAGCGTGATTTCAAACTTTTTTAACAATAAAAATTGAGAATATAGCTGTTTTTATTTCAAATATTGCAAAGCATCTTCAAACACAACATCCGCATTCTGTGTCGCATCCAATCGCTTCATCCGTTCAGGCTCTGCTTGCCATAAAGTCTCATAACCTGCACGAACTTTAGCAAAGAAACTCAATTTCTCTTGTTCAAAACGATCCAATGCCCCGCGCTCCCGAGCACGGGTCATCCCCAACTCAATCGGCGCATCCAGCCAAAAGGTAATATTCGGCATTTTCGCGACAAAGGTTTGATTTAACAGTTGCAACTTTTCCTGACTCAAACCACGTCCAGAACATTGATAAGCAAAGCTGGCATCAGTAAAGCGATCACTCAACACAATCTTGCCTGCCTGCAATGCTGGTAAAATCACTTGCTGTAAATGCTGTGCACGTGCGGCATAAATCAAAAGTAGCTCAGTATCATGACTCATCTGCTCTTCATGATTCACGGCCAATAATAATGAGCGGATCTGCTCAGCTAAAGGCGTACCACCCGGTTCACGGGTCAATACCACCTCCTTACCTTGCTGTTCAAAGTACTGATGAATTTTACGAATCAGTGTAGTCTTGCCTACACCTTCCGTCCCTTCAAAACTAATAAACATCATTCGCCCTGCTTTTTCTTTGAACGTAGTACAGTTAAATATTCTTGCACTGCCCGATTATGATCGTCTAACGACGCTGTAAATTTATGCCCACCATTACCTGTCGCAACAAAATAAATATTTTTGGCATCATCAGGATGCATCGCTGCTTCAATGGCTTTTTTGCCTGGTAGAGCAATTGGTGTTGGTGGTAAACCATTGATCGTATAAGTGTTATATGCAGTTGGGGTACGCAAGTCATTACGGGTGATATTGCCTTTATAGTTATCACCCATGCCATAAATCACGGTTGGATCTGTTTGCAAACGCATTCCGATTTTTAAGCGACGAACAAATACGCCTGAAACCTGTTCTAACTCACTGTCTAAACTGGTTTCTTTCTCGATAATCGAAGCCATGATCAACGCTTCATACTTATCCTTGTACGGTAAATTCGGTGCTTTCTTTGCCCATGCTTCATCCAGCGATTTCATTTGACGGCGGTATAAATCGGTTAAGATTTTTTTATCTGTTTCACCTTTGGCAAAGAAGTAAGTGTCTGGTGCAAACAGACCTTCTGGATGTGTATATGGAATATCTAACTGCTTTAATAGCTCACTGTGTGGAAGATCAAGTAAGGTATTAGTGACATTCGGATCTTTTTTCAGACTCTGGATCAGCTGTGAAAAAGTCGTTCCTTCAATCACCAAAATACGATTCATCTGCGCATTATCTGCATCAGCCAACATATCCATGACCTGACGAATACTCATTCCCGCTGTCACTTCATAGACACCTGCTTTCATGGTGTCATGAATCATAAACTTCTGATACAGCTTTAAAACTATTGGAAAGTTCACTTTATTTTCTTTGGCTAAACGATCGATAAATCGTGAGTACGTATCACCAGAAGAAATCACCAGAAGCTGTTTCTTACCTTCTACAGGATAATTTTTAAATAAACTTGACCATACAACGCCAAAGCTCCCCAATAGCACAATCATAACGACGATTAAAAAGGCTTTAAAAAAAGAAAATCTGGCTTTCGGTTTCGCTTTAGGCTTTTTCTTACTTTTGCTGGAATTAGGCTGCTTTGGCATATTAATCAATCTGGCTAAGTTTTAAAGTTTCAAATAAATCAAGATAGGGTTGTTGCTCTAAAGCCCGATCATTGAATCGAACAACCGCTTTCATGGGATGTAAGGCATTACAAAAAAATAGATTCTGGATGTGCCCAATCTCATTGATATCGATACATCGCTGCTCACATTCAATCTGGTATTGCTGCATTCTCGATAAGATTCTGGCTCTCATCACACCATGGACGCCATTATAACGAAGTTCAGGCGTAATCCATCGGTCATTTATACGAATAAAACAATTACTGCTCACCCCTTCAACAATATAACCTTGTACATCACTCACCAACGCTTCCAGCCAACCATGTTGATCCGCTTCTTGCTTGAGTAAAACCTGCTCTAATCTATTCAAGGTTTTTAAACCCACCAAATGTGGCATATTCAAGCCCAAGGCATGATGCAACATCCCGCTTTCTATCCATTCAGGCTGAAAAACTTGAGTTGCACGCGGGTAATACCAAACATATACATCAGCAGCATGTAATGGAAGGCTATAGCCTCGATCTCCGATACCTCGACTGATCACGACTTTTATGGTGCCATTGAGACGTTCATTCTGTTGCGCTAAGTGCTGTAAAGAGCTTTCAATAAAACTCAGATCAGCCTCAAGGCTTAAATTTTTACAAGCCAACTGCAAACGTGCAAAGTGTAATTCTTTTAGTTCAAAAATTCCGTGAAAAATACGTGCTGTGGTAAAACAACCATCGCCATAATGAAAAGCTCGATCTAATAAAGGAATGGAATCAATCAATTGTCCATTTTTATAACATTGCATGACCTAAGTACCTATTCACTTTCTGTGAGCCTGATAACAAATACTAAATAACCACTTGATTTTAAACAAGGATGTTAATTTAATTTTCGCCAAAAAAAACAAATCTATATCAATAATTCAGCAAAGCTTAGCTGTTTTATGCAATTGCATTTTTTTCATATCAAATTCGATTTTAATTATTTTTTTTGCAAAAAAACTGACGTTATGCTGCGTACATATTCCAAACAGTGATTTAGTTTTTAAGGGGTCTTTCATGCGTTTATCTCAAGTTAAAGTTGGCATCATTGCCGCACTACTCTCAGTTTCTTCATTTGCTGCACAAGAATTTTTAAATGTGTCTTATGATCCAACTCGTGAACTTTATACAGATTTCAATAAACAATTTGGTACATTCTGGAAACAACGTACAGGACAAGACATTGATTTTAAACAGTCTCATGGCGGTTCAGGTAAACAAGCGCGCGCGGTAATTGACGGCTTAAATGCAGATGTCGTTACGCTTGCACTTGCAGCGGATATTGACGAAATTGCTAAAAATGCAAAATTACTTCCTGCAGACTGGCAAAAGAAATTACCAAACAACTCTACGCCATACACTTCAACAATTGTATTCCTTGTTCGTAAAGACAATCCAAAGCAAATTAAGGACTGGGGTGATCTGGTTAAACCTGGTGTAGAAATCATCACACCAAATCCAAAAACATCAGGTGGAGCACGTTGGAACTATTTAGCAGCATGGGCATGGGCGAAACATCAAAAAGGCGGTAATGACGCTAAAGCACAAGAATTTGTCCGTCAAATTTATAAGCAAACCAAAGTGCTTGATTCAGGTGCTCGTGGTGCAACCACGACATTTGCTGAACGCGGTATCGGTGACGTATTACTGGCTTGGGAAAATGAAGCTTATCTTGCTGTACGTGAACAGCCTGGTAAATTCGAGATTATCACGCCATCCCTCTCAATTCTTGCTGAACCACCTGTTGCAGTCGTAGAAAAAAATGCCGAGAAAAAAGGCAATTTACAAATCGCTCGTGGTTATTTGAACTATCTCTACTCACCTGCGGGTCAAGAGATTGCGGCACGTAACTTCTACCGCCCACGCAATGCAGCGGTATTAAAGAAATATAGCAATGTATTCAAACCCCTAAAATTAGTGACGATTGATCAAGAATTCGGTGGCTGGACCAAAGTGCAAAAAACTCACTTTGATAATGGCGGTATCTTTGACCAAATCGTCAAGCTCAACAGCACAGGCAAATAAAAATCTCCCTTGCGCTGCTATAAACGCAGCTCACCTCTTTAAAAAGAGAGGAATTACACGGATCTTCGTTTAGTTACTAAATTCGTGTCACTTCTCTCTTTCTTAAAGGGGGAGGTTGGGAAGGATTCTAAGGAGAATAGACATGATTCATACCGTAATTGTTCCTGGTGTAGGTGGTAGCGAAGCACAACATTGGCAGTCTTGGTTACAACAGCAACTCGTGTCTAGCTCTCGCGTTGAACAGAAACATTGGGATCGTCCTGTGCTCAGTGAATGGGTTGCTCAGTTTGTCAAAACGGTTTCAGTTGCGCCAGCACCTGTGCAAATCGTTGCCCACAGCTTTGGTTGTTTGACTAGTGTCGCAGCGCTTGCTGAACACCCTGAACTCCGAGCAAAAGTGAAAAATCTGGTTTTGGTTGCTCCAGCAAATCCTGCACGTTTTGGTGAAGCAGGTTTTGCTCGGCATAGCTTGACGGACTACCAACAGTACTTTCAGCAACTCAAAATTGATGTACCCAGCACTTTACTGATCAGTGAAAATGACCCTTGGTTAGGTTATGTCGATGCCTTGCAATTGGCTCAGGCATGGAAATTAACTCCTATCAATTTAGGTGCTGTTGGTCATATCAATGTCGCATCTGGATTTGGACCCTTCCCTGAGATCCTGAACTATTTGCTTCCTGAAAAAAAGATATCACCCATCGTCCGAATGAGTCAGGCAAATTTTAATTTGAAATTTGCCTGACTCCAGCTTTCCGTAATTTTAGTATTCGCATTATTTATTTGCTTGTTTTAGCAAAAATTTCTCTTTGAGGAAATATCATGTCGCAGCGTTCCCGAGTGCTGCCTGGGTTTGGTCTCTCATTAGGCTTCACCCTCGCTTACGTGTCTTTGATTGTGCTTATTCCTTTATCTGCTGTCTTTATCAAATCTTTAGGGATTGGATGGGACGGCTTATGGGAAATCTTAACCTCAGAACGAATTTTAAAGTCTTTACAACTTAGCTTTAGCGCCGCACTGATTGCCGCTTTGGTCAACGTAGTATTTGGTCTCCTACTCGCATGGTGTTTGGTTCGCTATAGCTTTCCAGGTAAACGCATTATCGATGCTTTAGTGGACTTGCCATTTGCCCTACCAACAGCTGTTGCAGGTATTGCATTAACCTCTTTATACGCACCAACAGGCTGGATTGGACAATATCTTTCACCGCTAGGGATTGAAGTAGCTTATACCCCCATTGGGATTACATTAGCCTTGATCTTTATTGGCCTACCTTTCGTGGTTCGTACTGTACAACCTGTATTGAGTGATATTGAAACCGAATTGGAAGAAGCCGCTTCTGCCTTAGGTGCAAATCGTTGGCAAACCATTACCAAAATCATTTTGCCAATTTTATTCCCAGCCTTACTGACAGGCTTTGCTTTGGCCTTTGCCCGTGGGGTCGGTGAATATGGTTCAGTCATTTTCATTGCAGGTAACCAGCCCTATAAAACAGAAATCGCCCCCCTAATGATTATTTCGCGTTTAGAAGAATATGATTATGCGGGCGCAACCACCATCGCTGTAGTCATGCTTGTCCTCTCTTTCGGGATCTTATTTTTAATTAACTTGGTACAAGCATGGGCAAGCCGCCGCACAGGGAGAGTTGCACAATGAGCTTAAATACCAATGGCAATGCTTTAGCACTGAAATTACAAACCAGAGATGCAACCCGTGAACCGACTTGGGTTCGTTATAGCCTAATCAGTGTTGCATTAATCTTTTTTTTGAGTTGTTTACTCCTTCCTCTGATTCTGGTTTTTGTTGAGGCGTTTAAGCAGGGTCTCACAGTTTATATTAATGCTTTAACTGATTCAGATACCTTATCGGCAGTTAAGCTGACCTTGCTCACTGCTGCAATTGCAGTCCCAATTAATGTGGTATTCGGGATTGCAGCAGCTTGGGCGGTTGCGAAATTCCAGTTCCGTGGTAAAGCCATTTTGACCACTATTATTGATATACCATTTTCGGTTTCTCCTGTCATTGCAGGTCTAATGCTAGTACTCATATTCGGTGCGCAAGGCTGGATGGGTGGATGGTTAATGGATCATGACATCAAAATCTTGTATGCCGTACCTGCAATTGTATTAGCCACCATTTTTATTACGGTTCCTTTCGTTGCTCGTGAACTCATTCCATTGATGGAAGCTCAGGGCACAGAGGAAGAAGAAGCAGCCATTGTTCTTGGAGCTTCAGGTTGGCAAACCTTCTGGAAAGTAACCTTACCCAATATTAAATGGGGTCTGATTTATGGTGTGATTCTGTGTAATGCCCGTGCAATGGGCGAATTTGGTGCCGTCTCTGTGGTTTCAGGACATATCCGAGGCCAAACCAATACACTGCCGTTGCATGTTGAGATTCTCTATAACGAATATACCTTTAGTGCTGCATTTGCTGTGTCTTCATTACTGGCATTTTTAGCGATCATTACTTTGATTTTGAAAACTTGGCTAGAAGTTCGCCAAGACCAAGCAAATGAACATCAACCCAATCACTAAGGAATGAACACATGAGTATTCAAGTTAAAAATATTGAAAAACACTTTGGTGCATTCCATGCGCTGAAAAATATCTCTTTAGACTTTCCGGAAGGTGAATTGGTTGCCCTGCTTGGCCCTTCTGGTTGTGGAAAAACAACCTTACTACGCATTATTGCAGGTTTAGAGTCTGCAGATGACGGTCAGGTTTTACTTGAAGGTGAAGATGCCACCAATATCCATGTACGTGAACGCCAAGTTGGTTTCGTATTCCAGCATTATGCCCTGTTTCGCCACATGACTGTTTTTGACAATATTGCCTTTGGTTTACGCGTGCGTCCGCGTGCAACACGCCCATCAGAAGCTGAAATCAAAAAACGTGTCACTCGTTTACTCGATTTAGTCCAACTCGGCTTTTTGGCAGACCGCTATCCAGCTCAGCTTTCAGGTGGCCAACGCCAACGTATCGCCTTGGCACGTGCCTTGGCAGTTGAACCTCGTGTTTTATTACTCGATGAGCCATTTGGTGCATTAGATGCCAAAGTCCGTAAAGAATTACGTCGCTGGTTACGAACGTTACATGATGAACTTCACATCACTTCAATCTTCGTAACACACGATCAGGAAGAAGCCTTAGAAGTTGCAGATCAGATTATTGTCATGAACAAAGGTGACGTCGAACAAATTGGTTCACCACGAGAAGTGTACGAAAAACCTGCAACCCCATTTGTTTTTGATTTCCTTGGTCAAGCAAATCGTTTTGAAGGTGAGCATACTGGCGGTATTATTCGTATCGGTGATGATCGTATTCAGCTACCAACTAGCCTAGAAGCGCCACAAGGGAAAGTGATTGCCTTTGCGCGGCCGAATGAATTACATATTCATACTCAGCCTCAAGCTAATACCATTGAGGCAACCTTCTTGCGGGAAGTATGGATTGCAGGTCGTGTCGTAGCTGAATTACAAGATCGTAGTGGACGAACGATTGAAATTTTATTAACTGTAGAAGAGGCGAACTTACATCAATTCAAACCAAATCAAACCGTTTGGATTAGTGCGGCTCAACTTCATTTATTCGCAGATCAAACAACGCAAGTTGCTTAAAATAATATTGATGGGGTAAAACACGCCCCATCCTCTTATGAGGAAAAACTTTTATGAACTTCCAACAACTCAGAATTATTCGAGAAACTGTTCGCCAAAACTTTAATTTGACTGAAGCATCTGCGGCACTTTATACCTCCCAATCTGGTGTCAGTAAACACATTAAAGATTTAGAAGATGAATTAGGTGTACAACTATTTGTCCGTAAAGGCAAACGTTTGCTTGGCCTAACCGAACCGGGTCAGTCCTTATTAAGCATTGTAGAACGCATGCTGGTCGATGCCGACAATATTAAACGTCTGGCCGATGATTTTAACAAAGTCGATGAAGGGACGCTCACAATTGCCACAACACATACACAGGCACGTTATGTCCTTCCGCCAATCGTTAACCAATTTAAAAAATTATTTCCAAAAGTACATTTGGTTTTACAACAGGCCAGTCCTGTTGAAATTGCAGAAATGTTGCTACAAGGTGAAGCAGATATCGGCATTGCAACTGAATCTTTGACCACAGAAGAGAATTTAGCCAGCGTGCCTTATTATGAGTGGCACCATAGCATCATTACGCCAAAAGATCACCCACTCACAAAACTAGATAAAATCAGCTTAGACGTATTAGCTGAATATCCTTTAATTACCTACCATGGTGGTTTCACAGGACGCTCTAAAATTGATAAAGCGTTTGAAGATGCACAATTGCATGCTGATATTGTGATGTCAGCACTCGATGCCGATGTTATCAAAACCTATGTTGAGCTTAATATGGGGGTTGGAATTGTCAATGATGTCGCTTACGATGCGGAGCGCGACTATCGTTTACAACAGATTAAAACCGATATTTTTGGGGTAAATACCACTTGGATTGCGGTGCGTAAAGGACATTTACTCCGTGGCTATGGCTATGAGTTCATCTCACTGTGCTCACCACAAACAGATATTAAAGCCTTGAAAAAAGTGGCTTATCCAGAAGAGTAACCCTCTAAAAAATAAAAAGGCTCATCTAGAGCCTCTTTGTTTGTCTTTGATCTGATATCAGAACATAAAAAAACGAGCATGCTGCTCGTTTTTTTATGTTGAATGCATGGATTAGAACTTGAAGCTCACACCCACTTTTGCAACTGGCATCCACTCATAGCGGCCTTTATTCTCAAGCTTATGCGCATCACGATCCGCAGCAACTTGACCATCTTCAATACCACCTACTTTTTGTAAACCTGTCGCTTTTAAATCAACATCAGGGTTACCAGTATAGTAAGTACCAACTTCACCAAATAAGCCTACATTCTTATAAACAGGTGCGTTAATACCAACACCTAAGTATGGAGCAAGTTGATTGTCATACTTTAAATTACCATCGACCGAACCATTACCACCCGGTGCATAATAGTTTGAGCCATCAATTTTAATCGTATCATTTGAATTAGATACAGATTTTTTCAAGTCATATTTACTATCGATATAGCCCACACCAGCAGCTACATAAAGCGAACGTGCCAGTGTATTTTCACTAACACCCCATGGATGAACCTCAGCATTCAAATATGCATTTTTATTACGCATTTTAGTGTCATATTTCGTGCCATCAATTTTTACATCAGACCAAGAAATTTTCCCGCCATCGTAACCCGCTGTTAATCCCACATAAGGGTTAACACGATAAGTTACGGCGCCGCCGTAGCCTGTCGTACCTACTTCAGCACGAACTGAAACTGGAGCTAAATATGAAGGGAATGCATAAACTGATTCCCTAACCACTTGCTCATCTGCTGCAAATGCAGTACCTGCAATTGCTGTTAATGCACCTGTTGCTAACATAACACGCAAAGCTTTCATTGAAGTCTCCTCAAAAAATGCTTTTATTTAAATAAATATATAATTGTTGCTTGTGAAATAAGCATAAAAGAATGATCGCTATTTTTTATACAAAAACTGATTACTTTTTGTTATTTTTTGATACAAATTCGAAGTAATTATGTATTTATAAAATATAGATAAAAAACAATAAGCTCCATTTTTATTACAGTTTTATTGCTCAAATTTAAAACAAAATATTGTAACTACTTTTTCAAAGATTCTGAGGGGCTACTAGCTCTTTATCCATGGTCTCGACATGAGCCCTATACGACACAAGATTTTTTAGGCGATACAAGGCCTTAGCCACTCTAAATGAACAAGACACAACGATGTAGCGACAAAAACACCCCGATCCTTGAGCTTCGCCCTGCGTTGCGATCAAAGCAGTACTTTGCTCTTGCCCAGGTTATGGCTAAAATTTCCTCACACTGCGTTATGAAACTTGGCAAGCGCATAGTCATTCCCTGCGTTTCATGCCTCATTTCATAAAATTTTAGCCTATAACGCAACCTATTTAGAAAATGGCAACAGACCCTAAAAAATTAGTGTAAAATCTACAAAATTTTTTTGGAAGAAGGAAGATCATGTCTCAGCTTTCTACAATCATTGAGCAAGCATTTGAAGACCGTGCCAACTATAGTGCAGCGGACTGCCCAACAGAAATCCGTCAAGCCGTAGAAGAAGCATTGACTGGTTTAGATAACGGTACCCTCCGTGTTGCAGAAAAAATTGATGGTGAATGGGTTGTTCATCAATGGTTAAAAAAAGCAGTTTTACTTTCATTTAAACTCAACGACAATACGCCGATTGAAGCGTGCGATCTTCGTTTCTATGACAAAGTAGCAACCAAATACTCAGGTTGGACAGAAGAACAGTTCAAAGCTGCTGGTGTGCGTGTTGTACCACCTGCAGTCGCACGCCGTGGTAGCTTCCAAGCAAAAAATGTAGTGTTGATGCCTTCATATGTCAACATTGGCGCGTATGTTGATGAAGGTACCATGGTTGACACATGGGCAACGGTCGGTTCATGTGCACAAATTGGTAAAAATGTTCACTTATCAGGCGGCGTTGGTATTGGTGGCGTATTAGAGCCATTGCAAGCAAACCCGACCATTATTGAAGATAACTGCTTCATTGGTGCACGTTCTGAAATCGTTGAAGGTGTGATTGTTGAAGAAGGTTCTGTGATTTCAATGGGCGTTTTCATTGGTCAATCAACCAAGATCTTCGATCGTGAAACTGGCGAAGTTCATTACGGTCGCGTACCAGCAGGTTCTGTGGTTGTTGCTGGTAGCCTTCCATCGAAATGCGGTACTTACAGCCTTTATGCTGCAATCATCGTCAAAAAAGTAGATGCGAAAACTCGCGCTAAAACCAGCTTGAACGATTTATTACGCGCTGACTAATTTGTAATATTTATTGTGGAACTTGATCGTTCCTCGGAGCTTGAATTGCTCCTCGTCTCTACGATCAGTCATGGTCGTAGAGATTTTGTTTTTTATGTAGCATGCTGCTTATGCGGCACCTGTTTGTGGTAACTGTTTATGGCTTCCTTACGTTCTTCGGCAATTCCTGTCTCTGATCCTGCGGCTGGTTTACGCATTACGGAGATCTTTTACTCTTTGCAAGGCGAAGCGAATACGTTTGGTCTACCGACTGTTTTTATTCGTTTAACAGGCTGTCCTTTACGTTGTAGTTATTGTGATACCACCTACTCTTTTGAAGGCGGTGAGCGTTTATCACTCGAACAGATTATCGAAACTGCTAGCCAGCATAAAACACCCTATATTTGTGTCACAGGGGGCGAGCCACTTGCTCAACCGAATTGCCTGATCTTATTACAGCGTCTGTGTGACCTCGGTTTCGACGTTTCCTTGGAAACCAGTGGTGCTTTAGATGTCTCTAAAGTTGATCGCCGTGTTTCTAAAGTACTGGATTTAAAAACACCGACCTCCAAAGAAGATCATCGAAATCTGTACAGCAATCTTGACTATTTAACCCAGCACGATCAGATCAAATTTGTGATCTGTAATCGTGAAGACTATGAATGGTCAAGACAACAACTTGAACAGTTTCAGTTGCAAAACAAAGTGAGTACGGTCTGGTTCTCCCCCGCTTTTGCAGTTGAAAAAGGTGCGGTCGCCCTGCCTGCATTGGCGCGCGATTTAGCACAGTGGATTTTAGAAGACCATCTCCCTGTTCGCTTCCAGCTCCAGTTGCATAAACTGTTATGGAATGATGAATCTGGTCGTTAAAACTCATGAAACCATTCTACTCATCAGAATGGTCTTCTCCAATTTAAATTTAGGTTAAATAATGGAAAATAATATGCGTTCCCGTGCCATCGTATTATTGTCTGGCGGTTTAGATTCAACAACGTGTCTAGCTTGGGCACAAGCTAACTACGAATGCATTGCCTTGAGCTTTATGTATGGTCAACGTTCGACCACAGAACTTGATGCAGCCAAAGCACTGGCTCAACACGCAGGTGTAGAACACCGGATCATTAATATTGATTTGGGTAATCTAGGTGGTTCTGCACTTACAGATCATAACATTGAAGTCCCAGAACAATTACAAGAAGGCATTCCTGTAACTTATGTTCCAGCACGTAACACCATTTTCTTATCTTATGC
This sequence comes from Acinetobacter colistiniresistens, assembly GCF_024582815.1. Taxonomy (NCBI): domain Bacteria; kingdom Pseudomonadati; phylum Pseudomonadota; class Gammaproteobacteria; order Moraxellales; family Moraxellaceae; genus Acinetobacter; species Acinetobacter colistiniresistens. The sequence goes on from NZ_CP102099.1 coordinate 3,306,767, forward strand.
GCTCGCGGCAGCTGAAGTATTTGACGCTGAAGCCATCGTCATTGGGGTCAATGCTGTTGATTATTCAGGGTATCCAGACTGCCGTCCAGAATTTATTGACGCTTTTGCCAATTTAGCTCGTCTTGCAACAAAAGCAGGTGTTGAAGGAAAACCTCTTAAAATTGAAACACCTTTGTTACATTTATCCAAAGCGAATATTATACGCTTAGGCATCGAACATGGCGTAGACTATAGTCAAACGGTATCCTGCTATCAGGCAGATGCTCAAGGACGTGCATGTGGCAAATGCGACAGTTGTCGTCTACGTCAACAAGGTTTTATCGAAGCAGGTATTGCAGATCCTACGCGATACGCTGAATAACCGATATAGGGTAAAAAATTAGGTACATTATATGAAGTTTTCTAAATCAAATCTTATTCTTTCTACCATGATGTCAGCTGCTGCATTATTTGCAACAGCAACTCACGCAGCTGATAATCCATTACAAACTGCGTATAAAAGTACCAATGTAAAAGCAGCATTGGTCAATGTATGTAAAGATCAAACTGCGAAAGGCGGTAAATTAACAGCAGCAGAAGTCAGCAAGTTCTGTGGTTGCCAAATTGACGCACAAGGTAAAGTAACCGAAGCTCAGAAATGGGAAATCCAAAGCGCAATTAACGCGAAGAAAAGCCCAAGTTCTTTAGCTTTTGTACAACAGCAAAATAAAGACCTACAAGCATGCTTAGGTGCGCCGCTTGTCAGCAAACTTGAAAAGTTAACTGAAGAAGCAATGAAAGCTGCTCAGCAACAGCAGCAACAAGCTCCTAAAAAATAAGCTTGGATTGCCTAGAAAAAGCCTGCATTAATGCAGGCTTTTTTATTGGGTTTTGTTAAAATCCCTTTTATCTAGAATCAGTTGAATAACAGTATGCAAGACCAGTGGAGAACCAATGCTGATCAACGGCGGTCGATTGTGTCATTTAGTGGTGGCAAAGACAGCTCCCTAGCCCTCTACCATACGATGCAGACAGGCGTTGCTGTTGGTCTAATCGTGATGTTAGAAGAACAAGGTCAGCGCTCTCGTTCACATGCCATGCCACTCGATATCATTCATGCACAGGCAAATGCGGTTGGTTTACCGGTGTTTATGGCCTCTTCCAGTTGGGCAGACTATGAAAATAAATTTATTGCTCTACTCGATCAAGCCAAACAACAGGGTGCCGAAGTTCTGGTAACGGGTGATTTAAATATGCCTGAACATGGCTGTTGGCATGATCGTGTGACCCAACAGGTTGGACTTAAACTAGGCATGCCGCTGTGGTTACGTCCACATAAAGAAGTGGTAGAAGAGTTTATCAATCTTGGTTTCCGCAGTGTGATCGTCACCGTCAATCTTAAACTTGGGATGAAAGTCGAAGATCTGGGCAGAACCCTCACCTTAGACTACATCCAAGAACTAGAAAATCGAGGGGTTGATCCATGTGGTGAAGGTGGTGAATTCCATACAACAGTCATTGATGGACCAATTTTTAACAAAGCTATTCCTGTACGTCACGGCGATATTGTTTATCATGAGGAATATGCTTTTTTAACACTTGAGCTTGAAAACAATTAATTTTATCGAAGGATAAGCAATGTCTGAGAATATTCAATTACCGAATCACAGCTTCCCAACCACACAAGGTGAAGTCAATCTTACTGAACTAAGCAGCGAATGGTTGATTCTTTATTTCTATCCAAAAGACTCAACTCCAGGCTGTACCACACAGGCAGTCGGGTTTTCATGCTTAAAAGATCAATTCGATGCCTTAAATTGTCAAATCATTGGTGTGTCACGAGATTCCGTTAAAGCACATCAGAACTTTACTGAAAAACAAGCGCTCACGATTGATTTAATCAGCGATAAAGAAGAAGTACTCTGTAAACATTTCGATGTGATTAAAGAAAAAAATATGTATGGCAAACAAGTGATGGGCATCGAGCGCTCTACTTTTATTTTCCATAACAAGCAATTGGTCAAGACCTATCGTAAAGTTAAAGCTGCTGGTCATGCCGAACAAGTGCTTGAAGACTTAAAAGCATTACAAAAAGCATAATCATGGTGAGTAACAAAAAAGCGAGTTCAATACTCGCTTTTTTGTTGAAGCAAATTACGTTTGACGTATGATAAATAGATTAAAAAATTAAATGAAAGACATTAACAATGAATTATTCCCATGTTTTTTGGCCATTCGCTTTGGTGTTTTTTTTAGTAGCATGTAATTCCAATACACCAACAACAATCCAAGATCAGCCACCTCTAGTGCCACAAATTACGATAACAGCGACTGAAATTCGCTGCCAAGATCTACAGAACCCAGCCTATCAGCGCATGCTGCTGCAAGCGATCAATGAAATTAGACAACATCCTCAGCAATGTGGAGAACAATATTTTCCAGCAGTTGCACCACTCAAATGGAATAATCAACTCTATCAAACTGCTTTGAGTCATGCTCAGGAAATGGCTCAACACAATTTTATAGGACATGTCAGCATCACAGGGCAAGATTTTAGAACCCGTTTGAAACATTCACAATTTAGCGGTCGAGGCGGTGGAGAAAATGTGGCACGCGGACAAAAAAACCTGCATGCTGTTATGGCAACCTGGTTAGCCAGCCCTGTCCATTGCCATAATTTAATGCATCCAAAATTTACAGATTACGCCATTGCTTGTACCACCGATCAATCCGCTCGGCAAAAAAACTATTGGGCGCAACACTTCGGCGTTCGTTAAAAGGAAAAACTAATGCAATCAGGTTCAATTACCCCGATTTTTCGTATTTTTGATCTTCCACTTGCCCGATCATTTTATCTTGATTATTTAGGCTTCCAACAGGATTGGGAGCATACCTTTGCGGATAACTTCCCTATTTATCTACAAATTTCTAAAGGTGATTGTATTATTCATTTATCTGAGCATTTCGGTGATGCCAGCCCACACAGTGCAATTCGGATTTATTGGCAAGATCTGACACAGCTACATGCTGAAATTGCAGCAAAAGATTATAAGTTTGCCAAGCCACAAATTGAGAAAACGGATTGGGAAACTTTGGAACTCATTATCACCGATCCATTTTCCAATCGACTTATTTTTTGGGAAGATGCTTAATCCTCTTCCCCAACCTCAAGATTCATCGATATTGGAACGATCATCTTGATCAAAACGTTGCTGCAACTTTTGATAAGCCGATGACTTTTGAAATTCTTCCAGGAAGCGTATCGTCCCTGCGGGGAAAAATTCAGTTTGAATCTCGCCACGATAATAGGCTTCACGCATCGGTGTTGCTGAAATCGAGTTCTTTAAACTGTCTAGTTCCAGCATTTGCCACTCAGGGAATAAACGTAAATAATACGAAGATTCATCCTTGAAATGACCGATTAAACCAACTTTTGCATTTGGCTGAATAACGCCATTGACCAAATCTTTGACCTGTTTAACCCATTTCTCATCATTATACACATCGACCACATGGACAAAATGAATCCGCTTTTGATCTTGTTCAGAAAAGTTCGACAGAATCATCTGTTCACGTTCAGTGGCTAAAAAGGGATTTTTGATATTCCGTTCAGATTGAGCCGAGCCCAAAGCCAAGATCACGTTTTTACTTTTTTCTAATGCAATTTCAATGGTTTGCATATGTGCCAAATGAAAAGGCTGAAAACGTCCAATAAAAACAAGATAGTCAAATGTGTACATAGTCGTAATTTCACTTTTTGTGAACTCATCAGTTGTGTCATTCAGACAAATATGCGACATAATGAGGGCACTTAAAAATCAATCTGGATTAAAGCAAGGATAGTACGATGACACTTAGCTGTATTCAACAACCTCATCAACATTTGCAAGCAAATTTAGAAGATGGCGTACTCACCTTAGCCATTAACCGTTCAGAAGCAAAAAATGCACTCTATGGCGAACTTTACCTTTGGATCGCAAAAGCTCTAGATGAAGCCGATGCAAACAAAGACGTTCGTGTGGTAATTTTCCGTGGTGCAGAACAAGACTTTACTGCGGGTAATGACATGAAAGACTTTATGGGTTTTATTCAAAAACCACATGAAGGCAAAGCGGGTGATCAGCCTCCTTTTATCTTATTAAAAGCGGCTGCTCGTTTTTCTAAGCCGTTGATTATTGCGGTTAAAGGTGTCGCAATCGGTATCGGCGTAACGATCTTATTACATGCTGATCTGGTTTTTGCAGACAATACTGCTCTGTTCCAAATTCCATTTGTCAGCCTTGGTCTATCTCCAGAAGGTGCTGCAAGTCGTTTATTGGTCAAACAAGCGGGCTATCAAAAAGCCGCTGAATTGCTCTTCACTGCGAAAAAATTTGATGCAGCAACTGCGGTTAAAGCCAATCTGGTGAATGATGTGGTTGAAGATGTTTATGCCACAGCGCAAAAAACAGCGCAACATTTAGCAGCATTACCATTGGCTTCGATCAAACAGACTAAAGCCCTAATGAAACAAGACTTGACTGAGATCATTCAGTGCGTGGATGATGAAGCTGAAATCTTTATGCAACGTGTACGCTCACCTGAAATGATGGAAGCAGTGCAAGCCTTTATGCAAAAACGTAAACCTGATTTTTCTCAGTTTAATTAATGCAATAATCGTTGATTAAACCAAGCCACTGAGTTGATACAATTCAGTGGTTTTTTTGTTTTTGGCATTCATCTAGCTATTCCACACTAGACCGACTAAGCTCAGGTCAGAACAAGATGAAGATACAAAGAATTTATGAAAGTTGTGATTGCCCCAGATTCTTTTAAGGACAGCCTATGTGCACAGGAGATTGCTCAAGCAATTGCTTCAGGCTGGCAAAAGGTGTTTCCTGATGCAGAAATCATTCAATGCCCCATGGCAGATGGTGGTGAGGGCTCTATAGAAGCGGTACTGGAAGTCTGTTCAGGGCAATGGCGTGAGCAGTTGGTACAGGGCCCACTCGGTGAACCTGTATTGGCAAAATGGGGCTGGTTAGCCACAGAAAAAATCGCCATTATTGAAATGGCACAAGCCAGTGGTATCCAACTGGTTAAACCCGCTCAACGTGACGCATGTAACAGCAGTAGCTATGGAACAGGACAGCTGATTCTGGCTGCCTTAGATGCAGGTGCAAAGGAAATTGTACTGACTGTCGGCGGCAGCGCAAGCAATGATGCTGGTACAGGTTTATTGACTGCATTAGGGGCAACATTTCTAGATGCAAAGCATAATCCCCTAGCCGCTGGCGGCATTGCACTGCAAAACTTAGCTAAAATCAATTTAGATCAGCTTGACTCGCGGATTCGACAGACCCATTTTCGATTAGCTGCCGATGTGACCAATCCTTTATGTGGACCAAATGGTGCTTCACATATTTTTGGGCCTCAAAAAGGCGCTTCACCTCAACAAGTGTTAGAGTTAGATCAAGCGCTCTCCCATTTTGCCGATGTCACGGCACAATTGCTTGGCGTCGATCAACGTCATGAAGCTGGTGCAGGAGCCGCAGGCGGACTTGGTTTTGCAGCTAAAACATTCTTAAAAGCCGAGTTTCGATCTGGAGTCGAAGTCATTGCTGAACTGAATCAACTTGCCACTAAAATCCAAGGTGCAGATTGGGTGATTACAGGCGAAGGCAAGTTTGATGCACAAACTCTAAATGGCAAAACTCCATTCGGTGTCGCCAAAATAGCACAAGCCGCCAATGTCCCCGTCATTGTAATAGCAGGAACACTTGGAGAGAATTACCAAGCACTTTACCCACATGGTGTTACTGCTGCCTTCTCTTTAACCTCAGGCCCAACCAGTCTAGAAGAAGCCTGTCAAAATGCGGCAGAGCTGATTCATGCACGGACGACAGATATCGCTCGGTTGATTCAAAGCAGTACGCTTAAAAATAGCTAGGCGCATTCAATATCTAAAATCTGGATAAACTCAAAAGCAGGTTCTTCATAAGGATGGCTTGCTTTTAAGGCTTTTGCCACAGCACTGGCCTTTTCTTCTGTGACAATAGTTTCAACGCGCCATTCTTCGAGCTGCTCTAATCTATCCAATTGCCCTAAAAATGGATTTGCACTTTTTACGGGCTTAAACTGCCCAATGCCTTTGACTTGCCAAGCACAATGTTCGTAATTGCCAATACCACCCGCCCCAGCAGCAAAAATCGCTTGCTTAGTCGATTCCAAATGAGACTCAGGCACGTAATAAATCAGTTTTAGCATCGCTTAAACAGCTCAAATCAAATAGATAAGATCTTAATCATAACGCGACAAAAGCTGAATAATCAAAGCGAAATATTGATCACCAAATAGCTCACCACAATAAATAACATTTGAATCGCCACCGTTAGACCAAACCAAAACCAGTCTCGATCTTTGGTATGCACTGTTCTTAAATAATTTGTATTTTTCATCATCAGACTTCTCATATTTTGTTCATTGTCTAAATATAAGAAGCAAGAATTGAACCAATCCTAAAAGGAGAAAAATTTATAGATGTCATAAAGGTAAATAAAATTATTTGTGGATTTATCTTTTTAGCTCTATCCAATAATATATATTTTTCATAAAATTTTTATACATTAATATGTCTTATTCTTTTCAATCACAATGGGATCTTTTTTATCCCAACAAACTCCCAATTTCTCACCTACTTAAGCACTACTTTCCACAATCTTGGTTAAGAATTCATAGCCTACCCGAATCAAAAAGATATGCCGATACGGCTGCTGAATATGAATTATTGCTAGATCGACATAATAAAATTATTACAGACTGCTTTGGAGATGATACTTCTATATTCATTGTCTCAGGTCACTATTTTAGCCATTCCCGTAACAATAAAGCCTATGACCCAGCCTTTATACTCCCCTACCAATTTCATTTAGAGCAAGAAATAAACTTAAAGCTACTCAATCCTGAAGATTATGATGATAACGAAGAGAATTCTTTTTTTAGGCCATATTCTATAGAAACAATTTGGCAACCTAAGACTCACAATGAGTTATTGAGAAAAATTGCTGATGATGAGTTGAGGGCTTTTATGATTTGAACCGTACCGGGTTTGTCGGAGACTCAATATTCTGAGAGACTATTCCGATGAAAAAACCAAACTATACCCCCGAAATTAGAGAAAGAGCGGTTCAATTACTAATTGAATCTGAAAAAGATTATCCATCGAATTGGGCAGCAGTTTCCGCAATTGCTCCTAAAATTGGCTGTACTCCTGAAACACTTCGTGTTTGGTATCAAAAATACTTAGATCAACAAAATCCCGCCAAAGTACAACAGGTATCTGACCAAGAAAAAATGAAGCAAATGGAACGTGAAATTAAAGAATTAAAACGTGCCAATGAAATTCTACGTAAAGCAGCCGCTTTTTTCGCCCAGGCGGAGCTCGACCGCCCACACAAATAATGGTGGATTTTATCCATAACAATAAGGCGTTATATGGTGTTGAAGCGATTTGTAGAATTTTACCGATTGCAGCTTCGACCTATTATCGGGCTTTAGATTTCGTTGATAACCCAGAACATCGAGCGAAACGTGCTCTGCATGATTTACATCATGCAGAGCAAATCAAACGTATTTGGAAAGAAAGTTCAGGTCGATATGGTGTACGTAAAGTTTGGCAAAAATTGAAACGTGAGGGTTATGTTATTGCACGTTGTACAGTTGCTCGATTGATGCAAAAGCTAGGTATACAAGGTGTTTGGCGTGGTAAGAATAAACAAACCACCCGTAGCCGAGATGATCAAAAACGAGCAGATGATTTAGTGAAACGGAATTTTAGTGCTGATCGACCTGACCAATTATGGGTCAGTGACTTTACGTATATTCAAACACATTCAGGCTGGGTCTATACCGCCTTTATTATTGATGTGTTCTCACGAGCAATTGAACCGTACCGGGTTTGTCGGAGACTCAATATTCTGAGAGACTATTCCGATGAAAAAACCAAACTATACCCCCGAAATTAGAGAAAGAGCGGTTCAATTACTAATTGAATCTGAAAAAGATTATCCATCGAATTGGGCAGCAGTTTCCGCAATTGCTCCTAAAATTGGCTGTACTCCTGAAACACTTCGTGTTTGGTATCAAAAATACTTAGATCAACAAAATCCCGCCAAAGTACAACAGGTATCTGACCAAGAAAAAATGAAGCAAATGGAACGTGAAATTAAAGAATTAAAACGTGCCAATGAAATTCTACGTAAAGCAGCCGCTTTTTTCGCCCAGGCGGAGCTCGACCGCCCACACAAATAATGGTGGATTTTATCCATAACAATAAGGCGTTATATGGTGTTGAAGCGATTTGTAGAATTTTACCGATTGCAGCTTCGACCTATTATCGGGCTTTAGATTTCGTTGATAACCCAGAACATCGAGCGAAACGTGCTCTGCATGATTTACATCATGCAGAGCAAATCAAACGTATTTGGAAAGAAAGTTCAGGTCGATATGGTGTACGTAAAGTTTGGCAAAAATTGAAACGTGAGGGTTATGTTATTGCACGTTGTACAGTTGCTCGATTGATGCAAAAGCTAGGTATACAAGGTGTTTGGCGTGGTAAGAATAAACAAACCACCCGTAGCCGAGATGATCAAAAACGAGCAGATGATTTAGTGAAACGGAATTTTAGTGCTGATCGACCTGACCAATTATGGGTCAGTGACTTTACGTATATTCAAACACATTCAGGCTGGGTCTATACCGCCTTTATTATTGATGTGTTCTCACGAGCAATTGTTGGATGGAAAGTATCTACACGGATGAATACAGATATGGTGCTCGATGCATTGGAGCAAGCATTGCACGATCGAGGCATGCCAAAGAATGTGATTCATCATTCCGATAGAGGTGTTCAATATCTTTCTATTCGCTATACCAATCGTTTAGATGCTGCAAATTTACGAGCATCAGTCGGTACGACAGGTGATTCATACGATAATGCTCTGGCTGAAACGGTGAATGGCTTATACAAAACAGAGGTGATTGAATATTTAAAAGCAGATTGGCAAGGTTTAGCAGATGTACAACTTGCGACACTAAACTGGGTAGATTGGTTCAATAAAAAGCGTGTACACAGTGCACTGGGTTATGTATCGCCTTTTGAGTTTGAAGCAATGTACTATGATAAGATTAACCCGTTAGGTCAGGTGGCCTAACTTAAATAAAAAAGTCTCCGACAAACCCGGTACGGTTCAAATTGTTGGATGGAAAGTATCTACACGGATGAATACAGATATGGTGCTCGATGCATTGGAGCAAGCATTGCACGATCGAGGCATGCCAAAGAATGTGATTCATCATTCCGATAGAGGTGTTCAATATCTTTCTATTCGCTATACCAATCGTTTAGATGCTGCAAATTTACGAGCATCAGTCGGTACGACAGGTGATTCATACGATAATGCTCTGGCTGAAACGGTGAATGGCTTATACAAAACAGAGGTGATTGAATATTTAAAAGCAGATTGGCAAGGTTTAGCAGATGTACAACTTGCGACACTAAACTGGGTAGATTGGTTCAATAAAAAGCGTGTACACAGTGCACTGGGTTATGTATCGCCTTTTGAGTTTGAAGCAATGTACTATGATAAGATTAACCCGTTAGGTCAGGTGGCCTAACTTAAATAAAAAAGTCTCCGACAAACCCGGTACGGTTCAATTTCTTTCGAGAAAAATATAATTGTTGCACCTTATGATGGTGGTATTGATTTTATTATCTTTGATGAAGTGAAAAGAAATGATTTAAGAAATAAATATCAAGATTGGCTTTCACCCAGAGCAGATGGATTATGACGACGTTAATAAATTTCTTAAAAAGCTTAAAGCTTCTCTAAAAGTTTCATGCCAATGAGCATCTGGTTGTTGATCTAAAGAATACCAAAAGAAGCTAAAGTCTAAAACACCGTCATCCTGACAATGATGGCGCCACCTACAGCCAATTCACACCTCACCTCGTATAAATAGAAATACCAGTTTTGCTGATTAATACTCAGTATGAGATCACCTATAAACTAGGGATTAGGCTGAGCAATCAACCCTGTTTCTTCAAACAATTCATCAATCATAACCTGTTCATATTGCTCATCATATTTAATAGTGCCTTTAACTAATTGAGTCTCAGCCACCAGTGGATGATGGAAAGCCAATATTTCTCTACCTTGATTTGAATGTCTTCAAATTACAGGGACAACTTTTTCATCGTTTTAAAAATGTAAAAAAACATGCATGAATTAAAAAGTCATCATCTTCAACATATTAATCTTTAATAACAAACATCATAGGACAACTTTAACCTTTCAGCATGCACTCTGCTTTTAACAACACTAAAAAGCGATATAAAAAGATCATTCAAGGGCAATGATGGTTTAGCAACCATGATAGGGCTCCCCAAAAATTTTAAATAATCATAAATCTAATTTTAAAACTAGCAATCCAAGTTCACAAGATAAGAGTATTTCTATGCAGCCAAAACTCATGATGACTTTACTATTTACAATCGGTGTGTTGGCCGAATCTAATATTGTTTATGCAAATGAAACTTCTGAACATGTATCCCAGAAAAATAGTACATTCAGCCTGGAACAGCATCATGTGATCGCACGAAGCATGAAGCAAATCTATCAAGATGAGAATGGTACATGGTTCCTCTCTAAACATAAGGGCAGAAAAGGTGGCTGTGCCGTCACTTATAGCTCCGATTTAAATCAACTCACCCTATTGGGTCCTTCAGAGAAAAGTACAGGAGCATTTGCCTTTATCGGTCCGCTTATACCAACACCTCAACACAATAAACGACTCAATATCATCATGCGCACTGATAAATCTGAAACGCCAACTGCTGCAACACTGGTATCAAGCCAGAAAAAAGGTGTATTGCTCGTTCCAGTTATTATGGAACAAACAGCAGCTCATATGGATGATGCTGGAATAATGGAAATTTTATTAGATGGAAAAACAGTCTATTCTTCCTCAATTAGTGGTGGCTTTAAAGCACGAGATGCGTTGGTCAGTTGTATTAAAAGCTAAGTCAATTACTCTATCTAAATTATTCAATCTGACGTATTTCCAAGAATTTTTAAATGTCTTTTCTCATACTGGGTCATCAAGAAAGCTAAGCCACATAAGATCACGAAGCCACTGGTCATTGGAATTAAAGTGCCATTATACAACTGGCCTATAATCGAGGCCAAAATGAGAGATAAAACTGAAGACGATGCCCCAATAATTGCAGAAGCCATGCCCGCAACATGTCCCATCGGCTCCATGGCAATCGCATTGAGATTACCAAACAAAGTTCCAAATAATAAAAATAGGATGCAGGCATAGAGCATAAACATCCAGAAGGAAATAGATACACCTGCAAGCTGGATCACAAGAAACAGCAAGGAAATGAGGCTAAGACCTAGAAAGCCATAAATACAGATAGGCCGCATCCCAAATTTCAGAACAATTCTAGAGTTGGTAAAAGATGCAATCCCCATCACACCTGCCAATAATGCAAAGTAGGCACTAAACTCCTGTCCTGTTTTGCCAAATTGCTGCATAAAAATTTGCTGTGAAGTGCCGAGATAGCCAATAAACCCACCAAAGCAAAAGCCTGCACATAACAAATAACTCATGGTGGTTTTATTACTTACCACTTCTTTAAAGCCATCCTTAAATGCTTGTGCCCGCATCGGCAAACGATTTTCAGGAATTAGCGTTTCTTCCAGTCGTAAAGCGACCCATGCTCCAACGACTGTGGCATAGATCATATACAGCACAAAAATATCACGCCAGCCAAAGAAATGGATGATCAGCTGTCCCAAGCTCGGCGCAACTGCAGGTGCCACCATAAATACCATCATGATCAGCGACATAATACGTGCCATTTGAGCACCACTGTATTTATCCCGAACAATCGAAATCGAAGCCACATAAGGCCCAGAAACACCAATACCTTGAATAAAGCGACCAACTAAAAACCATTCAAAACTTTGAGTGGAATAGCACAATAAACTGCCCAAAAAGTAGATCAGGATGCCTGTAAATAAAATCCGTTTCCGCCCAATCGCATCGGACAATGGCCCTGCAATAAGTTGCCCAATGGTCATTCCTGAGAAAATACTAATAATGACCCATTGCGCCTGATTATTATTTTGTAGACTAAAAACTTTTCCAATTTCACCCAGTGCAGGTAAAACTGCATCAATCGAAAAAGAGACAATGGACATCAGCAATGCCATCAGTAATGCAAACTCGCGGAAATGGATTTTTGATTTCATTGTGCTTCCCATTACTGGCCATTTTAGCTGCATGAACTAAGTTACTTAGGTCAATACACATCATTTTTGCTTGATTCTAGCAATAAAACGATATCAAAAATCGAGGTAAAATTTCACTCATCCTAATATGATTTTTACCATTATCGTTCCGAGAAACAATTTATCTTGCAAACATTTAACCTAGATGAATGATACCTATAAGTTTTTTAAATATGTAGTTATCACAGCATTGCATATAAATAGGATTAAACTGATATAAAAATAGTTTAGGTTTAAAAAGTTATTTCTTTGCCTTTTATAGACATAGACTGGGAATAAGATAAACCACTCCCATGCAGGACAAAAGGCGTGTTTTTCCTTCAAAAATTTTCGATCTTTTATAAAAATAATAATTTGTAAGATGACGCAAGCTAGATAAAAAATATAAATCACCTGAAAGCTGAATCCTGCCTTTGCCAATAGCAGACTTCCAAGAAAATTGATCAGTGGTAAAAAATTAGTAGCTTAAAACTTAAGCTATTTAGTTTTTCTAATTCTTGAAGGTTATTCATTTTTTCTGAGTGTCCGGCTCTCTTTTCTTTTAATATTCCATGATTTTATTCATGCATCCATGATAAAGAAAATGCCACTCAAGAGTGGCATTTTCAAGCATTTATATTTTAATTAACCAATAAATTTACGTGCATTGCGGAACATACGTAGCCAAGCACCATCTTCTGCCCAATCTTCAGGCTTCCAAGAGTGCTGTAAAGCACGGAAGTTACGCTCAGGATGCGGCATCATCACGGTTGCACGACCATCTTTAGAAGTTAAACCTGTAATCGCTTCAGGTGAACCGTTCGGGTTCAATGGATAGTGTTGCGTTGGTTGACCCAAGCTATCCACATAACGCAAGATCACTTGGTTCTCAGCATTTAAAGCAGCAATTTGCTGTTCAGTTGCAACCAGACGACCTTCACCATGTGCAACTGCGATTGGTAAAATCGAACCTTGCATATCTTCAAGCAATACAGAAACTGATTTTTCTACGCGAACATTGACTGCACGCGCTTCGAATACTTCTGATGTATTGCGGTGGAAACGGCCCCAATGCTCAGCACCTGGAATTAGTGGTGCAAGTTGCGACATCATTTGACAGCCATTACATACGCCTAAGCTAAAAGTGCTCTCACGATGGAAGAACTGCTCAAACTGGTCACGCAATTTTGCATTGAACAATACTGATTTCGCCCAGCCACCGCCAGCGCCCATCACGTCACCGTATGAGAAACCGCCACATGCCACTAAACCTTCAAAGTCGCTCAAGCTCACGCGACCTGCAAGTAGGTCACTCATGTGTACGTCGATGGTATTAAAGCCGACTTTATCAAATGCAGCCGCCATTTCAACATGACCGTTGACACCCTGTTCACGCAAGATGGCCATATTTGGACGACGGGTATTGATAAACGGCGCTTCAACGGGTTCATTCAAGTCATAGGTTGCTTGTGCAATTAAACCTTTATGATTTTTGTCTGCAATTAAAGCAAACTCTTGATCAGCAGTTTCAACATTATCACGTAAGCGCTGGATCTGATGTGATACCTCAGCCCATGCTTGTTGTAATTCAGCACGCTCTAAAGTTAAACCATTGACAGCCAATTGATCAGTGGTATTGACACGACCTACAACCGCAATTGCATCTTTCAGACTTGACGCTGCAACTTCAACTTCTAACTGTGCCCAATCAGCCGCTGTGATTTGCAGCACAGCACCAATTTCTTCAGCAAATAAGCTTTCAGTGGTTTGATTTTCTAATGCCACACCTAAACGAGATGCGAACATCATTTCCGCGACAGTTGCCAATAGACCGCCATCGCCGATGTCATGGTAAGCCTTGATCACACCACGATTGTTCCAGTCTTGAATCAAGGCAAAGAATGCTTTGAAGTCATCAAAACTATCGACATCAGGGGTTACTGAACCAATGGCTTTATACACCTGCGCAAGGATCGAGCCGCCTAAACGGAACTGCCCTTTAGATAAATCAATACGAACCAATACTGAATCGGCTAAGTTTTTCAATTCAGGCGTTAATGTTTTACGCACATCTAACACTGGCGCAAATGCAGTAATGACACCTGACATCGGTGAAGTCACCGCTTTGTCTTCACCATCATTCCATGTGGTACGCATTGAAAGTGAATCTTTACCAACTGGAATTGCAATGCCTAATGCAGGGCACATTTCCATACCAATCGCTTTCACGCCTTCAAACAAGGCTTGGTCTTCACCTTTTTGACCCGCCGCAGCCATCCAGTTTGCAGAAAGTTTGATATCGCTGATTTGTTCGATGTTGGCACAAGCAATGTTGGTAATCGCTTCAGCAACCGCTAAACGAGCCGATGCAGCAGGATTTAACAAGGCCACTGGTGGACGTTCGCCCATGGCCATTGCTTCGCCTGTGAAACCTTGCAAGCTGGTCGTCGTCACTGCTGCATCCGCAACAGGTACTTGCCAACGACCCACCATCTGATCACGAGCAACCATACCGGTAATCGAACGGTCACCAATAGTGATCAAGAATGATTTAGATGCAACCGTTGGATTTTTCAAAACGCGGAAAATCGCATCTTTCAAATCAACTTTTGCAGCATCAAAGTCATTACCTATGCGCTCAATCGTTTCATAAGCACGTTGCATCCGTGGCGTGCCACCCAACATCACTTGCATTGGGATATCAACCGCATTGTTTTCAAACAATGGGTCTTCAACGGTTAAGTGACGCGCTTCAGTCGCTTCACCCAGTACCGCAAACGGACAACGCTCACGTGCACAAATTTCTTCAAATTGTTCTAAAGATTCTGGACGAATCGCAAGGACATAACGCTCTTGTGCTTCGTTTGACCAGATTTCCATTGGGCTCATACCCGGCTCTAAAGATGGAATCTTACGAAGATTCAATACTGCACCTAACTCATGATCATTCACAAGCTCAGGCATAGCATTGGATAAACCACCCGCACCGACATCATGTACAGACACGATTGGGTTAAAGTCTTCTAAACGCCAGCAGGTATCGATGACTTCTTGGCAACGGCGTTCCATTTCTGGGTTTTCACGTTGTACCGAAGCAAAGTCCAAGCTCTCGCCCATGGTACCGCTGTCTACAGAAGATGCTGCACCACCGCCAAGACCGATCAACATTGCAGGGCCACCCAATACAATGAGCAAGTCACCCGGTTGAATCGCATCTTTTTCAACATGGTCAGGACGAATGTTGCCGTAACCACCAGCAATCATGATTGGCTTGTGGAAGCCTTTCACTTCGCCATTGACATTCTGTTCGAAGGTACGGAAGTAACCATTCAATGCAGGACGGCCGAATTCGTTATTAAACGCCGCACCACCCAATGGACCTTCAATCATGATTTGTAATGGCGATGCCATACGTGAAGGTTTACCGTAGTTTTCTTCCCAAGGTTGTTCAAAACCAGGAATATTGAGGTTTGAAACCGTAAAGCCAGTTAAACCTGCTTTAGGTTTACCACCACGACCTGTAGCACCTTCGTCACGGATTTCACCGCCCGAACCTGTCGCAGCGCCCGCAAATGGAGCAATTGCAGTTGGATGGTTGTGTGTTTCAACCTTCATTAGGATATGAGCGGCTTGGCTCTTATATTTATAAACGAAGTGACCATTTTCATCCGCTTTCGGATAAAAGCGCATAGTGTCATAACCCACGATCACAGACGCGTTATCTTTATATGCTGACAACACATCCGTTGGAGATTCTTTATAAGTATTTTTAATCATCTGGAACAAAGATAATGGTTGTTTTTCACCATCAATTGTCCATTCAGAACCAAAGATTTTATGACGACAATGTTCAGAGTTTGCCTGAGCAAACATCATCAATTCAATATCATTTGGATTACGGCCGAGCTTGGTAAATGCTTCAGTTAAATAATCAATTTCTTGCTCAGATAAAGCAAAGCCAAACTCATTGTTGGCTTTAACTAACGCTTCTTTTCCTTGACCCAAGATATCAATTGAGTTCAATGGCTTCGGTGCGGTTTCTGAGAATAAAGCTTTTGCATCATCAATATGAGCAAAAACACTCTCTGTCATACGGTCATGTAAAGCCAATTTCACTTCATTCGAAATCTCTTTTACACCTTTCAGTGTAAACAGTAGACCACGTTCTAAACGGTGAATTGGGGTATTACAGTTTTGGAAAATATCGGTTGCTTTAGATGACCACGGCGAAATGGTGCCAATACGTGGTGTCACTAAAATCTGGATTTCATCACTTGCAGCTTGGCGAAGTTCGAAAGATTGACCATCGTTTAAAAGTTGTAATGCCGATTGATGTTGCTGCTCGCTGAGCGCTTGATCAAACAAATAAACCCACTGGCTGTCAAAAGATTGAACAGAACTCATTGACGTTAAACGGTTTAAGAGTTGAGCTTTCTTAAAAGAAGAATGTGCTGATGCACCGGCCACGATAAACATGTTGAGTTTGGCTCCACGGGCAGGTCTAACGATCCCACCGCCATGTGACTTATGAGAGAGCGCATATTCTACTGTGAAAGGCGCATTTCAGCTAGCCATATCCATCTTAAAAATCAGAGTTTTCTGCTTCAAATCGCTTAATTTATTGTAGCTTTCCCAATTTTACTTTATTCGTAACAATTCATTTAAATTAATCTAACTAAGCTATATGTTTAAGTTTGGTTGCTTTTCCCTATATTTTTTGACTTTATTATTTCTTTTCAGTTACCCAAATCGTGATATAACCTTTTACAACCGGCTGCCCATCATTTCGTTTGGCGATGACTTCTACCTGCATATCCCCCACCTTCCAATCCTCGTTAATCTTTGCGCTCAGTTGAATATCAGAATTCGCCTTAGAGACATAATCAACATGCATCCCTTTGGGTAACCATCGAAGATGTGCTGGAATTGACGCCTCTACAGCAACGCCCATCACAAACTCTAAACCATTGCAGATTGCAATCACATGTACTGTTCCGATGTGATTTTCAACAGCTCTACGTTTAGACATAACTGCTTGGCAAAAATCGATCTCTAGCTTTGTAATGACCGGGTTAACTGTACGGAAATAAGGAGCAACTCGACTAATGACATTTGAAAGTACCGTTAAACCACCCGGTATTTTTTGTAATATCTGATAGGCAAGCAATACTGTATTTGATTGGAGCTGAGTGTACTTTTTTATCTTGCCATTTAAATCATGGATTGAATTTTTCATTTTAGCTACAGCATGTTCAAATAGCCCACAAAATAACATGTGTATATTAATAGCTATATCGCCCACTAAGCTCTTATAACTGTCAAAAAAGACAGATCAGTGCTTTTACAATTAAGCAGCCAAATTAATTAAGACAACTTATGTCGCCCTACTCTAGTGCTTTAATCTTTTTTTTGGCATGATAAAACTGAATTCATAGTGAATAATGATAAATGGAACAAATGCGTTGGTTAGAATTGCTTTCTGCAATTCGCTTAGGTAGTAAAAAAAGCAGTACAGAATTGGCTCGAAGCCCTTTCCATAAAGATTATGACAGAATTATATTTTCCCAAAGTTTTCGTCAGTTGAATAGAAAAACACAGGTTCATCCACTAACTCAACATGATGGTATTCACACCCGCCTTACTCATTCCCTAGAGGTTTCTTGTATCGGACGTTCACTGGGCATGCTCGCTGCAGAAAAGATCAAAGACGAACTACCAATGTGGATTTCCCCTGCTGATGTCGGGGCAATTATCCAGGCAGCCTGTCTGGCACACGACATTGGTAACCCCCCATTTGGTCATGCGGGTGAATATGCCATTCGTGAATGGTTTGATGATGCTTCGCATCGAGACTTTCTGGCTAGACTCACGCCAGAAGAAGCAGCCGATGTCCGTCAGTTCGAAGGCAATGCCCAAGGACTTCGGCTACTTAGTCGGATTGACTATCACCCTGATGATGGGGGTATGCGCTTAACCTGTGCAACACTCGGCGCCTACTTAAAATATCCGTGGTTATCTAAAACCATCGAAGAACAAGGCGAGATGCCATCACATCAACGGGCAAAATTTGGCTGTTATCAATCTGAAAAAGAAATTTTAAGACAGTTGGCAGAACAGCTGGGTCTTATTCAGCTTGGTGAATACCATTATTGCCGTCATCCATTGACTTATTTATTGGAAGCCGCTGATGATATTTGCTATGCACTGATCGATTTAGAAGATGGCATTATTCTAAATATGTTGAACTATGCCGAAGTTGAACCGATTTTTCTGAATTTAATTGCGGATTATGGTTATCCTGAAGAATTACAATTACCGCATACCACATGGCAGCAAAAAATTGCCGCTCTACGTGGCCGTGTCATGAAACGCCTTGTCGATGAAGTGACCACCGCTTTTGCCAAACATCATTACGAAATTTTAACCGGTCAGCTCAAAGGCAACCTGTTACACTATTGCTCACCAGATATTGAGGCAGGCATTCAGACCGCAAAAAATCTCGCCAGAGACCGTATTTTTGAACATCCCCAGAAATCTGGTTTGGAGATTATTGCACACCAAAGCCTTCAAACGATTTTAGACGCCTTTATCCCCTTGACTATGCCACATAAGACCTTAAGTTTTAAAGAACAGCGTTTGATGTCAATTTTGCAACATTCAGGGGTAAATCTGCAAAACAACCACTATAATAATATTATGCAAGTCTTAGATATTATTAGTAAGTTCTCAGACCACCAAGCCTATAGTCTAGCACAGGAGTTGCAAGGCAATAAGATAGGTTTTTTTTAGTGAAGCGATTTTTTGATGACGGAAAGACATGGAATACTTTTACCCAGTATCCTATTTTAGTTGTATGTCCTTTTTGCCAAAGTCATGCACTGGTAATTCAATACGAACAAAATGATCAAACTGAAAAAAAAATAATTTTTAGTTGTGGATTGTGCTGTAAAACTTTTGACCAAAGCTTACAGCAGCAAAAGAACTTAGGCTATTTTGATGAGATAAACTTAGACATTAATGAAACCTGCTCTTGTAAGCGTGGTAAATATAACTTTTCTCAATCTTATGCTCAGCCGAGTGTTCTTCCGCCTTTTATAAAATTAAGCTGTGATTTCTGCCAAAAAGAAAAAGTATATAATTCACCCTATACGTTATTTATCCATAAAATCCCGAGAAAGACAGGATTTGAAATCAATACAGATCCTTTTTTTGGCTATCGTTTGTATCTCACCACAGAAACAAGGCATGGTCTCATTTTCGTGTATAACACAGAACAATTAAACGATTTGAAAGCTTACATCTCTGCAGAGCTAAGACAGAGAACCTATACCAATAAGAATAAAGCTTACTTAAGCCGCTTACCTTCTTGGATAAAATCCGCGCGAAATCGTAAAGAAATTCTAAAAGCCATTTTGCGTTTAGAACAAATGGCATCTACTATTCAACCATTAACAAATAAGTGAAAGACTCAATGATCGGATGTTTAATTGGCGAAGTGTTTGCCCTAGAAGCCCCAACCGTATTACTCAACGTAAATGGCGTTGGCTATGAAATTGACACACCACTTTCGACATTTTGCCAATTACAAAAAGGACAGAAAGTCACTTTATGGACGCATCTAGTTGTTCGTGAAGATGCTCAGCAACTTTATGGTTTTAGTGATGCACAAGAAAAGACCATTTTCCGTACACTACTCAAAGTAAATGGCGTTGGCCCCAAAATGGCTTTGGGCATTCTATCTACATTAAGTGTTGAACTGCTCATCCACACAATTGAACATGATGATATTAACACCCTGATTAAAGTTCCGGGTGTAGGCAAAAAAACTGCTGAACGATTAATGATTGAATTACGCGATCGTTTCAAAGCGTTGGCGCATTCAACCAGCAGTACCACGAATGCAGCAGTTGCTCAAATTCAATTTATGGCAAATTCACCAGTTGCCGAAGCTGAAGCTGCTTTACAATCCTTAGGTTATAAACCAGCAGAAGCACAAAAAGCAGTGGCAGCAGTTAAAGCAGACTATACTGAATCGGCTGACATTATCCGTGCTGCGCTTAAATCCATGATGAAGTAATAGATATATGCAAGATCGTCTTATTAGCGGAACAGAAAAACCCGAAGATCATTTTGATCGCGCCATTCGTCCAACCTCATTAGCAGACTATATTGGTCAGCCTGTAGTTCGTGAGCAAATGGAAATCTTCATTGGCGCAGCACGTGGTCGTGGTGAAGCTCTTGACCATACCCTGATCTTTGGTCCACCAGGTTTAGGTAAAACCACGTTGGCCAATATTATCGCAAGAGAAATGGGCGGTAATCTAAAGTCAACTTCTGGCCCTGTATTGGAACGTGCGGGTGACCTTGCTGCCATGCTGACCAATTTGGAAGAAGGTGATGTGCTGTTTATTGACGAGATTCATCGTCTTTCCCCAGTGATCGAAGAAATTCTCTATCCAGCCATGGAAGACTACCAACTCGATATTATGATTGGTGAAGGCCCTGCTGCCCGCTCAATTAAGCTAGATCTTCCCCCTTTCACTTTAGTCGCGGCAACAACACGTGCAGGTCTTTTGACCTCTCCTTTACGTGATCGTTTCGGGATCGTACAACGTTTAGAGTTTTATTCAGTTGAAGACCTGACCCATATCGTGACCCGTTCAGCCAACTTGATGGATGTGCCGATTACTCACGAAGGCTCAACAGAAATCGCTCGTCGTGCACGAGGTACACCCCGTATTGCCAATCGATTATTACGCCGTGTCCGTGACTATGCCCAAGTCAAAGGCACAGGTGAAGTAACTCAGGAGATGGCACAACGGGCTTTGGACATGCTCAATGTCGATAAAGCAGGTTTAGATACGCTCGATCGGCGTTATCTCAGCATGTTACTGGAACGTTTTGAAGGACGACCAACTGGTGTTGAAGCTTTAGCCGCAGCCATGGCGGAAGATAGCGGAACGCTTGAAGATGTAATTGAACCGTATTTGATTCAGCAAGGTTATGTGATGCGGACTGCACGCGGTCGTATTGCAACCAATATGGCATATTTACAATTTGGTATGACGCCGCCTGAATAATATTAAATATTTTTAATAAATGCTTCTTATAATGAGATGATTAGAATAGCATATACGTCATTCTAATCATCTCATTATTTTTAGGGTAACAATGAAAATTAAAACATTAACTGCCGTATTTTTGAGTAGCTTATTTTTAACAGCCTGCGGGGGTGGAGGTGATAATGCAAATAACGGAAATTCATTTCAAGGTAAAGAAAGACTAGATTATAGCAAACCAGAAAATCTTGAATTGATTTATGCTCCGATTATCAATTTATCAAGTATTCATGAAAATCAGCTCATTGATACCATTACACTTGCCGAATCCGTTTTTTATTTAATACAAGGTGGAGAAAAAATGGGCTACAAAGCCTTCTGCCGAAATAAAGAAGGAAGCTTTAGCAGAAGTAGTCAAATGGTTACGCTGAATAAATGTGATCTACAGTATACAAAAGATGGCGTGATTCAACCTGTTTCTGAGGAACCAATGTTCCTATCTGGAAGTGTTAGCTCACAAGGATACTGGTCACAGGATAACTTTAAAATCGATACGACACTGAACCAATTTAAAGTAGAAGTTGATAATGAAATAACAACCTTTAATGGAAGCAAAAGTAGTCTATCTTATTATGCTGATACTCGTCCCTTCAAATATGACATTGCTCAAATGGAATTCACATGGGCTGATAAGAAATATACAGAACGCTATAAACTCACAAACTATAGCTTTGAACCTTGGTCAACTGGATCAATTACTAAAGGACGCCTAATTGGGATAAACAATAATAAAGAATTCTCTGTAAATTTTGACAATCAAATCAAATTTGGAAGTGTCGAAGATGCTTTGGCTTTTTATCCAAGCTTTGCGGAGATTTTTATTGAAGACACCAACAACAATAAAAATTCAATCACTATTACCAGAACCACTGACTATAAAGCGTTAATGCGTGCCTATGCGAATGGGACTACCGTTCCTGGCTTTCCTAAAGTCGTCGCTTGGGAAGAACTCAACTATTAAAAAAAAGAGGCCCTTAGATAGGGCCTCTTTTTTTATCTAGGTCAACAATATGTTATTTATTACTATTTCCTTAGCTCTCTTGAGGCAATATCATTCCTGATTGCTCACAGTACGCAAAAATAGGTAATAGAAATGGCCAATCATTTTGAGTTCAACATTCGCGTTTATATCGAAGATACAGATGCAGGCGGTATCGTTTACCATGCCAACCATATACGTTTTATGGAACGTGCTCGTACCGAATGGTTACGTGCAGCTGGTGTTGATCACTACTGGCACCAAAAAGATTACAGCTTCGTGGTACATCAGATTCAGGTCAAATATGTACGCCCAATATTAATGGATGATTTAATTACCGTTACAGCACGTGTTATTTCGTGTAAAGCCGCATCTTTTGTGTTGCAACAAAATATTTATCGTGGTGAAATCTTGCTGGCTTCAGGTGAGGTTGTGTTGGCATGTTTAAATAAAGAGTTAATGCCACGTCGACTTCCTGATGAAATTCGTGATCTAATTCAAAAAGAGTTAGCACAGGACTAAAATAAACTTTCGGCACAGCGACTTATGGCAACTAACTTAGAATCTTCCCTGCATATTTCTGACCTAATTTTACAAGCAAGTCCTGTTGTACAACTGGTCATGCTGATCTTACTTCTTGCTTCAATTTTTAGCTGGTATTTGATCGCTAAATTACATATGGGCTTTAAAAAAGCAGAACAAGAGGATGAGCATTTTCAAAAAATGTTCTGGTCAGGTGCCGAATTAAATACCCTTTATAACAATGCACAACTCAATTCTAAGCGCCGTGGTCTAGAAGATATTTTCTACCAAGGCTTAGGTGAGTTTTTCAAATTACAGAAACGTAAAGCCGATACCAATCAAACCATCGAAGGAACCGAACGTATTCTTCGTGTTGGCCTAAGCCGTGATCAAGGTGGTCTAGAGCAAGGCTTAGGTTCGCTTGCCAGCATCGGCTCTGTTGCTCCTTATATCGGCTTATTCGGTACGGTCTGGGGCATTATGAATGCCTTTATTGGTCTTGCTGCCGTTGATCAAGTGACTTTGGCAACTGTTGCACCTGGTATTGCAGAAGCCCTCATTGCAACTGCAATTGGTTTATTTGCAGCAATTCCTGCGGTACTTGCGTTTAACCACTTTACCGCTAAAGGTGAATCAACCTATTCAGATCGTGCCTTATTTGCAGAAGAAATGGTTGCTCTTTTACAGCGCCAAGCGATTGGAACGACACAGGAAGATGCATAATGGCGATTCAACGATCTGGACGTTTTGAACGCATTAAAAAGCCACTCAAAAGTGATATGAACGTCGTTCCTTATATCGACGTGATGTTGGTGTTATTGGTCATTTTCATGGTGACAGCACCTATGATCACCAGTGGTATTAAAGTAGATCTACCTCAAGCCAATAATCACCCTATCGAGTCCAAAGATACGCCTGCTCTGGTAACGATTGGTAAAGATGGCAATATCTTTTTGCAATACCAAGAACATAAAGGCAGCGACCCTCTTTCGCTCAAAGAACTGGAAAATGTTTTAAGTGAAGCTCAAACTCAAGCAGAGCAAGACAACAAACAACTGACAGTTTTGGTTAATGGTGATAAATCTCGTCCATATGGTGAAGTGGTTTCACTCATGGCGAGCCTACAAGAAGCAGGCCTTACCCAAGTCGGCTTACTGACAGAGCCGTTAAAATAAGCTATGAAAAAATTTAAAGAGCCACCTTTTAAACAAAATGCGATTGCGCTGGGTTTCACGCTCGGCGTCCATGCAATCGCGATTGTTGGCTTACTGTTTTTAGGCTTGAGTAAACCACCTGAACAGCCTAAAAAACTCACCACTATTTTGGTGAAGCCAGAAGATTTACCTCAGTCTTTACAGCAACCAGAACAACAAGTCACAGCAAATCACCAAGCTGAACAGGTTGAAAGTCCAATTGTTGATAAGACCTTGCCTGAGAATATTCCCGTAATTCCTCCACTGCCAACTGCGCAACAGCTTGCTGCTGAAAAGCAAAAAGCTGAACAGGCTCAGCAAGCCAAGCTTGCCGAACAAAAACGTAAAGCCGATGAAGCTGCGCGAGCTCAGCAGGTTGAAGAACAACGTAAACTCTCAGAAGCGCAAGCACAAAAACAACGTGCAGACGCTGAAGCCAAACGCCAAGCTGAGGTAAAGGCGAGAACAGAGGCTGAAAAACATAGAGCTGAACAATCTGCCAAAGCCGAGGCGGAAGCCAAAGCACGCCAAAAAGCGGAACAAGATGCGAAATTAAGACAGCAAAAAGCTGCCGAGAACGCAAAACTTCAAGCCCAGCAAGATGCAAAACGCAAAGCAGAAGCTGATGCCAAGGCTCGTGCTGAAGCCGATGCAAAACGCAAAGCAGAACGAGATGCGAAAGCAAAAGCTGAGGCGGACGCAAAACGTAAAGCCGATGCTGATGCCAAAGCTCGCGCGGAAGCCGATGCAAAACGTAAGGCGAATGCAGATGCAAAAGCAAAAGCTGAGGCTGATGCAAAACGCAAAGCTGATGCTGATGCAAAACGCAAAGCCGATGCTGATGCAAAACGCAAAGCTGATGCTGATGCGAAGGCAAAAGCAGACGCTGATGCTAAGCGTAAAGCTGATGCAGACGCAAAACGTAAAGCCGATGCAGATGCCAAAGCAAAAGCGGACGCTGATGCCAAACGCAAAGCCGATGCAGATGCGAAACGCAAGGCCGATGCAGATGCCAAAGCAAAAGCAGACGCTGATGCGAAACGTAAAGCCGAAGCTGAAGCAGATGCCAAAGCGGCTGCAGCCAAAAAAGCGGAACAAGAAGCAGCTCAGAAAAAGGCTGATGCAAAACGTGTGGCTTCAACGGCTAAACGCGACTTTGAACAAAAAATCTATCGGGCTTGGAATATGCCATCGGGCTCTTCAGGACAACGTGCCAGCGCACGTGTAACCTTAAGTGACAGTGGTGCAGTACTTTCTGTTGTTGTTTCTGCAAGTGATCCTGATGTGAAAGCCAGTGTAGAAGCAGCTGTTCGCGCCGCAGCACCCTACCCAATGCCAGATGATCCTGTTGCCCGCCGTGAAGCAAGAAGCTTTACTTCAAGTTTTACTGCAAAATAGTAATGAATAGTTAACGTTACATGCTTTTAATAGCACAAAGCATGTAACTATGTTAAATAATCAACAGCCACAAAAATACGAACGCAAGTAATTGTAACTATGGACAAGACTCGTAAACACCTCATCTCTTTAGCAGTTTTCACTGCGATTAGCACTGTTGTTCCAACAGCAACTTTCGCACAATTACACCTCGAGATTGCAAAAGCCCCTGAACAAGCCCCTAAAATCGCGATTGTCCCCTTTACAAATGACAATGCGATCTATCCTATCGTAGAAAGCGATTTAAATCGTTCAGGTCGTTTTACCAGTGCATCTCAAAATTTACCAGCAACTGCAAGCCTGAATCAGGTTCAAGCAGCTGATTGGCAAAATGCGGGTGTACCTTACGTTGTCGTTGGGCAAATGAAAGCGGTTGATGCAAATACCTTTGAAATTCATTACCAGCTTTATGATATACAAAAACAAAAATATCTACTGAATGAGGTACTCACTGTACCAAGCTCACGTATACGCCAAGCTGGTCATATGATCAGTGATACGATTTATCAAGCGTTAACGGGTATTGCGGGTGACTTTAGCGGTCGTATTGCCTATGTATTACGTAATCAGGCAACGCCAGCCCAACGTTATACTTTGCAAATTGCTGATACTGATGGCGAACAGCCTAAAACTGTCCTGTCTTCACGCGATCCTATTCTTTCTCCAGCCTGGACACCAGATGCCAAGAAAATTGCATATGTGTCATTTGAGACCAAGCGTCCTGCGATTTATCTGCAAGACTTAGCCACAGGCCAACGTGAAGTTTTAGCCAGCTTCCGTGGATTAAATGGCGCACCAAGCTTCTCACCAGATGGTAAATCAATGCTATTTACCGCATCGATGAATGGTAATCCTGAAATTTATCAAATGGATTTAAGTACGCGTCAAGTACAGCGTATGACCAATGATACTGCGATTGATACTGAAGCACGCTATGCACCCGATGGTAAATCATTCATTTTTACCTCAGACCGCGGTGGCTCACCACAGATTTATCGCTACAGCTTTGATGATAGTTCAGTTAAACGCTTAACCTTCAAAGGTGCTTTCAATGCACGCGGTACGCTAAGTGCCGATGGTAAAAAAATTGCTTTGGTTCATCGCCCAAGCGGTAGTAACTATAAAGTCGCAATTCAAGATATCAATACTGGCATTACCAACATTCTTACACCAACTAGTTTAGACGAATCGCCAAGCTTCTCACCAAATGGACAAATGGTGGTTTATGCAACGCGTGAAGGTAGTCGCGGTTTGCTATCCGTCATGTCTACTGACGGCCGTTTCCGCATGAATTTGCCAAGTGAGCAAGGTGAAGTTCGTGAACCAGCTTGGGCACCAAAATAAATTTAGTTTATTGGAGAATCAAATGAACATTAAATATCTAACGCTTCCACTTATTGCTGCAACGCTTGTATTTACAGGCTGTGCAAGTCGTAAACCGGCTGCTGAAATTACCACAGGTACCAATCCAAATGGTTCATCAACAGTCAGTACCGAGGGTTTAAGCGAAGATGCAGCACTCAATGCACAAAACTTGGCTGGCGCATCTTCAAAAGGTGTAACTGCTGCAAACAAAGCATTCTTGGCAAAACGCGTTGTTCACTTTAACTATGACAGCAGCGATTTATCAAATGAAGACTATCAAACACTTCAAGCACATGCTCAGTTCTTGGTTGCCAATGCCAACTCTCGTGTTGCTCTTACAGGTCATACGGATGAACGTGGTACACGTGAATACAACATGGCGCTTGGCGAACGTCGCGCAAAAGCGGTTGAAAGCTTTTTGATTACCAACGGTGTAAACCCACAGCAACTTGAAGCAGTCAGCTACGGTAAAGAATCACCTGTTAACGCAGGCCATGATGAAGCTGCATGGAAAGAAAACCGCCGTGTAGAAATCAACTATGAAGCCGTTCCACCACTATTAAAATAATCGTGGTTACGCTTTAAATAAAAATGCTCACTTAAGGTGAGCATTTTTATTTATTGATCAAGACGAAGACTGAGTATCCGGCTTGCTTTGCATCGACTCAATCAAATCGTGCTTGTTAAACTTTTTATATTCAGGCTTGGCCTCATACTGTTTCCATGCATCCTTCACATTTTCTTTGGAAATCGTATCTAAGCTAATGGGCTCACTTGGCGTGGGCGTTGCCTCAAAATTCTTGGTTGTCATATTTAACCTCCAAACATCCTGTTTAGTATCTATGCAACATAGCATGTAATGGCGTACTTGTAATCATAAAAGCAACATAAATAAAGTAAGATAATTTTTATTTTTGCACGATCTCATCTAGAATAGCCACATTCTTTTTTATCAATTTTGACACGGCTAAATCGGAGCTATTCAATATGTCAAACCTTACTTTGACCCAATATCTAGAACAACAAAATGGGAATTTGACTCCAGAGTTGGCACAAGTCATCGAAACAATTGCTGCAACTTGCCAAACTATTGATCAAGCCCTACAAAAAGGTGCTTTAGCAGGTATTTTAGGCAGTGCTGGCAATGAAAATGTTCAAGGTGAAACACAAAAGAAATTAGACGTTATTTCAAATGACTACCTGATTGATGCATTAAAAGTACATCCTCAAGTAGGCGGTTTAGCTTCCGAAGAATTAGATGATTTCACCCCTGCTCAGGAAAATGGTAAATATCTGGTTTTATTTGATCCACTCGATGGTTCAAGCAATATCGACATTAACATGTGTGTCGGTACAATTTTCTCTATTCTTCCTGCAAAGAATGCAGTGACTCAATCTGCTGACTTTATGCAAGCTGGTACAGAACAAGTTGCTGCTGGTTATGTACTGTATGGCCCATCGACCATGCTCGTGCTTACTGTGGGTTCTGGTGTGGTGTTCTTTACTTTTGATCCGACCACAAAGAACTTCCTGTTAACAACAGAACAAGTGCAAGTTACAGCAGATACGCAAGAATTTGCAATTAATTCATCTAATCAACGTCACTGGGAAAATCCGGTAAAACGTTATATTGATGAGCTGTTAGCAGGTAAAACCTCTGTCCGTGAAAAAGACTTCAACATGCGCTGGGTGGCATGCATGGTTGGTGATATCCACCGTATCTTATGCCGTGGTGGTATTTTCCTTTATCCTTACGACTTAAAAGACCCGAAGAAAGCAGGTCGTTTACGTTTAATGTATGAAGCAAACCCAATGAGCATGCTGATTGAACAAGCAGGTGGTGCTTCTACAACAGGTCGTGTTCGTATCATGGAAATCCAACCAACTGAATTACACCAACGTGTTCCAGTAATTATTGGCTCTAAAAATGAAGTCGAACGCGTAACAAGCTATCACTAATTACTTTTATAATCAGGGTATTATAAATTTATAATACCCTTTCGGATGTTATTTTATGGCGGTTATTTTCCTAGAATCAAAAGACAATGCAAAAATCAAACATTTGCGTGGGCTGATCGAGCTCAACAGTGCTCGAAAAAAACATCAGCAAACCGTTCTAGAAGGTACACATCTGTGCTTGGCGTGGTTACAGCAACAGAAAAAAATCTTTTCTTTATTTACCACTGAACAAGCCTTAGAACATCCAGATTTACAAGAAGTGATCGAACTCCACCAAGGTCACATCTTCGTTATCAGTGAAGTCCTATATAAGGATTTAAGCACCTTGGGTACCACCCTGCCATGTCTAGCGATTGTCGACCTACCCAAAACTGCTGCCACTATTGATTTTAAGGCCGACACTTTAATTCTAGAAAATGTTCAAGATCCTGGAAATGTAGGTACACTCCTCCGCTCTGCTGCCGCTGCAAACATCAAGCAGGTGATTTGCACACAAGGTTCAGCTGCACTATGGTCTCCACGTGTGCTTCGAGCAGGTATGGGGGCTCATTTTAGTCTTCAATGTTTTGAAAACTTTCAGCTCACGGATATTTTACCAAAATTTCAAATACCTGTGTTTGTCACCAGTTCACATCGTTCAACCAGCCTATATAGCAAGGATTTAACCCAAGCCTGTGTCTGGATTTTAGGTAACGAAGGTCAAGGTGCGAGTGATTATGCGCTAGCACATGCTCAAGCTGTGACAATCCCTCAACCGGGTGGGCAAGAGTCCCTCAATGTTGCGATTGCAGGCTCTGTGTGTTTTTTTGAAATGGTTCGTCAACGTCAGTAAAACGTTAAATTATTTTAACTACGAGTTTTTTACTGAGAAAATCAATTACACTACTAAAAATAATTGCTTAAGTTGTCAACGCGCTCACCATTTTCAACGTTATATGATTAATGAATTGGAATTAATGGTGGGTATCCATGACAGGATTTTCCATCTCTATGGATTTAGCACCGAAAAAGGCTCGAATTGAAAACAGTGCTGATCGTAGTACTGTTGAACAACGCCTGCGTTTTTTCATGCAGGACGTTACAGGTCGTGCCTTGGTTATGATGGAAAGTGCAACACAGGGGCAACAAGGCATTGCCATGGATTTAGTGCAAGAAGCATTTATTTCATTACATAAA
The DNA here is from genome assembly GCF_024582815.1 of Acinetobacter colistiniresistens. Taxonomy (NCBI): domain Bacteria; kingdom Pseudomonadati; phylum Pseudomonadota; class Gammaproteobacteria; order Moraxellales; family Moraxellaceae; genus Acinetobacter; species Acinetobacter colistiniresistens. The sequence continues at coordinate 3,336,813 of NZ_CP102099.1, forward strand.
TCATATGCCGACAAAAGTACCGATGAATGGTATCCCTTGTTCTATACCATATTGAACAATAAGCTCCAAGACTGGCGACGAAAGGAAGCTCGTCGAGCAAGTCCTTTTTCTTTATTTAAAAAAATTAGTTTAGATGATGATGAAGAAATCATTGATGTTGTAGATGAATCTACGCCTAATCCATTTGAATTTCTTGATCAGGAAGTCACGATGGAGGAAATTCAGGCAGCGATCAATCAGCTACCTGTTCGTCAACAACAGGCATTTATGCTCAGAGCGTGGGAAGGGTTCGACACAATGACCACAGCACAAATTATGGATTGCAGCGAAGGCAGCGTTAAAACGCATTACCACCGTGCAATTCAGGGACTTCGAATTGCTCTTGAGCATTTAAACCCACATACAGGAGGATCATCAGATGAAAAAAGATGAGTTCACGAACCATGTGACTTCCAGACTTGACCAACTTGCGAAAGAGCAGCATCACAACAAAATGCAAGTCATGAATCATGTTCTAGATACGATACAAAAGAAGCCAACTTCTTATTATAGTATCTGGAAAATGACAGGTTTTGCTGTTGCTGCTGCAATCATGGGAATTGTGGTTCTGCCAAGCTCTTTACAGCTTGCTGATCAACCACAAAATCAGGTTGTCGTAAATCCAAAGCTTTCGCCGCAAATGGTTGAAGATATGGAGATGTTATTGGTCTTAGGTGAGGATAAGGTTCCACATGGCAGCTAAAAAATTAGCACTTGTTGTGTGTACGCTCGGGTTACTACAAACCAGTTTTGCAGGTTCTGAACGCTTTTGGGTATTTTCTAAACCCAATAAAGCCACAACAGAAGAAGCATGGGATGATCTATCGCCTGAAGAGCAACGTGTTTTAATTAAACGTTACCAAACCTTGAAAGAAGTTCCTAATAGCCAGAGTTCTCAACTACAGCAAAGGATGGAATGGTTCACGCAACTGCCAGAAGATGAAAAACAAAAAATGCGTGATGTCTGGCAAAAGATGAGCACACAGGAACGCAATACATTACGTAAGCGCATGTTAAATGCCAGTACCGAAGAACGGATAAATATTAGAGAAGAATATCTCAGTAAATATTCTGAGCACTGAGTTTATAGTGTATAGAAATAACAATAGCGCCTAAATGGCGCTATTATTATATTTCGGGTTATTTACTTTTAAAGCGGCGATAAGCCAATAACCCCAACAACCCCAATACTGAATAAAAACTAAAACTCCCCCCCCCACTGTTACTGGCAGAACGTGTATCGTCTGTTGTGGTTGCCGTGCTAATGGTTCGCACTGTCGCCACATTGGAGGATACGCCATCAGCATCGTAAACTTGGTAGTTAAATGAGAAGTTAAATGGATTAAATGCATTAACTTCTTGAACATAAATATTACCACCATAGCAGGTTTCTTTTTCATCTGGCGCAGGGCAAGCACCTTGGCGATCTGCCGTAATACCTAGATCTTTGGTTGGCACATTGGTTAAACGAATTGGTAATTCGATACCTTCGGCATTCTTCCAAAACTGAGGTTTATTCGGATTCTTTTCTGGCCCAGATCCACCCTCGCCTGTATCGCCATTGTCATTTGCAAAATTTAATAAGTTTAAGCTTAACTTTTGCTTTTCTTTATATTTGAAAGTTAAGGATGTATTTGTTGCAACTGGTGCAATATTTACAAATGCTGCTCGGATTAAACCAGATGAACTCACTTGTGGACTAGTTCCTGGTTTAGAGGTAATCGTATATTTACAGAAAATCTTGTCACCAGCTTGAGTAACCCTGTCATCTTTTCGATAAAAAATAATTTGCTGTAAATCTTTATTCCAAGTACACACCAAATTTTCTATATCACTTTTATCTATATCAGTAACCGTATCATTGATTTGTCCTTTACCTAAAGGTTCTGTCGTTACATCATATAAATCTGGGCTAAAGAACTGTAATTTATAACTGCCATCAGCTTGCTGTACATCTTGTGGTAAAGGTAGTTGATAATTTCTTAAATCAATGTAAATTGCACGATAATGTAAATTAGCTTTGGTGTATTGCAATAATTTTTGATATTGATCCAAACGAGATTTGTAATACGTTAAAAAATCAGGATTATTTGGATTTTTCACCAAATTATCGAAAAAGTCATATTGTGTTTGATAACTTGTAATCAAGCTGCTAATCGATGTATTGGTTAGATCCTGTAAATCACCTGCTGTAAACTTCATTAGTTCAACCGAACCAATATCACAGCGGTTGCTTGCTTTAGGGTCATAATATAAAGTGCCGTCGGTGATACGGGCTAAACCACGCTGGTCCGTCAAACTACAATTGACTCCATCAACATCTAATAAGCCAACTAATTTTGTATTCCCCTTATCATCGCTAGGCACGCTTGTCGCATTTTTTTTAGGGTAATACATTGGTAAGAATGCCGTATCAGCTGAAGCTTTTTGTAAAGGGCTCAATAAGGTATTAAAATCAATCGCACTTACATTCAAATTGGTTTTATTGTCTTTAAGCGACGCTTTTGGCACATCACACACATTATTTACTACAGAACTAGAACCATCCTGCTTTAGCGCAAGTGCATTGTAAGCAATTCCAAGACCTACCCCTTCTTGATCAGCGACATTTCCAAATAAATATCGACAGGCATATGTATTGCTATCACCATTATAAGCAAGAACATTGAACTGTAATAATTTAGCACCAATTTTATCATAGAGAAGCGTCGTAAAAGCTTGATTTTCTACGATTGTATTACTCGTCAAGCTTAAAATACTGTTTTTACTTAAAATACTAGACTTATTATCTTCTACAGTTCCAGCTTTGGTATCACCAGTGAATTTAAGTAGATTTCCTGTTGAATTGTTTACAATATTTTTTGCAATGGTATTGGTCGTTAAAGTTGCTGTAGATTCCCCACAAAACTCAATCATACTACTTGAATTGGGTGAACCATTATTAATAAAACTGTTGGAGGTTAAGTTGATGGTCCGCTTTGCATATGTAATATCATTAAAGCAACTCATCGACAGTACACTGCCTTTCTCCGCACGGTTACCCTGAATCACACTCTTATTCAATGTTAATGTCGTTGAAGGACCAGCTAAAAAAATAGCTCCACCTTCTTTTGCCTCAGAATCAAGGATTTGTGTACTTTGTAATGCAACATCAGCACCTGCATATATTGCACCACCAAAATCAGCCGAACGTCCACCTGTTAAAATCAAATTGGTTAGGCTTAAACCCTTGGCACCAAGTGTCGTGTTAAAAATACGTGAATTTTCTGCTTTGATTGTTGTTTGCAATGGGATTTGAGCTGGATATTGATTAACAACATCATTTAGCAGGACATTTTTTCCTTCCCAATTTACAGGACTTGCCCCTAGAATTGAAACGCTCACATTTGGCGTCAATTCCTTTTTCAGGGTATATACCCCTTTTTCCAGCTGAATAACTTTTTGCGTACTTGGTAAGGTATCTGTTACAACACAACCACCATAAGAGACACGCGTCTCGGCAGTTTTTATTGCCTCACGTAATGAGCAAGCATTTGGATTTTCGCCATCCTCATCCACAAATGTAGTTACCTTAATGGGCGTGCTGCTGGTGGCAGCTAACAACGGCATAGTTGCCAAAACCATAGTTGCTAATATTGTTTTTCTATAATATTTCATCTCATCACATCCCTGATTATGATTTTAAGCGGCGCAATCCTATTAAACCGAATAATGCCAAGATCGCTCCTAGACCAAAACTTCCTACATTTACGGTTTTACTTTTAAAAGTGTTTGGTGGGTCTTGTACAATTGTTGCTGGAATATCAATAAAATAGTTTGATACATCATTAAAACGAGTCGTTGTCGTCATAACACGTAAGTTAAATTTATCTGCACCATGCCAATCACTATCAGGCACGTAAGTTACATTACCATCCTGATCAAGAGTTAGCTTTCCTTTAGATGGCGTTTGGGTTTGAACCACTTGCAAACAACCAACTTGCCAAGGCTGGCCATCAGGACTTTTACCTAATTGAGCCTCGCATGTGGCTGGATCTAACAATTCACCATCTAACAAACTCTCTGCAATACTGAATTTCGCAATTTGTCCATATAAAATATCTTGACCAACGATTGGAATCTCCCCCCGGTTAACAACCAGTTCAATTGCGCCTAAGTCACACAACTCATTAAAGCCCGTACGGCTTTTCCCACGCTGGTCAGTTGCTTCACAACTCGCTAAACTAAAGGTCGTACCATCACTATAAATGCGTCCTTTATTGACAATGAGCGAATCCGATAACTGCTTATAAGAAGTGAGTAAACGTGGTTTAAAGAAACCCAGCATTTGATCTTTTGGCGTCGAGTATGGACATAATAATCCTTTTGCTGGAGGAGCAGCACAAATCCCTTCATCATTTGTACCGCCAGCAATTAATGTTTGCTCAGGATCATTCTGATTCCACATAAAATTGGGTAATCGTTCACCCGCATTACGGTCGCACTCTGATGTCGTTAAATTACTTTGAACAATCGTGGTATCGTCTGAGGTAGTACCACAATTACTATTTCCATTTGCAACTAAAACACTATTCGACACATAAGAGCTTGGGTACTCTTTGACTGTTTCTTTTTTCACTCCATTGACATCTTCTTCTGTCGTTACTTTAAAATTTAAAGATTGTAAATACAGCCCCGCAGCATTCTTAATAATCGTATTATTATTAAGGATCATGCCTTCACGAATATTCGCTACATAACCGCCTTTATTATGGAAAATAGTGCTACTGCGAATACCGGAAGATCTTACGGCAAGTGCCCCAGCTATCGTGTCATTATTGAAGCCCGTTTGAACAAATAATAAAGCACCATTTGGCCCTGCTACACCTTCATTGTCACGTATGACCGATTGTGTAATCAGATACATTGGCATTTCGCTATAAATGACTGCCCCCTGATCTGCTTTATTATTCTGAAAAATACTATTATTAATAAAAACATAGCCTGCAGTGTTCTTCGCGTCCGATGAAACCCCAGCATTATAAATTGCACCACCACGGTTTGCAGAACCACCTGTCAGGCGAGAATACTGAATCGATAGACTTTCACGATTAAGAATTAGCCCGCCGTCATTCAGCTTATTTGCAGCACCTTGTAAATTTAATTCAATCAAATTAACTGCAAGTAATGCACTTTCAACATTATTATCATCAATGACAAAAAGACGATCATTTCCCGCCATTTTAAGCGTCGCATTGTTCAATCCTTTTTTATTATCATTAAAACCATCACTCACTACAGTACGAATTGTCATCGCGGCTTTGATATTTAATGCCGAGTTAAGTTGATAGGTTTGATCGCGTTGTAAAACAATTGTATTGCTTGCATCCTTGTTACCACATCCGTGATAACCATTTTCAAATTCTTTTTGGCTTCTTTTATTTAAAAACTCGACAGCTTCTCGTAATGAACAAACGGCGTCATCTTTGTCTTCATCAACTAATGTTGTGACTTGAATATCCGCAGAATATGCATATCCAGTAACGGTAAATAAAGCACAGGCAAGCATCCGTTTGAGCATACCAATCTCCTTCTATTTTTCATTTTTTTTCGTCTTGCAAACTAGCTGTTTACAACCACATTCCTTTGTGCGTACTTTGTCATAGCTCTCAAAATTACTCAAGAAATTTTATACTATTGGCGATATTCATCAATCAATGCATAAATTTGCTTAAGTGTTGTATTTGATAGTTTAGTTTTCTCGCCTTTGAGCATTTTTTCAAGCTGAGCCAATCTCTGTAATAAAATCGAAGCCTGATGCGGCCCATTGCTCAATAAATAGTCAACAATTTGCTGGTCAAAATGAATACCTCGGCGCGTCATGACCGAGTGCAACAGGGCTTGTCGATCACTATAAGAACTGCCATTAGGTACTTTAACACTCACAGCTTGGGTCAGCCTTGACTGTAAGTCAGGTAATTCTAATTTTAATTCAATAGGCGCCACACGAGAGGAAAAAACCAACTGCCCCTCATGATTATTCATCAAATGAAATACAGCTTTCTGCCAATGTGGAACACCACTGATCGCATCAATATCATCCAAAGCGACCAAATCATAAAATTCTAATGAAGTAATGGCTTCAATAGGTGCATCTAATAATTCTAGTAATGAGACTTTAATTGCTGGGCGACCGAGCTCCAGATAAGAATCACAAATCGCAGAAAGTAAGTGACTCTTGCCAGTACCTGCCCCGCCATAAACATAAAAGCGGCTGACTAATCCGGCATGTAACTGTCTAACTGCGTCAACCACAGGCCCCCAACCCGGCCCCGAAAAATCACTGATTCGGGCATCGAGTTGTGGTTCTATATCCAGTTGGAGTTGACGCATATCCTTAATTTTTTCCTCAATTACTTTAAGTCATTCGTGTTTGAAGTCTCTGTATCTTGAGAGTTTTTAATTTGAATATCAAGCTCTACATGATCTGTTTCAACATTTATATGCTTGGTTTGCCCTTCTGCCAGCACAACTTCAGTTGGCAGACCATATAAACGACTTTTTTCATAATGGTCGCGTGCATGTTTTAGCAGTACCACAATAACTGCTGCAACAGGTAAAGCGATTAACATGCCAAGGAATCCACCTAGTTGTGCCCCTGCAAGTACAGCAAAAACAACTGCAACTGGCGACAAACCAATTTTATCACCCAGTAAAAATGGCTGAAGAATATAACCTTCGACCATTTGGCCAATCATGAAGACAACACCCACTAGCAGCAATTGTGTCCAGTCAAGTCCAAACTGGAACAGTGTTGCAATGATAGCTGCAATAATTCCGACACCAAATCCTAAATAAGGAATAATACTGGCTAGACCAGCAATCATGCCAATAATCAAGCCAACTTCTAAACCAATAAATTGTAAACCAACAGCATAAACAATTCCCAATAAAAGCATGACAAGGAATTGTCCTTTGACAAAAGCACCTAGAACACTATGGCACTCACGAACAATGGTTAAGGTAGAGGCTTCATAAGGACGTGGTATCAAACGTCTAAAGCTTTGTAACATACGATCCCAATCCAGTAAGAAATAGAAAGAAATAATTGGAATCAGTACAACCACACCACCAATCTGGATGAAATTCAGTCCAGACTGAGCAACCCTTAACGCCATCGTTTGGATACTATCCGCACTGTAATTGGTTTGAATATAATCCATCAAGGCCTTGGTAATTTGATCAGTATCAATTTCCATTGGAACCACATTAAAGGTATGTGATACCCACGGCAAGAAAGTTGCATTCACCCAGTGAATACCAGCAGGAATGCTATCTCGAGCATACATCAACTGTTTCCAAATCAATGGCACCAAGAACCATAAAACCATGGTCAAAGTAACACCAATACCTATAAAAACGATGCTGATAGCCAACCAACGTGGAAGTTTAATTTTTACAAGAACATCGACTAAAGGACTAAATAGGTAAGCAATAAAAAAAGCACCAACAAAAGGGATCACAATGGGCTTTAATAAATAGAGAACCCAAAGGAATAATGCGAGCCCAGCGAGGATAAAGATACGACGCAGTACCTGATCTTGCATAAAATCTAGCCTTTTTTCGTGTAATCGTTATAAATGAAAAAAAAATTTAATTAAAGATAGCATTTTCGAGCATAAATAACATAAGAGTTTCGTATATTCAGGTTATAATCTGCCGCCACTGCGGAGACTTCACTATGAGCAACTCAACTTCTACCCCAAATACTGGTTTAAGCTATAAAGATGCGGGCGTCGACATTGAAGCGGGCGACGCACTGGTCGATCGTATCAAATCTGTCGCTAAACGTACCACTCGTCCTGAAGTAATGGGCGGCCTCGGTGGTTTTGGCGCGCTATGTAAAATCCCTAAAGGTTATGAAGAACCTGTATTGGTTTCAGGAACAGATGGCGTAGGTACAAAATTACGTCTGGCGCTGAACCTCAACCGTCACGACACCATTGGTCAAGATCTCGTTGCAATGTGTGTAAACGACTTACTTGTTTGTGGTGCTGAACCATTATTCTTTCTCGACTACTATGCAACGGGTCATTTGAATGTTGATGTTGCAGCAGATGTAGTGACAGGTATCGGTAAAGGTTGTGAACTTGCTGGTTGTGCATTGGTTGGTGGTGAAACTGCTGAAATGCCTGGCATGTATGAAGGTGAAGATTACGACCTTGCTGGTTTTGCTGTGGGTGTGGTTGAACACAGTAAAATTATTGATGGAACTAAAGTGAAGTCTGGTGATGTACTTCTTGGTGTGGCATCAAGTGGTGCACATTCAAATGGTTATTCTTTACTACGTAAAATTTTAGATGTTAAGAATGTCGACTTAACTCAAATCGTAGATGGTCGCCCACTTGCTGACGTTGCAATGGAACCAACGCGTATTTATGTTAAACCGGTGCTCGAACTATGCAAACAAGTTGATGTACATGCTATGGCACACATCACTGGTGGTGGTTTACCAGGTAACTTACCGCGTGTTCTTCCAAATGGTGCGCAAGCTGTGATTGACGAATCAAGCTGGGAATGGTCTGAATTATTCCAGTTGTTACAACGTGAAGGTAACGTAGAGCGCTTTGAAATGTACCGTACATTTAACTGTGGCGTGGGTATGGTGATTGCAGTTGATGCCAGCGAAGCTGACAAAGCAATTGAGGTATTGAATGCTCAAGGCGAAAAAGCATGGAAAATTGGTTATATCCAAGAAAATGCTGCATCAGTTGAAGGTGCTGACGAAAAAATTCGCGTGATCTTTGCATAATGAGAATTGCGGTCCTTGTCTCTGGCAACGGTAGCAACTTACAGGCCCTGATAGATGCAAATCTGTCAGGGCAAATCATTGGTGTGCTCTCAAACAAAGCCGATGCATACGCATTACAACGTGCTGAGAACGCCAATATTGCGACCGCTGTGATTTCACATAAAGACTATCCAAGTCGAGAAAGTTTCGATGAAGCCATGCACCAGCAGCTATTAGCATGGCAAGTAGATTTAGTTATTCTTGCAGGTTTCATGCGGATTTTAACGCCAAGCTTTGTGAACAATTGGCAAGGCAAAATGTTAAACATCCACCCTTCTCTGTTGCCTGTTTATAAAGGCATCAATACTCATCAGCGCGTATTGAATACAGGCGACCGTTTGCATGGCTGTACCGTTCATTTTGTCACGGCTGAACTAGATGCTGGCCAAAGTATTGCCCAATCCGCGATTCAAGTCAGTGTGCATGATAACGTAGAAAGTCTGGCACACCGTGTACACGAACTTGAGCATTTTATTTATCCTCAAGTGGCCGAATGGCTCTGTAACGGCCAGCTTAGCTGGAAAAACGGGCAAGCCTATTTCAATCGAAAACCTCTAGAACGCCCCATTCAGTTTACCCAGTTTTAAAAATAAAAACGCATCCTCGGATGCGTTTTTTCTTTATATCTTTCAATAATTTATATTATCAATTTACAATCTTGTTGCACTGAAATTCTATTTTTATTTTTCCAAAATAATTTTAAATAAATTTGTAAATACTGAGCTTAAATGCTCATAATTTACCCAATACAGAATTTGAGCAAATCCCATGCGCCTTCACTATTTGAAAAAAGGTAACTTGTACTTGCATATTCAGACTGACTTGTTTGAGCAATACGAGGATTACTCAGATATAAGTGGAATGTTTAATCAGCAGTACATTTTTTCTGAAAAGAAGGAAGGTGCTATGGAGTTTCAAACAAAGGTAGCAGCAGAACGTTATTTGTTTTTGAATAAGAGAAAACTCAAAGGCTTCATAGTTGTTCGGGAATAAAAAAGAGCCCCTAGTTATAGGGGCTTATCTCTCCTGCACACATTGAAGGCATATAGATATGCTCACATTAGTTTTTATTGAATGTGCAGTGCAACCCGGTAATAGAATTAGAATGCAGACGCTAAACAGCAAAGAACTGATAGATCGGCTGCATCTGTGAATTACTTTTTTAAGAATAGGTCACGCTCGGCTGCACGACGACGAGTAAGGCCATTCAAAACTTTACCCTTAGCTTTGTTCCATCTTGGGAATTGGTCAGCAGCGCCAACATAATCTTTGGCATTCAGCTTTTTAAGAAGTGTGGATGATGCAAAGTTGCCTGAACCGATGTTATAGACAAACGACACAAGTGCATCAAATTGATTCTGAGAAAGTGGCACTTTCACCAGGTTATTCACAGAGGTTTCAAAGCGCTTTAGATCGTGTGCAAAGTACGACTTGGCTTGGTCTAAGGTACAAGTGTCGCCTTTCTTAACTTTCACACCATTTGGGTAAACAGTGGTTCCAATGCCAATAGTCCAAACTCCCACCCCATCATCATAAGCGTTAAGGCGTGTTCCTTCGAAACTGGCAATAAGATCAAGTCCTACATTACTTGTTGTTTTGCTCATCACCCACCCCACTTATTAACATTTTTCTTCAAGTACTCTTCAATGAACGTACTTCCCAAGATGCCGAGTGCACATGCGATGGCCACCAAAGCAATCGGGCTTAATGTTGGGAACTGAATTAATACGACACCAGCAATTGATGAAGTTGCTGAACCTAGAATTGTCCGCCCAACAATCAAACGCACTGATAGCGGATCGCTTGAAACTAAGAGTCTGCTCATTCCGATAAGCCCTCCAACAATAAATAATGTGAGTAATGTCTTCTCATGGTCTTGCATTCACTTTTCTCCAGATAATAAAAAACGCCCAAATTGGGCGTTTACATAACTTTTTATATTCAACTAACTACACCAAAACCCTTCCATGTACCCACTGCTGAACCGGCACCATCTACTGTACAAACGTACCCGATTGGCTGACCACTTGATGGTGCCGTGTTGTCGACAATGTCCCCTTGTACATCTCCAAAGAATCTAGGAGTAGTTGGCGCAGCCAAGGCATCAAATGATCGATGCATATTCCATTTTTTTGAAACACCAGCTTTTTTCCAGAAGTACTGTCCATCAGTAATTTGGATTTTCCCTGAAACTTTTATTGATTGCGCATTGATAGGTTTGGATCCATCTATTTCACTAAGTACATAGTTGTAAATAGCGGTATCTGATGAATTAGGCTCATCACCGTAATACGGAATAATCCACTTATCTGAAGTAAGGACATATTCAGAATTAATAGGCGACACTCCGATATTAAAACTGATGGCCTCGTACAAACAATTCTTCAATGTGTCATCACAAACAACTAGTTTAATTTGCCCAGCCGCCCATGCAGCATCAATATTTTGATACCAGAGTAGAGAGTTAACATTTGGTCGTGATGCATCAAAAATATGACCACAACTAACAAATGTGTCTTCAAAATAATATTCAGCAAAATTATTTCTGTAATTTAAATGTCGTCCACTACTGAAACCTACATAAGTATTCCCCTTTGAAACAACTTTATTGAATTTACCACCCTGAAAAACAGCATTATCAGAATGATTGAATGAGCTCCAGTCACTACCTTTTGCTTGTTGATATACAGTATTATTCGTCAAATTAACTTCAATGTAATTACCAGTATCTGGTGTTACACCTGCAAAACTAAATTCACTATGACCAAAAGCCACATTAGGGCGATTATCGTAAGGTTTTTGAGACCTTAACCATGCTGTATTGCTGTAGACATCGGAAATTAAATCAGTCCCTGTGGAGCCGTCAAATTCAACAACTTGAGAGCAGTTTTTGAAAATATTGTCATGAATCTTCACATTTCTGGACTTTTGCCCAAAGTATGCTGCTCTCACAACACCTACGGCATAACCTACTGTTGTATTCGCATAGACGTTTGCATCAATACCATGCACCTCAATTGCTGTACCAAGCTCTGGTAATCGATCACCGGTCACATTAAAGGTGTTAGAAGCAATCTCATAATCGAGTCCATACTGTCTAGCCACACCATCCCATGTATCTTTAAGGAATTGATAGCGACCTGCAGCAGTTGTGTATTTCACTTGCCCGTCAGTTTGTGTAAATGGCTTTTTTACGTTTGGGTGCCAAGAAAGGTCATCTATTCGTTGATTGCCAAAGAGAGTGTTATAGCCATATTTCACACCCTCTGTGGCTGCAATCAAATCAAGCATTTTTCTTGCATTTGGATTATTCATTAATTGCATTAGCTGTTGTGATGTAGCCATAACTTTTCCTCGGGCAATAAAAAACCGACCATTTTTAGGCCGGCTTTAGGTTTTAATCGCTGAAATAATTTCTGGAAGTTTCCAGATTAATATTGGTATGGAAATTATGAAAGATGACTTAAATATATCCCACCAATAATATTTTTCTTTCATCGAATGACCTCAATCAATTTTGCAGTTGCATTAAGAATGTTTGAAAACTGCCATATCAAAATGCCTAGTAAGACAGATCCTGTTACCTTCCAGTAGCCATGTTCTTTCATAATTACCTCTACTTTTTGCAGAATTACTGCTATAATTTCAGGCATAGATTGTATTTCTCCTTAATCTTGCTCCGGTTAAGTTGTAAAAAAACCCCGATGCGTCAACATCGGGGTTTTGTTTTGGTATTAAGAAAGCACCCTAGGGTGCTTTAATTAAATCAATTAATTCTATATTTCTGTTTAAGCTTTTGATTTATGAAATTGGTATCAAAGATATTTTGAGATGGATCAGCTTCTGCATTAATGCAGCGCGCATCTAAGGTTGTTTTTGCTCTATGCACACTTTGCAATCCACCACCATAAGTTGTGGTGGTTGCATTGGCTGTGGCGTAATTACCATAGGCATATACATTTGCATTAGTAGAGGTTGTGCGTGGCAAATCAACATAAGAAGTATTCACTGTATCTTTACCATTTAAAACCTGAAAGCTTTTACATCCTCTTGATAGCATTAAGTCTGATGCTCTTAATAAAGCAAACTCATTCACTTTTTCTCTAGATGTAACACCGTTGCCACGGAAAGTTATACGGTAATATCCTGGAGATAACTCGGTATCTTCAAAACCGCCAGTTAACCCATTACTTTGATAACTTGTAGCACAAGCTGATAATAAAATTATTGGTATTAAACTAAAAAACTTCATTATAAATCCCCCACCTTGATGAGGGATTTATAGCATATTTAACGACCAAACAGAATGTTATTTAACTTAGCTTTATCTGCATTTGATTGCACACCTTGTGTCGCTTTTTGCTGTGGTCTCGATACACCGTAGTTGTCATAAATACTATTCATATTCTGATTAAGAGCTGAAATAGTATTTTGCTGAACTGCTGCAAGTCGCTGAAGAACTTGAAGGGCTGCTGCATTATCTCGTGGTGGGTTTGCAGCAATGACTTGTGCAGCACGTTGTGCGTCACCTTCTGTCTGTGTGCCTTTGGCCATCATTAAAACATCATTAACAGCCTGATTAAGTGCAGTCTGGAAGTTTTCAACTCCGCGGCTATTTTCATCAGACAAACCGACAAGGTTTTTAGCTTTTGCGCCTAACTGATTTGCTGCACTCAAATTCAACTTACCACTTTGTACATCAGAAATAAGACTATTAATCTTTTGAGCATTTTGTGTTGCAGTTGAAAGATTAGTATTGATCTCATTAACCGATTTTAATGCTTGATCACTGATTTGAGGTTTGCCACTACCCTTTTGGTTTTCAAAAATATAATTGCCCTTTTCATCTTTGATGTACTTTGAGTCACCATTTGATAAAATTGCATATTTTCGCCCATTGACGTCAACTCCAAAACTAACAGGTTTATTTTTCTCAAAATAATCTTGTTGTGATTTAAAATTGAAATCCTGTTGGAATTGCTTTTCTTTCTGGTTGCGATCCTTATTTGCAGTTTCTGCTGTGATATCTTGCCCACGCATTGTTGCATTGGTTGTGCGGATATTGTTAGCTTCAGATGCAGCATTATCTGCTTCATTGTTTTTAGTTTGAAAAAGATATGGCGCAAGCTCTTTATTCAACAAACCACTATTCAATCCATACTGCTTAACTTCTTCAGGTTTCATCACACTTAAAATGCTGGCGTTGTGATCGTAATCCTCAGGTGAAATCATTCCTGTTCTTTTCATAGCATCTAGTGCCAATAAAACTTGTCCTTTATCTCCATTTAATGCTCCTTGCTGGAATGCTCCTTGAATAGCGCCATATTTCTTTTGGGAGTTATCTAAAGTAAATCCACCTGCTTGAGCATTGTTTTTAGTAGCTTCACTGTTAGTTTTGCCAATTTCTGCTTGAGCCTTTAAAAGGTCTATTGCATTTTTTTGCGCTGTTTGTTGATTGGCTTTTAAAACTCTATTCAAATAAGGTGAGAAAATAGAATTATTGGCAAAGGCTTGCTGTTCTTGTGGAGTAGCTAGCTGGCTCATCTCTTGAGCTTTGCGACCAAGCACCAATTGCCCAAGAGCACCTGTTAGCCCTGCAAGTTTATTGCCTATTTCATTTTGCTGTGCTTGCTGTTGTAGTGTTGCATTCGTAATGATGCTTGGATCAATAGCCATAACAATTCCTTAAATAAACATGCCTGCTACAGCAGTACCAATACCCAGTAAGTTGTTAAAGTTATTTGCTGTTTTATTGCCGGCAGCAATTGTTCCAGCTGCTTGAGCATTTGCACCAGCCATTGTGTTGTTTGCGATGGCTTGCCCTGTTTGCATACCAGCATTACCAACACCAGCAGCAGCACTTTGCCCTAAACCAACAAGATTAGATAACCGGTTATATTGGTTAGTTTGGTCTGCGTTATATCTGTTGTAAGCATTCTGATATTCTTGACTAGCAAAGTTTTGGGCATAGTCATTAAGTGCTTTCTGTGTTGCGCCACTTAGCAACCCACCTTGTGCAGCCGCACCACTTTGCACAGCATCTAAGCCTTGATTTAAGCGGAACTTATAACTTGGGTCGTTATAAATATCTTGGCCGTATGCTTGCATGAATTGCCCATTCTGGCCCATTCCACCCATAAGCTGTTTGAGTGCATCATAGCCAGCTTGCATATAGGGTTGCTGATCTTTACGCACTTCATCAAACATTTGCTTTTGTTGGTCAGTAGCGTATTTAGTAGCCTCATACTGCTGGTTGCTAGCTTCCTGGGCGGCTTTTGCCTGCTTGTTTGAACCAGTGATTGATCCTAATGCATTACCAATAAATGACATGGCTCACCTCATAATTTTAAACATAATTGTTTCAATTGGCTCAAATCCTTTTCTGCACCAGACCTGCTCACGATCTACTGCTTTTAGATTTGCTAATGTCCAGAAAGACGCCAATCTTTTTATGTACTGCTCAGAAAATTCAATAAGTTTATTTGAGTAATTTCGATACTTTGGATCTACAAAAATTGCATCTGTATGCGCTTGAAATAACCCTTTATGTCGAAGCATTGGCGTAATGAAAATCCAATGGAAACCTACTGGCATTCCATTTGAACGCATAACTAGACAATGAAAGCGGTCCGCTTCTTCAACTGCTTGATATAGGTCAAGATCAAAATCTAATTGCAAACCTGTAAATTTAGCTTCTTCTAAGTCAAATACCTGTTGGCAAAGCGGCATAATCTGGTCAATGCATTCAATCCACTTTTCACGCCTTACCGTGATCATGTGACCTGTTCCATTACAGAAATATAAGCATTCAAGCCTTCACCATTGATATAGAGCTTGTCGCCAGCTTTAAGCACATGGTTAATGATTTCAGGATTTAAATAGCTGCTGGTTGCTGGAATGTTTTTCTGAGCAACTTGATGTTGTGCACCCAGCGTTGCACCACTTGGAACAACTGAAACTTTGAGTGTGATAGGTGCAGCTGATTTGTTATAAAACGTTGAAGCTCGTACTTGCGCCACTGTGCTTGCTGGCACTGTATAAGCAAGGAAATCACCAGCTGGTAGAGTTTGGGGTATAACTGCTTGTGTGTAGTTAATTAGTGCCATTTATAATTACCTGCATATCATTAGTGATCTGTACAGTTGGCAAGGGATAAAGCTTGTCATCACAACAGATGTTTGTTGTTGGAAAGATATTGTCTGACTCAAAATAAAAAACCGATGCAGTTGGCATCGGTTGAATATCTTCGCTTTGAGCAGTTGGACTTATAGGAAAGTTCCGCTGTAAATCATCAATATCAGAAAGTATTCCATTAGATACTGTCACAGCGGGTAACTGACTTGAAAGTTGAAGAAGTTGACCAGTATCAATTTCCTCACCTTTACTCGCATTTTGACTAAGGGCATAGAAAAACATATACCACGCTTGATCCATAACCCCATTGTTAAACATTTGAGTCGCTGGAATTTCAATGGCAGTGCTTAGTTTCATTTCTATCTCACCCTAGCCTTTGCGCCTAAAATAATTAATCTACTTGAATCAGTTAAACGCAGTCGGAAAACCCTATTAAATGCTTGCCCTAATCGTCTAAATATCAATCTTTTGTTCCATTCCCCAACTTTCCCAAGTGTCTCTTGACGATCAAAAGACCATGTCTGTCCATGATCATCTGACCAGTCAAGCATAACAATAGGCTCTCGATTTGATTTCTGCCCAGCTTGTATAAGAACTTCTAGCTCATCGAATATTAGACGTTGTGCTTGAGGATTAATAACTGGGGTAATGCGCTCTCGCATAATTAATCGACCATTGTCTGTTTCAGCATCAAGACTTAACTCATAAATGATCCCATTCGTATGATCACCAACGTAATGCTTACCTTTATAAAAACAGTGTACTTGAGACCTATGTCTTTCATGCTGAGCATCTAAATTGTAATAACTTCGCTCATGCCACATTCCAGTTGAGCCATCAAAACACCACGTTTTATTTGCTTTTGGAAAAGACAATACATAAAAAGAATGACCTTCTTGCTGATAAGAATAAGCTATAGCATCATCAAGACGATCATATCCTGCAAATTCTTGTTCCATAGCATGGTTGGAAATTCGCTTAACTTGATAACCTTCTGTCATCACAACTTGCCCTTGTCCAACATCTGTCTGGGAAAGCCAAATCAAACCTGTTCCAAACTGAGCTAAAGAGTTCTTTGCAATACAACCGCAGTTAATATATGCACCAGAAACCCGGAGAAAAGGTTGATCAGTATTACCTGTGCTATGCCAGATCTCTGTTGTTCTTTCGCCTATTAGCCACAACTGTCCATTTTGAGTAAATATTCGTACCAACTTGTCAGAGTTCGCTTCTGCTGTAGCATAGCCAAGTGCTGAGAATTCTGTATTCAATAATCCAGACCACTGGACCTGATCAGACTCTGGATTTAATACAATGAAACGTGAATCTAGAAAAGTTACATCTTCAGCACCTAAGAAACCACCACCAGTTAAAATTTTTAGCTCTTTTGATGCAATGTTAAAAGTATAAGTATATGGATTACTTACGATAAGAATATCTAACCGATTATTAGCAAAGTAGGAAATCCCATTCCCTTGAATATCACTAATTAACTCTGCAGTTTGATTAATCAAGTATAGTTTTGAACCTGCAATTGCAAGAAGTCCTATGCTAGTTGGGAAAAGCCCACGGATTGGTCCAGATAGCTCATATTTAGCAATTAAACCGGGGGTTGGTAGTAATGCAGAAACCTGTGGAGCATTACCACTTTCAACAACTTGTGGGTAAAGATTTAATGTTCTTTGGCAGTCGACTGCCCAGTCTTTCAAATGATAAGACTGACCAACGAAAGGAACATCAATAATAGTCGCCATAACAGTACTGAACTCCTACACCAACAGGTAAATCGTTTTTTACATACAAGGGCGTTACATTGCTGTTCTTTAGCATATTGAATGCTTCAGTCTGTTTTAGTTGCAAGGTTGGAAGTGGCTCAACACCAAACATTGGGCAGATTTCAACCGCAAGTGTGAGCTTTAATGCTCGCTCGTATACTGGCGGAATGTTTAACTCATCATGAGGTTTTAGTTCAAAAGGCATAGTAAATGCTTTGAAGCATAGAAGACCTTTTCCACTAAATTCCCACAGTTGCCCTAATACCTTGTATGTAACTTGAGGATAGTCAGCGCTGATGTTTAAATCTCGAACTATCTCAACAGGCCGATTGTCTAGCGTCCCCATTTGGGGAATACGTGATATTGCTGCTAATAGGTCCGGACTATCTAATGGATCTGGTGAAACTCTAAAGATCCCATTGAGATTCAGGGTTAAATCTTCTACCTTGTAAACTAGAAGATTATCTGTTGCCCACTGCGCCAATAGGTCTTTTAGAGCATCAATTCCGTCTGCAAGATCCTGTGCCGAAGCATTTTCACCTGTAGCTAAAATGCCCGCACGTTTCATTGCTCCGGTCACAATCTCACTGACGTTCATAGATTATTCCTGCTCAGATTTTAGGACGAGTTGAACAAGTTCAGGCTTTGAGTCACGGGCACCAAATGTCTGAACCGTACCGGGTTTGTCGGAGACTCAATATTCTGAGAGACTATTCCGATGAAAAAACCAAACTATACCCCCGAAATTAGAGAAAGAGCGGTTCAATTACTAATTGAATCTGAAAAAGATTATCCATCGAATTGGGCAGCAGTTTCCGCAATTGCTCCTAAAATTGGCTGTACTCCTGAAACACTTCGTGTTTGGTATCAAAAATACTTAGATCAACAAAATCCCGCCAAAGTACAACAGGTATCTGACCAAGAAAAAATGAAGCAAATGGAACGTGAAATTAAAGAATTAAAACGTGCCAATGAAATTCTACGTAAAGCAGCCGCTTTTTTCGCCCAGGCGGAGCTCGACCGCCCACACAAATAATGGTGGATTTTATCCATAACAATAAGGCGTTATATGGTGTTGAAGCGATTTGTAGAATTTTACCGATTGCAGCTTCGACCTATTATCGGGCTTTAGATTTCGTTGATAACCCAGAACATCGAGCGAAACGTGCTCTGCATGATTTACATCATGCAGAGCAAATCAAACGTATTTGGAAAGAAAGTTCAGGTCGATATGGTGTACGTAAAGTTTGGCAAAAATTGAAACGTGAGGGTTATGTTATTGCACGTTGTACAGTTGCTCGATTGATGCAAAAGCTAGGTATACAAGGTGTTTGGCGTGGTAAGAATAAACAAACCACCCGTAGCCGAGATGATCAAAAACGAGCAGATGATTTAGTGAAACGGAATTTTAGTGCTGATCGACCTGACCAATTATGGGTCAGTGACTTTACGTATATTCAAACACATTCAGGCTGGGTCTATACCGCCTTTATTATTGATGTGTTCTCACGAGCAATTGTTGGATGGAAAGTATCTACACGGATGAATACAGATATGGTGCTCGATGCATTGGAGCAAGCATTGCACGATCGAGGCATGCCAAAGAATGTGATTCATCATTCCGATAGAGGTGTTCAATATCTTTCTATTCGCTATACCAATCGTTTAGATGCTGCAAATTTACGAGCATCAGTCGGTACGACAGGTGATTCATACGATAATGCTCTGGCTGAAACGGTGAATGGCTTATACAAAACAGAGGTGATTGAATATTTAAAAGCAGATTGGCAAGGTTTAGCAGATGTACAACTTGCGACACTAAACTGGGTAGATTGGTTCAATAAAAAGCGTGTACACAGTGCACTGGGTTATGTATCGCCTTTTGAGTTTGAAGCAATGTACTATGATAAGATTAACCCGTTAGGTCAGGTGGCCTAACTTAAATAAAAAAGTCTCCGACAAACCCGGTACGGTTCAGTCACACCACGCTCATTCAGGATTGCCTTGAGTTCATCTGCTGATTGGCCTTCTAACTCTTTTGTGCGAAGTTGGCGGTGCAATTCGATATTTTCGGCTGAACCTTTTTTGATTACTTTCTCAAGCTCTGTAATTTTGGTAAGAGCCTCATTTCGCTCATTCAGGATTGCTTCATATTCTTCTAATGAAACTAATTCTTTATCGCTGCGTGATGCGTCTTTAATAGTATTTGTTTCTTGGATGGGTTCACCAAGCTCTGAATGCTCGATCCAGCCTTGTTCTTTTAGTTGTTCTTCGTGCTCGCCTGTTTCTGCTAGAGCATAATCAAAATTAACTTTATCGCCCTTATAGAGCATCTTTGGATAATTCATTTTTTACTCCAAAATGAAGGGGCCGAAGCCCCTATTTTTATGGTGCTTGGAAAATACGGCATGAATGGATACCACGAACAACAGTGAATCCATATAAAACGTCAATACGTGTTCTTTCTAAGTCATTCAAGCCATCACCAAACGTCATGACACGAACCGACATACCGTTAGGTAAACGAGCTGTGTAACCTTCACAAGAGGCCAATACTGGCAATGGAGCAAATGCGGCTGTAAATGCATCCTTCTGGAACATTAAGTTTTGTGCGCCATTGGTAGAAACCACAGTTACAGCAGCAGAAGCAGCCGGTGCAGCAGTTACCGTTTGACCAGGCTGTGCTGTGATGATTTCAGGGTAAATTTTTACTGGGGCAGCTGTTGCATTAAGAGAGGTATCTTCTGTTACAACGAATTGTTGCAATACACCTGTATTGGCACCAGTCAATGGGTGGACTGCGAAAACTCCAGCAATTGTGATAATTGTCCCTTTAGTAACCGTGCCAGCTGTAGATGCCACCATAGTGATAGATCCACCAGTTTGACCAGCAGTAGTACTAACAGTGATTCCAGCAGCTGTACCATTTGTATGGACACCAATTGATTGATGTTCATAAACATCGGAATTGAAAGCGCGTCCAATATAACCTTCAAGATAGGCTTTATCTGACTCAACTTTCGGGTTAAACATTTTTGAAACTTCACCTGAAAGCGCAATGTTCGCTGGAGAGTTAATTAAACTTGTACGATCAGATGGTGGTGCCAAATACTGGTTGAGTTTACCGCGAGCCAGAGCTGACATTTTCTTCTCTTACTTAGCGACTACATTTCAGAAGATGAATGGAATGCGCTAGGCTTCTTTGAAAAGCAAGAATTTGTTGAAAAGGAAATCTTAGCCGAATGGGCCAATGGCTATATTGAGAAAAGTGTTTGGGTTGAAGAAGCAAAAGCGGATGCGGAGGGGTTGAAGTGAGCGAAAATAGAATGATACTCATACATGAATCAGAGCTTGAATCCATGCTTGACCGTGTATGTAAAAAAGCAATTTTAGAGGCATTCGCCGAAAAAGATGATGAGCTTTTGAACATTACACAGCTTTGTGGCCGTATTCCTGGTCTAACTTGGTACACTTTTAAGAAGTTGGCCAAGAATAAAAAATTGCCTAATGTTCAAGGGAAATATTCTTTGAAATTGGTTAAAGCCGCGATGCAATCTCGCTAGCAGTTGCATTGTAGTAAGTCATCGCTTGTTTGGGATTGTTCCACCCAAACATCTTACACAGATCTAAAACTTGGATTTTTTGAGCGATACGTGTTGCAGCAGTATGCCGCGTATCGTGGAATCTAAATCCTGACAAGTTTGCTGCCTCACGTGCTTCTCTAAAATCCTTACAAACATCATAAGGCGCATATTCAAATACCATGAGTGACTGTTTTTTTCTTCTTTCCTTGAGAATTGATTTGGCTTTTTGACTAAGCGGTACTTCCCTAGCCCTACCGTTTTTTGTTTTGTCTAGCCTTAAAAAACTTTTATCAATAAACACTCTATTCCATGTCAGCCCGCAAATCTCAGCTTGTCTCATTCCGGTTTCTAAAGCCAAATAAAAAATATCTTTAAGATCACTATTCAAGAATGGTGTTATTGCCTCAATTTCCTCATCATCAATAACACGCTCTCTATGGTTCCCAGCTTTAGGTTTTTGAACTTCTCGAGCTGGGTTGCTACCAATCCAGAGCTTTATTTCTTTACACCATGTAAGGAATCCTGAAAACATCATCAATTCTCGTTGCACGGTTCCGCTTTGGGCTTTATTTAGGCGCATTTCGCACCAGTCAATTAAGAACTGTTTGTCTACTTGAACTAACGGGATATCACATTTCATATGTTTTAAAAAAAAGTTTAACCGGGTAATTTCTTTATCAGCACTTTTCTTTTTAATTGAAACTGTATCTCGGTACTCAATCAAAGCATCACGTAAAATAATATGATCAAAAATTTGTACTTTTTCATTTCGTAGTTTCACTTCTAAATCTTGCGCCCATGCCTTGGCATCGCGCATAGTATCGTGTGTTTTTGACTTTGGAGGATGTGGTTTAATCCTCACAGTAGCTGTAACTCTGCCATTTCTTTTTTGGTATGTTGCCATTTGAGCACCTGTTGCACTTTTGTTGCACTTGCTTTTTAAATCCTTTTAAAAGCAAATTCAATACTTTTAGAATATTATTAAATATTAATAACTTAATAAAAGTATTTTACTTGTGAAACAACAGATTCTCAAACTAAAAGCATCCTCGGATGCGTTTTTTCTTTATCAAATCACCAAGCTTTTAATTTTATCGGCTGTTTCCAGTGGATGCTCTAATGGGAACATATGCCCGCCATCCACGACAGAATAAGGAATTCCCAGTTTTTTTTGTGCGACTTGCGGGAATTTCTCTTTTAAGAAAACACTGTTTTGACCCACCGCCAAATGTACAGGAACAGGTGGCTTGGGCATTGGCAACCACCACATCGATGGAGTTGTTCTAAACATGGCCACTTCATCATCTTTAGGAATGGTCAGTGTTACGCCACCATTTTGAGGATCATCTGTTAATGCATAATCAATATAAGCTTGAAAGCAATCTGCATCAAAGTGTTGATAAAAACCTCTCGAACCTAAAAGCGCTGCAGCTTGCTCACGCGAATCCCAATGATCCCGTCGACGTACCGACAAACCTGCTGGGGTAATTTTATCCACCAGCTTCGGTTTAAAGAGTTTAGCCAGATGAAATACAAACGAAGCTTTACCAATAATTAAGGGTGGATCAAGCATGATCACTTGTGAAAATAATTCTGGACGGCGATAGGCTGCCATTAAGGTCAATACTGAGCCCAAAGAGTGTCCTAAGCCAATTACTTTACGTCCTTGTGCTTGCTGTACAATGCTATCAATCACTTGATCGACTAAATGCGTCCAGCCATGTGTGATTGGGTAACGCTTATCTGTCCCAATCTCAGCAACATAAATAATGTCATATTGATCTTTTAACTGATCAAACAACTTTTGATAAACCTTAGATGGAACACCATTCGCATGGGCAAAATGAATCAAGGGTTTCATAAACTTGTCTTTTATTTCCACGGATTGATCAATTATCTCGCTCTACACATGTATTGCAAATAAAAAGAAAAACTGTGCAGTTATTTTTAGAATAAAAAAAGGGCTGTGATCAACACAACCCTTTTTTGGAAATATTACTGTATTTTTGCGTTTTGCTGTGTCTCTAATTGCGCTGCAAGTGAACTACTAATCCCTTCACCAATTTTAGCCCCCATACGCCCCAAGATTGACTCAAGCGGATTACGTTGCACCGTATAATCAATCTTTTGTTCAACCTTAAGATCACGCATCAGCGTCGTTAGACTACCGCTACGATCAGCAACCCCTAGTGCAATTGCCTGTTCACCTGTCCAAAACAAACCTGAGAATACCGCTGGATCATTTGATTTCAAGCGTTTACCACGGCCTTCTTTAACAGCATTAATAAAGTGGGTGTGTACATTATCAAGTACAGACTGCACATGTTGCTTTTGTGCAGGATCAA
Organism: Acinetobacter colistiniresistens; assembly: GCF_024582815.1. Lineage (NCBI taxonomy): Bacteria > Pseudomonadati > Pseudomonadota > Gammaproteobacteria > Moraxellales > Moraxellaceae > Acinetobacter > Acinetobacter colistiniresistens. The sequence continues at coordinate 3,360,520 of NZ_CP102099.1, forward strand.
TTGGCTTGGTCATGCTTAAAATATCTTTATTGCTACCAGAAGTCAGAGTACGGTCTTCAATCCCAAGCTTTTGTGCTAAACCACTTAAACCGTAGTTCGGCATAATCACACCGATTGAACCAACAAGACTAGATGGATTGACAATAATTTCATCCGCCGCAGAAGCAATATAGTACGCCCCAGATGCGCCCATATCACCAATCACAGCATAGACTTTTTTATCAGGATGCTGCTTTTTCAAATAACGGATTTCTTGCCAGATTTCATCTGACTGCACTGGTGAACCACCTGGAGAATTTATATTTAAAGCAACGGCTTTGCTGCCACTGGCTTCAAATGCACGCTTTAATGCTTTATTGGTATCTTCACTATTCACCGAAGATTGACTGGTAGATGAATCAATCGTTCCAATAATATCAACCACAGCCAAATGATCACTACTTATATTCGTAGTTGATTTTTCTGTCGAAGTTGAACAGCCTTTACTCATTGCAATCAGGACAATCAGAAGATAGGCGAAACCTAAACATTTAAAAAAGATGCTCCAACGACGACTACGGCGTTGTTCCTCAACAGAAGCTAAAACAGCTTTTTCTAAAATTTGCCATTCTTTGCCTGTCACATTATTACTATTTGTCGATTCGTTTTGTGGTTTTGGTGGCCAATCGGACATAAGATTCCAATCCAATATGTTTTAAAGTGGCTTTATTATATACGCTGATTTGAGCAAAACTGTTTAAATAACTTGTTTTAACTTATAATTATTTTTACATTATACTTTCCCTTTGTAACTGTTCTCATTTTGAATACATGACTCAATCCAAATCCAGTAATGCAAACTATCGTCTGATCAAGTTCGCAAGTCGCATGCCGATGCAATTTAGCCGTTTTTTTGCGCGTATGGTTGCAGGATTGGTGAGTACCTTTCAGCTCTCTAAACTTTCAAAAATTATTGGGCTGAACATTCAAATTGTATTCCCAGAGATGGATCAGCAACAAAGACAAAAACTTACCAGACAAACCATTCAAAATGAGTTGATGTCATATTTTGAGTTTTTGAGTATTTGGGGTTCATCCAATCAAAAAAATATTCAACGTATTCAAAAAGTGCATGGTGAACACTATTTACATGAAGCACTTGCAGAAAAAAAAGGCGTAGTGTTAATTGTTCCCCACTTTGGCACCTGGGAAATTATGAATGCATGGGTCGCCCAATATAGCCCCATGACTATCCTGTATAAACCCGTAAAAAATCCAGATGCCGACCAGTTTGTCCGTGATGCCCGAAGTCGTGAACAAGCTCATCTGGTCCCCACAGATGAAAGTGGTGTCAGACAAATTTTTAAAGCCTTAAAGCAAGGTGGAACTACGGCAATTTTGCCTGATCATACCCCTGACCACGGCGGAGACATGATCAACTATTTTGGTATTCCTCTTGCCTCTAGCAGCTTAAGTGCCAAACTCATTCAAAAAACCAAAGCCAAAGCCCTACTTCTTTATACCAAAAGAAATGAACAAGGTGGCTTTGACATGTATATCGAGCCGATTGATCCGAATATTTATGAAGGCAGCGCTGAAGATGGCACCTTAATTATTCATCAGGCCTTAGAGCAACTAATTCAACGCTATCCTGAACATTATCACTGGAGCTATAAACGTTTTCGTGCCAACCCTGCGCTCAAGAAAATTTATGACATTGATGAAGCTGAAGCACTTGCACAAGTTCGTACAGTTCGCCAGCAACAACAAGAGCTTACAAATACTTAGGCTATTCTCGTTGCAGCCACCTGCGTTGCTGCCGTTGTTGTTTTAATTCAACGGCACCTTTGTTAAAGATAAAACTTAAACAGCCTGTCTGTGCCGTATTCAACAATGGAATTTTCAAAGCGAGCAAGCGACTTTGTAACTCCTGACTAGGATGACCATAGCGATTATCAAAACCAGCTGACGCAACTGCCAGTTTAGGTTTGAGCGCTGCTAAAAAATCATAAGCTGAGCTATTTTTACTGCCATGATGTCCTAGCACCAATACATCTACTTTTAAATCAGGATATTGTTTTAATAATTTATACTCAGTTTCCCATCCTGCATCTCCCATAATCAAAAAATTTTGATACGGCTGAGCATTGGAGAATTGCAAATAAACCACGCAAGACTGCTCATTTTTCTGATCTTGAGCAATCCTTAGCCCCTCTTGCGTAGGCGACAAAATCTCAATTTCAAGATCGGTATATGACCAATGCTGACCCTGTTGGCAATAGGAGAAATTATCCTTAAACGGGAACTTTTCACTTCGTTCACTTGACTGAACTTGAGTAATCGCAAAAGCATTTTGGATTGCTGGAAATGCGCCACTATGATCTTGATCAAGATGAGATAAAATTAAATGATCTAACCTCCGTATACCTTGCTGTCTTAAGAATGGAATATCAACTCGCTCACCAATACCAAACTTCGCTTCGTCATGTAAACCACCCGTATCAATCATGAGTGTCTGTTGAGGATGCTGTAAAAAAATTGCTTGACCCTGACCAACATCCAGAATATTCAATACGGTAGGTTGAGTCTGTACGCCCAAAACCATTGGTAAAAAGCAAATAACAGCCCATAACTTGGGAATTGTTGCTTTCGGCATAAATAAAATCACTAACCCCAATGTCAAACTCAGCAACATCAAAGGCGTATAACTAACACCATAGAGTTGAGGAGATAGCTGCTGTAAGTGATTTAATATCCACATTAATATTGACAGCAATCCATCATTGAGCTGAAACAAAAGTAGCCCGAATGCAGGAACTACTAGCCAAATACAGGCTGCAATAATATCTAGTGGTACGATTAAAGTACTGAGTAATGGGATCGCGATTAAATTACTGAGCGGCGCAGACCAAGAAATTTGCTGAAAAAAGATAAGCATCAGTGGTAATAAAGCGATAAAAATTTTCCATTGCGACTCAACAACCATATTAATGGCCAAGATTTGCTTTTGTACGCTTGTCAGGGTCTGATCTTGTGTGAAGTGTTCAATGGTTTGGTAGATTCGCAGCAGAATAAAACAAGCCCCATAAGACAACCAAAAGGCTGCGGATAGAATACTAAATGGATCATAAATAAGAAGTAGGCTGGCACTATAAAGCAATAGGGTGAAAGGTTGAATTGACTGTCGGAACAATAGAAAAACACTGGCGATAATGACAGTGAACAAGGTTCTCAGAGCAGGAATTTCAAAACCAACAAATGCCACATACAACAACACACTTAACCCAAATGGTAAAAGCAATAAAATCTGCCGTGGTTGCCATAAATATAATGTTGGAGCATAACGCTGTATCATGCACTTCAATAACCAAGTCAACATCAATGCAAAGATCAATACATGTGGGCCTGATATTGCCAGTAAGTGTGAAATGCCCAACTGCTGAAATTGCTGCTTTAAACGATTTGATAATAAACTTTCATCACCCGTCAACAAAGCCAGTAGCAACCCTTTATGTTGAAAAGCTGATATCTGTAGCATTTCACGAAATGACAATCGCAGCATTTCAACATTTAATAGAAATTTTGCTTGCAGTGTATGTTGTTGCTTTAGGTGCCACTGGTAACCCAGACGATCAATGTCATCCTGAGTTAAAAGCTGCATATGCCTGACCTGATATGCAGACATGATATTTTGTTGCAAAAACCATTTTTCCTGATCGAATACGCCTGCCACAGCATAGCTATGGGCTGGTTTGATCATACCTTCAAGGCGATAATAACGACCTAACTGTAAGTTTTGCTGTGGAGCAAGCAGACTATTCGATTGACTTAAATACAGGAACCAATCTACAGACTGAGCATGTCGGTTCAGCACTTCTGCTGTCTGTTTACGCCCCTCCTCCGTGAGCTCATCTATTTTCTTGATATAAACAATGGCTTCAAAAGGCTGCGCCTCCACTTCTCTTAAGCTTAGCCGTTGCTCTAAGGCGGAATCCGCATAATAAAAGCCCGTACAAAACAAAGCCCAGCTAGCACTGATCAACAGTACCGACTTATAGCAAACAGATTGAAAATACCGAGATCTTTGATATAAACCGATGCAGAAAATCACGATCGCTAGAATTAGCCAAACCCACCAAGTGCGAACAGCAAAGCTAAAATGATATCCCATCAAAGTTATACCAGCGATCCAGCTGAGTAATATTACTTTTAACATTTTTTAAAATTAAGTTTTAGTTTTTCTAAGGACAAAATTAAAGCCCGTTTCCAGGGCTTTAACAAGAGATAAATCAATTTTTTTCTTATTGATCAATCCACAAACCATCTTGCATATGCAAAATCGAATCAGCGGACTGCGCCAGTTGCTCGTCATGGGTAACAATCAACATGGCCATATTCAGCTCTTTTTTCAAATCTGTCAGTAATTCGAAAATACTAAGTGCTGTTTTACGGTCGAGGTTCCCTGTCGGCTCATCAGCTAAAACCACAGCAGGTTTAGTTACCAGTGCACGTGCTAATGCCACACGCTGACGCTCGCCACCAGACAACTCGCCAGGTTTATGATCCATACGATGAGATAAACCAACGCGATCTAATAAATATTCAGCCTGTCTTTTGACATCTCTAAAGTTGCTTTCACTACGCAACATTAAAGGCATGGCCACATTTTCCAAGGCTGAAAATTCAGGTAAAAGATGGTGGAACTGATAGACGAAACCAAGATATTGATTGCGCTTATAACCGCGCTCGGCTTCACCCAAATCATCGAAACGCTGCCCTTGTAAAAATACTTGACCTTGTGAGGGTTGCTCTAAGCCTCCCAATACATGTAACAAAGTACTTTTACCAGAACCACTTGAACCAACAATGGAGACAAACTCACCTGCATTCACTTGAAGAGATAAACCTTTAATCACTTCAACTTTGCTTTTGCCATCGTCAAAATGTTTAAAGATATTTTTTGATTCCAGTACAATCTTACTCATAACGTAACGCCTCGGCAGGTTGAACTTTGGCTGCACGCAATGCAGGATAAATTGTTGCCAAGAAACTCAATAGCAAAGATACCGTTACAATGATCACCACATCTTGCCATCTGAGATATGAAGGCAAGTAATGTACAAAGTAGGCATCAAATAAATTTAAACCTAACACGGTATTAAACCAGGAAATAATATCACTGATCGTTAAGGCTAAAGTAACCCCTAAGATTGTCCCAGCAATCGTACCAATCACACCAATTACGGTACCTTGTACCATAAAAATCTTGGTAATCATCGAAGGTGAAGCACCCAGCGTACGTAAAATCGCGATATCGGATTTCTTATCAGTCACGACCATGACCAATGAGGACACAATATTAAATGCAGCCACCACAATAATCAGTACCAGCAACAAACCGACCAAGGTTTTTTCCATTTGAATGGCATTAAACAAATTGCCATGCGTATAGGTCCAGTTTGATGCATAGAAATTACTTGGAAGCTGACTAACGATATCATTGGCCACTTTAGGAGCAGCAAAAATATCATCCAGTTTTAAACGTACACCTTGCGCGCCATCAGGTAAACGCAATAAGGTAGAAGCATCATTCAGGGCGATATAACCCACCATTGAATCCACTTCAGCACCAACACTAAAGATTCCAACGATTTTAAAACGTTTAAAACGTGGTACAACCCCTGCAGGTGATGGCGTTGCTTCAGGCAATACTAAGGTGACATTGTCATTTAAACCCAATCCGAGTGCATCCGTCATGTCCTTACCGAGGACAATACCAAACTCACCTTTCTTCAAAGCACTTAAATCACCCGAAACCATGTGGTTCTGGATAATCGAAACCTTCTTTTCATATTCAGGCTCAATTCCCGTCACCATGATTCCAGCCACTTGCCCCTGTGCGGTCAACATCCCCTGTAACTGAGTAAATGGTGCAACACCAGTGACATGTGGATGGTGCTCAACTTTTTTTACAAGCTCAGGCCAATCTGTTAGAATTTGAGTAGAAGAAACAGTGGCTTGTGGAACCATTCCCAAGACACGAGTTTTCAATTCACGATCAAAACCATTCATGACAGATAAGACTGTAATGAGGACAGCAACGCCGAGGGTTAAACCAATCATGGAAACCAAGGCGATAAAAGAAATAAAATGATTACTCCGCCGAGCACGAGTGTATCTCAACCCTATATACAGCGAAATTGGCTTAAACATACCATCTAGTCCGAGGTGATTTATTATGGAAAATTCACAACATCATCTTGTTGACGACAACACTGAACGTCGTGTGATGTCTCGTATTGATGCCGTGTTGAGAATCAATTATCAAATCATTCCAGATGATGTTGCGCTGAATGACCCATATGATTCCCATTTCGTATTGCCACGCTATTTTCTACTACTTGCAGAATTAGATCAATTTGATCATGCGTTTCGCTACGAATTAGAACAATTAAATGAAAAAGATCAACAAATTGCTCGCATCTTATCCCTGATTAACCAGAAATTGAATCTGATTACCGGGTCATATTATGACAATATCGTACAATCTTTACTGCCTGTACCCGAGCAAGTCAACTTTTCAGAAAATGGCTTAAGTTTCTTTAGTTCTCAAGATATTAACGAAGGCACTTATATTCATATTACCTTAAGCCATCCAGAAAACTTCTTCCATATCGCAGCAACCGCACAAGTAGTGCATAGTACTGCAGAAGAGCAAGGTAAGTTCCGCATCGGAGCTTATTTCATTACCTTAAATCCACAGGACCGAGCCAAATTAGCTGCCAGTATTCGTCAAGCTCAGCTCACAGATAGCAATTAATTTCTACCTCGCTTAAACCTTTAAACGGCGGTATGCGCGTAGGTCTCGAAAGAAATAGAGTAGTAAACCCAAAAGGATAATCGTTGCGCCGATAAAGACCTGAACGGATAACTGCTCATGATTCAGGTACGCACCAATCAAGATCGCCAACATTGGCGTCATTACCGTTGTTAATGACAACGTTGTCGCTTGTAGATTTTGAACCAATTTAAAATAACAAAACATCGCAATCAGCGATGCCATAATTACGGTATATGTCAGCGCCAATAGTGATTTCGCTGATGGGATATGTGTCGGTGCATAAGGCCAAATCCACGGCAATAACAAGACCGCCAATAAGGTTGAAACCAGAATCGAACCTGTTGCCTGTGCCATAACAGGCAAATCAGCATCAATCTTTTTGACTAGAAAAATAGATAAGGAATAAGAAAAAACACTGATCAGCATCAAAATAATACCAATCGGCTGGACATGCTGTTGGCTTCCACTTAAACAAATCATCGCCAAACCGACAATTGAGGTAGCCATACCCAACCACTGTAATCCCGCCAGTTTGTGTTGAAAGCCAAAACGACCAATCAGCCCTGCCATAATGGGCGCCAAACCGAACATCAGGGCAATTAAACCTGAACTGAGATATGCCGTTGCCGCATAAGTAAAGATTTGTGAACCAATCAAGCTTAAAGCACCTGCGCTATAGCTTAACAAGGCAATTTTATGCGTCGGAAACTCCACCTTTAAAAGTAAGACCATACTGACCGCCAAAGGTAAGGCAATAAAAAAGCGAATGACCAGTGCCCACATTGGATGCAAGTCCGAGACACTCCACACAATCGCCAATGGCGTCGTTGCCCAGATAAAAACCAGCAACCCGTAGGTCAGCATTAAATTAAGGCGTGATGGCATAATCGACTCAAAGCGCGGTTTTGCGTTTTTGTTTTAAAATGGTCTGATCCAGTGAACTGGAAAACTCACGTTTATCACGTTCTGAAATTGGTGGTGGCCCACCAGTTTGTACTCCTGCGCCGCGTAAAGTATCCATAAAATCACGTAAATGCAGACGAGCTTTTACGTTGGCTGTGGTATAAATCTCACCACGAGGATGAATTGCAATTCCGCCTTTTTCAATCACTTGCGCTGCAAGCGGAATATCTTGTGTAATGACAATATCATTCTCTTGCATACGATCTACAATTTCCTGATCCGCCTGATCTGCCCCGCTCATGACCTGAATGGATTTAATCCGTAACGACGGCGTAATGCCGACATTCTGATTGGCAACAAAAGTGACTTCGAGTTGATAACGATCAGATGCACGTAAAATTACTTCACGTAAAATTTTAGGTAAAGCATCGGCATCCACCCATAATTTAAATGGCAGCACGTTGGCAAAAGCTCTTGAGAAAACGCTAGTGTAGCAGATTAAAGTAAAAGTAGAGTTCTGATCATGTCCGCACATACATTAATTCATGCTTTAGCAGGCAACTGAATCAGTACATTGATATTTCAGGCTAAAAAGTGAATTATTTTTCACGAATTACATATCCAGACTTGAAAAATGAGCATTACCCTCGATTTAATAGAATAAGTTCAATCTTTTTAGCATTTCGCTTTATGAAAAATCAAAACAGTCCAGAAACCATTAAAATTCAAGATCAAAATTTTGGTAATCATGCTGAGCACTGGAATTTACTCACCGATACTCCTGAAAACGATGTTCCCAAATGGTTAGGATTGGCACTTGATGCACCCGTCATGCCGATGGGGCTCTGTGAAGATGAACATGAGATGGATCAGTCCTTCTGGTTAATTCAGGGCCCAAGCGGACACGCTGTTTCCATTAATCAGATTATTGCAGTCGAAGATCAGAAACCACGTGCATTAAAAACCGCATTCCCAAGTTTTGAAAGCCCATATAAGTACCATGCAAAAATTGAGCGAATTATTACCTGTGATTCTGCAACTCAAGCCGTATTGCGCTTGAATTTAAATAAAGATACGACGATTTATGCATTTGATAATTTATTCAGTGTAAATAGTTGCCAATATGACAAGAATCAAACCTATCAAGTTCAATTTAATGCTTGGGCATATGAATTAGAAACTGTTTCTGAAGATGAGAAAATCATTGTTGATGATCCAGCGTCAATTAAACACCATCGTGCTTTAAATGCGATTCTGGCTGAACATAATGGAATTGCACCTGAAAACTTACAAGAACTGATTAATGAGTGGCAGCCAAAAATACCAGAAGATCAAGAACCTGTTACAGTCGACTTTTCTAAAATGGTGGCTTATTTATTCGGTGAAACTTTAGGTCAGGAAGATGAAGCTTGGTTTCAGGGTAATATCGTAGGTAAAACATCGATGCAGTTTATGCAGGATGAATATACGCTTTATGATGTCACCTTAGTTTTAGAAGATGATTTACCAGCAATCATAATTCGTATTGCCACTAAAAATGAATTGTATAAAAACTTTAACATTGGCCAATATATTCGTGGCAACCTATGGATTCAGGCCAATATTTATGCTAAAACTGCTATTGAGTGACAAAAAATCACATAAATGGCATTTTTAGGCGTTCTAATGAAAATTATACCAGAACAAACAACCACCAGTTTGATTCATTCGGGTGATCAAGGTCTTAAACTTGATGTTGGTGCTTTTTGCTTTTTTTTACTGGGCATGTTCTTAGCAGCAATAATTTTTCATCAAATTGGCTTTTTCTAATTTTTGACCATAACCCTATTCATACATAAAAGCCCTCACTAACGAGGGCTTTTATTTGAGTAAGACTACTCTATTGCTTAACCATGACGTTTTGCAAACTCATCCATGAAATTCACCAAAGCCTGCACACCTTGTAATGGCACGGCATTATAAATACTTGCACGCATACCGCCGACAGAACGGTGGCCTGCCAAGTTCAATAAGTGATGTTGTTCAGCTTCTTTCAGGAAGGTTTTTTCAAGTGCTTCATCAGCTAAGGTGAATGGTACGTTCATCATTGAACGGTTTGGTACGGCGATCGGATTATTATAAAAATCACTTGAATCAATATAACCATAAAGCAGTTTCGCTTTCTCTTGGTTCATTTTATAGATCGCATCTACCCCACCCTGCTCAAGCAACCACTCAAACACCAGACCAGATAAGTACCATGCATAAGTTGCTGGTGTATTCACCATTGAGCCATTTTTTGCTTGATCAGCATATTTTAAAATGCTTGGAATCTCAGGTTTGGCTTGATCCAATAAATCATCACGGATGATCACAATAGTTAAACCTGCTGGGCCAATATTCTTTTGCGCACCCGCATAAATCAAACCAAATTTGCTGACATCTAATGGCGCAGACAAAATGCTTGATGAATAGTCACATACCAACGGTGCATTCACATCTGGAATAGCTGCGAATTGCAAACCACCAATCGTTTCATTATCCGCATAATGAACATAGGCTGCATTGTTTGAAAGATTCCAAGTACTTTGTTCAGTGATGGCATGTTTACCGTCAATTAAAGTACCTGCTTCAACAATATTAATATCGCCATAGCGTTTTGCTTCTTTTAAGGCTTTTTCAGACCAGATACCTGTATGGATATAATCGGCCTTGTTATTTTTACCTAACAGGTTTAATGGGATCGCTGAAAATTGTAATGACGCCCCGCCCTGTAAAAATAAAACTTTATAGTTCTCAGGAATATTCATGAGCTTACGTAAATCAGCTTCAGCCTTTTCCGCCACAGCAACATAGTCATTGCTACGATGACTCATTTCCATGATCGACAGACCTTTGCCTTGCCAATTCAACAATTCTTGTTGAGCTTTTTCTAAAACGGCAGTAGGTAATGCAGCAGGACCAGCGCAGAAATTATAAGCACGCATGAGTTTTCCCTTGTTAAAGTGGAACAAATTGGAATGGGAATTTAATCATAGATTGGCGAAGCTTGCAGCAGCTTATCCAGTAAATATTTCAATTTTACTGCAAAAAAACTATTAATTTTTCCATCATGTTTTTGTCATTACAATTATTTTAGGCCAGATCAGCACCGCCTATTTATGAGCCTTCAATTCTTTAACTTATAGTGTTTTTATTTAGATTAAAAACTCTACTTTTACAAATTCACTACACCAATCCACCCCATATAACTATTTAATTAAAAAATAATATTTAATTTTTATAAAAAGAATTTAGACTTACTCAGGATATTCTTAAATTGCGACATACCCAAATGTTGAAACAACATAATCGACCGAGTTTTAAGCTCCAACGGTTTCCCAAAATGTTAAGCTTGAGTATAAGTTTAATCAGCTGTGCCCTGTTGCCCACAACTCTACTCGCGCAAACTTTTAGTTATAGTGACGCTGAACAATATGTTGTGGAAAATGCCTATGCCTCACAGGCACAACAAGCATTACAACAAGCCTCTCAGCTGGAAATGGAAGCCGTAAAGCATTTAGGTCTTCCACGTATTGACTTGAACGCACGTGCTTACTCATTTCGCAGTGAGACCAGCGTACCGTTAGAATCTAGTAAACGTCGACTAGAAAACTCGCTGACACGTGGTTTTGATGACAAATTATCGCAATGGGGAGGTACACTTCCGCCAGAAGTAATAGATCAGGTCAGTCAAGGTTTTGATCAAACCGTTAACGAAGGTTTAAATCAGGTTCCCAATAATCTTGATGTGACGGTAAAAGATCATGACGTTCGGACTTCCATTTCAATGGTCATGCCACTCTATACTGGCGGTAAAATTAGTAGCGCCAAACAAATTGCCAGCATTCAGGCACAACGCTCAAACATCAGTGAAAAACAACAACAAGACTCACAACGTTTTGAGATGATTCAGTCTTATTTTAATGTGCAGTTACAACAGCAATTACTCAATGCCAGCCTTTTCAATTTAAATGCGATGCAAGAACACTATAGCAATGCACTTAAACTCGAACAGCAAGGCTTCATTAATAAAGGTCAACGCATGCAATTTGAGGTGGCGCGCAATAATGCGGAGCGAAGCTATCAAAATGCGCAGTCGAATCTGCAAGCCAGCCAATTCAGCTTACAGAATTTATTAAAAACCAAAGAAGGTTTAAAACTCACCACCCCTCTTTTTGTCAATACCACACAAAATCATTCTTTGGATAAGCTGCTTGCCAATTACGATCAAAATTCAAGTTTGATTAAAAAACTGCAGATGGATACACAACTTGCCAATGAAAATGTCAAAGTTCAACAATCCGCGAAAAAGCCCAGCCTATTTGCCTTTGGCGAATATGGATTAGAGAATAAAGACAACTGGATTGTTGGCGTGATGGCCAAATACAATCTATTCTCTGGGATTGATAATAATAAAAATATCCGTGCCGCTGAGCTCAAAAAGTACGCTGCTGAACTCATGACTGAACGCACTAAACAAGAAGTTGAAAATGTGCTGTATAAGTCATATAGCGAATTAAGCTCGTCCCAAACCAGTCATCAACTGCTTACTCAAAATACTAAAGCCGCACAAGAAAACTTACGCATTCAACAGCTTTCATTTAAAGAAGGTATGGGCACTGCCACCCAAGTGATTGATGCACAAAATGCTCTCAGTGCATTAAGAAGTGAAATGGCAATCAACTCGTACAAATATATTTTATCTTTGGCGACCTTATTGCAAAGCTATGGTTCGATTGATGAATTCAAGCTTTATGTTAATCAACCACGTACTGACTATATCCGCTAATTGGAGAAATTTATGAACCAAAATCAATCATCATCCAATTCAGAACACGATATAGATCCAGTGGAAAAAACAACGACGACTCAAAGTTCTGAAACAGCAACAGCGCAAGTGAGCCCTGCTGAAAAAGCGAATCAACCAGAGCCGAATACTGGAACTTCAAACTCTCAACAGCCACCTGCTGAACCGCCGAAAAAATCAAAAGCGAAATTGATTGGGTTGATCATTTTGATTCTGCTATTGGGCGTCATTGCATTTGGATTATGGAAAGCGTATCAACCTCAAGCGATTGAACTACAAGGTCGGGTTGAATCTGAAACTGTTCATATCAGCACCAAAGTTCCAAGCCGCATTGAAGAGTTTTATGTCACTGAAGGCCAACCAATTAAAAAAGGCCAAGCATTGGTTCGTTTCGTTAGTCCTGAACTCGAAGCGAAAAAAGAACAAGCACAAGCCGCTTTACAGAGTGCCACAGCGTTCCATTCAACTGTGTATCGTGGGGCGCAACAAGAAAACATCGATACGCTTTATGCTAATTGGCAAGCGATGAAAACCCAAGCTGAATTGGCCGCTACGACTTATAAGCGTGGTGAGACACTCTATCAACAAGGAGTGATTTCACGTCAACGCCGTGATGAAATGCTGGCAGCACAAACCTCTGCTCGTGAAACAGCAGAAGGATCTTATCAACAATATGCACGTGCCAAACGAGGTAGTACTGAGCAGCAAAAATCCACAGCTGACGCACAAGTTGCCATGGCACAAGCGGCAGTTAAAGAAGCCAATGCCTTGACGGAAGAAACCAAACTGTATTCGCCAACCGATGGTACGGTGTCTAAGACCTATGGTAAGCCAACTGAACTCGTTGCCACTGGTGTGCCTGTGGTCAGTATCATCGAAGACCACGATTTATGGGTCAGCCTGAATGTCCGTGAAGATATGTATAGTTCAGTCTATAAGACCAAAACCCTTGAAGGCTTTATTCCTGCACTGAATCAAAAGGCCACTTTTAAGGTAAAAAATATTGATGCTGAAGGTGACTTTGCCACCATCAAAACTACACGCCAAACTGGTGGTTATGATATTCGCAGCTTCAAGTTTCATCTGGTGCCAGAACAATCAATTCCTGATTTGAAAGTTGGCATGAGTGTATTGTTTAAAATTGAAGAGGCAAAATAAGCAATGTTTGCAGTCATGCTGCGGGAATTGCGCTATTTAAAACGCCATAAAGTAGATCTATTTATGGCAGTGATTGCCCCCCTGTTGGTGATTCTATTATTTGGCAGCATGTTTTCGTCAGGTAAAGCCGAACACATACCGATTGTCGTCATCGATCAAGATCAAAGTCAAATGAGTCGCAAAGTGATTCATGCGCTTAGTATTAACCATACACTGAAAGTTAAGACCATTACTGCCAGTCAAGATGAAGCTGAACAGCTGATCAATAAAACAGAAGCTTGGGGCTTCGTGATGATCCCTGAAGGTGCTGAACAACGTCTGGTCAAGGCCCAAGATGCGCAGATCAGTATTGCCTACAACCAGTCTTTTTTTAGTATCGGCAATACCATTTCTTCTGCCATGCTGATTAGCACCTTGAATGGCATGGCAGATTATATGGGGCACAGCTATTTAGCCAATAGTATTCCTTATCTGGATATGCCAACACCGCATATCAAGATTTCAACCCTATATAATCCAAGCATGAGTTATGAACTGTTTCTCGAACCATTTATGGTGCCTGCCGTTTTACACTTATTGTTATGCTGTTGTGTCGCTTTTGCGATTGGACAAGAATTTAAGCGCAAAACAGTCGGTGAATGGGTCATCTCAAAGCAGATTATTTCCAGCCTACTGGGTAAAATCTTGCTTTATGTCTTTATTTTTTGTGCATGGACTTGGTGCTGGATGTTCTGGCTGGCACATATTCGCGGTTACTTCATTGCAGGTTCGCTCAGCTTGATTCTGGTCGCGCAATTTTTATTATATTTTGCCTATGCAGTCATTAGCAGTACGGTGGTCTTGGCAACCCAGAATTTACCCAAAACCTTTGGCTTTATTGCGCTATACGGTGGCTCATCTCCTAGCTTCTCGGGGATTACCCTACCTTTAAATAATGCACCCGCATTTACTCAATTCTGGTCGATGATTATTCCCTACACGCCTTATGCCAAACTACAAACTGAACAATGGATTATTGGTAGCGACCTCTATGTTTCAGTGGTGCCTTTTGGGATATTAATCCTCTTTGCAGCTTTATTCTTTATGTTGAGCGTGCGTCTGTTAAAGAAAAATACTCAGGAGCTTTGTTCATGAAGTCATTTTTCAGTTATTACATACAGACCTTTAAAAACATTTTTGCCAACAATTCAGTGTTTACCACTTTAATTGCCGCAACACTTATTTATAGTTTCTTCTACCCGACTGCTTATAAAGCACAAACAGCCGAAGATATTCCGATTGTGATTGTGGATGAAGAACAAAGCATTTTAACCTCAAAAATCATTAGCCAAGCATCGAATAGCCCACATATCAAAATCACAACGGTGACTGATAACTTTCTGGAAGCGCAGCGGATGGTTCAAAACCAGCAAGCTGAAGGCATCTTGTTACTCCCTGAAAATCTAACCAATAGCTTAAAACGAGGTGAAATGGGTGGGATTGGTCTCTATTTGAGCACGGCGTATTTTATTCGAACCAAAGAAGTTGGAGTCGGTTTAGCAAGTTCAATTGAATATACACTGAAAGAACATTTAGAGAAGTTTGGCAATGCTTCCTCTTTTGAACCAGAACTTTCGATTCATCAAATTCCATTATTTAACACCATGTCTGGTTATGGCAGTTATATCTTCCCTGCTGTCGCCAGTTTAATTATCCATCAAACGATTTTGCTCGGACTTGCCATGCTGATTGCCAGTTATCGTGAACAAGGCTGGGTAGCAAAACCTATTGAATTCTGGGCAACATTTGCTGCAATTTTTACAACAGGTTGTCTCAGCTGTCTGTATTTGTTTGGCTTCACCTTCTGGTTATATGAATTTCCACATGGCGGTAATTTTTGGGGCATGTTACTCGCTGTATCCATTTATGTCAGCTGTGTCATAGGCTTGGGCATGTTGGTCGGCTCACTGGTAGATATGCCTGAACGTGTTGGGCACTTGATCGTGGTCACCTCTGTGCCGCTGTTCTTGCTAACAGGAACAGCGTGGCCTCACGAAGCCATGCCGCAGTGGATGCAATGGTTGGCGTGGACACTCCCATCTACCCATGGCGTACAAATGTTTGTTCAGCTTAACCAAATGGGTGTACCGATCTCGATTGTGGCACCGAAATTAATTTATCTTGCAACGCTTGCAGCAGTTTTACTGACACTTTCTTATTATCGTCTCGTGAAAAAATAGCTTTTAATAGTTTAAGTTGCTATTAAGGATATATTGGCATATTGCTTTAATGAAAATTAATTAAAAGGTAAGACTAGATCACTATCTTATCTTTTAATTGGTCTAAATTGAGGTATTGAGATGGCTAAAGTCTGCTATTGTGCTGATGATTTTGCAATGAACCCTGAAATTTCAGAGGCAATTCTATTGCTGATCAAAAAAGGGGTTTTACATGCTACTTCATGTATGACCCAATCTGAGCATTGGCCAATTGCAGCACAACAACTCAAAGCATTAACGGCTCATGCAGAAGTCGGTTTACACCTTAATTTTACCCATCCCTTTCAAGCAGAAACCTTCGCATTGCCGCTTCCCATGCTGATGTTGAAAGCATGGGCACGCCAGTTAGATGCCCAAATGATTCAACGCAGCCTCGAACAGCAATGGAATAATTTTATTGTAGCGATGGGCAAACAACCTGATTTTATTGATGGACATCAGCATATCCATCAATTTCCAGTGATTCGGGATGTCTTGATTAACTTCCTTAAACAGCAAAATTTTCAGGGATGGGTCAGAAACCTGCAACACCCCCTCACTATTTCTCATTACACCATCAAAACACGTTTACTTGCAGCGCTAGGTGCAACAAGCTTAGCGACGCTATGTAAGCAAAAAAATATCTATCAAAACCAATATTTCGCAGGCATTTATGATTTTGAGCAGGAAGACTACGCTCGATTAAACCAACAGTGGTTAATGCGTGCACAAGATAATTTATTAATCATGTGCCATCCAGCAACCCAAGCAATTGACTATCAGGACCCGATAGCTCAGGCACGTGTTAGGGAGTTCCAATATCTCAGTTCATCTCAGTTTCGTGATGATTGTCGACTCTATCAAATTTCGCTGACCACAATGGGTGCATTATAATGACAAACAATCCATTTTTATCTTGTGTCGTCCCAGCTTATAACGAAGCAGAGAATCTGAAAAAATTTATTCCTGCATTGGCTCAGCAACTGGAACAACAAAATTTACGCTATGAGATCATTATTGTAGATGATGGTAGCCAAGATCAAAGTATCGCAGTTTTACAGCAAATGCTTGACGACTATCCATTACGTATACTCACCCTATCACGTAATTTTGGTAAAGAAGCTGCGTTAAGTGCGGGTCTGGATCATGTCAGAGGCGATGCTGCATTACTGATTGATGCAGATTTCCAACACCCTCTGGATGCCATTCCAACCATGATTCAACTTTGGAAAAGTGGTTATGACATGGTGTACGGTATCCGAGATCGAAGCACCGAATCATGGTTGAAAAAGCTTTTTACCCAAGGTTATTACCATATCTTAAATCTCAGCTCTACTGTCGATATTCCTGAAAATGCAGGTGATTTTCGTTTGCTCGATGCGAAAGTTGTTGAGGCGGTTAAAAACTTACCTGAAAAAAACCGCTACATGAAAGGGCTATTTGCCTGGGTTGGTTTTAAAACTATCGGGATCCATTTTACCGAGCAACAACGCCAGCATGGACAATCGAGCTTCAACTTTAAATCCCTGTTTCAGTTGGCTATGTCTGGCTTAACAGGGTTTTCAGACCTACCTTTACGTTTATGTATTTACATCGGAGCTCTACTTGCAGTATTTGCAATGGGTTATGGCATCTGGATTATTATTGAAACTTTAATTGAAGGAGTGAGCGTACCCGGCTGGGCGACACTGGCAGCAGGTATGACACTTTTAGGCGGGATTCAACTGCTTTGTATCGGGATTTTAGGTGAATATATTGGACGTATTTATGCGGAAGTTAAAAATCGACCTAAATACATTGTCTCGGCAGAATATTCACATCTTCAGTCCAAACCCGTTATTCAAGATAAACAAAACAATGTAGCTTCTCTCTGATGCAGACTCATTTCCTCCAGTTCTTTCGGTTTGGTCTTGTTGGTTTAATTGCGGCATGTGCTCATTATCTTATAGTCATTCTGTTGATTCAGCCTCAATACCAAATCGCATTGAAATACGCCAATTTCTTCGCATTTTTAATTGCATTCTGGATCAGTTATTTCGGTCACCGTATTTTTACTTTTAAAGCGACCCACCTACAACATAGAGAAACCCTGAAAAAATTTATTGTGGTCGCTGGACTTGGCTTTATTTTTAATGAATCGCTATTACTCATCAGTCACCACTTTCTTGAGACCAACGTCTCCGTACTGGTTATTTTCAGTATTGGCGTTACTTCTTTATTTACCTTTTTACTTAACCGTTATTTTGCATTCCAATAATGGGGATTAAATATATGCAACAATGGCTACGCTCATCCAAGTTTTTGCTTATTTTTTTACCACTTTGGTTATTGATAACCTCATGGATACGTCCACTATCGGTCCCAGATGAAGGTCGATATGGTGACATCAGCCGCTTCATGCTGGAATCTGGAGACTGGCTGATTCCTCGTATCAATGGCTTACCATTTATGCACAAACCACCATTGTTGCATTGGCTTTCAACCGCTTTGATGGAAGTATTTGGTATACACATTTGGGTGCTGCGACTGGTTCCAACCCTAGCTGCCTGCATGATGCTGATCAGCCTGTTCATTTTTTTAAAAAAACATGTATCAGAACAGATTGCCCAACTCAGCATTATAATTCTGGCAACCAGTTTATTGTTTTATGGAAGCAGTGAATATATCAACCATGACCTGTTAGTGGCCTCATGGATGACGGTTTGTATTTTAAGTTTTGTTGACTTTACCCTCTCAGGAAAAAAATCAGTTTTATTTTTAGCTTACTTTGCAGCAGCTGCGGGCTTCTTGAGCAAGGGGTTAATTGGTGTGTTAATTCCTGGCATGGTTTTATTACCTTGGTTACTTTACACACAGCAATGGCGAAAAATCCCAGCCTTACTCAACCCTTTCGCAATTCTGTTTTTTCTTGCTCTGACTGCACCATGGATCTATTGGGTGCAATTAAAATACCCGCAATTTTTACACTATTTTTTCATTGATCAACAATTTAGCCGATTCAGCTCGAATGAGTTCAATAATAAACAACCTTGGTTTTTCTATTATCTCATTTTGTTTGTAAGTTTTTTGCCATGGTTCTTTGTCAGTCGATTTAAATTTCCAAAAGGTATTTTTCAAACATCACTGTCTCCATCTTTATTGGCACTATGCCTATGGTGGTTTATCTCGGTGAGTATTTTTTTCTCAATTCCTCCCTCAAAATTGGCAGGCTATATCTTACCAGCTGTCGCCCCAATGGCGATCTTGCTTGCTGTTGCTGTGCGTGCCGCATTGCAGAATCCAGAGAAGAATCGATTACAAGTCTGGGGAACGGCTGTTTTTATTTTTGTACTTGGGCTGGCGATCACTTTAGCACCACACTTTATCAAGAATGCGCATGCGTTCTACCAAGCACATGCCATTCAAATTTACATCATAGGTGCAATTTTATGCATCGTTCCTTTTGGTCTAGGCTGGTTATTCAAGCAAAAGAAAATTGATTATTTAACTGCAATTTTCTTAAGTTTAATCATCTTCTGTACCTCTATTTCAATTGCCGTACCATTACTCGATAGTAAAAATAACGCTGACCAAGTCGATTTTGCACATTCGATCTCGCCAAATTCAGATGTTGTTTTCTACTATAACTATTTTTATGACATTCCCTTTTTATTGAATCTGAAAAAACCAGTTTATATTGTCAACGATTGGGACAGTGTCAAAACAGATAACTCATCATTAGAGCTTAAAGATGGGCTGCTATTTGAGCCTGAACGCAAACAATACTTATGGAATAAACAGCAACTTGAAAAAGCTTTAGAGCAAAAACAGCCAATGGTCATTATTAGTAATCTGAACGGCTACCAGACAGATAACCCAAATATAAAAGTACGTCACTATCGCAACTACGATGTATTTTTAATTAATCAAAATCACTAAAGAAAAAAGGAAGCTAATCAGCTTCCTTTTTTCTTACTTAAAAGCATTACGCGTCAGGCGTATCCTCTTTTGGTTCAGCGGCAACTTCCTCAGAAGTAATCGCTTCTCCCCCAGTATTTTCTACATCATCAATCGCATCTAACTCTTCGTCATCTTCAACTGCTTCAATAGATACAACACCGACTAAGGTTTCAGCATCGCTTAGACGAATCAAACGAACACCTTGCGCATTACGGCCTGTCGTTGCCACTTCAGCAGCACGCGTACGAACCAAAGTACCGCCATCAGAAATTAGCATCAGTTCTTTGCTTTCATCAATCGATACGGCACCGATCAGCTCACCATTACGCTCACTGGTCTTAATCGCAATTACGCCCTTACCACCACGTTTCTTGGTTGGGAAGTCATCCACAGGAGTACGCTTACCATAACCATTGGCGCATGCACACAGCACTTCACCCGTTTCAGGCACAACAACCAGTGAAACAATGCGGCTAACTAAGTTTGAATCTGATGAATCATCATTGTCATCACTATCATCATTTTCAACATCGGCATCTTCAGCTTCAATGGTATTGCTTGCGAAGCTAACGCGCATACCGCGTACACCTTTGGCAGTACGACCCATGGCACGAACATCAGTTTCAGCAAAACGGATTGCCTTCCCTTCATTCGAGAACAACATGATCTGCTGATTACCGTCGGTAATCGCAACACCAATCAAGGTATCTTCTTCATTCAGCTCAATCGCACGCAAACCATTTGAACGAACATTACTAAATTGTTCTAGTTCAACACGTTTTACCGTACCTGAGGCAGTCGCCATAAAGACATAGTGATTTTCAGGGAATTCCGTCAACGGTAAGATTGCAGTCACAGTTTCATTTGCATCCAATGGAAGCAAATTAATAATCGGACGACCTTTGGCACCACGTGACGCTTGCGGCACTTCAAACACGCGTAAGCGATAGACTTTACCGACATTGGTAAAGCACAGTACCGTTGCATGATTCGATGCCACAATTAAATGCTGGATGATGTCATCATCTTTCATTGCAGTTGCAGACTTACCGCGACCACCACGACGTTGCGCTTGATAATCAGAAAGTGGCTGAGTTTTCGCATAACCTGTTTGAGACACAGTCAATACAACTTGCTCTTCAGGAATCAGGTCTTCACGGCAGAAATCAACACCAGACTCTACAATTTCAGTGCGGCGACCATCACCATATTGTTGCAAGATCAACGCAAGTTCTTCACGAATCACATTCATCAACAAGTTAAAATCATTCAGAATTGCAGTTAATTCAGCAATTTGACCTAAGATTTCAGTATATTCTGCATGTAACTTGTCTTGTTCCAAGCCCGTTAAACGATGCAAACGTAATTCTAGGATCGCGCCAACTTGAGTCGGTGACAAACGATAAATATCACCCGATAAGCCAAATGGACGTGCTGGGTCTTCACCTTCAATTTCATCTGGGCGAACAGAGATAGCACCTGCTTTTTCAAGCAATGCAACTACACCACCACCAGCCCACTCACCTGCTTGTAAACGCTCGCGCGCTTCAGCTGGATTCGCAGACGTTTTGATGGTTTCAATAATGGCATCAATATTGGCTAAGGCAACCGTCAAACCTTCCAAGATATGACCACGCTCGCGTGCTTTGCGCAATTCGTACATGGTACGACGGGTCACCACTTCTTGGCGGTGGCGAATAAATGCCGCAATAATCTCTCTCAGATTCATCAACTTTGGCTGACCATTGTCGAGACAGACCATGTTGATGCTGAACGAGTTTTGTAATTGTGTATGCAAGAATAAATTATTCACCGCAACTTCAGCGTTTTCACCACGCTTCAAGTCGATGGCAATACGCATACCGTCTTTATCAGACTCGTCTCGAAGTTCAGAAATTCCTTCAAGTTTCTTTTCTTTGACTAACTCGGCAATACGCTCAATGGTTTTTGCCTTGTTGACCTGATAAGGAATTTCAGTAAATACGATCGTGGTACGACCTGTTTTCTGGTCTTCTTCGAAGTGATATTTACCACGAATATGCAAACGACCTTTACCAGTGCGATAAGCATCTACAATGCCTGATTTACCGTAAATAATACCGCCTGTAGGAAAATCTGGACCAGTAATGTGCTCCATCAGACCTTCTACAGAAATATTCGGGTTATTGGCATAAGCCAAACATGCATTCACAACTTCGGTCATGTTGTGTGGCGCCATATTGGTCGCCATACCTACCGCAATACCCGTCGTACCATTGATCAGAAGGTTTGGAATACGCGTTGGCATCACCTGAGGAATACGCTCAGAACCGTCGTAGTTATCTTCCCAATCAACCGTATCTTTTTCCAGATCGGCTAAAATTTCATGGGTGAGTTTTTGCATACGGACTTCGGTATAACGCATTGCTGCTGCGCTATCCCCATCGACCGAACCGAAGTTACCCTGACCATCAACCAACATGTAACGCAAGCTGAAGTCCTGCGCCATACGAACAATTGTTTCGTATACTGCACTGTCACCATGAGGGTGATATTTACCGATCACGTCCCCGACAACACGAGCAGACTTTTTATACGCTTTGTTATAATCATTGCCCAATTCGTGCATCGCATATAATACGCGACGATGAACAGGTTTTAGACCGTCTCTCACATCTGGCAATGCACGAGATACGATTACGCTCATCGCGTAATCTAGATATGAATGCTTGAGTTCGTCCTCAATGGCAATCGGTCTGATTTCCGATACGCTCATGCATACTCCTTGTTTACAGGTAGAGAGTTGTACCTGTTTTTATGTCTTCAATCTTGCAAAAATTTAGCTCAAGGGCTTGAACTAAAAATAAAAAATACAGCGGAAAAGTATAGCATAAAGCACTCATCAACTGTGAGTTTATGCATCTAAAAATAGCATTTTTTACAATAAAAATTTATATAAATTAATAACTTAAAATTATCAAATATCATGTATGCCGATAAAAGGATTCGTAGACTTTTTGAACAAAAGTTCATCAAATGATTCAATAAAAGTATTGAATCAAATAAAATTTAGCTTCTTCTTTCAGACCGATAAATGCGTATTAAACTTTAGGCAACAGATGACCTAATCTGAACCGTATTTAAAACATCTTGTTCATAAAAGCTCTTCACAGGCCCATAAAATGAAAAAATAGAGCGAAATGTTTATTCAAGAAAAACTGCATTAAAAGAAATGTTGTATCAACATCAGGAAATAGCCCCCCAATGATCACAGCTCTGAGTACGAATAGCCCTTATTTTGATTCTAGCGCCATTCAGGCATCGATTGAGGAGTGTGCATTACTTCATGATGTATTGTTCTTATAACACGAATACAACCCATATTTGGCTCACCACAAGCTTTAGGTACACCGCATAACAAAAACAAAAAAATAAATGGTGATAACGATTCCCCTTACATTTAAAGCATAAAAAAACGCCCCTTTCGGAGCGTTTTCAACTTTATTCAGAGCGAATTAAAGTTTAGATACCAATTCAGGTACCACAGTGTTCAAATCGCCGACTAACCAGTAGTCAGCAACACTGTTGATTGGCGCTTCTTCGTCTTTGTTGATTGCAACAATAACTTTAGAATCTTTCATACCTGCCAAGTGCTGAATCGCACCAGAGATACCAATCGCCATGTAAAGATCTGGTGCAACGATTTTACCAGTTTGACCAACTTGGAAGTCGTTTGGTACGAAACCAGCATCTACCGCAGCACGTGATGCGCCTTGAGCAGCACCAAGCTTGTCAGCCAATGGGTCAAGTACTTTGTGATAGTTCTCACCAGAACCGACACCACGACCACCAGAAACAACGATACGCGCAGCAGTTAATTCTGGACGATCAAGTTTCACGATTTCTTCGTTTACAAACTTAGAAATTCCTGCATCTTTCACTTCAGCAACCGCTTCAACTGCAGCAGAACCGCCTTCAGCAGCAACTGCATCAAATGCTGTACCACGAACTGTACCCACGATAATTGCTTCGTCAGATTGAACAGTTGCAATCGCGTTACCCGCATAGATTGGGCGTTTGAACGTGTTTGCAGATTCAACAGCAATAATGTCTGAGATCATGCTTACGTCAAGAAGTGCAGCAACACGTGGAAGAAGGTTCTTACCCGTTGTTGTAGAAGCAGCCAATACGTATTTGTATCCGCCTTTCGCGATGTCAGCAACTAAACCAGCAACGTTTTCAGCCAATTGGTTTGCATATGCAGCATTGTCAGCAAGTAATACTTTGCTTACACCAGCAACTTTAGCAGCAGCATCCGCAACTGTTTGAGCACCAGAACCAGCAACCAATACAGTAATATCACCACCGATTTTTTGAGCTGCCGCAACAACGTTTAAAGTTGCACCGTTAAGTGTCTGGTTGTTGTGATCAGCGATAACTAAAATACTCATGATTTTATCCTTCTGTATTAGATCACTTTCGCTTCGTTTTTCAATTTTTCAACAAGCTCGTCTACAGACTTCACTTGTACACCAGCTTTACGTTCAGCAGGAGCTTCAACTTTAACTGTTTTAAGTTTAGTACCAGTTGCAACGCCATAATCAGCAGGTGACTTAGTATCAAGCGGTTTTTTACGCGCTTTCATAATGTTTGGAAGAGCAGCATAACGTGGCTCATTCAAACGTAAGTCAGTGGTGATGATTGCAGGAAGTGTAAGCTCAACAGTTTGTAAACCACCGTCGATTTCACGAGTGACCTGAACTTTACCATCTTCAACTTTAACTTCAGATGCGAAAGTCCCTTGACCTGCACCCAGTAAAGCACCAAGCATCTGACCTACTTGGTTAGAGTCGTCATCAATTGCTTGTTTACCAAGAAGAATAAGCTCTGGTTTTTCAGCATCAACTACGCCTTTCAAGATTTTAGCAACTTCAAGAGCGCCAACTTCATCAGCCGTTTCAACTAAAATACCGCGGTCAGCACCTAGAGCCATTGCAGAACGAATTTGTTCTTGAGCTTCTTTAGCACCCACTGAAACAACAACGATTTCAGAAACTGTTCCTTTTTCTTTTAAGCGAACCGCTTCTTCCACTGCGATTTCACAGAATGGGTTGATTGACATCTTAACGTTGGTAAGGTCAACCCCACTATTGTCCGGCTTAACACGAACTTTAACGTTGGCATCAACCACACGTTTTACAGCGACAAGAGCCTTCATGTAATCCTCGGCTGTTCTAAGCAAGTAAATGTAATGAAGAGCATTCTAACTCTTCGATTGAAACTTTTTAGGTGCCCTATCTTGCAATGTATTTGGCATTTCGGTCAAGTCACAATTTCCGCTACAGCCATAAAAAAGATGAAACGCTCAGTTCACATATTGAAAATAGTGATTGGTACTACAAATTTAGTTTATAAACCTGATGAATATTAAACTTTGATTTTTTAATATTTTATAAAATTCAACGATCTAAAACAGGCATTTTTATTTCATGAGGGTGTTCTGTAACGGATCGTTTCTGACGAATTTGCAGGTGTTTTCACTTTCGAAAAAACGCGTCAATTAAGTAAGAACATCAATTCAACAAATCTCACCCCCAAAGTGGAAAAGTCATTGATGATTAAATGCTCAATTTTGCAACATAATATATCAAGATTTAGTTTTTTTGCGCTCGTGGATGAGTTTGATCATAGACTTTGGCCAGTTGCTCAAAATCAACATGGGTATAAATCTGGGTAGTTGACAGATTGCTGTGTCCCAACATTTCTTGCACAGAACGTAAATCCCCACTAGCAGACAGCATATGACTGGCAAAACAATGGCGCAATAAATGCGGATGCAGATCGACATTGACGCCTGCACGTTGTGCTTGCAGCTTGACCCGATTTTCAATTTGACGCGGTGTTAAGGCATTGCCACGTTGCGAGATAAAAACCGATGAATCTGCATTAAAGTCGCCTTGCCAGATCCGATAGATTTTCAACCATTCAACCAAACTATCTTTGGCCTTTAAGCCAAAAGGCACAATTCGGGTTTTATTGCCTTTACCTGTGATCCGTAAAAGTTGTCGATTAAAATCGATATCTTTAATTGTTAAGCCCTGCAATTCAGCTAAACGCAAGCCGCTCGAATATAACAGCTCTAATATCGCCTTATCACGTAACCATAATTGTTGTTCAATCGGCTTTTCTGGTGCAGCTTGATCTAAAATTTGGTGAACAGTTTCAATATCAATCATCCCCGGTAAAGGCCGCGGTTGACGTTTTAATCGAAAATCTTCAGATGGATTTTGTTGTAGATATTGACCTTGTTCCGCCCACTTCATAAATTGGCGAATTGAAGTCAAATGCCGCTGTAAACTACTGCTACCCAGTTGATCTCGCTCAACCCTTGCAGCCAGATATTCCCGCAAATCAGAGGCTTCGACATCTTGCAATTGCAATTGTTTATATTCACAAAACTTAAAGAAATCGGTTAAATCACGCTGATAGGCTGCAATGGTATGTTCAGACTGATTTTGAATGATCCGTTCTTTTAACCACATGGACAGCAGTTTTTCATGGCTTTCCAAATTGCTCTCCAGTGTTATGCCAATACCCACAACGACAGTCTAGCAAATTTTACTTCTACTTATCATTAAACAAATATCGAAGAATCTATGGCTCTGTACTACAATTATTTTCAAGTTTTAAATGGTGCTTGATCAATGACAGCCATACTTATTCCTTATCTCATTGCAATTACCCTGCTCACGCTGACTCCAGGTTTAGATACTACGCTGATTATTCGTACCGCTACATTGGAAGGTAAAGCCAAAGCATTCCAAGCGGCTTTGGGTATCAATCTTGGCTGTATTGTGTGGGGAATCATTGTCGCCTGTGGTTTAGGTGCATTGCTGATGACATCGGATCTGGCCTTCAATACCTTGAAATGGATGGGTGCAATTTACCTGACATGGTTAGGACTCAATCTCCTTTTAAAGCCCCGCAGCCAACTTGCGAATTTAAATGATTCAGCAGTAACAACACAAAATTGGTTTATTAAAGGTTTTTGGGGCAATTTACTCAATCCCAAAGTCGGCATTTTTTATATTTCTTTTCTGCCACAGTTTATTCCACAGTCTTCGTCTCCAGTGATTTGGACCATGGGGTTGGTGATGATTCATGTGGTGATCGGCTTGATCTGGTCAGTTTTTCTAATCGCTGCGATGCAGTCCATTTCTGCTTATTTAAAGCAGCCCAAATTTATTCGCTATATGGATCGCATCACAGGCAGTATTTTTATCTTGTTTGCACTCAAACTTGCATTCAGCAAACGATAAGCGATACAAAAAGTGTGCTGATCTCAGCACGCTCAATTTCAATCATGATCTAAATTTTTTAAATAATCATTGATTTGTATGGCAACCTCATCAGCACATTTCTCTGCGAGTTGATGATCGCCATCTTCAACAGTATAGAGTTTAGATTTTTGCAAGATCTGATTTAAATATTGTCCAACCTCAATCGGACTAATCGGATCTTGATTACCCCAGATCAATAAAGTGTCCACCTCGATATCTGATAAATATTGCTCATAATCGACTTTCGTTGTCACAAACCAATCAGGATATTCAATATATTCTTGTTGATAAAACTGCCGCCAGTCTTGAACTTGAAATCGGTCTAAATTAATTCCACCAGAGGTTGCAATCAAAACTAAACCTTTAACCAAATCTGATTTTTGTAAAACTGCTGCAATCGCAAAGATTCCACCCATGGATTGAGCAATGAGAATAGAAGGTTGCTGAATCTGTGCAAGCACATAATGACTCAGATCATCAAAACTATTAATGTCTGAATCTGTTGCCACCCCATGAAACCCAGGATAAGCAATCACTTGTTTTGTATAATTAGTAGGAAGCTGTGCAATCAGAGGATTCCAAAATTGTGTATTGCCTGATGCACCAGCAAGAAAGACGAGATGATTCATTCTTATCCTTTTAAATTATAATTTTTTTTAAACGTAAACACCCCTATTTAGGAGTGTTTACAGCGTTCAACTTTAGCCTTGGAAATATCGTAAATCCAGACGGGCATCATAAACATGTGTAGTTGGACCAGTCATCCACACCACATCACCTTCACGCCAAGCAATATGTAACTTACCACCTGCAAGCTGCACTTCAACTTCATTGGCCAGCAAACCACGGCGCATACCACTGACCGCTGCGGCACAGGCACCCGTACCACAAGCCAAAGTCTCACCGACACCACGTTCAAACACACGTAAACGGATATGCTTTTCATCCAGAATCTGCATAAATCCAGCATTCACCCGTGCAGGAAAACGTGCATGTGATTCCACTTGCGGACCGATATGCTCAACATCAGCTGTTAAAACATCAGGCACGATAGTGACGGCATGCGGATTCCCCATGTTCACGACATCAATATTAATGCTCTGATTATCTGCAAGTTCCAATGCATATAAGCCTTCAATATCTTCATGCGCTTGAGTCACAAACGGAATTTCTTCTGGAAGAAATTTCGGCGGCCCCATATTGACACGAACCCAACCATTGGCACCCAATTCAGGTTCAACGATACCGGCTTTGGTCTGTACGCGAATTTTGGTTTTGGTCGTCAATTGACGCTCATGCACAAAGCGGGCAAAACAACGCACGCCATTGCCACACTGTTCAACCTCGGAACCATCGGCATTAAAGATTCGATATTTAAAATCGACATCGGGCAAATCAGGTGGTTCAACAATCAATAGCTGATCAAAACCCACACCAAAATGACGATCAGCCAAACGTTGAATCGTCACGGTATCTAAATAAGCACGCTGGGTCACAAGGTCAACGACCATAAAATCATTGCCCAAACCATGCATTTTGGTAAATTCTAAATACATCTTCATTTACTCCTCAGGCAACAAACGCTCTTTGTCCCAGAGTGATTCTATGGTTTCACGTTCACGAATTAAATAGGCTTGATCACCATTGACCATCACTTCAGCGGCACGACCACGGGTATTGTAGTTCGAGCTCATCACAAAACCGTATGCGCCTGCACCTAATACCGCCAACACATCATTTTCCTGAAGGGCTAAATCACGCTCTTTACCCAAGAAATCGCCAGTTTCACAGATCGCACCGACCAAATCCCAAGTTTTAACTTCAACATCAGGGTTTACATTAACAGATTGAATATCCATCCACGCTTCATATAAAGCAGGACGAATCAAATCATTCATGGCCGCATCAATAATGGCAAAGTTACGGTGATTGGTTGGTTTGAGTAAATCCACCTTGGTGAGTAATGCACCTGCATTGGCAGAAATACTACGCCCTGGTTCCATATAGACTTTTAGCCCAAGTTTTTCTAAAGCTGGGCGCATGGCATTGGCATACGCTTCAACACTTGGCGGTGTTTCATCTTTATAACGAACCCCCAAACCACCACCGATATCAATATGTTTGAGGTTGATACCCAAGCTTTTCAACTGCTCAATCATTAAAATGACACGATCAAGTGCATCGACAAAAGGTTTGGTTTCAGTCAATTGTGAACCGATATGACAGTCAATCCCGACAATCTCAAGATTCGGTAACGACGCTGCATATTGATAGGTTTCATTCACGCTATCGCTTGGAATACCAAACTTGTTTTCTTTCAGACCTGTTGAGATGTACGGATGCGTTTTGGCATCCACATCTGGGTTTACCCGTAAAGAAATCGGTGCCTTTTTACCAAGCTTGGCTGCAACTTTTTGAATTCGATCTAACTCAGCATGTGATTCCACATTAAAGCAAGCAATCCCGACATTGAGCGCTTTTTCGATATCGGCTTCCGATTTACCCAAACCAGAGAATACGATTTTGGCAGGTTCACCACCCGCTGCAAGTACACGAGCCAATTCTCCACCCGTCACAATATCAAAACCGGCACCCGCTTTTGCCAATACATTCAGAACAGCTAAATTTGAGTTTGACTTCACTGCAAAACAGATTTGATGATCAATAAAATCAAAAGCACGGTGCATATCCAAATAATGCTTTTCAAAAGTTGCTTTTGAATAAACATATAAAGGCGTGCCATATTGCTGTGCGAGCTGATCCAGTGAACATTGCTCAGCGTGCAATACTCCATTAATGCGAGTGAAACTCATGAAGATGTCCTTATTTACAAACTTAAGGGGAGATTGTTTGTGATTGAGTCGTTGACGATGTTGCTTGGTTTTCCACGTCTACTTGGTCTGCTTTAGCAGCCGCTGACGCTTTTTTCTGAGATGCTTCATTTTTATAAAGCAGATATTTCGCGCGTTTATCTTGATTCTGATCAGATGGTAATTGCAATGCACCTGACTGACCACATGCAGTTAAAATAACGCTGCTCAGCAACACACTGATAGAACAAATGACTTTAAGCATCTGTGCACCTAACTTTTACAATTCGGAGCAGTATAGCGTGATCATCCCATTGGCTAAAGTCTAAACTTGAATGAATCAAACAATAACCATAAAAAAACGCCGACTCTAAAGTCGGCGTTTTGGATTCAATTCGCTCCAAAATTACTTTTTCTTATAGAAGAAATAACCAATCGCCAAAATAACAAACCAAAGTGGACTCACCTTCAGTGATTCCAAAGTGGTTTCATCCAAGGCAAGGAAATAGATCGTTGCAAGGAAGAAAATAATCACCACCCAACAGGTAAACACGCCACCAGGCAGTTTAAATGTTGATTGCGCATGTAGCTCAGGACGATTTTTGCGATAGTTGATATAACTCCACATAATAATGATCCATACACAGATGAACAAAATCGTTGATAGCGTTGTTGCTAAAGTAAAAGCTGTTACTTCATCATTGGTGCCCGTTTGTAATTTATAAACAAACTGAACGAATGCACCAATAAAGATACAGATTGATGAGAAAATCAAAGCTTTTGCAGGAACTGCAGACTTAGATAATTTA
Organism: Acinetobacter colistiniresistens; assembly: GCF_024582815.1. Lineage (NCBI taxonomy): Bacteria > Pseudomonadati > Pseudomonadota > Gammaproteobacteria > Moraxellales > Moraxellaceae > Acinetobacter > Acinetobacter colistiniresistens. Next base: position 3,391,343 of record NZ_CP102099.1, read on the forward strand.
CCAAACAGCTTCGGTGCTTGTTCATCCGTCGATAAACCAAACAACATACGGCTGGTTGAGAATACACCACTGTTCATGGATGACATCACTGAAGATAACACCACCAAGTTCATGATAATCGCAGCAGAAGCAATCCCTGCTTGCGAGAAGATGTTGACGAATGGACTAACTTTAGGATTGATTTGATCCCAAGGCGTGACACACATCACCACGAACAATGCCAATACATAGAAAATAATGATACGGATTGGAATCGAGTTAATCGCTTTCGGTAAGTTGCGCTTTGGATCTTGCGTTTCAGCAGCCGTGGTACCAACCAATTCCACCCCGACAAAGGCGAAAATTGCAATCTGGAAGCCAGCCAAGAAACCGTCAAGGCCTTTCGGGAACATCCCACCATGTGTCCAAAGGTTTGAAACGCTTGCAACCGTACCCGTGGCATTGGTAAATCCAGTAAAGATCATCCACAAACCCACAGCAATCAAGACAATGATCGCCGTGATCTTCACCATCGCAAACCAGAACTCCATTTCACCGAATAGTTTTACGGTGACCAAGTTCAAGCCCAGTACAAAAGCAATAGCAACAGTACTAATCAGTAAACCACCCAATGGGGTAAATGACTCACCACCATTAAAGAATTCAAGATAGTAAATAATGGCCGATAAATCTGCGATACCAATGGTCACCCAACACAGCCAGTAGGTCCAGCCGACAAAATAACCTGCCCAAGGGCCAATTAAATCAGTCGATAAATCAATAAAAGACTTGTAGTTAAGGTTGGATAATAACAATTCTCCCAATGCACGCATTACAAAGAACACCATCAAACCAATGGTCATATAAATAAACAGAATAGATGGTCCAGCCAAACTAATGGTTTTACCAGACCCCATGAACAACCCTGTTCCGATTGCACCGCCAATCGCAATCAACTGTAGATGTCGATTAGATAGACTACGGTGAAGTCCGCTTTGCTCAGCAGCCTCACTCAGATTTTGATTCGACATTTTACAAAAACTCTCCAGTGTTTTTAATTCATTAACTAAAGTCCACTCTCAATAACGATTCGTACTATTTTCGGTATCTTTTCTCGTTATCTATAAATTGGCTGACTTTAGCTAAGCAATTTTTACCTGTATTTTTCAAGTTAAATACAATTGAATTCGATCATACGCACAAGGCCAAAACAATACAATGAACTTATCAGGACAACACAGGTAAGACCAAAACGAATTATAAAAAAGAACACTAAACTTAGCCGAGCTGTTCTTTTCTATTCCAAAACATCCATCCAAAAATTGATTTATAATTCAATCATTAGATAAAAATCTCTGTGTACGTTTAATATGTTCTTTGCTGAATGTTGCATTTATAGCTAAGCAATTTAATTGGATCATATATAAACGCTTTCACACCCACTTCTTATATCTCCTTATCCTCTACACCATTAATACTTGGTGTTTGCACAAAATAAGGCACAATAATGCCAATATTTCATTCCGCTTTGCATGAGCAATATCTATGCCATCAAATCGTCATCTCATGACATCAGATTAAGCAAACATAGCCCTCCCATCCTTGGAAAAAGTGAATTGAACAAAAAAAGTGATTGCTAAAAACACACTGTCTATAACTTGTAAAAGTTGTATATCATGTTATTTTTCTGAGCACTTCCCTTTAACCAATCTGCGACGAAATCATGCCGTCTTCGTTTTGTTATTCCTTAAACAACGATTAGCATTGTTAGAAATTTTCGTCCTGATTCTTTTTTATCTAATTTTAAGAAAGTTTTCAATTTTATCTTATGGCAAAAATTAAAACCGTTTACCGATGTGAACAATGTGGTGCAGACCATCCCAAATGGACGGGTCAATGTACTGAATGTGGCGAATGGAATAGTCTGCTTGAGGTTCGTATCGAGCCAGCAGTAACACATCGTGGCCAGCCTAAAATAGGTGGCTATGCAGGACAAGCGTCTAGTATCACTACGCTCAACCAAGTCACAGTCTCCAATGAAAGCCGTGTTCCAACAGGGATTAGCGAATTCGATCGCGTGCTCGGTGGGGGGTTAGTTATTGGATCTGTTGTATTAATCGGTGGTGACCCAGGGATTGGTAAATCAACCATCCTACTGCAAACCGCAACGCATATGGCCAGCAAAAAAAGTACAGCCCTGTACGTCACAGGTGAAGAATCTTTATCGCAAGTGGCTTTACGTGCACAACGTTTAGATCTACCGACAGACTCACTCAAAGTCATGGCGGAAACCTGTGTAGAACGTATCTGTGAAGTACTGGCACAAGAACGCCCAGTGGTGGCCATCCTCGATTCGATTCAAACCTTATATACCGAGACTTTACAGTCTGCCCCAGGGGGTGTTTCACAGATTCGTGAATCTGCTGCCTTACTGACACGTTTCGCCAAAAATAGTGGCACCGCTTTGTTTATTGTCGGTCATGTCACCAAAGAAGGCTCTCTTGCAGGTCCTCGTGTTTTAGAACATATGGTCGATTGTGTACTCTACTTTGAAGGACAATCTGATTCTCGCTACCGTATGATTCGTGCGGTAAAGAACCGTTTTGGTGCGGTTAATGAACTCGGTGTGTTTGGCATGACCGATAAAGGTCTGCGTGAGGTTGCCAACCCATCGGCGATTTTTCTGAGTCGTTATGATGAAGCCATTCCGGGCTCTATTGTGATGATTAGCCGTGAAGGTACTCGCCCACTACTGGTTGAGGTGCAAGCACTGGTTGATGATGCGCATGGGCAACCCCGTCGTGTTGCACTCGGTTTAGAACAAAACCGTTTGAATATGTTGCTTGCAGTCATGCACAGACATGGTGGTGTACAAACCTCAGGACAGGATGTTTATGTCAATGTTGTCGGTGGTTTAAAAATTACTGAAACTGGCTCAGATTTGGCTGTATTACTTGCCTGTGCTTCCAGTTTAAGAGGCAAAGCCCTACCACAGCAATTGGCTGTCTTTGGCGAAGTTGGGCTCTCTGGCGAAATTCGTCCTGTACCCAATGGTCAGGAACGTTTAAAAGAAGCGGTCAAACATGGCTTTAAGTATGTGATTTTACCTCGAGGCAATGCGCCACAAAAAACAATTGAAGGTGTTCAAATCATTGCGGTCGCACGTTTGCATGAAGCTTTGACTGAAGCAATGCAATTGAGTGATGAATTGACATAAAAAAACATACTTTTCTTATTGAAATTCCATGCAAATACCTTCATAAATACATTTACGAATTGGATTTAAATAGGAATTTTCGATGAAAGCAAAGCAGCGTAGTTTAGTCGCAGCGCTTTTAATGGCAACTTTGGTTGCTGCACCACTTGCAGAAGCAAAACGTGCAGGTGGTGGTAAAAGTCATGGGATGAGCCGCTCTAGTTCATCTAGTCAATCTTATAACCAGTCTTATCAACAGCCACGTCAAGCTGCTCCTGCACCACAACAAGCTGCTCCGCAGAAGTCTGGCCCAGGTGTTGGTTCAATGGTTGCTGCGGGTGTTGCTGGTGCTGCGATTGGTGCTGTAGCCGCGAATGCGTTAGCAGATGACAAGCAACACAACCCAACTGCAACTGAGCAGCAGGCAACCAATGCTCAAGCGGCTCAACAGCAACAAGCTCAACAGCAAGAGAAAAAAGGCGGCATTCCAACGTGGATATGGCTATTGTTAATTGCTGGGGGTGCCTTCTTTATTTTCCGTCGATTCAGCGGTAAACAAAAAGTTGCAGCAAACAACCCTTACGCACCAAATAACAATGGTCAGAACAATTTCACTCGTCAAGCTGCACCTCAAGCAAATGATAACACCAATATTTTTGGTCAATCTGTAAATGGTGGCGCTGCACCGCAAGCACCGTTTGGTAGTGCATCAATGAATAGTGGCAACCAATTACCAGATGGTACGGAACCTGCTGCATTCTTACGTATTGCACGTCAACGCTTTAACCACATTCAATCAGTTAACAGTGCCAGTAATGTTGAAGAAATTCGCCGTTACTTAACCCCTGAACTGTACGATTCAATGTACAACGACATCATGTCAAACCAAGACCAAGACGTTGCTGAGTTTAGTAACCTCAATGCAATGGTAGTTGAAAGCGCAACTGAAAATGGTCAATACGTTGTAAGCGTACGCTTTACAGGTACAGTAAGTGAAGACTTAAACAGCTTGCCACAACCATTCACTGAAATCTGGCATTTTGTAAAACCTGCCGGTTCACAACAAGATTGGGTTGTTGCGGGTATCCAACAAGCTTAATGCTTTGTGAAATAAAAAAGAGCTGTTTTTAACAGCTCTTTTTTATTGGCTGAATATTATAGAAACAAAACATCAAAACTAAAAAAAGCCACTCTCTATATCGGAGAATGGCGGAGTGTAAATAGAACAACATTTTATGTTTATTATTACCGTGAAAACACAACCTCGCACGATCTGTCTCTTGATACTAACGGATATGATCATAGAAAAACTATTCCTCTTTTGGGGAATATAGCCGACTTTGTTGGGATCATTTTAGCTTAACTCAAATCCCCCACTATTCAGCTATTCAGCTATTCAGCTATTCAGCTATTCAGCTATTCAGCTATTCAGCTATTCAGCTATTCAGCTATTCAGCTATTCAGCTATTCAGCTATTCAGCTATTCAGCTATTCAGCTATTCAGCTATTCAGCTATTCAGCTATTCAGCTATTCAGCTATTCAGCTATTCAGCTATTCAGCTATTCAGCTATTCAGCTATTCAGCTATTCAGCTATTCAGGACAGCATACGCTTACCTATTTCGAAAGACCAACTGATACCCAAAACCAACCAATCTTAAAGAAACCCCGATAACAGGCATAAAAAAAGCTTTGCCGAAGCAAAGCTTTTACATTCCGTCTTAAACGCAACAATTTATTTGCATTATGAAACGAACTGCAAGAATAACCAGTATAAGCCGCCCGATAAAGCAATCGTCGCTGGCAAAGTAAAGATCCACGCTGAAAGAATGGTTTTCACTGTTGCGAAGTTCAAACCTGATTTATTCGCAACCATAGTACCCGCAACCGCACTATTTAATACATGTGTTGTTGATACAGGCATACCTAAGCCATCCGCTGCTGCAATGGTACTCATTGCGACAAGCTCAGCCGACATCCCCTGACCGTAAGTCATGTGGTTCTTACCAATACGCTCGCCAACAGTCACCACAATACGCTTCCAACCGACCATGGTACCAAGACCCAATGCCAATGCAACTGCGACTTTCACCCAGTTCGGAATGTATTGAAGAAATGAATCCAAGCTACTACGGTATTCTTTAACTACTTTCGCTTGATCTTTATCCATTTCAGGTAAAGCTTCTGCTTTATCTAAACGCTTGAAGGTCGTGGTACTTAAATACATGTCGTTACGGATTTCACTGACAGCGGCTTCAGGAATCGCCTTAAGATCGCCATAACCGGCAACACGGTTACCCAAGTGTGCAGTCATGCTTGCAAGTGCAGGTACAACTTCATCTGTTTGTTCTTTGGTTTGGATATATTTGGTTAATACATCACGTGCCTTTTCATCCGTCAGCTCATTTTGGTTAACATTCAACACGGTTGCTGTCTGTGCAGAAAGCTGTTCAAAAGACTGTAATTGCTGGGCATCTAAATTTTTGTTTAACGAATAAGCCAATGGCACCAAACCGATCAAGATCAACATGATCAGGCCCATACCTTTTTGACCATCGTTTGAACCATGGGCAAAACTTACACCCGTACAGGTGAAAATCAGAATAGCGCGAATGAGTGGTGGTGGTGGCTTATTGCCTTCAGGCGGCTGAAACAGCTCCATTTGGCGTTTAAAGACTTTCTTCACCAATAAGAATAAGATGGCTGCAAATGCAAAACCAATCAATGGAGAGAATAATAGCGCCTTACCAACTTTAATCACCTGATCCATATCAATACCACTGCTGGTCGCACCAACTGAAGCATTCAAGAAATGGTTCATGATACCCACACCTAAAATCGAACCGATTAAAGTGTGTGAACTTGATGCAGGAATTCCTAAGAACCACGTACCCAGATTCCAGAGAATTGCTGCGATTAACAATGCAAAAACCATCGCAAAGCCAGCGCCGCTGCCGACATTCATGATCATTTCTACAGGAAGTAATGCAATAATACCGTACGCAACTGCGCCACTCGCTACCATAACTCCAAGGAAGTTACAGAAACCAGCCCACATCACTGCTGCTGGAGCAGGTAATGCATTGGTATAAATAACCGTCGCTACAGCGTTTGCCGTATCGTGAAAACCATTTACAAATTCAAAGCCTAAAGCAATGAAAAGTGCCGTCGATAAAAGAATAACTGAATATAAACTTAAAGGCGGTACATGTGCCAAATCAGCGCTGAGCTGAAAACCGATATAAATCAGTGTTGCAACAATAACTGTTAAGAACACCGGCATAAAAAATTTCGGTGTTGGTACATGTACATTCGTCGATTTTGCCTGAGAGCTGGCAAGCGGTGAATCCGAAACAGGAGGAAGATTAGAATTCATGTAGACGGTTAGGGGATAATAAAATCCCCTGTATTGTTTAATTAAATTATGACAATTATATGACAAAGGACTGTCACATAAAGCCAAAATTTCATGTTTTCCTCACATTTTTTTGTATTTTCTTACAATAAATACGCCCTGTATTTTATTTTAGTTAATAAAAAACAATACATTATAAAAACAAAAACACCATAAGAACTGTTTGTCTGATTTTGCAACAAATGCTACGAAATATGACATCGAATTGTCACATTTCGAACAACCTGTTTTCTTTTTAAGCATTATCCAATTCAATTATGACAACTTCGTGAAGCTTTTATGACATTTTATGAATGAACTAATGGAATCATCTTGCTGACTGCTGAAAATACGCGCTTTGGCGTAGCTTCTGTTACAATGCCCCTGCTTTTTATCTTCATCAGCTCCTGGGGTTCCTGAATGTCCACGCTTACCACCCTACAATCACTTCTTGCCCAACGTATCCTGATTATTGATGGCGCAATGGGAACCATGATTCAACGCCATAAATTAGAAGAAGAAGATTATCGTGGTGAACGTTTTGTAGATTGGGCATCAGACCTAAAAGGCAATAACGACTTATTGGTATTAACCCAGCCAAAAATTATTCAAGGCATCCACGAAGCCTACTTGGATGCAGGTGCGGACATTATTGAAACCAACAGCTTTAACGGCACCCGTGTTTCAATGTCGGATTATCACATGGAAGATCTTGTTCCAGAGATCAACCGTGAAGCGGCACGTTTAGCGCGTGCAGCATGTGACAAATACTCGACCCCAGAAAAACCACGTTTTGTGGCAGGTGTACTCGGCCCGACCTCACGTACCTGTTCAATCTCGCCGAATGTCAATGATCCGGCTTTCCGTAATATTACTTTTGATGAACTCAAAGAAAACTATATTGAAGCTGCCCATGCCCTGATTGAAGGCGGTGCTGACATTCTGTTGATCGAAACTGTATTTGATACTTTGAACTGTAAGGCTGCAATCTTTGCGGTGAAAGAGGTATTCAAGCAAATTGGTCATGAACTGCCATTGATGATTTCAGGCACCATTACCGATGCATCTGGCCGTACCTTAACAGGTCAAACCGCAGAAGCCTTCTGGAACTCGGTACGTCATGGCGATTTACTCTCGATTGGTTTTAACTGTGCCTTGGGTGCAGATGCCATGCGTCCACATGTGAAAACGATTTCTGATGTTGCAGATACCTTCATTTCTGCCCATCCTAATGCGGGTTTACCGAATGCCTTCGGTGAATATGATGAAACGCCTGAACAAACGGCAGCATTCATTAAAGAATTTGCTGAAAGTGGTTTGATCAATATCACGGGCGGTTGCTGTGGTACCACACCTGACCATATTCGTGCCATTTACAATGCAGTCAAAGACATTCAGCCACGTCAAGTGCCTGAAACTGTTCCTGCCTGCCGTTTAAGTGGTTTAGAACCATTTAACATTGATGAAAATTCATTATTCGTGAATGTTGGTGAACGTACCAACGTGACGGGTTCAAAAAAATTCCTACGTCTCATCCGTGAAGAGAACTTTGCCGAAGCTTTAGAAGTGGCTCAGCAACAGGTTGAAGCTGGTGCACAGATCATCGACATCAACATGGATGAAGGGATGCTCGATTCGCAAAATGCGATGGTGCACTTCCTCAACCTCGTCGCATCTGAACCAGATATCTCTCGTGTGCCGATCATGATTGACTCATCGAAATGGGAAATCATTGAAGCGGGCTTAAAGTGTGTACAAGGTAAACCAGTCGTCAACTCAATTTCCTTAAAAGAAGGTTATGACGAGTTTGTCGAAAAAGCACGTTTATGTCGTCAATACGGTGCTGCGATTATTGTCATGGCCTTTGATGAAGCAGGTCAGGCTGATACCGCTGCACGGAAGCGTGAAATCTGTAAACGCTCTTATGATGTTTTGGTCAATGATGTCGGCTTCCCTGCTGAAGATATTATTTTTGACCCGAACGTATTTGCAGTGGCAACAGGGATTGAAGAACATAACAATTACGGCGTCGACTTTATTGAGGCTACAGGTTGGATTAAACAAAACTTGCCGCATGCCATGATCTCAGGCGGTGTCTCTAACGTATCGTTCTCTTTCCGTGGTAATGAACCAGTGCGTGAAGCGATTCACTCGGTATTCCTTTACCATGCCATTAAACAAGGCATGACCATGGGGATCGTGAACGCTGGTCAAATGGCGATTTACGACGATATTCCAAAAGAACTAAAAGATGCGGTTGAAGATGTGGTTCTGAATCAGAACCAAGGTGAATCGGGTCAAAACGCGACAGAAAAACTGCTTGAAGTGGCTGAAAAATACCGTGGTCATACTGGCGCACAACGTGAAGCTGAAAACCTTGAATGGCGCAATGAATCGGTTGAAAAACGTCTTGAATATGCCTTAGTCAAAGGTATTACCACGTATATCGATGAAGATACCGAAGAAGCTCGTTTAAAAGCTAAACGTCCACTCGATGTGATTGAAGGTGCATTGATGGATGGCATGAACGTGGTTGGTGACTTGTTTGGTTCAGGTAAAATGTTCCTACCACAAGTGGTGAAATCTGCACGTGTAATGAAACAAGCCGTGGCATGGCTGAACCCGTACATCGAAGCTGAAAAAACAGGAAGCCAGTCTAAAGGTAAAGTGTTGATGGCAACTGTAAAAGGTGACGTACACGATATTGGTAAAAATATCGTGGGCGTGGTCTTGGGTTGTAATGGTTATGACATCGTTGATCTTGGTGTGATGGTCCCTGCGGAAAAAATCTTGCAAACTGCGATTGATGAAAAATGTGACATCATCGGTTTGTCTGGTTTAATCACCCCATCTTTGGATGAAATGGTGTTTGTTGCCAAAGAGATGCAGCGTAAAGGCTTTAATATCCCATTGTTGATTGGTGGTGCAACCACATCGAAAGCCCATACCGCAGTCAAGATTGATCCGCAATATCAAAATGATGCAGTGATCTATGTGGCCGACGCCTCTCGTGCAGTGGGGGTGGCAACGACCCTATTATCAAAAGAAATGCGTGGCAATTTTATTGCTGAGCATCGCGCTGAATATGCCAAGATTCGTGAACGCCTAGCCAATAAGCAACCGAAAGCAGCCAAACTCAGTTATGCCGAATCGATTGAAAATGGTTTCAAAGTGGATGACAACTATATCCCACCGATTCCAAATAGCTTAGGCACGCAAGTCATTACCAATTATCCATTGGCGACCTTGGTTGAATATTTTGACTGGACGCCATTCTTTATCTCTTGGAGTTTGGCGGGTAAATTCCCGAAAATCCTGACAGATGAAGTTGTGGGTGAAGCGGCAACTGATTTGTATAACCAAGCACAAGCGATGTTGAAAGACATTATCGAGAATCATCGTTTTGATGCACGTGCTGTATTTGGTTTATACCCTGCACAACGTACAGGTGCAGATACCGTCAGCGTGTTTGATGAAGCTGGTCAAAAAGTTACGCATACTTTTGAGCATATTCGTCAGCAATCAGACAAAGTCACAGGCAAACCAAATTTATCTTTAGCGGACTTTATTAGTACTTCTAAAGACAATACCGATTATCTTGGTGGTTTCACTGTATCGATCTTTGGTGCTGAAGAATTGGCAAATGAATATAAAGCCAAAGGTGATGATTACTCTGCAATTTTAGTTCAGTCTTTGGCTGACCGTTTTGCCGAAGCTTTTGCTGAGCATTTGCATGAGCGTATCCGTAAAGAGTTCTGGGGCTATAAAGCCGATGAGACTCTAGATAATGAAGCGCTGATCAAAGAGAAGTATGTGGGTATTCGTCCTGCACCAGGTTACCCTGCTTGCCCAGAGCATTCTGAAAAAGCGGTGTTATTTGACTGGTTAGGTTCGGAAGCGAAAATTGGTACCAAGTTGACTGAACACTTTGCGATGATGCCACCTTCTTCTGTCAGTGGTTTCTATTATTCGCATCCTGAAAGTGAATACTTTAACGTAGGCAAGATTTCTCAAGATCAGCTTGAGGATTATGCCAAACGTAAAGGCTGGACACTGGATGAAGCGAAGCGTTGGTTAGCGCCGAATTTAGATGATTCGATTGGTTAATTGAATCCCCCTCTTGCGAAACGTAGTTTCTCACCTTTAGTAAAGGGGGACTTGCACGTATCTAATAAATTACGTGACAGCTCCTCCCTTTTCAAAGGGAGGTTGGGAGGGATTGAATTGATAATTGTATAAAAAATAATTTTCTGAATAGCCAAGAGAAAGAAATTTGACTGGCAAATGTATAATCTAGAAACTAAAAAGTATGAAGCAAGATTCTAATCGGCCAACCCTCCTTTAAAAAGGAGGGAACGGCGGGAATCCACGACATAGATCCAATTCACAGCAAAGCTTCCCTCTTATAAAGCAGGATTAGAAGGTTTCTAACCTTTGCCGAACCATAGAATAAATCTGCTATACCACAGCATCCATCTCAGTCAAAATCTGATGATTAGTAAATCTTAAAGTGATCAGTCCTAATTCACTTAAAGCATGATCACGATTTTGATCAGCCTCTAACCCCAATTTGGTGTAATGCTGCCCACCATCACATTCAATGACCAAATTCACTGCTGGACTATAGAAATCCACAATAAAATTTAGAAGAGGTTTTTGTCGATAAAACTGTAATCCTAAAATCTGTTTACGTCTGATTCTTTGCCATAGCAGTTGCTCAGCATCTGTCATATTGCTTCTTAAATTTCGAGATACTTGCTTTAGATTTTTATTATAAGGCTTCATCTAATTAATTCAGCGTTAGAGTAAAATTAAGAAATAAAAGGCAGCTAAATCTTTAACTTATCAATCCTATATACTTAATCTTCCAAAATTAACAATTATCAAAGAACAACTTATATTTTAAAAGTTTTCCATTTTTAAAAACAAATTCTATTGAATCATTTCCACTTTCAGCCAGCCCACTATAAACAGCATTCTTATTTTCAGCGTCCATCCACAATTCATATTTTTTAAATTGTTGCATAAAACTCTTTTGATCTATCCCACTACCAATCTTTTGTCCATGAAACACTAGTGCATTGTTCTGACTAAAATAAACCTCTTTAATGACACCTGTATCTAAAAGTTTAAAGCTGCCATAATCATATTCATCTGGGAAATAGCCACCGTTACATTCATCAGGTTTTCCTTTAACAACGCTTTTCGGTTTACCCAATGAACGTATAGGCACCTCCCAATTATTGTACGTTTTACCCTGAATCACAGGTTGAACAAATGGAGCTGCAAACAGTGGCTGTGAAACCAGACACATCAACCCTAAACCCAATATTTTATTTTTCATTCTAGATATTCTTCAAAAACTAATCGGCTCAGTATAAATAAAATTTGAAGTAAATACGCCCCACAAGCGACAATTCATCCAACGATATTATTTAATACGATGTTTAAACCTCACATCGGAAAAACATCGCACTAATTTAGAACCTATATCACTTCAATATAGGCTCTTTGCACTTACAGCTCTTTATGCTTCTCAATCAAATCCTCTAGATTCTGATAAACATGCAACACCCGATCTTTATGCGTTCGCGCATGATCCAAACGCTGCTCAGGATCAACCAACAGCAAGCTGTGACCATCATCAATCAAACGATCAATGCCTTCCAAAAACATCCGTTTTCCGACCTCATGAATCAGTGAAATCTGAGTTAAATCAATCACAATAGAACTTTTATCGACAGGCTCACATTGCAAGGTCCGTAACAACATTTCCGCTTCAGTAAATTTCAATACACCGCGAAGCACATACACACTCAAAGATGCATCTTTTCCAGTTCGATAATGACTCTGCACAATCGTTTGTGCGGAAGGTGTGCCTTCCATCAAATGCAAGCCCATATCACGAGAGAGCCGTTCCAAGATATCAATGCCGCGTATACTATTACCGTGCTCATCGAGTCGAGGAGAAAAAGCCGCAATACTCACCTGACCCGGCAACACCCCCAAGATTCCACCAGCAACACCACTTTTGGCAGGAATCCCCACCGTTGTGAGCCAATCCCCCGCAGCATCATACATCCCACAACTCATCATCACACTCAGGACTTGGCGTACTACAGCACGATTCAATAAGCGTTTTCCAGTTTTAGGATCTACTCCGCCATTGGCAAAAACACTGCCCATCCGTACCAGATCTTTAACTGTCACCAAGATCGCGCATTGGCGAATATAGCCATTCACAATTTCTTCAGGATCGGACTCTAAAATTCCTACGGTTCGCAACATATAACCGATCGAGAGATTGCGGTAAGCCGTTTTCACCTCAGATTCATATACTGCATCATCAAATTGCAGCTCACGTCCTGCCAGCTCACTCATAAATCGACGTAAAATTTCTGCGCCTGATAACTCATCTTTGACTGGAATCAATGAATGTGTAGTGATTGCACCCGAATTAATCATCGGATTTTTGGGACGGCGGTCTTTGCCCAATGAAATTTCATTAAAAGCTTCACCTGAAGGTTCAACCCCTACTTTCTCTAATACCGCGTCTATACCAAGCTGTTGTAGCACATAGGCATACGTAAATGGTTTGGACATCGACTGAATGGTAAATTCAATCTCATCATCCCCAACGGAATAAATTTCACCATCAACTGTAGATAAAGCCAGTGCCAAACGATCAGGATTGGCGTTGGCCAACTCAGGAATATAATCGGCGAGATTTCCTCTATTATCTGTATCGCAGGCCTCAATCACATGTGCCAAGTAATCAGGAAGAGGAGTTTTCATGGTCATCTAACCTTTAAATATTTCAAGTTTTAATTTAGATGAAAGTTATAATACAGATCACTGATCATATAAAAATTATAGCTTTTGTAATGATTTTATGAGCTTACAAAAACAACTAACTCAAACGCTCAACAAATAAAATACCATCCAAATGATCCACCTCATGCTGAACAATACGCGCAGGAAAACCTTCAAAAGTGGTTTCAATCACTTCACCCTGTAAGGTGTAATAACGTACTTTGACCGCTTGTGCCCGTTCTACCTGCCCACGTTCATCTGGCACACTGAGACAGCCTTCCTCACCCAAACAAGACTCTTGAGAAAACGCCAGAATCTCAGGATTGACCATCACCACGGCATCCATTTCAGGTGCATCGGGATAACGCGGATTGGGACGCGATGCCACAATAATTAATCGTTTAGAAATATAAACTTGTGGTGCCGCAATCCCGACACCATTCCGCTCCAGCATGGTCGCATGCATGGCAGAAGCCAATTGCAATAACCATTCACTGTTAAATTCCCCGCTCGCGACCGTTGCCGCTTTAATTTTTAGAACTTCTTCACCACGTTGTGCTACAGGTAGAATTACACTCATCCCACGCCCTTATAATTGTTTTGACCAAATAGTGAATAATATCGTATTGGATATTTTATCGGGTTACCATAATTTTCATTTAAGAATCTTGTCATAATATATGCGCGATAAAAATAACCGATGGCAAACCACAATGAATGCAACCCAACTCTTTCTTGGTGTGATCTTTAGCTCAATTGGCTTAGGCTATTTTATGTATGGCAAAAAACAGAAAATGACCGTGCCTTTGGTCTGTGGTTTAGTTCTGATGCTCTTTACCTACTTCATCGATAGCAACACCGTAGTTGGCATCATTGGTGTGATTGTTTCAATTATTCCCTATTTCTTGCGTTTCTAAAAACATAAAACTCTCCACTTGAAGAGTTTTATGTTGATGGAAAATTAAAGATGCTGCTTTAACTCATCAGCAACAATCTCGATTTCAAGCGTGCTGAATCTACGGATTTCGCCTTCAGCATGCTTTTCCAACATCCCGCCAATCAAGGGAACTTTGACTTTGACAGTCCACGTTAAAGCGATATGTACTTTCTCACTATCCCCGGTCACACTACGTTCGCCCTTCGCTTCCAAAGGCAGATTTGCACCAAGCTCAACTGTCGAGGTTAAGTTTTTCAAATGAGTAATGTCTGCACGTTTTAGACGGAATGCATTTTTTAATAATTTTTTGGCGACCTCTGGAATATTCACATCCAGATTATATTCACGACGTAGCGTATAAATATCGCCCTTGATATTCGATTCAATAATGTCCAAGTTTTCACCCGGAATACGTTTGCATACAGCTTCATGCAATGAAGTATCCGCCACCAGTCTTGAAAAATCTTCAATTGAAACACCATGAATTGTTTCATTCACCGTAAATTGATGTGCCATTTTTAAATGTCCATTTTGTTTTATTAGGATTTCATGATTGCGCAAAAGTATAGCACTCGGACTTAGATCTCAAAATCTGGGGGCTCAAAAATAGATGACTGTTCGGATTAGTTATTTTGATTGTAATGATGTCGTATACCTAATTTAACCGTCACCCGCTGCAAGCGACTGATATATAGATAATGGTCGCCATATTCAATTACCGCATAAAATTGTTCCGCGCCATCATCCAAACCTGTTGCTGACCATGTTGTTCCTTGTGGAAATTCATCTAACCATGCGGCTTTATAAAAGTCTGAAACGGACTCAAAGTCTAGATAAAAGGATGGATTTGCCATAATTTTGGCCGCCATCTGGTCAAATTTTTGTTGCTTAAATGCGTCTAAACTAAGTAACACGAACCTTCCTTATCGTTTCAAATCAAGCTTAAATTTCATTGTTCAATCTAAAGTTAATCTTAAGCAAAATTACAAAAATACAGTGATTTTCTGATCGCTCCATTTTGCGCGGGAATGCGCTGTTTTTCTAGATTATTTTCAGTTTTATCATACATTTTCCGGTACTGCTGATTTGCTCACGCGGACTCAATATGTTATCAACATATTATGCTTTATTATTTTTTATAACCATAAAGGAGCAATATAAAATGTCATATCAGAATATATTAGTCCCTGTTGACGATTCTCCAATTTCTTATGCAGCGGTTGAACATGCACTGTCTTTAGCAAAATTATCAGGGGCAAAAGTCACGATCTTGAGTGTCGTTGTCGTTGATCCTTTTGTGGGTGTGGATTTCTATCAGTTTGCGCCTGCGGTAACAGATTATTTTATGCAAGCCGAAGCGCATGCCAAAACCCAGCTACAAGATATTTCCCAATCCTTTATCCGTGACGGTATTGAAGTTAATACCAAGATTCATCATGGTTCAGCCAGTGAAGGGATTATTTTTGTGGCCGATGAAGTCGGTGCAGATTTGATTGTGATGGGGTCTCATGGCCGTACAGGAGTAAAACGTTTACTGCTCGGTAGCGTAGCACGTGCCGTTTTAACCGAATCACATATTCCTGTACTGATCGTTAAGCAATAAGCGCCTGCTTTTACTAAAAAAACCCTGTGTCTCGATACGGGGTTTTTTATTATCTGAAAGCTCCCGACCAGACCGATTAGCCCCCCATATTGATCATTTACAACCCTATGCCATGATCTAAAAAGATGCTTCACTTATAGCTAGACATTCATTTTAAAATCAAAATAGTGTGTGGAATCAGCTCGCTATCTTTCAAAAATGAGTGTTTATCAAGAACACTTTTAATAATAAGACATAATATTGCAAGGATGATCAATATGAAACTCAATCCAATGGTGATTGCCCTCTGTGGGATGTGTATCACAACATTAAACCACGCTGCAGCACTGGATCAATCAGCACAATCCATTCTCCCTTTTCTAGAAAATGGCAATTATGTCGAGGTCAATGCCACTGCAGTAGATCCAAGTATTTCGGGGAAAATTCGTAATCGCCCAGAACTGGTCAATGATCCTCAGAATCTTAACTCAGGCAATATGGGCAATAATTTTCAATATTATAGTGCCGTACTCAAATTACAGCTAACAAATCAAATCAGCTTTGGCCTGCTTTACGATCAACCGTTTGGTGCTAATATTACTTATCCTATGCAGTCCAATAATACCTTTTCGGATAATGAGTTTACCCAACAAGGGACATCGGTCAATGTCGATACCGAAAGCATCAGCATGATTTTAGGTGTGAATCCTTTTCGCAATTTTCAACTCTATGGCGGTGCCGTCTATCAATCTGTCAAAGGTGATGTAGCACTGCGTGGTAATTCATACGGCGAAGCCTTTAATGGCTATGATGCCAAATTTAAAGCCAATCATGCGGTCGGTTGGTTGGCAGGTCTGGGTTATCAAATTCCAGATATCGCCTTAAAAGCAGCGGTGACCTATCGTTCTAAAATCGACCATGATATGCAAGCAACTGAAACCATGTTGGGTCAACCTTTGGAAGTCACCACAGCAAGTAAAACCAGAATTTCCACTCCACAATCCGTCAATATTGATTTTCAAACAGGCATATATAAAGACACGCTACTCTATACCAATCTACGTTGGGTCAACTGGAAAGATTTTCACATTCGCCCTACTCAATTTGGCGCAGTGACCGAATATCTAACAGGCTTGATCAGCGAAGGAAGCTATACAGGCGGCTTTGATCTGGACAGCTATCAAAAAGATCAATGGACGGTAAATGTCGGACTTGGGCATCAGTTTACTGAAAAATGGAGTGCATCGACGGAAGTCAGTTGGGACTCAGGTACAGGCGACCCTGCATCGACCTTAAATCCAACCAAAGGCTCTTGGGGGCTTGGCTTAGGTGTTCAGTTCAACCCTGCTCAGAACTACTTTATTGCGGCTGGAGTTAAATACTTCTGGTTAGGCGATGTCGTTGCCGAAGATGGTACTTATTACATCCCAGTGCCTGGCATTAAACCGATTGCAGAACAGGCCGATTTTAACAATAACAGCGCCATCGCTTATGGTCTAAAAATTGGCTATCGTTTTTAGCAAATCATTTCAATCAGCTATTCAGCCACGTAGGAACATGATCCGCTTCAAATCCTGTTCCTACTTCATGATTTCCTATGCTTGAGGAAAACAGTTAGATTAGAATCTCGGCAATATTATTCTGATAATGAACCTAATCACGAGCAAAAATCCAATGCAAAAAATCTCCTTTGTCTTTTTTATATTTAGCTTACTTTTTCCTTTCACTACTTTTGCCAATTCAACTGAACCGCAAGAAAGTATGGATATTTTTATGGGCACCTTAACCATAAAGGATAAAAAAGCCACTTTGACGCGATGTGATAGTGTAGAAAATGAATATGTGCTAAAAGATGCAGATTGGTCTAAGGAAAAGGCGGTATCAAGTTTTATCTCCAAAGCCTCAAAACTCAAACAGCCGATTTATGCAGAAGTGATTGCAGCCTATAAAAGCGAAAAAGATACCAATGTTTTACTGGTCGATTCCATTGAAAATCTGACTGAAGCGAAAAGCTGTCATTTGGCAGATTTCTTTTAAGGCTCAAAATCGTTAACAAACTTTTAGGTCGGCTATTGGCAATCGCAATGCCGTTACTCACTAAACGTTTGCCATGTCTCAAAAGCATGCGTGCGATACAGCTTTAACTTGGAAAACTGAGGAATAATTGCTTCACTTTGTGTCGGTCTTAAAAACACAAAATCATCGACTTGAATATCACAATCCTTCGGTACATTGACCAACTCCTGATTACTGCTACGACCATACAATGCATGGGTATGCGCTTGGTCAGGATAGACATAATCAGCCAGCCAATAGCCACCATAAATAAACAGCGCCTTACACTTATGTGGCAATTTATCCAACAATGACATCGATGGCAGTTGAGTAAATGGCAAGATTTTTAATACCGGTGCAGCAATCCATAAGGCGGGTTGCAAGGCCCTTAAAAAATCACTGTCAAAATCACTCGGTTTGAGCAGCATTGAACCAAAAGACAAATCATTGCAGACACTTTCAGTCGTATGAAAACTAAAGGTTGGACTGCCTCCGCCATTAAAGCAAAGCTCATCCCTCCACAGCGTTGGGAACTGCTCTTTAATTAGCTTTTGGTAATCGGCATAGGTCTGCTGCGAGCTTTGATAGGCCAATTCAGGCTTTTTAATAATGGCTGGGATTTTGCTGACATGCGCATCATAGCCCATCAAACCAGAAAGTTTTAAATACTGCGGATACTGTTGAATTAACTTTAATATTTCGCCCATTTGCGCTGTCGACTGCACGCCACCACGATGTAAACCGACATCAATCTCAATATTTACATCCAAGCATAGCGAATAGAGCTGAGCAATCTCTAGGTATTGCTGTAAACGTTGCTTGCTATCAATCAGCCACTGGATATTGGCATTTGACCATTCTGGATGCTGTTCAAAGAAGTGACGTACGGCTTGGGCGGGCATCGGCTTACCCAACAAGATATCGGCTTCAGCAAAATTTTCTAGGATTGAAACGATATGTGGTTGATGAAACACCATAAAGCGCTGTGTATCAATCTGTTCAGATAACAATTTGAGTAAGTCTAGGCTCGCTAATGACTTCACCACCAAGCGCGCTTTTAAATGTGGTGCATGAGACAATCGTACTTGCACATGCTGGATATTCTGTTTTAAAGCCGCTGCATCGATGATCAGTTGCGGAGTGGCAATCCCCTGTTTTTTTAGATCGAGATTGAGTTGTTTAAAATAATGATCCAACATGGCGATACCTTTTTTATTTAATCGTGATCCTAAAAAACCATCTTATACGAGGGAATGTCATCTACAACCTGAGCAAGCCAAAGCGACCAAAGCTTTGGCAAAACGCAAGAGTTTAAATACATCTTGCGAAGCTTGAAATGCTTCTCAGGACGAAACCAAAGTAAATCTAGCCGAAAGCTTCACCCTTAATTGGATGGGAATTCGATATGATTCCGTTAAGTACTTTCAACTCATAAAAATTCGATTTAACCTAAAAACAGCTTTTCCAGATAGGGGTTTAAAAATTTGGCTTCTGGGTCAAGCTGCTGACGCAAAGCCATAAAATCATCCCACTTTGGATATAAAGCCCGAAGCTGTGTCTTGTTCATTTGATGCATTTTACCCCAATGTGGACGCCCCTGATATTTTTGCAAGATTGGCTCAACCACATCAAAAATCAAACGTGGGTCTTGCTTATGATATTGATGCACCGAGATCGAAATGTAATCCTGCTGATAAAAAGGACTGAGCCAAATATCATCGCCTTTGACAAAGCGAAATTCGAGCGGAAAAAAGGTTGCAACTTTATACGTTCTTAAGGCATGCAACACTTCATCTAGACACTCAATTCCACGATCAACAGGGATCTGATACTCCATTTCATTGAACTTGGTATTGCGCGGTGTTGGAAATATCTTGCTCGACCAATCGACATAAGTGGTTGGTTTGACAAAGATCCCTAATAGCTTCTGTAAATAAGGATTCAGCGAAGGAAAGTTTTTGGTTAATTCGGAACATAAGGTTAATAAAGTATCATCCGATGGGAAATTTTCCTTACGAGGCAAAACAGCTTCATCGGTCTCATCCAAGGTTTTCAACATCAACTGCTTTTCATGGGAAAACACAAAGCACTCAATATGTCGATGCTGATGTTTCCATTGCTGAATGTGTTGCATCATGTCCTCTACAGGACAAAGTTCAATGTGTTCTTTGAGTTTATAGCGTGGGCGATTTTGCATGGTGATCTGGGTCAAGATGCCTAAACTACCTAAAGAAACTCGCCCTGCGGCAAAAACTTCAGGATGTTCTGTGCGACTGCATTTCAGGATTTCACCCGATGCCGTCAATAACTCAAATGCCTCAACATAGGCCGAAATACAATGTAAATCTGCGCCTGTGCCATGTGTGCCTGTAGAGGCCGCACCCGCCAGACTTTGTTGATCAATATCGCCCTGATTCATTAAAGCCTGATTGATCGATTGTTGTTGTAAATGTTGGTCTAGGTCATATAAACGTGTGCCTGCATAAATGCTGCTTTGGCAGCGTTCGAAATCGGTAGAGGCTATTCCGGCAATATGATCCAAAGACAATAAGGTTGCATCAGTACAGACCAACGGCGTAAAAGAATGCCCTGCACCCACTACCCGTATTTTTTGCTGCGCCTGAACAATAGCCTGTAGTTCTTGAATATTGGCAGGTTGCAAAATCTGTTGTGGCTTGGCTTTTTGAAAGCCAGACCAGTTCGACCAAATGCCTTGTGTTAAATCACTCATACTGCCTCTCCTTGGCTGACGGCAGTTTTTAAATTGCCATGATTAGTGCGTTTTGCGAGTTCCTGCACTGGAATATGCGGTGGTCGTGTCATTTCATCGTAATGACGTTTATCTTTTTCTAATAATAACTGTTCTGCTAAGCCTTGGAACTTGCTCTGACAGGCTGCCAATGTCCATTGACCAAATAAGGTATGTCCACCTTCATACGCCTGCGCTTGGTATTCTTCATAGGTGGTGACATAACCCATATAATCATTGCAGTACGATGCCAACCAAACGCTTTCAATTGAAGCCTGTGCTGCAAGCATCTGTTTAACTGTATCAACTACACGCTGCCCTGCGATAGTCGTAAATTCTCCTGGGCAGCAAATCAAAGCCAATTGACCTAATCGCACAATTTGTAAGGGAACCACACTTGGGACTAAAGGACTGTGCTGAATCGCCCCTGCTTTCACTTGTCGATTCATTTCGGCAATCAGCGGATCAAGCATACTCGGCGGAAAACCAATCGGTTGACCTAAAATCTTTTTGGCACCTGCTTCCAGTAAAATCTGTTTCGGCCCTTGAGATGCATATAGCTGTTGATAGTCTGCAAAGTCTGCTGCTTTGGGATGCTTGATTTTTTGTTTGCGAAATTGATCGGCTAAAAATTGCATCCCCATGATTAAGGGTTTGGGTGCACCTAAACCATCCACAGGTGTGCCTGCAAAAAATGCAGTGCCATGACAGGGCTGGCTGGTCTTCGCATGCTTTTGCCCCGCTACGAACGCCTCTGGAATCTCAATATTGCTCAGATCAACATAGGACAAAACAGCATCGATCCTGCCTTCGACTTTTTCCAAAGTTTTAGCAATATTCTGCTGTAAGGTACTTAAGGCCAGTTCACTTTGATAACGCCCATTTTGTTGCGCGTATTGATATTCCTGCTCACCCTTAATTCGATTGCGAATCTTGAGCTGATCTTTGCCATGAAAATGTGGCGATACATCCCCTGCGGTTGCTTGAGCAAAAATCGTGACTGGATTTTCAATTCCTTGCTCAGTTAAAGCCTGCTCAGAAAATGCAGCCGCATAACCTTTATTATCGCCATCATAGGCGTTTAAAGAATTTCCCAAACAGGTTGCATGTACCCCAAATAAGGAGATAAAGGACTGCAATTTTTGTTCACGATAAAAACCAATCAATTGCATTTCACGGTTTAAAGCCAAATGCGTTTCAGCGTCAGTGCGTGGCTGAACCTCTGGGTTACGATTATACGCTTTGATTGAGCGATTCCATGCGATAGGTATTGGTTCTGAAAAATGTTGCGTCCCCAAGAAAATCTCGGTGTCTTGTTCAGACCCGATTGCATTTTGAATACTCAGTACAATCGCCTCGACAATTGCACTGAGATGTTCAGGCACAAAACCAGGTGTCGGTAGATTATATAAGGCTTCATAACCACAGCCACCAGGCCCAGAGTGGGTATGGGTCGCCATTAACACCAATTGATTATCATCAAATTGTGAACCTAAGATCTGCGTGAGCTGCGCTATCGTTTGGCTGCGCATGGCATGGGTAATACAACCTAAATCAAGACAACAAAGTAGCAGTCGATGACCGGATGGATCGACGATGCTCACACTACGGGCATATAAAGCCGTACGCTGTTCATAAGCACGATGCGACCATTGCCCATAACCAAACATAGCATAGCCTTTCGGTGTAACTTTGATTTGCTGTTTATCCCAGCCCGCTTGATACATTAGCGCGTCCCTTTCTCAATTCTTTTTCTAACGGTGTTAAAGCCTGTTGAAAGTTAATCAAAATTATGCGATACCCAACAGGGTTAAAGACACTTTTCTTTGGGGGGCAAAACGGACTTATGCCTAAACAATTCATCAATAGCGCTGAAGCACAGCAGTACATCCCACCAACCATTCTGGCCAGCCTGATTCACTATGCGGAGCAACAGCAGTGGGAGTATGCTGCATGGTTTCAGGATTCAGGCTTGGACATCGCTCACATTCAGCAAACCCAAGGCGTGGTTCGTTTCCCTCAACTATGTGATGTGATACGTCAGGCTATTGCAACCTACCAACAACCCGACCTTGGTTTAAAACTTGGCAGTAGTGAAGGTTTGATTTCAATGGGGATTCTAGGTTTCGCCATGCAATCCTGCAAAACCGTTGCAGATGCCTTAGAAATTGCTCTTCGTTATCATCGAATTTCTGGCAGTGTCTTGAATATCAACTTTTCCATTCAAGGTGATCTTTGTGAATTGGAAGTGACTGAGGCCTCTCCCTGCAATGAACTCACTGCCTTTTTCCATGATGAATTATTTAGCAGCATCATCACCTGTTTAAATGCGATGCTGGGTGATCATGATGATGTAGTGAGCCTTGAGCTCAGCTATTTTCCAAGCGAATACCAAGCACAATATAACGATATTTTTGGCTGCCCAGTCCAATTTAACCGTGATAAAAATATCATGCGTTTTAGTCGTCGCCTGTTGCAGCGCAGCTTAAAAAATTACAGCCCCGCCAACTATGCAACTGCGATACACATCTGTGAACAAGCCCTAAAAGAAATAGACCAATTAAATCAAGTCGGATACGTTCACTTACTTGATCATTTAATTGAACAGCATTTACCTGAACGTTTTGAGATGCAACATGCTGCTGAACAATTACATCTCAGCGAGCGTCATTTAAGACGGCAATTATTAGCAGAGGGCTTGAGTTTTCAACAAATTCGGCAAAATGTATTAGAACGCAAAGCCAAGCAATTACTGGAACAAAACCTGTCGATGAGTGAAATTAGCCTGCAATTGGGTTTTAGCGAATTACGTGAATTCCGACGTGCCTTTAAACGCTGGACCGGACAAGCGCCTTCGATCTATAAACAAGAGGCTCATTTTTAATTAAATAACACTTTGAAAATTTTGGATTAATTGATGCTATCTACCATTTTATATAGAACTGTTCTCAGGAATCACTGGTGCTACAGGTCATCCACAACCTGCGTGAGATTAATCAAACGCCATTTCTGCGATTAATTTAAAGAGATGATGGAAGTAAACAGGTTTTGTGGATGACAATGGTTTTGGTTACTTTTGCCGAAACAAAAGTAACTCCAGCTGAAGGCTTATCCAAAAATAAGATGAGATCTCTGTAAGATTCCACCGAAGCAAAAAATTAAAACTAAATTTTAACTCGCTGCTTGATAAAACGGCACATCACCGTTAATCGTGGCACGATGCATAATTCGATGTGCATCACCATAATCAAATAAAGCCTTATGCTGCGTACAACGATTATCCCAAATCGCGACATCGCCTGCCTGCCACTGCCAACGCAAATGGAACCGTTCATTGGTGGCATGCGCAAATAAATATTGCAACAATTCAGCACTTTCAACCTCATCCAGCTCATTAATACGTGTAGTAAATCCTTCACTCACAAACAAGATGGGCTGGCCTGTTACAGGATGTGTTCTGACCACAGGATGAACAACGGGTGGATTACGCTTAAAGGTGTCTTCCAGTTTTTGACGCTCAACATCATTATGCGCAAAACGTTCAATCGGGAAAGACTGACGAATGTCATGTGTTGCGGTTAAGCCTTTTAACTTCTGCTGCAAGTCTTTATTCAAAGCAGCAAATGCCGCCGCGCCACTTGACCAGAGTGTATCACCGCCTACAGGTGGAATCTTGATGGCTTGTAATACACAGCCCAATGGTGGCTTTTGGCTGAAAGTGACATCGGTATGCCAAAGTTCATTATCACGTAAGTCTTGTTTCCAACTGTCCAATACAATGATTTCAGGCACATCCACGATAGATGGATAGATCGGATGAATATGCAAAGAACCAAAACTACGTGCCAACTCAGCTTGCGCCTGAGGTGCGAGCTGCTGATTGCGGAAGAAAATTACATGATGGTCTAGCAAGGCCTGTTGAATTTGTTGTGTAGTATTTTCATCAGCCGTGTTTAAGTCAACATCGTGAATAATGGCACCGATTGTTGGTTTAATAACTTCAATATTTAAGGTCATCTTTTACTACTCACACTTATAACTGTTGGCCATACCAAGGAGATAATTGCTTCTGTAACCAACGCAAAAACAATTCAAAACTAACCGCGACAATCGCAATCACAATAATGCCGAGAACCACTGTGTCGGTAATCAGGAACTGTGCTGCAGACTGCACCATAAAACCAATGCCTCGATCTGCTGCCACTAATTCCGAAGCCACCAATGTTGACCAGCCCACCCCCAAACCAATACGGATACCCGTCAAGATATGCGGTAAAGCGGTTGGTAAAATCACATGCCAAAACACTTGCGACTGGCTTGCGCCTAAAGACAATGCTGCACGCTCACGGTTGAGCTGATGGCTGAGTACGCCATGGGTACTGCTGATAATCACAGGTGCAAGGATCGAAAAGAAAATCAAAAGCACTTTAGTGGTTTCACCAATCCCGAACCAGATCACCAATAGTGGTAAATAGGCCAAAGGTGGAATCGGACGCAATAACTCAACCAATGGATCAAGCACTGCACGCACCCATTTGTTTAAACCCATCCATAAACCTAAAGGCACACCAATGGCTATCGCGGCAACTAAGGCCAATAAGACACGTGAAATACTTGCTGCCAAGTGTTGCCATAAAGTGGCTTTCATAAAACCTTGCTGGCTGACTTCAAGGAACTTCTGCCATACCGCTTGTGGACTGGGTAAAAACAGGCTTGGGACAATTTTTAATGCGGTAATCAAATACCAAATCACCAAGACACCGAGTACACTGGAAAGACTGAGTGCTAAACTACGATGACGAGTAAAGAAAGCTCCTATTGGACTCAAAAAAGAAGCAGACTGAGCTTGATTCGTCGATTGTAGTTGTTCTGTCTTACTCAGCTCATAAGCTGTATTTTTTGCTTGACCCGTCATACAGCCACCTCATGTCCTGTCTGTTTCTGCGCACGTAAACGTTCAAACAATTGCTCGCGTAATTGGATAAATTTCGGATCAGACTTAATCGCACGAATCGATTCGCCTTGCTTATAACGCGCTGCAAAATCCAGCTTTAAAGTTTCGACAATCTTGCCTGGGCGAGCAGTCATTAGCACCAGTTGATTACTCAGCAATAGTGCTTCCTCAATGTCATGAGTAATCAGGAAGAACGATTTATTTTGTTCAATCCATAAATCCAGCACCAACTGTTGCATGGTTTCACGGGTAAAGGCATCAAGCGCAGCAAAAGGCTCATCCAGTAAAATAAATGCCGCATGGCTGATCAAGGCACGTGCAATCCCAACCCGTTGTTTCATGCCACCGGACAATTCCCAGATATTGGCTTGAGCTACGTGACTTAAACCAACAATTTTTAGAATTGCATCGACTTGCTGCTGAATTTCTTGCGCTTTCAAACCCTTGAGCTGTAAAGCAAAACCGATATTTTCAGAGACATTTAACCAAGGTAACAGCGCATGATCCTGAAATACCACTGCACGGCGCGCATCAGGCGCAGTCACCACTTCACGATCCAGTTTAATCTGACCTGAACTTGGCTGTTGAAAGCCAGCTAAGATGTTGAGTAATGTCGTTTTACCACAGCCAGACTCACCCAAAATCACAGTCAACGTACCTTCTTCAATCTTCAGATTGATATCTTGCAATACAGGTACAGTCTGCTTTGGAAAAGTTAAATGAAGATGCTCGGCAGCTAATACGCTCATTTAGATCTCCTATGGCTGTAAGAAATTGGTGGTCACATTATTTTGATAATCAGGTTTGACTTGATCGACTTTACCTTGGCTCTTTAAAAAAGTTGCGGTATCGAAAATATTCTTGGCAAATTCACCCGATAAAGTCGCTTGCTGTTGCTGACGATCAAGGTACAGATTTCCTGAAAGAAGCAATGGAATATCTTTGCTGTCCGACCCTGTCAACTGAGCAATTTTCTGGATATTCTCCGCATTTTGCTCAAATGCTTTCGGATCTTGGTTATAGCTTTCAATCTGCTTTAAGCTGGTTTGTACAAAGGCTTTTAAGAATTCTGGATTTTTTTCAGCGAAATCTTTACGCACTACCCATAAATCATAAGTTGGTGCACCCCACTCGCCGACTTGTTTTGAGTCTGTTAAGACATGACCACTGGCTTTAACTTTACTCAATGCAGGTTCCCAAACATAAGTTGCATCAATATCACCACGCTCCCAAGCTGCTGTAATTTCAGGTGGGCGTAAGTTAATGATCTTGACTTGATTATCTGCAATATTCCAATGCTTGAGTGCTGATAACAGGCTGTAATGTGTCGTTGAAACAAACGGAACGGCAATAGTTTTGCCAATTAAATCTTGAGGCGTCTGAATCCCAGATTTATTACTCACAACTAAAGCTTCGGAGCCACCTAATTTTGCAGTCACCAAAAATACTTCTATCGGTAAATCACGGCTAGCTGCGGCTGCCAATGGACTAGAACCGATATTACCAATCACGACATCACCAGAAGCAAGTGCATTGACCACATCTGATCCTGCATCAAACTTGCGCCATTGAATTGCTTGATTACTATCACGTTCATAATCACCATTGGCTTGTGCCACTTTGGTTGGATCCACACCCGTTTGATAGGCAATCACCACTGCCTTGTTATTTTTAGACTGAACTGGTGCAGCATCTTTTTGATTTTGATAGACAATAAAAGCAACAATCGTCACAAGGACGATCGCTGTAACAATTAGCGGCTTAACGTTCTTGATGCCCATAATTAAATGATCTTTCAACAATATAGGCTTATGGTATTCGGCTTGCTTTATGATTAAAAATAAGAAAAAGTGAGTTGCTTATTCTTTTATGAGATAAGAATAAGGCTTAGACAATTTATGCTGCTTTTATCATCAATTTTGATATTTTTACTGTTCTTGCATTTAATTTTCCAAGTCACTCTTTTAAATATTTATCCTTTATTTTAATTGAAAAGTAAAATATTTAATCCTGATAATTCTATATTTAAATTAAATAAGCACATTCACTTTAAAATTCAGTTTTAAACTATATTCCCAACAAGTTAATAAAAACCTATTATTTATCAAAAATAGATATATAAATAAATTTTGCTTATTTTCCTGAATATCGAAACAGTCCTAAGATAAAAAAAACATCACGTTGATGTATATAGAGGTTATAAAAATGAATGCTCAATTTGATTCTGCTCAAGCTGTGGAATCCAGCTTTAGTTCTCACGGTTCTTCAAACGATCCACAACATATACTGCAGCGTGCGCAACATTATGCAGAAGAAAATGAGCTTGATTTTACAGGCAGCATTCCTCCTGCTGAAGCCTGGTTTCTTGTTCAACAAGGCCATGCTGTTTTAGTGGATGTCCGTACCAATGAAGAACGTAAATTTGTGGGTTATGTTCCAGAAAGTATCCATGTAGCCTGGGCTACTGGAACATCATTTAACCGCAATCCACGTTTTCTGAAAGAACTAGATAGCAAAGTCGGTAAAGATCAAACCATTTTATTACTCTGCCGTAGTGGAAAACGCTCAGCCTTAGCAGCGGCAGCAGCTTTTAGTGCGGGTTTTGCCCAAGTTTATAATGTGCTGGAAGGTTTTGAAGGTGATTTAAACGAGCAACAACAACGTAATCAAAGCAATGGCTGGCGTACGCATCAGTTACCTTGGTTACAAGATTAAAGCTGCTTTTTTAAGCAATTATTTTACGATTTATTTAATATCTCGTTTTGCAAGGAACTCGCGTGAGCCAATGGAAAATACAGCCTGTCGTGGAAGGCCTACAACAAGCACGACATGAATGGAGAGAGCGTCAACATCGCATCAAAGAATTTGGTGGACGCGAACTGCCATCTAAAGATGCGCTTAAATCAATTTTAGATGATCTGTGTGGGATCTTATTTCCAATGCGGCTTGGGCCGAGTGATCTACGCCAAGAAACAGAAGATTATTATATTGCCTATACCCTTGATCGCGTCTTGAATGAACTGTTTGCGCAGGTCAAGCTGGCTTTAAATTATGAAGCCAAAAGTCGGGTTAAACCCATCCCTGTTTCAAGTAACGAGCGTCTGCTGTACGAACAGCAAGTCGCTTTGGCACAGACCATCGTACAAGATTTTGCCAATACCTTACCTAACATCCGTCGCTTATTGGATGCCGATGTCTGTGCAGCTTATGAAGGTGATCCCGCCGCACATAGTGTTGATGAAGTCCTGCTCTGCTACCCAGGTATTTTGGCAATCATCCATCATCGTGTAGCGCATCAGCTCTATCACAGTGTTCCACTGCTCTCACGCATTATTTCTGAATTGGCGCATTCGGCCACAGGGATTGATATTCATCCAGGCGCCCAAATTGGAAAAGGCTTCTTTATCGATCATGGCACAGGTGTAGTGATTGGTGAAACCTCAGTGATTGGCGAGTATGTGCGCATCTATCAGGCCGTTACGCTCGGCGCAAAACGCTTCGAGCTGAATGAAGATGGGGCACTGAAAAAAGATTATGCCCGTCACCCAATTGTTGAAGACCATGTGGTGATTTATGCAGGTGCAACCATTTTAGGCTGCATCACCATTGGTAAGGGCTCCATTATTGGCGGTAACGTTTGGCTGACACATAGTGTTGCAGCAGGCAGCCAGATTTTACAGTCGCCAAGTGAGTCATTACATAATAGTAAAGTTTAAATTAATGAGTTATTTAAATATTTTTCAGAATAAACAAACGTATATTCAACACTTATATTTATTTTTTATAAATATATTCTTATGAGTAATAAGTAAATAATTTATGATTATTTATCTCATAATAATATTTTTAAAAATACTAAATAGTCACTAGTCTAGTTGAATAAATCATTAAACATTATTGCAAGAAAACCAATTTTATTAACAAAGCCAAAGACAACAGGAAAATTGATTCATGGCAAAAACCACTGATAAAGTCCAACTTGCACTTGGGGACCATGCCGCTAGACAGCTTGCCAATGCCACCAAGACCGTTCCACAACTTTCGACCATTACCCCGCGTTGGCTCACGCATTTATTGCAATGGATTCCTGTTGAAGCAGGTATTTATCGCGTCAACCGTGTCAGCAATACCGATGACATCCAAGTTGCATGCACACAACGTGATGAGGCTACATTGCCCCAAACTTTTGTTGATTATGATGCGCAACCGCGGGAATATTTCTTAAATGGTGTTTCTACCGTTTTGGATATTCATACCCGTGTTGCCGATCTTTACAGCAGCCCACACGATCAAATTAAAGAACAATTACGTTTAACCATTGAAACCATTAAAGAACGCCAAGAAAGCGAGCTGATCAATAATCCTGAATATGGTTTATTGGCCAGTGTCGCAGATGAACAGCGTATCTCAACTTTAAATGGCCCCCCAACGCCAGATGACTTTGATGATTTATTGCGTAAGGTCTGGAAAGAACCAGGTTTCTTCCTTGCACATCCAGATGCGATTGCTGCATTTGGCCGTGAATGTACCCGTCGTGGTGTACCGCCACCAACTGTCAGTTTATTTGGTTCACAGTTCATCACATGGCGTGGTGTCCCACTGATTCCATCCAATAAAATTCCAGTGGAAGATGGTAAAACCAAAATCCTGTTACTCCGTGTAGGTGAAAAACGCCAAGGTGTTGTGGGCTTGTTCCAGCCGGGCTTGGCTGGCGAGCAGTCCCCAGGGCTTTCCGTACGCTTTATGGGCATCAATCGCAATGCAATTGCGTCTTATCTGATCTCACTATACTGTTCATTGGCAGTATTGACTGAGGATGCTTTGGCTGTGCTCGAAGATGTGGAGGTGGACAAATATCATGACTACCCAGTTAACTACAAATAATTTGCAAGGTAGTCCAACGGGTTCTGAAGTGGTCGGTGTTAGCCCACCGTCCAACTTCCCAGATGAAGCAACACTTTCAAGACTCGCCTCTGAATTTTTTGCTGCACTGCCAAGCTCAGGCAGTGGTCACCCTTCTGGTTTGAATTTGGACTTACCTCATGTTGGTGCACCTCCCCACCAACCTCAGCCTGCTGAACCTTTAGCAGCGTTAAGTGGTCGTGCGCCCAATATTGCTTATGAAAAAAGTTTGAACCCTGAATATCCCGAGCATATCCCAAACTATCCCGATTATCCTGAACGTCGTGCGATTGCATCTGCGCCAGTAGTCGGTGGGGCGAACTTGCCTCGTCCACCAATTGAACCAAATTTTCCACAAGCTATTCATAGCTCACCGAATGTGCCTTTGGTTGAACCTTCTCGCCCATCGGCAAGCGAGGCATCACCATTTTATTTTTTAAATGATTTTGCAGCACCCAGCACATCAAATTCTGAATTTGATGCTGCCAGTTTTGCAACAGCACAATCATTTCAATTACCACACGGCGATGCGCTAAAAAGTTTATTGCAGCAAGACCAGCCACGTTCAGCCCAACCCCAAAGTACTGCGTCCTCAGGTTTCTACTTTCTAGATCTACCTCAGAGCAATACAGATTACGGCAATTACCAAGCCTCACAGCCGCAGTTTGTTGCCAATGCCGCTCAGCCCTTGGATATTCAGGCCATTCGTCGTGATTTTCCAATCTTGCAAGAACGCGTCAATGGCCGTCCTCTGGTCTGGTTTGATAATGCAGCAACGACGCAGAAGCCACAAAGCGTGATTGATCGTATTGCCTATTTTTATCAGCATGAAAATTCCAATATTCATCGTGCAGCACATGAACTGGCAGCGCGTGCGACCGATGCTTATGAACATGCACGTAATGTCGTGGCCCGTTTTATTGGGGCAAAATCATCCAAAGAGATCATTTTTGTTCGTGGCACCACCGAAGGGATTAATCTGATAGCCAAGACGTGGGGTGAGCAGAATATTGCTGAAGGTGATGAGATCATTGTGTCGCATCTTGAGCATCACGCCAACATTGTACCCTGGTTCCAACTCACCAAAAAAGTCGGTGCCAAACTCCGTGTCATTCCAGTGGATGATACTGGCCAAATCATTTTGGAAGAACTGCCAAAATTGATCAATGAGCAAACCAAACTGATCTCGATTACCCAAGTCTCCAACGCCTTAGGTACGGTCACCCCTGTGGCTGAGGTGATCAAAATCGCGCATGCCAAAGGGGTGCGGGTCTTGGTTGATGGTGCTCAATCGGTTTCGCATATGCCAACCGATGTGCAGGCAATTGATGCGGATTTTTTTGTATTCTCAGGACATAAAGTCTTTGGGCCAACAGGTATTGGTGCAGTCTATGCCAAACCTGAAATTCTGGAGACCATGCCTGTGTGGGAAGGTGGCGGCAATATGATTCAGGACGTCAGCTTCGAGCAAGTTGTTTATCAACCTGCACCCAACAAGTTTGAAGCAGGTACAGGCAATATTGCCGATGCAGTTGGTTTAGGCGCTGCACTGGAATATGTGGAACGCCTCGGCATTCATAATATTGCCCGTTATGAACATGACTTGCTGGAATATGGCCAGCATGCATTAAGCAGCGTTGCAGGTTTGAGACCGATTGGCACGGCGAAAAACAAAGCCAGTGTCATGTCCTTTACCCTTGCAGGTTATTCAACCGAGCAAGTGGGTAAGGCACTGAATCAACATGGCATTGCAGTGCGTTCAGGACACCATTGTGCTCAGCCGATCTTGCGTCGTTTTGGTGTTGAACAAACGGTGCGCCCATCTTTGGCGTTTTACAACACCACGGAAGAAATTGATTTGCTGGTGTCAGTCTTACATCAACTGAGCAGAAACAAACGCAGTGCTTAACCCCTCTCCAATAAAAAAGACTGCCTCAGTGCAGTCTTTTTCTATTCAGGCAAAGGCCACACTCCAAATCAATCGTAATGCAACTGCACTCAGAATAACCCCCATTACCCGTTCAAAGTACACCCCAAACTCCAAAAAGCGTTTCCGTACAACCGGTTGTGCAAACATGATACTGACCAAAATAAACCATGACGCATTGACCAGACACATCCAGATGCCATAACCAATTTGAACCTTTAACGGTGTGGTTGGGCTAACAATCGTGGTAAAAATCGCCAGAAAGAAAACCGTCGCTTTAGGATTCAGCGCATTGGTTAAAAAACCCATATTAAAGGCTTGGATCAAGCTCGGTTTGCCCAGCGCTTCCCCTGCCAAAATATCCAGATTGGCATTCGGCTGACTACGTAAACATTGCCAGCCCAAATAAATCAAATAAGCGGCACCGACTACGCGTAATACAGACATTAACCAGACACTTTGCTGGATCAGTACCCCCACTCCAACCAAGGTATAAAATACATGTACCGAAATGCCGACACCAATGCCGATTGCAGTGATACAGCCAATTAAATAACCATAACGAACACTCTGTCGTACCGTAATAATAAAATCAGGCCCCGGTAATACAACAGCCATAAAATGGATCAATGCCAAGGCTAAGAATTCATGCCCATATAACTCCCACATTTCATTTATCTCCACACCATGACAATAGAAAATGATTGTATTTCGATTTTCCAAACGCGATAATCCAATAAAAATCAAAATAACTTTTGCCTCATGAGCACAAATCAAAGTCTGGTTCTGTTAAATGAAATGGCTACTTTTGTCAAAGTTGTCGAAACGGAAAGCTTTTCTGAAACGGCGCGTCAGCTCGGTTCCACTCCGTCTGCAGTGAGCCGTGCCATTGCCCGTTTAGAACGCGCTTTAGGCACACGCTTATTGCACCGCACCACACGTAAACTGCGTTTAAGTGAAAGTGGTCAACAGGTGTACGAACGCTGTGTCGACATGGTCAATGCGGCACAGGCAGTAATGGAAAGCTCAGGTCAGTTTCATATTGAACCACAGGGCATTATTCGGATCAGTGTGCCCAAAGCCGTTGGGCATTTTATGCTGCACCCACATTTGCCTGAATTCCTGGCACTATATCCAAAAATTGATATTCAATTGCTATTGGAAGACCGCTATATTGACTTGATTGATGATGGTGTCGATCTGGCGATTCGTATTACCGAACAGCCACCGGGTGGCTTAATGGGACGAAAACTGATTGATATTGATCATTTGATTTGTGCCACGCCTGAATATTTACACAAGAATGGGATACCACAACATCCTCATGATTTAAAGCAGCACCAATGTATTTATTTGGGTGAACAGCCCAATGA
This sequence comes from Acinetobacter colistiniresistens, assembly GCF_024582815.1. Classification (NCBI taxonomy): domain Bacteria; kingdom Pseudomonadati; phylum Pseudomonadota; class Gammaproteobacteria; order Moraxellales; family Moraxellaceae; genus Acinetobacter; species Acinetobacter colistiniresistens. Next base: position 3,425,203 of record NZ_CP102099.1, read on the forward strand.
TTCGAAGTGGAAATTCCAGCAAGAACAGAAATCGATTACGGTGCCAGTCCGTGGTCGTTATGCAGCCAATCATACCGGCGTGCGTCTCAGTGCTGCTTTACAACACTTAGGCATTGCCAGTTTGCCTTACTTCGTGGCACGCCATGCCTTAGAACAAGGCACACTGGTTCAGGTCTTACCTGATTGGCATTTTAAAACCCACTACAGTGGTGGCGCATGGTTGCTCTATCCACCTACTCGTCATGTTCCACCTAAATTAAGTGTCTTCATTCAATATCTGGCGGAAAAATTAGCCGCAGAACCAGTCTTGTTTCAGCAAAACACCCCAAGCGAAAACGATCAATTTCATTTATAAATTTAACGCTAATAGCAAACAACATAAAAATTAATATATTTTAAGATATTAATTTTTATAAATATAAAAAACAAAACGATCCATTCATAAAACAATAAAAAGCATCTTTATTTTTATCTCTCTCAATAGACAATGCACAAAAACAGATATTTTTTGCTGCATAAGTTATTTTTCTTCATTTTGCATAATCGCTAATCTAACAACCAAGTTGTTATAACAAGTTTAAATTCAATGAACCAACCGATTGTAAATAAACTGAGTGGCGAACGCCCGTTGTATGATCAAGTCTATCAAGCCCTGCTGCAGCAGATTGTTGATGGAACTTATCAGATTCATCAGCAGTTACCATCTGAAAAAGAACTGAGTGAATTATTTAACGTCAGCCGTATCACCATTCGTCAGGCACTCAATCAACTTCAGCTCGAACACTTGGTTTACAAGATTCAGGGCAAAGGCACTTTTGTGAGCGCACCGAAAGCCTTTCAGAACATTTCCCAGTTACAAGGCTTTGCAGAAGCCATGACCAATATGGGACATGAGGTGTTTAACGTGGTCAAAGAATTTCGCTTCATTCCCGCTACACCACAAATTGCATCGAAATTAAAACTTTCGCTGAACAGCACCGTGGTGGAAATCAAACGGATTCGCCTGCTCAACCGTAAACCGGTTTCATTTGAACTTACTTATTTACCCGAAGCGATTGGACTAGCTTTGCAGGAGATCAACCTCTCCACGCGCGATGTGTTTTTAGCGATTGAAGAAGATTTATCCATTGCCTTGGGACATGCCGATCTAAACATTGATGCCACCCTTGCCGATGAAGAACTCAGTGAACTACTGCAAGTCGATATCAATGCCCCTCTGTTAAGAGTGGAACGACTGACCCATGATCATACTGGCCACCCAATTGACTTCGAATATCTGTACTTCTCAGGAGAGACCTTCCAATACCGTTTAAGAGTCGATCGAAAAAGAAATACCTAAGGTCATCAACCTTGTGAATTAAAACGCACTCAATAAAGGCACAACATGAATACGATTACACTGGACTATGACATTGTCGTCATCGGTGGGGGAACGGCTGGCCCAATGGCAGCCATCAAAGCCAAAACAGCCAACCCCAACCTGAAAGTTTTACTGATTGAAAAAGCCAATGTGAAACGCAGTGGTGCAATTTCAATGGGCATGGATGGCCTGAATAATGCCATTATTCCTGGCTATGCCACGCCTGAGCAATACACCAAGGAAATTACCATTGCCAATGATGGCATTGTCAATCAAGCTACAGTCTATGCCTACGCCAAACACAGTTTCACCACCATTCAGCAACTGGATCAGTGGGGTGTGAAATTTGAAAAAGATCAAACAGGTGAATATGCCGTCAAAAAAGTCCATCACATGGGCGCTTATGTGCTGCCGATGCCTGAAGGTCATGACATTAAAAAAGTCCTGTATCGCCAATTGAAACGTGCGCAAGTCAAAATCAATAACCGCATCGTCACTACTCGCCTGCTGAAAAATGCTGAGGGAGCGATCAACGGCATACTCGGCTTTGACTGTCGCAATGGTGATTTCTATGTGATCAAAACCAAGGCTGCGATTTTATGTTGCGGTGCAGCAGGACGTTTGGGCTTGCCTGCATCTGGCTATTTGATGGGCACCTATGAAAACCCAACCAATGCAGGTGATGGCTATGCCATGGCTTACCATGCCGGAGCTGAACTCTCCAATCTGGAATGCTTCCAGATCAATCCGCTTATTAAAGATTATAACGGCCCTGCCTGTGCCTATGTGACTGGTCCTTTAGGGGGTTATACCGCCAACAGCAAAGGCGAACGTTTTATTGAATGTGACTACTGGTCAGGCCAAATGATGTGGGAGTTCTATCAAGAACTGCAAAGTGGCAATGGCCCAGTATTCCTGAAAATGGATCATTTGGCCGAAGAGACCATTCAAACTATTGAAGAGATTTTACATACCAATGAACGCCCAAGTCGTGGACGTTTCCATGAAGGACGTGGCACCGATTATCGCCAAGATATGGTAGAAATGCAGATTTCAGAAATCGGTTTCTGTAGCGGTCACAGTGCTTCCGGGGTGTGGGTCAATGAAAAAGCAGAAACCTCGGTCAAAGGCCTGTATAGCGCGGGTGATATGGCAGCCGTTCCACATAACTACATGCTCGGTGCCTTTACCTATGGCTGGTTCGCTGGGGTCAATGCCGCTGAATATGTCATTGAACAAGCTGATTCAGAACTGAATGCCGATGAAATCGAAGCTGAAAAAGCTCGTATTTTTGCCCCTTTGCAACGTCCAGAAGGATTGTCATCCGAGCAAGTGGAATACAAGTTACGCCGTATGGTCAATGACTACCTCCAGCCGCCCAAAACCCGACAGAAAATTGAGATTGCGCTGAAACGCTTTGAGGAAATCAAAGCCGATATTGAGCAGATCAATGCCAGTCACCCACACGAATTGATGCGTGCCGCCGAAGTGGCTGTGATTCGGGACTGCGCCGAAATGGCCGCACGTGCCTCACTCTTCCGTGAAGAAAGCCGTTGGGGACTCTATCACTACCGTGCAGATTGCCCTGAAAAAAACGATCAGGACTGGTTCTGTCATGCCCATCTGAAAAAAGATCAGCACGGCAATATGGTCTGCTTTAAAAAAATGGTTGAGCCCTATCTGATCCCGATTGAGCAAGATGAGGCCAACTCCTACAACCGATTACGGATTAATAAAAAATTAGTGGCTGAAACAGTCAAATAAGGAACATCACATGGCTTTTATTTTTAAAGAAATTCCCCATCGTACTGCCGCCCCCGTATTGGTGGATGAAGACAAATGTATTGCGGACAAGGGTTGTACCGTCTGTGTTGATGTTTGCCCGATGGACTTATTGGCGATTCATCCAATCAGCAACAAAGCCTACATGCAGTTTGATGAATGTTGGTATTGCATGCCATGCGAAAAAGACTGCCCGACCGATGCCATTCAGGTCAACATTCCATATTTACTTAAATGAGGGGAACAACATGAGACTCAACCACTTCGCCAAAAGCCTGATTCTGAGTAGTAGTTTGCTAACGATCTTTAGCTCGGCACATGCAGAAAAGATTCGGATTGCGATTGGTACCCAAGATACCACCATTAACTGTGCTACTGGCGGCTTGCTGATTCGCGAGTTAAATCTACTGCCTAAATATTTGCCCAAAACAGGTAAATATAAAGATGCCCAATACGATATTGTCTGGAAAAACTTTACCTCTGGTGCACCATTGACCAGTGAAATGGTTGCAGGTCGTTTAGATATTGGCGCAATGGCAGATTTCCCAGCAGTCAATAACAATGTCGCTTTTAAAAAGACAGGCAAAGAAAGTATTTTCCTGAGTGTGCTTTCTGGCAGTACCACGGGAAGTGGTAATGGCATTGTGGTTCCGCTGGATTCTGATGTGAATTCCATTCAGGATTTAAAAGGGAAAACCATTTCTGTTCCTTTCGCTTCAACCGCACATGGTCTTTTACTGCGTGCTGTTGCTGCACAAGGTTGGGACCCGAAAAAGGATGTCAAAATTATTGCGCAAGCCCCTGAAGTGGCGGGTCCAGCACTCAAAAGCAATAAGATTGATGCACATGCTGACTTCGTCCCTTTTGCCGAATTATTCCCTTATCAAGGTTTTGCCCGCAAAATCTATGACGGTGCGCAGGCCAAAACCCCCACCTTTCATGGTTCTTTAGCCAGCAAAGCCTATGCTCAACAATATCCAGAAATTATTCAGGCCTATTTACGCGCGACGATTGAAGCCGATCAATTGATCCGTAAACAACCTGAAAAATACAGTGAACTGATCGCAGCTAAAACAGGGATTCCTGCAGAAGTGGTGTATTTATTTCATGGACCTCTCGGTGTACAAACTCGTGACCTGACCTGGAAACCTGAATACAAACAAGCCACTCAAACTGCTGTCGATACCTTGAAATATCTGGGTCGTGATGATGTTGATATCAATGTCAGTCAGTTCATTGATGACCAATACATCAAAAAAGCCTTCCAGAGTGCAGGCTTGAATTATGCACAACAACTCAAAAATTACGCTCAATCCCCTCTGGTTGCCACAGATGCCCTGACGCAAAAACCAATTCAGAATTTTGATCGGGTCACACAGATTTGGGTGAAAGGTGAGGCCAAAGTACGTAGCTATGCCACCCCTGAAACGGCCTTTGCAGATTTAAATAAATTAAAGCAAAGCGGTAAAAACATCCGTGTGGTCTATAACCAAGATCGTCATTTAAGAATCAAATTACTGGCGAATCTGGCATGGTATGCCACCGATAAAAGCGGTCAGATCAGTGCCTTCTTACTGCGTGGTGATGCCAACAATTGGGCCAAAACACATGGCGGCAAAGTCTATGACTTTAATAATGCCCAAAAGTTGGTGAAGTGAACAAATCCCTCCCAACCTCCCTTTAGAAAGGGAGGAGCCTCACGGAGCTTAGTCAGTCTTTAGACTCGTGAAAAGTCCCCTTTTAAAGGGGGGATTTTGAGATTCAGGAGAAAACAATATGAATAGTTTAGCGGATACCCAACCGACTCAGTCTAAGGCAATCCGCCATGTGCTGAAATTTTCAAAAAGTCGTATCATTTCATACAGCTTGAGTACTATGTCACTGGTGTTCAGTCTGGTATTTTGGCAACTGGCTTCACAGCATCATTTAAATTTAGGGCTAATCAATTTTTCCAATGTACCTTCGCCACGAGAGGTGATTCAGTCTCTACTGGCTTTTGCCGAACTGGATACCGCACTTGCTCACGTAAAGGCCAGTATTGCTCGAGTTTTGATTGGTTTCTTACTCGCGTCAGTGATTGGGGTCATTGTAGGATTGTTGATTGGTTATTCCAAAACGCTAGCGGCCCTATTGATGCCACCTCTAGAAATCTTGCGCCCGATTCCTGCGGTGGCATGGATACCCTTGGCAATTTTGATGTTTCCATCATCAGAAGCTTCAATGATTTTCATTACCTTTTTAGGGGCGTTATTTCCAATCTTGCTCAATACCATTCACGGCGTTGAGGCCGTTGATCAACGCCTCATTGCGTCCGCAAAAAGTCTAGGCGCAGGTCAGTTTGCCATTTTGCGAGAAGTGATTATTCCTGGATCTTTACCTAGTATCACCACTGGTCTTGCTATTGGTATGGGCACTTGCTGGTTCTGTCTGGTCACAGCTGAAATGATTTCCGGTCAGCTCGGTATCGGCTATTTCACTTGGGAATCCTTCACCTTACAAAACTATGCAGACATTATTGTTGGCATGCTCTTGATCGGTGCCTTAGGGATGTTCAGCAGTGCTTTTCTGCGCTATCTCGGTAAAAAACTTACCCCTTGGTATCAGTTAAGGAAGGCATAACATGCATCACTACGGTCATATTCATTTAAACAATATCAATCTGCATCTGGGTCAGGATAAACAACGCTTTCAGGCACTGGATCATGTCTCTTTTGACGTTCAGGCAGGTGAATTTGTCTGTTTGCTGGGTCCTTCGGGTTGTGGTAAATCAACATTGCTTGGCGCACTGGCAGGCCATTTGCCGATTAGCTCGGGCACCATGTTACTGGATCAAAAAACTATTGAAAAACCCTCTTCCGATCGTGGTTTAGTATTTCAGCAGCACACGCTCTTTCCTTGGAAAAGTGTGCTAGAGAATGTGTGCTTTGGCTTAAAAATGAAAGGGATTTCCAAGGCCAAAAGACGAGAACAAGCAGTGCAAATGATTGAACTGGTCGGCTTAAAAGGCTTTGAACATAAGTATCCTGCCGAACTGTCTGGTGGTATGCAACAACGGGTTGAAATTGCACGCGTACTGATTAATCAGCCTCGAGTATTGCTCATGGACGAACCCTTTGGTGCATTGGATGCTCAAACACGTTTAAAGATGCAGGAACTATTGCTTGAAATCTGGCAAAGCATTCAAACCTCGGTGCTGTTCATTACCCACGATATTGATGAAGCTTTATTTCTGGCAGATCGGGTCTTGATCATGAGCCATCGTCCGGGACGTATCATTGAAGAAATCAAACTGGATTTTGCACGTCCACGTCATGTTGATTTGGTCACTTCAAGCGAATTTACCCAAATTAAAAAACATTGCATTCAAGTATTAAAACAGGCCACTCAAGCTGAACTCAGCCGGTTAAATCCACTCGGTTTAAATCAGAAAGTCGCTATTTAGGAACAATAAAAGATGAGTCTAAATTACCCAGTCCTGACGGATATTGATGAGGATTATGCGGATTATCTCCTTCAACTGAATCAGCACGATGAAAATATCCGCTTTGTCGCAATTATGAATATTGCCGATGAGGAACAAACCGAATTATTAAACTGGTTACAGCATGCTGTGTTACATGATCCTGCCAGCAAGGTACGTGAGTTGGCCGCCACCCGTTTAGAGGGTTGGGAGGATACAACATCTTTACATACTTTGGCCCAAGCCTTGAACGATCCACATGAAAATGTACGTATTGCAGCAGCGCAAAGCTTAAGTGAAATTAAACATGTCGAATCTGCTGATCATCTGGCAACATATTTGCAGCATCACGATGACTTTGTGATTGCTTCGATTTTGAGAGCAATTAGGGAGTTACGGGCTGAACACTTATTTGAAGCTATCCTAGAGCATGTTCAGCATCGCAATGCCTTGGTCCGTAAAGAAGCAGTCAGTACATTGTGTTGGTTGCAGAAACAGGAAGGCTTAGCAACCTTAGCACATATCGCACAGCATGATGTTGATACTGAAATCCGCCGTACCGCCACAGGTGGCTTGGCGGCAACTCAAGTTTCAACACCTGAAATTTTATCAGCTTTACACAGTTCTCTCACAGCCGAGGCATGGCAACTCAGGGTCGAAGCTGCTTTGACCATTGGAAAATTAAAAGTCCTTGAATTAGAACAACCACTTTTGCAACAACTAGATGACCCTTATTGGCAAGTTCGCATTGCAGTTGCACGCAGTTTGGGTTTACTCAAATCCAAAGCGGCAATCGCCAAACTCCAAGAAAATTTCCAGCATGACATCAGTAACCTCCGTAAAGAAGTTGCGATTGCCTTGGGAGAAATTGGTGGGGAATCCGCTCAGCATATTTTATTACAGCATGCCGAAGATCCTGACCCAGAAGTGCGTAAATCGATTCGGATTGGACTCGCTTTGATCAAGGAGAAACAATGTGTCAGTTGAACCGTATCAGCTTAGAGTCGATATCGAACAGCAACGCCTTTTTCTCTCTTGGGCAGATGGTACAGAGAAGAATTTTAGTCACGCACAGCTCAGAGCCAGTTGTCCTTGTGGATTTTGTCGTTCTAATCGTCTGCGCCAAAAGCAAATCCCAAAGACAGATCATGTCTCTATTACAGCAATCTATTCTCAAGGTTATGGGATTCAAATCTGCTTTGATGATGGGCATGAACAAGGGATTTTCCCTTGGACTTTTTTAAAAGAACTGAGTCAATAAAGAATATTCAAAATGATAAGCTCTATTATTAAAACTAATCATTTTGAATTATGAGGCAAATAGAATAGATCATCTAAATTGTGATCTTCCCTATTTTATTGCAATCAAAATATAAAGTTCATCGAGTAGATCAAAATGCCACTCGATGACGTTCTAAGTTAAATATGATGAATTTCGACTGAGGCATGCACAATTTCCTCATGAATCGCCAGCGCGGCTTTGACCTGATCAGGATTAAGATCGGTCAATGTCGTTTCCAGACCAACAATACACGAGAACTTGCCTGTCCCCACTTTCCACACATGCAGATCGGTAATGTCAACCTGTGAAAACCCGGCAATCACCTCACGTATTTTCTCAACCACAGGATGACCCATTTCGGCATCCAGTAAGGTTTTACCGGTTTCCTGCATTAGCCTCCAAGACCATTTCGCCACCAGCAATGCACCCACAGTTCCAAGCAAAGCATCGAGGAAATTCCAGCCGAAGTATTTGGCCGCAAATAAGGCAATAATGGCCAGAACAGAGGTTACCGCATCGGCAACCACATGCAGAAATGCAGCTTTTTGATTTAAATCATGATGGTCATGAGCATGATGATGTGCTTCATGATGCTGGCTATGCGAATGGTGATGGTGATCACCACCTTCATGTAATAGCCAAGCACAAATCAGATTGACCATCAGACCAATAATCGCAATTGGAATCGCCTCATTAAAATGAATGGTGACTGGATTGAATAAGCGCTCCAGTGACTGAATCCCCATCAACAGCGCGACCACCATCAATAAAATCGCACTGCTATATCCCGCCAGAATTTCAATTTTCCATGTACCAAAACTAAAGCGTTGATCCTGCGCATAATGTCGCGTCATACGATAGGCAAAATAAGCCAGTCCCAAGGCCAGCATATGCGAGCTCATATGCCAGCCATCGGCAAGTAAAGCCATCGAATTAAAAAACCAGCCACCCAGAATTTCCAAGACCATCATCACAGCGGTCAAAATGGTGGCAATTAAAATTCTTTTTTGAGCCAAGGGATTTCCTTGATCAAACTGATGAGAATGACGTCGTTCTAGGTTACTATGCTGCATTTATTTTAGTCTTCCAATATACTCCCCCTAGTATATATTTTTTAGGAAAAAAAGTATGTCTCACCTCCATCAAGATAAGAAAATTTTAAATCGTCTTAAGCGGATTCAAGGACAGTTCGCAGCAGTCGAGAAATCAATCACAAATCCTGAGAGTTCTTGCATAGAGGTTTTACAGCAGGTTGCAGCAGTCAAAGGTGCAGTGAATGGCTTAATGAATCAGTTGATTGAACAACACCTAAAAGAGCATGTATTAAAAGGGGCTGATCACGTCGAAGAGGAGGAAGTCGAAAAATTTTTCACCTTATTACAACGCTATCTATAAATACCAAATGGTGTTACTCAGTTGTTCTAGCTCGGAATGATCATGACTCACATACAACATTGGGATCTTGATTTCCTGTTTAACGCGTTGAAAAAAAGGAATGATCTCAGCTTTATGCGCGGTATCCAGTGCAGATAGCGGCTCATCTAAAAGCAGTAATTGTGGCGAGTATAATAATGCTCGTCCCAAAGCCACTCGCTGTTTTTCTCCCCCAGACAGCTTAATCGGCATACGTTCCAGCAAATGCCCCAATTTGAGTAACTCAACAATATAGTCCACTTCGAACTGACGTTGTTGTGGCGCAATATGCTTAAAACCAAACACTAAATTCTGTTTGACGTTTTTATGCGGAAACAATTGGGCATCCTGAAAGACAAGCCCTACCCGACGCTGTTGTGTAATTAAATTAATTTTTTGAGCGTGATCAAACCATGTCTGGTTCTGGATTTTGATCCATCCCGATTGTGGTCGGATTAAACCTGCAATACTGTGCAATATGGTGGTTTTTCCCGAACCTGAAGCCCCAAATAACCCAATCACAGAATGATCCGACTGAAAGCGTTGATCCAAAGAGAATTGTCCTTGTTGTAGCTGTATATAACAATCAATCATGCTGAATACCCACGCTTGTTTCTCTGGTAACGATTGAACCACTGCGCAAACCATAAGGCAAAGAACGCTACCGATAAAGACAGCATAATCAATCGCCACACCGCCGCTTCGGTATCAGGTTGCTGCATTAAACTATACATTGCCAGCGGTAAAGTGCGGGTTTCACCAGCAATATTGCCAACAAAAGTAATGGTTGCGCCAAACTCACCTAAACTTCGGCAAAAACATAGAATAGCACCGACCAAAATCCCACTACTAGCCAGTGGCAATGTCACTTGCATAAATGCCCCAAGAGGGGATGCCCCTAAGGTTTTCGCAGCAAACTCCAAGCGTTGATCCACCAGTTCAATTGCCAGTCGAATCGATTGTACCAACAAGGGAAAGCCCATCACTGCCGAAGCCAATACAGCCCCTTTCCAGTTAAAGGCAAACTCTAAACCCAGCGGCGCAAGATACTGCCCCAGCAATCCCCGATTACCAAACAATTGCAGTAACAAATAGCCCGGCACAACAGGTGGCAAAACCAAAGGCAAGAACACCAAGGTCTCAAACAGCGATTTACCCCAAAATTCTTTACGGGCCAATACCCAAGCCACTAAAGTTGCAGGAATTAAGCTAAACACCAAACACGCTGCCGCCACTTTGCATGACAGCTTCAATACTTCGATTTCTTCAGGGCTCAAGATCATCATTCAGTTACTGCAACACACTAAACCCATATTTTTTAAATATCGTTTTGGCCTGTCCGCTTTGTAGAAATTTATAGAATTTAACCGATTCCGCATTCTTTTTGGTTAAACCCACTGGATAAATAATCGGTGGATGAGTATTTTCAGGGAAGATGCCTGCCACCACCACATCTTTACTGATTGCTGCATCAGTTGCATAGACGATTCCGACCTGACACTCACCACGGGCAACAAAGTTGAGAGCTGCACGTACATCTTCGGTTTCAACCAACTTTGGGGCAACTTTGTCCCACCAACCCAATGATGTCAAAGCCTGTTTGGCATATTTTCCAACCGGTACACTTTTGGTATCCCCTGTACAGAGCTTGCCTTGAATGACCTTGGTCGGGTCAAAATTCTTATCCATTTTCAACTTAATCGGGTGATCTTTAGGCGTGATCACAACTAAACGATTGCCTAATAAATTAATCCGATCCGCTGCAGCAACCCGCTGTTTATTCTGTAAATAATCCATCCATTGCACATCAGCAGACATAAATACATCTGCTGGTGCCCCTGCTTCAATTTGCTTGGCTAAAGTTGAAGAACCTGCATATGAGGTTTTGACCTCGGTTTTATTTTTTTGCTCATAGATTCTATCAAGTTCATTCACTGCATTGGTCAGACTTGCTGCTGCATAAATAGTCACAGCATCTGCAGCAAAGGCATGTGTCTGAATCAATAAACTCGCCCCGAAAACGACAGTGTATAGGTATGTTTTTTTCATCATTGTTGGCATTATATCGTCCTCAAATTTCGATATGTTTTAAAAAATATATCGCTTAATAAAGATACACGAAAAATAACAATTCGCTAGTCTTGTTCTTCTTATTCATTCATCTGTTTGTAACGCTATCAAGTATCGAACGTTATGTGTTGTGATCAGTATTTTTGGATGCAAAAACAAAAAAACGTCTATTCAAACATCAAGTTAATGATGGTGAATAGACGTCGTCTATCTTGAGTGGATAATAGGAGTTGTTATCTTAGGAATGAGACAGTAACAAATGGACCAGCAATATGATTTACTATTTCTGATTTTCTTTCAACTTTACGGACTCAATAAAAACTATATTAAATACTTGAGACACCCTTTCTTTTTAGATTATTCACATATAGTTTTACCAGGATCAATATATTTTATGTCTATCCGACCATTGCTCTCCAGCAGACAAATACTTCTATGATAAATTTTATTTGTTTCCAAAGTAATTTCATATACAACATTTTTTTCAAAAATATCTATAGGTACCTTGGTACAGCTTTTTTCATTTATAGGCAATACTCCATTTTTATAAAGCTGCTCATAATTACTTTGAAATTCTTTTGTATGATCTACTTTACCTGTAGAGATAACAATACTACTATCATATCCATAATCGGTTTTAGGATTATTCGTAAATACGCATAAATTACCCTGATTAAGTTTTACCTCAAGATCCTTACTTTGAGGATTACATCCAGTGATAAAAACACAAAAACCCAAAAAAATAATAGATTTAAATATGTAGACTTCATCTTTTATGATCTCGGCAATAATGATTTATCATATGGATTTAGAATAAAATCTCTCAAGATTCTTTCTATGTGACCTAAAAGTTTTAAACTGCGCTGATGATGTAATCTTCCCGGTCTAACCTCTTGTAAATAACATGCATCAAACCAAAACTCTACTAACCGTCCTTGTTGTTCAAAATTAAATTCATTAAATTTTTTTCCTGCATCTCTCCCTAAGATATCAGTATCATAAGCCTTTAACTCATCCGCACCAGAATCGGCAGAATCAACTAAAGACGTATATCCGCCTTTACAAAGTTGTTTTAATCCATACCAAGCATTTGGTGTACCTAGTTGGAATTGCCAAATATGAGTCATTTCATGTATGAACCAGTGTCTATCTTCTCCAGGAGCTAAACTAAAATCCGGATTTCTATCATAGGCTTTTTTGGGAAGGTAAATTTCACCAGCAGGTGACATTGCATTTCCAGTTGCGCTATGCAAATAACCTCCTATATGAATCCATACTTTCGAATAATCTACTGCATCTTTGAAGACTAACTGACACATTTTAATTTCACCAGAAGTTAGTTTTCTTTTAGTTTCAATTTTAATTTCTGTTGTAGGAGGTGGTTGATTGTTTTTTAGTTTTGATAATTTTGCTGTTGCATTTGCTACTATTATCCTAGCTGATTGAGTTAATGGGTCCTTATCCATGTTGGTGCTCCTCATAAATAATACTAATTTTTATTTCTTCCACATTTTTATTCGTAACTAACTCAGTAAAACCTTGATTATCAGTTGTTCCATGAATCTTCTCTCCACTCTTATCAATTTCATAACAGATATTCCCTAAAGGCTTCCCCGTTATCTGATCTTTTAATTGAAATCTATGTCCATAATTCTCTAAACTTAAGAAGTTATTAGTATTATTACTTTCAGAAGATTTGTCTGCACCACTACCAGAACCACCAGCATTATCCTGAACCACTAGACTCTGCTTCGGCAGCAACTTGCAACCACATGATAAAGGATCATTCACACGTGCTGCTGCTTTGCCCATGACTTGCATATATGGGTCACCCGCCACAATCGTAGCAACCGTTTTATGCTTGGGACAGGTTGCCTTATCGCCCACACAGGCAATCGGAATCCCTTCGATAAGAAAACTACTGTTGCCACTAATCACTTGCCCGCCACCTGTGGTTGGACAACCGACAACAATATAAGGTGTTGCCATAATCACATCCCTCGCATTTAGATTTTTAATTTAACTAAAGCACTTCAAATTCAATTCGACGGTTTTTACGACGTCCATCTGCTGTTGCATTATCAGCAACGGGTTGGCTAGAACCCTTACCTTCTGTACTCAAACGATCTGCAGCAATACTTTTACCGACCAGATAAGTTTGTACCGCTGCTGCACGTTGCTGACTCAATACGGTATTTTTATTGGCATCACCAGAACTATCGGTATGGCCAATAATTTTGACTTTCTTGCCGCCAACCTTGTTTAAAGCCACCGCCATTTCATCGAGAATCTGTTGCCCCGCCTTGGTCAGGATTGCACTGCCTGATTCAAATTCAATGATTCGATTCTTAAGTGCATCATCGATAATTTTTTGCTCTGCCTGATTCACTGAAAGTTGTGCATTAAAACGATACGGTTGCTGTACCAAAGCCTGAAAACTGCTGGTGGTCGGTTGAATCTGATTCGGATCAGTCATTTTACCGGTTAAATCAACCTGAGTGCCTCTCACACGCAACTGACCTTGTGAAATCTTCTTCAAATCAGGTGTAATCACACGGGTCACTGAATCACTCCAGCCACTCGGCGCAGACACTGGACGTACCTGAATTTTATCCACGACTTGATCTGCCCCATAGACAGACTGCATTTTCACCAAGATCGCCTGCTTGCTCTCCTCATTCGGAACCACGCCCTCCACCACAATCGGTGCAGCATGAAGCAGATGACTTTGACCTAAAACACATAAGCCAAACAGTAAACTTACCCAGATAGATTTCGGATTATTTCTCATATTCATTCATCTAAAAAAGTTTGTCTGAACAGCTTCAAACCTTGATTAAGGCTCAACTGACGCTGACAAAGTGATTGTTCGAGTGTGGCAAGCCCTGCATTCTGCTCGAGATAAGCATCAATCCATTGTGCCTGGATTAAAGATACCCAGTGCTCGCTCTGCATGTTTTGTGTAAAAATATCGCTGAGTGCCATAATATCGGCACCTTGGAAACCAATGAATAAAATCGGCTCATCACGATGCAAGATACCAATCAGAATTTCTGCATTATTCATGCCTAAGAAGCGTCCAACCATACCGACCCAGAATGCTGCAATTTCATAGCAATACATTGAATTATTGATTGGAAGAATCAGCACTTTGTTTAAACGACTGGTACCATTTTTTAAGATCGGTTGTAGCAAAAGCCCCAATCCGATCATGCTCTGTGCCAATTCATAGACATTGATTTTCATCAATTGGGCAAAAGAATGCATGGTATGGTTTTCATAAAAACCATGACATTCGTCAGCGCTAAAAATCTGAACCACATTGGGTAAGTTATTCAGCTTCTCCAACATAATATTGGTATCACGAATACTGCGTAATACCCGATTGCGCTGAAATAAATCGACCAATACCGATTTGTAGTAAAACGGGGCCAATAATAAATTTTGATAAGGCTGCTCAACTTCAAGCAACTGACTCAGTACCATTGGAAATGCACGCCCTGAGCTGTCTTGGCTTGCAATCAGATTGGCAGCCAAAAACATCGATTCAGCCGGATTGGCAATAAAGAAATCCAGTGCTGGCAAAGACTCATAACGCTGTTTAAAGTCAGACGCACGCATCGCATGTTCAAGTGCTTCCGTAATCCACTGATCCAGCACCTGAATTAATGCATACTGTCCTTTTGATTTCAGAAAGTCCCCGCGAGCGGGTGTCTTTCCATAATACAAAGGTGTTGTCCTTACTTGTTGCATCCAAGTGCCTCCTGCTGTTCCCTGATTATCCCTAACATTACGGGGTTACTCCTGGTTGTGCTGGCGCTGTTGCTGGTGGTTTCACTGCGGCGGCAGCAGGCGTTGCTTGTGCAGAAACTACACGTACCGCTTTGTCAGTTACCACTTTGTCCACCAGTTGTAAGCCTGCATAACCTCGGCTAGAGCCAATACTGCCCGAGCTATTGCCACTAATCAGTCGGAAGTTTACTTTCAGCGTTAAAGAAGGTTCTGTTTTGCTGGCCCAGGTCATTTCAAAACTACCATTTTGCTCTTTGCGCTGTGCCGCATCAATCAAACGATTAATCCCGTATTCACCTGGCTCTTCAAAAATGGTATGGGTTTTGCCTTCCAAGTCCACTGCAGTAATTCGTGCACCTGGGATAGCACCTTGATTTGGCCAAACGAAGTTCACCCACTGTTGGATTCCGTTTTCAAACACCATACGCTGACCATCAATGTCGATGGTGTACGACAGGTATTGTGGGTTCGGCAATGGATAGAACTGGAAGTTGGACTGATTCGATACCGGTGCAGTTGCAGGTTGATCTAGACTGCCTGTCGCCATGCCATTAATTGGTGCCACATATTGCTGGAATGCAATCACAAATTGTGGATTCAGGCTAATCCCTAAGTCCTTCCATGTTTTCGACGTTAAGACATAACCACGACGAATCACAAATGGATCTAATGCTTCTTTCACAAAGCGTGCGATGCTCCCCGTCTCACCAAAGATTTGACCAATTTCATTGCTGGTCGCTTGTAGGGTCACGCCTGCATTAAACGGATATTTTTGGCTCAAATTGGTTTTAAATGGTTGATAGGCTTGAATCCCCCACAATTTATTGAGCTCATCTTGAGTCGGTGCAATCAAGCTGGCAAAAGATTGTGTCAGTGGTGTCATTAGCAATTTTTGTAATAACTGCTGATCCGTATCCTTCAGACCCACCATCATTTTCTCATCTACATATTTCTGTGTGGTATTAAACACAGATGTCTGATCATTGATGGTCTGTTTAACCAGTGCCATAGCACTTGGGCCAATTTCTCCCGCAGTTTTCAAATCATTAAACTTACTGCGTACTTGTGCCAGATTGTTCATGTACTCATCAAATAATGATTTATCTTGTAAATCATCACGCTTACGTACCAGTTGATAGAACATTTGATATTCTTGTGAAATTGCCCCTTGAGCCTTGTTTACCGCCTGAGCTGCTGCCTTATCATCTGAATTATTGAGTACCTTGCGTTTGAACCACGCCACAAAGCCTTTTTCAGGCACTGCAAGTTCAGCCTGTACGATTGGATTATCCCAGTTGGTTTCAATTGCAATACGCTGTAACAGGGTTCGAATTGGTGAGTTTTGTGGCTCACCCAGAATATCAATACTCTTCACTTGCTGAGTGAACTGATCCGCCTTGGCATAATAAATACCGTTCAGGAATTTCTTCCATTCCGTCACATATTCTTGCTTATACAAGGCCACTAATTGCTTGCGAATCTGTTCAGGACTACCTGAGAAAGTTAAGTCATCAGATTGGCGACTATTCAGCACCCAGTCTTTGCTGTCTGTTGGTTTATTCGCTGCTTCCTCAATTGCTTTTTCAACATACTCATCCCATGCTTTTTGGGTAAAGACACCGGGTAATGCGTAGCTGCCCAGTACAATCGCTCGGTTTTGCTCCCCAACAATCTGTCCAACTGTCACTGCTGGAAAGCGCACTGCTGCACGCATCTTGATTTCGTTATAAACGCGATCACGCGCAGGCATACCACGAATCACTGACAATAAAACTTGACGAGTTTGATCAACCACCTGAGCATCTGTTTCAAGTATCGGGAAACCATCTTGATTAGCCAAAGTCATGGCATAAGATAGAATCTTCTCTGCATCCTGAATCATTTCGCCACGCGGCATTTGACCACGATTGGCATCCAGCCAAGAACGCCAGAAACGAGAAACCTGATCACTTAAATGACTGGTATCCATATATTCATGATTACTCATCATTAAGTAGGCTTTTAATGCATTATAAGCATCTTGTGGATTGCTATCTGAAGGCTCTAAATACTGCTGTGTTTTCGCAACTTGTTTGATTTCGACATTGACGTGATTGGCTTTTAAAGTCGCCTCGTTATTTTTAACACGCTGTAAATATTGCGCAATATTTTGCTGTGTTGGGGTCAAAACAATTTGCTTGATGCCTTTGAGGTATTCAGCTTTTAAACTCTCGCGTAACTGGTTGCCCTGATAGAGACCAAAGCTAAATTTCAGTGGGCGATTTTCATCGAACTGATCCAACTGCTGTAACCGTTCTTGTAAAATCAATAAGGCTTCAAGCTGGGTTGATAATTGCTGTCCAGAGGTTTTCTCCAAATGTACCACTTTATCTAAATCAGCCTGCACATCGGCAATCAACTGTTGGTTATTGCGATAAGACCAGACCCAAACCCCAAGTACCAGAGAAACCCCAACCAATGCCGCAATAAAGGCGATATAACGCTGACGTTTTTTCGCTGGATTGATGTGTTGTTTGACCAGATCTTTATCTCTCAAAATAACATTGGAGAATAAGCCCTGTAAGAAATAACCATGATTCGGTGCAACAGAAGAATTCCCTCCCTCCTGACCATTCCCCGGAATTTGCTGGAGTTGAAATTCTTGTGCAATGTTTTCCGTCATTGGGCTTTCAATCACACCTTCTTGTAAAGCACTGGTGAAATAGAAACCTCTAAAAACGGGCTGGAACTGATATGGATTATCTTCAAACAAAGTGCCAATAAAGCTTTTCAATGCTGGCTTTAAAGTTTTGAACTCTAACGGGAACGTCATCACACTTGGAGAAATATTCTGAGAATGACGGCGGCTCAAGTGTGTGGTACTGACACTCTTTAAACCGTCATACAAAATGCTGTAATGCTTATCGAATAATTCAACCGCATTCTGCGATGAGTTCTGCTCATAGGGTAAAGTTGCACCCCAAGCCTGATTGTATTCTTGCGACTCATAGCAATCAAAAAATTCGGTAAAGCCTGCAATCAAATCCATTTTAGAAAAAACCAGATAGACAGGAACCACCACTTCCAGTTTTTCGGTTAAATCCTGAATTCGGGCACGCAAGTTTTTTGCCAGTTTCAAAGAGTTTTCAGGACTTTGACTGATTAACTCAGCAATACTCACGATCAAAATCAGGCCATTAACAGGCGCTTTAGAACGGTTTTTCTTTAAAATATTTAAAAAGCCCAACCATTCAGAATGATCTTCTGAATACACCGAATAACGCCCAGCGGTGTCCAGTAAAATACCCTCCGTTGAAAAGAACCAGTCACAGTTACGGGTGCCACTTAAGCCCGCTGAAACCATTTTCTGATGTGTTTCTTCAAATGGAAACTTCAACCCAGAATTATAGATCGCAGAACTCTTACCTGCTGCAGGGTTACCAATCACCATATACCAAGGCAATTCGTATAATGCAGCATTACCCTTTTTATCACCCAATTTAGATTTACGAATCAATTGAATTGATTCTTTCATCTGCTGCTGAATTAACTGTAGTTCGGCTTTGTCTTTGTGCTGACCATATTCCGCTTGGCTATCTTGCTCTATGGCATTGGCAAGTTCTTCACCTTGTTCGGCATGACGTTTTCTTTGAATCAGCCAATAAATCCCATAAACGATTAAACCCAATACATAGGTCGCCGCCAATGCCCAAAAGATATGCCGAGGAATAGACGAATATGAAGAAATCAGTGCAACGAATAAGGATAAAGCAATAATAGCTTTAGGATTCGTGATGTACTGCCACAGATAACCTAAAATGATATACATTGAGTTCTCGAATTCTTAATAAAGTTAATTAATCAGCAATTGCTACACTTTCCTGATCTTGCGTGATCTCAGGAACAGCTTGAATAAATGCTTTTAAATTGTGTCCATAAACAAAGGCAACATGTGACTCAGAAAAATGCGCCCCTAACATTATTCCAAAAAGTTTTGCTACGTTTTGGCTATGCCCAAAAATAGGTTTGCAGTACAAGTAATGATGCGCCTCAACAGGACTTTGCTTAAAAAACTGTTCCAGTTTTTTGGCCACTTTTACATCCGTACCATCCTCAACCACCAATACAAAAGGTTCTTCTGCTTGATACTGCGGTAAATCATCAAGCTTGAGCTCTTGGAAAATTTGATCGAGATTATTTTGGTTGCTCACCAACTTAAAGGTCTTTTCAGGCTGTAACCGTTCCAACTGAACTGCTGGATGCGCTAAACAACTGCTACTGACAAATTCCGAAGGGATATAAGCACCCGCTCCCCAAGACTTTTCATCAATAATTTCCTGATCTATTTCTGAATCTGCTGCAATCACCAATGAAACTTCATGGGCTTGATTCTGAATCCGGTCGAGCAATTCAAGCAGATACTGCTCTGTTGAAGCTGCACTAAGGTAGTGATATTCAATATGGAACTTTTGCGGAATCATACCGAGATCGTAGAAAATGGCCTGAATACTTTCATTACTACTCTGGTCATTCCAGGTATGCACCACATCCTCAGACAATAAAATGTGCAGATTTAGCTTATCTAAACGATAGATCTGCTCCACCTCCACCTGTAGCGCTTCTCGCTCTTCATCACCTGAAAAACTCGGATCAATCCATGCAGGATGCATACGGTATTCATGTAAATTCTGGCTTTCATAAAACAGGCTTGAGCGCTTTAAGTGATCAGCAATCGATGCTAAAAGCTCTGTATGCTGTTCAATCTGATGGTGGATCAGCGTCATAATGCGCTGCTGTCGAACCGATAGAAATTGCAAGTCCTCGTCATCCGTATTTTGAATTTGCTGATCAAGCTCTTCAATTCGATAAGAGAGAATCGGTATCCCATGAAAATTCACCAGATTCTGATCTAACTGAGGACTGCTAAACTTCTTGATTCCATCAAGAATCGAATCATTTTCACCCAAAGCGCTATATGCACCTGCTGCATAGAGATTCAGTTCTAACCATTTACTTTCTAAAACTGGCAGTGATAGCTCGGTTGAACGATGTTCTTGCTCTTGTTCAGCCTGCAAAACACGTTGCTTTTTCTCTTTATAATGTTGATATGTCTTATAAATCAGCCAAGGTGACAGCAACAGTAAGCTAATCACAACGGGTAAAATAAGAAAATAATTAATTAAATCAGCAGATTCTGGTTGATATTGGATATCACGCCAATAAAAAATCACCACCAAACCAACCAAGATAAAGCAAGCGATGAGTGTCGCTAAAATTTTCTTCATCATTATGCGGCTCCTAAAAGTGCATAACGCGTTTCGGTGTTATGTTGTAATTGTGCTGATGGCATTAAAAATGCCCCTTGCCCCAAACCAATCTCCTGTACTGAATCCAAGCAAATCGGGCGCACTTCATCTTTATCCAGAATCAGCCGGACATCAATAAACAAGGTTGGGCTACACCACGTTTGAACCAGATGTTTTAACTTTTTATTTAAAGGTTGATCTGGTAAAAAAGCTAAATATTGTTCACGACTTAATGGGCCAATTTGAATCTCGATTTTGCCATCAATCTGCTGAACCGTATCGCCACAAAAGGTATTGATGCCCAATAAACTTGGATTATTTCCACCTAAACAGGTTTTTTGCTCATCCCCGAGCTGAAATCTTTCTTTGATAAATTCCTGTATATGCACCTGTGTACCAAACACACAACCAAGTATCGTTTTTAAAGCATGTGCGGTATTGTTCTGCCCCTGCATTAAACCTGAAAACTCAGCAAAATATTCATCCAAATCATGCTGTTCATGTTGCGAACGAATATAGCCATTCAAGGCATGTAAAATATCGAGATAATGGTTTTCTTGCTCTATTTCATAACGAATGGGTAGATTATAAGCAATACTCGCATCGACATATTTCGTGGTGAGTTTATGGTTGAATAAACCCAAAAAAGCCTTAATCTCCAGACGTTGTTGTCGAGAGCTCTGTTTTAATTTATTGGTATAGGTATAAGGCAATGCGCCTTGCGTTCCAGTTAAACCAACAACTAAATTGGTTAACTGAATACGTTCTTCTTGATAACTCAGTGCTTCAATTTCAGTCGCAGGGAAACTTAAACTGAAAGAGGTATCGAATTGAAAATCGTCAGACCAATCCTGCTGCCGCTTTGCCACAGGTAAATGACGTAATAGTCGAGTCGACTGCACAAATTCAAATGAACTGGCCTTTTTAAAGACCTGGTCGACTACAGAAGAGTCTTGCCACCAACGTTCTGTACGCATTGGTATATCTCCTGTTGATTAAGACTGTCTTTTACAACCACATCGACAAAACTATTAATCTGAACTTTCAAATTAAAAATATGACTCAGTAACTGACTGAAAATATAGAGACTATGCCCTCGGAACACATTCTTATTGACCGAAAGCTCGGCCTTAACCCCACGGATGAACATTGGGAACGGTTTTGCATTCATAAGCTTATTGGTGGTTGAAAAATTGAGCTGTTTTAAGGCATCAATCAATAAAATATTTTCTTTGGAATGCGGTAAATTATATAAAGCCAATAGCTCTTTGACATGACTCAAGGCATCCCCTTTCATCAAGGCCAAGGTATTCAGAGATAAATGGGAAATAATGCGCCATTGTTCGTTTTTATTTTTATCGAAATAAAAAGGCGAAGTTGGACGTTTTAAAATTAATGCACGTCGTGCCAAACTACTGTCATTTAAATTTAGAATATTATTGCTTTGGCTCAAAGCTTCATGTGGTAGATCACCATTGGAACAGAGCAACTGGGTACTAATGAAATCTGATTTAATTTCATAAGGTTTCAAATGTTTTGAAACAATCGAATAGCCCATTTGCATGGCTTTGCCTTGTGAAGGTAAATAATTGAGTGAATAGAAAAACTGGACTTTATCGTTATGGTAATGACTCATCGCAAAAAAAGGCAGAACAGCAAGATACGTTTGCTCCTGATTGGTTTTTTCACGCACCATGTTCATCTCAAGCACAGAATATACGTGGTAAAGCTCTGGATGATGCGCATCAGTTACAAGTGGATACTGCAATTGGGTATGTAAAACCTTTTGCGGTTCAGCCTGCTTTTCAAATAAATTAATTGCAGGTGTCGTAAACAGCTTAAAATTGGCAATATTTAATTCTGAATAATTACGCACCACCGCTTGATCATTCAAATTCAGCTTGAGATGGATCAAAATTTCAAATTGATTGTGTTGTTGAAGCATGCCCTTTAAGCAACTCAAATCAAGATTCAGATAATTGAACTTTTCAGGAAAGCAGAAGTATTCCATCAATAAACGATAGGCATGGTGTGTATGCTGGTCAACTGGTAACAGGCTTTCCTGTTCGCTAAAACCCATCACTTCAAAAGGATTACTGACCTCGACCACACGCTGTCCGACACGGATCGCAAAACCAGTATCTTTACGAAAAATACTATCCAAAACCTGTAAGGGAAAGTTTGAGATAGCATCTAAATAGATCGGCAATTTTTCATCTAGAATCCATTTTTGTGCATCATTAAAAACTTCAAACTTCAAACTTAAAGTTGCATTCTGATTCAAATGCATATGAATACTTGGCGAGGTTTGAAACTCAAGTTGCATCAATGAAATCGGTAGTAATCGAACTTCATTAGTCGTATTAAACTCACACTGTACCCCCTTAAAACTACGTGACTTCAATGCGGTTTTCTGTGGGATAATATGCGCAGAACTCAGTTGTTTTAGTTTATTAATATCTTCAAAACTTACCACAGTACATGCAGGGAAATGACGTAGATATTGAGGAAACATCACCTCAAATAAAGAATGGGTAAAAACGTCGTAACTGTCTTCTAGTTTTTTATCAATACGCGCTGCAATCAAGGAAAAAGCTTGAATTAAACGCTCAATATGCGGGTCGTCAATTTGTTCTTGATTGAGTGAAAGTCGCTGCGCAATCTTTGGATACTTCTGTGCAAACTCTCTGGATTGCTGACCGAATTCTTGTAGTTGTTTTTCATAATACGGTAAAAGTTGCTCTATCACAGGTCGCTCACACTAAGTTCTGGCAGAAATAACATATTGTTGTGTTGTCGGCTTAAGTAAAGCGTCGAAGAACACCGGCTCGTACAAAGGATGGATATTTAAATAAGCTTGGATACTTAAACAAAGTGACCCCATATTGTGCCCATCCAATAACATTTCAACTTTGATCTGCCGCAATCTCGGCTCATGTGCTGCAATAGACTGCTCTATCGACTGGCAAATTTTATCTCGATCCAATGGATTGGCTGTTGATAAACCAACAAAATCAATAATTCCAAACTGCAAAATTGATCTCTTTGCGAGTGGATATTCATCCATATCACAATCAAATTGTGCGATCCGACTATTCAATAAGTCTTCCAAATCACGAGCAACCGACTCTCGTAACTGCTGAATCGACATCCCTCTTAAATAATCTTCTTGCTCTGGTACTAAACGATCAAATAATGTTGATCTGAATCCATAAGGATATAGATGATCTAAATTCATTTTTATAGGAACGGCATCTTGGAAAAATAGAGGCTAATAGGCGACTATTAACCTCTACTAGAACATCACAGTCTCGATTACGCAGCGTATGAAGCTGTGTTATTAGACAATGACCATTTCTTCGTCACGGCACCTTTCGCAGTACCGTTAATGTCTTGTTGGTTATAAGTCCACTCAACAGCAGCGTATTTCAAACCAAATGTTTCAGTTGGAACACCTTCTTCGTTTACAGTCGGTGTTACGCTAGAAACTAGAACGTGTTTCAATTTGATTTGTAAGTACTTGATACGTTTATCACCATTGGCACGGTAGTAATCGATCTGTACTTCATCAAACGTATAACCCGCAGAACACGCTTCCCAAAGTTTAGGACTAGTTGCATCCAAGTCTTTAACAAAGATCATGTCTGAGTGTTCAACACGTTCAGCTGTATGGCCACCTACGCTACTTGAAGTCGCAGATTTAGGTTGACGAATGTTATGAGCCCAAGAGTTAACTTCAAGCCAACCTTTGTGTTCAGAATCGCGAGATTCTCCGTCTACCTTGTACTTACCACGAAACTCAACATATATATCTTTCATTTAAAATTTACCTCTATTTTATTTAAAGTTATTATCTAGCTGATCTCATTATTAATTTGAGGACTGAGGTAGTTCAGTCACGAGTCGTAAAGAAACCGACAACTCATCCAGCTGGAAATGTGGTCTTAAGAAAACCACAGACTTGTAGTGACCCGGTTGAGCTGGGTCTTCTACAACTTTTACAGATGCCTCACGAAGCGGATATTGTGCTTTTGCTTCTTGAGATGCACCATCATCTAGCAAGACATATTGCGAGAGCCATTCATTTAAAAATGCTTCAACATTGCCTGCAGATGCAAAACTTCCCACTTTGTCACGCATCATTGCTTTTAAATAATGTGCAATGCGCGATACCGCCATAATGTATTGGATTTGGCTAGAAAGTGCAGAGTTTGCATTCGCCGTATCACTGTCATATTTTTTAGGTTTTTGAGCCGATTGTGCGCCAAAGAAAGCTGCATAATCCGTATTCTTACAATGTACCAGCGGGATAAAGCCCAGATCACTCAGTTCTTTTTCACGACGGTCAGTGATTGCGATTTCAGTTGGACATTTAAATACCACTTCACCATCTGAAGTCTTGAAGGTATGCACTGGCAAGCCTTCAACCAGACCACCACCCTCTACACCACGAATCGCAGCACACCAGCCATGCATATCAAATGCATTGGTTAAACGGGTACCGAAGGCATATGCCGCATTCATCCATAAATAATCATCATGGTTTTCACCAGAGACATCTTCAATGAAGTTGAAACCTTCAGTTGCAGTACCTTCTTTTGGATGGTATGGCAAACGGCCCAAGACATGTGGCATGGTCAATGCCACATAACGAGAGTCTTCGCTGTCACGGAAAGAACGCCATTGAACGTATTCCGCTGTTTCAAAGATTTTTGAAACATCACGTGGACGATCAATATCAGTAAATGATTCAAGGCCTAAAATACTTGGGCTTGCAGCTGAAACAAACGGGGCATGTGCAGCAGCAGCAACATGAGAGATTTGTTCCAGTAAATACATATCTGATGGGGTACGATCAAATTCGAAGTCACCAATCAGTGCCGCATAGGGTGCACCACCAAATGAACCGTATTCTTCTTCATAAATCTTTTTAAACAAGGTACTTTGATCGAAATCTGTCGCGCCTTGGAAATCTTTTACTAATTCTTTTTTGGTCGTATTTAACATACGAATTTTAATCATTGAATTAGATGGTGTTTCTTGACAGAAATAGTAGAGTCCACGCCACGTTGATTCAATCTTTTGGAATTGCTCGTGGTGCATAATTTCACTCAGCTGATTCGAGATGAGTGCATCAATTTCTGCAATACGCTTGTCAATTGACAAGGTCATATTTTCAGAAACGGTAATCGTTCCTGCCATGACCTCTTTTGCCAACTCACCAATTAGGCTTTTCGCACGAACATGTTCATCGTCATTACGTGCAATGCGGCTTTGCTCAACGATTGAGTCGAGTAAATTCACTGACTCTGTTTCTACACTTGCTGCAGCGGCAGCCTGTAAATTACTCATTTTCAGCCTCCGCACTTAACTGACGGATTTGATCGGTATTTTTTAATACTTCATCCAACAAGTCTTCTAAACGTTCACTGTTAGAAATCTTGTTACGCAAATCAGTTAAACGCTCACGTGCTTCAACCAATTTACGCAATGGATCAACCTGTTGTACTACCTGCTCTGGACGAAAATCTTCCATCGAGTTGAAGGTTAAATCCACAGACATACGACCACCCTCTTCCGTCAAGGTATTCTGAACCTGAAACGCAGCGCGTGGTGCCAATGATTCCATCACTTCATCGATATTATCTAAATCGACATTGATAAATTTTTTGTCTTTTAGTTTGGTTTTTTCTAACTCAGACGCTGCCGAGAAATCACCCATCACACCAACAACAAAAGGAAGTTCTTTTGATTCCTTACCATCACCAACTTCAACATCATATGTGAGTTGTACACGAGGAGGACGTATGCGTTGCAGTTTCTTCTGTACGCTTTCTCTCTTTGCCATAACTTTTCACCCTTGATTATTATTTCAACGAATCGAATGGATTCGAACCTGTCTTTTGAACAGTATTTGGTTGTTTCGTAACTGCAGGTGTTACAGGTGTTTGACGTTTCACCGGTGCAACTGTTTGAGTTACAGTACTACGTGTTGGTTGAGTTGTACGTACTTTTCTGTTCGTAGTACGTCGCGTTGTGTTATTGCTTGACGTATTTCGAATTTCTTTCTTTAAAGATTCATCAGTAATTGCTTTGCTCGTTGAGGTATCTGGAGCAGGTAAAGCAACACGAATGTTATCGCTGAGCTGTTTCGCAGGTGGGTAAGTGAGTTCATTACTCAGATAACGCATTTCACTCGAACGCATGTGTTGCAATGATTGATTGGCAATCTCAACACTGGCTAAAAAAGTAACATCTGTTAAAGTTGTACCACGTACATTTTGCTCTTGTAATTGCGTCGCGAGTTTTAAAGCATTCATCGGTTGCTTTAATTCATACATACGCATTGCTGCTTGAGCTAATAAATCATTTACACGAGAAGCATTATCCTTATCACAAGCCTGCTGATAAAGATCCAAGAGGGTATGATCCGTTTGGTTTGCTGCCAAAGGATACTGTTTAATGCATTTACTTTTTAATTTAATTGGTTTTACTGGTTGATCATCAGCATAAACTGCATTACCGATTAAACTCGTTGTTATACAAAGAATTGATATTACAATACCTTTTTCAAAATATGCCTCATATTATTTAACTTATAATTGAAGAGCTGACAATTATTGTTAAAAACCCTCTTACTCGTCAATTTTTGTACATTTACATCATTTCCGCGAATTTAACAAAAAACACATATAAAGTCAATACTAGTTACGTTTATTAACATTATTAAATTTTCATGACAGACATTCTTGTAAAAAAACTTAAAACGCGTGCATTTTTGTTTAAATGTGACATTTTTGTTGTAGAATAATCTGTATATTCGCACAAAGATACACCAAGTTTTTGATTTTATTCAAAAAATATTTTCAATAGAAAACAACCATATCAAGCTAGAACTCAGCGAATAGGGCTTGGTATTTAAAAATTATTGTGAGTAATAAATGAGTAACTTAAAGGTTTTAATTACAAAACTATCACCTCCTACTCGTACCGCATTAGAAAAATCTGCGAATTATTGTATTAACCAATTGAATTATGAGATTGAAATTGAACATCTATTTGTTGAACTATTAAATCAAAATATAGTCAATGATTTACATATTCTCTTAAAAAAATAATATCTCTTCAGATGCCTTAACTACTGATTTAAAAGAAACAATTGCTTCATTACCAAAAGGTAATACTCGTACGCCAATCTTTGCAAAATCAATTGTTCGGTTATTTGAACAAGCGTGGTTACTCGCTTCAGCAGAACAGACGCCTTTGATTCGGAGTAGTCATTTATTAATTGCATTATTGACCGCACCCGATTTACAACAAATCGCTTTTAGAGCTTCAAGTTTATTTGAACGCTTCCCCATCGATACCATGAAGCACAAGTTTCTCGATCTTTGTGGGAAAAGCAGTGAACAACCACAAATCGAAAATTCCGCTACAACAACTGAACAAACGGCAGATCCTGAATCCACTGTAACTTCAGCCAAAACCCCAGCGCTCGATCAGTACACGATTAATTTGACTGAAAAAGCCAAACAAGGCGGCATTGACCCTGTCATTGGTCGCGAATTTGAAATTCGTCTGATGCTCGACATCCTGATGCGTCGCCGTCAGAACAATCCGATTTTGACGGGTGAACCGGGTGTGGGTAAAACTGCCGTGGTTGAAGGTCTGGCCTTAAAAATTGCACAGGGTCTGGTTCCTGAAGCACTTAGAAATGTTCACCTACATGTTTTAGACATGGGCTTGTTGCAAGCTGGTGCCAGTGTCAAAGGAGAATTCGAGAATCGTTTAAAACAGGTGATTCAAGAAGTACAGGCCTCTGCTCATCCTATTATTTTGTTCATTGATGAAGCACACACCATGATTGGTGCTGGTGGTCAGGCTGGACAAAATGATGCTGCCAACTTACTCAAACCCGCTTTAGCGCGCGGTGAATTAAGAACAATTGCGGCAACGACTTGGGCTGAATACAAACAATACTTTGAAAAAGATGCTGCACTGAGTCGTCGTTTCCAAGTGGTTAAAGTTGAAGAACCAACGGAAGAAGTAGCGATCGATATGTTACGTGCCATGATTCCAGTCATGCAAAGTCACTTCAACCTTCAGATTGATGATCAGGCCATTGTTACGGCCGTTCAAGCATCACACCGTTATATCAGTGGCCGCCAACTCCCAGATAAAGCAGTAAGCGTACTGGATACCGCTTCGGCTCGTGTTGCACTGACGCAAAATGCTCAACCCGTTGTTCTAGATCAACTCAAAGCACAACAGCACAATCTCAAGCTAGAACATCAGATTATTAACAATGAACATCAACAGTTCCCTATTCATCATGAACGCTTACAGGAACTGGATCTGCAACTTGCAGACTTGGGAAAAGAGATTCAAACCACTGAAAGCAAATGGCAACAAGAGCTTGCTTTGGTGAAACAGATTCAAGCGCTGAATGCACAAGCAGAACAAGACCATAAAGCACAAATTGCGACATTGAGAGCGGATTTAGCTCAGTTACAAGGTCAAACGCCTTTAGTGTTTGAACGTGTAAATGCCCAAATCATCAATGAAATTATTTCTGACTGGACTGGTATTCCTGTTGGCAAGATGGTCAATGATGAAATCAAACAAATTCTAAGCCTTGAGGATAAACTGGGCGAACGCGTGATGGGCCAAGACTATGCCCTCACCCAACTCGTGCAAGGTATTAAAACCTCTAAAGCCAAATTAGAAGATCCGAACAAACCACAAGGTGTATTCCTACTGGTTGGCCCAAGCGGAGTAGGTAAAACTGAAACTGCCCTTGCTCTCGCCAATGAGTTGTATGGGGGTGAACAACACCTGATCACCATCAATATGTCTGAATATCAGGAAGCACACACTGTTTCATCCTTAAAAGGTGCACCTCCTGGTTATGTCGGCTATGGTCAAGGTGGCGTTCTCACTGAAGCCGTTCGTCGCAACCCCTATAGTGTTGTACTGTTAGACGAGGTTGAAAAAGCCCACAGTGATGTACAAGAATTATTTTATCAAGTCTTCGATAAAGGGATGCTGGAAGATGGCGAGGGTCGCGTGATCGACTTTAAAAACACCACTATTTTGCTGACCTCGAATACCGGTTCAAGTGCCATCATGCAGGCCTGTTTAAATCAGCCTGTAGAAGACTGGCCACATGCCGAAGATTTGATCGAGCATTTGAAACCAAGTTTGTATAAACAGTTTAAGCCAGCATTTATTGGCCGTATGCGTATCGTGCCTTACTTGCCATTGCATGATGAACTTTTAGTTCGCATCATCAAACACAAACTTGGGAAAATCGTTGCCCGTATTGAAAAACAATATGCAACACAGGTTCAATATTCAGATGATTTAATTGAATTGCTATTAAACCGTTGTACTGAGGTTGATAGCGGTGCGCGTAATGTGGACAACATCCTCAATTCGACCGTTCTTCCTGCTTTGGCAACAGAAATTTTAGTCGCTTTGGCCGAGCACAAATTACCGAAGTCGATTGTGATTGATACCAAGGATGATGAAATTATCTATCAATTGGATCCGGCAGAAAAAACCACCAAGAAACGTTCAAGTAAAAAAGCCAAAGCTGAAGTTTAAAATTTTAAGATTGAGCCAAATTTGTGATGCATATGGATATTATATCTTTACTTACGCCGATTAATGAGCAGTCACCATGTGGTGAGGATTACTCCTTCTCCAATGAGTTCCATGCCATTAAAAAAGCAAAAACCCAAGATGATGTGTTGCTTGATCAAGGGGATTGGGTGACTGAACCCAAACAGGCGGATTGGGACTTTGTCGCAAATACCTCAATGGATTTACTGCAATCGAAAAGTAAAGATATCCGTTTGCTGACTTGGCTTTCTGAAGCCTGGGCCAACCTGTATGGCTTTGAAGGCATTAGTAAAAGTCTGGAACTCAGCCACCGTATACTAGAACAATATTGGTTAACCCTGCACCCTGAAGTCGAAGATGATGATTTAGACCAACGTATTGGGTTATTACAAGGGCTTATTAATCAGCTCCCTTTGCTGATCAAAAAAGTAGCGTTAATTAACCATGCGCCTTTTTATCATTTACTTGATTATGATAATTTTCTTTATCATCAGAATATTCGTCGTAAGCAAAGTGATGATTTTGAAGGTTCAAATAGTCCCTCTGAGTTAGAGCAGTTTGAACAAGCCCTCTCCAATACTGATAAAAACTTTCAACGTCAAAACTACCAACGTTTTAATGAAATTTTGCAGCAATGGGCAACGCTGAAACAAGTTTTAGATGGTTTACTGGGTCTAGATTCACCAAGTTTCGCAGCGATTGATTCAAGTCTTGATACCATTCATATCACGCTGAAAAAGATTTATAAAACCGAGTTGTTTGAGCAAATAACACAAACAGCAATTACAGAAATTGAAACATCGACAACACCGATGGTACAACACGTGACGACACAATCTTCTGCCCCCCAAAATCAGCTGTCTTTCCAGCCGCAAGTTCAATCGCATATTGAAAATCGCGAACAAGCAATGCGTGTATTGCAAGAAATTGCCACTTATTTCGAAAAGAATGAGCCACACAGCCCCGTTAGCTATATGTTGCAAAAAACCATCAAGTGGAGCCAAATGCCACTGCATGAGTGGTTAACCCAAGTGATTAAGGATGAACATCCTTTACAAATGTTGCAGGACACCCTCGGTGTTCAGCCAAAGAATGAATACGAATAATTGTTGGTAATTGAATATGTTTAAAGCAGAAAAGATTCTTTGGGGTGAAGGTTTATTTTTACGTCCCCAGCATTTTCAGATCCAAGATACCTATCATGAACAACGTTTGAATCATACCATTCGGGCGATGATTCCACATGCTTATGGTGTCCAGAAATTAAAATTTGATGAAGTTCAACTCTCTACCCATATTCTCGCTTTACAAGAAGTCGAAATTATTTGGCAAGATGGTGAAATTTATCATGCACCAGCCCAAGATTTATTGCCAGAACCATTATTGTTAGATGACCTCAATCTACAAGGTGAAATGACGGTTTATCTCGCATTACCCATCCTGCAAGCCAATAAGAAAAATATCGCAGATGAAACACGTGCTGTGTCGAGTCGTTACCACAACTATTTGACAGAAACACACGACCTGTTTACCGATGCCAGTCCAGCTGAGCTGAATCTATTGCGTCGTCGTGCTGAATTTAAATTGTTAGAGCAACATATTCAGCCGAGTCAGAATTTAGATGGTTTCTTATATATTCCTGTGGGTAAAATTAAGCGTCAAAGCTCGGGGCACTTCGAGTTAGACAACAAGTTTATTCCACCGATTTTACATATTGCAGCTTCTGAATCTCTGATTAATAACCTAAAGCGTACGCTCAATGTCATTAAGGCCAAAATTAAAACCATTCAGAGCAATAACCGTGAAAACGAACAAAAACTGATTGAATTCCGTTCAGGAGATATCGTTTCCTTCTGGTTGATCAATGCCTTAAATACCGCCTATGCCGGATTGAACCATTTACTCCAATATCCATTGATTCACCCAGAACGTTTATTTTCAGAATTATTGCGTTTAACAGGTTCATTGCTGACCTTCTCGACCGCTTATGATGTCGATCATCTGCCTCATTATAAACATCATCAACTACAAGACAGCTTTCAGCAGCTTGACCTGATCTTAAGAGATTTATTGGATACCATTATTTCAAGCCGCTACTTCAGTATCGCCTTGAAAGAAACGCGACCATCCTATTGGGTGGGCAGTCTTGAGTCAGACAAAATTACCCGTGATACGCGTCTTTATATTGCTGTGTCGAGCAGTATGATGCAAACCCATGAACTGATTCAAATTGTACCTTTGCGTTTCAAAGTGGGTAGTACCATTGATGTAGAACAGCGTGTCATTGCTGCGCTTCCTGCTGTTCCACTCCATCATTTAATGCAAGTACCTACTGCAATTCCTGTACGTTCTGGTGTCAGCTATTTTGAAATCGAGCCGCATCACGAACTCTATCAACGTATGCTTGAGTCAGAGTCCATCTGTGTTTATGTACCTGCTGGATTCCAAGATATAAGTATTGAACTCATTGCGGTAATGAATAGTTAAGAGAACAACAATGACTCAACCCACTGGCATCCCCTCTTTATTTGATGATGGAAAAATTGGTTCAGGTTTACCTACCGCTGATCAACCACAGAATAAAGCGCAAGCAACCAACTTGATTGACCTCTTACATGATGGGTTCTATCTGGTTTTTTTACTTCGTAATCGTTATATCCCGACAAATCCAAGTGATTTTCGCGAAAAGATTGTCGACTTACTCAATCGTTTTGAACAACAGGCCAAGCGTTTACAATTTTCTGCTGACGATATTCATGATGCCAAATATGCTTTTTGTGCCCTGATTGACGAAACCATTGCCACACAACAAGATGCTGCTTATTTTAATTTGCAAAATTCCTGGCTGATCAGCCCATTGCAATTGAGCTTATTTGGCTCTCAATTGGCTGGTTATCGTTTTTTTGAAATCTTGGAACAACTCCGTAGTCGTGGTAAAGAGCGCTTAGCATCGCTTGAAGTATTTCACTACTGCTTGCTACTTGGCTTTCAGGGAAAATATCGCCTGGAATCAGTGGAAAGTTTAAACCATTTGGTTGCACGCGTGGGCGATGAAATTGACTACCTCAAAGGCAAAAAAGCGGCATTCTCGCCATTCGCAGCGATCCCTGATCATATCAAACATATTATCCATCACGAGTTGCCATTTTTCTGGATTTTGATCTTTTTATTAATCTTTGCTGCCCTGACTTTTGCAGGCTTGAAATTCATGCTGTCCAAGCAGAATCACAATGCCCTAAACCCTTATCAAAATGTGATTTCAGCACCTGCTGAAGAAGCACATATCACCATCCATTTACCTTAGTTGATAACGTATGACTCAGGAAAGAACAACTTCTTTACGCATATTACAGACCAATAAGAAAAAAACCTTATCTCCTGTAATTTATTTACTGATTGGATTTCTTTCAGGGATTATTTTTACCTCGCTGATTTTCTTTCTGTTTGTTACGGACTCAAATACAGTTGAAGCAGTACCACTAGAACAAGAACAGACCGTGGACGAAAATACAAATATCCAACCTCATGCAAAAGTGCCATCTCATAGTTCTGAAGAACCCATGCCTGTTCATCATGAAACAGCCGAATCAGCAGAAGACAATGGGTTTGCTCAGCCAGGCAGTAATGATTTAAATAAATTTTTCCAGCGCACGCCTCCACCCACTGCGCCTGTCCGTACTGGTCAACAAATTTCACCTTTTGCGAATGAACCGAATAGCAAAGCAATCCAGCCGTCAGCACCTGCAAAACCTGTAGCAACTAAAAATGAACTACCGACGACCAATAAAGTTGTTAAACCCGCATCTCAGCCAGTCAAAGCAGCGTCTCCAAAAACGGTAGAACCTGAAGCCGAAGCACCTGATGCAACTGTGCAAATCAAAGTCACTCAGAAACCATTTGCTGTGAATGAACTGAAATAACACATGATCTGGTTTATCTTTTTCTGCTTCATCGCGGTTGCGATCGGATTAACACTGCTCATGTCTCATGAGTTGCGTTATAAATCCAAACAGTTCCTGCAATCCTTATTGCCAAGTAGCAAAAAGAAAATCGTAAATGCCATGCAGTTTGCGGAAAATATGCACCAAGCAGCTTCACCAGACAGACTGCAATCACATTGGCATTTGCAACAATGGTGGATTTTAGTTGCGGGTTTCTTTTTATTTGCAAGTATCCTCATTTTTGCTTTTACACGTCCGATCAACTCCACACGTATAGAGGCAGAATACCTAAAAGAAACAGATCCACAAATTTATAGCCTACTCAATGGTGAAATGTTAAGCCCGCCACCAGAAGTAGATGAAACCCTTATTCAAGATGCAATTGTGGAAGCCACTCGTCTTGAACAAGCTTATCAGGCGCAACACCCAACTGATCCAAGTATTGATGCGTCTCAGATTGAAATTCCACTGACTCATTCGCATGGCAGTTTAGATTCGTCTTTGGTTGATCGTAAATGGGATAAAATTAATCCACGTTATAAACAGCGCTTGCTCATGGTGTTCAAAATTATGAAAGAGCAGCATGGTTATGAACTGGTTTTACTTGAAGGCTATCGCAGTCCAAATCGCCAAAATATGTTAGCGGGTAACCCGAACACAACACGTGCCAAAGGCTATCAAAGTTATCATCAATTTGGCTTAGCCGCAGATGTTGCCTTTAAACGGAATGGTAAAGTGGTTATCTCGGAACGTGATCCATGGGCAATGCGGGGTTATGAACTTTACGGACAAGTTGCTGAATCTGTTGGCTTAACATGGGGTGGTCGTTGGAAATCCATCAAAGACTATGGCCATACCGAATACCGTATGCCAGGCTTAAGAAAAACCAAAGAAATGGCCGATCAACTAACAGCTGAAGGGCAATTAACTGCTAAATCTGAGGACTCTTAATGCATCTGGTTATTATTCCACTGCTCTAAAAATAGATAAACCTGTGCATTTTTATATGGTTGCACAGGTTTTGGTGTTATATTCAATTATAAGTAATATCTAAAATCGACTCTTCAATCTCTACCTCTGCTTAAATAACTTTATTTAGCTAGGGATATAGAAACGGGTTTCCTGAATTTTAAAATAAACTCTTTGAAAACCAGATTCATAATTAATACAAGTATAAAAGCAATAACAAATGAACCTAATATATCAAAAGGAAAGTGGACACCAATATAAACTCTTGACCAGCCCACAATGACGCCCAGTAAAAGTGCCATACTGCCAATTTTTCGGTAGCCTGAGAGCAAGTATGAAAAAGCAATCGTCATGACTGTTAAGGTATGCTGACTTGGAAATGATGAAGATGAACCATGCCCTGTCAAGATATGCCCAATCCCAAGATCAAAAGGACGTGGATGGTAATACACGGCATGAATCAGTTGTGTCACCAATAAAGAAGCCAACACTGTAATCAACGTTTTTATAAACTGCCCTTTATATGCCTTATCCTTAAAAAATAAAGAGACAATTAAAAATATAAATAAAACTGCAATTAAATTATGTGAAGAAAATAATGCAATTTTATCTAAAATAGGGTTTTGTGTTGCAGTAGCGTTTATCCAGTTAAATAAACGAATATCGATAGCTTCAATTGACATCGCCAATCGTTCCATGATGATTTGACGCTAAAATATAAGAAGTCCACCTTAAACTAAAATTAAAGATTCTAAAATTTTGAATAAAATTACAATTTAAGCTTAAGCCTGAATTAATAAAAAAGGCTAAATTTTACTCACCCTCAAATTGGAGTGAATAATGGATAAAAATACGCTCAGTCAGACATTTAGCAAAGTTCCTGAAGTTACCCTCATCTTCTGGATCATAAAAAT
Source organism: Acinetobacter colistiniresistens (assembly GCF_024582815.1). Taxonomy (NCBI): domain Bacteria; kingdom Pseudomonadati; phylum Pseudomonadota; class Gammaproteobacteria; order Moraxellales; family Moraxellaceae; genus Acinetobacter; species Acinetobacter colistiniresistens. The sequence continues at coordinate 3,461,095 of NZ_CP102099.1, forward strand.
TGCAGCAACCACGCTGGGTGAAACAGCGGGTGATGCTTTATCTATGTCGCTTAATTTTGGTTATATCTTAAGCACCTGTATTTTCTCTATTATTTTCATTGGCTTTGTTGCATTGCAAATGAAAGCCAGACAATACAAACCTTTCTTATATTGGGCAACAATCATTTCCACCACTACACTCGGCACCACCATCGCAGATTTTGTGGATCGCTCTTTAGGAATCGGCTATTTCGGAGGCAGTACACTGCTTCTTATTTTATTACTTGCTTCTCTGGCAGTCTGGTATCAGAGTTGTGGAAATATTGCAGTTAATAGCGTTCAGTCTACAAAAAGTGAAGCTTTTTATTGGATCACCATCATGTTTTCACAAACCTTAGGCACCGCTTTGGGAGACTGGACAGCTGATACGCAAGGATTGGGTTATACCGCCTCGGCATTGATCTTTGGTTCTCTCCTCTTAATGCTAGCTGCATTTTATTACTGGACTCAAATCTCAAGAACCTTACTTTTCTGGTCCGCCTTCGTTCTCACAAGACCTTTAGGTGCTGTCCTAGGAGATTTCCTTGATAAACCACTGGATCATGGGGGCCTTGATTTAAGTCGATTCGGTGCTTCATTCGTGTTATTGGCTTTTATTGTAATGTGTCTCATGTTCTTTAAAACCAAACCAGCCTCAACAGCACATTAAGTATTGTTATGACATGACCACGTTCTTTAAAACATCTAAGAAAAAGGGATAAGCACTTGCGCTGCTTACCCCTTTCATATGTTTGGCTAGTTATAAACTTATTGATGTCTCCAAGGCACAGCAGGTGAACCAATCCAAGCCGATTTAGCTGGAATGTTCTCACCCTTCATCACCAGGGTCAGTGGACCCAATACCGCATGATGACTCACATTGGCATTATATAAAATAATACTGCGCGCATTCACCACCACATCATTGCCCACTTTCACCTGACCAATTTTCATGATTCGGTCTTCAAATAAGTGCGTCTGTGGACCAGAGAAACTGTTAAACTCCGCTCGATCTCCAATCTCAACACAGTCAAACTCAGTGATATCTGCACTATCCATATACACATCCTTACCTATACGTACCCCTAACAGGCGCAGGAAGAACGGTAACATTGGTGTGCCTCTGAGATAGTTCAGGAAGTTCGGGATGGCAACCGCTTCATATAAACTGGTCACCCCTTCACTTAACCAGACAAACATGGTCCACATCGGTGCTGAACGTGGTTGGTAACGTCCAATTAGAATCCACTTCAATAACGCCACGATCACAAAGCAGCCCACTCCATAGAGTAACCCCGCCAAAGTCAAGGCCAATAGCCCTGTCGCGATATTGTAGTTATTAATCACATCGATAATTTCCAATACGATCATATAACCCACACCAATCGCCAGCGCTGCCGGTAATACGATCCGTAGACCTTCAATCAAACCACGCATCAGACGTCGTTTGAAACTCGGCTGAAAGGTCAGGTGATCTGGATATTGTTCTGCGGCTTCACGTGCAGGCAGCAGTAAAGGTGGAGAACCAAACCAGGTTTGACCTGAATACATTTCTCGGTTATCTGGTGTTTTGGATTGCACCCCAATCAACACATTGTCCGGTAATACCGTCCCATCCGCGATATAGGCACTATTCCCCACAAAGCTGCGGTTACCAATCTGGGTCGATTTTAAGGTCATCCAGCCACCCTTGATTTCCTCATCCCCAACATCACGGCATCGGCAATAAAGCTTTCCTCTCCCAAGGTCAGCATTTCAGGAATTACTCCATTTGCTGTTGAGATTTCAGTGTTCTTACCGACTTTGGCACCCAACAAACGGAACCAGGTCGGTGCGTAAATGGTGGCGAATAAACCATGCAGGGTTTGTAAACTGGTTTCCAGAATCTGTGATGCAAACCATTTACGGTAATAAGTACCACCATGAATGGCATAGCTGCCAGTCTCTAAACGCGGCAAAGCCACTTTGCGTAAGACCGAAGAGATCAGTGCGGTAATTACCATCATCATCGCACTGGCTGGAATCGCCAGAATGAAATAGTACAATGCAATCTGTAAGTGGTTGTTCGAATCAATATTAAAAATATTGACATCTAACCAGTCCACCAACAGGAAGCTTGGAAAGATCGGGATAAAAAAGATACAGGCAATGAATAAGGCACTGATTGCATAGTAGGCATATTCTGAGATTTTGCGGATAAACGACAGTTTTGGGCGTGCAGCCAATGGCTCCAGGCTGTCAACATGGCCAATTTTCTTCGCAGGTGTACCGTCCCAGATTTCCCCTGCTGGCACTGTGGTGTCATATTCAATCGCAGTTAAGGCATTTACATGAGCACGGGGTTCTAATACGGTATTTTCTTCCAGAACGGCATAGGAACCAACATAACTGTCTTGTTTGAGCTGGATTGAGCCCAATACCAGATGACCATGTTCAACTTTGGCATTCTCTAGATTGACATTGGAACCAATACTGACCCCATCTTCAATGGTCAATAAAGATGGCATCCGGATATGTACGGAACTGATGTTGACATCATGGCCAATCTTTGCGCCCAGTGCCTTGAGGTAGAGATTCAGCAAGGTGGAACCCGATAAGAGATATACAGGTGAAATGCTGCTGATTCGGTCCGCCAGCCACCAACGGAAATAGGTCATTCCCCAGAGTGGGTAACGCCCTGCTGGTATCCCGAGTAATAACACCCGTTTTACGGTAATCGACAGCGCAAAGCTGGCAAGAATCACCGTTATATAGACCAGTAATGACAATAGAATCGCCGATGGAATGGTGTCTCGGGTACCGCCGGTAAAATAATGGTAGGTAAAGAACGGAGCCAGCCATTGTAAGATGTTGATCGAAATCAGCACTGGAATCGTCACCAATTGTGCCAGACCACACAGCCATTTATAGCGGGTATTCCGTGGATTATCCTGCCCAAGCTGGCTATCGAATAATGATGCTTCAGGTTGTTCCAGCATCAGTGCGGCAATGGCACCCACTCTGCGAGCCTGATACAGGCTTTGAATGGTTAGGTGACTGTATTCAGGGTGCTCGCGTAGGTTGGAAATCAGTACAGCAGCCAGCAGTGAATGTCCACCGAGATCGTCAAAGAAGTCTGCATCTAATTTAATCGGGATATTTGGAAATAAACGATTGAGTATGCCAAATAAGATTTCTTCGGCCTGATTCTGCGGCTGATCTGATTCGCTCCGATCGACCACACTGGTTAATGGACGTGCTTTCAGTGCCTTACGGTCAATTTTTCCTGACAATAAGCGTGGTACTTCTTCAATCACTTCAAAGCGGTTCGGCACCATATAAGGTGGCAAGCGCTGACTGAGGTGATGACGCAGCTGTTTAATTTCAATGGCCTGTTGGGCATCAATTTCAGGAGCAATGAAGGCAATCAACTGATCAATACCGTCTTCAGCACGTAGAATTACGGCTGCGGTGCCAATGCCATCCAGATCACATAACGCAGCTTCAATCTCACCGAGTTCAACCCGGAAGCCGCGGATTTTAACCTGATCGTCGGCACGGCCTAAGCAATGTACCTGACCAAATTCATCGATTTTGGCCAGATCCCCAGTGCGATACAGGTTTTCTTCATCAGGGTTACTGGCCCATGGATTCTGAATAAATTTATCTGCGGTCAGATCAGGACGTCCGAGATAGCCAGGGGCCACACTTGGTCCAAAGATACATAGTTCCCCTGTTTCTCCTTGCGGCAACAATTCGCGCTCCGCATTGATGACCAGCATGCCATAGTTGGGTAAAGGCTTGCCAATGGTCACTGGTTTGCCACGCTGCAACAGTTCCAGACTGGCAGAGACCGTGGTTTCAGTTGGCCCATAGGTGTTAAACATTTGGTGGTGAGCTAAGGCCCAGCGATCGACCAGTGAATCCGGGCACATTTCTCCACCCAGATTGATGATGCGCAGATTCGGTACATCTTCCGGGAATAAAGCCAATAATGTTGGCACCGCATGTAGAACCGTGATCTGTTGCTGTTGCAAGGTTTTACACAGGCGTTCTGGATCACTGACCAGTGATTTAGGTGCTATCCACAATGTTGCACCGACCAGATAAGACAGCCAGATTTCCTCAAAAGACATGTCAAAAGCCACTGAGAAGCCTTGATAGACCTTGTCTTGCTCCTGAATGCCCAGGATACTGTTTTCACTACGCAGGAAATGGCAAATATTCTTCTGGGTAATGACAATCCCTTTCGGTTTACCTGTCGAACCTGAGGTATAAATAATATAGGCGGGTTGCTCAGGTGTGGTTCTGGCGAGTTCAACCGCCTGATCGAGTGGGCGTTGTAATTCGGTATTGGTCCACTTGCTTTGTGGGACTTCAGCCAAATGTTCATACCACTCATCGGTGGTGATCATGCCGACTGCCGCAGCATCGTCAAGACACACTGCAATCCGGTCTGCCGGGGTATCCATATCAAAAGGCAACCATGCAGCGCCACTAAGGCAGATCGCCAATTGGGATTTTAATAATTCAATTCCTCGCGGTAACCACAAGCCAACAATATCTCCCGCTTTAACCCCCTTCAAGGTTAAGTGCTGTGCCATGACCAGTGCTTGCTGATATAACTCGGCATAACTGATCTGTTGCTCTGCTTCGATCAGGGCAGTCTTTTGAGGGAGGCGTTGCGCAGTCTGGACAAAAATATCGGTTAAAACTTCTTCCTGCAAAAACTCTGGGTGGTGCTTACCACGAATAATATTTTTTGCGCTCATCACACATTGATTCATTGTTATACTCTCTTTAATGCTCTGATTTAGCTAAAAGCGAATAGACTATTCGTATGAGCTGTAACTTAAAGAGAACAACTTAAAACAATATTAAAGCACTAGATGGATATAAAGATTAAAACGTTAAGTGAACATCTATGCTCCATTTCCACCATATTTCATCTAGATTATGAACAAATCACCCCATTGATGTTGGTTTGAGTTTTCGAATCCGAGGCCATAATTGACAGTGCAATGGCGTCAACAACTCTGCTCAATGATCCACTAACTGCACTCACAATATTCTGCATTGAATCATTATGATCCTGTATCGGTTGACTAAAGCTCATCCGACACGCCAACTGCTGATTTTGATTTGAATTTTGATCCAAAGTGATATTGGGATCATTACGTTTAATAATCCAAGCCACAGCGACCTCTACATTTTTCTTGGTAGCATCAGCAGTGACAACATCAAAATGGGAAAAATCAGTCGCAACCCGATAAGACACTTTACCGCCTGCCATACCGCTATTATAACGATCGACCGCGCCAAGCTTTTGCTGCAAACCGGCTGACAAATTGTCTCTTAACTCCGCACCCAACGTTGAGGTCCAGCGCTCGTTCTCTAAAATTCGTGATTTACCCGCAGCATCCTGCACTACGATCGGCGCACGATTGATACGATCAGGCAAACCAACAGGCAGAACCTCGATCACACGCACCTTCGAATTTGCCAAAGGTGAGACTTTGCTTGCCAAGGTATAATAATTTGGCGTAGGCGTACTTGAACATGCAGCCAACAATAAAGCCATGGACAAGAGACTGATTTTCGATGAAACCATCAATAGTGGTTTGACTGTGCTGTTGATCATTTCTTGTCTGCCTCTGTTTTTTTACCACGAATCAATGATTCAGGATGCTGTTCAATATAATCCGCCATTAATTGCAAGGATGCGGCTGCTCTGGTCATTTGTTGTAAAGCTTTACGCACATCCTGTTGCATCGGCGCGTCACTAGATAAAATCGACTCACTAGATTGCATGGTTTTACGCACATCATTCAGTGTCGCTTGCAAGCCCGGTGCAACTTTGCCATCCAACTGTTTCACCAACTTGTCGGTTGACTCAATGGTGGTATTCATATTCTTAAGTGTCTTACGAACATCCTGCCCAATCTCTTCGAGTGGGAACTTACTGACTTTATCGGCAATTTGTGAAACTTGCGCCTGTAAACCGCTCAACTCTGTTGCAGTAGTTGGCACTTCGGCACGTCCATCTGCATGCATAATTAAAGATGCAGCTTTAGCTTTTGGAAACTTATCAAAAGCAATATAGTTCTGGCCTGTTAATAAATTACCCGTCCGCATCTGCGCGCGCCAGCCTTTTTCAATGAAGTATTTAAAAATTTCACCATCTGGATCCAGCTCTTTACCGTGGGCCAAACGCGATGGATAAATCACTGCATCCACGCGCATTCTTAAATGCGTATAAGACTGATCAAACTCAACATTGATTGATTTGACATTACCAATCTCAATCCCCATAAAGTCAATCGGTGCGCCAGCCGTTAAGCCGCGTAGCGAATGATCAAAGTACATAATAATTGGACGTGGTTTACCATCTGGTTCTTTCATTGCCTCTTTGCGGGAATCAGACAAAGTAAAATAGCTGTTGTCAGGTGCTATAGCTCCTGCCGAATTTTCTGGATAACCAAATGCAATCCCACCAGCCACAATACTGGCAAGCGATTGGGTATCTAAATTAAATCCAGATGCATTTAAAGTCACATCGACACCGCTGGCCTGCCAGAAACGGGCATCCGTTGTCACAAATTTATCGTAGGGCGATTGAATAAAAGTTTGCAATTCCACACTTTTACCATCTGCCGCTAATTTATAGGCCGTAATCTGCCCGACATTAATTCGACGATAATAAATCGGTGCACCAATATCCAATGAACCTAAATCTTGTGCTTTGAGGAAAAAAACTTTACCAGGGATATCCGAAGACACCACAGGTGGTACTTCCAGCCCTGTAAAATTCTCTTGTTTTTGCTCTGCTTTTCCACCATCGACTTCAATATAGGCCCCAGACAATAAAGTATCGATACCCGAAATCCCACCAGTTCCTACTCTGGGTCTCACCACCCAGAAGCGTGAATCTTTGGCTGCAAAATTACTGGCATCTTTGCGTAGTTCAATTTTGGCAATAACATGTGAACGATCATCTGAAAGATCAATCTGGCGAACCAAACCAATATCGACCTGTTTATAACGCACAGTGGTTTTACCCGCAACTAGGCCCTCTGCGGTACGGAAAGACACTTCAATGGTTGGACCTGTATCGAGGACAGCTTTGGCCGCCAGTGAAATCCCAATTAAAAGCGCAACAAAGGGAACCAGCCAAATCAATGCAGGTCGCCAACGCCCTTTCTTTTTTTCTGGCTCGGCAAATACTGCATCGTTCTGAGTTAACTCGATTGAGTTCTCTTCAGTATTTTGGCTATTGTGTGTATTTTCTGACATAGTGATCATTCTTTTATTGGTCAAAAATAGGACAATTCATCTTAACTTTTCAATGGATGAACAACGCTTGCTTTTAACTGCTTGGGTATCTGGCTGTCCATCTGCTGCGCCTTGAAATAATTGTCCCAAATAATTCTGGGGTCGAAACTGAGAGAAGCAAGCATGGTTAATACTACAACGGCACCAAAGGCGACTGCACCGGGTCCTGCCAAAATAGTGGCCAGTGACTGAATTTGAATCAATGCAGTCAGCAATGCAACCACAAAAACATCGATCATAGACCACCGTCCAATAAACTCAACAATACGGTACATCAGTGCACATTGTTCAGGGGTAAAATGCCATTTGGAGGAGGATTGCATATATACCGAAACCAATAAAAAAATCAGAATCAGTAATTTTAAAATCGGAATAAAGATACTGGCCATAAAAATCACCGCAGCGACCAAATAATCACTATTTTGCCAAAAATAAATCACGCCACTGATAATAGTATCTTGCTGACGGCCCAATAAAGAATCGGTAACGGTCATCGGAAGAACATTGGCAGGAATATATAAAATCGCAGCAGCAACCACCAAGGCAAAGGTACGGTTTAAACTTTCTGGCTTGCGTGAATGCAACACACTTTTACATCGGGTGCAGTGTGCATGCCCATGTTGATTAGCATGAGCATCAACTTGGTTAAGTAATCCACAACAATGGCATTGAACTAGCCCGATATCTTTTGCCCGAATATAGTTTTTAACCTGCAAATCAACATCTGAAAGCTGTTCTACAATTGAAAATGTTTCGGAGTTCTGATCTTGGTCCTGCTTCATCCCAAACTCCTATCCACTTCATTCCAGAGATCTTTAATCTTAAGTGAGGCAATATAGACCAAAAGTACGCTGAGCAAGGTAAAGGCCCAGAGTGCAATGCCTGGAATAACTGTCACCATTCCTACCAGTTTAACCAATGTTACCAGTACACCGATTAAAAACACTTCCACCATTCCCCATGTCCGAAACAGGAATAATATACGCAGTGCAGGAATTAAATATGCAGGTCTACGTTTCCAGAAACTAATACAAGCAAGAACATAGCTGAGTAATAACAATTCAATCAAAGGCACAATAAAGGTGGTAATTAGAATCAGCACACCGACCAAGGCACGATCAATATGAAACATGGTCCATGCTGCACCCATTAAGGTGGTTTGTGAGGTATTGCCTTGCAACTCAACAATCACAATGGGAAAGCTATTCGCAATCACAAAAACAATCAATGCAGTTAATACCAAGGCCAGCAAAGACGAAAATGAACGGCTTCTTCGATACAACTCTGCCCCACAACAGGTGCAGTAAGCTCGCTCATTGGGTAAAAGATCAATCTTACGGTAAATTGCATCGCATTCTTCACAAGCTGCTAATTCACTTAAGATGACTTTTTGGCCTATTGCTAAAGGCTGATTATTTTTATTCGCCATGCAGTCATGCCCATTTCAAAGACTCGCTATGATTAAAAAAACCGACTTAAGTTCTGTTATACCGCTTATTTTTGTAATCACAACGCATCATGGTCATTCTTACACAATATATAAACAAATTATCTAAATCAATTCAGTCATCTAATCACACAAGTTTACTGATGAATACGGTATTGTGCATCCCTACGTACAATAAAAAAACGAATAAAATTGCACAACTACCGCAATCTTACTCGTCTAGTCTTTTTAAATAATATTATGATTTAACTAATTTTTTCTTTATAAAACATATAGTAGCTTGCATAGCACGCGATAATGAACAAAATACAACAGATAAAGCCAACCTGCATCGATGGGTCTGTGACCATACTAATACAGGTAATCACACAAAATAGGCCACCTAAAATCGGTGTTAATGGAAATAATGGCGCAGCAAACTTAAGATCTTTCACCGTTTTGCCTGATTTAATCCATTGTCTGCGAAAATTAAACTGGCATACACAAATCGAAATCCACACCACTACCATCGTAAAGGCAGCAACCCCCAATAAATTCTTGAAAATTGTTTCAGGTGCAAAATGTTCCGATAACAGACCTGGAATTGCCCCAAACATGGTCACAATAATCGCAACAATTGGTGTTCCGGAGCGGGTTAATTTGGAGAAAACTTTCGGTAACTGATTCTTTGCCGAGAGTGACCACATCATACGTGATGCAGCAAATAAACCCGAGTTCGCTGCGGATAAAAGTGCGGTAATAATAACAAAACGGATGATATCTTCTGCATATGCGATGCCAATATAATTAAATACCGTAACGAATGGACTATTACTCACGCTATTTGAATTAAGGCCCGCCATTTCAAAAGGAAGGAGTGCGCAGATCACCACAATGGTACCGACAAAGAAAATCAATAAGCGCCAAATTGCAGCATTGATTGCCTTGGGTACCGTTTTTGCTGGCTCTTCTGCCTCACCTGCTGCAACCCCAATCAATTCAGTTCCCGAAAAGGCAAAATTTACAATCAACATTGTTGCAAAAATTGGAAAAATACCATGGGGAAACCAGCCGTGTTCAGTGAGCTTACTAAATAATGGTGCAGACTCATGCCCATGATAAGAAATAAAGCCAAAGATCGCAGCTAAGCCTAAACCAATAAAACAGATAATGGTCAGCACTTTAACCAAGGATAACCAGAATTCAGACTCAGCAAATAATCGAGTAGAACTGACATTCAAACTAAAGACCAACCCAGCAAACAGCAAAGTCCATGTCCACATCGAAACGGAAGGAAACCACTCCTGCATCAGCAATGCCGCAGCGGTAAATTCAGTCCCTAAAGTTGCGGTCCAAGTCAACCAATACAACCAAGTAATCATATAGCCTGTGCCTGGTCCAATATATGTTCTGGCATACTCACCAAATGAACCAGAAACAGGCATATGTACGGCCAACTCACCCAAACATAACATGACCATATAGGCGATTACGCCACCCAGAAAATAGGAAATAATTGCACCAACGGGACCCGCCTGAGAAATGACATCACCAGAACCTAGAAACAATCCGGTTCCGATTGCTCCACCCAATGAAATCATGACCAAATGACGTTTGGTCATGGCACGTTTTAAGGGTTTTCCAGCCTCGATCTCGGCACTAGAAATGCCCGATGCGCTGGTTACCTCTTGCTGCGGTACATATGACCCACTCAGGATTTCTCCTGATAAAAATGTCTTTTCATTATTGTTACTCATACACGGTCACTCCAAGTGTATATATGACAACCTATCCTTGCTATTTCACTTTCATAAAAAAAATGAATATCTAAACGATCTTATTTGACGCGTTTTGTTTTACTGAACATCCATATTCAAACTCCATTTATGTCGATTTCCTGTTGACATCTACGCAGTGACCCTGCCGAGATTTATACCATTTCTGTTAAAATTAAGCCTGCCCGAAGCCCTACCTTTACCTTCGGATTAGGAAATAAGATCCAGACTTGCTGATCGTGTACCACATAATCACCTGCCTGTTGAGTTGCAATTACCTGATCTTTCTGAAAAGACGAGAAGTTTGGTGCATCGGCACCGAGTTGCAACTGAAAATCGTCACTTTGCTTTAAAATTGAATCCACGACTTTAAATTGGTGAATCGCGTCTTTTTGCCGAACAGGTAATGCTTGATCTGACAACACAGCACGCAACATCTGATCAGTACTGGAAAATTCAGATAGATCATTGGCACCAAAGGGTTTCGCTTTACCTAATTCCAAAGTACTACTCGCAGCCTGAAAACGTTCAGCAGTAAAATGAGTAAAAGTTTTACCCGCCGCATTGTGATAGACCAATGCATCCAAATCAGCGGCATTCAGACTTTGAATCAAAAAATCATCATAAGGATGTGTTTGGTAAGGAAATAAGGCAAATACTGGCAATAACGATGTACGAATCGCGGTATGCAAATCATAATGATAGCGCTGACTCGCTGGACTGCTCTGCTGAAAAAACTGTGCTGTGACTTGCTCTAAATGTGCTGCTCGTTCAGTTTCCTGATCCTGAATTAAATGCTGATATGCACCACAGAACATGCGGTTCATATCATTCTCTAAATAACGTACCCCATGACGGATCGCCTCAGGATTACCCAAAACGAAAAGTACCTGTACTGCAAGTGCTAAACGCTCAGCAAATAAGTCATGAATGATCTGATCCAATAGCTCGATGGGTGCAGTTTCATTGCCATGAATGCCTGCCGAAAGTACGATGGTTTTTCCATAGCCAGTCTTGGGTGTACATTGCAATAGCCCTTCACCTAGCCACTGCCATGTAAATCCTGCTATTTCACCTTGCATCTGCACAGGCATTTTCTGCGCGAGTGTCAACGCCAATAGATCAACCATGTACTTTCATCCTTAAAAGCTGTTATTGAAGGTTTTATCTCTGGAAGTGATAAACCGAACCTAGTGCCAAAATTTTTGTGAGCTCATCCAGTGCCGTACGGCTCTCAATCAATAAACATGGATCAGCCAGATCATCCTGCGTTAATTCATCACGATAATGCTGATCCACCCACTGATTTAAGGTTTTGAACAAAGCATCATTCATAAACAAGTTCGGATTTACTGCATTCAGTTCAGCTTCATTCACAGCAACCCGCAATCTCAAACATGCTGGTCCACCGCCATTACGCATACTTTCACGCAAATCAAACACCTTAATGTCATCAATTGGCGTTCCCATTTGAATCATGTCAGTCAAATAGCTCCATACGGCTTGGTTTTGACGTGATTCTTCTGGTACCACAATGCTCATGCCACCATCAGCACGCGTTAAAATCTGGCTATTAAATAGATACGTTGAAACTGCATCTTCTACCGTCACACGATTGTCTGGTACTTCAATCGAAATAAACTCTTGCTCGATCCCCGCCATTTTTCTACGGATGTCATCCAAGGCCAGCGCTTGATTTAAAAAAGCGTGTTGATGATGGAATAACACCTGCTGATTACTCACGGCGATCACATCATTATGAAATACACCTTGATCAATCACATCTGGATTTTGCTGAATGAATACTGTGCGTTTCGCATCTAAACGATGTAAACGTGCAATCGCTTCACTTGCCTCACGGGTTTGACGCGCAGGAAATTTCTGCGGTGCAACCGTCCCACCCAGTTGCTGTTGTCCATAGACAAAAACCTGTATACCTGCCTGATCATATGCACCGCCAAGACGGTTATGATTGGCTGCACCTTCATCTCCAAACAAGGCAGCTTCTGGCAGGGCTTCATGATGTGCAAAATATACATCATTATTGAACATGGCTTGAAGAATACGGGTAGTCGTATGATGCTCAATTGATCGATGAAACTTATTATTTAAGTTTGCCGCAGTAAAATGCATACGCCCGTCAGCACTATCTGCCGATGGAGACACCGTACACGAGTTAGCCGTCCACATCGATGATGCTGAACTCAGTGATGATAATAAGGCTGGCGCAGTACGCATGGCTTGAGTAATGACATCAATATCACTGCCGGTAAAGCCCAAACGGCGCAGCGTTGGCACATGTGGGCGTTCTTGTGGTGCAAATACCCCTTGCTTGAGACCTAAATCCGCAAGCGCCTTCATTTTTTTCAAGCCTTGTTTTGCGGCTAATTTCGGATTTGATGCATTATTACGGTTTTTAGTCGATGCAACATTACCGAATGATAAGCCTGCATAATGATGCGTCGGCCCAACCAAACCATCAAAATTGATTTCATAACCTGACATATTCTTCTCCCTGTGTCCCGATACCCGCTGACTTACAGCACAATGCCCGGTGATAATTTTGAAGGTAAGCTAACGCCCTCACTTTCCAGTGATGCCATTGGCCACGCGCTATAATCTGCGGCATAGAAGGCACTGGCACGGTGGTTACCCGAAGCACCAACCCCACCAAAAGGTGCTGCACTTGAAGCACCTGTCAATGGCTTATTCCAGTTCACAATCCCCGCACGTGCCTCAATCAGTACACGCTCAAACAAATCACGGTCAGATGAAACCAAACCTACTGCCAAACCAAAGCGGGTGTTATTGGCAATGTTTAAAGCTTCATCAAAATTGTGATAACGATAAATTGTAGTAAGTGGTCCAAAGTATTCATCATCTGGAATATCATTAGCTTGGGTTACATCTAAAATGCCAGCAGTGAGTAATGAGCTGTCTGCTTGTGGACGTGTCATTTCTAACAGCGGTTTGGCTCCCAGAGCAATCAATTTGCTTTGTGCCGCTAGCATTTGTTCAGCCGCACGTGCAGAAATGACCCCACCCATGAACGGTTGTGGTTCAGCATTCCACGCCCCCACCACCAGATTTTTAGCCACTTCCACAAACCGCTCAATGAAGGCATCTCCATTGGCACCTTGCTTGACAATAATACGGCGCGCACAAGTACAACGTTGTCCCGCAGAAACAAAAGCAGACTGGATTGCTAAGTTCACTACGGCATCGATATCGCTGGCTTCATCAATAATCAGGGCATTATTACCGCCCATTTCCAAAGCAAGAATTTTTTCAGGCGCACCAGCCATTTGCTTATGCAAGTGATAACCCGTATTGGCACTACCAGTAAACAGTAAACCGTCAATCTGCTCAGCGGCAGCCAATGCCTCTCCAGTACTGCGTCCACCTTGTACAATATTCAGCACACCTTTTGGCAGACCTGCCTGTTGCCATAATTTTGCAGTTTCTTCAGCCGTCCAAGGTGTGAGTTCACTTGGCTTAAATACCACCGTATTACCTGCAATCAATGCAGGAACAATATGACCATTGGGCAAATGACCCGGAAAGTTATAAGGACCAAATACCGCAAGTACACCGTGTGGACGATGACGTAAAGAAGCAATCCCGTCTGGCATTTCAGTTTCACTAAAACCCGTACGTTGATGATAGGCGCGAATCGAAATCGCCACTTTACCAACCATCGATTGTACTTCAGTCAAAGTTTCCCAAAGCGGTTTACTGGTTTCCTGACTAATCACTTCAGCCAATTGCGTTTTATTCTGTTCAAGTAAAGCAGCAAAACGTTCAATAATCGCAATACGATCTTCCAGTGCTAAGCGTGCCCATGCCGGGAAAGCCTGTCTTGCTGCATCACATGCCTGATTCACATCAGCTTGGCTTGCTTCATGTCCCGCCCAAATTTGCTGATTGTTAACGGGGTTGTTTTTTTGAAATGCGGCTCCTTGTCCTTGGACCCAAGCACCATCAATCAATAATGTACCTTGTGACATTAGTTGTTCTCCATTTTTTCTAATGCTAAAACGCGCACTTCATCCTGTTCATTGACATTCAGAGCTTGAGCTTGTGCAACTGTTACTTGCAACGTATCGCTCTCGCTGACTTTGTTCATCATCAGCAACACGCAGTAATCTCTATATTGGTCATTGGCAACCAAGTAATGCGTTTCTGTGGTTTCAACTTGCTCAACAATGCTAACTTTGAGCAAACGGCTTTCATTCACTGCCCGTAAATCGGCAGTATTGGCTTCCAAGGTTGGACCTGCATCAAAAATATCGACATAGCCTTGATATTTAAGACCTTCTGACATCAACACCTTTGCTGCTGGCAGCGTATGTGGATGTACTTCTGCAATCACCCGACGAGCCTCTAAGCTCAGCAAGTCTACGTAGACGGGAAATCTTGGCATCAGTTCCGCAATAAAGACTTTCTGTCCAGTTCCACTTAAATAATCCGCAGCCGCAAAATCCATATTAAAAAATAGGTTGCCTAACGAATCCCAAAATGGTGAATGCCCATTTTGATCAGAAAAGCCCCGCATTTCAGCAATCAGTCTTTCTTCAAAAAAACTACGGAATGCTGCAATAAACAGAAAACGAATTTTAGATAAAAACTTACCGTTCTGATTTTTGCGATATTCAGGGTCAAGGAACAAAGTACACAGTTCACTACAGCCCGTATGGTCATTACTTAAAAACAAGGTGTCAAAAGCCTTATATACATTTAAAGCTTTAGATGCATGCACCTGCTTTGCCACACGAAAGTTGTAAAAGGGCTCATTCAATCCAACAGCGACTTCAATTGCACTGACACCCACAATTTTGTGAATGCTGGTGTCTTCCAATACAAACAGATAACTTGCCTCACACTTTTCGGCTAAGCCATCCAAAGTGCGAGTGGTACGTGTAATACGTTCAGCCAAGATGTCTTTATTTGGGGGTAAGGAAGTCAGACCAATGCCAGACTCCCCCGCTCGTTGCGCTAAACGATAAATATCATCTAAGTCCCGATGCGCTGCATGTCGAACAATCATCATGGGCAGATGCTCACGGCAGACTTAGAGACGTGCTAATGCACGGGTAAAACGGTTTAGACCTTCATCAATATCCTGTTGTGGAATGATCAGTGAAGGAGTAAAACGAACCACATCGGCGCCCGCCACCAAAGCCAGTAATCCTTCTTCACCCGCCAGTGTAACGATATTTTTTGCTTTGCCTGCATGCTCATCTTTCAGCACACAGCCAATCAATAGACCTTGCCCACGGATTTCTTTGAACAACCCATATTCCGCATTGATTTTGTTTAGGGCATCAATGAAATATTGATGACGTTGCTTTACACCATCTAAGACTTCAGGCGTATTGATCAATTCAAATACCGCACCTGCCACCGCACAAGCCAATGGGTTACCACCATAGGTGGTCCCGTGATCGCCTACTGCATACATGTTGGCATAGTGGTCTGTGGTGATCATTGCACCAATTGGAAAACCACCACCCAATGCTTTTGCCGTGGTTAAAATATCAGGCGTAACACCCGTGTTCATGTAGGCATATAAGGAACCTGTACGACCAACACCAGTTTGTACCTCATCAAAAATCAGTACCGCACCTTTTTCATCACAGAGTGCACGTAAACCTTTTAAGAACTCAATATTTGCAGGAAGAACACCGCCTTCACCTTGAATCGGTTCTACAATCACCGCACAGGTGTTGTCAGTAATTACGGCTTTCGCAGCTTCAAGATCATTAAAAGCAGTATGTTCAATGCCACCTGGTAAAGGTGCAAAATCTTGAGAATATTTTGGCTGACCGCCCGCTGTTACGGTAAATAAGGTACGACCATGAAAGGCATTTTTAAAGGCTACGATCTGGTTCTTATTTGCATTGCCACTGAGTAAACCCACTTTACGCGCCAGTTTTAATGCGGCTTCATTGGCTTCGGCACCAGAATTACAGAAAAAGACCTTATCAGCAAAAGTGCTGTCGACCAATTGTTTCGCGAGGCGTAATACTGGTTCATTGGTATAACCATTGCCGATATGCCACAATTTTTGCGCTTGCTCAGTCAAGGCTTTTACTGCAACAGGATGTGCATGGCCTAAAGCATTTACCGCGATCCCACCTGCAAAATCAATATATTCTTTATCGTTTTGATCCCACAGACGTGAACCTTCGCCACGCACTAAAATGAAATTTGCCGGGGCAAAAACGGGAACCATCCACTCATTAAAGTTACTACGTGTAATTGCGACTTCGCTCATTTTATTTACTCACTTCCTGTTTAATCTTCAGGCTTATTGAATGCTCAACAAGCCCTTTACTTTCATTTTTTGAATTGCTTAACCCGGGAAAATACCGCGTTCTTTGCGCGCTTTCAGAATACGCTCACAGGCCAAGATATATGCTGCCGTCCGCAAGCTACATTCTTTCTGTGCTGCGGTATTCCAGACATCAGCAATGGCTTGGATCATCAGTTTGTCTAGACGTTCATTGATCTCCTCTTCGCTCCAGAAGTAACTCGCCATATCTTGAACCCATTCAAAATAACTGACGGTTACACCACCTGCGTTACAGATCACATCAGGTACAACGGTAATGTCACGACTGACAAACACGTCATCGGCTTCTGGATAAGTTGGGCCGTTGGCGCCTTCAAGTACGATTTTGGCTTTTAATTTTTGTGCGCGTTCAACGGTAATCTGACTTTCCAATGCTGCTGGAATCAGGATGTCCATCTCAACCGTCCAGAATTCCTCATCTGAAATCACGGTTGAATCTGCAAAGTCCTTCACTCCACCAGTTTCCACCACATGTTTTTGTAGTGCTTTTACATCCAGGCCTTCTGCATTAAAAATCGTGCCTGTGTGGTCTTGTACCGCAACAATTTTTGCACCTGCATGGCTAAACAAATAAGCTGCTTCATTGCCCACGTTACCAAAGCCTTGTACAGCGACTTTGCTGCCTTCGACAGGTAATTTAATACGTTCTGCAACTTGCATACCCGTTACAAATACACCGCGGCCTGTGGCACGAACGCGGCCAAGTGAACCACCTAAATGTACAGGTTTGCCTGTTACCACACCCGTGACGGTATGACCTTTAATACTTGAATAGGTATCCATCATCCAGCCCATGATGTTGGCATTGGTGCCGACATCGGGTGCAGGAATATCAATTTGTGGACCAATAATTGGGCTGATTTCACTGGTAAAACGGCGGGTTAACCGTTCTAATTCACGTGGTGAAAGCTCTTTGGGATTCACGCGAATCCCCCCTTTAGCCCCACCGAATGGTAAATTAAGTACCGCGGTTTTAATGGTCATCCATGCAGACAATGCCATGACTTCGTTCAATTCAACATCTTGATGATAACGAATACCGCCTTTACCTGGACCACGTGATAAATTGTGTTGTACGCGATAACCTTCAAAATGACGGATTGAGCCATCATCCATTACGATTGGTACATCGACAATTAGGGTACGTTTTGGCGTTTTCAGTGTATTGACAAAGTTGCTGAGGTCAGCATCCAAATAAGGTGCCACTCGATCGACCTGAGTGAGAAAAGTTTGCCAAGCACTGCCATTTTGAGCCGCATATGATAAAGACATCATCTATTCCTTAATTAATCCATTGTCCCTGTTGTTCACAGATTCCCTTTGTTTCAGGGCATCCTACCCCATCCTCCCTGGTGTGCATTTTTGTGCTTTTCTGCAAAAGTAAAAATGCTTGGGGTGCTGTATAGTCATTATTATTAAGAATCAAATTGATTCACAAAATTTGTTATAATGATTAAAATGAATTATTTTTTATCAATTTGCTAATAGTAAATATCAAAATGAACAATATCGATCATATTATATTAGGATTACTCAAAGACAATGCACGGATGTCAATTACCGACTTAGCAGCAAAAACACGTGTGTCACGCGCCACAGTACAAAAGCGAATTGAATACATGGAGTCCACGGGTGTCATCACAGGTTATACAGTACGGTTCCGTCCAAATGCAGAGAAGAATATTATCCGGGCCTGGATGAATATTATGGTGGAAGGTACACGGGCTCAGGCTGTTATTCGGGAGTTGCGCCTAGAGTCCGCTGTGGAACGTCTACATACCACCAATGGCAAGTGGGATCTGCTGGTGGAACTCCAATCCGACAGCTTAGAGAATTTCGATAAAGCATTGGAACGAATCCGAAATATTTCAGGCATTTATAATAGCGAAACCAGCATTTTACTCTCCACCTACAAAACCTAAAAAAAGGGACTCTATTCAGAGTCCCTTTTTTGTATCAGCTCATGGCTTAATAACTGACACGGCGATAACTACGATATTCAGGTGTCCAGAAATTATCTTCAATCGCTTGTTTCAAGACATCATTGCTCAACGGTACTGCCAAGCCATCAGCCATGGCCGCTTTTGCTACTTTAAAAGCAATAAATTTTGACACTTGTTGAATATCATTGATATTCGGCAATAAGTCTGCTGCTGCATTTTTCAAACGTGGTGAACAATCGGCCAAGGCGGTACTTGCAGCCATCAACATCGAATCGCTGATATGAGTTGCGCCACATGCAATCACGCCTAAACCAATCCCTGGGAAAATATAGGAGTTATTGCATTGTGCAATGCTATATATCTTACCTTGGTAATAGACGGGTGCAAATGGACTGCCTGTTGCCACAATTGCAGCACCTTGGGTCCACTCGATAATATCTTTTGGCTGTGCTTCAACCTGTGAGGTCGGGTTCGACAAAGGCAACACAATCGGATGTTTATAGTATTTGGCTAAGGTTTTGATCACTTCTTCACTAAACAGGCCAGCCTGACCAGAAACACCAATCAAGATACTCGGTTTGGCATTTTTCACCACATCCAATAAAGCGACATTGTCACCGCTATATTCCCAAGTCGCAATTGCATCGACAGGTGTTGCCAGTTTTTGCTGGAAGTTGAGTAAATTCGGTTGCTGATCGGTCATCAATCCAAAACGATCCACCATAAAGATACGTGAACGTGCTTCGTGATCACTCAGACCTTCATCCATCATTTGTCTGACGATCTGTTCTGCAATCCCGCAACCTGCTGAACCTGCTCCGACAAAAGTAACGGTTTGGTCTTTCAATTGTTTGCCTTGCGCGCGCGATGCGGCAATCAAGGTCGCAACCGTCACTGCGGCAGTGCCCTGAATGTCATCATTGAAACAACAAATTTTATCGCGGTATTGAGTCAATAAAGGCATAGCATTGGTTTGTGCAAAATCTTCGAACTGAATCAACACATCTGGCCAGCGTTGACGCACTGCCGTAATAATTTGCTCAACAAATTCATAATATTGCTCGCCACGAATACGTGGCTGTTTCCAGCCCATATAGATTGGGTCATCCAGCAATTCTTGGTTATTGGTTCCGACATCAATAGTAATCGGCAAAGTATAGGCAGGACTAATCCCTCCACATGCGGTATAGAGCGACAATTTACCAATTGGAATGCCCATGCCACCAATACCCTGATCGCCTAGACCTAAAATACGCTCACCATCGGTAATCACAATCACCTTAACGTTTTTCTTGTTGACGTTATGGATAATTTGATCGATGTATTGACGTTCTGGATAGGAAATAAAAATACCACGATGGCGACGGTAGATATCCGAAAAGCGCTGACAAGCTTCGCCAACGGTAGGCGTATAAATGATCGGCAGCATTTCATCTAAATGCTGACTCAATAAATTATAGAACAGCGTTTCATTGGTATCTTGAATATTTCGCAAATAAATATGCTTATTCAAGTCGCTATCGAATGAAAGGTACTGTTGATACGAACGCTGGGTCTGCTCTTCAATATTCTCAATATTGTATGGAACGAGGCCATGTAAGTTAAAATTCTCGCGTTCTTCTTCAGAAAATGCAGAGCCTTTATTTAGCAGAGGGAGTTCTAAAAGAGCATTTCCAGCATAGTGAATATATAAAGGTTTTTTGGTTTTACTCGGGTTCACAGACATACCTGACTCTTTAGACTCTCTCTCAAATGTACGAAAAATGGATTGGCTGAAGCACTTTAAAAAAGGCTTTGGCATGGGCAATAATTTACACCAATCCGAGCCCGAAGCCGAATAATCTGACAGTATGTAAAGTGATTCAACATTTAGTAAATAAATAGTAGTGCCTATTTTGGATCATTTTTTAACCTTCCATGCAACATTTTGAATTATTTTTGCAACATTGAGACTTAAATTGTAGTGAAATCGTTTGATACACGGTTTAACACAAATGAAAGCCTGACCCTCAGCCAGCATAGGCCATTTATCCAACTTACTGTTTTTGCTCTATCCTGCTTTGTTATTTGCCCGATTGTGTAATGAACAAAATGATAGATCGATCAATAAAACAAGATTCACAGCCATTAAACCCTCTAAAACACTACAAAATAGGACAATCTTTCTCAATTTCTTGCAAATAAGCCTCAATTTTATATGATTTTGAGTGAAAGCATTGCTCTCCCAATAACCTCCTTGTTTAACAGTGAGCAATGCCTTCACCCATAAAAATCAAACAAATGAAAGATGAAATGATGTATCCAAATCACAACGGAAAATATTATCAATATATAAGCATTGATTAGAAGATTCTTCAGTTTTGATCCTTATTGTCATTTGCTTGATAATTATAAAAATTATCACTATTTTGATACATACCCCATCATCATTTGAATTTGAAACAGGTTCAATCAAGCAAACACCTAGTTATTTTCTTGTTCAAATTCCTGAATCGCTTCTTTTGCAATCCGGAAACTGTCTACCGCAGCTGGCACACCACAGTAAATTGCAACCTGTAACAGTACTTCACGGATTTTTTCTTTTGGCACATCATTTCGTAACGCACCTTTGACATGAAGTTTAAGTTCATGCGGACGATTGAGCGCTGAAATCATAGCCAGATTAATCATGCTGCGTTCTGGTTTACTTAATTCCTCACGCCCCCAGACGGCTCCCCAACAATATTCTGTGACTAATTCCTGTAAAGGTAAGTTAAAGTCATCCGCATTATTGATTGAATTATTGACGTAGCTTTCCCCAAGCACCTGTTTACGGATCGCTAAACCTTTTTCAAACTTTTCATTGCTCATGGATTCAATCCTCCAAATAAGGTGTATTTGATTTCAAGATAATCTTCAATGCCGTATTTTGAGCCTTCACGGCCCAAGCCTGAATGTTTAATTCCGCCAAAAGGAGCAACCTCATTGGAAATTAGACCTTTATTAATTCCCACCATCCCATATTCAAGTTGCTCACTCATGCGCCAGGCTCGTCCTAAATTTTGGGTATAACAATAAGCAGCTAGACCAAATTCCGTCGCATTCGCCATGGCTATTGCCTGCTGTTCGGTTTCAAATTTAAATACTGCTGCTAAAGGCCCAAAAGTTTCCTGAGTTGCAACATCCATTTTAGTTGTTGCATCGGCAATGATGGTCGGTTCATAAAAAAGCTCGCCGGCCTGATGGCGCTTTCCGCCGGTAATTAAGCGCCCGGCTTTGGCTAAGGCATCTGCAACATGTGCTTCCACTTTTTTCACTGCATTCGCATTAATTAAAGGACCAATTTCATTTCCTGCTTCGAGTCCGTTGCCAATGGCAAAAGCCTTTACTTTAAGACTTAAGGCCATAATGAAGCGTTCATAAATACCATCCTGAACCAGAAAACGATTTACACAAACACAGGTTTGTCCAGCATTACGATATTTGGCAATCACTGCCCCTTCAATTGCAGCATCCAAGTCAGCATCATCAAAGACAATGAACGGCGCATTACCACCCAACTCAAGTGAGACTTTCTTCAAAGTCTGAGCTGAACGCTGATAAAGTAATTTCCCCACAGGTGTCGAGCCAGTGAAGGTAAATTTACGTACATCATCACTCTCAAAAATTGCATCACCAATGGTCACGGCATCCCCCGTGATGACACTAAAAATTTCTGCTGGAATACCAGCCTGAATAGCAAGATCAACTAAAGCTAAAGCAGTAAAAGGAGTTTCTGGTGCAGGTTTTACAATACATGGACATCCTGCTGCCAAAGCAGGTGCAACTTTACGGGTAATCATGGCTGCCGGAAAATTCCATGGGGTAATCGCTGCAATGACTCCTATCGGCTGTTTACTCACGATAATACGTGCATCAGGATATGGGCTTGGAATGGTATCCCCATAGACCCGCTTGGCTTCCTCTGCGAACCATTCCACAAAGCTGGCGGCATATAGAATTTCTCCTCTTGCCTCTGCTAAAGGTTTGCCCTGTTCACTGGTTAAAATAAATGCCAGCTCATCGGCATGTGCGACCATGAGATCAAACCATTTTCTTAAAATAATAGAACGATCTTTGGCTGTTTTATTTTTCCACGCTGCCCAATGCTTCACAGCAACCTGAATTGCACGATCCGCTTCAGCTTTGCCCATCTTCGGCACTGTTCCAATGACTTCTTGTGTCGCAGGATTATAAATCTCTGAAGTTTGCTGATTATCGGCATCACACCACTGCCCAGCAATAAGCGCTTGTTGGTGGAATAATTGCATTTGTTGAAGTTGCATACACGTTATCCTGTATTGGCGTTGGAATAGTTCAACAGATGATTAAAAATCTGAAAAACCACCCCTCCTGTATTATGGCATACCAAATAAATCTTGAAAAAATTTTAGGTTGCTCGAATGTGATGACTCATCCTAAAAATAATAGAACAACGTCAGGTTTAATAATTTGTTCCACTTTCCGTCATCACCCATAGCCAGTGAGTCTTGAGTTCCACCAATAAAGGGATCATTTTTACTCATGATATATTCAGCAACCAAAGAAAGCTGTTTATGGTCAATTGCGAGCCCCAGAATAGACCATGAAATCAACCAAACGTGAAGTCTCAGGTTATCAACGTATAAAAAATATGTGTGAAGCCATTTACTTGCATCAAGATGCTGAGAAGGCCAAACAGGCTGTTGCTGAACATATTGCCGAAGCTGCCTCAGTAGCAAAAAACATTTTGGAAAGTTCATAATTCAAATGGAACTATAAATGCCGTTAAAGCCTTAAAGAGAACAAAAGGATATAAGAATGTCAGCTTACTGGATTGCACACGTTACGGTTCATGATCTGGAGCAATATAAACAATATATGGCTTTAGCACCGCAGGCTTTTGAAAAATATGGCGCAACGTTTCTTGCCAGAGGCGGCAACTCAACTTGCTTAGAAGGCACAGAATATCAACGTCATGTTATTATTGAGTTTTCTGATTTAAAAACAGCTGAAGCTTGTTATCATTCAGAAGAATATTCAAAAGCACGTCTTGCCCGTCAAGGTTGCGCTGATGTAATGATCAGTATTGTAGAAAGTCTAGATTAATCGAAATATGCATAAAAGAAAGTTGAGCTCAACCTTCTTTTATGCACCTTAAAGCCATCAAGTTACCTTCTTAAAAATTGAATACAACCTCAATGATTGAGAGAGCAGCTCAAGCATTTTAAGCTTTCTTTTTTTTACTTTTCTTGCTAAAAAAACTCAAGGCATATGAATAATGGGTCGGGCTAATACGCTGAATCAAATCCAGAGCTTTGGCATCATTACCAATCAAGATCCGCGCTTTATCCGCTTTCACCGCATCTAGAATGATTTTAGCTGCCTGCTCTGGTGGAGTTTTTAAGACTTTATTAAATGCCTGACTGGCCTTGGCTGGATTCATGCCCAAGCTGCGAATACTGTCACTCATGCGGGCACTATTGGCAATATTGGTGCGGATACCACCTGGATGCACACAGGTTGCACTGAGGCTCTCATTTTGAAGTTTCAGCTCTTGTCTTAAAGATTCAGTAAAACCACGAACAGCAAATTTGGTCGCATTGTAAGCACTTTGCGTTGGCTGTGCGGTTAAACCAAAAAGACTGGAAATGTTAATAATATGCCCTTCACCACTTTGCTTGAGATAAGGCAAGAACTCTTTAGTGCCATAAACGACACCCCAAAAATTAATCTTGAAAATCCATTCCAGTTCTTCATAGCTCATGCCTTCTACCGTACTGGCTAAGGCTACACCTGCGTTATTGAAAATCAGGTTGATCTTGCCATGTGCCTTGAAGCTGTCTTCAGCCCAATGACGAACGGCCTGCTGATCTGATACATCCAGCTGAGTCAGGCTAACTTTGACTGGATATTGCTGTACTAAAGCCTGTGTTTCTGCCAAGCCTTTTTCATTGACATCACTCAGCGCTAAATCAACACCCTGCTGTGCCAATAAAATTGCGAGCTGTTGCCCAATACCAGATCCCGCGCCCGTAATTGCAGCGACTTTTTGATTAAAACTTTTCATATCATGACTCTATTTTAAGTTGATAAAAATTGGCAGCGTTTTGTCTAAACATGGCATGTAAAGCCTGCTCACCATAAGGACTTAACATTTGGATATAAGCTTGAATTAAGTCAACCAAAGCAACGTTGGGTTTATCCATCGGAAAATTAGAAGCAAACATAATGCGATTGATTCCAAAAACCTGAATCGCATGTTGCAGCATTGGATTTAGTAAATTGACAATTTCAGAGATTGTTGCTGTTCGCTGTTGCTGATAAAAGCGATGTCCAAGTACTGGCATCATCAAGCCTGATATTTTGGCATAGACATTTTTCTGCTCGGCGAGGCGTGCCAAATCCTGTTGCCATTGCTGAAAAATCGCTATCCGTTGTGCTGGCGTTTTTCCTGTACGTTTACCCACGGCGCCAAATAGTCCCGCAGGTGTGGCCAAATGGTCGACTACAATCCTTGTTTGAGGGAATTGCCGAGCCAAGGCGGTTATCTCGGATAATTGTGTTGAGTAGCCCCATGCATCAAAGGACAAATCCAGTCGTGCCAGTTGCTCAAAGCCTTTGAGAAATTTTTTGTGCTGATATAAATGCGGCCGATCACACCATCGATAAATACCAGTGTCCTCATGCCACGCTGCCATTTTTCGAATACCACGAAATAGCGGACTTGCCTCTTGATGTGCGTTAAGAATGTCTTTGAATTTCCGGTCTCGGGGATCAGCTGTTGCAACAATGGCACCGAGTTTTAAGCCTTGCGCTTTAAAGTCTAATTGCTGAATCCACTGGGTTTCTTCCACCACGCCAAAGCCTTTGTGATGATGCCAATTGGCTTCAACATGCACCACACTTTCCACTGAGAATGACACGCTGTCGGCGTGATAATTTTCAGGCAAATAAGGACTTAAAGCATATTGCGTGATTCCTAAACTTTCCAACAAGGGTTTGGGTTTGACCCAGCGAATGACTCGATCCATCGCGGCAGGATATTTCCCTAAAACTTTGACCAGGAACGCTGCTGAATGAGGGGTGTGATAAGGATCCCACTGATGAATATGAGGATCAATTATTGCAAAATCTAATCTTTTCATTTTTAGACTCTATGTCATTTTAAATATTGTGTTTTGAGTGTTATACATCCATGCCTCATGTTACTTATGTTCTAACTCATCCTGATCATTTAAGCCTACTGAACAAGTGATTATGCATAAAATGATTTATTTAAATATTGAACTATGAATGACATTCATTGCCATGTTCTGACAAAGCATAAATAATGAAATAATTATGATAAATTTTATAAGCTTACGAATATGTTCCTTTCAATAACGCCCCTCTTTTTTTCTTGAGTAAAAATAAAATCATTTTTAAAAATAATGAACGCATTATCAATTGTTTAATTTTTTTCACTGCATTACTGCGGCTTAAGTTCTTGTAAATGATTCTTATTTAAATATACTTAAGCACTTTCTATGGCCTTGCATATGTCGCCGTCTGCTTAAATGGCCATGCCTCTCCTGCCTCAACTTCATGTTCTGTATCGCTCAGGTATGCTTATGTCTGCATTCTCCCCACGTAAAAATCTCCTTACTGTTGAAATTTTAAAACATAGCAGTCCTTTGCTGTTATCTCTCCTTCCAGTTGCGTCATGGGCAGAAACGGCGGTGGTTCAACCCACGCAACTACAGACCATTAGCGTGCAGGCTGAATCCAGCACTGGTTATATTGGATCACAATCGGCATCGACCTTGAGAGGCAATCAAAAAAATCTGGAAAGTCCACAAACAGTCAATGTAGTGTCTAAGCAGTATGTGAAGGATTATATGCCTGCAAACTTAGACAATGCACTGACTCAAGTGAGTGGTATTACCCAAGGCAATACATTAGGGGGCACTCAAGATACCGTGATGAAACGCGGCTTTGGTGAAAATCGTGACGGTTCAATTACCGTCAATGGTATGCCGATTGTACAAGGTCGCACCATGAATGCCGCCGTTGAACAAGTTGAAGTGTTAAAAGGCCCAGCTTCTTTACTTTATGGCATCATGGACCCAGGGGGGGTGGTCAATGTTATTACTAAAAAACCTGAACGCACACAAAAAACCGAGCTTTCAGTTTATGGGTCAAGTTTTGCTGCCGGTAAAAATGGTTTAGGTGCCAGTCTGGATAGCACGGGTGCAATTAATGACAGTAACTTTGCCTACCGTTTTATTGCAGATCATTCCGATGCGGACTACTGGCGTAATTTTGGCAATCTAAAGCAGACCTTGATCGCCCCATCCTTAGCTTGGGATAATGGCCAAACCAAAGTCAATCTCAGCTATCAGTATCGTGACTTTGATGTGCCTTTTGATCGTTCCACTATTTTTGATCCTAACACTAAGAAAGCCTTGCCGATTTCAAAATATCAACGCCTAGATGAAGCCTTTAACCAAATGAAAGGCGAAGCTCATCTGGCACAATTGCTGATTGACCATCAAATTAATGATACTTGGTCAGCACATTTAGGCTATAGCTATAACTATGAAACCTATGATGCCAACCAGTTACGTGTAACCAAGTTAAATACAGCCAATCATACAGTGACACGTCGTACCGATGCGACCTTAAATGCAGAAAGTGTCGACAGTAATGCCCAAGCCTATCTCAATGGCTCAGTCAATTTACTTGGCTTAAAGCATGATCTTCAAATTGGTTCAGATATCGAATACCGTAAATATTTCCGTCCAGATATGGTCCGTGGTGATACTTCAACTTTAGATTATTTAAATCCAGAGTTTGGTGCTGTTGAAGCCTCTCGGAATATCGTGGCATCCGATAGCGACCAAACCGATAAACTGCATACCTACGGCGTTTATGTTCAAGATGCAATTCACTTAAATGATCAATGGATTGCAGTACTGGGTGGCCGTTACCTCAATTATCAACAAACTGCTGGACGTGCCAGACCGTTTAAGGAAAACACCAACAGTAAAGATGATGCTTGGCTGCCCCATGCAGGTTTAGTTTACCAATGGAATGATCAGCTTTCCTTCTATGGCAGTTATACCGAATCACTTAAGCCATCGTCTTCTATCGCGCCTTTAGGTGGCAATGCAGTCATTGATGCAAACGTGAGTCCTGAACAAGCAAAATCCTATGAAATCGGTGCAAAATACCAACTCAATGATCGTATCAAAGCCAATTTTGCACTCTATGATATAAAAAAACGTAATGTGCTCGCCAAAATAACCAACGCTGCAAAAGAAGTCGAACTGCATACCACAGGCGCCGTACGTTCTAAAGGTGCTGAACTAGATCTTACCGGCCGTCTGACCGATCAGCTTGATGCAACCCTGACCTATGCCTATACCGATGCCAAGGTCACTGAAGATGAAATTGGTCTACAAGGCAATCGTTTGAGTAATGTCGCACGAGATACCGCGTCGCTTGCGCTGGCCTATAATTATGGTGAACTTTATCATGGCAACTTACGTTTAGGTCTCAGTGGCAATTATGTGGGTAAACGCGCAGGTGATTCAGAAAACACCTTTGATTTGCCTGAGTATACATTGGCCAATGCCTTTATCAGCTATGACACCACCATTGCCAAACAAGCAGTCAACTTCCAATTTAATTTAAATAATCTCTTTGACAAAACCTATTACAC
This sequence comes from Acinetobacter colistiniresistens, assembly GCF_024582815.1. Lineage (NCBI taxonomy): Bacteria > Pseudomonadati > Pseudomonadota > Gammaproteobacteria > Moraxellales > Moraxellaceae > Acinetobacter > Acinetobacter colistiniresistens. The sequence goes on from NZ_CP102099.1 coordinate 3,489,626, forward strand.
CGCCAGCGTCAATAATCTGGCCGTATCTCAAGGCGATTCTCGCCAAGCCGTATTGCGTGCAACCTTTAAATTCTAAAACATGATATCGGCGCAGCAAGTTCATGACTGCGCTTTTGGGATTAATATGAAAAAGCTTATTTCTATCATGGCGGTGATCATTGCATTCTGCGTATGGACATCTTCTGTTTATGCCCAAGCCCGAATTGCACTGGTCTCTCAGATCCATGGTGCATCCTCAGCCATAGATGTTGCGATTCAAAAACACTTACAGCATCAAGGCTATCAAGTTGAAATATTCGATCAATCGATTTCCCCTGACCATTTAAAAAACACCAATCTCGTGATTATTTCTTCAACGGTGGCTTCCAAAAATCTGCAATCAGGTTGGCGACAACTGCCGATTCCACTAATGACATGGGAAAATGATTATCTGGATGATCTAGCCATGACTGGCAAACGAATCCATACCGATTTTGGCGAGGTTGAAAAAGAGCGTTACTTATGGCTGGTCAATGCCCCACACCCCTTGTCTGCACAACTCTCGGCAGGGACGCATAATGTATATAAAGCACAAGCGCCAATGAGTTGGGGTAAACCGGGATTAGGTGCCACCATTATCGCGACTATTTATGGGCAACCTGAAAAAGTGGCAATCTGGGGCTATGAAAAAGGTGCAACCATGGACTATGAATCACTTGCCCCAGCAAAACGGCTGATGTTTTTTCTCAACAATGATACCTTTACCAATCTATCAGCAGAGGGTTTAAAACTGTTTGATGCCGCGATCCAATGGTCACTGAGGAAGTAAAAGCCCTGCTTAGATTTCAGTTTGCCAGAACTGGTGCATTTAAACAGGCATCAGTTCAATCCGCTCCAAGCCATAGATTTCACCAAAGATACCAATCCATCAGTCACTATCAAAAAAAGATATCGGTTAATACCCATTTATTATGTTTCGTCCTCCACCTAACAACATTTACCCGTTGCTGTACTAGATTTAGCAGCTGATAGCGATGCTTATCTCTGGTAAAAATAGATAAGTTTCACGAAAGTTGCTGTCAGGATTTAACCCAAGATGCAGGCTTCGCAATAAGGGGGACTCAAAAGCCTCTTTAGCCACTAGCTTTGGCGATAACCTGAGCAACCCTGAAAATCAAGCCGTCATGTCTGATCGATTGAATGCAAAAAAGTCATTTCGCTCAGTGCCAGTCACGCTCCATTAACTTCACAACCGAAAGAGGTCTCCGCCTTGATTACAGAAGCTGTGGCATTTCTAAGCAAATCAATGATCTGTGACAGAGGAAAATAGCAATTCTCGCTGTCATCTCTTCATTCAATTCAGTTTCAATAAGGCAGCACAGTCACGGTTTACAGTAAATATTCCCAGATCATGTAGCCTAATCCGAATCCAATGAATGCATACAGTGTGATAATGAAGAACACAAAACTGGCATTATTCTTTTTTTTCAAAAAACTCATATCGGCACCTTTGGCTTTGCTCAACTCATATTGTTATAGTGCAATAAGATACAGAACAAGGAAAGACACAGAATTTTCTAAAAAAAATATAACAGATCAGCATAAAAATTTAGAATTGTTATGAAAAACAGCCCAGAATATGATTAAAGTATGAGTGATCTCACCCCTAATATATTAAGGACTGTTCTCAGTTGATCTCAACAGCCTAACAAATCAGCTATTAAGGTGCGGATTTTCAAGTGGTAAATCATGTTCTAAATGTGCATCAAAAATATCGGTCAGCATACTGTCATAACGTTTGGCATTGTATTGTAAAAGCCATTCTGCCTCTGCCTCGCTAATAAATCCGATTTCAACCGCATTGGCGATTCTTTCCTCAAAAGTCAGTCCACTAAACTGATCTTTTGACTCGGCTTTCTTGAATTTATTCCACAACGGTTGTCGCTGTAATAACATCTGAAAGGTCGATTCCATACGTCCCATCACATCATTGGCATCGGTACTATAGTAAACGTGTTGTTTCAATTGCTCACGGAATGCATGTTCTTGCATAATCAACTGAGCAACCTCCTGCTTTAACTGATCCGATGGTGCTGCAATCGGGCGACCAAATGGAAAACAGATCAATCTCACCATGCAGGCAGCAAGTTTCATCGGGAAATTAGCATAGAAACCAAAGAAGGCTTCTTGCACTTGATATAACGCTTTATTTAACGCCAATTCGGCATGCTTCTGTTCAGCCTCAGTTCGTTGTCCATGCTCATAGTATTTCAAGATTGCCGTTGCGATAAATAAATGTGCATGGATATCCGCCAAACGCCCAGACAGCATTTCTTTACGTTTTAAATCACCCGCTAGTATGCCCAGCGCCATGTCTGCCGTTAAGGCAAAATTAGCGCTGAAACGGTTGATCTTGCTGTAATAAGGTTTAGAAAAATCATCGGCCTGTTGAGAGCCTGCATTGGAACCACCGCTGATACCATACGCCAATGCTTTGGCAGCGCGATTAAAGGTATAAGCCAGGTGTTTAAACAATAGCGGCGAAAATTGCTTGAACGCAGCGGCTTTCTCTTCGGATTGCAATAACTGTAATTCTTCAAACAAATAAGGATGGCAACGCATCGAGCCTTGACCAAAAATCATCAAAGAACGGGTCAGAATATTTGCCCCTTCCACTGTAATTGCAACCGGAATAGATTGATAAGTCAGTGCGAGGAAATTACGGGGGCCTAACTGAATTGCGCGGCCACCAACCACATCCATACCATGATTGACCACTTTTCGCATGGTTTCAGTCGCATAGTATTTGGCCATTGCCGTCATCACGGCTGGCGTTCCGCCTTGATTTAAACCACAAGTAACAAGATAGCGGAAGGACTCCAACATATAGGCATCACTGGCGATATCACTGGTTGCCTCTTGCACCCCTTCAAAATGCCCGACTGAGATTTTGAATTGTTGACGCACACTGGCAAATGCACCGACCAGTAAATAACTCATTTCCGCTCCTGCCGTTGCCAGAGCAGGCAATGAAATCCCCCGACCCACACCGAGGCATTCCATCAGCATCCGCCAGCCTTTACCCGCATTTTGCTGTCCACCAATAATCCAGTCCAGTGGAATAAAAACGTCACTGCCCTCAACCGTACCATTCATAAACGGCGCACCCGGATTATGGCGAGGCCCAATCTTGATTCCATCATGATCCGCCGGAATCAAGGCACAGGTAATACCATATTCCACTTTCGCCTTATCACCTAACAACCCTTCTGGATCATACAGTTTAAACGCCAAGCCAATGACCGTAGCAATCGGTGCAAGGGTAATCCAGCGCTTGGAGAAGTTCATTTTTAAACCCAGCACCTCTTGGCCTTGGTACTGTCCATAACAGACCACGCCAGTATCAGGAATTGCACCTGCATCCGAACCCGCTTCAGGGCTGGTCAAGCCAAAACAAGGCACTTCTGTCCCATTTGCCAGCCCTGGTAAATAGCGTTGTTTTTGTTCCTCGGTGCCATAGTGCAGCAGTAATTCACCCGGACCAAGTGAATTCGGTACCATACAGCTGACTGCTGCAGTGAGCGAGCGAGAAGCAATTTTGCTCATAATCCGACTTTGAGCAAAAGGCGTAAACTGTTTACCGCCGAATGATTTTGGAATAATCAGGCCTAAAAAACCTTTGTCTTTGATAAATTGCCAGACCTCAGGCGGCAGGTCTTTTTCTTGATGATGAATCTGCCATTCATCCAACATTGAACAGAGTTGTTGGACTTCATTGTCCAAAAAGGCTTGTTCTTCTGTCGATAAAGTCGGATACGGATATTGATCAAACTTTTCCCAATCCGGCGCCCCCATAAACAGTTCTTTTTCCCACCAACTGGTCCCCGCTTCTAAAGCTTCTCTTTCCGTAGTACTCATACTCGGCATGGCTTTTGAAAGAATATTAAAGGCAGGCCGACTCACCAAAGCATCACGTAACGGTGCAATCAGTACAATCACACTAGCAAGAATAATCGGTACCCCCAATAACAGACTCCACGGTGTGATCAACACACTACAGAAAATGGCAGCGACAATGGAAATAAGACAGCCAACCATTCGATTGGCTTCAAAATAAAAAACAGCCCATACCACAACGAGCTGAATCAATAGGCCAAGCAATATCAATAATACAATCATATTTGCTCCGTTATCTCAGATTGGGATGAAGATGAAATGAGAAAGATCTAAATTAATTTATAATGAAAGTCATTCTTCAATAAACAAAATGGCTATTTTTTATTCTACATATCAAAGCGCTATTTGCTTGATTAACTACTAAAATTTACACAAAGTCATTCAGATGACACCGAAACTGAGTTTCTTGCTTACGCAAGCTTACTGAACCAACAAATTGTGATTATTCACACGATAAATCTAAAAATAAAATAACAAATACTTTTTTCTATCTTTAAAAATTTTGATTAAAAAAACCATCTTATTCGCAGAATTAAATAAGATGGACTAATCGCTTTTGTATTGAATCGACAATTAAAACTGATGTGTATACGTCGTCATGATTCGATTTTCGACAAAATCTGTGCCGGGGTTATTGCCTGCGCCGTATTGAATATCAGCTCGGATATGTCGCCATTCAAAGCCCAAACCTTTCAGTTTACCTTCTGGTACGGTGTAATTGACGATCACATTCGTCTCAGTTTCTTTATTATCCTTAAAGCCTTCCCGATAGATTTCACTGCCATTTAAATAACGTAAAGTCAGTTTTAGCCCAGGGATACCCTGCTCTTTAAAGTCATAACTATATAAAACATGCCAAGTAAACTCTTTGGCTTTGTAGAAAGCAATTGCAGACCAACTCTGTAAATAAGCTTGCGGTACATAACCGTTCAACAAAGGAATATTATTCTCACCCATATGTTTTTGCAGACCAGTCAAAATGGTATGCGGTCCATTTTGCACACTGGCTTGCAGACCAATTGACTGGACATCAATATCGCCAAAATAAGCATCCCCATCTTGTTTATAGTTAAAGTAGCGGGCATCCACTTTAAGCTTGCTTTTGTTGACCGTTTCCGTAAAGGCCACACTCAAATATTGTTGTTGGTAAATATCTTCAAGCTGCCCAAACCAATAAGACCCAGTCAACTGAGGGGTAAATTGATAATCGAGACCTAGAAAATTCAACCCGTCACTTCTTTTGTTTGGGTCTGTCGAGTTACCTAAGGTGAATTTTCGATATTCATCATCATCTCGGGCATTCACATGAGTAAAACGCCCTGCTGATACTTTCAAATTTTTGATGTCCTTACTTTCTAGCATTGCACCCGCGTAAGTGGTGACCAACTGCCGAGAATCATCAATAAACAGTACCGGTGTTTTGGGGAAAAGCTCACCGACTTTCAGTTCAGTATTGCGATATTTAAATTTCAAAGTCGCACCTAATTTTAAATAATCGCGCTCCTGTCGACCTTGATGCTGATCATATTTAAATACAGTATCCAGACGTTCATCATAGCGATCCGTTAAACGCAGTGCATATTGAAAGCCCATATCCAAACCGACTTGAATCGGTGTATCGGTATAGCCAGATTCAAAGCGTCCTGTCATCGCCTGAGACCAACTGCCCAGATCTTTATTGGTATTTTCAAAATCGCGTTCTAAGTAGAAATTACGTAGATAAATGCTTTTTTCACTGTCTTCAAAAAAATCGGCATAAGCCGCATTGATATTAAGACAGCCAAACAATGTGTACAGTGCCACGCGCTGTGCTTTATACAGCGTATCTGGTTTTAACATGGGAAATCCTTTCCTGAGTATTTGAAATTCTTATTCATTCACGTCATGGGTACATCTGCACTCATCACGTCGACCACGCTTCCCGATACCTTTTAAAAACCTGCATAAATTCAGAAAGATATATTTGAGCAAATATTGGTCACGCTTTTATTATTTGAATTATTAATGTAATTTTCCATAGATAATGAAGTATATAGTTATACCTTTTAAGTCTGGTTTTAAGCCTTTCACAAACATTAAAAAGCGATCATGATGACCGCTGATAATTAAACTGAGTACTTCGAGTGGCTTAGTCACCCTCTAGTTGGATCGGAATACCTTCTTCTTCAAATACTTGCTTAACGCATTCTAAAATCTGCGGTAGATACGGACTCTGATCCATATTACGTACCGCCAATGAAATTGGGGTATAGGCCTCCAAATCCAGAATGGGGATATACACCAGATTCTTCATACCAATGTCACTGGCACTTTCTGGAATCAAGCAAATCCCCTCACCTGATGACACCAAACCAAGCGCCATATGAATTTCCCGTACCTCGACCATGTCTTTAGGCACCAGCCCCAAATCGGTGAAAATCGATTGAATCAAAGTTGAAAAATTTGGTTTTTGGGTCGCGGGATAAGAAAAAATAGGTTCATCAATGATCTGGGATAGATAAATCCCCTGATCGATAAAGCGGGTTAAATGATGGTTTTTATGAATGGCCAATTTAAGTTTTTCTTTGCGCAATAAAATCCGTTTAATCGCAGGATCACTAATTCTTAGGCGTCCAAAGCCTAAATCGATTTTACCCAGCTTTAACGCTTCGATCTGATCTTTGGTACCATGCTCAACCAACTCCACCTGAATATCAGGATGATTTTGACGGAATAGATAAATCACTTGGGGTAACAGCGCATAAAGCAATGAGCTGACATAGCCAATACGTACAATCTTATTCACTGTGCTAATGCGTTTTGCCATTGAAGCCGCTTGAGCGGTATGGGTTAAAATCTGCACCGCATGCTGATAAAAAAACTGCCCCGCTTCTGTGGTTTTCACAGGCCGAGAACCACGTTCAAATAACAGGATACCGAGTTCCTCTTCCAGCTTTTGGATCTGACGGCTTAATGGTGGTTGTGCAATACATAACTTTTCTGCCGCTTTGGTAATGCTCTGTTCCTCGACTACCGTCACGAAATAACGAAGATGTCTTAATTCCATTTAATATACCTTTTAAGTATCTAAAAATACCAAATTCAGCCTAGTTCTAAATATTACATTAATTTAGGGTATGTAAATAGCTCAGGATCAAAGAAATACCCAAGATGTATAAATCCATAGAAACCCTACTTGTCGAGATTCCAACCATCCGCCCACATAAGATGGCGGTTGCAACTATGCAAACCCAAACCTTGGTTCTCATTAAAGTGACAACAGAGGATGGTTTAATTGGTTGGGGTGAAGCAACGACCATTGGCGGTTTGGGTTATGGCGATGAAAGTCCTGAAAGTGTCAAAACCAATATCGAGCATTACTTTTCGCCATTGTTAAAAAGCTTGGGCAGTTTTAATGTGGCTCAGACCCTACAGGCCATTCAACACAGCATCAATGGGAACCGTTTTGCCAAATGTGCCATTCAAACAGCGCTACTGGATATTCAGGCGCAACGTTTAGGTTTACCGCTCAGTGAAGTATTAGGTGGGCGCCTACGTGATAGTGTCCCTGTACTTTGGGTTTTAGCCTCTGGCAATACTGAAAAGGACATTGCTGAAGCAGAAAAAATGATCGCGTTAAAACGCCACAATGTGTTCAAGCTCAAAATCGGTTCCCGCCCAGTTGAGCAGGATGTTGAACATGTACTGGCAATTAAACAAGCCTTAGGCACAGAGGTTTCGATTCGTGTCGATGTCAACCGTGCATGGTCTGAATTAAATGCGATTAAAGGGATTCAAATGCTTCAGGATGGTGGAGTCGATCTGATCGAGCAACCGTGTGCAATTCACAATATTGATGCCATGCAACGCCTGACGCGCAAGTTCGATATTGCCATTATGGCGGATGAATCTTTAACCGGTCCGCAAAGTGCGTATCAACTGGCAAAAAGCAATGCCGCCTCAGTGTTTGCAGTAAAAATTGCCCAATCAGGCGGTCTGATTGAAGCCTGTGAAGTCGGAAAAATTGCCAATCTGGCAGGGATCGATCTTTACGGTGGCACCATGTTAGAAGGTCCAGTTGGCACCATCGCTTCCGCACATGCCTTCTCTACCTTTAGCAATTTAGCCGCTGGCACGGAACTGTTTGGTCCACTGTTACTCACGGAAGAAATTTTAAAAACACCGCTTCAATATGGCAATTTTGAACTCAAAATTCCAACTGGTCCGGGTCTCGGTATTGAACTGGATGAAGACAAAATCGACAAGCTGCGTCGTCAATAATTCAAGGAGTTGCCATGCTTTTTCATGTACGAATGGATGTAAATATCCCGCTCGATATGCCAGTTGAACAGGCCAATCAAATTAAAGCTGTTGAAAAGGCCTATTCACAAGATTTACAGCGTCAAGGCAAATGGCGTCATATCTGGCGCATCACCGGACAATACTCAAATATCAGTATCTTTGATGTGGACAGCAATGAAGAACTGCACAATATTTTACAGGGATTACCGTTATATCCCTATATGAAGATTGAAGTGATGGCGATGAATCGTCATCCATCAGCCATCCGCGAAGACGATAGCTAAAGATCACAACAGAATTTGAACAAGGAATGTGGCAAGCCAAGCAAGCAGCAAAACAGCAAGTCTGCGAGCCACCAAAAATTATCATACTTCAGGAGATTATGTATGAACCGTCAAGAAATCGATGCACTGGTTAAAAAAATGAATGTGGATACTGCGACAGGTGAAGTCAATCCACGTGTACAACAAATTGTGGTTCGTCTACTCGGTGATCTGTTTCAGGCGATAGAAGATTTGGACATCTCGCAAAGCGAACTGTGGAAAGGTCTGGAATACTTTACCGATGCAGGCCAAGCCAATGAACTCGGTTTATTGGCAGCAGGCTTAGGTCTTGAGCATTATCTAGATTTACGTGCCGATGAAGCAGATGCCAAAGCAGGTATTACGGGTGGAACTCCACGTACCATTGAAGGTCCACTCTATGTGGCTGGTGCCCCAGAATCTGTCGGTTTTGCCCGTATGGATGACGGTTCTGAATCGGACAAAGTCGATACCTTATTCATCGAAGGAACGGTCACTGATTCTGAAGGTAATATTATCGAAGGTGCTAAAGTCGAAGTTTGGCATGCCAACAGCTTAGGTAACTATTCATTCTTTGATAAGTCCCAATCTGACTTTAACTTACGCCGTACCATTTTATCGGATGCCGATGGTCACTATGTGGCACAAACGACCATGCCTGTGGGCTATGGCTGCCCACCTGAAGGGACTACTCAAGCAGTGCTGAACTTGCTCGGCCGTCATGGTAACCGCCCTTCTCATGTGCACTATTTTGTTTCTGCACCAGGCTATCGCAAATTAACTACGCAGTTCAATATCGAAGGTGATCAATACCTGTGGGATGACTTTGCCTTTGCAACACGTGAAGGCTTGGTCGCAACTGCAGTTGATGTGACTGATGAAGCTGAACTTGCTCGTCGTGGTGTGAATAAACCATTCAAACACATTACGTTTAATGTGGAATTGGTGAAGGAAAAAACAGGTGCACCAAGCACTGAAGTTGACCGTCGTCGTGTCGGTGCTTAACTTCCCAAAATCACTGTGAGCTAGACCTTAGCTCACAGTTTTTAAATTTCTATGCATACCCGTTTATACAGCAATCTGTATGTATAGAAATTTGAAAACATGGATAAAAGGTTGGCCTTATGATTGATAAAAGCACGCTCTCATTGACTGAGGCACTGTCACAGATTAAGGATGGCGCCACCATCATGATTGGGGGCTTTGGCACCGCAGGACAACCCGCTGAATTGATTGATGGATTAATCGAACTTGGCATCAAGGACTTGGTCATCGTCAATAACAATGCTGGTAATGGTGATTATGGCTTGGCCAAACTGCTTAAAACAGGTGCAGTACGCAAAATCATCTGTTCCTTCCCACGTCAGTCTGACTCTTGGGTATTCGATGAGCTGTATCGTGCTGGCAAGATTGAACTGGAACTGGTGCCGCAAGGCAATCTGGCCTGTCGCATTCAAGCTGCGGGGATGGGCTTAGGTGCTGTGTTTACCCCAACAGGTTTTGGAACCCTCTTGGCGGAAGGCAAAGAAACCCGTCATATCGACGGTAAAGACTATGTGCTTGAGTATCCGATCAAAGCTGATTTTGCCTTGATTAAAGCCCATCAGGGCGACCGCTGGGGCAATCTGGTCTACAACAAATCTGCACGTAACTTTGGCCCGATCATGGCGATGGCGGCGGATGTCACCATTGCTCAAGTGTCTGAATTGGTCGAACTGGGTCAGCTTGATCCTGAACAGATCATTACCCCGGGGATTTTTGTACAGCATGTGGTCGCTGTCGATGCAGCCAATGGCACAGGAGCAGAACAATGAGCTATCAAAAACTAAGCCGTGACCAGATTGCTGAACGTGTGGCACAAGATATTCCCGATGGCGCTTATGTCAATCTCGGTATTGGCCTGCCGACCAAGATTTCAAATTATCTTCCTGCAGATAAAGATGTATTCCTGCATTCGGAAAATGGCTTGCTGGCATTTGGGCCACCGCCTGCCAAAGGTGAAGAAGACCCTGAGTTAATCAATGCGGGTAAGGAATATGTCACCATGCTAACCGGTGGCAGTTTTTTCCATCATGGTGATTCCTTTGCCATGATGCGCGGTGGTCATTTGGATATTGCAGTACTCGGTGCTTTCCAAGTGGCAGCCAATGGTGATCTCGCCAACTGGCATACTGGTACAGCAGATGCGATTCCTGCGGTGGGTGGTGCCATGGATCTCGCGGTCGGTGCCAAGAAAGTATTTATCACCACTGATCACAACACCAAGCAAGGTGAACCGAAGATTGTTGAAACTCTTTCATATCCTGCAACAGGCTTGAAATGTGTCGATCGTATTTATACCGACCTGTGTGTGATTGATGTGACCACAGAAGGTTTAAAAGTGATTGAGAAAGTAGACGGTTTGAGCTTTGAGGAGTTACAGGCATTGACGGGTGCTCAGTTGATTGATGCGACTGATCCATAAACCTGCACTGCTGCAAAACGTTTCCCGTAATTGACTATCGTGACAGGCGACATGGATGTCGCCCGTTGAACAGGGAGGCAAGGAAGCCTCCTCTGTTCAACAAAGATTTTTGGTTACTTTTTTAAAAAAGTGACGAAAACGAGCTGTTGGTATGGAATTAAATGCATTAAGACTCCGTCATAGCTAGTTCTTATTAATTAATGGCGAGTGCTACTACCGCCATTGCCCGTATATGAAAGTGGTTTTCGAAACTCGTTTGTATAGGCAATACCTTACTTTTGAAAGGTCAAAAGTAACAAAAACCTTTGTTACTCAGACACAACCTCCCTGTTGTGCTGAGTAACGAGGCGACATCCATGTCGCCACCGCGAAATACCTAAGGAGAATGGCTGAAAGGCCCGAAGTAAAGGACAAGATTCAAAATGAAAAACGCTTATATCATCGATGCCATCCGTACCCCATTCGGTCGTTATGCTGGCGGATTAGCTCCAGTACGTGCTGACGACTTGGGAGCCATTCCAATTCAGGCTCTGATGCAACGCAACCCAAGTGTCGATTGGCAACACGTCGATGATGTGATCTATGGCTGTGCCAATCAGGCAGGTGAAGACAACCGTAATGTCGGACGTATGTCAGCGTTATTAGCAGGTTTGCCTTATCAAGTACCCGCCACCACAGTGAACCGTTTATGTGGTTCATCATTAGATGCGATTGCGATGGCTGCCCGTGCCATTAAAGCCAATGAAGCGGATTTAATCATTGCAGGCGGTGTGGAAAGTATGAGCCGTGCACCCTATGTGATGGGTAAATCGGATAGTGCCTTTGGCCGTAGTCAAAAGATTGAAGACACCACCATGGGCTGGCGTTTTATCAATCCAAAACTCAAAGAAATGTATGGTGTCGACAGCATGCCGCAAACCGCGGAAAACGTGGCGGAACAGTACAATATCGATCGTGCCGATCAAGACCAATTTGCCCTCAACAGCCAACAACGTACTGCAACCGCACAAGCCAAAGGTTTCTTCAGCAATGAAATCGTGCCTGTCAGTATTCCACAGCGTAAAGGTGATGCAGTTGTGGTGGATGCGGATGAGCATCCACGTGCATCAACCACGTTAGAAGCACTAACTAAACTTAAGGGTGTGGTTAAAGCTGAAGGTACCGTCACGGCGGGTAATGCCTCTGGGATTAATGATGGTGCAGTCGCTGTATTGATTGCTTCGGACGAAGCGGTGGAAAAATACCAGCTCAAAGCACGTGCCAAAATCATTGCTGCGACTACAGTTGGTGTTGAACCACGGATTATGGGTTTTGCACCTGCGCCTGCCATTAAGAAATTACTGAAACAGGCCAATCTCAAGCTAGAACAAATGGACGTGATTGAACTAAACGAAGCTTTTGCGGCACAAGCTTTAGCCGTCACTCGTGATTTAGGCTTGAGTGATGATGATGCACGAATTAATCCGAATGGTGGTGCGATTGCTTTAGGTCATCCTTTAGGTGCCTCAGGTGCGCGTTTGGTGACAACGGCCTTGAATCAGCTTGAACAGATCAAGGGACGTTATGCTTTATGTTCAATGTGCATTGGTGTTGGTCAAGGCATTGCGCTGATTATTGAACGTATCGAACAGAATTAAGGAATAGTGAATGTCAGTTTTTCAATCCACCGATGCACAGATCAACTATCAAAGCTTTGGCGATCCCAGCTCCCCTGCACTAGTGTTTTCCAACTCTTTAGGCACCAACTATGGCATGTGGCAAAAGCAGTTCAATTATTTTAAAGAGCACTTTTATGTGATTTGTTATGACACACGCGGTCATGGATCTTCATCGACACCGCAAGGTTCTTATACCCTGCAACAATTAGGTGAAGATGTCATTCGCCTGCTCGATCATTTAAAGATTGAAAAAGCCAATTTCTGTGGTATTTCTATGGGGGGAATAACGGGTCAATGGCTAGCGATCCATTATCCAGAACGTTTTCTGCGTGTGGTTGTGAGTAATACCGCTGCAAAAATTGGACAGGAACAAGCATGGCTGGATCGTGCCCAACTGGTTCGAAAGCAGGGTTTGGTTCCAATCGCCACCACAGCGGCTTCACGCTGGTTTACAGATCCCTTTATCCAAAGCCACCCTGCAATTGTCAATCACCTGTGTAACGACTTAAGTGCTGGCAGCGCAGAGGGTTATGCCAGTTGTTGTGAGGCTTTGGCTAAAGCGGATGTCCGTGAGCAACTCAAAGATATCCACATTCCTGTTTTGGTGATTGCAGCAACTCAAGACCCAGTCACTACAGTGGCGGATGGACAATTTATGCAACAACAGATACCACAATCGCAACTGGTCGAAATAGATGCTTCGCATATTTCAAATATTGAGCAGGCTGAAACCTTCAATCATATTTTAAAAGACTTTCTGATTGACTAGCGGATATAGTCAATCATTAAAAAATGGCCATTTCAGGCCATTTTTTAGATCTTATATAAAGTTAGTATCGAATCATCACTGATTTAAGTTCAGTATAATCTTCGATAAATGCATCAGAAAATTCACGCCCCAGACCCGATGCTTTCACTCCACCAAAAGGCACCGATGGATCAAGAAAGGTATGCATATTGACCCAGACCGAACCCGCTTCAATTTGCGGGATTAGACGCAAGGCTTTAGCCAAATCATTGCTCCAAATACTGGCTGTTAAACCAAAACGGGTGTGATTCATCATCCGAATGAGTTCTTCATCATTTTCAAATGGAATAACGTCCACCACAGGGCCAAAGGTTTCTTCAATAAATAAGGGATCATCCACACCGAGTACCTTTAATAAAGTCGGCTCCACAAAATAACCCGTTCCTTGCAAAGCCTTACCGCCACAAATCACTTGCTTATTTTGATTGGCAAGGTCGAGATAATGTTTGACCTTGTCAAAATGTGGCTTATTGGAAAGTGGGCCAAACATGCTCGATTCATCCAGCGGTGAACCAATTTTTATCTGTTGAATTGCTCCTGTCAGCTTTTCTACAAATTCATCATATTTGGACTGATGTATAAAGAAACGTTCTGGTGCTGCACAGACTTGCCCTTGATGAACAAAAGTCGCTTGCAGTAAAGTCGATAAAATTTCATCCAGATTGGCATCCGCGAGAATTGCTGCGGCATTCTTTCCACCGAGCTCCAAACTGACCCGAGTAAGATCATTCTTCATCGCTTGTTGCCCAATCGCAATACCTGTAGGAACTGAACCCGTAAACGAGACTTTTTTTACTAAAGGCGAATTTATTAAGTGTTGTCCAGTCTCCCCCTTACCTGTGACTATATTAATCACTCCTGCTGGAATGCCTGCTTCAATTGCAAGTTCAGCCAAACGCAATAATGACAAGGTGGTAAATTCACTTGGTTTTAATACAATCGTACAACCCGTGGTTAATGCTGAACCAATTTTCCAGCATCCAATCATCAGAGAAAAATTCCATGGCACAATTCCAGCCACCACACCAACAGGTTGGCGCATACTATAAGCGGTATATTTTTCACCCTGCATGGAAGGAATTGACGGTTGCATAGTCTGACCATTGATCTTGGTCGCCCAGCCTGCAAAATACCTTAAAAATACAACCGTTTGTGCCACTTCCAAATGTCGCGCCAGATGAATCAATTTGCCCGTAGTTAAGGTTTCCAGTTGCGCTAATTGTTCAGCATGTAATTCCACTAAATCGGCTAATTTATTCAGCCGCAGACCACGTTCATAGGGTGATGTATTGGCCCACGCATTTCGAAAAGCATCATCGGCACTCTGGACGGCCTTGGCAACTTCATTTTGAGTCGCCATCGCAATGCTTGATACAACTTGTTCAGTGGCTGGATTGACTAATTCAATCCGTTCAGCTGTTTCTGCGGCAGTCATTTTACCGCCAATAAAATGGCCATGTTGACGTGCCATAAATTGCTGTACGCTGGCTAGAATTTGTACTTCACTCATTTTATCCTCCTCTTTTAATACCTACAGACAGCAATTAAGCAACTTGATTTAAAATAAAATCGGCACCACGCTCACCAATCATGATGGCAATGGCATTGGTATTTCCGCTTGGCACCTGCGGACAGATTGAACAATCAATAACACGCAAATTCTGGAAGCCATGTACTTTAAGGGTCTGGTCTGTGACTGAATCTTTTGGTGTATTGCCCATTTTGCAACTGCCTGCCGGGTGGTAAACGGTTTTAATGTTCTGGCGCATCCAGACATCAATCGCTTCAATATCGTCAGGATCGATATTTGCAGGTTCAATCACCGCTTGAACAATCGCTTTTAATGCAGGTTGCTGCAATAGACGTAATCCTGCCTGCACGGCGCGAATATTGGCATCAACATCCTCTGGATGACCTAAATAGTTAGGATCAATGATTGGTAAGGCATTCGGATCTTTGCTACTCAAGCGGACGCTACCACGTGCTTTGGGTTGTACATGTCCTACCTTAATCGTTAGACCATGTGCGTGTGCGGCTGCCTTCTCCCCAGGGGTATTATCAAAATTATCCAGTACAGGCAGAAAATGGAACTGTACATCTGGTCGACCATTGTCATGGGTATCAATAAAACCACCACCCTCTAGAATATTTGAAGTCAGCACACCTGAGCGAGTGAATTGCCATTGCAAAAAGTTTCGCACCGCTTTTAAGCCCTGATCTTCTCCAAGCAAACTATTCTGGGTAGTGACTGTTGCATTCACGGACATATGCAAATGATCATGGAAGTTTTCACCCACAGGGAGGTCTTGGATACATTCAATCCCGAGTTCATCTAAATGTTGCTTCGGCCCAATCCCTGACAGTAATAACACCTTAGGACTGCCAATCGCCCCCGCACTGACAATCACTTCTTTACGTGCTTTTACAGTCACTGGGGCTTTGCCTGCAATGCTAAAAGTCACACCCGTGACTTGATCCGCGTGAGTTTCGATTTTATGCACCAGTGCATTGGTCATGACCCTAAGATCTGGATGATGCTCAACGGATTTTAAATAGGTTTTTGAGGTACTGGCTCTTTCGCCATTCTGTGTGGTGGTCTGATAAAATCCAACACCGGCTTGGTTCCAACCATTGAAATCGTTGACATAGTGCAGGCCCATTTGCTGCCCTGCCTGAATACAAGCAAGGGTTAAAGGATGGCGGTAACGGTTTTCACTGACCGCTAAGATGCCATTTTGTCCATGATATTCATCCGCCAGACTTTCATTTTTTTCAGCTTTTCTAAAAAATGGCAGTACATCTTGATAAGACCATTGCTCACAGCCCCATTCAGAGGCCCATAAATCATAGTCCTGACGCTGTCCACGGCAATACACCATGCCATTGACTGAACTGCCACCCCCCATAACTTTGCCTTGTGCAAGAATCATTTCTCGCTGGTTGCAGTGTTGTTGTGGCACAGTCATATACGGCCAGGATTTTTGTTGAAAGACTTTGATCACTGTTGCAGGAATAGTATGGAACAGGCTGCTATCCTTGCTCCCTGCTTCAAGCACCAATACTCGGCCTGCATTGGCTTGTAATAAACGTGCTGCAACCACACAGCCCGCTGAACCCGCCCCAATAATGATATAGTCATATTCTGTGTTCATCATGCTTCCCTATGCTTCAAACTCCATGCCTAGGATTTGATCATCACTTACTGGTCTTGTTCTTGTTTAAACGTGACAGATATGATGCACAATTGTGACATGTGCAGCGTATTTAAAATAAATACCGTATTTAAATTTTCAGACGATATTGTTTAGGCGTCAGTCCAATCATCTTACGGAACAGTTTGGAAAAATGTGCACTGTCACCAAAACCCCATTTCAAAGCAATTTCGGTAATCGACAGACTTTTATTTTTGTTATCTTTTAATTCATACTGAATTTTTTTGATGCGATGTGTTTGAATAAATTGATGTACAGACTGCTGCTGATGTTCAAATAAACGATGTAACTGTCGCAGCGAAATGCCTAAATGATCCGCAATCATGGTGGCATTTAAGCTTTGTTTGCTTAGGTGTTCAAAGATAAATCGTTCTGCTCTTATCTTGAGATGATCGGCAATTTCAACATTTTTATAATTAATGGTTGGCTTAATCAGGGCAATCAAAGCATCTTCAAAAGCATTCTCATCCTCTTTTGCATACCAGAGTTCAATCTTTTCAGGTGACAGATTCTGCAGCATGCACTTCAATAAATGTCCACTCATATTCGAAGTAATCAATTTGCCAAAATGATCGACCGTAATGCCTTGTCTGAACAATTTCTCCCGTGACAAATGAACCGATACATGGCTAAACAAGCCTTGTGGATACATATCAATCGTTTCGTCCGGATCAAGTAATGCAACATCCCCTTCATTTAACTGAATGCTTTGGTCTTTATATACAATGCGCATCTTGCCTGTGTATTGGATCAGTAAGAAACATAAACGGCCTTGGACTCGATCAAGCATTCCGCTTTTTCTAGAAATATGGCTGGCATTACTTTTGATAAATGCCACCTCAGTCTCGCCCAATAAAAAAGACTTTACTTCGCCAATAAATAAATTACCGTGTTTATCAAAAGTCGTCTCAAAATCACCACAAACCTTTTGAATACATTCGGTCCACTGCAACATTTCATTTTTTTGATCTTGATTCATATCCATTTCCCTCGGATAGATCGATTTAATCTTTTGCGTAATTACACTGATCTCACTTTTGGTTCAGTTAAAATATGAGGGAAATATCCCCAACAGTGACCGACAAATTCATGTACAAATTTGCCGGTAACTGGGAACTTAGATAATCCCTGCAATATCCTTCAAAATTTTAATGAAAATCTCTTTTTCTTGTTCAGTATATTTTTCAAACACCTCATTTTGATGGCTATCGGCGATATCAAACAGATAATGTGCGGTTTTCTTACCCTTTTCAGTGAGTTTGAAAAAGCCATCAGTTTCAATCAGCAAACCATCTTTTTTCAGGATCGATGCTGCCTGCTCCACTTCGCGCATCGGCATGGCAATATCACGCGGCAAATCTGCTTTATTGGACGCAGTACCACTACCGAGTACCAGTAATAAACGCGCTTCACTGGTGCGGAAACCCGTCACCAACTGCTTCGGTATATAATCAGTCTGGTAGAACTTAAAAGCACGACTCATCAAATAACAGACATTGCTATATAAATGGCCCTGATGCATTTCACCAATATCTTCAGCTTCAACGGTGTCTTTTAACTGCAATAACGGATGTGGAATTACCCCCGAATAAGCCCCTTGGTGATACACCAGCGGACTACGCCCTTCATCACGAAAACGTACCACTTTACCAATAATAATCCAGTGATCACCGCCTTCAATCACCTCATGGCGTTCACATTCAAACACCGCAGAACAATGGTCTAAAATGGGTGCTTGACCCGAACCGATCTGATAACTGGTGCCTTCATATTTATCGATATTACGGCGTGAAAATTTATTGGATAACTCAATCTGCGAGCCCGATAGAATATTCACTGCAAAATGCGTGGCTTGCTCAAACACAGGGAAACTGGACGAGTTTTTGTCAATACTCCATAAAATCAACGGTGGATCTAGCGACACTGAATTAAAACTATTGGCGGTCACACCAACCTTTTCACCCTGTTCATTTTGCGCAGTGACAATGGTGACGCCTGTGGCAAAATTGCCCAAAGCACGTCTGAACTGCATTGGATCTATTGTGATTTCATCCATTGATTTTAGTGAATTCATTCTTCTCTCCTGAATCTTTTGTCCTACTTGGGCCGTTCGCTGTACCTAAATCCCTTAAATATCCAGTACCAATCGTGCCGATTTGGAACGTGAACAGCACACCAGAATTTGCTCATTACTGGCCTTTTCTTCATCGGTAAAATACACATCGCGATGGTCTGGCTCACCTTCGATTACATCGCACATACAGGTACCACACACACCTTGCTCACAGGACATTTCAATCTCAATACCTTCACGTGCCAAGGCCTGTAAAATGGTTTCTTCAGCATCAACCAGAATGATCTTGCCACTTTGCTGAGCCACCACCTCAAAGGCATCACCGCCAGTTTCCACCTCAACCTGAAAATATTCCTTATGAATCTGCTGTTCAGGGAAATGTTGAGTGAGGGCTAGATTAATCACCCAATCCATAAAACCATTGGGACCACAGGTATAAATATGGCTGTCTGGATCAATATCCTGAATGGCAGATTGGAAAAACTCGCGGTGACTCGCCCCTTCTGATTTAAAATGGAAAGTGGTGAAAGGTGCCAAGATGCCATGTTTAATTTCATCGACAAAAGCACAACGTTCTGGGCTCGCACCGCAGTAATGCAGTTCAAAAGAAGCCCCTTCCTGTGCCAATTGATAGGCCATGCTAATCAGAGGCGTAATCCCGATCCCCCCACCCACTAATACCGCATGTTTGGATTTGACCAGTGGAAACAGATTTTTCGGTTCGCTAACCTGAATCTGCATGCCATCTTTTAAATCATCAAATGCCGACACTGAACCACCACGTGATTCAGGATCGCGTAAAATCCCAAGTCGGAACGTCCCGACATCATTTGGGTTCTGACATAATGAGTACTGACGCACCATGCCATTGGGCAGATGCACATCGATATGTGAACCTGCTTCAATTTTGGGTAAAACGGTGGAATTTGCAGATTCAAACTCCATGACTGCAACATTTCCACCTTCGACATGACGGTTTCTCACCACCACGTTATACAGTATTGTCATGATTTCTCTCCCTGATATGCATCTCGCCAAAGGCTTAACGCATAAATAATCCACCGTTAATATCCCATGTTGCCCCAGTCACAAAAGCTGCACTTGGACTGGCCAATAAAGCACAGGTTTCCGCAATAAACTCCATGCTACCTAAAGCTTTGACGGGGATATTTTGAATAAACTGCGCCATTTTCTCATCAGACACCACGCTATGCACAATCGGTGATTCCATCGGTCCAGGGGCAATCGCATTTACGGTCACCCCTTTAGCGGCAAACTCTTTGGCAAAGATCTTGGTCAGAGTAATGATTGCACCTTTAGTTGAGGCATAATGTGCGCCCGTGGCAGTGCCGCCATTTTGCCCTGCCAAAGATGCCATATTGACGATACGGCCATAACCTTGATCGGCCATATATTTGCCAATAATCTGGCAAGACTGGAACGTGCCACGCTGATTCACTTGCGTGATCAGGTCAAAATCCGCGGCACTAATCTCTAAAACAGGGGTTGCTTTGGTCATGGTGGCATTGTTAATCAACACATCCAGTTTTGAGAATGTCTGCTGAATCCACTGCACGGCGGCATGAAAATCCGCTTCCACTGAAATATCCAGTTTTAAGGCAGACATATTCTGTGCATGTGGACTGCGTGCTTTGGCCTGTTCAGCCTTCTCTAAAGTACTGGCAGACACAATCACCTGATGTCCCTGCGCTGCAAAATACTCAGCAATGACATTCCCTAAACCCGAAGCGGCACCTGTGACTAATACAACCTGTTTCATTTTTTGCTCCTAGAGAATGTAGCTGATACCCGCCAAGGTATCGGTTGAGTTGACTAAATTGATAATTTTACGATTGATCTTAAACCCTTGTTCCGCATCACGAACCAAATGGAAAGTTACATCAGCTGTATAGTGTTTTAGATTTTCTTTACGGAATTCACGCAAGTTCTGTGCACAACGTAGAATGATTTCACCATCTTGATCTTTGACAATACGGATACGGGAAACACTGCGCACCGTATTGGCTTTTGGAGAGGCTGAAATCGCTTCGCCATTTTCCAGACGGGCAACACGTAATTTACGCATGTGATGATCGTCATAGGCATAGTTCAGATTATTTTCATAATCGGTCAGTTTTGGATCAATCGGAATGATATACACCCCTTTTTCATTCCACAGATCCAGCCAAGTATCATGCTCAGAATGATCCAGCATATCGGCTTCAGCCCAGATAAAAGCGGTCACTTCATTCAGTAAGTTTAAATCGATTTTCATGGCGCTCTCCTTAAGCCGTCATCATCTTTTTCCACTGCTGATAGGCAGCGCGCATCCCTGTTTCAGCACTGACATCACTCTTTAAGCCATCTTCAGTTTTGACTTCACCGGGCAAGCCACGATTAAGCATAATCCACAGGTCATTGCCCGCATTGGCACCGTGTTGCACACGCTCCCACGCTTCCGAATCATCTGGCGTACCAAAACCAAATGGGCCTTGGAAATGTTCATGCAGACGCAAGCGATATTGGTTGGCAATTTGTGGACCGCCATCCATGGTAATGACGGAGTGGTGAATCTCAGTTTCATTGACAGAAATGGGTTGCATCACACGGAAAAACGCCATTGAACAGGCAATATTCGGGAAAATGTTCAAATTAAATCCGGAACCACCTACCGCGCGCACAATACGGCGTATTTCCAGTTCTTCATGTCCTTCATCACGTAAGGCTTGAGCCAGGTCTTCAAAACGTTCCTGAATCGGACGTTCCATCAATTCTTCATCCAGATCAACCAGTTCAGGAATCATCACCATGACACTGTGACCATTGCCGAGGTCTTCAACATAGCCGGGCTGATTTTCAAAGTTAAACAGTTCTTCGGTTTTTTCATCGACTGAACTTAAGAATGACTTGTGTACCAATGGGAAATGATAAGCATCGGTGGTATTTTCCAGCTGAATTTTCCAGTTACCCGGAAAGCGGAAACGATGCTCACCCAATACCTTGATCGGATAACCAGCCCCTTGTTTCATAAACAGGTCGATCCATTTTTTCGCAGCACCTAAGAAATCATCTAAAGGTTCAATATCCTGTTTAAAGGTGGCGAAAATCATACCGTTGTATTCTTCAACACGTAAGCTGATCAATGGAAACTCTGATTTATCCAGACATTCGCCATAGCTTTCGGGTGAAGGCACACCACGTAATGAACCATCTAGCGCATAGCTCCAGCCATGATAGGGACAGACAAAACTGTTGGTTTTACCTTTTTTATGTTCGCATACAGTGGCAGCACGATGGCGACAGCGGTTTAGCAAGACATGCACTTTCTTCTTGCGATCACGTACCACCACCACGGGTTGCTTACCAATATTGATGGTTTTATAGCTGCCTGCATCTGGGATTTCACTGGCATGCGCCACCCAGACCCATGTGCTGTAATAAATCTTTTCCATCTCATCTTCAAAGATACGTTCATCTTTATATAAAGAGGTATGCGCACGATCACTTTGCACTAAGCTACTGTAATCCATCTCAATATTCTGCATTGGAATAATACTGCTGTTCATATCCATGATCCTTTTCGATTATCAGTTATTGCTGAGACGGCACTGGCAATATGGCTGTGCTGTCCCAGTGAGATACAGGGCGACTAAAAATATTTTCAGTCTGAAAATGTTTGATCTTCCAACGTCCATCCTGTTGCTGTTTAAACTGCACCGTGAGTTTGGCGGCATTTAAATGGCTACGACCATCACGGAAAGTTGAGGTCTGCAACATCATCCAACTGGCATTGGCTTGATCGGCTTCGATATACATTTGTTCTGAACTGACAAAATGCGCATTCATGACAAAATGTGATTGCTGTTGGGTATAACTTTTGAACATGCCATAAATGGCTTGCCAAGACGCATAACGGCCAAAAGACTGGGCATATTTCTCACCAATGCCTTCCCAAATGCTGTCTTGATCAAATAAATCCATCAATTCATTCAGGTCGGTATCAGCATTCAAGGCATCACAAATTTCCATATAACGATTGATACAGTTACGGATCGCATTTTGAGCTTCAAGCTGTTGCAAGCGTTGTAACAGTTCCGTTATATCCATTGGCGCATTCATGTCATTCATCCTTGTTGCCGCACGAGTTGATAAAATCTGGCTTATAAATAACCGGGTGCCGGCTTCATACCGAAGCTGACCAGCCCAGCATTTTGCAAAGTGGCATCGCCCATAAAGGCATGTTGGGTCACTACATTGGTATCATTCACAAAACGGCTAAACGGGTTATGGGTATAAATCGCGGTCATCCCTGCCAACATCTGGATTTTTCGGGTCACACGTGCACAAACCCGTGCCACATGGGTACAAGACAAACGCATATCACTGATCTGTTCCGCGCTTGGGTTACGTCCTGCCAGTACTTCATTCCAAACAATCTGCATGGTGTCGTAGAACCAGACGCGTGCCGCCTTAAACTCTGCTTCGACTTGGGCAAATTCATATTGCGTCACTGGACGACTGGCAATTTCAGCGCCACCCGTAATTGAAGACTTGCCCGGTGCCAATTTTTGAAATTCTTCAATCGCTGCGGCAGCAACACCAATCCCGACCACAGTTAGAACTTGAGTGGCTAAAGATAAAGATGGATATTTAAAAAATGGCTCAGGCAGTTTTGAAGGTTCACCACGGACAAAGGTCCATTCCTTCGCTACCAGCACCTCTTTCACCACCAGATCATGACTGCCCGTACCCTTCAGACCAACCGTATCCCAAGTCATATCAATCTGTGCTTTATTGGCTGGCATCACCGCCATACGTGGTAAACCTTGGGCTTCATTGTCCTTTTGTGGTGAAATCCCGACACCAACAATATCTGCACCCATACAGCCACTGGAAAATTTCCAACGTCCGCTCACCACCACGCCATCATCGGTAATTTCGGCAGGTTGTGGCGGGAAAATGCCACCAGCAAACACGATGTCTGGACTGTCTTTATACAATTGCTCAAGTGTTGCTTCTGGCAAACTGCCCAAATAGGCAGGACTCATACCAAAACTTGCGACCCACCCCACTGAACCATCAGCTTTGGACAGTTGCTCGATCAATTCACAGAACTGTTTCGGTGACCATTCATTGCCACCAAAACGCTTCGGTACCAAAGCACGGTAAACGCCAATCTGTTTCAGCTTTTCAATCATGTCCTGACTGACATAGGCCTGATTATCGAACTCTCCTGTACAGGCACGTTCACGAATTTCCTGACATAAGCTCTCTAAGTCGATTGTGTTGCGGTCCATTACACATTCCTTTATCGCTAAATGATTCATTCCCTAATTCCTTGTCATTTATTTATTGCGCTGCACTCACGATATATGTCGCAACAGCACACAGATATTCATCGGCATTGTGTTTTGCCACGATTTGTAACCCCACAGGTTGACCATGTTCAGTTTGCAGCGGGATGGAAATTGCAGGATGCCCAGAAAGATTAAAAGGCCGGACCAAACCCGTCAGATTTAAAAAAGCCAGCGTATTTTCAGCCTCGGCGACCTTAGGCGGTAACTGCGGTAAAGTCGGTAAAATCAAAGCGTCGTATTGATCGAGCAAGGCATCAATCTCAGCAGTGAAACTTGCTTTTACCTGCTCAGCCTGCTCGACTTGCGCCAAAGTAGTAGCGGCAGCCTTGAGTAAACGGGCATTGACATCTGTGCCAAGTAAGCCTGTTTCTGTTAACTCGCCATAGGCCTGCCAGTTTTCGTAATTGATGATCTGCATGCCTGCATCAAACGCAGCGTCAAAACCTTTCACCGTCACATGGATGGGTTGTAAATCAGCCTGAGCAAGATAGTGTTGGATGCACTCAGCCACAGTAGAATCCGCTTGTACATCCAGCCAAGCCAGTTTCGGTGCCTGAGTTAATTCGGTAGATTGATGGAAAGTTGGATCAATAATCTGCATTGCGGTTTCAATCATGTCGATTGAATTTGCAAAGGGGCCAACGCAATCCAATGAACTGGTTGCTGGATGTACACCTGCACGGCTGACACGCCCAAAAGTCGGCTTTAAACCGTAAACACCACAACAGGCTGCTGGCATACGAATAGAACCACCCGTATCGGTGCCTAAGGTGAAATCCGCCAGACCTGCTGCAACTGCCGCTGCCGAACCACTCGAAGAACCACCCGGAATCAGTTCAGGATATTTTGGATTCACTGCCGTACCAAACACATGGTTAATGCCTGTAATGCCAAAAGCCAGTTCGTGCAGATTGGTCTTGGCGGTAATTTGGCAATCCGCAGCGAGAATACGATCTACCACTGCTGCATTGCGAGTTGCAGCTTGGCTTTGCATTAAGGCTTTGCTGCCTGCCATGGTCTGCATGCCTTGAATATCGATGGAATCCTTGACCATGACTTTCAAAGCACCTGCGCCTTTTTGTACCTCTTGTACAATAATATTCATTCACTTTTCCATGTATTTTTATACTTAATACAAATATCGGAAAAAGTAATGTAATTGTCAAGTATTTTTAGATACGAAGAATCAAGAAAATGTTTCCAATTTTTGTATAATGCTGAATGTCCATTTTTATAAAAGTAATGATTTGGCTATGCTTACTCATTTAGAACAATTTCTACCCAACAATGAACCGAGCAGCTTACAAAGCTATCCTTTTTTCTGGATCTCGCAAGTGAATGGGAAATACACGCAGCTTATTGAAAAATCAATTAAAAAACTAGGCATCGACAATACTCGTCGTAAAATTATTTTAAGTACCAATGCGCTGCAACAAGCCAGTATTACCGAGATTGCCAACCTCTCTACCCTCAAGCTGACCACGGCGACCAAAGCCATTTATCGTCTGGTTGAAGATGATATCGTGCAGGTGTTCTCATCAGAGTCAGATGAACGCATCTCAATGGTGAAACTCACTGACAAAGGTAAAGAGATGGTTGAGCAAATTAACCAGATCAGTCAGGTCACTTTATCTGGGATTCTGAATGCCTTTGACGATGCTGAACTGCACCAGCTCAACGGTCAATTGAAAAAGCTATTTGATTTAATGCCCTCAAGTTAAGACAACAACAAAAGCCCATGTCTATACAGAGATGGGCAAAGCTTCGAATCGAGCCGGTTACTGATTTAAAATATTAAACGGCGGCTTCAGCTGATTTGCGGCAATCCGATCTGAAAAAGTATGCAAAACCTGTTGCTTATAGGCAGGAATATCGACCTGCTGATAGTCATAAAAACCCTGCTGCTCCCGTAAACCATTGCGTTGCTGTCGCATATTCTCAGCAATAATTTCAGGTGTTCGATAACGATCACCCAGCTCTTTTTGTAAATATTGCGAGGCATAGTACAGGATATCGCCACCGCCCCAGTCAATAAATTCCAGTAAGCCCAATACCGAAAAGCGCAAACCAAAACCTGTCCGAATCGCGATATCAATATCCTCCGCCGAGGCTACACCTTCTTCCACCATCCGTGCCGCTTCGTTCATTGCCAAGGCCTGAATCCGTGGCACGATATAGCCTGCTTTGGCATGACACACCACAGGGACTTTCCCAATCAACTGTAAAAAGCTTTTCAGTTGCGCAACCACGCGCTCAGAAGTTTGCTCTGAACGACTTAATTCCACCAAAGGAATCAGATAGGCAGGATTCAGCCAATGGGCATTGAGCACCCGTTCAGGCTGTGAAATCATCTCTGCAATATCAGTGACCAGAAAAGTAGAAGTGGTCGACGCCACAATACAATGAGGCGAAATGTATTGGTCTAACCAAGCAAAAATTTCCTGTTTGACTGGTTTCACTTCTGGCACGGCTTCCATTACAAGCTCACAGCCTGCTAAGCGCTGTACGGAGCCAGCTCGACTCAGAATCGTAATCTGATCCAGAATAAAAAGCTGTTGTTCAGGCTGAATAAATTGAATCTGTTCAAGTAACCCTAACTCCTGCTGCAAATCAGCTTGAATCTGGCTCTGATATTGCCCGAACTCAACTTCACTACGCTCTCTGGCATCAATCAAATCCACTTTCAGTCCTGCATAGGCAAAGGCTATCGCAATCGCTTTGCCCATTCGCCCAGCACCCAATACCGCAACTTGTTGAATTGTGCTCATCCTAGACCCCTTGCTGCAAAATCACGTGCAACTCGGCTTTGCTTTTCTCTGCCAATCCTAGGCTCTCAAAAGTCCGCCCGTCCTGATACAAATCCTTGCCAGTCACCGCAGAAGCAATATTTAATAATCCTTGCGCTACAGGTGTAGCCACCTCCGCCCAACGACCTACAGATACTAAAAACGATAATCCTAAACGCGTATCTTCCAGCATATAACGATGTGACTGCAGGTCGATGTCTTCACGCCAGTCACCACTATCGGTTAATTTGCCATGTGCTCCGCGTCCATACATCCACTCCTCACCTTCACCCTCTATGTTGTAGTGATCGGCTAAAGGGAAATGCGGTGCAGCATAGCCAAGTGCTTCCCGAACTTGCATACGTTCTGCATCCAACTGATTGGTGACACGGCGGATTGAGGGCTGTGTACCCTCATGGTGAATATCCCAAGCTTCAAAATGTTCCAGCGGTCCAGCATTCATTAGAATCAACGGTGGATGAATAATTGGCCCTGCATTCATCAAAGCACCACTGAGGCTGTCTTCAATCGGTTCTACACTTGGATAAGCCTGTTTGAGAACTTGAAATGCCTGTTCAGACAAGGCACTTGGAAAAACCCCAGTCGGTAAACGGGTCGCATAAGCACTGACCACGATCTGATTGACCCCATGCTTACGCACCAAATAAGGTAAGGTTCCAGTTTCAGCAAATGCGACTTGGGCATTGTTACCGGCCTCTCGCATGGCTTTGGCAAAGATAAAGCTACCAAAGGTCGCTGGTGGTAAATACACCACTTGTCCTGCTTGAAAAAACGGCGCCGCCTGCTTGGCCAAGTCCTGATGCGTGGTGGCAGGTAAAGGAATAATGATCAGTTCGGCATGCTGAATGGCTTTTTCTAAATGATCTGATAGCTTGATCTGGCTGTTTTCAAAGCCAACACTTACTGAGCGCTCACCCTGATAATCTTTGATCTTAAGCTCGCGCGTTGCAGCAAGCTGCTGCAAAGCTTCTCTATCACGACGCCATAACACCACGTCATGACTTTTCTCTGCCATTTCGACTGCTGCGGCATAACATCCGTGCCCACCACCAAGTACTGTAATTTTCATATGCGTTCCTGCTGATTGATTTTCAATTCAGCATAGGACAGTCACAACAAACAGGCTTATCCAAATACGCAAGCATTATTCCATTTACGCATCCATTTAATTCACTGACACAGCATCCTTTTTTAAAGTATGCGAAGGTAAGCAGCCGTAGCGTTTTTTATATAGACTGGAGAAATGTCCAAAACTTTGGATGCCATGCTCCAGTAAAATATCGGTGACGGTTTCATCTGCCTGTGCATGCTGCAAAGCCCAATGCACCCGTTCCAAGCGTTGCTCACGGATATATTCCACTGGGCTTTGCTGTAGATACTGACTAAAGCCTTTTTGCAAGGTTCTTATCGACACCTCGCAATACTGACCGAGATCAGACAATGAAATGGCCTGTTGTACATGTTCCCGAATATATTGCTGTGCTCTTTTAATATAGCTTGGCAGCAGCTGTTGCCGTTGGGCATTCAAGCGTTCAGTATAATTATTCGGAATTTTCAACAAAATGAGTTCAATCAAATACTGGCTAAAACTGGCTGAAATAAAGCTCCAGTTCTGAATATGGTAATAGGCATGACACAGATAATTCAGCGTTTCAATGATCGCATCCATACCTTCAGCACTACATGATAAAGAAGGATCAAAACGCAGGGGTTCTTGGCTACAATGCCCCAACATGTTAAACAACTGGGTCTCGATATCCTGCTGTGCCAGTTTTAAAATAATATTACGGCAATGCTGATTGGTAATGATCTGCTGTCGCGTATGCGGATGAGTCACTGACATCACCCCAACCGATTGCATGATTTTGTGCTGATCGAATCCAATCTGGCATTGTCCTTCCAGTGTGATTCGAAATAAATAAAAATCGGCGCTATCTTCAATATTGATCATGACGGGCGCACTATATTTCAGGTCATACAATGCACCACGACCAAAACTAAAACCGTTTAATCGAGTATTTAATGGCTCATGTGTCTCAACATCAAAGCGATGCGGGCAGAGATAGTAACTGATTCGATCTTTAATGGTTTGATAATCATCAGATTTAAATAATAACAACTCATCCAGATAATGCAGATGATCCAGTTTCAAAGTTGTTTGCATCATTTCACTCCCTTGTGATGAATCAACCAAAGCAAGCACAAAGCCCATTACCATGAATGGGCCTGTGACCTACTCAGTGCAGCATCAAATCAAGATGCATGTTCCTGCTGCATACTGTCACTAAATGCCTGACAGCCTTTTTTCAATAGGATAAAGGCCAACACACAAGAAATCGTGCCCACAATCGACAGTGACATGCCGACCATGAGCGGATTTTCAAACACCTTATCGGTAATGAGTGCCACCAATGTGGTGCCAATCCCAACGGCAACCAGATTACTGATCAATAGGAATACCGCTGAGATTTGTGCGCGTAACTGGTTCGGCGCCAACATTTGCATGGCCGTGGTTGAAATCGGCATCGGGAATGAAGCAAAGAACATCGCAGGGACTAAAAACACCACTGATAGCCATAGTTCATTGACCTGAGTAAAGATCATGATTGGTAAAATTAACCCAACAATCCCAATCACACCTGTAATCATCGGCGCATCTTTACGGCCTTTTTGAATAAACCAGTCATTCAGCCAACCCGCACAAAATACGCCTAGAATATTGGCCACCAATAATACACTCCCGAGCATATAACCTGCTTCGGTCGGTGTTAAACCAAACTTACGCATATAGAATGCAGGTGACCAACTGATCAGGCAATACAACGCCATCGCGTAAAAAGTAAAACCTAAGTAATGACATTTGAAGGTGCGACCATGCTTTTTAATAAACTTGAATGCATCCTTCATACTGGTTTTTTCTACTTGCCCCTGTGCATTGAGACGCTGACCTTTACGTTGTGGCTCTCTCACGGTGAGTAAAACCAATAGACCAATAAAGACACCCGGTAGACCCACAATAATAAAGGCCGCTTGCCATGCCTTAAGCGCACCAAAAACCGGAACCATGATGCTATCCATATTTTTCAGTAAGCCAATCACATAGCCACCGACTAGAAAAGCGATCCCGCCGCCGACAAAAGAACCAATTGAATACACTGCAACAGCACGTCCAAGCTTATCCTTACTAAACATATCACTAAACATTGAATAGGCTGCTGGAGACAAAGCAGCCTCACCTACACCCACTCCCATACGACTGAAAAATAGCTGAACAAAGTTCTTACTCAGCCCACAAAATGCCGTTGCAATACTCCAAAAGACCACCCCGATGGCAATGATTTTTGGTCGTGAAAAACGGTCTGCCAGATAGGCCAAAGGTAAGCCCATAAAGGCATAAAACAGTGAAAAAGCCAAACCGTGTAATAAACTAAACTGCGTATCTGAAAGTCCGAGATCTGCTTTAATCGGCTCGATCATCAGCGCCAGTATTTGCCGATCAATAAATGAAAAGATATAAGCCAGCATGCAGAGCAAAACCACATACCATGCATAGAGATTTGATTGAGCTTGTTTCGGCTCAGTTGAATGCTTATCCATTGTTCTTCCTTGTCCATGCCATTTTTCTAATCCATTTGCCTCTTGAAAGCATAAAAGACCAGAACACATCCCCTTTTCTGGTCAATTTTTCAATAGGCCTTAATCCTCTCCTATAATTATTATTTTTACATGTAATTTTCCATAATATTTAAGGTATATAGTCATACCTTTTTTGAGCTATGGTTTTTGGCTATTATTTCCTGTCACTCAAAAATATAATTTAAGCCTATGATAAAACAAATATTTCTTATATTATCTCGCTAAACTCAATTTTAATTCTAACCATTCAGCGAATAATTTAATTTAAAATTATATTGAATTTTACATTTATTTTTGGTTTAAAATAAACTCAATGTATTCTCAATGGAAATGAATATGGCCCTTGTAAAAGAACAAGCAATCGAAAGCATTCATAGCATGCACGTGCTGATTGAAAACATTTTTAGTGGCAAACATGCTGAACAAGACCTTCCCCGACTGATCGCCTATTTTGCTGATCATTTTGAAATGGTCGGTGCGGCAGGCAAGCGTATTTCACTCGAACAAGTAAAAGGCTTATTTGCCAATAATCAGGGCAAAATGCCCGATATCCAGATTGAAATCTATGACGAACAGGTCTTGATGCAAAAGCCCGATACAATTGTGCTGACCTATACGGAAAAGCATAGCAAAGCCTCTGGTGTTCTGATTCGACGCTCATGCGCACTCATTGAAGAGATTGATGGCAAAATGCTGTGGAGTTATCTGCAAGAAACCTTCTTGCCATAAAACCACGCCCTGCTTGTCGCAGCTGACTCAATATGACATCCAAACGCCGTACTGAGTCTTCAGCTCGATTATTGATTTAATTTTTGCATTAGCCATGCAATAAAATCATTCATTTTTTGATGGTGAATATTTTCTTTATTTGGAACGTAATAGCAGAGATCAGATTGAATTGACTGGGTCTGACATTGCTGGATCTGTTGCTGTTTCAGTAATCGGTTCATCAAGGTACTAGAAGCAAATACCCAGCCATTTCCTGCCAATGCCTCCTGAATGCCAAATAGCTCTTGATCAAAGCTTTTCACCACAATCTTCGATAAGGCGATACCATTTTGCCTACACCATTGTTCTAAGGGCGGTGCAGCCAAAGCTTTATTTTTCCAAGCCGTGGTAAAAACAACCAGTGGCGCATCATTCGCGTTTAACAGATCGATCTGCTGTCTGCCGTATAGATTAAATGTTTCGTAGCGAATAATTTCAGATGCTGGAACAGCCTTGGTATTGCCCAAACGAATCGGTAAATGATAGAGCTGATTGTCTAATGCTTCCCCTGTGGAAACTTCAACCGAAAGCTCTGGACGATGTTCTGAAAATTCATGCAATGCCGGAATTAAAACCAGTGCTGCCAATGAAGAGGTGGTACTTATGCGAATCGCATGGCTGACCTGTCCCAGCTCATTTACAGCATCCTCAATTGTCCTGAATCCTGCAGAAATTTGCTTTGCTAATCTCTCTCCGACTTCTGTGAGTACAATTTTTCTGACTTCTCTGTGGAATAAATCCACATTGAACCGCGCTTCAAGATTCGCAATATGATGCGAAATTGCTGTCGGTGTCAGTGCAAGCTCTTCAGCCGCCAATTTAAAACTGCCTAAACGGGCAGCTGATTCAAATGCTTTTAATGCTGGTAATGAAACTTGCATTGTTCACTCCCCAAAACATATAGATGAAATAAAATCATCTATAACTGTAATTTACTCGTTTGTCGAGGGAGATTTTTAATTTCAAAATGAGTGCTTGTTTAACGCCTAAAGGTCATTTTAAATGAGCACAATATTACATATCGATGCCAGTATTCGTAACATAACCAATCCAAACCCAAGTCATAATTCTATTTCAAAGAATATTGCCCATCGCTTTATCCAGACTTGGGAAAAACATTCCCTTATAGATGAATATATCTATCGTGATATCGGTATTAATCCACCACCTTTTATTACTCAAGCCTGGATGGGAGCAGCATTTACACCAGAAGAAAAAAGAACCACTGAACAAAAGGAACTCTTAACGCTTTCAGATCAACTGATTGCTGAAATTGTCGTGGCTGACCTGATTGTCATTTCCTCACCGATGTACAACTATGGCATGCCTGCTCAGTTAAAAGCATGGTTTGATCAAATCGCCCGAGTGAATAAGACCTTTGATTTTGATCTTTCGCGGGGCGATTTCCCATTACAACCGCTTTTATCAGGCAAAACGCTGGTCATTATTAGCTCTAGTGGGGAATTCGGTTTTGAAAAAGGTGGGATTAGAGAACAAATGAGTCATCTGGCTCCACACCTATATACAGTCAGCAAATATTTAGGTGTAGAAAAAATCTATGAAATTGCAGCTGAATATCAGGAATTTGCCGATGATCGGCATCTAAAGTCTCTAGCAAATGCTTATCTACAGGCTGAAGAGCTGGCTTTGCAACTCAGCCATTTTTCACATAAAACAGTCGAATTGAAGAAAGCCATTCATACTTAATCTGCTTAGTGCTTCCTCATAAGGATTTGATCTTGAAGAATAAGTAATTCCGTTGCAATCTATTCTTCTCAACTTGATTGAGCTCAATCACAATGAATGCTGATGAGAAAAAGTCAGCATCTGGATGGCACAGCAAAGCCAAAAGCATTTACATGAACTATAAATACTTATGTCATTGTTCCGCTAGAATCAAAACTGTAAAGTGATGTTGTCAATTGCCTTCAGCACAAACATATTTTCTCCTAAAGTATAATGTAGACTCACTGCTCTGACTAAGCAAAATCAACTTAGTCACCCAATCAAGAAAGACAGGATAGATCGTTTTATGGAAAAACCAATCGAATGCCCTAAATGTGGTTCGACTGAAATTGAAACACGTAATCATGACAAATTACTGAGAACAACAGGTGGCGTGTTACTGATGGCCGCAGGAACAACGGCTGGGACTGTTGGTGGTGCAGCAAGTGGTGCTTCTGTTGGCGCAGCGATTGGCACCGTTGCTGGTCCTTTAGGTGTAATTGTTGGTGGAACGGTTGGAACCTTTGTCGGTGCGATCAGCGCAGGCATTACTGGTGGTGTTGTGGGTAATATTTTTGGGAAAAAGGCAGGCGTCATGGTCGACAAGAATATTTTTCAGGATTATCGCTGTCTGAAATGTAACTATCGTTTTAAACAAAAGAAATAATCTGCCCACTTCAATTCAGGTCTGGAAAATACGTTTTTCAGACCTTTTCCAAAACCTAAGCAATCCCTATTCCCTGTATCGACACTACTCAGATCAGCTAAAATGGATCGTTCAAGCATTTCTACGATAAAAAAAATCCCAAACTCTTGGGGAAGAGTATGGGACTACGATATTAACTATCGTGAATAGTGTTATTTATATCACACATTTAATTAAAAAACACAGAATAAGTCACAAAAACAATACATAACTGTCTACCCAACAGTTGAAGAAGAGTGAGCCAGACTACATCTAATGCGAGAATTTGCATCTTTAATGTTATTTTAAAGCATTGGTTTTGTGTTCCTGCATCGGGCTTTCATAAGTCGTCTGAGCAATCGGTGATACACGCCAAACCGTATTCCCAACATCATCAGCCACTAAAAGCGCACCCGAAAAATCGATTGCAACACCAACTGGTCGTCCATAGGCTTGTCCTTTGTCACTTAAAAAACCTGTCAACACATCTTGCGGTTCACCATCAGGTTGACCACTTCTAAACGGCACAAAAATCACCTTATAACCACTATGGGGTTTACGGTTCCATGAACCATGTTGACCAATGAATGCCCCACCTCGATACTGTGGCATCAATTCAGTCGCATAAAATGCTAAACCTAAAGATGCGGTATGATTGCCCCTCTTTGTCTGCACCATCATGCTGATCAATTTCAGGATGTTCATTCAGTTCAAACCAATAACCCACTGGGGTATCGCGAACGGTCGATGTCGCAACAAACTGCTTGGCCTGTGAGTCATAATATTGGCTCAGGTTCTGATTCAGTTTTTCAATTTGAGCATTACCCGCTTTGGTCGCGCCATCTTCGCCTTTTAAATCCTGAATCCAGGCAGGTGAAAAATGCCACGCCTGTTCTAAAGCAAGCTGTTGGTTATCATGTTGATCGCTCTGATAATGTTTACTCTGAACACTGCCAGCCCCTTCTTCTTGTTCTAAAGCATCCGCTTGCCAACGCTGTACATGTACTGCGCTTGGTTGCAGGGAACGCTGTGCCACAAATGCCGTGATGCTATCTTGTGTTTCAGTCGCACTACTGCGATGAAAGCGAATATTACGGCGCTCTAGGGCCTGATATTGATTATTGTCATCAATGAGTCTGAGTTTCTGCGGCTGAATCTGTTCACTTGAACTGGATACTTTCAGCTGTGCTTCATCAATTAAAGTGCTAATGCCTTCCGAAGCCAAAAGCCTTTGAATAAAGTCAAAATCCCGTTCATTATGTTGCATGATGAACGGCCTGACATCGTAGTCCTGAGTAAGTCCACTTTTATCGAGAGTCAGACTGGAAGCAAATAAGGGACTCCGTTGCTGCCATTCAGAAAAAATGGTCTGCACAACGTCCACAACAGATTTCGCCATAAAAACACGGCTGTTACGACGGTGCTTCCATAATGCAGTTGGATCTTGTACGCCTAAACGATAAATGGTCAGCGAACCATCACTGGCGCCAATATCGGCTTGGGTAATAATCCCAGAGATACGCGTCAGTTCTGCCTTATCGGTCACGATATCAATGGCCACCTGACTGCCAACAAAGCTTTTTAAAGGAATGACCGCATTGGTCGAAAGACAGAGTAATTGTAGATCAATCCCATGATTGAGCTGATGCAGACCATCAATACGTTGTAAGAAAACTTGGTTATTTAAAGATGTGTTGGAAAACTGGGCGTGAATCGCACGTTTTTGTGCTGTCAGGCCCAAACTTTCTAGAGCTTGAAAGATATTATTCGCCATCTTTTTATAGATTATCTACTTAAATTTAGCGCATTTTACTCAGAATATCGTGTTACTGTCCATACAGAACCGTCTTTTTATGACAATTTACGTCACATTTCTTATCGGATTTATTTCATCTAATCCTATTAAATCCAGTGATGTATTTAAGTGCTATCCAATTTAGACCAATAATCAATCTCGTTCCCGCTCTAAAATGCGAGGACCCGAACCCTCTTCTGCCAGAATATCTTCGGGATTACGTAAACGGCATTGCTCCAGAGACAAACAACCACAGCCAATACACCAGTCCATTTCATCTCTTAAACGAGTCAGCTTTTGGATTCGCTCATCCAAGTCCTTACGCCAACAGGTCGATAATTCGGCCCACTGCTCAGCCGTTAACTTGCTGCCTATCGGGTAGACACTCAACGCTTTTTTAATCTCCTCCAATGAAATGCCAACTTTTTGCGCGACTTTAATAATTCCGATATAGCGCAGCACAGTCAAAGGAAAACGACGTTGATTGCCATTGGTGCGAATACTTTTAATCAGTCCTTTGGACTCATAAAAATGTAGGGTGGAAACGGCGACACCACTTCGTTTTGCCACTTCTCCGACGGTCAGCATTCGATTGATATCAATTTTTCGTTCGAGTGTCATGATTGAATATGTCAAGATTACTTTAGATTTTATAGTTCAGGGCAAACTGAGTTGTCAATTTTATCCCGAATATCATGCTGTAAAAATAAGGCATGATCTTCATATTTCAAATAAAAACAAAAAAATAAACTTTGTTCAAGCTGGTTTTGGGCATGTCTTATTGCGCGCTTTAATTTTTCAATACACTCTATTAGCCCCATTATTATTTGGGTTTTATGCGGTTTGGCACTGCATTACCAAATGCAATTAAACAATTCATTCTTAATGTTGTTCAGCAGTCCATCTGAATCTACTCAGCAAATACGCCTATGCCATACTTCATTAAATCAAGTTTCGAAAGCCAATGGTTATGCGCATGAGTCGGTATTGTATGGCACTGTTATTTTATCGCTTATGGCTTAGCAAAATGCTTGATAACGATGCAGGATTTCAGACAATACAGGCAAAGATCACGCTGTATTTTGCACTTGAACATATTTTGGTGATTGGTGGTTTAATCGGTATTACGATTAGCAGCCATTTTCCTCAAAACCGAATTGAGAGCAACAAGTGAAGTCAGGTCGATAAAGCTCAACCTGACTGAATGACTAGTTTAGCGCAGCATGTATCAAGCCTTTTAATTGCTCAATTTCAGCCCCTGTTGCACTTTGCAAAGGCGGTCTTGGCGAACCAACCGAGAAGTCCAATAGATTGAGTCCCGATTTCACTGTTTTCGGTAAGCCCCCTTTGACAATGAAACTCAGCACAGGTAATTGCTGATAAAATATCGCTTGCGCTTTGGACAGATCAGCTTGTTGAATCGCTTGATACAATTGCTTTGGCAAATCACCGAGTAAATTCGGAGCAGCAGTACACCAACCGGCTGCCCCAGCACAAAAGGCTTCTAGCGCCAATGGATTAGAACCATTATAAAATGGCAACTTTCCTTGGCTCAAGGCATGAAATTTATGCATGCGCTGAATATCACCAGTGCTGTCTTTGACCATGCAAATATTGTCGATCTCATTAAACATTTTTACGATCAACTCAGGTGACATATCAATCCCACTGGTGGCTGGATTGTTATAGACCATAATCGGCAACTTCACTGACTCAGCAATCTGTTGATAATAATCATAAATTTCCTGATCGGTGAGTTTCCAGTAAGACACTGGGATCACCATAATCACATCTGCGCCCAATTCTTCCGCTTTCTTGGCTTTTTGAATCGCCATCGCAGTGGTCAGTTCAGAAATTCCAACAATCACCGGAACACGCTGATTCACCACCTCAATGGTGGTTTGTGCCACCTGCTGCCATTCCTGCCAAGACAAATAAGCACTTTCCCCGGCACTACCCAAAGGTGCAATCGCATCACAGTGTGATTCAAGCAATGCATTTAAACTGATCGTTAGGGCCTCAAGATCAAGTTGTTGCCCGCCCGCTTTAAATGGCGTGACGGGATAAGCAATAATGCCTTCAATTTTCATGTGCTTTACTCCTCGATACAATCTTGATGGTTTTTCAACGCCTTACGTGCGAAGTAGGCAAAATTGACTTTGTTGCGCTTATCAGTAGACAACCAGTCATGGGCTTCTTTTGCCAGTTCATGTGGAATCGGCTGGATTTGACCTGCTGACATCGCTAATAGTTGCAAACGTGCAGCACGTTCAATCAGCAGGGCTAAATTACAGGCTTCTTCAATGCTCTTGCCAGCCACCAATTGACCATGATGAGACAACAATACTGCTCGATTTTTTCCCAAAGCCTCAGAAATAAAAATGCCTTCTTCATTGCCGACAGGCACCCCCGGCCATTCACCGACAAAAGAGCAATCTTCATATAGAGCACAGGTATCCATTTGCGAAATGGTCAGTGGCACACGTAGTATCGATAAGGCTGCAATATGAGTAGGATGAGTATGGATAATGCAATTCACTTCTGGATGCTGCTGATAAATCCAAGTATGAAAACGGTTGGCTGGGTTGGCCATGCCTTGCTGATCTAAAGGTTTGAGGTCTTGATCGACCACCAATAAATTGGCTGCGGTAATTTCGTCAAAGCCCAGACCAAAACGTTGTGTAATAAAGGTATTTTCTTGTTCGGCACGACAGGTAATTTGCCCCGCCAAGCCTGCATCATGGCCATGATCAAATAAAATACGACAAGTTAAAGCCAACTTCTGTCGGTCACTATAATTGATCTCTTGGATCATATTCATATTCTGCTGTGCAGTTTGCATCAATTGCTGTTTGCTGAGTAATGCGGTTTGCATAACACCACCTCGCTACGGTTGATTTGTGGATGGGACAGATGCAGAATACGAAGTCAGTGGATGGGTTAAAATATCCAGTTTTTAAAACTTATATGGTCCAGATCAGCATGCAGCAGCCATGGAAGATTCGTCTTCATCTTGAAGATCGAGAAGAAAAAACCATCTTTCTCAAGTTGGCCAATCAGATTATTGAAGAGATTCTGTCTGGACGGCTCAGCTCAGGTTCACGTCTGTCTGGCTCACGCTCGCTGGCGGATGAATTAAAGATTAATCGTAAAACCGTACAGTCGGTTTATGAAGATTTAGAAGCACAAGGTTGGCTGATCTCCAAGCCAAGACAAGGCACCTTTGTGGCAGAGAATTTGCCTGAGTTAAAACATAAAAAGATCAATGCTGCACTAGCACTCAATCCGTCAACGAGTACAACTCGCCCAACAGCAGTTAAAAATGACGGCATTCCAGATACGCGTCTCATTCCCTATGAATTATTTTCACGAGCCTATCGACATGCCTTAATTCGAGTGACCCGTTCTCAAATCATGGGCTATGGCGACCCACAAGGCAGTATTGAGTTACGTCAGGCATTGCAGCAAATGCTGTCGATGGAACGCTTTATTAAAACCACAATCGACAATATTGGTGTGGTTCGCGGCAGCCAAATGGGGATTTTTTTAGCGGCTCGTGTCTTGGCCAAATACCCCTCACCACGCAAGGTGATTGTGGTGGAACAATGGTCTTATCCACCGGCGATTGAAACTTTTTTATCGCATCATTATCACATCGTTCGGGGTCGACTGGATCAGTACGGTCTTGATATTGAACATCTTGAACAACTACTAGAAAAACATGCTGTGGCTGCAATCTATACCACCCCGCATCATCAATATCCTACCACTGTGACCATGGCGATGGATCGGCGCTTAAAATTATTAGAACTCTCCAAAAGCTTTGATTTTTATATTATTGAAGATGACTACGAT
This sequence comes from Acinetobacter colistiniresistens, assembly GCF_024582815.1. Classification (NCBI taxonomy): domain Bacteria; kingdom Pseudomonadati; phylum Pseudomonadota; class Gammaproteobacteria; order Moraxellales; family Moraxellaceae; genus Acinetobacter; species Acinetobacter colistiniresistens. Next base: position 3,528,989 of record NZ_CP102099.1, read on the forward strand.
CACGAATTTCATTATGACAGCCGTCCGATTCCACCACTGATCAGTTTGCCACATTCAGAAAAAGTCATTCATATTGGTTCACTGTCCAAAGTGTTTGCGCCGAGTTTAAGGATTGGCTATGTGGTCGCCAATCGAGACATCATCCACGCCATGAATCAGGAGATTCTGTTGATCGATAAACAAGGCAATATCATCACCGAACTGGCGATGGCAGAACTGATGCAACAGGGAGAAATCAAACGGCATATCCGCAAGATGCGCAAAATTTATCAACAACGGCGTGATTTTGCAGTGAATCGCTTCCAAGCGGTATTTAACGATCAAGTAGACATTAACCCTCCCTTGGGAGGCATGGCGCTATGGGTCAAATTCAAATTCCCCTATCGCGCTGAATATAATGAGCTTCTGAATCAGTTGCATATTGATGCTGAAGCACATTTTGCGGCTGAAAGCCAAACATCAAATCAGCATTTTCATATCCGTTTTGGCTATGCCGCCATCAATGAAACTGAAATTTCAAACATCATCAACCTGCTCTATACTGCATTTCAGCCCAAAGCTTGAATAAACGTGATTTTATAATCCTAAGCGTAACTCCTGACTCCATGTCGATTTGGGTTGTTGATACAGATGCCAACAGGTCTGTTGTAGCGATTGCATCAATGCATGGTTAGTACTTTGCCAATGTGCCAGCGCACAATAGACCACGTGAATTCCCTTAGGATGGAACTCTCGTGCCAAGGATTGTGCCAAAGCTCGAATACTGGCAGAGAGGCTTTGGCTGAATAAATCCTGCTCCGATTGAACGGGCTGCTGAGTCCCTAAAAAAATCAAAGTCCCTTGTTGTTTGGACAGCATGTGTCGAATCACAGCTTGGGCAAGACTCACCGCGGTTAAGCCTGTATTTTGCCAATAGTTCTCAAGCTGTTCAGCAGACAAAGGATGACTATGTTCAGGCAGTACAAAGTCAGGCTGAAAAATGCATAAATCGACAAAATGCCCTGCTTTCTGAATCTGCTGTATAACACTTTTTAGCGCAGCAGCATCAAGCAGATTTAGTCGAACACGGATCAGCCTCTGTGCTTGAACCTCAAGCTGTGGCTGTGTTTGGGTCACATCATGTTGAAGTTGATAAACAGGTATTTCAGGGCTAAAAAGCGGGCTCAACGCTTGTACATCATTACCCACGATCACCGCACAGCCCTGCATTTTTTGTTGGGCTTTCAACCAGTGTGGTAGCAACTTGCTCATCTTAGAATTTCTCCTGATAAGGACGTAGATCCAGTTCATGCGTCCATAAATCAGCATTTTGCTGATAGAGCATCCAATAATTTTCAGCAATTGCCTCAATATTTAAACCACCTGTACCGCGGGTTAATCGCGCCAGCCGCCCCAAGCCCCATAAGGCTTTATTGACACGATCACCATCGACCATACCATCCACCACCACATGTGCCACATGGATATTTTGCGGGCGATACAACGCTGCCAAATTTAAGGCATAGCTTCTCAGCGCAGACTTACCCATGGTAAATGCTGCAAAAAACGGTTTCCCACGCAATGAGGCACTGGCACCAGTAAAAATCAAGGTGCCCTGCTGCTGTTTTTGAAAAATGGGAAGACTACGCTGCGCCACCAACACTGCGGATAAAAAGGTGGAACGCCACATTTGGCTAAAAAACTTCAGACTGCTTTGCAAAAAGATCGAAGGAATATTACCGCCCACATTATGTATCACCGCGGCCAATGCTTCCGGCTGACTGTTCAAATGATCAAATAAGGTCCGCACCTGCTGCTCATTTTCAGCATCCAGTGCATAAGCAATAGCCTGCCCACCTTGCCGATTGATTGTTGCGGCGACCTTTTCAACTTTATTGAGCGTTCGCCCCACCACATAGACTTTGAATTTTTCTTGAGCAAAACGGCGACACACTGCTGCACCAATGCCTTGCTCGGCCCCTACGCCAACCACCGCAACAATCGAGGTTGGCTGCGTTATCTCTTGCTTCGAGCGATTCATAATTGTTGTATCCAATGCTGAATATGCGGATAACTGTTAATTTTTGGTCCCCAGATTTTACTGGTGCGTATCACTTCTAACAGCTGAGAACCGACTGCAATATCGGCAATGGTTTTGCTCTCACCGACGAGCCAGCCCGTTTGGCCCAATACCAACTCGATCCGCTCTAAATGCCGAGTAAATTCTGCCTCGATATCGGCCTTCGCCATTCGTCCTGTGCCTTGCATCTTCACTTGCAGATTCAACGCAGCTTTGAGCAACGGTTTCATCAGTACAACCTCATGCTTGGGACGACCTTCCGCACTAATCGCGACCGCATGATTCAGGGCATCGGCATCACTGACCCGAAAATACACTTCATAGAAATATAACAATTCGTCCGACCAGTCTTCCCACAATTCAACATAAGCTTTTTGTAGTGGCTCCACAGGATATAACCGTGGCAAATCTGGATATGCTTCATCCAGATAACGGGCAATGCGGGTACTGTCCTGAATCCGTTGTCCGTTGATATCCAGTACAGGGACTTTACCGACTTTGCTGAGTCCTGGGACTTTGGCCCCCAATACGCCGTTATAATTCACGGTTTCAAATGCAATGCCTTTAAACTGTAACATCCGCGCAACTTTCTTGCAGAACGGTGAAATTTCCCATTGATGTAAGACCACTTTACTCATTGTTATTTATCCATTTTTTATTGAATTCTCTCGATGATAAGCGAGCAGCTTAATACTCACTCAACTTATCTTACAGATATTTGTGACTTTAGCGATGCATTCATGCAGATGATTTTCTCTACAATTTATTAATGCATAAAAGTCGACTGCTCAGCAGACAGACCAATTTTGATTTTGGTTTTTGCCACGATGTCAGATTCATCGGTATCATTGGGATGGAAGTCACGACGATAATAAGAGAAAAATTGTGGTACCAGTTTTCGATAAGCCTGCATGGTGAAACCTGCAAATTTAGCCCACGATTTTAAATTCAGTAATTGCTTATCTCTGGACATCAACACCACTTGGTAGGCATTCGAGAAGCTTGTGATGAGTAGCAAGCTCAAACTAAAAATCGCTATGCGTGGGATATAAGCATCCAAACCTTTGCCATAAAGATATTCATACATGTCATAGGCAACCGCTTTGTGTTCGGTTTCTTCTACGCTGTGCCACAACCATAAATTGCGAATGGTGGTATCGGTCATTAATTCATTAACGTTCTTCATCATCTCCACCACCAGTACTGCAGTGTAATGCTCCAATCCCACTGTGACCAATAAATTCCACTTTTTCGAAAAAGTACGTTCAATGGCTTTGAGGATGATACCTGTTACTTTTTCCAGTGACTCAGGGTCTAGCCCGTATTGTTGTGCACTGATATGAAAAGCATGGTGTTCTTTGGAATGCATGGCTTCCTGACCAATAAATGCGCCAATATCACGATCCAGTTGTGGGTTGCTTGTGACTTGGTCCCGTAAAGCTCTGACTGAACGAACAAAGTAAGACTCTCCTTCTGGAAATAAGGTGGAAAGACCTGTGAAATAATGGGTAAAGCTTGGTTCATTATTACACCAGTATTTGGGCATACTCTGAAATTCATAATCCATTCGGCGGACTGGAAATGAGGCAGATATCTTTTGCTTTGATTTTTCTTTTAACGCTGACGCAGACATAACTCACCTCAAGAATAGATCTCAAAATAATAAGTTCCAAAAAAGAACTAGTTTGAAAAATATAGCTGGCATGGTAAGTTGTCAATAAAGCGGATATCTTAATGATTCAAGTTGTCCTAAAATGACAGCCTGCTTCCTGTAAAGACATATAGATGGTATTGCGATGAAATGGCATGAACTCGGTGAAATGAATTGTCCAATTGCACGGACTTTGTCAATTTTTGGCGACCGTTGGACTCTGCTGATTATTCGTAATGCTTTTATGAAAACCCGTCGTTTTGATGATTTTCAAAAGCAACTCGGGATCACCCGTCATCTGCTGACCGAGCGAATTAACCGTTTGGTGCAACACAAGATTTTTGAAAAGGTGCTGTATCATGAAGCACCAAAACGTTATGAATATAAGCTGACGGAAAAAGGTTTAGCGCTGTACCCGATTATTGTCACCATGAGTACATGGGGCAATATTTGGCAGAATGAAAATAAGCAATTTCCTGAGTTACGTTATCTGCATAAAAACTGTGGGCATTTGACCAGCCCAAGCCTGACCTGTGATTGCTGCAAGCAGCCTCTTGATGCGAGACAGATGTCACCTGTTTATGTATCGGGTGAGGATGGGGAATAACGTCCCCTTGCCTTATATGGAAACTCAGCTCAAATAAGCGTTCAATTCAATATATAATTTTTTCATAACCCTTGATTAGCGATTGTCAAAAAGACACCAATTTAAAAAGTTCTAAATTGTTTATCCATTAAATTTTCTCGTAAATTACGATATTGTTTTGGAGTCTGATTGGCCCAGCGCTTGAATGCACGGGTAAAATGTGTGACATCGGAATAACCTAATTTTTCTGAAATATAAGAAATACTATATTCATGATGATTCAGCAGCTTTTTTGCATAACGCTCTCTGACTTGATCCATGAGAAACTGAAAAGTGGCTCCCTCTTTTGCCAATTGGCGTTGTAAAGTTCGTTCAGTCAAATGTAACTTATCTGCAACCTCTTTCATTTTGAAAAAACCTTCAACCTCTTATTGGGAGTGGTGCTTCAGCAATCCAATTCTTGCCTGCTATCCAACCCCAAGTCGGTCATTTATATAGTTTCCAGCGGACTCCATCTTGGGTACTGCCAAAACCGGATTTTGCTGTTCCCAATATTGTGAAAAAGGTTTTTAAAAAAGCACCTTTGCTCGAAAAAATGATTCGTGAAGGCGCCTTGTGGAGTCTAGAACCGTCACTGCCAGTATTCATGAATATCAAGATTATGGAAAAGCTGCATGCACTAGGTAAACTGAATATCAATCTGAGCATTAAAGATCCTGAAATGCGTCGGGCCATTACACCGACACATACGCTGGGCTGTAAACGTCCGATGTTCTCCAACAACTGGTATGATGCGCTGGTGAAACCCAATGTATCTGTACTTTTTCAAGGTCTATCGCATATCACTAAAAATGGTGTCGTCGGTGAAGATGGTAAAGAAATTGCAGTAGATACCATTATCTTTGGAACCGGCTATGCTGTTGCTGAACCTGCGATTTATAAGATTATTAAAGGAACCGATGGTCGCAGTTTAAGTGACATATGGCAACGTCAACCACGTGCCTATATGGGCATGTCAATTTATGGTTTCCCAAATATGTTCATGATGTTAGGACCAAATTCGCAGAATACTGTTGGTTCCGTTATGTGGACAGCGGAGCAACAATCTATCTATATATCCAAAACTATTAGGCTCATGCAGGATCGACGACTTGATCGTATTGAAGTGAAAGAAGCAGTACAAAAACAATTTAATGCTAACATTGATAAACGATTAGCTAAGATGCCCGTCAGAGCAGATATATGTAAAAGCTACTATCTCGATGATGCAGGACGTAACCATATCATTTGGCCAGAGTTTGGCTTTGTGATTAAACATAAATTACATCATGTCAATCTCAAAGATTACAACACTGAAGCAAACATAATCAAAGTCATCGCTTAAACCTGACATCTGAGTCTGCTCTTAGCGGGCAGACTTTTTATTCTCTGCAATGATCCTAAGATCTTGAAACCGTTTGCATCGAGGCTGATTTATCATGATTAATGCAACCACAAGATCGCATGGGTTTGCACCATCATCTGGAAACTTTCTTATAGGGCAACGAATGTTTCTCTAGGTTTGAATCTGCTGTATAAAACCATTCAACCATATCGATGTCCCATGACACAGCCAGTATTACCACAGACCTCTGTTGCCATATGATCGATTGAATTCTGCTGATCAAACCGCAGCTATTTTGTTCTTTTCATCATTTAATTTAGGGAAGATAGATTTAGCTAAAACCACCTATATTGCATTTCACATCATATTCACGCTGCCCCTTTTAAGCTAACTTTAAAATAGTGTGAGTTTAACAATATGACATTTCTAAGAACTGTGACTCTCTCTGCACTGACCTTACTTTCATTGGTTTCTTGTAAAAGTATACCAAGCTATAGCGCGGACTATGATAGGGCAAATAAGCAAATCTCAGGAATTATATTGAATGATGAACAAGCTCAGCTTGTCGGTCAGCACTTTGTAGCTGCATTTAATACAATGGGAACCGCTGATTTTGTCAAAAATGCGGGTCAACTTTATGCAGATCATTTATACATCAATGATACCCTTTCTCAATTTTCTACTAAAAAAGAGCTGGTTAAACATTTTGAAGGAATGAATGAACATGTCAGCAATGTCTCAGTAAAATTAATCAGTGCAACACATACACACGATTCGGCCTATATTCATTGGCATATGGTATATGACTTCAAAATGTTGGGCCGTATGAAAACCATGTCCTCATATGGAATTAGCCAAATCAAAATAAATGACGAGGGCTTGATCATTTTTCAGCAAGATTACTGGGACCCTGCTAATGGTTTATATCGTTCACTGCCCTATGTCGGCAATGCTTATTCTTTGATCTTACCATTGAAAAAAAATAGTTAAAGTTCAGTCAAACAAATAGCCATGATGAACAACTGTAGATTGTTAAATTTGTTGAATAAAATATATAAAATAAAAGGTAGAGGTGGCAAATGCTTCATTATTTAGCAAAAATTGGACTCAGCAGCTTATGTCTTATGGCACCTTTAAGCTTAGCCCATGCAAATACGCAACTATGTACCACAGCCCCCTTAATTGTCACAACAAAAAATGTGGGATCAGTCAGCTATTATGCCAATAATTGCAGTCAGAACTGGGAAAATCAAAATATTCGATTAGATTTTTCTTATAACCAAAATATTCCAGAATGGGCATTTAAAAAGGCGGCCACTTACTACCTCAAAAAGAACATTGCTCATTTTTCGGATGAATCAGTTTTAAATAGAATTACAGAATTATATCACCCCGTTAAAAAGGGCGATCTCTACACTTTAAATTATGACCAGATGAACAAACAATTAAGCTTGTCTCTGAATCAAAAACGATTAGGTTCAATTACTGATTCCCAAGCGAATCAATACTTTAAAATATGGTTTGGAGACTCACCATTTAATGCTAAATTAAAGCAACAATTATTAAATCGATAACTTGATCAAATTATTATGAACAATCAATTTATTCTTATGGTTGAAGATCACTTCGAGCTGGCCGCCACCGTATGTGAATTTCTAGAACAACATGGCTTTGTCATTGATCATGCCCGTAATTTAGATGCTGCACGCAATTTTTTAAAAACAAACCCCTATCATTTACTTTTACTCGATATTAATTTACCCGATGGTTCAGGCTATGATTTGTGTGAATGGCTTAGAACTGATCAAGGTAGGGATATTCCAATTCTCATGTTAACGGCCAGAGACACTTTAGATGATAAACTAAAAGGTTTTACCGCAGGTACCGATGATTATTTAATCAAACCTTTCGATTTTAATGAGTTAGTGATGCGTATTCGAGCTCTCATTAAACGTTCTCTTGGAGAAGTATCAACAAATAAAATTCAAATTCATGATCTAATCTTAGACAGTTCCACCCAAACTGTAACACGTGCAGGTCAATCGATTGAACTCCCACGCATTCAATTCAAATTACTTAAAATTTTGATGAGAAATTCTCCCAAGGTTATTACTAAACAAGAAATTATTATCGAACTATGGGGCGATGAAGAACCTGAAAGTGATGCATTACGCAGTCATATCTACAACTTAAGAAAAATGATAGATAAACCTTTTCAAGAAAAGTTGATCCATACCATTTCAGGTGTTGGTTTAAAAGTGGCATTTGATTTGAATTCACATTAATTCATATACACCACAACAATTAAACCAGTTGTATTTTCTAATTGTAGATGAGGATGAGTGCTTAAATAATATTGGCGATCAAATAGCTCAACTCTCCATCCCAATTGGGTGCATAGCTTTCTAACCAGTTGTAAACCAATCCCATGACCTTTGACTGTAAGTTGAAATTGTGAACTTAGCTCCTGAACTTTACAATCATTTGGCATTACAATTCCAATTCCATTGTCAGCTATGACAATACTGTTTTGGCGTTGAATGATATGGATATTAGAGCCTTGAGAATAATTTAATGCATTACGCAGAATGTTACTCAAGACCATCTTTGTCATTGAGGGATAAATCTGTCGAGGTAACTCTTGTGGATCATAGTGAACAAAAATTTGAACACCTTTGCTTTGACTAACAGGCTCTAAATCCTTTAGCAAATCACTAATGACAGCGGATAATCGTGTTTGTTCAGCAGTTAAGGTATTGGTGGTATTGCGTGCGATCGCCAATAAGGTTTCGACAAGCAGTTGCATATCCTCAATGGTGTTAGAAATGCGGTGCAATGCTTTATCGTCCCCGTATTTAACCTGACAAAGCTGTACATTGCCTTTTAGAATCGTCAGTGGTGTGCGTAATTCATGACTTACATCACCTGTAAATTCACGCTCTCGATTGATAAAATCACTTAAAACCTGATGATACTTTTCTAATGCTTGCTTTAAATATTCAGCTTCCATATTGCCATTGGTGCTGATTCCCTGAAAGGGAGAAGCCTCTTTATTTTGATGGGCCCAATCAATATGATCCAAAGCATTTGCCAGCCGTGTAATTGGTGAAAAATAGCGTTTAGCTCTCCGGTTTGAAAACCATAAAATGCTATACAGTACAATCAAGCTGAACATCAGCGGGGCTAAGCCAAACATCCACACAATTTTGTTGACATTACTTTCACCAAAAACAAGCAGGACATGTTGTCCATTTCTTTCGCCATAAACAGACATTCGATCTTTGCCATCGACGAAGACGCGATGAACGCCTTGTTTTAAAGTCTGATTTTTAAATGCCAAAGGTGGATCCTGACTCTGCCAACGATAACCATATAAGTTTTTTGTATCTGGCAAATCAGCATTCGGATTACGATCAACTCGCATCCAATAATGTTCCATTTCTTGCTCAAGTGCTGTTTTGAGCAGTGAGCCTTTAATGACCCAGGCACTACATGCAATGCCGATGATAATTGACAGCGCGATCAACCCGATTTGCAACCAATAATGACGGTTAAACATCTCACTCAATGGATGAATATTTTCACCGCTCTTATTGGACCTAAACATACGCCTATCTACTGCTCGATTCTCATTTTAATTATACGGTTTTCTGTTTGAACAGGAAGTGACCAACGACCCATTCTTGTCCTTGTTCAAATCCAAACAATTCCGCGCAAGCCATAAAAAAGATACGCCAACGTTGCCACCAAGCATCGGCATCCTGTGTATATACCTGCTCGAAAAGTGGTTTGAGTTGTTCAGCGTTACGATCCATGTTTTCAAGCCAGGCATTTGCTGTTTTTTCGTAGTGTGTGCCTGACCACTGCCAATGCTGTGATAACTCCAGATGTGTTTGAAAATGCAAAAATGTAGACGTTGCTGGCATTAATCCCCCCGTAAAGAAGTAGCGTGACATCCAGTCATATTCACTTTTTATTTCAAATGGATAATGTAAGAAGCGATGGCAAAAAATATGACACCATAACAATCCATTGGGTTTGAGCCATAATTGAATTTTCTGAAATAATTTTTCATAGTTTCTAACATGCTCAAACATTTCTACAGAAACAACACGATCAAACGAGTTTTCTTTTAATTCGAGAATATTTACATCACAAGTAATCACCTTAATATTTTCCAGACCACGTTTTTCCGCTTCAGCTAAAATATGTTGGCGTTGCGTTGCGGAGTTAGAAACAGCAGTAATCTTGGCGTTCGGATAATGCTCTGCCATCCATAAGGTAAAAGATCCCCAACCACAGCCCAGTTCCAAAATATTCTGACCATCATGTAGTTGCGCCCGCTCACAGTATATTTGCAGTGTTAGTTCTTCTGCCTCATTTAATTGGGTTATATCGTCAGCAAAAAAGCAGGCACTGTATTTTAATCGTTTGCCTAAAACGGCCTGAAAGAAAGCGGTTGGCAATTCATAATGCTGCTCATTGGCTTTGTCAGTTTCAATCGCAATTTCACTCTGCTTCAACATATTGAGTACATCCATATAGCGTTGAGCACCCTGTTCGGGATCATAGCGACCTTCCTGAATCAAACGCTTTTTACTTAACGCTCGAATCGCCGCCCGAATTGCTTGATCGGGTACTAAACCGCTCTCAACGAGTTTCAAAGATTGCTGAATAATAAAGTCCATACACACACCTACTGTTTGGGTTTCCATGGAATAAACATCGAAGTTCGTTTTTGATAATCGAGATAATTTTGACCTCGATTTTTTAATGCCTGTTGTTCACTAAACGGAATTCCCGTGATGTAATACAAAAAGAACCACATCAAAACAGGATAAATCCAGAGGCTATATAGTCCTGCTGCCAACCCGATTACTGGATAGGCAAACCAATGGATCCATTCAAAAAAATAGTTTGGATGACGTGAATATTTCCATAGTCCCCGATCCATGGTCTTTCCATGATTCTGTGGATTTTGCTTAAAGCGGTATAATTGCTGATCCGCAACTACTTCACCCATAAATGCAATTACCATAATCATGCCTGCAATCATGAGAAGACCATTACTTTGGTTATTCCAAACCGTACTTGGCACATTTAACAGGCTCCACATGGGAATACTGAATAAAATTGCTAAACCAGCCTGAAACATAAAAAAACTAAAAAACCAAGATGTTGATATTTTCCCATCGCTAAACGCATGTTGGCATAGCGACGATCTTCTTCGTGCTCGGCCACATAACGGCGAAATAAATGCACACTCAATCGTAAAAACCAGATAGAACTCAGAATGGCTATAAACCATCTGACATTATCCGGCGCGACATCTACACACCAAGCAGTAATGACAATATTCAGAAAAATACAAAAACTCCATGCCACATCAACAATGCCTGCACGGCGGTTATATGTTGTCCATAACCAGCAAACTGTCATCACGACAACATCAAGTACAAACAATTGCCACAACATGACTGTCTCCTTGATGTATCAAATAACTTTATGGTGAATAAGGGCTTGCTTCGAATAAAAGCTGTACATTACTAATCACACCTTCTTTAAAGCCACCTTCGCAGTAGCAAAGATAGAAATCCCACATTCGAATAAATTGTTCATCAAAACCCAATGCCAATACTTCTGCCTTGGCATTTAAAAAACGTTCACGCCATTGATGAAGCGTTTCGGCATAGCTAAGCCCAATATCTTCAAGATGTTTTAAACGCAGCTTCTGTTCAGATGCGGCTTGAGTCAGCACACTAATACATGGAATAAAGCTACCCGGAAAAATATAGCGCTTGATATAATCCACTGTACTTAATGCTTTTTTATAGCGTGCATCTTCAATCGTAATGGCCTGAATCAATCCCAAACCATTTGGCTTGAGTAAGGATCTACATTGATTAAAGTAAGTTGATAAATATTGTTCTCCCACAGCTTCGATCATTTCGATGGAAACCAGTTTGTCGAATTTCCCTTCCAATAAACGGTAATCTTTGAGTTCAACCTGTACACGATGGCTTAGGCCTGCCGCCGCAATACGTTTATTTGCTTCATCATATTGAGCTTGTGAAATCGTAATTGTGGTCACTTTACAGCCATAATGCTGGGCTGCATAAATCGCAAAACCACCCCAGCCGCTTCCGATTTCAACGACATGGTCCATGGGTTTCAACTGTAATTTTTCACAGATCAATTCTTTTTTATAATCAGATGCTTGCTCTAATGTCATGTGTGTTTGCTTATACACTGCACTAGAATACATCATGGAAGAGTCAAGAAAGAGTTTGAAAAAATCATTGCTAAGATCATAATGCTCTGCAATGTTTTTACGGCTGCCTGATAATGAATTTTTACGTGTTTTATACCACGCTTTTAAAATCAGTTGGCTTGCTTGGGAAAGTATATTTTGATTGATTTGATCGAGAACATGGCGATTTCTAGCCAAAATTTGGATCAATTCAACCAGATTGTTACTACTCCAATATCCGTGAATATAACCTTCTGCAGCCCCAAGCACACCATTTTTAAAAATCAGGTTCATCAGGGCTTTATCATGTACGTCTATCGTTACTTCTAAATCAGAAATTTCACCGACCGTACCATTCCATTCACCACGGAAATGGATTTGACCATGACGAAGTTTGAGCAAGCTCCGTAAAACCAATGGCAGTGAATCATTTTCACCGAAAATAAGCGTTTTTATCATCTTGTTTTAAATCCTTATCTTTTTTAGGGTGCCGATAAAATGGAACTTTCTTTCGCCATAAATAAAACGCTTGTACATATATCGAAGCGAGCATTTTGAAAGGTTCAAAAACATAATGAACAGCATAACGATCAAGCTGTGAAGGAACTGTGATATTTTCCAATTCAAAAAGCATCGTTGCATCAAAAATTAATTTTTGTGTTTGATAAAGCTGCATATGAATCACGTTTTGAATATCAGAAAAGTTAAAGCGCCATTTGTACTGAATATCCATCGGCATAAATGGAGAAACATGAAAACTTTTTTGAAATTCGAACTCTGCACCATGATAGCCAGAATGCGCTTCTAACCTCTCACGACAATCATGCACATAAACTTTACGTTCTTTCCAAGGGGTGTTGGTGATCTCTGTCAAGATAAAAACAAGCTGTTGCTGAGCATTAAAAATGAAATAAAACACCACAGAATTAAAACTGAAACCAAGCATTCTTGGTAAAGCCAAGACACGAATTGCTGATTGTATCGGTAAGACCACATCTACTTGTTGCAATAAGATTTTTTTTATTCTTTGCCTTAAATTCCCAGTATAGCCCTTCAAAAAATCATTTTCGTCTAGCTTTAAAATATTCCAGTGTGCTGTTGAACACAACCATGAATGACGGAGTTTCTTTGTGATCTGATCTGGATCAAAATATAAATAGCTTAAGGTTGCTTCAAATTGATGAGCCTTGGGGATAAATCGACGATGTCTAATTTTAGCTTTTGCGATAGCAAGTGGAGTTTGCAACATATTCAACGCCCCTATTCATCAGCCATAGTCATTAAATGTTCTACTACACGTTCGGCACTCCTTGCCCCATCTTCGTGAAATCCCCACCCCCAATACGCCCCACAAAATGAACTGCAATGTTTACCATTTAATTCATGCCAACGGGATTGGGCCTCAAGCGCATTTTTATTAAATACGGGATGTCGATAATGTCTTTCAATATAAATCTTATCTTTGGCTATCGGTGTATTGGGATTAAGTGTAGAAAAAACTTGTGTTTTACAGTTCAAGTTTTGCAAGCTGTTCATCCAGTAAGTAAAGCCAAAATGAACATTTTCAGCCAAGGTCTGTTGTTCAGTTTGAGGCTGAGGAGTCACATGAACATGCCAGCTCGCCCACTGTGATCGGGATTTCGGCATAATTGCTGTATCACTATGTACCACCATACGATTATCTTGATAATCAAAACAACCTAAGATTTCACGCTCTGTCTCGGAAGGCTCACTCAAAAGTTTTAATGTATCATCGGCATGACTTGCAAAAATGACCCAATCAAATTGCTCTTCTGCCTGTGCTGTTACAATAGAAATATGATCATGACTTCTGATCACTTGCTTTACTTGGTTTTTTTTCCAGACAATTGTTGGACAGTGGCGCTGAATTGCGTAGATGTAGGATATTGAACCACCTTTAACTGTTTGCCACTGCGGTCGATCTTTTAATTGCAACATACGATGGTGCTGAAAAAAACTGATCACAAACTTGTAGGGAATATTCCCCACTTGATCAACAGGACTTGACCAAAGCGCACCACACATTGGATAGAGGTGCTCGTCTCTAAATACTTGTGAATACCCATGAAGATTTAAATACTGGTCAATGGTTAATTCAGGATTACTTTCTTCGACAGAAATATCTTTATTTTCTTTATAAAAACGAAGTAAATCTGACAGCATCAATCTAAATTTCTTATTTAAAAAGTTTTGTGGTCTAACCAATAAGGACCATTTTTTTGAAGGATTATATTGAAGTCCTGTCACTTGGTTATTCACGGAAAAACTCATGTCACTGCTTTGCGCCTGCACCCCTAACTCGGCAATCATGGCACTAAAGAGAGGATAGTTATACGCATTGAAAACAATAAAACCGCTGTCTATGCTTAGGTTCTTTTGATCAATCCTAAACTCATGGGTATCTGTATGCCCACCAAAATAATTTTCTTTTTCAAAAATAGTAACATTATGCTTTTTTGAGAGTTTCCAAGCTGCATACATTCCAGAGATACCAGAGCCAACGATTGCAATGTTCATGAAGACTCCTTCGTTTGAATTTTGATTACGTTGATTTTAAGATTTTGTTTTTGGTTTTTATAAGCAGCATAAATACGTTGTGGCACAGGTTTTATTGCCCAAATCAAGCCCAACCAAGACATTGCTTTTAACACATAATAGGTGATATCGATTTGCCACCAGAAAAATCCTTGTCGAGTACTACCTGCATAATAATGATGATTGTTATGCCATCCCTCACCTAGCGTTATAATTGATAGAAGAAGATTGTTACGACTACTATCTGGAGTATCAAAATCTCTGCTGCCATATAAATGGGCAAGTGAGTTAATACATAAAGTCGCATGAATCAATAACACAGTTGAAATAACAAATCCCCAGACCAATAATTGCAGTCCAGAAGTGCCTAAATTCGGATGAGCAACAGCGAGCCACTCGCCCAATAGATAGATAGCAAAAGCGGTCATTAAAACAATGGGTAAGCTAAAGCGATCTAACCAAATGATTTCAGGAAACTTTAACCAGTCCTTGATGAGATTTTTGCGCGTCGAAAAATTCTGTGCATTTAAAAACCATCCAATATGGCTGTACCAAAAACCATGTATAGATGAATGAGGATCTTGCTCAGTGTCGGTAAAGCGATGATGATTTCTATGATGTGCTGCCCACCAAAGTGGACCGCGTTGTGCACTCATTGTTCCTAAAAGCAGGAATATAAATTGTATAGGACGTGAGGTTTGAAATGTTTTATGGGATAAATAACGATGAAAAAAAGCAGTAATTGCAAACATTCTGATCACATAAAATATGACCATAAAAATAATCGCAAACCATGAAACTCCTACCCAAAAAACAGCCAAACAAGCAAGGTGCAATAAGATAAATGGAATAATTCTCAACCATTGGATTTGAGTATCTTTGGTACTTTTAGGGCCATCAACTGGATTTGATCCAAGCCTATCTGTATTTGACCAACTATCTATCCATCCCAGAAAAAATTTAAGCATTGATTCTTCCCGACCTACCTATTTTTATAATTTTCATTTTAGAGAGCTGGATATGAAATTTATGTGAACCCCATAACACGAACTTAAATTTTAATTCAAAACTATTAAAAAACAAAAATTTATAGTTAATTTTAATTAATATTTAATATAGTTCAGTCGTCCCCTTAAAGATTTCACCTGAATAGTTTTATGGATAAAATTTTGCATCAATAGGCGTTTTGAGATAGACATACAATCTTAGAGAAGGATGATATATCTTTTAGTGATCCAACTAAAAATTTAAGTACTTGAATGAACCATGTTTTAAACACGATCGTATCAAAAACGCCTCAATCAATGCTAGATGTTAATTACCCGATTCTACACACACAATCTATAGATTTCGCACGTCTAATATGTAAATGTTATTGCAAATTTAGTTGAACTAAAAAATTAAACCTGCCCAACGATTTCCATTTATTTTTTCTGTGGCGTGCGAACCAGCTTAGACACATCATATCCATAATCCCGTGCAGTTTGCACATACGATTGATACGTTGCCGCATCCAGATTCGGATCTCTTGATAATATCCACAGGTACTTATGAGATGGGCCTCCGACCAATGCGACACGGTAATTAGAATCAACTCTTAGAACCCAGTAATCTCCTTTGGTGAACGGAATCCATCGTAATCCAGAAGGCAAGAAGCTAACTTTTAGCATACTATTCCCTGCATTTTGTGGATAAGCAACACCTTCAGAACGGATCGTTTCACCTGCTTTGGTACGGCAACTGTTAATGACCGCAATAGTTTGATCAGCGTTGATTGAATAGTTGGCTGTAGTATTACTCACACATTTTCGCTGAAAATACATTGGGAAATGTGCTATTTCATACCACTTACCGACATACTTATTTACTTCAATCTTATCTACTGCTCTAAGAGTCTGGGGTTCTGCATGCGATGCAAAAGAACCAAGAAAACCGAAAGAAGCGATCAAAGCAGGAAAAATCACTGTTGGCTTGCCAAGCTGCATAAATAACCTCTTTACGTTTATCATTTTTTTTAGCTTAATAGATACCGATGTGAATAAAATGTGAAAATTAAATTTTTATACATCACAGACCAAAATATAGATACTTTCTACTTTATTGAATTCATGAAAATTATATAGACAGGGGTGGTTTTGCTTTTTTGGATTCTATTTTCGCCCCACGAGCACAATCAAAATCACACTTCAAACCCATTCTTTTTCTCTGACCTAAAAGCTGACAATGTCTTAACTACACTCGGCAGCTGATCTAAAACTTTCTGATATCTCAATACAGCTTTGCTCTTTTCATTTATACATAGGGATTTCACAAGGGCTATGATTATGAACATGACATTCAGGTGAGATCAGTTCGACCAGGTCAAGAGTATCCTGTTTTGTTAAATTTGATTGTTACAGGCGTTGCAATTTACTCGATATTCACCCACACTATTTTATATATTTTTCAATGGCTTAAATTTTAACTCAATAACATAAGAGGATATATGTATCCTCTTGTCTTGTTTAAATTACACTATATAAAATTTAATACGCTATACGGCTACAGTCGTTTTATGGTGTAGTCTTGCTTCCGCAACTTCTAAATCAGGCACCTCAATAGAGGGTAATATAGAATCTTGTTCAACTTGTTTATTGATACTCAAGTCTCGATTGGCCTGTTCTGATTTAGCTTTGACCTTTTGCTCACGTAATCCTTTCGCTGGTGCCCATTGCAAAATTGGTAACGCTCGAGCAACGGCAAGCAAAATACGGTCATTCAAGGCTTCACTCTTGACTGTATATTCAGGCGTAAAGTCTCGGTCTGTTGCATAAACACCGATAGGCAAAGTCTGTGCCTGAAAAAAGCTGAACAAAGGACGAAGTTGGTGCTCAAGTACCAAAGCATGTCGGTCACTCCCACCTGATGCTGCCAGTAATACGGGGACATCCACTAAAGCGGTCTGCTCAACAAAATCAAATAAATGTTTAAACAACCCCGTAAAAGAAGCACGATATACTGGTGTGCCCACAATTAAGGCATCAGCGGCTTCAATAGCAGCCAAATCATCCTGTACTTGCTTGGGTAATTGACTCCGATAAATTGCACCACCCAATAAAGGACCAATCTCACTGAGTTTTACAAATCTCACATTTATTTCTATTGCTTGCGCTAATTCATCCAAGATCGTTTGAATCAAACTTTCAGTTTTTGAGGGGCTGTTAAGCCCACCTGAAACCGCGACAATGTTAAGTGGTTTATCATTTGAATATGACATGACTTGGCCTTTAGAAAAATTAATATTTTGACTTATATAGAACAAACCAAGACTTCTAGTTAAAGTCTTGGTTGAATAGGATTGAGAATGATTCTAGGCAATACGATACTTTGATTCTTCTGGTATACGCTGTAATGCCTGACGTTGGTTTTTAAAATGTGGCAGAACATGTTCACCTAAGCGATAAGCTTCTTCTAAATGCGGATAACCGGCAAGGAAGAACAAGTCGATTCCAATACTGTTATATTCCTTAATGCGTTCAACAATCTGTTGGTAGCTACCCACCAAAGCAACACCTGGAGGGATACCAATGTAGCCAAAGCCAGACCAAACATTGGGATGAATGAAGAAATCATTCACATTTTTGCTGCCATCTTTATCCGCATATTCTTTTTCAAAACTGAGTACCCGCGCTGATCTGAGTCCTGCATGGGCAGCTGAAGCATGCAAACGTTGCTTCTCTGCTGCTTCATCTAAATAGCGTTGCGCCTCAGATAAAGCTTCCTGTTCTGTACGGCGAGCAATTGTATCAATGGATAGACCAAACTTGATGTTGTCTCGACCATACTTCGCAGCACGTTGACGTACATCCGCAATCAATGCAGCAATCTCACTTGGTTTTTCAGCACGCATTAAATAATAATCTGCGTGCTTTGCGCCAAACTCACGTGCGGCTTCAGAAGAACCTGCAGTACAAATAATCGGTAACTCAGCCTTGTTGAGCGGATATTTCAGTCCTCCACCCTCAGCAGAATAATATTTGCCTTGATAATGGAATGATTCATTGTGCCAATATCCTTTCACCACATCTAAAAATTCTGCGGCACGAATATAACGGTCATCATGAGGCGTGGCATCGCCAACTTGACGCTGAATGAATTCAGAACCTCCATTAATGATATTCCACACCAGACGGTTACCTGTTGCACGTTGGTAGGTTGCTGCACTTTGTACGGCGTTATATGGACTAAAGTGATAAGGCTGGAATGCAGTCACAAAATTCAGTCGCTTGGTTTCTCTCGCCAATAGCGAACACACCGTCCAAGGCTCCTCTCCTGTTGGTGCATTGACCATCAAAGCACCTGCGAAACCATTGATTTCTGCTGCGCGCGCCACCTGTGCTAAATAGTCAATATAAGTAAAGTCATCCCCGACTTGATAGTTAGATGTCGCTCCCGTATTTTCCACGCCAGATACCCTTGCCCAATCCCCACGATTTCGAGGATCTCCAGCCAGAAATTCAGCTTCACCATGTAAAGGTAGGCGAGTAAAAAATTCAATTCCCATCATATTTATCCTTATCATTTAAAATCTTGCAGTTAGAGAAACACCAACCTGACGTGGGTTTCCGTAAGTTAAAACATATTGTCCTGCTGGACCATTTGGACGACCATGTACCTGATATTCTTCATTCAGTAAATTCTTCACATAGGTATTAACTTGGTATTTATTATTTGCGCTGTGATAACCAATATTGGCATTCCATAAGGTATAGGCTTTTTGGCTGAGGATTGGATCAACCGAATCGTCTTGGCGATTCACCAAGAAGTATTCACGGTCGCGATAGCTTGCGTCAGTACCCACAACGATACGAGCACCATCATTTAAGTTGAAAGTATATTCACCGCCAATACCGACGGTATATTTAGGTGAACGGACCAGACGATTACCGGTATTGTCAGCATTGACCACATTAGTTACCGGGTTCTTGTCAACAAAGTCAGTGTATTCACTATCTAAATAAGCACCGGCAAAACGTAAACGTAGATTTTCAGTGGCTAAATAATCCAGCTCTAACTCTGCACCTTTCACTTCTGCTTTTGGCCCATTGGCTAAAACTGAAGTAACACCGCCCCCTTGCCCCTCTGTTGCAACTAATAAATTGGTTTGAATATCTTTATAGTCATAATAGAAAATATTGGCATTTGCGACTAAATCCCCATCCAATAAGTTCGATTTCAAACCGAGCTCGTAACTGTTTAAATATTCAGGGTTAACATCTGCAAGTTGGGTTAAGCTACTGGATAAACCTGTATTAAAACCACCAGAACGAAAACCACGTGCAAATCTGAAATAGCTATTTAAATCAGGCGTGATTTCATATTCTGGGGTAATATCATAGGTCAATTCATTCCATGTTTTCTTTCGGCTGGTTGAACCATTGGCATTTGCAGTTGGGTTATAGACCGCATTGCTATACCCATCTTTTTTCCACCAACTACCTTGGGTATAGTCACCTGTGGTGATTTGAGTCAGATCCAGATCAATATCTTTTTCTTCACTGGTCCAACGTAATCCACCCGTCACCTTAAATTTATCTGTAAATTTATAGGTACTATTTCCAAATACAGCAAAACTTTGTGTGGCTTGGTTATAAGTAATGTCTCTAAATGCAGGAGTTGATGCCGTCTGTGCTGCAGCACCATTTGGCAGAGTTTTCTTGACCCGTGCACTCACACCCTTAGAATCTAAATCTTCGTTAAAATAATGTAATCCTGCAATCCAGCTTAAACGTTTGTCCGCATCGGATGAAACTCGAAACTCTTGGCTATATTGACGCCATTCATTATCGCTATAACTTCTCGCAACATCATAAGGTGTATAATCACCATCTGAAATCGACTTTTGTGTGGTCTTGTCAAAAGCAGTGATGGAGGTAAAGCTATGGCCTCCTCCCAAATCTCCATTTAAAGTGAATGAAGCACCGTCATGCTGAATTTTATTACTTTCATCTAAGTCTAAATTGGTATTACGTCCCTCTGGTCTTTCATAAACGCCCCAGTATTTCCCAACGCTGAGCGCACCATTATTTCCTAAACCATTGTAGGTTTGGCTATGTAAATTAACTAATGCATTCCATTGCTCATTCACTTTACCTAAAATCTGGAAACGGAAAGATTTCTTATCAACATCACCATAATCTTCGCCATTCGCTAAATTTTTTGCATAACCATCACGATCTTCAGAATAAAAAGCACCTCGAACCGCAATATTGTCTGAGACTTTGCCATTCGCTGCACCTTCAAAGGTACGTAGATTATGATCACCTACACCTATCGTTGCGTAGCCATTTGGTTTTTCTGAGAAAGTTGGTCTTTTGGAAATATAATTAACCGCACCTGCTGTGGTATTTTTACCGTAGAGCGTGCCCTGTGGCCCACGTAAAACCTCGATACGCTCTAGATCGAATAAGTCTCCTGCACCTGCAACGGGTGCATTCAAATACACACCATCAGCATAGATTCCAACAGGAAATACCGTCGATGCAGCAACATCCCCTGTACCTAAACCACGGATATACCAACGTGGTCGGCTATCACCATCTGGATTTTCCGCTGCTGCATTCGGTGTATACGTTAAAACATCACCAATAAAGGTTGAGCCCTTGGCAGCCAAATCTTTACCAGAAACAGCCGTAATCGCGGTTGGAACTTTTTGAATATTTTGTGCTCGATATTGTGCTGTTACAATTACGTCACTTAACTTTTTGACATCTTTTGCATTGACCACCTGTGCTTGTTGCTCAGCTGTAACACCTGTATCGATCTCTTCATTTGCCAAAGCCAGTGTTGAAACACTCGCTGTTACCCCCCACATCGCAGTTAAAATACTCTGCCTAATTTTTGTGACCTTAAACATGCTGACTCCATTTAAATAAATCTATTGTTATAGTCGCAACTTCCATGCCACTTAATTTATTTTATAAATTTCAATATCTTAAAAAACAAAAGTAAAACTTATGATTCAATTTTGCTGATAGATAAACATTTTCTCCTGTGCTGTTGTTGTTATTCCAACATTGTTTATTTTGGAAAAATGAAACAAAAAAATAGCCATACAACTGTATGGCTATTAAGAATTGAAAATATTTCATGTATTTAAAATTTATAACTAAATTGTCCCTGCACCGTGAGTGGACGCATTGGCTGTAAGAATTCACTGTTTGCACCAGCTAAACCATTCACAAAATTACGTTCATTGGTTAGATTCAAAATATTTAAGCCCACAGTCCATTGGGGTTGTCGATAATATAATCCCAAATCTAAATTATAGTTATTTGGAACTTTAACCGTCTGGCTTAAATTGGTATACCAGTTACTGGTCCACCAGCCTGAGAGATTTACACCAAAGCCTGATTGATGTTGATAATCCACATAAGCACTGGCAGAGTATTTCGGAATGCCCGCCGCATCATAACGACCTGCTTTACGCTGGTTTAACCCATTACTGTCCCCCCAGACAGTTGCATTGTCTGCATGGAAGCCAAAGGGAGAAAAACCTGCTGGAATAATTGAGCTATATTCAGCATTCAAATAGGTTAAGTTACCGCCTATCGCAATATTTTTTTGGAGCTGCCAGCGTAATGAAGATTCAATCCCTTTCACTTCAAAGCGTGCCATATTGCCATTAGTATCCGGTGATAAATCTCGCTTCTGCTCAAATCCGCTTAATGTGAGGAAGAGTTGATCGATGATCGGCTCATATTTAATTCCTAATTCTTTTAATTCACTTTGACTGTCAAAAGCCAAAGGATTCAGTTGATTGCCTGCCCCCCAAATTAGAAATGGGCCAAAAACACCGGTGTTGAGTGCAGTGCTCTTATCATAGGTAAAATACAGGGTACTTTTTGCTGTTGGCTTGATAAATGTACTGGCTTGATAACTGAGCAAACTATATGTATTGCGATCTGAACGGACATCTGTCGGCACTAACACCAACGGGTTTTCCAGTTTGGCTTTGATTGAACTATGATTAATCCCAAGATTAATGCCAAACACATCATTAAACGTAAAGTTCTGCTGAGTAAACACACTCCACGTATCCCAAGACCCCGTTCCTGTATAAACAGCACCACCACCATTGGGAGGGAACCCCCCTTTTTCAGCATATAAACCATGGCCGACTGGATACATTCTTGGCAAATTTAAATAACCAAAGTATTGAGAATATTGAGGAACACCGGCCTGTCCAATCCAGCCTCCTGTTGAACTGCCATTATTGACCAACCCCAGTAAATCACCTGGATTTTTTTGAGAAGGATCATTGGTCAGATCATAAGGATTAATATTAAAACTATTATTTGCCGCTAAAGAAGTAAACTCCTCACGGCGATAAGCGCCTCCTGTACTGCTTTTATTATTCACTTTCAGGCCAAACAACTCGAAATCATAATCTGCGAGGAATTCTAGGCGATTATCAAATAACTCATGTTCCAGATCAGTAAAGAAACTTCCAACCGAATCACCTAAATCCTTACTGTTTTGATAAAGCGTACTATTAGAAACAGACCAATGCGTATTCAAATCTTTAACTAATTTTAATTGGGTGCTGAATCGTGTGGCACTATTTTTATCTTCGCTTCGACCAGAAATATTATCGTCTAGTTTGACCAATCCATTTCCAGGTATAGATGGATCATAGACCCAACCTCGAATCGTTCCAGCCTGATCTGCTGTTGCATTCGGTAATGGTGTTGTTTGAACTGGACCTACAGCAATATATTGGTTCTTATCATTCTTTTGTCGATTCTGCCAACCAATTACTTTCGAATTCGCTGCTCCAGATTCAAATACAGGTGACCAGAAAGCTGAACCATTTTGAATAATTGGCGTCGCTCTGCCTTTGTAATACTGGCGGTTATCAACAGATTGTTGTGTTGCCCTATTCCAACCATGCGTCACGTTAAAATCATAATAATCGTCATAACTTATATTCCAGTCGACACGTAAACTATCATCTGGACGCCAAGCTAAGGCACCATAAAATGCATTAAAATTATTTTTCACATTGTCATAATAATCATCGTTTTTTTGGGCTGTTGCACTAACACGAAATGCAAGTTCTTTAGAGATCGGAGCGGTATGATCAATACTGACAGAAAAATTAGGTTCTGTACCTTTTCCGGCATAGATTGAACCAACTGAACCAGAAATCGTTGTTTCTGCTTTATTAAAATTAGGTTTTTTAGTGAGATAATTAATATATCCACCTGAACCCGAAGTAGGCGCAAAAATCACTCCCGTCGGCCCTGCCACAATATCTGCCGCTTCATATGCATTGAGATTGGTCGGATGACGGGTACTATAAATCCGTTGGCTATCTTGGAAGACCTCTGAATTTTGCCCACGTATCTGCGGTGCGAAATTGGCATTTTGTCCCCCGCCTCGGGTAATACTCGGCGCATATTTAACCAGATCATCTGCACTACGAATCACATCTTCACGAAATTGTTGTTCCGATACTTGGGACACCACACGAGGTGTGTCTAATACTGAGCTATCAGTTCCATAGATTGAAGTCACTTTACGTTTGGGAACAACAGTTTGTTTTTTATTTGCACCAGTCACCACGACATCTGCCAAAGTAATCACATCACTTTCAGTATCTGCCGATGTTTTTTGGGTTTCTTCGGCAAACACATGTATGGGTAAAGATGCCCCCGAAAAGGCTAAGGCAATCACTAAAGGTTTTAATTGAAAAGTTTGCTTCATATCATACTCAGTAAAGTAAATTTACAGTACGTTACGCAAGGCCTATGCCAATCATTAAAAAGCATCAAAACAACACCCAAGATATTGATTTAATAGTTTTTAATTTTTATATATTTAGATATCAGCTTTATAAATGTTTATTTTTTCAACAGATTTGTTGGAATAAAGACAGTAAACAAAAACCACAATCAAATAAAACACTGATAAATATAAATAAATTATTGGCATTTATTCTGCAAGTCCATAAAGATGACTATCCAATATGAGTATTTATAATGACAAACCGATCAATTCTATTGTCACGTCGAAAATTTTTAGCACAAAGTCTTAGCGCAGTAGGTGGCGTTTCTTTAATAGGGAGCTTGTCTGGCTGCGATCAATCACCACAAACGGGTACTGACGTACAAAGCCCATCTTCTCTCACTCCCAAACATGGTGGAACGATTCGATTGGGTCTAATTGGTGGACAACAATCTGGCAGTTTAGATCCACATCTGTCTACTTCAAGCGCAGGAATTACCCGAGGTTTTGCCATATATAACAAGCTATGGGAATGGGATGAAAAGATGCTGCCACGTCTTGCCTTGGCTGAATTTGCTGAACCCAATCATAATGCGAGTGAATGGACTATTCGTCTACGTAAAGGTCTAGAATTCCATCACGGTAAAACGATGACTGCTGATGATGTGATTTTCTCAGTAAAACGTTTAACTGATCCAAAGCTTGCTTCACCGTTTCGCAATCTGGTGCAATGGATTGATCGGGATCGTATTCAAAAATTAGATGAATATACCGTTCGTATTCCTTTTATCAATTCAATTACTGGTTTCGTTGCACTACCTGAAACTTGGGTGAATTTTGGTGGAATCGTCCCTACCGACTTTGACCCAGTCCATAACCCAATCGGTGCAGGCCCTTATAAAGTCAAACAGTTTATACCAGGTCAACGTTCTGTGTTTACCCGTTTTGAAAACTATTTTAAAGCGGATCAACCTTATGCAGACAGTTTTGAGGTGATTGATTTTAAAGATCAAGTCTCACGTTTAAATGCCTTATTAGCAGGACAAATTGATATCGCCAATGCCATTTCACCTGAATACATTAAAATTCTGGAGCAGGCGAAACACATCCAAACCATTCGTTCTGAAACCAATACCCATAATGGTTTTGACTTTAATACGCAACAAGCCCCTTTTAATGATCCTAAAGTCCGTCAGGCATTTCGTTTAATTGCCAATCGTGAGGAGCTTGTACAACGTGGGTTAAATGGTCAGGGACGTATTGCCAATGATCTCTACTCACCACAGGACCCTGCTTTTCTTAACCTACCCCAACGTCAACAAAATATCGAGGAAGCAAAAAAATTATTGGCACAAGCTGGTTTTAAAGATGGTTTAAGTGTTGAACTTATTGCACCTGCTGGCAGCGCTCAGCCTGCACTGATCTTTGCAGAACAAGCAAAACATGCCAATGTAAATATACGGGTCAAACAAGTCGATGCCGCAACATTTAATGGACCAGACCGCAATAAATGGCAATTGTCGAGTAACGCCACCAATGTCGGTACACCCTATTTATCTACTGCTGTTGTCAATGATGCACCGATTTCAACCACCCATAAAATCAATTTTAAAGATCCTGAATATAGTGAGTTGTTTTATAAGGCGCTTGCCGAACCAGATTTAGCAAAGCGAAAAGTGTATTTGACCCAAGCACAGAAAATTCAACATGAACGTGGTGGAATGCTGATCTGGGGATTTAGCCATACCATTGATGCAGCCACAAAAAATATTGGAGGCTTAGCCCCAGAACATACTATTTTTCCAACGTGGCGTTTTGAGAAATTATGGAAGGCTTAAGCACATCCGTTTATCTTTGCTTCCCCTCTTTATGAGGGGATTTTTATTCTGCTGGCAGAATAAATTAAAAAAGCTGCCGAAGCAGCTATTTGAGATGTGGCAGGGATTATTGAGGAACGGTGATTACCGATAATTTATCTACACCGACTCGTTCAATACTTGCCAATAATTTTACCACTGTCCCATAAGGAACAGTTTCATCCGCATTCAGGTTCAAAGCCAGCTTCGGGTTGCTATTCTTACGTGACTGAATTTCTTGTTCAAAACTTGCAAGTGACACTTTGTCCTTATCCAAAAATATTTCACCCTGTGGATTAACACTAATTACGACAGCTTTATTCTGATCAGTGGATTGAGTCGGTGCGGCCTTAGGTAAATTGACTTTCACCGTATTGGTCAGCAAAGGTGCTGTGACGATAAAGACAATCAGCAAAACCAACATCACATCCACCAACGGTGTAATGTTGATTTCACTCACCACATCATCATCTTGAGAAGTAGAAATTGCCATTATGCGAATACTCCTTTCTCTTTCACTTCTTTTGTTGAAGCATCATTCAGAATCGTACTCTCTGCTGTATTCTTGGTTTTAGCAGTCGGCAATTGAAAACCAGCCTTTTGATTTAAACTGACAAAATCTGTTGCAAAATCATCTAAGTCTGCACCAATCGCTTTAACTTTACGTACAAAGTAGTTATAGGCAAGCACTGCAGGTACAGCAACAGCGATACCAATTCCTGTTGCAATCAATGCTTCACCAATCGGTCCAGCAACGACATCCATACTTGCATTACCAGAATGGGCAATCGCCTGTAATGCATGAATGATTCCGAATACGGTACCAAACAAACCAATAAAGGGTGCATTATTACCAATAGACGCCAATAGCGCTGAACCTTTCTCCAATTGACGACGTTCAGTTAGAATTTGTTTGCGTAAGTGACGTTCCAATAGGTCCTGACGGCTCCAACTGTTTTGCAAGTCATGGTGTGTTTTTTCATCTGCTTCTATCAGTGTTTTAAACCCCGCATTTGCAACACGTGCTGCTGGTCCTTGACCCGATTCAGATTGAGTTACGGCGTCAGATAAATTTTTTGCTTTCCAAAACGCCTCTACGAAACGTTTATCTTGTTTTGATGCTCTTTGGGTCTGAACGATTTTGATGACAACCAGTGCCCAAGTCACAATAGAGAAAACAACCAATAACCAGATAGTGCCGTCATGGATCAATGAATTAATGTCAGTCATGTAAATATCCTCTTAATCTATAAAATTAAATTTATTTCGGTAATTGATAATGAATTGGAACATCGACCCAACCTTCTACAGGGGTTTTACCTTTTAAAGCGGGTGAAAATTTCCATTGCTTTACTGTTCTTACAGCAGCGCTATCTAAAAGTTTTTTGCCACTACTTTGCTTGACACTGACCGTATCAGGGCTCCCATTTGCGAGTACTTTGACCCTTAAAATCACGGAACCCTCCCAACCACGTTCGAGTGCCTGTTCTGGATATTCGGGTGCAGGATTACTCAGATAGCCTGCATATCCTTTCGCTTCTGTCACAGGTAAGTTGTCATCGACCGACTTCACAGGTTCAACCACTTTCTGAACAGGTGCAGGAGCCACCTCTTTGGTCACAACAGCCTCTTCCACTTGTTGTGGCGTAGGTTGAGTGACTGCTTTTGCGACTGGTTTAGGTTGCTCTACCGCTTTCTGTACAGGTTTGGGTTGTTCAACCTGTTTAACGATTGGTTTTGGCTTTTCCACAACCGGTGGAATTTTAGGTTTCTCTGTGACAGGAGGAATTTTGGGTTCAATTACTTTGGGGGGTTGTTCAGGTTTTACAATTTCAATCACCACCGGTTCTGGCTTATGAATGTCCAAAGTAGGTGTAGGCAAGTGTTTTGCGATATACCAAATTCCTAAATGCGCAGAAGTAACTGCAATAATCGCAATCAACACCTTATTCAAGCGAGGTAGTGATGGTTGGCTCAGCGCCAAGGTATGCCGTGTAAACGGATCTGCTATGTTGTTTGAACTAGCTTCAGGTGCATATTGTTCAAATAGCAACGCCCGTTTATGCGAGTTAAATATTAGTTCACTCATAGGGTTTTAAACGAAAAATAAAATATTGAATAAAAATTGCACAAGTCATGCCAAAATAACAAGTATTTGATTTTTATATTCTTAATCAGTATTTTTCAATTAATCGATATTCAATATGTTGGTTTTCAGACAGTGTTATGCTGTTCAAACAACAAGATCCCTTTGATATCTCAAAGGGATCTAAATTTATTATTTTAATTTATATCCAACCAGTGGTAAGACCTCTTCTGCTACCCGATAGGCTTCTTCCAAATGAGGGTTACTGGCTAAAATGAAATGACCAACACCAATATCAATATATTCTTGCAAACGCTCTGCAACCTGTTCATAGCTACCCACTAAAATACAGTTTGGTCCGCCACGTACATTGGACATCCCCGCCCAAACGTTCGGACTTACAAATAAGTCTTCGAAACGATTGCCCTGCGCCAAAGCCTGCTGACGTTTTGCACCAACCGACTCAGTATCTTTTCGTTCAAAGGCATGACCATCAACAGCAATGGTTTCATACATCTGTTTAAGCTCCTGAAAAGCTTGCTCTTGTGTAGGCCGTGCCAGTATATCAATACGCATACCAAATTTAACTTTCCGATCAGGCGAGTTTTGTTCAAAAAACGCTTGCGCCTGTTCAATGACTTTTTTCTGCTGCTGAACAGGTTCACCCCAAGTTAAGTGAATATCAGCATGACGTCCTGCGACGTGTAAGGCGGCATCACTCGCACCAGCCAACCATAAACGAGGGACATCATATTGATTCATTGGGTATCTCAACCCACCCTGCTCAACATGAAAAAACTTGCCATCATAGTCAAATGGAGCATGATGTGAATAACCTTTTACAAACTCCAAAAACTCGTTGGTCCGTGCATAGCGCTGGTCATGTTCAATAAAATCACCGTAAGCACGTTGCTGCGCACCGCCTCCACCTGAAATGACATTCCACTCGACTCGCCCCTGACTTAAACGCTGTAAACTGGCAGCCATTTGACTGGCATAGGCTGGATGAATAAACCACGGCTGAATCGCAATCAACAGTCGAAGTCGTTTGGTTTCCCTTGCTAATGCTGAAGCCAATACCCAAGGCTCTTCCGTATGAGGAAAAGCGGGAATCAATGCGCCATGAAAGCCAACAATATCAGCCGCTTTTGCCACTTGTTGTACATAATCATAGTAGGCAAACAACTGATCTTCATGTTGTGGTGCTACGCGTTGTGGAGATTGAATTGCTGGATTTAACTGATTCCATTCACCACGGGTATGTAACTGATGTGCTCGACGACCATCCCCATGAACAGGAATTCTCCATAAAAACTCAACTGACATAATAGTTCTCAATAATTAAACATTTCACGACATCGTGTTCGTTAGCTATGTCATGAGCAGAAATCATGCCGTTTTTTATTCGATAAATTTTTGACATATATTATTGTTTTATTTAAACTTTATAAAAACATACCAAAACGTAGTGTTGAAATTTCAACACTTCTCCACATTTAAATGTCTGTTTCACAGCATACATGGCTGATTCAACAACAATAATCCGAATAAAAAATAATAAACAATTGATTTTTATATATTAATTATTTTGGCTTGGTTCTTGCTCTATTCCTCTATATTTTTTAATTCCTATGACGATATGCGTATTCTTCCTAGCTTATTTTTAAGTTTGAGTCTTTTAGGACTCGTCGCTTGCGATGCAAAACAAAACCAACAAGCATCTGAGAATAAACCCACTCAGCAACAGTTGCGTATTGCTGTCGTAGCAAATGGAACATCAGGTAGTCTGGACTTTATTGGCGTACCACAACTCATCTCTCAAGACCCTATTTTTCTCAAGGCCTTAAAGCAACAACATATTGAATTGAAATGGGAGCCAGTGACCACTGCAGCTGTAGCGACTTTAGTGAATGAAAGTTTCCTGAACAATAAAATTGATTTTGCTTTTTATGGCAACCTACCGGCTGTGGTACTGAATGCAACTGGGGTAAGAACACAAATTGTAGTGCCTGGGGGGATTGGTAATAATGTCTATCTGATTGTGCCACCTGATTCACAGGTAAAAAGTATTGAGGACTTAAAAGGTAAAAAAATTGCTTTACATCGTGGCCGTCCTTGGGAAATCAATTTTGGTCAACTGATACAAAGCAAAGGTTTAAACCTCAAAGACTTTCAAATTATTAACCTAAACCCTCAGGCAGGTGCAGCAGCTTTATCTGCCAAAAGTGTGGATGCATTTTTTACTTTAAGTGATGCGCTGACTTTACAAGACCGCCATCTCGGTAAAATTATCTGGTCATCTCAATCTTTGCCTGCTGACTGGAAAATGCGTGCAGAATTATGGGGACGTAAAAACTATCTTCAACAACACCCAGAGACCACTCAGTTACTTGCTGACGCAACAGTGAGAGCAATGAACTGGATATCCCAACACCAAGATGAATTTCAGCAAAGTCAAACCAAGTTTGGTCAACCTTTAACTGTGATTCAACGTGAAAGCCAGAATAGTGCAAGTACATGGCAACAGGATTGGTCTCCTGAATACAACGTTGATTTCCTTAAACAACACTATGCCAAAGTCATTGATCATGCTGTGAAAAACCAGTTGATTCAAACGCCTATCAAAGCAGATGAACTGTTAAATCCAAAATTTGCCGATCAAGCAATTCAAAATTTACATACAAACGATCAGCAGAATAAACAGGGAGACTAAGCGATGAAAACGCTTGTAAATCCTTCTCTTGAAAAGAATATCGTTGTGAATAGATCGCCATTATGGAGGAGGATTTCTGCTGAGCAGTGGTATGGGCTGCTCTCGCTGATTTCCCCCTTATTGGCTGTACTTACTTGGCAATTTATTTGCTCGCTGCAAATTTTCCCAACTCAAATTTTGGTGCCACCCACAACGGTCTGGAATACATTTATTGGTTTATTGCAGAGTGGTGAGTTACAGCTGCACTTAAAGGATAGTCTCTCCCGATTGTTTTTTGGATTTTGTATTGCAGCACTCAGTGCCATTGCTTTTGGAATTGCCTATGGTTCAATCAGCACATTCCGTAATTATGCTTATATCTTATTCAACCTCCTTTATCAGATTCCGATCTTTGTCCTTATTCCTATTTTTATTCTCGTTTTTGGGATTGGCGAACTGTTTAAAATTTTACTCATTATCAAAGCCTGTTTTTTCCCAATTGCTTTGGCAACAGCAGATGCAGTGAAAAATATTCCTAAACACTATATTGAACTCAGTCAAATCTACAAACTTAAAACACGAGCGTGGCTGAGGTACATCGTCATTCCCTCAACATTACCACCCTTGATCAGTGGACTGCGAATCGCATTAGGCCGAGCATGGTTGATTTTAGTAGCCGTTGAATTACTTGCAGCAGGTACTGGTATTGGTCAGATGATGGAACTAGGACGGCAAATGCTTCGTCTGGATGTGGTGATGGTCGGGGTATTTATCACAGGCATGATTGGTTTTAGCCTCGATAAACTTTTACGTTTGGTCGAACAACGCTTTATATCACCTGCGCTCAGTTCAAGGGGGAAATAATGTCGCCACTATCACTGACTTTGAAAGGTGCATTACAACAGCCTGTGGTCCTATTACAAGGTCTCGTACTTCCTGTGCTATTACTGGTTTTATGGCAGTACAACTCAGAACTAGGCTCTAGTCATGCCTATGCCTTTGTCCCTTTACAGAATATTTATTCTGCTTCTCTTCAACTACTAGAAACAGGGGAATTGTGGGTGAATACATGGGGTAGTCTGAAGAAAGCGGGATTAGGCTTTTTATTTGGTTCAACAGCTGGACTAATTTTAGGCGTCTTACTCGCCTATTCAAAAGTTTTTAATGCGCTGGTTTCTCCACTGTTTAACAGTATCCGACAAGTTCCACTCCTCGGTTTAACGCCATTAATTGCTTTATGGTTTGGCAATGGTGAAGAAGCCAAGATCTTTATTATTGCACTGGCTTCTTTTTTCCCCTTGGTCATTAATACCTTTCAAGGACTTAGCCACTATGATGAAAAATACAGTGAAGTCGCACGAATGTATCAGTTTTCATTTTGGCGTGAATTTAAAAGAATCCGCTTGCCACAAGCCTTGCCACATATTTTAACGGGGTTAAATTTAGCGGTCCCTTTTACCTGGATCACCACCACCGCAAGTGAGTTGCTATTCAATGCAGGCGCTGGCTTGGGCAATCTCATGATGAAAGCTGAAATTAATGCCGAAATGGACATCCTACTGGTGTGCGCAATGACCGTCACGATCAGTGGTATTGTGATGACCACATCTATCCACTTCATTTCAAAACGTGTGCTGCAATGGCGAGCTTAGTAGCCTCTAATTTAAAAATACAATCAGGATTTCAACATGTCTTTTCCTTTACTCTCGATTAAAAAACTCAATAAATCATTTCAACGTGATCAGAACACCTTAACGGTTTTAGACGGTATTCATCTCGACATTGAGCAAGGCGAATTTATCTCCATTGTCGGCAGCAGTGGTTGTGGAAAATCGACGTTACTTCGTCTGATTGCAGGACTAGACCCAGACTATCAAGGTGAAATTTTACTCAATAAAATTCCGATCCAAGGAACAGATTTAAAACGAGGCTTAATTTTTCAGGAACATCGCTTACTGCCTTGGCTCACCGTTTCCGAAAACATCCATTTGGCGCTGGAAGAAACGGGGTTAAGCCGTTCAGAAAAAAATGCACGTGTGAAAGAGCATATCGAAATTGTTGGACTTACTGGATTCGAGAATGCCTACCCTCACGAATTGTCTGGCGGTATGGCGCAGCGGGTTGCCATTGCACGTGGCTTGGTCAATAAACCTGATATTTTACTTTTAGATGAACCATTTGGTGCATTGGATGCCATGACGCGGAGTCATTTACAGGCTGAACTGCAACGTATCTGGCAACATGAAAAAATCACCATGATTCTTGTGACGCACGATATTGAAGAAGCAGTCTATCTTGGAGATCGTGTGATTGTGATGTCAGCTCGACCAGGGAAAATCAAGGAAATTATACCTATTCCTTTAGCCCATCCAAGACATAAAGACAGTGAAAGCTTATTCAATTTTCGTAATCAAGCACTTCATCTGCTGGATCATAGCGCATAATTAAATCGAATATTGATCGATATTAATATGATTTAGAAACCATACGATGTGTGATATTAATAGTCTTTAACTTATATTATTCAGGAGCTTTAGCATGGGTTTATCAATTTGGCATATTCTATTATTTGCCGTTATTGTTATTTTATTATTTGGCACTTCAAAGCTAAAAAATCTAGGAAAAGATTTGGGTGGTGCAATTAAAGACTTTAAAGATTCTGTTCATCCTGATGATCCAAAACTAATACAGAATCAGCAATACAAAGATATTAATTCGTTAGAATCAAATAACGAAAAGCAGACCAAATTATAAGTGATATATTGTCATGTTTAATATCAGTTTTGGGGAACTATTTGCTTTTGGAGTTATTGCCCTCATCATTTTAGGGCCTGAAAAGCTTCCTCAAACATTAAGAACGGTACTAGTCAAATATAGAGCAATTAAAAACCAGCTTCATAAAATCCAGAATGATCTAGAGAATGAACTGGAATTGATTGAACTCAAAAGAATCATGCAAGAAGAGCTGCAAAAAATAAAACAAAATGAAGAACAGCTCAAACAACAACTCGCGCTCATGCAACAAGAAATTGAAAATGTACAATCCACTGTTGCTATGGAACAAAGAACTACAGCAACGTACACCACGGATTATGTCTATATCCAATCATATGACAAGTTAAGGACGCCATTTTTAACTCATTTTAAAACAGTCAATAAATTCAATGAGGATCAAGCCGCATGACTGAACATCTCGTCAGTGAAAACCTCTAACTTGGGTTAATACCATTGCCTTGTTCTGTGCTGACTTTATTTTGCCCATAGGTCGCATAAAGATCATATTTACCTGACTTCAACTCCCCTTTTTTCACTCCAACTGTGGTGGCAAAATCATCTACAGTGACTAAGCTCAATGGCGAGCGTCCATCTGGATAACGTTCTTTAAAATAGCTGGATTGATTCAGTACTGTTTTGGTTGTTGGTGGCTCATAAAAGTTTTCACCTATTGTTTTGCGATGGCCATAGCTACTAAAACCATAAAGTGCAAGGTCATCTGTCAAAGGTAAATCTAGATTGGCAGTCACATTGACTTGATCTTTTTGTTCGGGTGAACCAAATTTCCATGTTCTATAGGGGACTGTTCTAAATTTTGTGTAAGTACTTAATTTTCATTTATCCTTCAGAGGATAATTACAAAAGGTACTTCACATGGATGAAGCAACAATCAAAAGTATGGCTGCCGAATTGGCTAAAGGTCTAAAAACACCAGAAGACTTAAACCAAATGACAGCAGTCTTTAAAAAATTCATGATTGAAACTGCACTCAATACTGAACTTTCAGACCATCTCGGTTATGAAAAGCATCAGTCCAGGAAAGGCTCAAATAGCCGTAATGGGTTTAGTTCTAAAACCATTACAACTCAAGATGGACAACTGGCTTTAGATATTCCCCGTGATCGAGAAGGTTCATTTGAGCCACAAATTATCAAAAGCACCAAACACGCATCACCAGTATGGATGACCAAATCCTCTCACTGTATGCAAAAGGAATGACTAATAGGGAAATTGTAGCCTTCTTCAAAGAAATGTACGATGCCGATGTCTCAGCATCTCTCATCAGCAAAGTTACCGATGCTGTGATTGAGCAAGTGACTGAGTGGCAAAATAGAGCCTTAGATAGCCTTTATCCTGTTGTCTATCTTGACTGTATTGTTGTCAAAGTCCGTCAGCACTCCAATGTGATTAACAAGTCCGTATACCTTGCTTTAGGCATCAATATGGATGGACAAAAAGAATTACTGGGTATGTGGATTGCTCAGACAGAAGGTGCCAAATTCTGGCTGTCAGTCATGACAGAGCTAAAAATCGAGGAGTACAGGATATTCTTGTTGCCTGTGTAGATGGATTAAAAGGCTTTCCTGACGCGATAGCCTCCGTTTACCCTCATACTGATATTCAACTGTGTATCGTGCATGTTGTACGCAATAGCCTGAGATTTGTAAGCTGGAAAGACTACAAGGCTGTTACCTCGGGTCTGAAAGCGATTTATCAGGCAAGTACAGAGGAAAATGCTTTAAAGTCCCTAGACATCTTCTGTGATCAATGGAATCACCAGTATCCCAAAATTGGAGAATCCTGGCGGGCCAATTGGGAAAATATCCGAACGATCTTTAGCTATCCAGCCGAAATACGTCATGCAATTTATACAACAAATGCGATTGAGTCGTTGAATAGCGTAATACGCCATTCAACGAAGAAGAGGAAAATCTTTTCATCTGATGACTCAGTAAAGAAGGTCATTTACTTAGCAACATCAAATGCTGCGAAGAAATGGACGATGCCAATTCAAAATTGGCGTTTAGCAATGAATTGGTTTACGATTCAGTTCGATGATCGATTAAAAGATCATTTATAAAAAATGGAACTTACACAAAATAATTTACAGGCTCTTCTATAGGGTGTATTTTGTTCTGTATATTGAGCTTTGGTTGAACCATCATAAAAAGTTCGCGTATCAGGTGCCGTGTTACTTGCAGCTTCACGTTTACCTAAATCTAAGGCAACCGTCAAAGCACCATCATTAGGGAGTGCAAAACCTTTCCAAAGATTAACTTTATGTTGTTCACCATCTCCTTGAGTATAGCCACCCGTTTGATAGCTTACCCCACCGCCATGATCTCGTGACTTCAAGATAATATTCACAACACCAGCAATAGCATCTGAGCCATATTGTGCTGCCGCGCCATCCCGTAAGATTTCGATACGCTCAATCGCACTCACTGGAATTAAACTTAAATCAGTTACTGCTGCTCCCCTTCCACCAGCATAGGCTTGGCGGGTGAAATAAGCGGATGTATGTCGACGTTTTCCATTAATTAAAATTAGAGTTTGATCCGCAGATAATCCTCTGAGCGCAATACTTGGTGGAACTGATGCACCAAAACCACCTGCAGGAGAACTCGGTAAACTCACAGAAGGAGACAACCGTGTTAACGCCGCAGCAAGATCAGTTGCTCCAGTCTGTTGTAAGTCTTTAGCAGTTAAAATATCAACAGGCGCAGGCGCATCGAGCGAACTATGAATTGCGCGTCTAGAGCCTGTGACAACCACAGATTGTAATGTGATGGCATCCTCTTTCTCTGACAAATTCTTTTGATCATTTGCCATCGCCATTGAGGCAGTCAGTGTACTCAGTGCAAAAAGTGAGGAGTGAAGAATGAATTGAGAAAAATATGTACGCATATAAGCTTCCTTAACGATCTAAACCGATATAGCAAAGCCAATGCCAAATATTTTATTTATTATTATCAATATATTGAGTGTCAAAACAAAAGAATCATTGTTTAAATTTAAACAATGATTCAAAAAATGTTTATAAAACTACAGTTTTTAAATTTGTAGACCGCTAGACAAGCTGATTTTGTAGATAGGACTGATACAATTGAAAATAAGCTGCCTGTTGCTGCATTAACTGCTCATGCGAACCTTGCTCTACGACATGACCATTTTCAATCACGACAATTTTATCCGCCTCACGAATGGTACTGAGCCGATGTGCAATGACTATACAGGTTCTATTTTGGCATAAGCGTCTAAGCGCATATTGTATTTTTTGCTCAGTATAAATATCAATTGCAGAAGTCGCTTCATCTAGAATTAATATTTTAGGGTTTGCCAAATAAGCTCGAACCAGACAAACAAGTTGCCTTTGTCCATGACTGAGATTTTTACCAAGCGCTCCTACTTCGGTGAAATAGCCTTGCGATAGCTGCTGTAATATCTCATCGGCCCCTAACTCTTCAATTACCTGAATCAGTTGCTGATCTGAAGCATCAGGTTGAACTAGACGCAAGTTATCTAAAATTGTTCCACTAAATAAAACATTATCTTGTAAAACAATACTGACATGCTGTCTTAAACTGGCAAGCTGAATACTCTCTATTGGATAACGGTCTAGAAAAATTCCACCCTGCTGGGGTTCATAAAACCGTGTTAGCAACTGTGCCATGGTACTTTTGCCATGTCCTGTTGGCCCGACAATCGCAACGATTTTTCCAGCTTCAATCTCCAAATTAAAATTTTGTAAAACAGGTTTGTGGGTATAAGCAAAATCTACAGCCTGAAATCGAATATGACCATTCAACTGTACAAGCTTTACAGCATTCGGTTGTTCTTGAATCGTAGATTGGGTATCTAAAAGTAAAAATATACGTTGTGCACATGCTGCCCCATTTGCATAACGTTCAAATAGATCGGTCAGTTCCTGTAAGGGTGCTAAAAATAAAAATACATAGAAAATACTTTCTGCAAACTGGCCAATACTAATGATGCCGTCACTATAAGCATAACTACCAATCACAATAAATCCAGCAGTGGCTAGCGTTGAAAGTAAGCCTGTAAAAGGGGCAAACCAACTGGTCCGCTTACTGCCATAAATAATAGAATGATTAAAGTCTTTCAATAATTCTTGATAACGAGATTGATTGGTTGCGGTGTAATTTAACTGCTGAATGATTTTTGCTCCATTTACTGTTTCAACCAAATGAGCAGTAAATCGACTGCGTTCCTCTGCAACTCGCCCCCAATGTTTTTGCGATGATTTCTTAAAAATTGCAGTCATCCCAAATAAAATGGGGAGCGTCGCAAATAAGCACCAAAAGAAAGGGGGATAGATATGCCAAAGCAGTACTGAAGCTAATCCACAACGCAAAATTGCGGAAAGTAGCTCTGGTGGCCCTTGTATTAACACAGGCTCTAGCGTTTCGACATCGCGATCGGCACGCGAAATAATCCTGCCAGCTTTGGTACGATCAAAATACCCAATATTTAAACTTTGGATATGCTGAAATAGAGAACGTCTTAAACCATTAATCACTTTCAAAGCTGCTCGGCCTGAAAGATATTTTGATACGCCCGCTAAAGCAAAACGACACATCCAACTCAAGGTTAAAATGCTCATCGCAATCAATAAAACAGGCTGATGCAATACTACTTTTCCAGCAATCTGTTGAAAGCCCGAATCCAGAATATATTTCACCACCCAAGGTCGAACAAAAACACTCATCACTTGTAAAATCTCTACCACAATTAACGCGAGCAGCAAGTAGCGAATGGGATAAACCAAAGGAATAAGTTTTTTTAGCATTGCTCTATGAATTGAGGTATTTGCCAAATTTTCTTCGATTTGTAGATCAGCTGATTTTGCGAATGGGCGGAAATTTTTAACACTGCTATTCATGCATTCATCTCCTGCTGTTGTAACTGAAAGCCCATCAACTCACGATAAAATAAACAATCTCGAACTAATTCAAGATGCGTGCCTTGGGCAATAATGTGGCCCTGATCAAGCACAATCACTCGATCAGACAATGCAATCGTGGTTTGTTTATTCGAATTAATAATGATTGTTTTATTCAAAGGGTTGCCACTGCCAGAAAGTGCTGAAAGCCGCTGTAAAACCTGTTTTTCTGTGGTCGCATCCAAGGCACTGCTTGAATCATCTAAAGCTAAAATGGGTGAATTCTTTAGAATAGAACGGGCCAAAGCAAGACGTTGTTTTTGTCCTCCCGACAAGGTAACGCCCTTGTCCCCAATCAGTGTGTCTAGTCCATGATCAAGTCGTTGTAATAGTTCTGATGCAGAGGCTAAATGTAGAGCATCCCTCATCTCTTGCTCAGTTGCATCTTGCTTAGCAACTCTTAAGTTATCTGCCAATGTACCGCTAAAAAAGAAATTTTCCTGAGGAATGATCTGAACCAAATGGCGTAATTCAACTAGGCTTAAATCTTTGATATTCGTCCAGCCCGTTTGCTCAGAGCCAATCGAAACTTGCCCTTCTGTTGGGTCAATAAACCGATTGAGTAAATTCATCAAAGTCGTTTTACCTGAGCCAGTTTTACCGACTACAGTGACGATTTCACCTGCTCTAAATTCAACATGACAGTGTTTTAGAATATACTTTTGCGTTGTCTTATCTTGAAAGCTGACATTTTCTAATCGAATATTTAACTCATCATTTCCTTGCCAAGACATCGGATATTGTGGATCTTCAATGGCAGACTGCTGATCGAGCATTTGCCAGATTCTTGTCGCAGACGAACGTGCATCAGCAAAAATATGTAAGACCTGACCAATGCTTTCAATACGAAACACCAATAAATTTGCCATCAGAATGGCAGCGACAAATTGCCCCACTTGCAACTGATTTTGTCCAATTAAATAAGCACCAAAAGCGATGACCCACAAATAAGAGCATGCAATAATCACTTGGGGGATAGGTAAGCGTTTCGCACTTGTGCTGATGGTCTGAATGGAATGATGAATAAATAGATCTACGGCATGATTAAAGCGCTGTAAAAGTTTCTGTTCGAGTTGAAACGCTTTGACCACCCGAATCCCATTCACGCTTTCCGCTAAGCTATCACTGACTTTTTCGTAGGTAGATGCAACTTGATGATCCAATACCACCAATTGATTGGTCAGTTTAAATAGAACCCCAAGCCCTAAAAAAATAAAGAATAAAGGAACTACTCCCAGCCAAGGATGGTACCAGCACAACAGTCCGACGGTCACAGCAACAACCAGACTTGACTCAAACACTTGTCGCCAGAAATTGATCAATGCTTCTTTTAATTTATCTGAATCACGGGTAGTTCGGGATAACACTTCTCCCAGCCCATGCTTCCAGTGCCATGAAACATCTAAATGCTGTACTTGGGAAAAGATTCTTTCTCTTAAAATACTCAGTAATTGCTGACCAATGCTTAAAGCACTTAACCCTGCCAGATACTGAACAACCGCCCTCATGCCAGCTATACTCGCAAGTAGAATAAACCAGAACCAAGGATTTAAAGGATCAGAAAGCGCATGCTGAAATAAAGTTTCTCTTTCACTATGTTTTAAGCTATCAATCGCATGTCCGATTGAATATTGTTGCAGTGCCAAGCCGATATTCGCAATAACAAATAAAGTCGCCGTTAATAAGAAACGAAATGGCATAAAGCGATACAAAGCCAAACTTCGTAATAATGGATAATTTTTAAACATAAAAGATAGTAAAAATTTGAGATTTTGTATGAGTGCGAGATTCATGCCAAATTAATGATCTGAAAAAATATTTTAATTCTTTGTTTTATATTACTTTTATAGATGGCTATTTATGGGGTGTTGATTTTAAAACACTATAGAAATTGATTTGCTGTAATCGCAACAAAATTTGATATATCAACATCATAAAAACGATATTAAAAATAATTAATAAATATCAACAATTTAATAAATGGCATCAATTTTGCTTTAAAGCATAAAAATCACAAAAGGATGTCATGATGACAACACTTCAAACTCAACCCTTAAATACGCTTTGGTACACGCGCTGCCCTGTACCAACAGGCCTAGGCATTTCAATTCAAAAAGGCTGGCTCAAAGAAAAGTTTAATGAGCAGCAGATTGAAATAAAATCAATTCGAGAATCAAATTCCAAAGATATTCGTAACTCTCATTTTAATCATACGCTTGCCAATTCAGTTCGACACGGTGGCAGTATTCCTGCAATCTGGGCATATGCATCTGGTCAAAAAACTAAAGTGATTGGATTATCTTGGGCTGATGAAGTCCAATTATTGTTAACACGCTACGACTCAAACATCAAAACGGTTGCAGACCTAAAAGATAAACGTTTTGGAATTCCATTCAATCAGGATGCAATTATTGATTTCTCGCGTGCACAGGCGATTCGTGGTTTAGAGAATGCCTTAAAGACAGTAAATTTGGAGGTAAGCGATCTTGAATTAGTCGATTGTTTACGAGCAGATATTTTAACAGCACAACAACAACAGCCAGAAGAAAATGATTCTAGCTTTTATGGTAATCGCAACAAAATCAGCGCAAATGCAGAGATCGTGGCATTAATTAAGAGCCTGTAAATTATTTTGTGTAAGTTCCATTTTTTATAAATGATCTTTTAATCGATCATCGAACTGAATCGTAAACCAATTCATTGCTAAACGCCAATTTTGAATTGGCATCGTCCATTTCTTCGCAGCATTTGATGTTGCTAAGTAAATGACCTTCTTTACTGAGTCATCAGATGAAAAGATTTTCCTCTTCTTCGTTGAATGGCGTATTACGCTATTCAACGACTCAATCGCATTTGTTGTATAAATTGCATGACGTATTTCGGCTGGATAGCTAAAGATCGTTCGGATATTTTCCCAATTGGCCCGCCAGGATTCTCCAATTTTGGGATACTGGTGATTCCATTGATCACAGAAGATGTCTAGGGACTTTAAAGCATTTTCCTCTGTACTTGCCTGATAAATCGCTTTCAGACCCGAGGTAACAGCCTTGTAGTCTTTCCAGCTTACAAATCTCAGGCTATTGCGTACAACATGCACGATACACAGTTGAATATCAGTATGAGGGTAAACGGAGGCTATCGCGTCAGGAAAGCCTTTTAATCCATCTACACAGGCAACAAGAATATCCTGTACTCCTCGATTTTTTAGCTCTGTCATGACTGACAGCCAGAATTTGGCACCTTCTGTCTGAGCAATCCACATACCCAGTAATTCTTTTTGTCCATCCATATTGATGCCTAAAGCAAGGTATACGGACTTGTTAATCACATTGGAGTGCTGACGGACTTTGACAACAATACAGTCAAGATAGACAACAGGATAAAGGCTATCTAAGGCTTGAACCGTACCGGGTTTGTCGGAGACTCAATATTCTGAGAGACTATTCCGATGAAAAAACCAAACTATACCCCCGAAATTAGAGAAAGAGCGGTTCAATTACTAATTGAATCTGAAAAAGATTATCCATCGAATTGGGCAGCAGTTTCCGCAATTGCTCCTAAAATTGGCTGTACTCCTGAAACACTTCGTGTTTGGTATCAAAAATACTTAGATCAACAAAATCCCGCCAAAGTACAACAGGTATCTGACCAAGAAAAAATGAAGCAAATGGAACGTGAAATTAAAGAATTAAAACGTGCCAATGAAATTCTACGTAAAGCAGCCGCTTTTTTCGCCCAGGCGGAGCTCGACCGCCCACACAAATAATGGTGGATTTTATCCATAACAATAAGGCGTTATATGGTGTTGAAGCGATTTGTAGAATTTTACCGATTGCAGCTTCGACCTATTATCGGGCTTTAGATTTCGTTGATAACCCAGAACATCGAGCGAAACGTGCTCTGCATGATTTACATCATGCAGAGCAAATCAAACGTATTTGGAAAGAAAGTTCAGGTCGATATGGTGTACGTAAAGTTTGGCAAAAATTGAAACGTGAGGGTTATGTTATTGCACGTTGTACAGTTGCTCGATTGATGCAAAAGCTAGGTATACAAGGTGTTTGGCGTGGTAAGAATAAACAAACCACCCGTAGCCGAGATGATCAAAAACGAGCAGATGATTTAGTGAAACGGAATTTTAGTGCTGATCGACCTGACCAATTATGGGTCAGTGACTTTACGTATATTCAAACACATTCAGGCTGGGTCTATACCGCCTTTATTATTGATGTGTTCTCACGAGCAATTGTTGGATGGAAAGTATCTACACGGATGAATACAGATATGGTGCTCGATGCATTGGAGCAAGCATTGCACGATCGAGGCATGCCAAAGAATGTGATTCATCATTCCGATAGAGGTGTTCAATATCTTTCTATTCGCTATACCAATCGTTTAGATGCTGCAAATTTACGAGCATCAGTCGGTACGACAGGTGATTCATACGATAATGCTCTGGCTGAAACGGTGAATGGCTTATACAAAACAGAGGTGATTGAATATTTAAAAGCAGATTGGCAAGGTTTAGCAGATGTACAACTTGCGACACTAAACTGGGTAGATTGGTTCAATAAAAAGCGTGTACACAGTGCACTGGGTTATGTATCGCCTTTTGAGTTTGAAGCAATGTACTATGATAAGATTAACCCGTTAGGTCAGGTGGCCTAACTTAAATAAAAAAGTCTCCGACAAACCCGGTACGGTTCAGCTCTATTTTGCCACTCAGTCACTTGCTCAATCACAGCATCGGTAACTTTGCTGATGAGAGATGCTGAGACATCGGCATCGTACATTTCTTTGAAGAAGGCTACAATTTCCCTATTAGTCATTCCTTTTGCATACAGTGAGAGGATTTGGTCATCCATACTGGTGATGCGTGTTTGGTGCTTTTTGATAATTTGTGGCTCAAATGAACCTTCTCGATCACGGGGAATATCTAAAGCCAGTTGTCCATCTTGAGTTGTAATGGTTTTAGAACTAAACCCATTACGGCTATTTGAGCCTTTCCTGGACTGATGCTTTTCATAACCGAGATGGTCTGAAAGTTCAGTATTGAGTGCAGTTTCAATCATGAATTTTTTAAAGACTGCTGTCATTTGGTTTAAGTCTTCTGGTGTTTTTAGACCTTTAGCCAATTCGGCAGCCATACTTTTGATTGTTGCTTCATCCATGTGAAGTACCTTTTGTAATTATCCTCTGAAGGATAAATGAAAATTAAGTACTTACACAAAATTTAGAACAGTCCCTTAATTAAAGGTGATGTGGATGCCATTTTTCTAAAAGGTGCACATGCTGCGCAGATTGCCCATGATTTCGCCCTGCATACCATTATTGATATTGGCTCACATCCAGATCCTATTCTACGCTCCAATAATGGAACACCGAGAACGCTCACTGTTGATGAAGATTTTCTAACGCAATATCCAGAACAAGCCCAATCGATTGTTGATGCTGTTTTACAAGCAGAACAATGGGCACATGCACATGCAGATGAAACCCATCGTTATTTAGCAAAAGAATGTAATAGCAGT
Organism: Acinetobacter colistiniresistens; assembly: GCF_024582815.1. Classification (NCBI taxonomy): domain Bacteria; kingdom Pseudomonadati; phylum Pseudomonadota; class Gammaproteobacteria; order Moraxellales; family Moraxellaceae; genus Acinetobacter; species Acinetobacter colistiniresistens. The sequence goes on from NZ_CP102099.1 coordinate 3,573,146, forward strand.
GAGCAATGGGTTCATGCAGCATATGGTGCAGATGCACATCTGAAACTGAACACTAACTTTGATGAAATCTCTATTATTGCTTTACAAGACTTGAGTGATTTTCTCTATCGCTGGAACTTTATTCCTGCACAAATTAATGTTCGTGAATGGCTTGCACAGGATATTTCTATTCAAACTCAAGTGGCTTAATACTTTAAAATTAAAAAGGTTGTCATGATGACAACCTTTTTTTATTGACTTCATTTTACTTAGAAAATTTAGTCACATTTTCCGCCTGCTTCTTTAGAAGTACGGAGTTGTATTCTCCTGGTGGAATATTATTTAAATAATAATTTCCAACATGATAGAGCCTCCAGCGAATTGGATCATGCGTGGTGTGAGTTCGTGCATTTCGCCAGAAGCGGTCTAGGTTCCATTTCGATAAAGTTGAACTTGCCCCAAGTAATCCAAAAATTTCACTCGAAATTTTTAAAGATGCATGATCAGACTGACTACGGGTAGCAGCAACCGATAAAATCAGTTCAGTTTGTAAATCTTCATCCTCTACATTTGCCAAATGCTGTTCAAAAATCTGTGCTGAACGATCCAATAATGCCTCAGCTGAACGAACTAAAACAGCGAATTCACCAATCTGTTTGATGATATGAGGTTCATGCGTAGGCGAATCGACGCCACTTTCTACCCAAGGTCGAGCATGATGTTGTAAATAATCAATCCCACCTTGTAGGGCTCCTTTGGCAATTCCTGTGTCCATTGCAGCGTGTAAAATCTGAGGCCAAGTGAGTCCCGTACGTAAAACAGTACCTAAACCACCAGTATTCCGCTTGGCAACATAACGTTCATCAACAATCACATCTTTAAAATTAACAGTGCCACTGACACTATGAACCGTACCGGGTTTGTCGGAGACTTTTTTATTTAAGTTAGGCCACCTGACCTAACGGGTTAATCTTATCATAGTACATTGCTTCAAACTCAAAAGGCGATACATAACCCAGTGCACTGTGTACACGCTTTTTATTGAACCAATCTACCCAGTTTAGTGTCGCAAGTTGTACATCTGCTAAACCTTGCCAATCTGCTTTTAAATATTCAATCACCTCTGTTTTGTATAAGCCATTCACCGTTTCAGCCAGAGCATTATCGTATGAATCACCTGTCGTACCGACTGATGCTCGTAAATTTGCAGCATCTAAACGATTGGTATAGCGAATAGAAAGATATTGAACACCTCTATCGGAATGATGAATCACATTCTTTGGCATGCCTCGATCGTGCAATGCTTGCTCCAATGCATCGAGCACCATATCTGTATTCATCCGTGTAGATACTTTCCATCCAACAATTGCTCGTGAGAACACATCAATAATAAAGGCGGTATAGACCCAGCCTGAATGTGTTTGAATATACGTAAAGTCACTGACCCATAATTGGTCAGGTCGATCAGCACTAAAATTCCGTTTCACTAAATCATCTGCTCGTTTTTGATCATCTCGGCTACGGGTGGTTTGTTTATTCTTACCACGCCAAACACCTTGTATACCTAGCTTTTGCATCAATCGAGCAACTGTACAACGTGCAATAACATAACCCTCACGTTTCAATTTTTGCCAAACTTTACGTACACCATATCGACCTGAACTTTCTTTCCAAATACGTTTGATTTGCTCTGCATGATGTAAATCATGCAGAGCACGTTTCGCTCGATGTTCTGGGTTATCAACGAAATCTAAAGCCCGATAATAGGTCGAAGCTGCAATCGGTAAAATTCTACAAATCGCTTCAACACCATATAACGCCTTATTGTTATGGATAAAATCCACCATTATTTGTGTGGGCGGTCGAGCTCCGCCTGGGCGAAAAAAGCGGCTGCTTTACGTAGAATTTCATTGGCACGTTTTAATTCTTTAATTTCACGTTCCATTTGCTTCATTTTTTCTTGGTCAGATACCTGTTGTACTTTGGCGGGATTTTGTTGATCTAAGTATTTTTGATACCAAACACGAAGTGTTTCAGGAGTACAGCCAATTTTAGGAGCAATTGCGGAAACTGCTGCCCAATTCGATGGATAATCTTTTTCAGATTCAATTAGTAATTGAACCGCTCTTTCTCTAATTTCGGGGGTATAGTTTGGTTTTTTCATCGGAATAGTCTCTCAGAATATTGAGTCTCCGACAAACCCGGTACGGTTCACTATTATTTTGTCCCATCGCATCCCAGTCATCGAGCAACTCGACTCCCTGCGTATCACGATGAATTAAAATCGACACAGGTCCATCATCACTACCAGCGAATAAGGAAATCCATTCTGCGAGTAAAGAGCCGGTAGAATAGAACTTACTACCATTTAATATTAATTGCCCTTCTGAATTTCGCTCTACACGCGTCTTATGCTGAAATTTATCTTTGCCACCCACTTCTGCAAGTGCATTGCCCAAACGCTTTCCGCTTAAGATATCACCCAGTAACTGATCACGAATTTCATCATCATAGCCCGTTAAAACGCCTCGGAACATGGTGAAGTGAATCTGTAATAACTGCCCGACACCACCATCGGCGGATGAAATAATTTTCACCACATTGACCAAGGTTGAAATACTGGCGCCCAAGCCCCCAAATTGCTTGGGGACAATAATCGCAGTTAAACCCGCTTCTGAAATTAAGCGAGCTTGTTCATAAGGTACGGCCTTGTTATAACTGGGGTCTCGAGCAAATTGATTCAGTTGATCCGCCACCTCTTTTGCAATGTCAAGTGCTTCTTGCTCACTTTGAATATGCCTGATACTACCTAATTCTAAAAAATTACGTTGGTTAATGTCGTTCATTGTTAACTCCGGAAAATCTGTTCTTTTTTATGCGCAAACTTCAAGTACCTTGTTTTTAAACAAGCTTGGCGCATGAGTAAGCAAAGTTTTGGTATATGTATGTTGAGGGTGACTCAGCACTTGATCTGTTTCGCCATATTCAACAATATGTCCATTTTTTAATACGGCGACTCGATCTGCGATTGCACGAACAACCCCTAGGTTATGGGTCACAAATAGTAAGGTCACCCCTTGCTGTTGGAGGTCTTGTAGCAGTTTTAAGATGGAAGCCTGAACTGAAACATCCAAAGCAGATGTAATCTCATCACAAATCAAAACATCAGGTTGGCATAGCAAAGCGCGTGCGATAGCCACGCGTTGTCGCTCCCCACCCGATAAATCTCTTGGATAGAGTTCTTGAACTTGTATAGGCAGAGAGACTTGTTGAAGTACCTGTGTGACTTTTGCTATGGCGTCTTGTCGAGATGCTCCAAAGAAATGCTGTACAACTTTAATTAATGTCTGACCAATCGTATGCGCTGGATTCAAAGCCTTATAAGGGTTTTGAAAGATATATTGCAGTTTATGCCGCTGCTGCAAATGACGCTGTTGCCCACGCAACGACAAGACTTCATCTGCTAATATAATTTGTCCATCTGCATTTTCATTCAGCCCGGCAATGACACGTGATAACGTGGTCTTACCCGAGCCCGACTCACCTACCAATGCTAAACACTCGCCTTTTTTGAGTTGAAATGAGATATCAAAAAGTGCCTGTTGCTGCCCATACCATGCATGAATATGTTCAACTTTTAATAGAGCTTCCCTGTCTGTTTCTCTTTCAATCACTTGATGATCAATCTCTTTAAAATGAATCACACCGACATGATCCGAATGGTGACAAGCAACAAAATGCGAATCAAACTGATCTTTTAATTGAGTTAATTCAGGTTGTTTTTGACGACATATATCTGTAGCGAAAGCACAACGTGCCGCAAAAGCACATCCTACTGGGCGCTCATTGGGCGAAGGAGCATGTCCTTCAATTGGAGATAAATATTTACGAATGGCCACATCGGGAATGGCGTTCAGTAAACCTTGCGTATAAGGGTGCTTAGGAGTTTCAAATAGTTGGGTTAATACCGCATCTTCTGCAATTCGACCCGAATACAGAACAATCACCCGATCTGCAATATCTTTGACCACCGTTAAGTCATGCGATACGTAAATAGCCGCAACATGATATTCCCGACATAATTTACGAATGATGTTCAACACCAAGGTCTGGGTCGTCACATCTAATGCGGTGGTTGGCTCATCCAGAACGATCAAACGTGGCTGTAGCAAGAATGCCAAGGCCAATAAAATTCGTTGTTGTTGCCCACCCGAAAGCTGATGAGGATAACGCTTTAGAAATAGCTCATCCTGCGGCAATCCCACTTCATTTAAAATTTTGGCAACCTTTTGGTATTTTTCAGCGCTCGATAACTGTGTCTGATGGACATCTAATAATTCAAATAAATGTTGTCCAATACTTAATGCTGGGTTGAGTGCTGTTCCAGGATCTTGGGCGACATGACTGATTTTATAACCACGAACCTGACGCAAAGCATGATCATCTAAACTGAGAATATCTTGATTCTCTAGCTCGATTGAGCCTTGAATAATCTTGGCTCCATAGCGTGCATAGCCCAATAAAGCACTTGATAATGTGGTTTTACCTGAGCCACTTTCTCCAACTAGCCCTAGAACTTCTCCTTCTCGTAGGCTAAATGAAATATCAGAAACGATGTGATTGCCGGTGTTGACCAATGCCACGGTTAAGTCTTTTACCGTTAATACGGTATTTTTAAATAGATATGCCATGCTTATTTTTCCTCAATCCGAGCCGCTGCACGTCCAACGCCCTCAGCCAATACATTGGTTCCGAGCGCAAACAAAGCAATTAAGAGGACAGGAGCAAATACCGCCCATGGCTGTACCAATAAACCAGCGCGATTTTCATTAATCATGAGTCCCCAATCTGCTGCTGGAGGTGCCACACCATAACCAAGAAAAGCCAAACCAGATAACATACCCACAGCCCATGTCAGCATCACACCCAAATGGATGAGTAAAGGCGTCAACATGTTGGGTAAAATTTCACGAAATAAAATATAGGTTTTTGAGTACCCAAGCATTCTGGCTGCTTCGATATATTCTTGTTCCACCAGATTCAGTGCAACGCTTCGCGCAAGACGCACGACCCCAGGAATAAAAGCAATTGAAACCGTTAAAACAATGAGCCAAGGTTCCCGACCTAACATTGAAACGATAAGCAAGACCAATATAAGATCCGGAAAGGCCATAAAAACATCAGTCAGCCAAGTCACGAACTGATCAATCTTATTTCGGGCAAAAGCAGCGAATATGCCTAAACTAGAACCAATAATTAATGCAACCAAACTGGCAGCCAGTGTCATCCAGATAATAGAAGCCCCACCAGCAAGGACACGTGACCAGACATCATGACCAATATAGTCATAACCTAAAAATGATTTTCCTTCAGGCGGGCCATACGTCATGCCGACTAATGCAGTGGGTTCAAATGGAACCAGTAGCGGGCCAACCAGTGCAAAAATTAAAACTAGAGCTGTGACAACAAATCCAAACCGTACTTGTCTTTCACGAATTAAGGTTTGAAAAAAATTTCTTTGGTACCAATGAAGTGAGCTCATTTCCCACCTCCTTGCTGAAGGTTCTTTAACGCATTGCGGCGGTCAACAGGTTTTACCGTAATGGGCCGACCCGACTTCCATAACCGTAGCGCCTGACGACGACCTGGCGAACGTGCTTTATGCCTTTTGGCTGTTCGTATCTTGGGGGTGAGTAAGGTTGTGATTAAATCTGCAATTAAATTGACCACCACTACACAAATGGTGAGCAATAAAACAATCGCTTGAATGGTTGGGATATCTCTTAATTCAATTGCGGCATTGAGTGCATTACCAATACCGGGATAACTAAACACCACCTCAATGATGAGTGCACCGCTCAGCAGAACTCGTATGGTGAGGGCTGTTCCCTGCACCACTGGCACCAGTGCATTGGGTAAAACATGTTTCCATATGATCCGTCGCTCAGGAATACCACGTAATCGTGCAGAGGTCACATAGTCGGACTCAAGTGCGTCAATCATGGAACCGCGCACCAACCGCATCAGATATGGAATAAGCGATAAGGCCAAAGTTAAAATCGGTAAAACCAAAAACTCGATTTGGCTAAAAGCTGACTGCTCTGGAATCAACAAAGATGCTGCTGGCAATATGTGCAGGATTGAGGTTGAGAAAAACATCATGAGCCAAATTGCAATCACAAATCCAGGAACAGCCTTGAATAGAATAGAGCTAGAAACAATAATACGATCGAGTTTGCTATCTCGACGGAGTGACAGCCACACACCCAACACGACTGAAAGTGGTACAGTAATGACAATCACCAAGCTTGTTAATGCAACGGTATTACCAAAATAATTCTGAACAATTTGCACAACAGGGACATTGGAATCAATCGAACGGCCAAAATTACCTTGCAATAATTGACTCAACCAATGCCAGTATTGAAGCAGTATTGGATCATTCAGGCCCAATTGTTCACGAAGAATTTGAACTGTCGCTTCCGGTGCTTCTGGGCCCAAAATGACGCGAGCCGGATCAGATGGGAGTGCTTGTGTGGCAATAAATACAATAAGACTAATCACCAATACAACCAATACACCTGACAACAACCGTGTGAAAAACCAAGGTAACCATGCTGGTATTTCAAATGATCTCGTCATTGTTTGATGTGGAATGGCTGTCTCTATTTTGCTGGATTGCGTTGTCATAGCGGTCACCCCCTACGCCAAAATTCATCTGTACGCCACGCAGCAAAGCCTGTGCGATCGGGTGTTACGCCACCAATTTGGCCAGAATGTGCATCGAGTACATGGTTAAAACCCCAAATGAGCAAACCACCTTGCTCATGTTGAATATGCTGTGCTTCATGAATGAGAACTTTGCGTTTTTCCAAATCAGGCTGTTGTAATGCTGAATGAACCAATTCAGTAAAACGTTCATTGTTAAATCGGGTTTTATTATTTGCCGCACCTGGCCCATCAATTTGCAAGACGGTTAATAAAAAAGGTCGTGAAACGTTTGAACCTGTACTAAATGCCCAATCCTGTTTTACAGCATCAGCAAAGGTGGCAGCTTCAACCTGTTTAACATTAACGATAACACCCGCCTGAGCTGCATGCTGAGCAAAAACCAATGCAGCATTGCTATCTGGACCTGTATATAAATCAACCGCCAAACTATTGCTAAAACCAGCTTCTTTCAGCAACGCCTTCGCCTTATTTAAATCTTGCTTACGTTGCGCAATACTGTGGTCATATACAGGATCACTAAATGAATAGAGATCATTGGCAACGCGTCCTTGACCAGCTAAAGCCCGTTTAACCAAATCATCTCTATTGGCAATCAATCTAAAAGCTTGACGTACTCGAGGATCATTAAACGGTGCTTTGGAGGTATTCATATCAAAAGATTGCCAAGCATCTGTTTCAGATGAGACGAGATTCAATCGTTTATTGGCTTGAATTAAAGAAATATGCTCGGCACTTACCCCTGAAGCAATGTCAATTTGACCAGATTGCAAAGCAGCAAGACGTCCTGTCTGATCTTTAAAATCAATGATTTCGATTGCATCAGCATAAGGCTTATTTTCTTTCCAATAGTTTTCAAAACGAACAAAGCGTGAACGTTGACCTGGCGTAAAACTGTCAAGCTTAAAGGGCCCAGCCCCGACCACATTTTTAACTGGGTCATAATCTGTAGGAACAATCCCTCCCCAACTCATCCATGCCTCAGGTAAAGCAACTAAGCCTTTTCCTTGAGCAAAAGGGATCTCAACGGTGTATTCATCGACCTTCTTAACTCCATCTCGTTGTAATGAATAAAGATAGGCAGCAAATGGAGAAGCAAGTTTAGGGTCCGTCAAACGGCGTAAGGAGAAAATAACATCATCCGCAGTAATCGTCTTACCATGATGAAATTCGAGTCCTTTTTTTAAGCGAATGGTCCATTTCGTCCCATCATTATTCGGCTCTGCAAATTCAGCAAGTGCGAGTTTAGGCTGGATATCTCTACCCCATTCCCATAATTTTGCATATAAAGGCCAACCTCTAAATGCACTAGACATACCAATAGGCTTGTGCGCATCTAAATTACCTGCTTGATTGCCGTTGATTACTCCAATTTTGATCACACCACCTTTTTTCGGAATATCATTCTGAGTATTGCTAGGATTAGCACTTTCAGAAGATGAAGAATCAGTTTTAGAGCATCCTATCAGACTGATTGCAGCAACAGCGCCAACCCCCAATCCAGTTTGTTTAATGAGTTCTCGACGTGTAATTTTGTTCATGTTTTCTCCCTTAAACGACGACTTCTTGATTCAAGAGAGAATCAATGGATGAATTTTTATTGAGCTTAGGTAACTCAAAACCATGATCGAGCGCTAATAACGGGAACAATAAATCAGCTACACGATAAGCTTCTCCAATTAAAGGGAAACCAGATAAGATAAAGGCAGATACACCATAGCTCTCGTATTCTTTAATCCGTTCAGCAATATTTTCAGCACTGCCGACCAAGGCAGTACCTGCTGCCGGGTTTAAAATATCAAAACCAAATAAAGATGGCCCAGTCCAAACATTAGGATAAATTTCAAAATCTTTAGCACGAGGTAATACTCCATGGCGGAGCAATGTCAGATTTCTTTGAACGATCGGATTTGGACTTTGATAACTCTCAAAAGTTTCATGAGGAGGAAGCTGTCGTTTAACCGCTTCGATTGCATAATTGACATCAATTTTGTCGAGTAATGACTGAGCATACTGCCAAGCCTCTTCTTCTGTTTCTCGAACAATAATTTGTAATCGAGTACCAAACTCTAAACTGCGCCCAATTTTTGCAGCCTCAGCCGCAACTTTGCCAAACTTTTCTCCGAGCAACGGTGGGGTATTTGCAAAACTTAAGTACACGTCGAGTAACTCGACAGAATGCTGAACACCTTTGGCAGAAGTTCCAGCTCCCCACAATGGAACACCCTGCTTTTGAGTTGGACCACGCCATTTGGACATAGGCGATCCACCTTCTAGACGTGGGGCAATTTGAATAAATTCGCCCTCAAATCCAGACCGATCACCTAAATAGTTTTGCTGAAATGCTGTCCAGTATTCTTTGCTAAAGTCATAACGCTTATCATGCGTATAGTGAATACCTAAAGCGGCTAAACCCTGATCACTTCCATTGACGACATTAAATAACAAACGTCCTTTAGAAAATGCATCAAACGTTTGCGCATATTTTGCCAATACTGCTGGCTGGACTTCTCCAGGATGTTGGGCAACCAGAAACTTTAACCGTTCAGTAAATGGAATTAAACTTGCAGCAACAGCAAGTGTTTCATACTCGCTGGTACCCATAAGTGAACCGTAAAAACCAAGTCGATCCGCAGTAATCGCAATCTGTTGCAAGTGTTCATAATCGGTATCCCACCGCCCAGATTCCAACCAAGGATATGGCCCATCGGGAGCAGTGAGATACCATAAAAGTTTTACAGCCATAGTATTCTCTATATTTATATTTGAATCAGATTTCTAATGAAGTGGAAGTAATCCAAGCGACTTCGCTTTATCGGTTAAACCACTCATTCGCCACTGCTGCTGTAAAACACCCTGTCCGTATTCACGGCTTCCCCCAGCTAATTCAGCCAGTAGCTGAATCTGTGCACCTTCCTCAAGTAACAAGATAAATTCAGCTGTTTCTTGTAATCCCTGACGTCCCCATACGGTTGCACCACCGTTGGCTTCTAAAATTGCTCGATGTTCGATATCAACTTTGAGTTGATCTAAAATGAAATCGACTTCTGCCTGACGGCGATCAATATAAATTGGTAGTTCTTTAAATAAATGAAAGCGCTGAACAGGCACATAACGAATCGGTAAGGTACGATGGGTTTGCGCCCAAGCCCCTAAATTCGGCGCGTGTACATGAGATATTGTGGTGACATCTGCATGCTCGCGAAAAAGTTTGTTATAGCGCCCGCCTGCATTTTTTCTTCCCAATAAAACTTCACCATCAATGGTCTCCACAAGTACTTTGCTTTTTTGATCTTTAGACCACGGTCCTGCATAGTTAAAAGTGACTAAGGTATTATCAGGTCCACGTTCAACAAAATTAACCGTTCCATTTGCCGTGATTGTTCTTGTTTCACGGAACACTTCAAAAGCAAATTCAGCTTTTTCACGGTTCGATTCGATAAAATCATTAAGTTCAGGAGACAGTGGGGTTTGAATAAGTGTTGTCATGATTAATACCCTATTAAAATTGTTTATTTTGGCGACGTTTTAAAACTTCGAGCAAAGGACGGTGATCAACCCAAGTATCAAGATCGATATCGCGCTCGAGAAAACCGTGTAACCAAAGGAAATCTTTTTGTTGTCTTAGAAGCTCTAAGCGCTCTTCACTTAATGATGGATGTAACGATTTATGAAAGTTATTACGGTAGGCCGTTGCGACACTCTCTGCACCTGCAATCGTTTCGTCTTCAAGAATAACCAGCACTTCATCTAAATGATCTTGCGCCCAATCTGCGGTATCAAACAGCTCTTCCAGAAAATCAACGACGACCTCAAAGTGATCTTTTAACAAATCTTCATGTACGGTAATTGGACGAGGCGTACCATTGTTTACACGGGAGCTCACATCTTCAAATTGATCCAGATCAATCCCAACTTTTAACCCGCGTTTCGTCGCAGCTTCGACAGCAGATGCGCCTTTAACATAAACAGCATCAACTTCACCAGTGATTAATGCATCTAATCCAGACCAATAGGTACTTGCATCACGTTGTTGTGTATTCGATTCTGCTCGTTCAGGGACTTCAATAAAATCCACATCACGGAAGGTTAAATTTGCGAGTTGCAAAGCACCTCGAATACCCTGTAAAGACATCGCTCTAAAAATGCTACCTGCCCGTTTGTCTGCATATTCAGGTAAAGCAACTTTTACATTTTTTAAATGCTCCGGTTTGCTGATTTCAGAATCAGGGCGAACAATGATCACTTGCCATTCATCAATCCATGTCAAACCAATGAGTCGACTTGGCGCACCTTCAGAACGAGCAGCTAATGCTGGAACATTTCCACCTTCACGAAACAATGCTGGCAGTTGATGGTCAAAATGATGAACAGAGAGACCTTTACGGGCATCTTGTAAAACAGCAACATCAATACCATGCTGTTCAAACTTTTCGATCAGTGTCCCACGTTTTAGTGAGATGCCTGTTGCCGTTGGGACTGGACATCGAGTGACCCAGATTTCAGATAAAGTGCTTTTTACAAATTCTTTAGAATTTTCTTTTTTATCGATAACAAGTGACATAGGTATTCCTTAGGATATTTCCAATTTCATATCACTTGTATTGAGCAGCTTTTGTGCCAACATTAATTATTTATAATTTTCAATATCTTATTAAAAATCAAAATCAAGTTATTGTTTATATTTCATCATTTTTTAAATCAGTGTTGTTTTCACAACACCTAATAAAGAACTGACTTGGCTTAATCATTTTTTAAAATTAGAAATCTATTCTTTGTATATATACCTTAATTTATTATGTGTAATATATTAAACAAAATAAGTTGAGTATATTACATGAAAATATCCTTACTCATATCCTCACTACCTACACAGAATACAACCACTCGTATGAGAGTCTGGCGATCTGTCAAAGCAAGCGGCGCAGCGATTCTAAGAGATGGTGTCTATTTACTTCCTGTTTCCCATAGTGCAAAGCTTGACCCTATTGCTAATGATGTTATTTCAGAACAAGGAACGGCTTATATCTTTCATGCAGAGCAACCTACCAATCTTGAATTAGCTGCTTTGTTCAGCCGAAAAGAAGAATACGACGCTCTCTATAAACAACTCTCTGAGTTAAGGGATAGACAGACCAAAGATGAAAAGAAAGAGCTGCTCAAGCAAATCCGTAAATTAAGAAAAAGTATCGATGCACTTATAGAAATTGACTATTACCCTGATGAAACTCAAGCACAGGTTTTAAAGGAACTTTCCGGTTTAGAACTTTCAATTGCTCGTCTTGGTGAAGTAAATGAGCCTCAAGCAATACAAGCTCATATCCAACTGCTCGATAAAAATTGTTATCAAAACAGAACTTGGGCAACTCGTAAAAAACCTTGGATTGATCGTCTAGCCTCTGCATGGCTAATCAAGACTTTTATAGATACCTCAGCAACATTTATTTGGTTAGAAACCCCAAGTGACTGCCCAAAAGCAGCATTAGGATTCGATTTTGATGGTGCAACTTTTAGCCACGTCAATCACTGGGTAACCTTCGAAGTTCTTTTACACAGTTTTAATTTAGAAACACCTGCATTAAAGAGACTCGCTGAAATTGTTCATTACCTAGATGTAGGGGGAATTGAGCCTCCTGAAGCGATCGGTATTGAAAAAGTTATTCAAGGTATTCGAAGTCAGATAAATGATGATGATCAGCTATTTGCATTATCGAATCAGATTTTCGATGGTTTATATGCCACCCTAGCAAGAGAATAATCATGAAACAAGAACTTGTTATACAACCAGAACAAGAGATACAGTCAGTTTCATTTTGGCAAGCATTCTTATTCTGGCTTAAATTGGGATTCATTAGTTTTGGTGGGCCAGCAGGACAAATTGCTGTCATGCATCAAGAACTGGTTGAACAAAAACGTTGGATCTCTGAAAAACGTTTTTTACATGCGCTCAACTACTGTATGTTATTACCAGGACCTGAAGCACAACAATTAGCAACCTATATCGGTTGGTTAATGCACAGGACTATAGGGGGTATTGTGGCAGGGGTCTTATTCGTTTTACCCTCATTATTTATCCTAATCGCACTCTCATGGGTCTATGTAAAGTTTGGTGATGTGCCGATCATTGCTGGACTCTTTTATGGAATCAAACCTGCTGTTGTTGCAATTGTCTTTCATGCAACATATCGAATTGGTAGCCGATCATTAAAGAATAAGTTTTTATGGACCATCGCTGCTCTTGCATTTGCTGCTATCTTTTTCTTTAACCTCCCTTTCCCCTTAATTGTTCTAAGTGCTGCAATCATTGGATACTTAGCAAGTAAAAAGTATCCAAACTTTTTTACGGGTGGAGGTTCTCATCAGCAAGGTAAAAAGGATTATGGTCCTGCATTCATTGATGATGATACCCCAACCCCAGAACATGCCATGTTTAGTTGGAAGCACTTAGGAAAAATCTTATTTATCGGTGCAACTTTATGGTTTACACCAATTGTAGGTCTAACTCTGACCTTGGGATGGGATCATGCCTATACACAAATGGCTTGGTTCTTTACCAAAGCAGCGCTGTTAACCTTCGGTGGGGCTTATGCGGTACTGCCTTATGTGTATCAAGGTGCTGTAGATTTTTATGGCTGGTTGAGCCCAACACAAATGATCGACGGCCTAGCACTTGGTGAAAGTACCCCTGGCCCACTGATTATGGTGGTTGCCTTTGTAGGATTCCTAGGTGGTTTTAATCATACATTATTGGGAAGTGATCATGCATTTTTAGCTGGTGCTTTAGGTGCCATCATTGTGACTTGGTTTACATTCCTTTTTTCTTTCATATTTATTCTAGCTGGCGCCCCAGTGATTGAAACAACGCATAACGAGTTAAAATTTACTGCACCATTAACAGCAATTACTGCTGCGGTAGTGGGTGTAATTTTAAATCTCGCACTTTTCTTCAGTTATCACGTTTTATGGCCTAGTGGATTCAACCATCCCTTCAACTATGAAGTAGCATCGATTGCCATTGCAGCATTCATCGCCTTATTCCATTTTGAAGTTAAAGTCATGTATGTAATTTTTGCTTCTGCCTTCTGTGGCTTGATCTTGTATATAAGTCCGATAAGCTCAATGTTTTCATCTTGAATAGAAAAGAAAGTGTTTCTATTTATGGTACTCACAATGTCCAGTATCAGTATTTGTCACACATCCTGATGGATCTGTAAAGTCTAATCTAAAAGCCTTTAATTATTGAAATTAAAGGCTTTTAATACCAATTCAAATGATTTCGAATAATATTTTGGTGCAGATGAAGGGAATTTTTGCTCTTAGTCTGAATTGCAATGACAGGAACCAAAGCTGGTCTTCGGTGCAACATGAGAGTGGCGTAACACTGCAGCCAGAATTCGGATATGGTCGACGCCTGTAATACTAAAATAAATGAATCTAATTCACCCAGATTTACCTAAAGATCAACTCACATCTATATAAGAACTCAAACACCTTGTTTAAATTTTAATTGATATGTGTAAACTAAAATTAGAAAAATATCTACAAGCATCTGGAATCTTTTAAAAAATCATTTAGGTTTATGAGCAATAATTAATCGCAAGAATAAATTAAATTTATTTTTAACTTTGTTCAAGGCAATTCAAATCAACACTCACAAGTACCAAACATATTATAAATAAAATGCATGGGAGCACATTCAAGATAGACATCAACATTTAGTACTTTAAATATCTCTCCACCACTTAAAACCGTAATAAGATTTCCACGCTTACTTAAAACGACACCTCTCACAATATTCATTTCAACTTTTTCAAAATAACGATTGATATAATTTTTATTTTTATAAAAATAAACCTTCTGTCCAGCCTTAATCACTTTAGGGTTTACTTTTTGATATAAACCACATTCTTTACAAACCCACTTTTCCATTATTGCATCTCGAAATTTAGACTATGAATTTCTGAACGGCGCTAATGTGTGTGACCCAAAGTAATAGACCCAATTTTAGATTAGGTCTATTCCACATTGCTTTGATTTATATTATGTATAAGTCAAATAAATGGATATCGTCGAGAGATATGAAAGATGTAGTACAACAATGATTTCAATGTAGGGGAATAACTACAAGCCTGCGATATTGATTAATAATTAAATTATTATTTTTATAATTTTATTTGTCATCCATCCCCTACAAACATTTACAGCTTGGATTCAAAATAAAAGCTTGAATCTGACAAATTAATTATCTACTTCCGATAAATAAAATATAACATTTCTAATACTATTCACTCCAAAATTAAAAGCCATAACCAAGTGAGTTATTGACTCATTGTTTATATTTATTTGGAAGTCTGATCATGCCCAGAATAGCACTCGCTCTTAGCTTAATATTATATTTTTAATGACTTCATATATCTTTGCTAGCTCTACAGGAGAAATTTATTTTCATGGTGCAATTATCGAGGAATCTCAATGTCAGGTTTTACAAATAAATCATAAAATACTGTTAGATTGTTCAAGAACAGACCATACTGTATCTGAGTCTAAGGTTTTATCCGATTCACAACTAAAATATCTTGACGAAGGGACAGTTAATTACGAAATAGCGGCTTTCCAGTTGCAATACCGCAGGACAACGACTTGCAGACTTAACATGTTTAGTCTGTGACTGAGAACGCATCCGATAAGGTGGTTCGAAGAGAATCGACGATTTATCCTCAGTAAAGAACCAGCCAACCTGAATTGGACCTTCCCCAATGTTTTTTTGATCATCTTCAATTGTAAAGTTAATGTACATTTTTAAGCTTTTTTAAGTTATAGATGTTCAATAATAATACTATTAAACTACATATTTTCCATACAGAACAGTCTATATTTTTGATTTATATATCAAAAATATTGTACAAACTGTGAAATTAATCACTATAGACTTAAAAATTTATTCTTAATGCAATCAGTAATCTCACTAAGGAAAAACTCTGAATTTTGGTGGAGATAGCGTCAGTTGAATCAAAACAGCAACATACTGTTTTATATAAATTTTATTCCCATACAACTTAAATTTATCCAAACTTGCCCCCCTGCGTTTTTGTATTTTTAGGAAGTGGCTAAACTCAACCACTCCTTCTCTTACTTCTAGAATCGGTAACCAATTTTTAAACCATAAGCGATAGCATGATTATTTTTAAATTCAGCCTGTTCTGCCATTTCTTTAATCCCTTCGACAGGTAAGTAGTAAGCGCCATCTTCAGACTTGGCATCTCCTAACCAGTAGTATTTAACACCAGCGGCGATAAAATAATTCTGAGCAGGATTGAATTGCGCACCGAGTCCAATGGACCATGATCCCTTCATTGGCCCCAGCGTAGAAGCAGGATTACCCGTCCCTGAACCGTACCGGGTTTGTCGGAGACTCAATATTCTGAGAGACTATTCCGATGAAAAAACCAAACTATACCCCCGAAATTAGAGAAAGAGCGGTTCAATTACTAATTGAATCTGAAAAAGATTATCCATCGAATTGGGCAGCAGTTTCCGCAATTGCTCCTAAAATTGGCTGTACTCCTGAAACACTTCGTGTTTGGTATCAAAAATACTTAGATCAACAAAATCCCGCCAAAGTACAACAGGTATCTGACCAAGAAAAAATGAAGCAAATGGAACGTGAAATTAAAGAATTAAAACGTGCCAATGAAATTCTACGTAAAGCAGCCGCTTTTTTCGCCCAGGCGGAGCTCGACCGCCCACACAAATAATGGTGGATTTTATCCATAACAATAAGGCGTTATATGGTGTTGAAGCGATTTGTAGAATTTTACCGATTGCAGCTTCGACCTATTATCGGGCTTTAGATTTCGTTGATAACCCAGAACATCGAGCGAAACGTGCTCTGCATGATTTACATCATGCAGAGCAAATCAAACGTATTTGGAAAGAAAGTTCAGGTCGATATGGTGTACGTAAAGTTTGGCAAAAATTGAAACGTGAGGGTTATGTTATTGCACGTTGTACAGTTGCTCGATTGATGCAAAAGCTAGGTATACAAGGTGTTTGGCGTGGTAAGAATAAACAAACCACCCGTAGCCGAGATGATCAAAAACGAGCAGATGATTTAGTGAAACGGAATTTTAGTGCTGATCGACCTGACCAATTATGGGTCAGTGACTTTACGTATATTCAAACACATTCAGGCTGGGTCTATACCGCCTTTATTATTGATGTGTTCTCACGAGCAATTGTTGGATGGAAAGTATCTACACGGATGAATACAGATATGGTGCTCGATGCATTGGAGCAAGCATTGCACGATCGAGGCATGCCAAAGAATGTGATTCATCATTCCGATAGAGGTGTTCAATATCTTTCTATTCGCTATACCAATCGTTTAGATGCTGCAAATTTACGAGCATCAGTCGGTACGACAGGTGATTCATACGATAATGCTCTGGCTGAAACGGTGAATGGCTTATACAAAACAGAGGTGATTGAATATTTAAAAGCAGATTGGCAAGGTTTAGCAGATGTACAACTTGCGACACTAAACTGGGTAGATTGGTTCAATAAAAAGCGTGTACACAGTGCACTGGGTTATGTATCGCCTTTTGAGTTTGAAGCAATGTACTATGATAAGATTAACCCGTTAGGTCAGGTGGCCTAACTTAAATAAAAAAGTCTCCGACAAACCCGGTACGGTTCACCCTGAATCCCAACCAACATCAGTCACAAAACTCCATTTTTCTGTAAATTGATGCCCTATTCCTATCGTTGCATTATATTGATCCTTTTGATAAGAATCTAAATCAACACCTTCCGTATATGCGCCTCCCGTAAGTTCATCCAGATAACTTGCTGTAAGCGCATTATATTGCGTTGGGCGGATATTAAAATCTTTCCAGTTCACCCATCTTAAATTCATATAAGCAATTGTATTTTCGGCAATCCCAGTTTGAGAATCTATATTGATGGATTGTGGGGTTTCGATTGTCGTTTTTGCTGCTCCGACATAGCGTAAAGGTTCACCAAATATATTTTCCTCGACCTGAAATTTATATTTGATTTTAGAGCGATAAGTAACAGCCGCTTTCAACGCAATCTCTGGAATTTGATAGCTCGCCCCAGCAAGCCAGCCCAACTCTCCTTTTTCTTTAAAATTCGCCTCGTAACCATTAAAAGCCTCGGTATACGCCATGCCTCGAAAAGAAGCTTTTCCTTTGACCTCTTGATAAACAGGCCCGCCATAAATCTGGAAGTTCTTAAAAGGTGAATATCCAAATATAAAACTCAAATCCTGACTTTCCACATTTACAGATGTGCCTTCATGACTAAAATCATTATCTGAATAGCTATTGTTGGAGCGAAGTGGATATGCGGTTTTTGCAGCAAATGGTTGGTCGTAAAGCAGGCCGAAACTAAACTGATCGGTTAATTGTAGCTTCAATGCAGCCGTATAAAATTGCACATTTTGCCCAATATCACCTGTTTCACGGCTTTGATTTGCACGCACAAGATCTGGACGATCATGCACGACACCAGAAACTGAAGCGTCAACAGCAAAGGCATTGACTTCAAAATAATGACCATTCTCTAAAAATGGCAGTATAGACTGACCAGACTGATCAAGTGCGGAGGCTTGGGTATAATTACTGATCAACACACCTATTATGCCAAACATAATAGGAGCGAAGTGGAACCGATGGATATTAGAAAATGAGCTATTCAAGCCCTTATGTCTATTCACCTCTCTGGTTTTCGATAATAACCAAGGTAAGCCCACACTTTCCTTGCATATAGATTTTTCCATTATTAAATTCATCCTGAAATTATAATTTTTTGTTTCACCACACGAATGATGAGATATCTCCTTATCCATTTATTCACAAGAAAACAGGATTAAATGGACAAATAACATACTGATAAATAAATTACACAGTGTCAATGACTGTGTGTAATTTATGCAAAAACTGTTGCATGGAATAATTACATTCAATGCAATTAACTGACAAATAAAATATTTTTAAATATAAAAGCAATAAAATGTATAAATGAATTTTTTTATTTATTCACATAAAGTGTTGAAGTCCAAATATTTCGAAGTACCCTGATAACGACCTCGGGTTCTACATGAGATGAACGCCCAAATGCTTCCGAAAGATAACGTTCTTCTAACCAAATCAGCGCTTTTGCTGTTTCGTCGATATCCAAATTTTTTTTAATATTTCCTGCCAGTTGTTCTGCTCTTATGTGTTGAGCAGCCGCCTTGATAAAGTCTTGAATTATAGTTCGATAGACACTATCAACACGTTCATCTCCACTTGCTGCTTCGACAAAGGCCCTTAATAAACGACCATGTTGTACATAGACATTTATAGAGTCGACCAAGGCTCGCTCTAAATCGTCCTGAAGATTATTTCCTGCCAACCACCGTTCCGTGATATTAAACAATTCTCTGGCAATGTTCTCAACAAGACGAAGCGTAAGATCGTGTTTATCACGGAAATGAACATAAAAAGCTGGTCGTTTTAAACCCGTGCGTCGCATGACTTCATCAATATTTAGGTCACGAAAATGGTGTTCATTTAAAAACTGTTCGGCAGCTTTTAATATTTCTCGCTCAGATTCTTTTGGATCATGTTTAGGTCTACGGCGAGAAGTTGTCATATGGTCCTATTCCTATTGGTATGAAGTCATTGTAGGTATTAATAAATCTTTCGACAAGTCTTTGTGCCATTACTCGCCCTCTCTGCCCACTCAAAACCAGAAAAACATGACTCAATAAAAAGCAAAATATAAATTATAAAATTCAGTAATTTAATTCAACCCAACCCTAACCCATTTTCTTTTCCCCCGAACCAGATAGACAATATTGCAATAATTACACAGAGTCATTGACAGTGTGTAATTATTAGCTTAATAATATTCACATGCCTAAACGTCATTCGATACAAATCGAAGTGAAAGTGGACTGGATCAAGGACTTTGTTCATCAGGGAAAATGAAGATTATAAAAATCATCATCTTAGAAATCTAACTGATGCTCAATTTATTAAAATCGTGTGAAGAGGAAAAAGATATGAGTACATCAGATCAAATTACTATTACTGATGTTTTAATTATCGGCGCAGGGATCTCAGGTATTAGCGCAGCCTACCATTTAAAAAAATATAGACCAAATACAACATTCACACTGCTAGAAGGTCGTGACGAAATTGGAGGCACATGGAGCCTGTTCCGTTACCCAGGCATTCGTTCAGATTCAGACATGCAGTCATTTGCATTTGGCTTTAAGCCGTGGACCAATAAAAGGGTTTTTGGCAGTGCTCAAATGATCTGTAATTATTTAAAAGAAACGATCACTGAGAACGACATCGAATCTCATATTCGCTTTGGCCATTATATGAGCAGCGCCGAATTCTCATCTTCTGAAGGTCTATGGACAGTAAAAGTGAAGCGTCAAGATCAGAAAGTTTTAACCACTTTCCGCTCCCGCTTCTTACTGATGAGTACAGGTTATTATGACTATGATAACGGCTATACACCTGAGTTTAAAGGAGCTGAGGAATTTCAAGGACTCATTATTCACCCCCAACACTGGCCAGAAAATCTCGATTATTCTGGTAAAAAGGTGGTGGTGATTGGTAGTGGCGCAACAGCCGTGACCTTAATTCCTGCCATGGCTGAAAAGGTTGGGCATATTACCATGCTCCAGAGATCACCAAGCTATGTCATGGCAGCGCCAAGTACAGATGCAATCGCGAATACTCTCAATCGTGTTTTCTCACCACAACGTGCTTTCGATCTGATCCGCCATAAAAATATTGCCTTAACTCGGGGCGTCTACAATTTAAGTCGTCGCTTTCCGAAGCTGATGCGTCGCTTTCTAATCTCGGATGTACAACGAAATCTACCAAAAGACTTTGATGTAGCGACTCATTTTTCACCGAAATACAATCCGTGGGATGAACGTTTGTGTGTTGTACCCGATGGCGATATGTTCAAAGCAATTTCTGCGGGTAAAGCGTCTGTGGTCACCGATCATATTGAGTGTTTTAGCAAAGAAGGGATTTTACTTAAATCAGGAAAAACGCTGGAAGCCGATATCATTGTGACCGCTACAGGCCTCAATGCTGTCGCATTTAGCAAGACACAATTGATTGTGGATGGAAAAAAAATAGTTTATCCAGAGACCACGATTTTCAAATCAATGATGTTATCCGATATTCCCAACTTTGCTTTCGCATTCGGCTACACCAATCTGGCATGGACCTTAAAAGTTGATCTAGTCTGGAAACACTTCTGTAGATTACTGGATTACATGGATGAAAATAAGTACGCAACATTCACACCAGTCATCAGTGATAAAAGCATGAAACGCATTCCATTTGTAGACCTGAATTCAGGCTACATTCAACGAAGCATCGCACAATTTCCAATGGCAGGTACACAAGGTCCATGGATTGTAAAACAAGATTATAAATTCGATGTTGAACGACTCCGTAAAGGTCCCGTTTTTGATAAAGAACTATGTTTTACAGATGTTGGGCTTAAGAAAAAGCCAAGTGTTGTTCCGGCAGAAACAATGCCAGAACAGATCAAAATTCAGGCTTAACATAACGATTTACATTGATATCTCTTATTGCCAATAGCAATCAAGGATAGAAATCGATCAAGGAAAATATAATGGAAAATATTAAATTTACAAGTAAAGGAATTACCTGTTCTGCGTGGTATCTCCCTGCAACCTCAGAAGAGTTTATGACAGCTCAAGGACGGCCTTGCATTGTGATGGCCACAGGTTTTGGCGGTACCAAAGATACAGGATTACTCGATTTTGCCGAGCCGTTCAGCCAAGCAGGTTTTGATACATTGGTATTTGACTATCGCGGATTTGGCGAGTCAGCAGGCTCTCCTAGACAACATGTCTCTTACATTCAACAGCGTGAGGATTATCATGCTGCAATTGAAGCTGCAAGGAGTTTGCCCCATGTAGATGGAAGTCGTATTGCGCTGTGGGGCACGTCTTATTCGGGTGGTCATGTGGTGGTGGTTGCTGCCCAAGATTCAAAAATATCGGCTGTCGTCTCCATGAATCCAGCAACTGATGGTTTAGCCGCTCTAAAACAAGTATTCCAGTATGGTGGAATAAAGCAGATAACAACTGCGATCGGTCATGGCATTAAAGATTTAATGCATGCCATCACTCAACGCCCTCCTCATCTCATTCCAATTGTTGGGCAGCCAGGTACCGCTGCAATGATCAGTACACCTGGCGCTGAAGAAAGCTATACCGCAATGGCGGGTCCAACCTGGCGGAATGAGGTCTGTGCTCGCGCAGCTCTGGAAGTTTCATACAACCGGCCCGTTACTTTTGCAAAAAAAGTGAAGTGCCCTGCTTTGATCCAAGTGGGTTCCAATGACCAGATCGCACCACCAAATCCAGCCCGAAAAACGGCACGTCTGATTCAAGGCCCCACTGAACTGCTGGAATATCCGATTGATCATTTTGATTTTTATACCGAATCATGGCATGGCGCGGTACTCAATGATCAGATCGGTTTCTTGAAAAAGGCACTTGCTCCACAACCCCAGAGAAATGAAAGTTTATAAATTTTCACTGTAGAAAATAATTTAATTCAAATACATACATAAGCTCATAGCATTCTGCGACAGCCTCAAAAATTTAATCAGCTATCGCGATGAAGACTAAAAACTGAAGTGTTATGTATGCAAACCAATCGCACAACAAAGCAGTTCATTGAAATGCTTTGAAATATCATCAATCAGGATGAATAAGGAATTCTTATGTCACTCGTCAAATTAAGCAAAGATACACAAGTCGATGAAATTGTTTCGATTATTAAAAGAGATGGTGGTGTCATCATTGAAAATTTTTTAAATGATGAAATGACCCACGATATTTATCAAATATTATCTGAGCAATTAGAGTTGATTCCAGATGGAGAAGATGAATATTTTGCGGGTACGAAAACCCGCCGAATGAGCCGTTTATTTGCGCGCTTGCCACAAATGCCATTGGTCGCAATGAATCCAGTATTTTTAGATACCGCAAAAGCGATTCTCCAAACTCCACTACAGGCATGGAGCGGTGAAAATAGAATTGAACTCTATCCAGACATTCAGGTTGGTGTGACTCAAGCGATTCAGATCTGGCCAGGTCAAAAAGCACAACCCCTACATCGTGACGATACGGTATGGATGTGGCAACATCCGGGTTATGGTCGTGAAGCCAGAGTACAAATCATGTTTGCTGTGACTGATTTTACAGAAGAAAATGGTGCGACTCGCGTCATTCCAGCCAGCCATTTGTGGGATGATCAAAGAGTACCTAAAGAAGATGAAACCGTCGCGGCCGAAATGAAAGCAGGAGATGCTTTAATCTGGATTGGCTCAACCTATCATGGTGGAGGTGCCAATGTCAGCCATGCACCTCGTATTGGATTGACTATGTCTTATGATCTGGGCTTTCTCAGACAGGAAGAAAATCATTATTTATCTCTCTCCACCGAAACAATTAAAAGCTTCCCTGATGAGTTAAGAGGATTACTTGGTTGGAATATGAGCACGACTTTTGTTGGATTTGTCGAACATGAAGGTAAGATGATGAGTCCAATCGATATGTTAAATGTTCAGGAATTTAAAACCACTGGGATTATCTGAGCCTTGGTATCTGGAAATTGGAAAGTAAGAAAACGTCGATCAAGTCGACGTTTTCTTACGCTTTTTATCGCAAATCACTACCTGAATATTTAAAAATTTCTGGATGCTTTAAATATTTTCATCACATTCTTATCAGTTCATTTAGACAATAAAATCAATCACTGGTATGCAAGAACTTATATGCACTGTGCCCTGCATATTTTAAATCACCTTCAGTACTGTCCTTACTTCAACACGAGTCAGTGGTTTGGCTAACACAGCTAAAATACTCAATCTAAGCTGATTAACTCTCTGGTCTCCACACTGTTTCCACACTTTTCTAATCGTTACTACACAAATATTCAAAATAATAGCAGCATCAAAAACTCCCCTCATCTGAACAGAATGCTTAAGAGTCAATTTATGCCAAGACTTACATTTCCTCTATTTCAGCCGCTATGTATTCTGACTGTATTTAGCGTTCTAATAATAAGTGGCTGTCAGGTGGTTAGCCTAAAAAAACAGACGTTGCATACTACGATTGCCAATGAACGTAACAGTATTCTCACTCAAGGAAAGTTGAGTGGCGCCAGCCTGAATCTGCTCTATATGTCCGATATGGACATGAAATTGTGCATGAAAAACCCAGATGCATGTATTGTCGATCTGGAAAAAATTCCTCAGGTACAAACAGAACAACTATTATCAGCCGCTAGCGAGTTGTATCTATCCAGAGCTCTGACGCTTGCAGACTCGCATGATTGCAAAATCAATAAAAATACTAAACTAGAATCTAAACAAACCCAACAGGTGAATGAATGTTTAGACCAACAACTGCAAGCTTTAGATAAAAGTATTCGTTACAGCTATGCCTATCTGTTTAAGACTTCTCGTCAGCCTCAAGAGCGTATTTTTGATAACCGTCAGGTGCAAATTCGGGACTTTTATAATCAGGCACTCAACCAATTAGTAAATGTGTACAGCGCCAAGAATACTTCTGCAACGATTCCAGAAAACATTAAAATTGGTGAAAGTACCTATACGATTGATATTGATTCATATCCCAAACTACAAGGTAAAAAGCTTGAGAAATTTACTTCAAGCTACAATATGAACTTTTCTGGATTAAGAACCATTAACCGTCGTGATGGTTTTGGTGCAGATTTTGTCGCGGTTTTACACACTAAAGAGAATGATCCCAAGAATGGAAATCCCTATATTCTTGACCCACTCACCTATGCTTATCCAAACGGCGTTAATCCCAATATCCATGAAGCCCATTATCTTGCTTCAACTCTGATTGCCCAGCCAGTCGATGAGCAAGCCACACTCAGCGAGATATTAAGTCGCCCAGATTTCAAAATAAAAATCTATGATCCCTACAATGTAGAAAAGATCAAAATTGAAGATAAAGAATACGCTCTGGCAGCGAACTTCTCTGCGCCCTATGGTTTATGGTTAGCAGAGAATAACTTAGGCTCTGCTGCATATCTAACCTTGATTGACCGTAATCAACGTTTGACTATGCCTCATCTATATATGCTTGAACCCTATAATCCGAATAAAAAAGTGATTGTTTTGATTCATGGACTGGCCAGCAGCCCAGAAGCATGGATTGCTGTAACGAATGAAATTATGGGGGATAAGACACTACGTGAGCATTATCAGGTTTGGCAAGTATTTTACTCGACCAATATGCCCATTCTGGAAAGTCGCTTTCAGATTTCTGCTTTACTCAAACAAACATTTGCCTCTCTCAACCCACAAGACCCTGCATCTCAAAATGCTGTTTTGATTGGTCATAGTATGGGAGGAATTATTAGCCGCCTTTTAGTCAGTCATGCAGATATTTCAAAAGAAGCCTTACCGATGATGAGTAACCACGTTCAAGCTCGGATGAGAAAACATCCAGTTATAGGCGAACGCTTAAAGATGGAACCGATTCCAAACTTTGATCGCGTCATTTTCCTTGCTGCTCCTCATCGTGGAACAAGCTATGCCGACCGCTGGTTCACCGTAACTGCACGAAACATTATTGGACTGCCCTCAGCATTTTTAAAAACATTAACCAATACACTCACGAGCTATGACGATGATCTTAAAGATTTTGTCAGAACCATCAATAACAGGCTACAAAATGGCCCTAGCGATCTGAGTAATAAGTCAGAGTTTATGGAACTCACCTCGGATATACAGCCTAAAGAAGGTTTGGTTTTTCATTCCATCATGGGCAATATCACCAAAAGTAATGATACTGATACCATTACGGATGGCATTGTTCCTTATAAAAGTGCCCATTTAGAAGGTGCGATTTCAGAGAAAATCATTAAAGGCGGGCATTCTATTCAAATAAAGCCTGAAACGGTATTGGAACTTGGGACTGTTCTAAATTTTGTGTAAGTACTTAATTTTCATTTATCCTTCAGAGGATAATTACAAAAGGTACTTCACATGGATGAAGCAACAATCAAAAGTATGGCTGCCGAATTGGCTAAAGGTCTAAAAACACCAGAAGACTTAAACCAAATGACAGCAGTCTTTAAAAAATTCATGATTGAAACTGCACTCAATACTGAACTTTCAGACCATCTCGGTTATGAAAAGCATCAGTCCAGGAAAGGCTCAAATAGCCGTAATGGGTTTAGTTCTAAAACCATTACAACTCAAGATGGACAACTGGCTTTAGATATTCCCCGTGATCGAGAAGGTTCATTTGAGCCACAAATTATCAAAAAGCACCAAACACGCATCACCAGTATGGATGACCAAATCCTCTCACTGTATGCAAAAGGAATGACTAATAGGGAAATTGTAGCCTTCTTCAAAGAAATGTACGATGCCGATGTCTCAGCATCTCTCATCAGCAAAGTTACCGATGCTGTGATTGAGCAAGTGACTGAGTGGCAAAATAGAGCCTTAGATAGCCTTTATCCTGTTGTCTATCTTGACTGTATTGTTGTCAAAGTCCGTCAGCACTCCAATGTGATTAACAAGTCCGTATACCTTGCTTTAGGCATCAATATGGATGGACAAAAAGAATTACTGGGTATGTGGATTGCTCAGACAGAAGGTGCCAAATTCTGGCTGTCAGTCATGACAGAGCTAAAAATCGAGGAGTACAGGATATTCTTGTTGCCTGTGTAGATGGATTAAAAGGCTTTCCTGACGCGATAGCCTCCGTTTACCCTCATACTGATATTCAACTGTGTATCGTGCATGTTGTACGCAATAGCCTGAGATTTGTAAGCTGGAAAGACTACAAGGCTGTTACCTCGGGTCTGAAAGCGATTTATCAGGCAAGTACAGAGGAAAATGCTTTAAAGTCCCTAGACATCTTCTGTGATCAATGGAATCACCAGTATCCCAAAATTGGAGAATCCTGGCGGGCCAATTGGGAAAATATCCGAACGATCTTTAGCTATCCAGCCGAAATACGTCATGCAATTTATACAACAAATGCGATTGAGTCGTTGAATAGCGTAATACGCCATTCAACGAAGAAGAGGAAAATCTTTTCATCTGATGACTCAGTAAAGAAGGTCATTTACTTAGCAACATCAAATGCTGCGAAGAAATGGACGATGCCAATTCAAAATTGGCGTTTAGCAATGAATTGGTTTACGATTCAGTTCGATGATCGATTAAAAGATCATTTATAAAAAATGGAACTTACACAAAATAATTTACAGGCTCTGGAACTTCGCCGTATCTTGAGCCAACATTTAACCGAGCATGGTTTATACAAAGTAAAAAACTAAACATCCAGAGCTAAAGTGAACGCACTTTAGCTTTTTTCGTTATATCACTCGTTTTCCCGTATTCTATTCCGGATCTCTTCTTGCCCTTTTAGCGCATTGTCTAATAGTTTACTGAACAAGATACCCACTCGGTATATAAGCTAAATAAAGCATCTTGAGTGCTGGTTTAATTCAGAGCATCTTTTCCTAAGCGATCTTTCGCAATTTTTTCTGCTGACCAAATTACATCAAGCGATTCAACAGCATTAATACTGTTTGTTCCATTTGCTTTTGTTTTTGTGTATCCGAAACACCTTGAACACTGAATCCCCAATATGCTTCAAATAAACAAGCAAGAACATATGCTGTCGAACTAATCGCATCTTGAGTTGCCTTGGGATACTCCTGTGCCAACTGACTTTCAAAATCAGGTAGCCAATGCTGTGTCCAAAGATCATGCAACATTTGCTTGATCAAGGGATTTCTGGCACTTTGCGCAACCAGTTCTAGCCAAACAATCAAATCATCCTGAGTCCGATAAACTTCGGGCGTGAATAACATGATAATTCTATCACTCAATGGTTTTCCACTGAAACGATGAATAATTTCAGTCCCCATTTCGCCAATGTAATGCTCTATGAAAGCATTGATTAAATCTGCACGTGAAGAAAAATAATGATGAACTAGCGTACGTTGCATGCCTGAAGCTTCCGCTACTTTGGCAAAGGTAATACCTTCTAATCCTTCCTTTGCAACTACTGAGACAGCAGCTTGAAGAATTTCATATGACCTTTCATGCGCCTTACTCGGTCTTCCTACCTTGTTTTCCATCATCGCCATAAATAAAAAAATGTTTACTAATTAATCATACCATATTACTTTACTGACATGACAGTCAATTAATTAAGGGAAGTCATATCATGAAAATTCTTGGGCTTGCTGCCGGTAGCGAAATGGACGCTACAACAGCAAAAATCTTAACTGATAGTGAAATGCTGCATGCCGCTATTCTAGAAATTATCAATATATGTGGGCTGGTTGCCTGTATTGTATTGGCGCTTTCGGGCTGGATTTACGGCGCAAAATTTCTCAAGAAAAACAATTATCTGCTTGGACTAGAATGGTGGATTGTGGCTTTTTCTGCGACAAACTTTGTTTTGTATATGCTAACGGGTGAGCATGTTCATTATTCAATTACAATGTTTCTAGATTCATTCTCACGCAGCTTTGGTATGCCCGTCATTGCCGTACTAGGCTTAATGGCATTGACCCATAATTATAAACCCACAGCGTTGAATGAAGTGCTGCTGTTCGCCGCTGCATTCGCGGGCACTTTTGTTATCTTCTTGGCCGATTTCTTTGACGGTATACGCCCGTATTTTTACGTCGTCATGTGGCTGATTCTTGCGATCTATCTCTGCTACTTCATTCTTTGCTTGGCACGTGCTGGGGAAACTCTGCATGCCGTGGCGACAACATTCACTTTAATCGTCAGCCTCGCCGTCGCAATCGTCTATGACTTCTTCCCGATCCCTGGCGATGATACGCATATGATTTTTATGACCTGGGCATTCATCACTTGGGCTTATGCTGTTATCCAGTTGTATTACGCCTATAACGCACTAGCACGTTCCCAGACACTTTCCAGAGAATCTCTGATTCCAGCCCACTAACCAACAAACCACCAAATAATTACTTTTAAAATCAAACCCTGTACGCAAGTACAGTAAAGATAAAAGGATAGCAAATGAATCATTTCAATGAAGAAATGGCGAACTACAATCCAAGCACATTGCCATTTCGACCTCTTGGTGGCTGGGTAGAAGAACCAAGTGATCTTCAGCCTGAGCTGGAAGGCTCTGTCAACGCTGATGTCATTGTGGTTGGGGCTGGATTTGCGGGGCTCTCCACTGCCCTTGAGCTGAATGCCCGTGGTGCAAAAGTGATTGTGCTTGAACAGGAGTTCGGTGGCGTTGGTGCCAGTGGCCGTAATGCTGGTTATCTGCTTGGCAGTATGGGCATTGAGTTTGAAATGTTCGCAAAACGCGTCGGTGTTGAGCACGCACGAAAATTTGTGAATTTTTATGACGAGGCCGTGTGCTACGTCGAAAAGCGTCTAGCCGAGTTGGAAATTCAATGTGATTACAATCCTTCTGGCATCATACGTGCTGCGATTGATCCTTCTCAGGAAAAATGGCTACGTCGCAGTATGGAGGTTGGTCGTGAACTGGGTTCAATCACTCGCTTTGTAGATCAAGCAGAGATGCGCGCTCGCGGTATTCCACCAGCGTTTCTATTTGGTAGTGAGCAACGTGGCGGCACGCTCAATCCTGGTAAATATGTCGGCGGTTTACGTCGTGCGGCAATTCAGGCAGGCGTTAAGCTCTATGAAAAAAACGCCCTTGCTGTCTTACAGTGAAGGCGCGGAGATAACCTGCAAGACTCCACGAGGTCGTGCAACTGCCTCAATCGTAGTATTGGCGACAAATGCGTTCACACCTCAGTTAGGGTTACTACGTGATAAGGTTGCGCCGATACGCGTATCAGCAATTGAAACCCAACAGTTGTCTCCAAAGCAATTGGCATCTTTGGGTTGGCAGAATAGAGAAGGAATTATTACACCGCATTTGATGATGGAGAGCCATCGTCTCACAGCACACAATACGATGGTGTTGACGGTGAAGAAGTTAAATTATGTTTATGGTTCAAAGACTCCTAATGTGCCAGATCAAGATGCCTATGCTGCACTGGCACAGACCTTGCGTGAACGTCATCCTACCTTGCAAGGTCTTGGTATTAAGCACTGCTGGAGTGGTTACGTTAGCGTGGCATATGATTTTCTGCCTGTGGTAGGTACTACAGGAACGCATCAAAATATAATCTATGTTGCTGGCTGTACTGGGCATGGGCTTGCTACTCAGTCCTTTATGGGGCAGTTACTTGCCGAGAAAATCAAAGGCATTGAGAATCCTATTTTAACAGCCCTGTATCATAAAACGCCTTCGACCCTCCCTGAACCATTGCAGTGGTGTGCTTTTAAAACCGCTTTCTCCGCAGCTGGTTTTTATGATCGTCTAACTGACCGTAAAGCACGTTCTATGAGTACAAATTCGGAGATATAAAAGCTTTAAATAAACAAGCCCTTGAAAGATCAAGGGCTTGTTTAAATGTTTATGAAAACGGTGACAGTTTTTCATTTATTATTTCTGCGGAGTTCGAACCAGCTTAGACACATCATATCCATAATCCCGTGCAGTTTGCACATACGATTGATACGTTGCCGCATCCAGATTCGGATCTCTTGATAATATCCACAGGTACTTATGAGATGGGCCTCCGACCAATGCGACACGGTAATTAGAATCAACTCCTAGAACCCAGTAATCTCCTTTGGTGAACGGAATCCATCGTAATCCAGAAGGCAAGAAGCTAACTTTTAGCATACTATTCCCTTCATAAAGGCAAAAATAAGGTCAAATCAAGTCGGATGATATCGGACAAACAGGCAAATAAAAAAGCCTTCAAGTATTGAACTTAAAGGCTTTTTTATATCGGATCGAACAATCCCTAATAATATTTTGGTGGAGATGGCGGGAGTTGAACCCGCGTCCGCCAGCACTACACTCGAGAATACTACATGCTTAGATATCGTCTATTGTTTTAACACTAAGTGACCCGACGAACAGGGTACAAAGTGCGATCCTCTAGATTTGGTATAGTGTCCCGAGGCTCAACACTATACGGACTTGTGTGCGTGCGCTTCAGTCGGGTTCACTGACCACAAGTATTCAGTGAAGCGGACAAGCTGCCCTTAGGCAGCTAGAGCGTATGATTCGTCGTTTGCGACTATTAAAATGCAAATTTTATTTACGAGAGGAAATGCGCTCTCGGCATGCATCTATGAGTTTCATCACCAGCGTCGAAGCCAATAACATCCCCAAAGTACAGCGCAATGATAACATAGATGGCTAGAATTTAAATGTTAATTTCTAAGCATCGAACAAAATATGCGCTTATAAGTCTATATTGTTGCTGAACTTGGTTTTTCAAGACCTGAATTAAAACAAGCTGCCACAAAGACAGCATTCTCGATATAAACTTATAATGCACCATTACCTAACACAATGCCCTCACGGCGTGGGTCTACACCACCAGCATATTTGCTTTGATTATCAATTTTGACTTTCATAATCGTGGCAATACCACTGGTTTGTGCCGTATTGGAAATACCATGCCCTTTTGCTTTTAAACCATCAATCAGTTCCAACAAAGACAACTGGTCGTTTGAGCTATCAATATTAGTATTAGGGCTATTGGTTGCACCGAAGTTCACCAGCGAAGTTGCCTGCTGGGCATTCAGGTTCCAGTCCAATGCCCCAACCAAGGTTTTAACCACATATTGAATAATGGTGCCACCGCCCGGTGAACCTGTTGCCATATAAAATTCATCAGCTGTGGTGCCTTTGAATACCAAAGTGGGTGCCATGGTACTGCGTGGACGTTTGCCCCCTTCCACCCGATTGGCCAACAAGGCCCCTGTTTGATCGACAGGGTAGGCACTAAAGTCGGTTAGCTGATTGGATAACAAGAAACCATCGACCATATGAAATGATCCCATACTGGATTCGACTGTCGATGTCATGGATACCACATTGCCATAAGCATCGACGATGGTGAACTGTGTAGTACCATGCTCAACTGTCTTATCGATGCCCGCATTTGAGTCGAATTGACCTGCTTGCGCCACCCCCATACTTTGATCTGGACTGATCAATGCGGCCCGTTGTTTTAAATAGTTTTTATCAAGCAAACTGGCAATGCCTTTCGCGGGTAATGAAATGAAGTCAGTGTCTGCCACATATTTATCACGGTCTGCATAGGCCAAGCGCTCTGTCTCAGAAACTAAATGTACGCCCATGACATCGGGTATCCCGCCTTCATTTTCTGGCTGTTTCGGCGGATATTTGCTCATATCGAAGTTCTCTAGAATACCCAGTGTTTGTGCAACTGCAATTCCTCCTGAGGATGGCGGTGGCATGGTACACACATAATAACGGTCACGGTAAGTCGTACAGATTGGCGTGCGTTTTTTAACTTGATAATTCGATAAATCCTGTAAAGTCATCAAGCTTGGAGTAATCGGTGTACGGGCAGCATCGTCCCCGATTGTTTGTCCAGCTTTTGCCACGATATTCTGCGCCATTGGCCCACTGTACATGGCTTTTGCACCTTGGCTTGCCAGTGCTTCCAGCGTTTTGGCATAAGCTTTATTGGTCATGGTTTCACCAACTTTACGAGGCGTACCATCTGGGTAGAAATAGGTCGATACCGCATTGGCATCCAGCGCCAAATGGTCGGCATTACTTACAATTGCATCGGCCAAACGTCCCGGAATACGAAAACCATGATCGGCCAGATCAATGGCTTGATAAAAAAGCTGATCCCATTTCAGTTTGCCATGCTCCTGCTGAGCCTGTTCCAGTAACCGCATCACCCCAGGAACCCCGATCGAACGTCCGCTACGGCGGGTGCTTGGTACAGGGGCTGGAGATTCTGGATCATGTATATCCTGTCGAATCAGATAGTATTCATTGGCTGCGGCAGGCGCAGTTTCTCGCCCGTCATAAGCTGTGACCGTTTTGCTTTTGGCATCGTAATACATCATAAAGCCACTGCCTGCGATAGTACTGGATTGTGGCTCAACCAATCCCAATACCGCCTGTACCGCAACGGCCGCATCAACGGCACTGCCACCCGCTTTTAAAATCTCGCATCCCGCCTTTACTGCCAATGGCGTGTTCGCGACCACCATATATTGATCAGCATATTTAACCGTATTGTTTAATCGATAGCCTGACGCACCTTCGGGGGCCGCTGGATCACCATTCTGGTCTGAACCCACCACCACACTGGAACCATCCTGTACCAGTTTGCTACAGCTCGTTGAATCTTGGTCAATAATTACATTGGAATTTGATGGGTGATTGCTATTGGAGTCATTGCCCGATTGATCTGATGAGGAATTATTTCCACATCCTTGTAATATGCCAACAGCCAATAGACTACTGAACAAAAATGAATATTTATGATTCACGTGATAACTCCACTATATCGATCGACCTATCCATGCAATTGTCATGCAAGCGTCTTTATTTTTAGGTACAAATGTTTTTAATCTTTGATAAAAATAACTTTTAGTCATCTCTAATAATTTTGGGCCTTCAATCCTAAGCCCACCAATGTCCCTCCTTGTTTGATCATGTCGTCCTTTTGAACTTTCAGCCCGATTCTGGCACGTATTTCTGCTATAAAAACAGGCAAAATCTAACAATTCCTAGCCAAGACACTATTTTTATACATAAAAAAAGCACCTCCCAAGAGATGCTTTTTTTCTTCAAAATATCTAGTGTGTTGGCATGCCACTCGTATTGCCTTTCGGCTTTGGACTCATCCAGATCAAGGCACTGGCAAATACAAACACAATCGCCAACAGCATAAACACATGATTGGCAGACATGGTAATGGCCTCTTTATCGACCAGATTCGAAATCATAGCGAGTGTCGCATCAGAAGAGAATCCATTCTGCAACAGGGTATTTTGTACTTCTTGCGGATGTAAATTATTCACCATTTCACTACGCGCCACTTTGGCATGATCATCCCAAATCGTGACTGCAATCGACGCACCAATCGCCCCTGCCATGGTTCTCAAGAAGTTCATCAAACCCGCAGCCGAGGCCATTTCCTGTGGCAACACCGAACCCATTGCAATATTCGACAGCGGTATAAAGAAGAATGGCACGGCAAAGCCCTGCAAGATTTGCGGCCAAGCCAAAGACATAAAGTCAGCATCCGTCACCCAAAAAGCGCGCATTAAAGTCACCACACCCAGCAAGGCTAAACCAAAACTGGCCAATGCACGCGGGTCATATTTGGTTGACAGCTTGGCTACAATCGGGGACATGGTCAGACTGCCAAACCCCATGGTTGCAGTTAGATAACCCGCCCATGTGGCGGTATAGCCTAAATTAATCTGTAGCCACTGTGGAATCAGTACAATACTGCCAAAGAAGGAACCGAAGCCAAAAGCCAACGCCAATACGGACACGGCGAAGCCCCGATGTCGGAACACATGCAAATTCACCACGGGATGCTTTTCGGTCAGCTCCCAGATCATAAACACAATAAAACCAACCACGGCAATTAAAGCCAACATGATTATACTGCTGCTGTTAAACCAGTCTCGTTCATGCCCCAAATCGAGCATCAATTGCAGTGCGCCAATCCAGAGCACCAACAACCCCAAACCAATCGCATCAATTCGTAGTTTTTCTGTTTTGGTTTCAGCTACAGATAACAACCGTATCGCAGCTAAAGCACAGAAAATCCCGACAGGAATATTGATAAAGAAAATCCAGTGCCAAGAAAGATTGTCACTGATTAATCCACCAAGAATTGGACCTAAAATTGGTCCGATCACCGTGGTCATCGCCCAGAGACCCATCGCCTGTGCATGCTTTTCAGGTGGGAAAATCCGCATCAATAAGGTTTGGCTGAGTGGCATGAGTGGGCCACCACACAGACCCTGTCCGATACGGAAAAACACCAGCATTTCCAAGGAAGTGGCAAGACCACATAGAAAGGAAAAGATAGTAAAACCAATCAGACCAAAAACAAACACGCGCACTGTACCAAAGCGTCCTGCAAGCCATCCGGTTAATGGCACACAAATCGCTTCTGCAACGGCGTAGGAGGTAATGACCCAAGTGCCTTGTGAACTGGAAACTGCGAGGTTACCTGTAATATGAGGCACAGATACGTTGGCAATGGTGGTATCTAGGACCACCATAAAATTGGAAAGGGCGATGACAAATGCTGCAAGCAGTAGACGCCCACCACTAAGTTCTGCAAAAGGATTTTGCGTTTTCATGGCTAATTACTTCGATGCGAGATCAATATCCGCTTGCATCGACAGCCCCACACGCAATGGATGTTGTGCAAGTTCTTTCGGATCAAGACTGATACGTACAGGTAAACGCTGTACCACTTTAATCCAGTTACCCGTAGCATTTTGTGCAGGAATCAAGGCGAAAGCAGCCCCCGTACCACCAGAAAAACCTTGTACTACGCCATGATAGACCACATCATCACCATACAAGTCAGAACGTAAAGTGACTTTCTGTCCGGCTTTGACTTTCGCCAATTGGCTTTCTTTATAGTTGGCATCGACATACAGTGCAGACACTGGGACTACCGACATCATTACCGTACCCGGTGCAACGCGTTGTCCAATCTGGATATTACGGCGTGCGATCACGCCATCGATAGGTGCTCGAATTACCGTACGTTCTAGATCCAGTGTAGCTTGTTCCACATGTGCTTTCGCCACCAATACATCAGGAGTCGATGCTTCATTCAAACCTTGGATCAAGGCATCGTTGGCAGCCAATGTACTTTCCGCAGCTTTACGGCTCGAAGAGGCTTGCGCCAAACCAGCCTGAGCTAATTCCAGACTGGCTTTTGCCGTAGAAACCGCACTTTGTGCCTTACTCAATTCTTCTTTAGAAATCGCGCCAGATGCAGCCAGCTCATTACGACGATTCAATTCCAGTGCAGCACGATCGTAGTCTGCTTGCGCCTTGCTCACTTGTGCTTGTGCACTGGTGATTTCATCATTACGCACCACCACTTGAGAGTTCAAAGAACTGCTATTGGCCTGACTTTGTTTATATTGACGCTGCGCCTTGGCAAGTTCCGCCTGCGCCTGTGCCAATTGAATCTTGGCATCACGCTCATCAATACGCACCAACACATCACCCTGTTTAACCTGTTGCGTCTCTTTCACCAATACATCGGTCACCTGCCCACTGACCATCGAGGTAATCTGTGCGGTTTCTGCGCCGACATAGGCGTTGTCGGTACTAACTGAATGGTTAAAGAACAGTGCCCAAATACCGTACAGGATTGCAGCAAGAATAAGAATGAGTGCGAAAAATCCGAGAAACTTTTTACGTTTTGCTTTCATTGCATCATCTGATGCCGAGTCTGAAGCAACATCCTGAGGCTTGGCTTGGGCGTCGGTCATAGGTTATTCCTGAAAATTAAAGAGACTTTTTAACTTTTGGTTTAATCAGCCGATCAGTTTATTTAAAAAAACTTAACTGAATGTTAAAACCCAAAGTGCAAAACGGCAGCAAAATATTATTGGGCATTTTAACGATAAAAAATCATAATACGAGAATAAAAAAATAACTGATGCGTTCAATTATTAATTAATGATATTTTTTAAGTAGACTCACGATACAAGTCTTTCCAAATCCCCCCAATCAGCTCTTGGTTTAAAGTTTAATCGCGCGTGTTGCCAAAAACGTTGGCATAAATCGATCTACTCAAAAACGTGGCTACAATTGATCATCTTCATAAAAGCTCTGAAGCAGAAAGCCTGCAGCCAGTTGCCGCTGAATTAAATCAATGAAGCTATGCCCAAATACCACTACTTCTCCTCTTTGTAACTTGGCATTGAGCGCGTCCGCACTTAGATCCTGAAGATCTGAATAAGGCAAGGTATACATCGGATGAATCAGTCCCTGCTTGGCATATTCAGGATTACGATCTGAAATAAAAACCACAGGATTATAAAACTGGCGATCAGAATCCCTTGAGGTTTTTTAAGACTCGAGAACACATCTTCCAGACCGCTTGAATATCCGCAACCTAGAGGTTTGAAATGGGTTGGATGATCAGGTCAAATTCAGCATTGTGAAAGGCATGCAAATCACACATATTTCCCTGTACAGTCTTGAGATGCAGTCCTTCCCGCTCAGCCACCATGCGATCTTGCTGTAGTTGCTGATCGGAAAGATCAAACACCGTGACATTCGCACCCGCAGCCGCCAACACAGGTGCTTGTTGACCACCTGCAGAGGCTAAACACAAAATATTTTTCCCGACAATCTCACCGAGCCATGCTTTGGCTAATGGTCTTGGGATAATATGCACTTCCCAATCGCCCTGAAGGGCTACAGTGATGAGTTCATGACTAACAGAACGTGACCATGACTGCTGCTCTTGCGCCTGCTTATCCATGCTGCTCGAATATGTTTAAGCAAATCAAAATGATGCTTCAGATGAGGTACAACAGCTCCTTTTTCTTGCTGAATCACGTATTCCTTAGGATAGAAATACGTTATCAATGCGGAAAAAGGAAGTTGAATGAAAGACAGAAGTCCATGCTAAAAAACAGCTTAAGTGTTCAACACTTTTTAGTAAGCATAAGAGGCAATTGCTGTCGCAATAGGCTTATCTTCATCATTGACCATGGTCATGCGCATGGTACAACCTTTACGCCCTAAACGTAGCGTTTCAGCACGGGCAATGAAGTATTTTCCACGCCCAGGGGCCAGATAATCGACACGCATGTCTACAGTGGCCAAACGGGATACTTTCTTGATGGTATCAGGCAGATCTTCTGGCGTGGCACGGAGATAGAGTTGCTCCATTGCCGCAACCCCCCCAATACTGTCCAGAATCGTGGCGGCGACACCCCCATGTAAAATCTGAAATGCCACATTACCCACCAGTTCTGTTTGCATCTCCACATAGGCTTCAATCTGGCCATCGACCACCCGCATCACCATGCCGCAATATTTAAAAAACGGACAGGCATTGAATGCCTTACATAATTGCTTCGAGACCACTTGGTGGTCTGCCTTGGCACCTAACTGAATATTCCCAGTCCAGTTTCTCTTTACATCATTCATACGCGGCCTACACTCAATGGAGAGAATAACTTTCCATTCTTTTGCACAAATCTAAAAATATGGGGCTACAATAGCGGGGTTTGTAATTGAGTGATGTCGCTGAACTCTCCCCTAGCATGGCTGAATCACTCAATTATTCCTATAGTGTAATACTGAACATCGAGATTGTTATGACTTATACGTTCAATCGTCCAGCTTTTCCTGCGACTCGCATGCGCCGTATCCGTAAAAATGACCAACTACGTGCCATGGTCAGCGAAACACATCTGACAACGGATCATTTGATTTATCCAGTGTTTGTATTACCAGGACAACAACAGACCCAAGACATTCCAAGCATGCCCAATGTGCAACGTTTGTCCGCTGATTTATTATTAAAAAAAGCAGAAAACCTGCTTGAACTCGGGGTTTCAAAACTGGCTTTATTCCCAGTCACCCCTCAACAAGATAAGAGCTTAACTGCAGAAGCCGCTTGGCATGAAGATGGCTTGGTACAAACCACTTGCCGCCTCCTTAAAAAAGAATTACCAGAGATGGTCTTGATTACCGATGGTGCACTTGATCCTTATACCACTCATGGTCAAGACGGTATTATTGATGACACGGGTTATGTACTCAATGACGAAACCGTTGAATGCTTAGTAAAACAGGCGCTGAGCCATGCTGCGGCAGGTGCCGATGTGATTGCACCAAGTGACATGATGGATGGCCGTATCGGTGCGATTCGCCAAGCACTTGAACAAAATGATTTTATCTACACCAACATCATGGCCTATTCAGCCAAATATGCTTCTAGCTTCTATGGTCCTTTCAGAGATGCAGTCGGTTCTGCCAGCAACTTGAAAGGCGGTAATAAATATAATTACCAAATGGATGTGGGGAACCGTGCTGAAGCCTTGCATGAGATTGCACTGGATCTACAAGAAGGTGCGGATATGGTGATTGTTAAACCAGGTATGCCTTATCTGGATGTAGTGCGTGAAGTCAAAGATACTTTTGGCGTACCTACCTTTATCTATCAGGTCAGCGGCGAATATGCCATGCTTGCCGGTGCAATTCAAAATGGCTGGTTATCTGACAGCGTGATCTTAGAATCATTATTGTGTTGCCGTCGTGCAGGTGCAGATGGGATCTGGACCTATTTTGCTGAAGATGCAGCCCGTAAATTAAAAGAGATGAAATAGAAGTTATATTTCATCTATCCGAAAATGATAGTATCTACTCCAGAGTCTTGTTGAGCTCTCATCCTTTTTCTGGATTAGCCTTCGGCTCGACCTACTTTTCTTTCGGGAAAAGTAGGCAAAACCATTGTCATTCGCAAAACCTGTTCACTTCTTACATTTTTCTAATATTGAGGATGTATAACAGGGCTTCTCTTAGCGTATATCACGCAGGTTGCGAATGACGTCTTCCGTGTAGCAAATTTCAAGATACGTTTTATCTTAGAAACCACTTAAATTAAAGTTATGCATATTGCCATCATTGGTGCGGGTATTAGTGGCTTAATGTCAGCATTGGAACTTGCTGAACAAGGCTGCTCTGTCGATATTTTTGACCAACAACAAGCAGGTCAAGCCGCCTCATGGGCAGGTGGAGGTATCCTCTCGCCGATGTATCCTTGGCGTTATGCGCCCGAAGTCAATCAACTGGCGCAATATGGCAAGCCCCTCTACCAAGTATGGAATGAAAAACTGCTGCCTGTTACGGATATTGATTTTCAAATCCACGATACAGGCATGCTAATTTTCGATCAGGACGATTTTGAAATTGGCTTGAATTACGCCACTCGATATCAAGAACCGATGCAACACAGTGAACTGCTCAATCGTTCTCAACTACAGCGCGTCAACCCATATATTTCAGCACAATTCCAACACGCAATGTATTTCCCATACCTGTCCAATGTCCGTAATCCACGTTTATTACAATCGTTAATTTGCTATTTAAAACAACACGCTGCGGTACGTTTCTTTGAGCATTGCCCTGTTGAAAAACTGATGATTCAAAATAAAAAAGTTCAATGGATTGAAACCGAAGATAGTCGGAAATTTACTGCAGATCATATGGTGATTACGTCTGGGGCATGGAGTCAGCAATGGCAACAGCAGCTTCAACGCAATATCCCGGTATATCCCGTGCAAGGGCAAATGCTGTTATTTAAAACCCCTGAAAACTGGCTGCCAACCATGTGCATGAATCGGGTGATGTATCTGATTCCACGTCAAGATGGTCACATTGTCTGTGGTTCAAGCATGGCAGAGACTGGCTTTAGTACTGCGGTGGATGAACATACCCAGCAAGATATCCTCACTGCCTGCTTAGAGATGGTGCCTGAGTTAGCGCAATTCCCGATTGTAAAACGCTGGGCAGGTTTACGTCCAAGTTCCCCACAGGGTATTCCCTATATCGGCCTCATGCCAGACTTGGAAAATCTTTGGGCTAACTTTGGGCATTTCCGCAATGGCCTGTGTATGGGATCAGGCTCAGCGCGTCTACTACGTCAGCTCATTTTGAAGCAAGACCCACTGGTTGATCCCCTAGCCTATTCACCTCTGCGCTTAAAGCGACAGGATTTAATTTCCTGCTAAAATTTCAGTTAATGCCACATTCAAATCTGGATATTGAAATTGGAAGCCCTGTTCTAACAACGCCGTAGGTGCCACATACTGACCATTCAAAATAAGCTGCGATTGTTCACCAAGCACCGATTTAAACACACACTTAGGCATT
Organism: Acinetobacter colistiniresistens; assembly: GCF_024582815.1. NCBI lineage: Bacteria > Pseudomonadati > Pseudomonadota > Gammaproteobacteria > Moraxellales > Moraxellaceae > Acinetobacter > Acinetobacter colistiniresistens. The sequence goes on from NZ_CP102099.1 coordinate 3,613,734, forward strand.
GGTATAAAAGGTTTACGTCTTAACATCTGAGCAGCCATTTGAACGAACTGCTTTTGATTGATTTGTTCTGGGGCGACAAGATTATACGCCTTTTGACTGTGATTAGATTGCAACAGAAAAACCATGGCATTCAGTACATCTTGGATATGAATCCACACGACTGGTTGCTGTCCTGAACCAATTTGTGCAATGGTATTCAGTCGAATCGGTAACAGCATTTGTGGCAAAATCCCGCCCCGTCCAAAAACTACACCTAAACGAATGATCTTGGTATTTTGTTGACTAAATTTTAAAGCGGTCTGTTCCCATTTTTGGCAAAGTTCGGACATAAAAATCGCTTGTGGTGGCGTATTTTCATCACAAACAAGTTTCCATTGCTCTTGTGGATCAATACCGTAATAACCAATCGCAGAGCCAGAAATAATGCATTTGGGAACAATTTGCCGATGTTCCAGCCATTGATATAGTTGTTCTGTCACCGTAACACGGCTGTGTATTAATTGCTGTTTACGCTGTTCCGTCCAGCGTTTTGCACCAATATTTTCACCAGCCAGATTAATCACATAATCAATCTGTTGCGTTGCAATTTGATCAAGATCATTCACCCAACGTAGCGCTGAATGCTGAGAAACCCGATTTGGCTGTCGGGTCAGTGCAATGATTTGATAGTGTTGTTCTAATAAAAAAGGCAACAAATGTGAGCCAATAAAACCACTTGCACCTGTGATTAAAACCGTCTGTTTTTGCATCGCACTCTCATCCCGCATGATATTGATCAGATCAATGTCTAACTCTTAGCAGAATGAAAGTGAATTACAAGTGAACTTTGTTCAACTAATTGAACATTTTATTGGCCATTCGCTGTGCTTGCGGTCCATAAAACCAATAGGTAATCAAGAACAGTGGCACGGCTATCACAAACCACATTGCTATAATACTAAGCAAAAATGCAGGTTGTTTCAGATATAACAAGAAGTTTTGCCACACTTCGGGATCTTTGCGTGCAAAAATAAATAGCCCGAACAATAAGCCACAGACGTTGTATCCCCAAAAGATCAGACTAAATCCAATACTTAAACGTTTCCTTTCCTGTGGCGTGGGTGCACGGCGCTGTTTCTTCAAAAATTTAAATAAAAGCACAATGATGGCAATTAAATAAGGAATAGCAGTCAATACGCCGCCAATACTATTAGGCAAAATGGCTGCTAGCACACCAACCAACAAAGTCGCAGTAAAACAAATTATGAAAAACCAGAAATAATACAAACGCAATGAAATCATATAGATAAACCTAATTAGACTGGTCTTAAGTAATAATTATAAATTTTTTTCACTTTTTTTTCATTTTAATGTCAACCAATCCTCAAGCAACAGCGTTATATAGGGTACAAGGTCGCAGCAACCGATTGGACATTGCACGGCATCCGCAGTGTTTTCGGTGACCTTTCATTATGACTCTCCATCTTTCGCAATGGTTGTGTTAGCAGCCAGAACCATTGAAAAAGATTTTGACCGACGATTTATCATCACTCGAATCGTCGGTTTTTATTTGCCTGAAATTTGTATGCTAAAACGTATCAGCAACATACATTTTCATCAATTCCCCCTCATCATCTTGAACCCTTGTTAAAAATACCCAACCGCATTTTTCATAAAAATCATCTAGGTCTGTGACCAAATACAGTTTCTCAAACCCTAAATTTTTCATTTCCGCACGTATGAAGTCCAACAGTTCCCTTGCAATATTCTGCTTCCGATAAGCCTCTTCAACAAATAGCGCACATAGATTGGGACTAAGGTCGTTACGGTCATGAAAATCATTCTCGATCACTCCAGCCCCTGCAATGATTTGCTGATGTTTATTCAGAATCAGATACCATTGTGGAATTTCTCCTGGCTGTTCAATTGAGATTTGTATGCTGTCTCGATAGGCCTCAATAGGGATTTCCCATTTATCTGAAAACCACATTGCGGCCTGCGCTAAAAGCTCTGGTGTATTAACCAGTTTAATGATATTCATCAATTTCAACTTCATCTCTTTAATCAAGACTAAATTACATTCTTTCAATCAAGTACGCGGCCCGAGGAATCTACTTACATAAATCGTTATCTGTAATTTCCCCGATCTATTTAGAATAATTTCTAGACAATAACTACAAAAGGATAGCTGCCATGAACAGTATTATTTATTTTGAAATACAGTCGTCAGATCCACAACGTGACATTCATTTTTATCAATCAGTATTTGGCTGGAAATTTGAAAAAGTGCACGACTTACCGATCGAGTATTATCGAATTGCCACAGAGGGGATTTACGGCGGTTTACTGCAACGTCCCGTTGCAACACCACCAACAGGATGTGGCAGCAATGCTTTTACCTGTAGCATCGAAGTAGAAAGTTTCGATGCTGCAGCAGCTAAAATTCTTAGCTTAGGCGGCATTGTAGCGATGGATAAATTCGCCATCCCGAATCGTTGTTGGCAAGGTTATTTCCTGGATCTTGATCACAATACCTTTGGGATTTGCCAGATTGATGAAAAAGCAGTATAAAAAAATTATTAATTTTTTATTGAAAAATCACAATGCCTTTTCCGATTGAAGAAGAATATATCATGGCGGCTGAACTGGAATTACAGCTGAGATTTCCTCAATCATTTAGAAATAAAATGATTGAGGAAAATGGTGGTGAATTGTTCATCGTCGATCATAATTGGCAAATTTTTCCTTTTTTTGATCAATCCAATCCCAAAAGAAAAATGCGGACATGTAATCATATTGTTCGAGAAACTAAACTCGCACAGGCATGGGATGGATTTCCTGAATCTGCAATCGCATTTGCTCAAAATGGCTGTGGCGATTATTTAATTTTTCTTCCTGATCCGCTCAAGCCAAATGTTTTAGCAGAATCCATATTTGTTTGGTTTCATGAAACTCATCAAGTAGAGCAACTCACTCATCCTGTATTTTAAAAATATTAATTACCGCCCCTTAAACTGCGGTGGGCGTTTTTCTAACATCGCGCGAATCCCTTCTTGAGCATCTTCAGATACAAACAGTGGCATTAAATAATTGTTCATTTTTTCAAATGCAACTGTTTGCCCTTCCACGACTGCATCTGTTGCAGAAGCCAATAACGCCTGTACAGCCAATGGTGCAGAAACACAGATTTCTTTAGCAATTTCCAAGGCACGCTCAAGTTGCTGCCCTGACGCCACCACCTCCGAGACGAGGTTCAATTCATAGGCCGTTTTACTATCAAAAGTTTTGCCCGTTAATAAATAAGGCATCGCTTTTTGCCAACCTGCAGCCTGCACGAAACGAACAGTTGCACCACCAAATGGCATGATGCCGCGTAATACTTCCAACTGACCAAAGATGGTATTTTCACCGGCAATCACCACATCGGCATTCAGCATTAACTCCACCCCAGCGGTATAGCAGATCCCTTGTACTGCCACAATGACTGGTTTAGTCCGATGCCGACCACCTGTTCCCCACGGATTCACCTGATCCGCTGCAAAATTAAAAATGCCTTGTGAAATTTTAGACTGTAATTCCACCAGATCTAAGCCCGCGGTAAAATGATCACCATGCGCAAAAATCACGGCGCAACGCAATTCAGCATTGTTTTCATATTCTGTTAAAGCAAGGGATAAATCCTGAATCATATGGCTATCGAAAGCATTGCGCTTTGCCACCCGATCCAAGCCAATCAACATGATGTGATCAATAATTTCGCGGCTTACTTGACCTAAGCTCATTCTATATTCCTCATTGTTAAAATAATGCTATGGAGCTCAAACTAGAGCATCGCTTAAAAATGATCAAGCGGCATCTTGTAGTGCTTTTTCTGCTGAGCAAGACGCTCCCTTCGCCCTAAATACGTGCTACCTTATTCGGGTTTATTTTATTTTTAGATTCATTTATGACCGTGCGTTTTTTTCATACGTCTGATTGGCATTTGGGGCAGTTTTTTTATAATCATTCCCGCCACTACGAACATGAACAATTTCTGGCATGGTTACTTGAGCAGATCAAAGCCAAACAACCGCATGCCTTATTGATTGCGGGCGATATTTTTGATGTGATTAATCCCAGCTCACAGGCACAAAAACAACTGTATCAGTTCCTTGCCGATGCTCATGAGCTTGCCCCACACATGCAAACCTTAATGATTGCAGGCAATCACGACTCGGGTTATCGCATTGAACAGGTTGAGCCTCTTTTAGAAAAATACAATGCCAAAACCGTTGGAGTGATTCGCTGGAATCAAGATAAAAGCCTCGATCTAGAACGTTTAATTTTGCCAATTTATGACGAGCAAAAACAGATTGTGGCGTGGTGTATTGCCCTGCCATTTCTACGATCAGCTGAAATCACAGGCTTTAATGAACACACCACCAACAGTCAAAATGCGATTGCTTATTTGCATCAACAATTGATCGAAGAAGCCAAACGCCGTAAAACTGATGATCAAGCCCTGATTCTAATGTCGCATGCGCATATGCAAGGCGGAGAAACCTCCGATTCAGAACGACCAATTATTATTGGTAATGAAGAAGCCCTATCTACGGCTCTGTTCGATGACAGCATTGATTATGTAGCACTGGGGCATTTGCATAAACCGCAAAAAGTACAGCATCCACATATTCGTTATAGCGGTTCACCTATTCCTCTGTCATTTAGTGAAATCAACTATAAACATCAAGTGGTTGAAGTGACCGTTGATCCTAAAAAAAATGAAGACGCGTTTAGCTTTGAAACTTTGCCGATACCTCGAAGTATTCAACTGCATAAAATTAAAGATGAACTCAGTGCAGTCATGCAACGCCTGCGCAATCTGCCAAATGAACCGATCGAAAATCTCGAGCATCGTGAATATGTCGATATCGAATATCACACCACGACCCCACCACAGCCTAACCTACGACAACAATTTGAAGATGCCTTACCGAAAGATCGTTATCGACTGGTGCGGATTTCCAGACAATACCTCTCCAATGAAAGCACTGCCGAGAGCAAGCAAACGATTAGCCTAGAGCCACCAACACCCGAAAAACTATTTCAGCAAATTTGGGAGAAAAAAGGCTATCACGCCGATGATGAAGTCACCAAAGACTTTATGAGTTTAGTCGCAGAAGCGCAAAAGCAACTTGAAGATGATCAGACTGTTTAGGGACCTGCCATGAAAATTTTATCAATTCGGCTGAAAAATTTGGCATCTTTAGCAGATGAGCATTTTATTGATTTTGAGACTGAGCCTTTGGCCAGTGCGGGACTGATCGCCATTGTCGGAAAAACTGGCGCAGGAAAATCCACGATTTTAGATGCCATGTGTCTGGCATTATTTAATAAAATTCCGCGCCTCAAAGAAAGTGATGGCAAACTGTTAGATGTCGATGGTTCGGAACTACTGACCAACTCTCCTTTGACGGTTCTACGTCGTGGTACAGGACATGGTTTTGCCGAACTGTGTTTTGTGGCACAAGATCAAAAGCATTACCTTGCACGTTGGGAAATTAAACGTGCCCGTGAAAATGCCAGCGGCAAACTGCAAAGTGTGCAACGTTCCCTGAAATGCCTGACCGATGGCGTAGTAATTGCAGATAAAACCAAAGCGGTTGAAGCACATATTCAACAGATTACCCAACTCAGCTTTGAACAATTTACCCGTGCAGTACTGTTGGCGCAGTCCGAAGTCACGGCATTTTTAAAAGCACGCGATAATGAACGTGGTGAATTATTAGAATATCTGACCAATTCCAGTATTTTTGCAAAAATTGGGCAACTGGCTTTTGAAAAAACCCGTGAAATCAGCAACCAGCGCAAGCAACTGGAAAATGTGCTCGGTCATATTGAAATCAGTTCAGATGAAGAAATTGCCGAATTAAAAGCTCAATTCCAGCAGGTACAGCAACAGGTTCAACAGTTGGAAGCTAACAAAGTTCAGCTCAATCAACAGCAACAATGGTTTGAACAGCAACAGAAACTTCAAACTGAAATCACACTAAAACAGCAACAGCATGACATTCAGATTCAAGCATATGAGGCATTAGCAGCAGATCGCAGTCGACTCAGTCAACTCGAAACCTTTTCAGGCATTCGTCCTGTTGTATTCCAACAACAACAGCTGGAAAAAGCACTGCAACAGCTTGAGCCACAGATTCAACACAAGCAGCAGCACTTTTCGACATTAAGCACGCACTTTGAGCAAGAAAAAACAGCTTATACCCAAGCTGAAACAGCCTTACAGCAATTTCAAAGCTTTGAACAAAAACATCAGCATGAACTCTCCCAAGTGCGTAAATATGTACAAGAACGTGAATATATTGCCGATGAATATAAGAAAACTAAAGTACGCTTAAGCCAAAACGAAGCGCAACAACAACCATTGCTTGAGCAACAACAGCAGTTTGAACAAAGCCACCATAACCTATCCATACAACAGCAGCGCTGTTTTGAACAACTGCAACAAAGCGTACAATTCTCCGCTTTAGATAAAGGGTTGAATGCTCATATTCAGCAGCTCAATCAATTTATTCAGCAATACCAAAAAGTCGAACAAAATTTAGGTTCGATTCAACAGGCACAGTCCAAGCTTGAGCAAGATAAAATCCTATTGCATGAACTCATGCAAAAATTTGGTCCACCACAACAGATTGAAAATCAGATTGAGCAGAAACAAAAACTCAGAGAACAGCAACAGGCTCGACTGAATCAACTGGATCTGACTCAACAAAAATTACAGTATTATTTTGAACTTAAAAAAGAATACGAGGCACTGACTCATCAGCTTAGTACCACACAGCAACAATATCAGCAGCTGGAACAACAACTGCAAACAAGTGAAGTCGACTTTCAATCTGCCAAAACTGAACGGGAAAAATTACAGCAAGTATTGCAACAACAACGTTTATTGCATGCTGAAAATATCGAACATCTGCGGGCTGAACTCAAACACGGCGAAGCTTGTCTGGTCTGTGGCAGTACCGAACATCCCTACCGAGATGATGCAAGTCAGCTCTCCAAAGCCTTGTATAAACTACAACAACAGCAAGAACAACAGGCTCTTCAACACGAACAACACTATTTTCAGCTTTGGCAAAATATACAGCAGCAATTTACCCAAATTCGTACCGAACAGACCCAATTACAGTCGGCCGTGCAACAAGCGGATGACAAATTCAAGCTGCAACATCAGGAATTAGTCAAACATGCAGCACAGTTCGACGTCCAGTTAGATTTAACTCAGCCGCATGCGGAAATAGCTAGAGCGCAACAGCAATGGGTCAATGAGACAAGCCAATTCAAACAACAGATCGAACTTGAGTTACAGCAACTGCATCAGGCCAATAAAGACCACTACAACCTGACCCAGATCATTCAAAATATTCACTATCAAATCGAAAGCGTACAGCAGTTACAACAACAGATTCAGCATATTATAGATTGCCTAACGCATGATGAACAAAGCCTATGGCAGCAACAAACCTTAGGCTACGCGCCACAGCTCGTGCAACGTTTGCAGCAGCGCACCCAACAACTTGAACAAGCTGAGACCCTAAGCAAACAACAAGACCAACTCAAACAGCAACTGAATTTATTAAAGTCCAATCTAGTCGGTTTACTGACTCAACATACCGAGTTTAACCAGCAACTCAAAGACATCGAAGTTAAAGGCAAACAAAATACAGAATCTGCGCATCAACTCATTGTAGCGATGACCGGTTTAACCGAACTTAAAGCCAATGAATGGCTAAATCAACATGATCAACAACGCCAACAATTACAACAGCAATATCATCAAAACAAGCAAAGTTTTGAACAAGCTCGTCAAAGTTTTGAACAGCAGAAAAATGAATTGGAACTGCTTAAAGCCCACCAGCAGCAGCAACAAGCGACCCATGCTCAAGCCAAAAATGAAATTCATGCATGGCTGAGCCAACATCCCGAGTTTGCAGAAAAGCAGTTGGCTGACTTACTTAGCATTGGTACAGAACAAGAACAGCAGATTCGAACGGCATTACACAATGCAGAGCGCTTGCTCAATGAAGCCGCCTCTGCACTCAAAACACTACAACAGCAATTAGATGTTCATCAGCAACAACAACCGCACATTGAACAAACACAGTTGCTTGAGCACATCCGTCTCAATCATGAACAGTTGCAACAACACGCTGAACAACGTGATCAGTTCAAACTGAAATTGGAAGTCCATCAACAAAATGTCGCCAAACAAAAGCAGTTTGCCGATCAAATCCAGCAGATTCAGCAGCAGGAACACCGCTGGAATAAAATTTCCAGTTTGATTGGTGATTCTAAAGGCAAGGATTTCCGTGATTTAGCCCAGCAATATAATCTGGATATTCTGCTCGAATATGCCAACCAGCAACTCAACATGTTGTCACAGCGTTATACCTTAAAACGTTTGGATAACTCCCTCAGCCTAGCCATCATTGACCATGATATGGATGGAGAAACCCGTTCCGTGGCTTCATTGTCTGGCGGTGAGTCTTTCCTGACCGCCCTTGCGATTTCTTTGGCGATTGCCAATATGGCGTCTGGCTCAATGAAAATCGAGTCGCTGTTTATTGATGAAGGTTTTGGCACGCTGGATGCCTCTTCGCTACATATGGTAATGAATGCCTTGGATCAACTGCAAAGCCAAGGACGCAAAGTCATCCTCATTTCACATATTCAGGAGATGCACGAACGGATTCCTGTACAAATTCAGGTACAGCCGATTGGGTCAGGTTCGAGTCGGATTGAGGTGGTCGGGTAAATAAAAGAATGCATAGAATAAACAACTTCGGTTTATCCGCGATTGAAATGTTGAGCATATTTAATAATATATTTTCATAGGGAGTACTCTATCTTCCCTATGAAAATATAAGCAGTCATGCGTTGTTAGTGAATACACAACACCACAACAGCAAAACCTAAACAATATAGACCAAACAAATGCCAACGGCCATGCTCTAACCAAGAGGAGAGCCATTTCAATGCAAGTAGACCAGCACCAAAGCTAAAACACATGCCAAGCAAACTTGGGGTTATGACATGTGATAATTGCCCATGCGCAACAACTTGCCCCCCTTGAGCGTGAACTAAACGATACAGCTCTTTTAAAATAACAGCTGGGGTTAATACCACCGCCAGTGCAAAACTAAATTCTTCTGCTCTCTGACGCGATACTCCCAAGAATAAACCCGTCGAAATCGTCGCACCTGAGCGGGAAAAACCGCGAAAAGGCAAACAAAGTGCCTGTACGGCGCCAATAATCGAAGAACTCCGTAAATTGATATTGCCTTGCTGTCCTCGATCTAAGCGCGATGATAAAATAATCAGTATCCCTGCTGCTGCAAGTGCCGCTGCCATTAATTTTGAATTACTAAACAGATGTTCAATCTCAAAACTACTCGCCCCACCAAAAAATACATGTTTAATTAAAGCTTGCAATGCTAGACCCAATACACCCGTAATCAGTGTTGCCAGCACAACATAGAATGCCTGACGTTTAAAACTTTCCCATGAAGAAAAATAGGTGTCTTTCCATGATTTCCAAAAATAGACAATAACCGCAAACATTGTACCTGTATGCAACATGACCAGCAGGAAGGTCATATCTGGTGCAGAAGGATCATACCCCATGAGCTTTTCAGCTAAAATTACATGTGCTGAGCTAGAAACAGGTAATAATTCTGCGAAGCCCTGAATGATCGCTAGAATAAAAACGTGTAATAAATCCATACATTACAAACTCAAACATTAAAATATTTGCGTTATAAATGAGAAAAATTAAGCTTAAATTAATTGATTACAGATTCACCACAAAATACCCGACCCAAAGCGGAAATTATTCTTTCTTTAGCGCTTCCCTCGCTCCAAACAAGGCTGTTCCAATTCTGACCATGGTTGAACCTGCTGCAATTGCAGCATCTAAGTCAGCCGACATGCCCATACTCAGGGTATCCCAGTCTTGCGGCTGTACATGTTGAGCTTTTACTTGTTCAAACAAAGCTTTAGCATCAGCAAATGCAGCATGATTCTCGGGTGCAGGAATCACCATCAAACCACGTAAACGTAGCTTGGGCAGTTGGCTAATTCGCTGAACCAGCTCCGCCACCTCTTCTGGCTGGCAGCCATCTTTAGAATCCTGTCCATCAATATTCACCTGTAAACAAAGATTCAATGCTTTTTGCTGATCTAACCGTTGGCTGGATAAACGTTCGGCAATAATCAAACGATCAACCCCATGCACCCAATCAAATTTTTCCGCCAGATGTTTGGTTTTATTGCGTTGCACATGACCAATAAAATGCCATTCGATCTCTAAATCTTGCAGTTCCTCAATTTTTTCTAGTGCCTCTTGCAAATAATTTTCCCCAAAACAACGCTGCCCAACTGCATACATCGTTCTAAGACGAGTACTTGGGTGTGTCTTTGAAACAGCCAACAATTGCACTGTTGCAGGATCTCGTTGTACATGCTGACAGGCCTGTTCTATTTGATTTAAAACAGATTGACGGGATTGTTGCGATTGATTCATTGACACAGTTCTCATTTACGGAATCTTTTTTTGCTCAGACATTCTTTCAGGTGTTGGTATGCCTGCATGAAAGCCTTATATTATTCTACAAAATAATGAGACATTTTAGTTTGTTTCGGGGAAATTATGGATATTACAGAATTACTCGCCTTTTCAGTTAAAAACGGTGCTTCAGATTTGCACCTTTCAGCGGGTATGCCTCCTATGATTCGTGTGGATGGTGAAGTCCGCCGTATCAACTTGCCAGCACTTGAACATAAAGATGTACACCGCTTGGTGTATGACATTATGAATGATAAACAACGTCGTGATTTTGAAGAAGATCTAGAAACTGACTTTTCATTTGAAGTTCCCAATATCGCCCGTTTCCGTGTCAATGCATTTAACCAGAACCGTGGTGCTGGTGCAGTATTTCGTACCATTCCATCGAAAGTTTTAACCATGGAAGATTTGGGTCTGGGTAGCATTTTTAAAGAAATTTGTGACTATCCACGTGGCATTGTACTGGTGACTGGCCCAACAGGTTCGGGTAAATCAACCACCCTTGCAGCGATGATCGACTATATCAATGAAAACCGTTATGACCATATTCTAACCGTCGAAGACCCGATCGAATTTGTTCATCAATCAAAGAAGTGTCTGATCAACCAGCGTGAAGTTCATCGTGATACACATGGCTTTAATGCAGCACTGCGTTCAGCGCTGCGTGAAGACCCTGATATTATTCTGGTCGGTGAGATGCGTGACTTGGAAACCATCCGCTTGGCGCTCACGGCCGCGGAAACAGGTCACTTGGTGTTTGGGACACTACATACTACCTCTGCGGCAAAAACCATTGACCGTGTCATCGACGTATTCCCTGCAGAAGAAAAAGACATGGTTCGTGCCATGCTGTCTGAATCATTGCAAGCCGTAATTTCTCAAACGCTGTTGAAAAAGAATGGCGGTGGTCGTGTGGCTGCTCATGAAATCATGATCGGGATTCCTGCGATTCGTAACCTTGTACGTGAAAACAAAGTCGCACAAATGTATTCTGCGATCCAAACAGGTGCCAACTACGGTATGACCACTTTGGATCAAAGCTTGAAAACACTAGTGTCTAAAGGCTTAATTAGCCCACAAACTGCTCGTACAGTAGCAAAACAACCCGAATCATTCCTATAAAAATAAATGGATTAGAGAAATATCATGGATTTTAATGATTTACTCAACTTGATGATTCAACAAAATGCATCGGACTTGTTTGTCACCGCAGATGTTGAACCATCAATGAAAATTAACGGACAAATTGTGCCTGTTTCAAAAAGCAAACTTTCAGGGGAAATTGTGGGTCAATTGGTGCAATCCATTATGACCGATAAACAGCGTAAAGAATTTGCCGAGACACGTGAATGTAACTTCGCGATTATGAATCGTGAAAAGACGGCACGTTTCCGTGTCAGTGCCTTTCAGCAGCGTGATATGCCAGGTATGGTACTGCGTAAGATCGAAACCCATATTCCAAGCATGGATGATTTGAAACTGCCTGAAGTGCTGAAAGAACTGGCCATGACCAAACGTGGCATTATCATCTTTGTCGGCGCAACAGGTACTGGTAAGTCGACCTCTTTGGCTTCCATGATTGGTTACCGCAATCAAAACTCGAAGGGTCATATCATCACCATTGAAGACCCAATCGAATTTGTGCATCAACATGCAGGCTGTATTGTCACGCAACGTGAGGTCGGCATTGATACCGATTCATTTGAAATTGCGCTGAAAAATACACTGCGTCAGGCACCGGATGTGATCTTGATTGGTGAGATCCGTTCTCGTGAAACCATGGACTATGCCATCGCCTTCGCAGAAACAGGCCACTTGGTCCTCGCCACCCTGCATGCCAACAATGCCAACCAGGCGCTGGATCGTATTATTCACTTCTTTGAAGCCGATCGTCATAGCCAGCTCTATATGGACCTGTCGCTGAACTTAAAAGCATTGGTTGCACAGCAACTGATTCCAACCCCAGATGGTAATTCACGTCGCGCTGCAATTGAGATCTTAATTAATACACCACTTTTGGCTGACTATATCCGTAAGGGCGAAATTCATGAGATTAAAGATCTAATGAAACGTTCTCGTGAGTTAGGCATGCAAACTTTTGACCAAGCCTTATTCGATCTATATAAGGCAGGTCAGATCACCTATAAAGATGCCTTAAAGCATGCAGACTCTCCAAATGATCTACGTCTTACCATCAAACTGTCAGAAGAAGGTGCTGACCAGTTATTAAGTGCAAGCCGTAATATCACCTTCGATGGTCAATAATTCAAATTAACCCATTAAAAAAGGGAAGGTTTTTGTAACCTTCCCTTTTTTATTTGTTCACTTTTGGTGAACTTTTCGATTTTAATACAATCGTGCTTATTTTTTACGATAAGCCTCTTGGCATTCGGCATCACTACAGTAACCGTATAGGTTTAAAGAATGTCCAGTTAGGGCAAAGCCATGCTGGTCTGCAACTGAATGTTGCTCTTTCTCAATAATATCATTTGTAAATTCAACAACTTTATTACAGTTCAAGCATACAAGATGATCATGGTGATCTTCCTGCATGATTTCAAAAACCGAGTGATTGTTTTCAAAATGGTGACGCTGAATAATACCTGCAGCTTCGAATTGTGTTAACACTCGGTAAACCGTTGCTAAGCCAACATCTTCGCCTTGTTCAAGCAAAGTTTTATAAATATCTTCAGCACTTAAATGATGTTGTTTTGAATTTTCTAATAATTCCAAAATCTTAATACGAGGAAGGGTAACTTTAAGTCCAGCTTTGCGTAAGTCTTGATTGGAAATCGGCATAAAAAAAGGTCTCTCAACAAATCTTAAGTTGGAATAGGCAATAGAGTTTAGATGCAGTATGATCTATCCTTGAACCAAATGCATCATCATTTATCAGGATAGTGTAGCAAAATGCAAAAAATCATGCTGGCGTTGTTCGTCACTTCAGTACTTAGCGGTTGTTCAGTCTTTGGTGTTTATAAAGTCGATATTCCACAAGGAACACCATTAACCAAAGCACAAGCTTCTCAAGTACAAGTGGGCATGAGCTTTCAGCAAGTCCGTTTCTTGCTTGGCAGCCCAACGGTTACAGATCCACTGAATCCACAACGTTGGGACTACATTTACAACTATATCCCAGGCACTTATGCGAAAAAAGCAAAAATACCTGCAGCACATGGTCAACATTTAAAAGTTTATTTTGATGCGAATGGTAACGTAGAACGTATAGAAGGCTTAGATACGATTCCAGAATCACAACCTGGTTTACCGGCATCAAAAGAAGCCATTTTGACTGCGCCACCACTATAACGGCTTTCCCATAAAAAGAAACCCCTCATCGAGTCAATCATGAGGGGTTTTATTTATGAACTTGATGGTCTAAAACGATTACCCTTGATAAAACGTCCGACTGGGTTCTTAGCAGCCCGATTACGGCGAATATCTTTCGGATTAATGGTTAAAGCTCGGTAAATCTCGACTCGATCGCCTGCCTGAAGCACGGTATGGATTTCAATTTTGCTGCCAAACACACCCAAATGTAAAACTTCTGGCAATGTAGTTTGTTCAGCCAGACCACTCGATTCAATTGCCTGTTGCGCGGTCATACCTTCACGAAAGGCAACAGCAAGATGAAATTGCTGCTCAGGCGTTGCAAAGGCCACCCAAACTTGTTTTGTTTGTTCCATTAGAGTGTTTGTCCAACCACCGCAACAATTGCGATCAGGATTGAAAGTGGCAGCACTAAACGTACCGCGATACGCCATACGTTGTAGAACATCTCATTACTAAAACCCATGGCTTTACGGAGATGACTAATCTTCATAATCCACCCCGCAAACACGGCGTAAATCAGACAAATTACCAATCCCCATAACATCAACAAGCTATTAAAAATTTGTTCAACTTGTGGCGCTGCCCATACAGCAATTGCTGCAAGCAGGATTGCCCATTGCACCACAATCGCAAGCTGGCGTTGTACTAATTGTTCTTTTGCAAACTGAATCAGTAATGCCGCAGACATAATTGCGGCAAAAATCCATGCCAGAGCAGGAAGTTGTGCCTGAACAGAGAAGAAACCAAATGCAATCACTGCAAGTAACTGAGCCACCCAGATCGGTAAAACCGCAGTTGTTGCCGCATTCTGTTGTTTAACCACGGTTAGACTGCTTTGCCAATAGATGCCTAAGCCCAAGCCACTTGCGACCAAAGCCAATACCGTTGCATTACCCCACTCTTTAAACTCGACACCCGTCCAGTGCCAAGCCTGTAAATGTGTTCCCATTACATTGGCAAACACAAATGCAGCCAGTACGCCAATGGTTGTGAGTCCAATTAAAATCTGACGGGGAATGAAAGAAAGTCCAACTGCGACAATGGCAAAGATTGCGAAAAGCGCCTGATTGGGTAAATTAGGGCTCAGTTGCTGTGTAACGACATGCGTTGCAGTCGTCAACACACTACCTGCAAAAAAAGGTACGAATACAACGGCTAACCATCCCACAATCCGCCATCTAGGTGAAGCATCTGCATCACGCGTTAAGCCCGAAAGTGCTTGTAGCGCAGTAGTCTGTGAACGCTTAGCTAAAGCAATTTCAAGATAACCAATCGGTAATGCCAATAAAATCATGGTTCCCAACCACAGTAACCAAAAATCAAATTGGCGGTCAATCTGGATACCCACAGTCGGAGCCAATGTGGTAATCATGACAAATGATAGGCAAAACGCCATCACTGGAGCCAACCAGCGTGACAGAGTTGTGTCCTGCATAATGCATTCCTTGAAAAATCTTTGAACTCATTGCGCTTTATGGAGTTTGCAATGAAATATTCAATCTATTTTGCCTTTCTCACGCCTGAAAATCAAAACAAAAGATATCGAAAGAAAAAAGCAAATCACCGGTGAAGATGATTTGCTGCGCACGAGTTATTATTTTATTCATTAGACCCCCTGTATATCACTCATACCAACCTTATTATTTTTCATAACAAGGAGTCTTTTTTATTATCTTATTATTATGAGAAGAAACGAGCGAACCAGTTTTTCCCTTTTTTCTTTTCATTTTCTTTGATGATTCCAATCATATTTTCTTTCACTGCACCAACATAATCTGCATCATCATGACGGATATGGTTAATCAACCATTTTGAAAGAGCTTCATGCAGTTCACTATCAATTTCCTGCCCCAGCTCAAAACGTTGGCGATAGGTCTCAATCTTTTTGATAAATAAATCATGCACTCGCTTGTGTGGTACACGATATTTATAGTTTGCTTCTTCTTGCAAACTTTCTTCAAAGGTAAAATGCGATTGGGTATAATCAATAATATTATCTAAAATACCTTTTAATTTGGCTCGATCATCACCTTCGTTTAATTCATCAATTTCATTAATATAATCTAGAATACGACGATGCTGATCATCGATCACCTCTATTCCTGTATTATATTCGACAGACCATTTCATACCCATATCGAACCCCAAACCATATTTGATTTATTGAATAAGAATATAATATCGGCAATGCAATTAAATAAAAACGCAGCATTTTTGTCAGGTTTTAAATATTTTTACACAAAACAAATTAAACTATTGTTTTATATTTAATTAAATATTTTAACCAATCAAAACACTCAAGTATTTTTAACCAATAAGAAAAAATATCTATCTAATTTTATTAAACTAACTACAGAATATGAAGATAAATTTGATATAAAGATATATTTAATATATATATTTATATTATCTTTAATACTGGTCTGCTTTGGTTACGCGTTTTAATGCAGGATTTTGCGCCTCGCGTATTAAGCGCTCTACTTGAGTTAATGCCTGTAAAATGGGTTGACCATGCTGAAATAAAATCATTTCCCCTGCTTGGTAAGCAGTCCATGCTTCATTATGTGTTAAAGGCTCAGTCGTGATCACAGCAACCCGATCTTCTGGTGTGGTAACTTCACTAAAATCCACTTTAACGTCGAGATCAATCAAATGTGCGTGCTGGAATGGATACTCGCGTACAAGCCAATGCAACTTGGTGGTGGCATAACTAAATAAAGCTTTACCATTCGACAAGCAGAAATTAAATGTGCCATGTTCCGCAATCTGAGGCGCTATACGCTGTAAAAGTGCAAAAATCTCTTCCAAACTTGGCTCGGTATAGCCAAATGCTTGCACGAATTGATCAAGTAAATAACAGAATGCAAGTTCACTATCGGTATTGCCTACTGGCTCAAAACGACCACTCAATTCAGGTTTAAAGTCATGCAAATCACCATTATGGGCAAAAATCCAATGTCTGCCCCAAAGCTCGCGCAAAAAAGGATGTGAGTTTTCAAGGTTAATTTTACCTTGAGTCGCTTTACGGATATGCGCGATGACATTACGTGATTTAATTGGATAATTACGAATTAAATCAGCAATAGGTGATTCGACCGCAGATTGATTATCCACAAATAAGCGGCAAGCTTTGTCTTCAAAAAAAGCAATTCCAAAGCCATCACAATGATCTGAGGTTACCCCTGCCCGTTGTGAAAATCCACGGAAAGAAAAGGTAATATCGGTTGGAGTGGCGCAATTCATTCCTAATAGCTGGCACATATCTTTAAACTAGCAAACATCTAAGCCTATTGTGCATGAGGGATAGATATTTTGTAAATCTGAATATGTGCTCAGTATTAGATTAACAATGATAAGAGGTTCTGTTGATATTACACAGATGCTTGCGACAGAGGGTATTTTTAGCTGATACGAGGCAGGGCTTGTAAAATTTAGTAACTCTAAATGAACAAGACATAACGACGTAGCGGCAAAAAATATCCCTGTCCCGTAGGGTTATGGCTAAAACGGCTCTAAACGTCAGTATGAAACTTGATATGAGCCATCATAGTAGGTATTTCATGCATTGATTATGTTGTTTTAGCCCATAACGCAATGCATGGTTGAAGTATCAACAAAACCTTACTAGCGTTGTACCATTTTGTTCATTACAAAAGAGGTCGCAATCTTATTCACTTCCAGAAAAACAAAATAATCCAGACATTTAAAATTTTCGTCATAAAACGCTTGTTTGGAAAGTTTAGACTGCATGCCCAGATAGGTCTGAAATAATTTTGGCATGCGTTCATCTTGCGGAAAGCTATAATCAGGACGTTCTGGTTCAAAACTGCGTTTTGAACGAATATCAATCGTTTGATGTTCACTCAACTGCTGAATTTGGCGATGGGTATAATAAGCGCGCGCCAAGTTGTCTTCTAAATGAATACTGACACAGCCCATTAAGTATTTGGCACGCATGGACCAGAGTACTTTAGGAACCAAGTTTAACCAGAGCATGGACAGTGCCTTCCCGGAACGGAATTTGGGATGTACACAAGTTCGTCCAATTTCGAGAATACTGGGTAAATGAGAAAATTGCGGGATGATTTCAAATTCTTTTGCACTGTAACTTTGCCCAATTTCATAGCCCTGAAACAGTTTAAGTCGCGTATACGCAACAATTTCACCCGTCCATTTTTCGCGTAAAACTGCATGTTCACAACCGAAATCATAAAGATCCTGATCTAGACCGTCTTCAAAGTGCATACCAAATTGGTGACTAAATTGTGTTGCTCTAAAACGTTGTACTTCTTGTAATTCTTTTAAATTATCCACCCATTCAAAACGGAATTGATTTTGAGCTGGTTTGTGGCGTAAAGGTAAAGTCAATGTCTGGCGATATTGATTTAATTTTTCTAGCATAATGAAAGCTCCTTATGGCTAAATTCACCTTAAATCGCTTAAATGACACTAACATGACTAAAACATGAACAGGTCGTGACAAAAAAAGACCTGCTAGAGGTCTCTTTTAACGCAAATACAATGAATTAATGCTTCACACGATTGGTAATTAAAGTACCCACACCATGATCGGTAAAAATTTCTAATAGACTTGCATGTGGTACACGCCCATCCACAATATGCGCGCTTACAACGCCACCTTTAACTGCATCTAACGCACAACCCACTTTTGGAATCATGCCACCATAAATCACCCCAGTTTCTATCAGACGATCAACTTCTTGCGTGCTTAAACCCGTCAATAAGTTTTTATTTTCGTCCAATACACCGCTGATATTGGTCAGTAGAATCAACTTTTCCGCACCCAATGCTTCTGCAACTTTTCCAGCCACAAGATCCGCATTGATATTATAAGTATTCCCTTCCTCGTCTACACCAAGAGGGGCAATCACAGGGATAAAATCGCTTTGCGTGAACATTTCCAGAACGTCGGTTTTCACACCAGTCACTTCACCAACCATGCCCAAATCAATTTGCGAAACAGAGCCATCGGCTTCCTGTTTTTCCATCAATAATTTGCGAGCACGCAACAAGTTTCCATCTTTACCTGTTAAACCAATAGCACGTCCACCATGCTTATTAATTAGGTTAACAATCGATTTATTGACGCTGCCGCCCAAAACCATTTCAACCACTTCCATCGTGGCTTGGTCGGTTACACGCATGCCATCGATACGAGCAGACTCTTGTCCAAGACGTTTTAACAATGAATCCACTTGTGGACCACCGCCATGTACAACAATTGGATTTAGGCCAACGGTTTTTAACAACACGATGTCACGAGCAAAGGAACTTTCTAGCTCTGGGTCCGTCATCGCATTACCACCATATTTTACAACCAGCGTTTTTCCTGCAAAACGTTGGATATACGGCAAAGCTTCGATCAAAATTTTTGCTTTATCAATGCCGATATGCTCATGTGGCATGCGTCTCTCCTTATTCGGTCTGTGCGAGTTCTTGGGCAATCTGTGGATATTGGTCTTGTAGCATAACAACAAATTTCTGACGAATTTCAATTAATCGGTTTTGATTATCTGCATCAAAACGGACGGTAAAATATTCGCCAGTATTGGATGCTCGAATAATGCCAAATCCATCGTCAAAATCAAGTCTTACCCCATCAATTTTACTTAAGCGTGCCCCTAAACCATGACTTAAGATTGAAATATCATTTAAAACCTGATGAGGATTGGCATCATGGGTATTGATATAAGTATCTTCCGTACAGCAGCGTTCTGGATAGCCGCTTAACAGCTCAGATAGGCTGGATGCACCAGATTGAGTCAGATATTCCATCACCCGCAATGCTGCATAAAGTCCATCATCATAGCCAAAGCCACGTCCATCATTAAAGACATAATGACCAGCATATTCACCACCAAATACTGCCGCACCTTTGGATTGAGACAAATAGGTACGCAGGAAACTACTCCCTGTACGAATCATTTTAGCTCGCCCTTCCAAGCGCTGTACCGTATCCGCAACTAAACGGGAGCACTTCACATCAAATACGATTTCTTTATGTGGATGTTGCTGTAAACACATTTGTGCAAATAAAGACAATAAACGATCAGGACTTATAATATGTGCATTTTCATCCAGTAAAACCACCCGATCACCGTCACCATCCAAAGCAATGCCGATATCTGCTTTTTCAGCAAGAATGGCAGCCTGTAACTTGGTTAAATGCTCAGCATGTGACGGATCTGGTGCATGATCCGGAAAATGCCCATTGGCATCGCAACGCAACGCAATTACCGTACAACCCAGTTTTTCCAAAACCAGCTTGGCACAACGCCCTGCTGAACCGTTCAATCCATCTAAGACTACTTTTAATGGACGCGCTAGCTGAATATCAGTCAGTAAGGAATGTTGATACTGTAAACAATATTCAGGAACAATATGGTGTGCTGTATTTTCTAAACAGAAAATATTATCATTTTGTATTAATGCGATTTGTGCAAACTGTCCAACTTGTTGAATGGTTTCTGGTGTTGGCGGTTCACCTTGTAAAATCCACTTAATACCATTATCAGACTTCGGATTATGGCTGGCTGTCACCATAATACCGTTACCACCAAAATCACGAGCAATAAAATACATCATGGGTGTGGAACAACAGCCAATATTGATCACGTGTAATCCTTGCCGCTCAAATATCTGCTGAATGATATTGGCATAAGCGGGACTGCTTAACCGTGCGTCATAACCAATGACAACCTGCGTCTGTTCAGCATTTTTATATTGTGATGCCAAAGCGTAGGCAATCGAGCAAATAATATTGGGCGTTAAATTACTTAGCTTTCCGCGAATATCGTAGGCACGGAAAATATTCAGAGGAAATGTATGTTGTATATTCACTGCAAGCCCCTATTTTTATAATCTTTTGATCCATATAAAACGCAGAACTATTAAGAAATTAATTCCTCTTTTTCAGAAAAATTAAAATAATGAATCAGCTGCTTTGTAATATATATCGGAGCAACAATCAATATGAAAAATGCAACGTTTTTCAGCAAAACATTGCATTTAAAATGATAATGACTAAAAAGCTTACTGTTTTCCAGTGTGACCAAAACCACCCGCACCACGCTCAGTTGCCACAAATTCATTTACTTGTTCAAACTCAGCCTGAACGACAGGAACCAATACATATTGTGCTAAACGTTCACCTGGCTCTAAACGGAAGGTATTCCGACCACGGTTCCAGACTGAAACCATCAACTCACCTTGATAATCAGAATCAATCAGACCAACCAAGTTACCTAATACAATACCATGTTTATGGCCTAGCCCTGAGCGAGGTAAAATCAAACCCGCAAAATTTGGATCTTCAATATAAATCGCCAAGCCAGTTTTTACTAAAACAGTTTCACCGGCAGCAATTTCAATCGCTTCATCTAAACATGCACGCAAATCGAGACCTGCTGAACCCGTCGTTGCATAGGAAGGCAAAGCCCACTCTTGACCTAAACGTGCATCTAATACTTTAACTTGGACTTTCATTACAACTTCCTACTTACAATCTATTAACGTTTCAATAATGCTTTTAAATTGGCGAGATACTGCTGTGCCTGCTCTTTTGGATCAACATTCGGCGCCAATTTCTTTTTACGGCCATGCCATTCCAAATCATCTTGTGGCATCTCATCCAAGAAACGGCTTGGCGTCATTTGACGCATTTGCCCACCATTCTTACGCTGCTCCGCCAAGGTTAGAGTCAAGCCCTGACGTGCGCGGGTAATGCCTACATACATCAAACGGCGCTCTTCTTCGATGGTTTCCGATGCAATCGAGTTTTTATGTGGAAGTAGTTCCTCTTCCAAACCGATCATATAAACATACGGAAACTCTAACCCTTTTGCTGCGTGTAGGGTTAATAAATTCACCTTATCGGTGTCTTCTTCTTCCTGTTGTTGCTCAAGCATATCCAGCAACACCAACTTACGAATCACACTCTCGATGTTTTTCTCATCCACATCATCGGTACGATTGAGTAGATTTTGAATACTGCTATATAAACTTTCGATACTGTCGAGTTTGGTTTTTTCCTGCGCAGGTGTAGCGGCCTGTTCACGGATATAATCGATATAGCCTGCTTCATTGATCATTTGACGCACTTTCGGCATCGGCTCATCGTCATCCAGCAGCTCACGCGTAAAGGTTGCGATAAAATCAGCAAACTCATGTAATTGTGTGGCAGCTTTCTTTGGCAACACCATGCTTAAGCGCTGATCTGAAGATGCGGTTAATAAAGACAAGGTATTTTCTTGGGCAAATAAACCGAGTTTTTCTAAAGTGACAGGGCCAATTGCACGTTTGGGTGTATTAATAATACGCAAGAATGCACTGTCATCTTCCGGGTTAATGATCAGGCGTAAATAACTCATCACGTCTTTAATTTCAGCGCGTGCGAAGAATGACTGGCCACCAGACAATTTATACGGGATCTGCATCTGACGCAGCTGCGTCTCGATTACACGTGCTTGGAAGTTCCCCCGATACAACACTGCATAATCTTTCCAGTTTTTACCATTCATTAACTTATGCGTAATCAGGTCTTTCACTACGCGTTCTGCTTCATCGTCATCATTTAGACAGGTAATGACCCGAATAGTTTCACCATGCCCTTTATCACTCCACAATTTCTTATCGAAGATATGCGGATTATTTTCAATTACGGCATTGGCTGCTTTTAAGATACGACTGGTTGAACGATAGTTTTGCTCAAGTTTAATGACTTTGAGATTATGGAAGTCATCCTTCAATAAAGCCATATTTTCAGGCTTTGCCCCACGCCATGCATAAATCGACTGGTCATCATCACCTACGGCGGTGAACTGCCCCATCACGCCAACTAACAGCTTCACCAAGGTATATTGCGCAGTATTGGTATCCTGATATTCATCGACCAGTAAATAGCGAACACGGTTTTGCCATTTGTCACGTACTTCAGCATTTTCCTGCAGCAAACGGGTTGGCATCACGATCAAGTCATCAAAATCTACTGCGTTATAGGCACGTAAATTTCGCTCATAAAGCTGATAAAGATGCGCGAACTGTACATCTTCAACCGTTTCACAGGTTGAATGGGCTTGTTCAGGCACAACCAAGTCGTTTTTCCAATCTGAAATTTTCTTCATGGCCTTAGCAAGAAGCTCTTTGCTCTCCGCCCCCGATAAATTATCGCGTTGCATCAAATCCATCAGAATGCGTTTGCAGTCATCGGCATCTAAAATAGAGAAATTATTTTTAAGTGGTAAATGTTTTAATTCCAGACGCAATAAATTCAAACCAAAAGTATGGAAAGTCGAAACAGAAAGCCCTTTTGCTTCTTCACGTGACAGCAGTTTCCCCACACGTTCCTTCATTTCTCGTGCAGCTTTATTGGTAAAAGTCATTGCCGTAATACGATAGGCTGGAATCCCACATTGCTGCACCAGAAAAGCAACTTTTCGGGTGATTACAGAAGTTTTACCTGAACCAGCACCTGCAAGTACCAACAATGGCCCCTGAACATATTTCATTGCTTCAAGTTGCTTGTCATTGAGTTGACTGGCAGATGACATGGGTTATACCTCTCTCGTTTCCGAGCCTGATTTTTCGAGCACAATTATAGACATCTCTGTTTTATAATCCCAATAGTAAATCTAGGGATATGTATAAATTATGATGTTTCAATTTTATAATCACGACATAGCTTGTCGTAAGTTTTAGCATGCCATAAAAAAACCACCCGAAGGTGGTTTTTTAGAAATCAGTAAAAATTACTGTTTCGCATAAATGCTGATTTCTACACGACGGTTTTGCTCTTTACCAGCAGCAGTTGTGTTTGATGCGATTGGGTTTGCTGAACCTAAACCTTGAGCATCAATACGGCTACCAGAAATACCTTGACCTGCTAAATAGTTTTTAACAGATTGAGCACGTGCTTGAGATAATGGAAGGTTGATTGAATCATTACCTGTGTTATCGGTATAACCCGTTACAAGGATCGCACTCTTGTTATCTTCAGCTAAAGTTTGTGCTACTTTGTTTAAAGTACCGTAAAAATTAGGTTTGATGTTTGATTTGTTGGTATCAAAGGTGATGCTACCAGGCATAATGAGCTGAACAGAACCATCTGGATTACGGCCAACTTCTACACCTGTACCAGCCATTTGTTCACGTAACTTTTTCTCTTTATTATCAAGATATAAGCCACTTGCACCGCCAAGAACCGCACCAATTGCCATCGCACGGTTATTTTGCGAACTGCTACCGTTACCAATACCTTTAGAAATACCGTAACCTAAGGCTGTACCAAGTACTGCGCCCATTGCAGCTTTGTCATATTCAAAACCGTTACCGCCATTTCCCGTAGTTTGGCAACCAGAAAGAACCAAACCAGCCCCTACGAGTGTTGAAATTACTAATGCACGCATTGCGTAGCTCCTGTCTATGTATTTTGTTGTCTGGACAAATAATGAATGAGAAAATTCAGCTAGACCATTGATATTTTGTTAATAATAAACAGTTTATTTGTATTTTTGTAATATTTTGATGCATTTTACTTGATTGCAGCAACACAATTTCTCCAATATTAATCAGATCTCACTCTTAAAGACAAATTGAGACATATATCACAAAACAAAAATCGTTTGAATTTTAAATATGACATTATATTTCAAGTTGCCCTTTCATTTATTGAAATCAGCTTATCGGGTGAATATATAAAAAATGTCAATATCTTAAAATATACAGTTGTATTTCAACATCTGTTGTTTATAGTTGGAACATCTCTTTTTTCAAACATATGCACTCAAGGCTGAATTTATGGCTACCGTGAATAAAAAAGCATCCCTATTGCAAAAAGTCAGTAAAGGATTAACCGTTAGTTCAGTAATTACTGGAAGTACCTTTTTTCATGGTCCACCTGTACTTGCTTTAGGTTTAACCAAATTATTCAAAAAATCTGCAAAAGTCGATGAAACCAACATTCAAATTACCAACAGTTGGTTAGGGGTTAACAACTGGTTAATTGACCATGTATTGCCCGATTTACACTGGGACATCAGTATTGATGAGCAGCTCGATCTTAATTTACAAGGTCGATATATGATGATCTGTAATCATCAAAGTTGGGTAGATACCACCGTGAATCAGTATTTTGGCCTAACCCGCATGCCCTTGACGCGTTTCTTTACCAAGTGGGAACTAATTTTTATTCCATTTGTAGGCCAAGCGTTCAAAATCTTGGGCTTCCCGATGATGAAACGTCATAGCAAAGAACAGATTGCCCAAAATCCAGAACTAAAATCGCGTGATATGCTGGAAGCACGTAAAGCCTGTGAACAATTACTCAGCCAGCCATTTACTTTATTAAACTATTTAGAAGGCACTCGATTTACCCCTGAAAAACATGCTGCACAGCAATCCCCTTTCCAAAATCTGCTCAAACCTAAAGCAGGTGGTTTAGCCTTGGCGCTTAATATTCTGGGTGATCAAATTGATGCCCTCGTCGATATGACCATTGTTTATCCTGACGGTGCACCAGGTTATGGTGAGTTTTGGCTTGGAGATGTCTCCCGTATTGCGGTAGATTTACGTAAAATCGATATTCCCGAATGGGTCATTGGCGGCAATTATGAAGATGATCCTATTTATCGTGAACGCTTCCAAAAATGGGTTGATCAGATCTGGACAGAAAAGGACCAGCTGATTACACAAATGAAAGCCAAGTATCATCAATAATCTCTTCAGGGATTGAGCACAAACATGACCGAGCAAGACTCAGGAAAAAACTCTAAATATAGCTATGTTAATCCGAACAGCCCGTTCTTTAAGCTGTTTTTGGTCTATGACATTTTCATGGTTTTTATTATTGTTTTCAATTTGTTCTGCTTAGGCATGAACTTTTTCCTGATGAGCAATATCGGCGCCTGGTTTTTTAATACCATTCATTTGGCCAATGTGCTTGAGTTCTATCGAACCCATTTACATCCGTGGGTCATTACCACAGAGGCCTGGTTCATTATCTTCTTGATTGTAGAACTCGGCGTACGTTGGTTTTTATCAATTGTACAAAAGCATCATGCGCGATGGTGGTTTTTCCCTTTTGTACATTGGTACGAGATTATTGCGATTATTCCGCATTTACGTTTTTTACGATTATTTCGGGCTGGGATTATTGCTTATCGTTTGCATGAACTAGGGTATAAAGTGATCCCCGAGGGGATGCGCACCAAAGCTATTTTCTATTATCGCGTGGTGATGGAAGAGCTATCTGACCGTGTTGTCATCACGGTGATCGATGGCGTTCGACATGAGCTTGAAACCAGTTCCAGTCATAAAAAAATTATTCATGATTTAGTTGACCATCATCGCCAGCTCTTTACAGTAACGCTTGCCTCAATGTTACAAGAGTCGCTTGCCAGTGCTTTGCAACAGCAACAACCAATGATTACTCAAAAAGTTGGTGTCATTGTTAACCAAGCCATTGAAGACACCCCTGAGCTAACACAATTGTTGCGTTTGATTCCAATCGTAGGTGGAAAAATCGAACAACAAATTCAAAGCATTGGTCAACGCTTAGGAGAAAATATTAGTGCTGGTCTGATTGAACCATTTACAGCAGGTTCAACAGAAAGACCCAATGAGAATTATCAGTTGATTGCGCAAAAAGTGAGTGAGTTAAATATCGACAATCAATATCTGGAAGAACTGGTTGAGTCTGTGGTCTATGAAAGCCTAGAAGCCATTCGAAAACAGGTCAAAGTCAAACAATGGCAGCAAACTTTGCAAGAATCTGATCAATTGGATAAAAAAGCGGAATGATTACAAGAAAAATTACCAATCAAGCTAGAGAATTGGTGTAATTTGTTCTAGCATTTGCTTTTATTTACAACTGCTTTAACACAATAGAGCGCTTAAAAAGCCCTGAAGGATAAATTATGGCTGACATACGGATTACGGGCAGAATGGTCAATTTTAGTCGACTGACTTTCGACACCAATGACCATAATGCAATCCGCCAGCAACTTAGCAATACCCTGAACGAAGGTTCTTATACTGGAACATTGGTCATTATCGACAGTACTGTTGAACAAGAACTGATTGCGCTCATTCAACTGCTCATTGATTTAGGCCTACAGCCAATGGCCGTTATTGATGGTATTTTGGGTGATGAAGCTCGTGCAATTCAATTCCCTGTACTACCAACAGATCAGCCCTTGCAGCGTATCAAAGCATCAAAAGAGCAAGTGGTTGAGCATGCGCCTGCAAAAACAGCAGATAACTCTGCAATACAAACACCACAAAAAAACACATCGAATGCGTATATCACCTCTTATCATGATGAGATTTTGCGTACAGGCCAATGTTTGGTACAAGATCAAGGCGATATCATCTTAAATGCCGGCATGAATAGTGGATCAGAGGTCATTGCATCTGGAAATATTCACATTTATGGCAACGCTCGTGGTAGAGTCATTGCAGGTGCAGGTGGGCAAGCTGCGGCACGTATTTTCTGCCACTCGCTAGAAGCAGAATTAATTTCGATTGCAGGGACCTATTGTGTTGCAGATGATATTCCCAAAGATATGATCAAAAAGCCTGTACATATTTATTTAAATAACAAGCAAGAACTTGAATTTGAAGCCTTGCAGTTTTAATTTATTTAATTGAGTTTTAAGCACCAAATAAGCCCTTTTAGGGGCGTATGACCATAAATAGGAGTGGATTCGGTGGCCAAAATTGTTGTCGTAACGTCAGGCAAAGGTGGTGTAGGTAAAACTACAACAAGCGCATCTTTTGCAACAGGTTTAGCCCTACGTGGTCATAAAACTGTTGTGATTGATTTCGATGTAGGTTTACGTAATCTAGATTTGATTATGGGCTGCGAACGCCGCGTTGTTTATGATTTCGTCAATGTCATTAATAATGAAGCACGCTTACAACAAGCGCTGATCCGTGATAAAGATATTGAAAACTTATACATTCTCCCTGCATCACAAACTCGTGATAAAGATGCCTTGAGTGATGAGGGTGTTGCACGTGTGATTGATGAACTTTCTCAAGAGTTTGACTACATCATCTGTGACTCGCCAGCGGGGATTGAACGCGGTGCGATTTTAGCCATGTATCATGCGGATGAGGCAATCATTGTCACTAACCCAGAAATTTCATCAGTTCGTGACTCAGACCGCATTATTGGTATGCTCGACAGCAAAACCAAAAAAGTTGAGCAAAATGAAGGACGTATCCGTAAGCATTTATGTATCACTCGTTTTAACCCAGAACGTGCTGATAAACAAGAAATGTTGACGATCGATGATATTTCAAAAGATATTTTACGTGTGCCGACATTAGGGGTTATTCCTGAGTGCCCAAGCGTACTCCAAGCATCAAACGAAGGTAAGCCAGTGATTCTTTATTCAGAAGCAAAAGCTGGTCAGGCTTATGATGACTTAGTGGCTCGCTTCCTTGGTGAAGACCGTCCTTATCGACACATTGCAGTACAGCCAAAAGGTTGGTTAGCTAGACTATTTGGAGCGTAATTATGGCAGGATTCTGGAGTAAACTTTTTAGCAGTGATGAAAAACCATCAAGTGCACAAACTGCCAAAGATCGTTTAAAGGTCATTGTTGCCTCTGAGCAAGGTTTAGGTCGTCGCCTAGGCCAAGACAAAATCGACCAGATGAAGAAAGAAATCATGCAGGTGGTGAGTCGTTATGTTCGTGGTGTGGATGAACAGCATATTCAAATGCAGGTTCGTTCAGAAGCAAATATCGAAATGTTAGAAATGAATATCAATTTACCTGAAGATCGATAGAAGTTTTTTCATTAGCGATTTCTCGCAAATAAAGGCAAAATACGCGGGTGGATCAGGAAAGCATGGCTTTCCTCCACTTCAAGGATTTTGCCTTTATTATTTTATAAGACTGAGGAGATTGTCATGGCATTATCACAGCCAGCAACTTTCAATGAAGAATGGTCAGATGAGCGTGTGTTTGCCTACCTTAACCAACTTCCTCCCACTGGCGTCAATGCTGACTTTCACGTGCTTTATCATGCCTTCAAACATATGCGCCCAAATGACTATGAGCGCTTAATTACTCAGTTTTTGGCCGATGGCCGTAACTTGAATGCCACCAACCCAGAAGGTCAGCGCATTCATGATGTGATTGCACAGTTCCCACGTCAAAAAGATGGTTTCCTAGAAGTATTGGCAAAATTTGCTTAATGACTTAAAAAATAAAGCCATAAAAAAGCCTCTAATCATAGAGGCTTTTTTATTAGATCACTGCTGATTAAACCAGAATATCCCGTTTACCATTGGCGCCCATTGAGCTGACAATGCCATTCTCTTCCATCTGGTCAATAATGCGCGCCGCACGGTTATAACCCAAGCTAAATTTACGCTGCAGCGACGAGGTGGATGCCTTACGGGTTTCCAGCACAAAGGAAACACATTGGTCATATAACGCATCACGGCTTGGGTCACCATCGCCATCTTCAAAGCCACGAGAAGTTGGCTCTTCATCAAATGGTGTCAGGATCTCATCGACATAATCAGGCTCACCACGTTCACGCCAAGCATCACAAATACGGTTGACTTCATCATCACTAATAAATGCACCATGGACACGCTCAGGCTCGATTTTACCCGGCCCCAAGAACAACATATCACCATGACCGAGCAAGTCTTCCGCGCCACCTGCGTCGAGAATGGTGCGCGAGTCAATTTTACTGTTTACGCGTAAAGCAACGCGGGTTGGAATATTGGCTTTAATCAAACCTGTAATCACGTCAACCGAAGGACGCTGTGTTGCAAGCAGTAAGTGAATTCCTGCTGCACGCGATTTCTGTGCCAAACGGGTAATCATTTCTTCGGCTTTTTTACCGACCTGCATGATCATGTCGGCAAACTCATCCGCAACAATTACAATCGATGGTAATGGCGCCAAACGCGGTGCACGCTCACCCACAACAGAATCACTGGCTTTCCATGTAGGATCAATTAAATCCTCACCATTGGCAATCGCCTCTTCGACCTTACGGTTATAGTCACTGAGTTTACGAATTTTCAGGAATGACATCAGTTTATAACGGCGTTCCATCTCATTCACACACCAGTTTAATGCACTGACCGCATCTTTCATGTCAGTGACTACAGGCGTTAATAAGTGTGGAATATCGTTATAGTTAGCCAATTCGAGCTGTTTCGGATCAATTAGAATCAAACGTAACTGATCAGGTGTGTACTTCAATAACATCGAAAGGATCATCGAGTTGACTGCAACCGACTTACCAGAACCTGTGGTCCCTGCAACCAGCATATGTGGCGCTTTACCGAGGTCAGTAATGACAGGATTACCTGAGATGTCTTTACCCATCGCCATAGAGAGCAAACCCGCAGGGTCTTCAAAAGCTGGCGTTTTCAATAACTCAATCAACCGCACCATTTCACGGCTACTATTTGGTACTTCAATTCCGATATATGGTTTTCCTGCAATCACTTCAACCACACGAACAGATGCCATCGACATTGAACGTGCCAGATCGCGTGAAATATTGGTCACTTTAGAGGCTTTTACACCCGGTGCAAGATCGAGTTCAAAGCGTGTTACGACTGGTCCCGGCTGAGCTTCGACTACCTGCGCCTTCACATTAAACTCTTGTAGTTTAATCTCTAAAAGCTCAGAAAGGCGCGCGAGTTGCTCAGCGGTAAAATTGACCTTTTTATTTGGATCAACTTCATCCAGCAATTCCAGACCCGGTAAAGTCGGTAGATCACGGCGTTTTTGCGCGACTTGCATGGCGCGTGACATTGGACGACCAAACGCATCCGTTAACGGAGCATCTAGATCAAAATCTTCTTCGAGATCTAAATCCGTATCTGGATCTGCTTTACCCGCCGTTTCCTGCCATGCTTCGATAAAGGCTTCTTTAGACAAGGTTTCTTTCGGCGCAGCGACCTCAATCGGTGCTTTTACAAAAGCAGAGGATTGGGCATAACTGCTACTACGAGGAGATGCTTGTTCGCGCTCTTCCTCCACCATAAGATCACGAAAGTCATCTCTATCCTGTTCAGCAGTGCCGTGCGTTTCTTCTGCAACAGGATGGATTGTATTTTGTGCTGGAGCAATATAAGGCTGCTGAGCTACAGGTCGTGCAGACTCGGTGATAAGTGCTTCGATATCTGATTCAAATTCAATATCATCCCCACGCGGAGAAGGATGAGATGGAGGCTCTTGCGTAAACGGCGTATGTAAATCTGTTGCTGTCTTACTATTCGGTACAGCAGCCAATAACTCATCAAAGATTTGGTCATCGTTCCAATCTAGATGACTATGATTGGCTGTTTGAGCTGTTGCTACATGTGCAGCAGGCGCTGTGAACTGGGCAGAATCATCTGCAGCTCTCAACAATGCATCAATCTCTTGTTTATGGCTGGCATCATCACGCTGTAAGGCACGCCATACTTCACCCGTTTGAACCAGACGTTGACTTTCATTTTCAAACTGATGTGCACGTTGTAAGGTCTGTTCAAACGCGTCTTCTTGCGGAGCTATTTGAGCTTGGGTACTGCCCTGTTGTTCTTTCGCAACCACATCAGCAAATAATTTTTCCGCCATCAACTGATGATGTGAATCATCAATTTTAATCAGTTTTGCCTGAACCTGATTGGCTTTAGGCGCATCCATCTCTGGTGCAGAGTCCGAGTCTTTTACTGCTTTATTTTTGATTGCTGCTGTTTCAGAAGCTGCCAGTTGCTCGGTCAGATCATACGCAGACTCATGCTGAGGTACATTTTTATAGAATAAATCTTGTAGATAAGCAGGTGTATTTTTCAATGTTGCCCAAGTTTTGTTCCACTGAATCCCAAAAGCCAAGGTCAATAATAAAATACTAAACGCGAGTAAGAACAAGGTTGCACCATAAATGGTCAACAAATGCGATAAGCTTTGCCCCAATTCATAACCAATGATCCCCCCTGCCGCATTATCCAAAGTATCTGCGGGTGTATTCCAATGCAGATACAACAAGCTGGAAATTGAAAGAATCAAGAAAAACTGAGCTGCATAACGAAATGGACGATTGAGAAAACTTCTCGGCCACCACACTTGAATGGCTTCAATAAACAAGAAAATCGGGATAAGTAAACTCGCCCACCCCAGAAAACCGAACAGTAAATCTGCGATCCAAGCACCCGCTACACCGCTGGCGTTTGAGACCTGTTGGGTATCACTGGAAATATGCATCCAGCCCGGATCAAACGGTGTATAGGTTACTGTGGCAAGAAATAAATAAATGCCAAAAGAAATCAAAAATAATGTCATTAAAAAGCGTTGTGCATAAACACTTGACACCGCAGTCATATACAGTCCTGTAACCCAATTCGTTATTTGTTGGTATCTTTTAAGGTCTAAATTACCTTAATCAATAAGTTTTATATTATGCACTCGTTCTTACAAAAAAGATGCACGATTGTTTACTGTTGTTGTTAACATCCTGCACGGATATAGTTCAATTCGATTGAGTTAATCAATATTATCCCGATCGATTTACCCCACTCCCCGCTGGATTCACGTATAATTTTAGCAGTTTCAATATAAAAAGGATGTTCTTTAATGAGCGCTCGTCACTCACGATTAATTATTTTGGGTTCTGGTCCTGCAGGCTATAGCGCAGCAGTATATGCAGCACGTGCTAACCTCAAGCCAACACTGATTGCAGGTTTGCAACTCGGTGGTCAATTAACAACGACCACTGAAGTTGACAACTGGCCAGGTGACCCAGAAGGATTAACGGGGCCTGTACTAATGGAACGTATGCAAGCTCATGCGGAACGTTTCGGTACAGAAATCGTCTACGATCATATCAATGAAGTAGATCTTAACACTCGCCCATTCGTGCTCAAAGGCGATATGGAAGAGTACACATGTGATGCGCTAATTATTGCAACAGGTGCGACAGCACAGTATTTAGGTCTTGAGTCAGAAGCCGCATTTATGGGGCAAGGTGTGAGCGCATGTGCAACCTGTGATGGCTTCTTCTACAAGAACCAGAATGTCATGGTTGTCGGTGGAGGTAATACAGCCGTTGAAGAAGCACTGTATCTTTCTAATATTGCAGCGCATGTCACACTGGTTCATCGTCGTGACAGCTTACGTTCAGAAAAGATTTTGCAAGATCATCTTTTCGCCAAAGAAAAAGAAGGCAAAATCAGCATTATCTGGAACCATCAAGTCGATGAAGTCTTGGGGGACAAAACTGGCGTAACGGCTGTTCGCATTAAATCTACCCAAGATGCAAGCACGCAGGATGTTCAAGTTCAAGGCTTGTTTGTTGCGATTGGACATAAACCGAATACTGGCATGTTTGAAGGTCAATTAAATCTACGGGATGGTTATATTCAGGTACATAGCGGTACTGCGGGTAATGCCACTGCGGCCTCTGTTGAAGGTGTTTTTGCTGCGGGTGATGTTGCTGATAGTATCTACCGTCAGGCCATTACTTCTGCAGGATCAGGCTGTATGGCGGCTTTAGATGCAGAGAAATATCTCGATAATCTAAACTAATTAGGCCAATATCGAAAAACCACCAATCTTTGGTGGTTTTTTTATGCAACTATCCATACAATCAAAAAATTGACGACTTTTTACACACACCTGCAATCAGCCTTTTAGGATATATCAATGACAACGACCTGGACGAATGGCTACCAAACGGAAGTGAACTATACCTACGGTTATTATCGAGACCTCAGCCCGAATTTCCAAAAGTTTTGCTTACTCTTGAACGGTATCGATAGCCCAGACTTTCAGGAAAATCATCATCATTGCGAACTGGGCTTCGGTCAGGGCGTCAGCATTAATATTCATGCAACCTCGAATGAAGCCGCATTTTATGGAACGGACTTCAATCCAGCCCACGCAGCTCATGCCAATCAGCTGGCTGAACAAAGCAAGACCGAACACTATTTCTATGACGACAGCTTTGAAGAGTTACTGCATCGTTCTGACTTGCCCATGTTTGACTCTATTAGCTTGCATGGGATCTGGAGTTGGATCAGCTATGAGAATCAATACATTATTCTTAAATTTATCCGCAAGTTTCTAAAGCCCAATGGTATTGTTTATATTAGCTATAACTGTGTTACGGGTTGGGCAGCCAATATGCCAATTCGCGAGTTGTTCCATAGTCACTTCAAGTTCAATAGTAAAAGCACCAATCCACTGCAAAAGGTCAATGAAGCACTAAACTTTAGTGAAGATTTATTGCAACAAAACCCTATTTTTGCCCAACGCAATCCCAATGCATTGCAAAAAGTAGCCGATTTAAAACAACAAAATCCCAATTATTTGATTCACGAATATCTCAATCAAGACTGGCAATGTTTTTCCTTTCAGCAGATTGTCCGAATTCTGGATGAAATCAAACTGTCTTATGCAGGCTCAACCGATTTAAGTACACACTTAGATAATATTAATTTTTCTGAGCAACACCAAGCCTTTCTAAATGCCATTGAACATCCCATTTTCAAAGAACAATGCCGTGACTATTTTGCCAATACCCAATTTAGACGCGATCTGTTTATTCGAGGGAAAAATAATTTAACCCCGTTACAAACACAAGAACGACTGCGCAAAACGGCCTTTGTATTACTGACGGCCAAGGAACAACTCCCAACCAGTATCAGTGGCCTGTTAGGAACATTTAATCTCATTGAAGAAATTTATCAGCCTATTGGAGATAAATTTGCTCAGGAAAACTATCGCCCACTGACCATTGCTGAATTAGAGCAAAGTCTTCCTCAGCTCAATTATGCCAAAATTCTCAATGCCTTGGTCATTCTCTCGCATCTCGGACTGGCCCAACCCTGCCAGAGCTTAGAGCCAAAGCAGCAGACGTTGGAGCAATGCCACCGTTTGAATCATTATTTACTGCAACAAGCCAGCTTTCATCAAAACTATAATGTGTTGATTAGCCCAATTACGGGTATCGGTTTAGCAACAGAACACTTCCATCAATTGTTTTATCGCGCACATTTTGTTGAAGGTCTAAAGTCTGCGAGCGAATTTGCTCATTATGTGCAGGATGTGCTGAATCAACTGAATTGGTTAGTTTTGAACAGTGAAGGGAAAACCGTATCGGACCAAGAACAAAGCCTCGAAATTATTCAAGGCAAAGCACAATTGTTCTTGGACAGCAAAAAACTCCATATTGCTAAACAACTGCGCTTATTTAGTTAAACCCGATATGGGAATGGCAATAACGAAGATTGCCATTCCTGACAACTTCAGTTAGCTTAAAATGATTGTTATTTACTTTTTGTGCTATGCAACTGCTTCCGCCCTCATATTATATTTTCCCCAATCCAGTTGAAGCTGATCCCGAAGGTCAAGGATTTATCTGTATTGGAGCTGATCTGTCGCCTTCTACTTTATTTGAAGCTTATACGCATGGATTATTTCCTTGGTTCAATGAAGATGAACCGATTTGCTGGTGGAGTCCCGAGCCAAGGTGCATTATCGAACCTCATGCCTATAAACCGAGTAAATCTTTGCTTCGAAATATGAAGAAACATGATTATCGAATTACCGTCAATCATGCTTTTGAACAAGTGATTCGCTCATGCTCTATGCCACGTAGTTATGCCAATGAAACCTGGATCAGTGAAGATATCATTGAAGGCTATTGCGCATTATTCCAAACAGGATATGCGTACAGTGTTGAAGTCTGGCAGCAGGATAAATTGGTTGGTGGCTTATATGGAGTCAGTATTGGTAAAGGCTGCTTTGGAGAGTCGATGTTTAGTACCGAAACCGATGTTTCTAAAATGGCTTTCTACACCCTGATGCTGATTGGACAAGAAAATCAGTTGCCTTGGATTGATTGCCAATTGGTCAATGATCATCTTCTGAGCCTTGGTGCCCGTACACTTTCTCGCCAAGACTATCTTAAATCGTTACAAGATGTAATTATTGCCCCCTCTATCAATTGGAAAAGTTATCAAGAACGTGTATTTTCAAGTAAAACAATAGCAGTTTTTGCAAAATTAGACGGTTAACGGATGAACGCCTTGGAGGGACAGATTAATGAAATCATATCAACCCAAGTCCCTTTTAAATGACTTACAGTACTATATTACGCCGCCACATGATTGCAGTTATCTCGATAACAAATCGGCACGGATGGTGTTTTTAGATCCAATTCACCGTATTGATGTGGTGACCTTGTCAGAACTTTCTCGTGTCGGTTTTCGTCGTAGCGGCGATTTTGTCTATCGTCCAGAATGTCATCTGTGTCGCCAGTGTTTATCCTGTCGTGTTCCTGTTCAAGAATTTAAAATGAACAGCAGCCAAAAAAAGGCATGGAAACGCAATCAAGATTTACAAATGAGTATCTTGCCAACCTCACAGGCAACCCAACAACATTACGACCTATATGAACGTTATATCAATGAACGCCATGCCGATGGCGATATGTTTCCTGCCAGCCTAGATCAGTTTGAGAAATTTCTTGTACATAGCTGTACAGAAAGTTTCTTTATTGAGTTGTGGAAAGATCAAAAGCTGATTGGGGTTTCAACCTGTGATTTAATGGATGATGGACTTTCAGCGGTTTATACCTTTTTTGATCCAGATGAGCAACGTCGCTCACTCGGTGTTTTCGCGATTCTCAAACAAATCGAATATGTACGCACACTAAACCTAGATTATCTCTACTTAGGCTATTGGGTACCACATTCACCTAAAATGAATTATAAATCGCAATATACCCCACTGGAGTTATTGCTCGATGGACAATGGCGTCGACTCAATCGCCCGCTCTCAGACCATGAAATCCATCAGCTAGGAAATTCATTGATGAGTACGCTCCCCTCTGAGTGGAATAATTTAATTATTAAATAATGCAGCAAAATCATCGGTGCATGTTTTGACCATAATCACAGCATGCTCTCTTGAGCCATCCGTATTGGGATAATAATTTTTGCGTAAGTCAATTTGATGAAAGCCGGTTTTTTCATACAAACCAATGGCGGCTGTATTACTTTCACGGACTTCTAAAAAAATCTGAATTGGATTGTTTTTTAACTGTTGAATAGACTCATCCAACAATTTATAACCGAGCCCCTTACCTTGCTGGCTTGGATGTATCGCCATCAACAATAAATTTGCTTCATCTAAAACTGGCTGTAGAATACAAAAACCCACCACCTGATTGGCTTGCTGATAAACCGTACATTGATACGAAACCAAGGATTCTTGGAACTGCTGCCTAGACCAAGGATGGCTTTGCACCAAGCCCTCAATCTCAGTCACACTCTCCAAGTCATTTTCTTGCATCAATCGAATCACGAGTTATCACTCTATAAAATACTGATGCAGATTATCAGCAATTTAAAACAAAATTTGAATAAAAAAATGGGCAGTTTTACTGCCCTATATCCTTAACTTAGATTAAAACCTAATTCAGCGCGCCATTTATTCAAAAGCGCGGTAGTATCGTCATCATTCGGATGAAATTTCGGTCTTAAAAAATCTAATAAGGTCGGAATTTGACGGGTCATAAAACCTTTATAGCCATACATAAATTTAATCATGTATTTGCTATCACGCCATGTCAGCTTGCCATCTGTTTGCAGCAGTTTGGCCGTGAAATAAGATTGAGTAACAAAAATGAGCCCCATTGCGATGACTAAAGCTAATGAACGCATAAAATACGCTTTAACACCTTGACCATACATGGCTTGATAGACATCAAAAGCAACCGCTTTATGCTCATTTTCTTCTACCGCATGCCACATCCATAAATGATACATGGTTTGATCCATAAACATGGCTTGGATATCGGGATTACTTAATAACTCTTCAGCAATGGTAGAAGTAAAGTGTTCCAACGCACAGGTTCCCGTTAAACCAATCATTTCTTTACTAAAACCAAAAGGTTTTAAAATTTTTGAAGCAATACCAATGGTTCTATTAATTAACCGGCCAGTTTGTTCTTCCATTTCACGTACTTTATAACCATACGCTTCAGCCGAAGCGTTAAAGGCCAAATGCTCTTTAGAGTGCATTGCTTCTTGACCAATAAAGGCACTGATTTCTTTCTGAAGTCGCTCATCTACAAGTTTGGGATCATTTCGCACCGCACGGGTGCTATTCACAAAGAACTGCTCACCTTCTGGGAATAACGCTGAAAGTGCAGTCATAAAATGTGTTAATGCTGCATCGCCATTAGCCCAATAACGTGGTACTTCACCAAATTCAAAATCCATGCGACGTACAGGAAAACTGGCGCCAGCTCGGTTTGAAATATTGACTTTCGCATTCATACCTTGTTCTCCTACGCGATAAATATTTTTTGCCTGATTGTTTTTATACTTTATTTATACGCTCTTTTCAGTGCATGAAATAAGTGCAGATAAGGTCAGAAAAACATCATATGAGGACATCTGAATCTGCTGAAAATCTTGTATGAAATGAACAATTAAAATGAAAAAAGGACAACATTGATTGTCCCCTTTTCAGTAATTACAGAGCTAAACCAAAGAGATTTTACAGACCTAATTTTGCCTTCCAATCTTGTAATAGTTGTACGGTATCTAAATCATTGGGATGGAAACCAGGTTTGAAGTACGCCAGCATTTCACCCGCCATTCCAGCGATAATTCCTTTCGATGGACTATAGGCATATTGATAAATCATACCCAATTCTTTCAGGTTCAATTTTCCATCATCTCTCAATAGTTTTATAACGAATGAAGATTGGGTCAGAAAAATCGCAACCATCGAAACAACCAGTGCAGTATTACGTAATGCGTATGCTTTTACGCCACGACCAAAAATTTCCTCATACACATCATAGGCAACTGCTTTATGTTCATTTTCTTCTACCGCATGCCATAACCACATATATTCCATGGTCTTGTCTTGCATCAATGCTTGAATATGCGGATTACGTAGCAACTCCGAAGCAATCGTTGCAGTAAAATGCTCCAGTGCCGTTGTTGCGGTCAAATCTACCATTTCTTGTGTCATACCAAATGGCTTTACTAATTTAGCAAATAGTTTACGACCCGTTTGAATGACGACACCTGTTCTTCGTTCCAAGGTTTCAACGTCATGTCCATATTTTTGAGCGGAAGCATTAAAGTTGACATGTTCTTGGGTATGCATGGCTTCTTGACCAATAAAAGCACTGATTTCTTTTTGCAGTTTATCGTTATCTTTAATGGCTGGGTGGTAACGTACAGCACGAACCGAATCGATGAAGAGTTTTTCACCGTCTGGGAATAATGCAGATAAACCTGTCATAAAATGCGTTAGACCAGCAGAGCCACTGACCCAATATTCTGGAACCTGATCAAAATCAAAATTCATACGACGTACTGGGAAACTTGCACCTGCACGATTCGAAACATTTACTTTAGCATTCATGCTACCTACTCCTTTTCAGTGAAATATCTTCACTGAGCACTTTTGTTCGTTTTCTTGAGTTTTATATTACGTTTTTATACGAATCAATTAAGTGCAGTTTAGGACAGCGTATTATCAGTTTAGGACATGAGGAGGAAATTTTAATTAAGTATTAAAATTTTCGACGCAAGAGAAAAGGAGTGATAAGTGAAACTACTTTTCTAACCTAAAAGAAAAATTTAATTGAAGACTAGAGTTTCGATAGTAAGACAAGAAATACAAAAACAATAGGCATAAAAAAACACCCCAAAGGGGTGTTTTTTTATCACTCTAAGCGATTATGCAGTTACTTTAGCAACAACACCAGCGCCTACAGTACGACCACCTTCACGGATCGCAAAACGTAGACCTGGGTCCATTGCGATCGGGTGAATTAATTCTACTGACATTTCTACGTTGTCACCAGGCATAACCATTTCAACGCCATCTTGTAATTTGATCGCGCCAGTTACGTCAGTTGTACGGAAGTAGAACTGTGGACGGTAACCGTTAAGGAATGGAGTGTGACGACCACCTTCTTCTTTAGAAAGTACGTATACTTCTGCATCGAATTTAGTGTGCGGCTTGATTGTACCTGGTTTAGCAAGTACTTGACCACGTTGTACGTCTTCACGCTTAGTACCACGAAGTAAGATACCACAGTTCTCACCAGCACGGCCTTCGTCAAGAAGTTTACGGAACATCTCAACGCCAGTTACAGTTGTCTTAACCGTATCTTTGATACCTACGATTTCAACTTCTTCACCAACTTTTACGATACCCGCTTCTACACGACCAGTTACTACTGTACCACGGCCTGAGATTGAGAATACATCTTCGATTGGCATCAAGAATGCTTTATCGATAGCACGCTCTGGTTCTGGGATGTAAGAGTCAAGCGCTTCAACAAGAGCAAGAACTGATGATTCGCCATATTGACCAGCATCACCATTAAGCGCTGCAAGTGCTGAACCACGGATAACTGGAGTGTCATCACCTGGGAAGTCATAAGTAGATAGAAGTTCACGAACTTCCATTTCTACCAATTCAAGCAATTCTTCATCATCAACAAGGTCACACTTGTTCAAGAATACGATGATGTAAGGTACACCAACCTGACGTGAAAGAAGGATGTGTTCACGAGTTTGTGGCATTGGACCATCAGTCGCAGCACATACAAGGATCGCGCCGTCCATCTGAGCAGCACCAGTAATCATGTTTTTAACATAATCGGCGTGACCCGGGCAGTCTACGTGAGCGTAGTGACGGATTGGAGAATCGTATTCTACGTGTGATGTATTAATTGTAATACCACGTGCTTTTTCTTCAGGAGCTGAGTCGATTTGTGAGTAATCTTTCGCTTCACCGCCGTAAGTTTTTGCACAGATAGTTGCAATCGCAGCAGTTAAAGTTGTTTTACCATGGTCAACGTGACCAATTGTACCCACGTTTACGTGTGGTTTATTACGTTCAAACTTGGCTTTAGCCATGATGATCTTCCTTTATAAACTGCTCATGAGGGTCGCCCATGAGCACTTGGTTTTTTAACTAAATTTTAGTTGGGTAATATAGTAATCGAAAGATTACTCGTCGTCACCTTTTTTACCGCCAGCTTGGAACTTAGCGATGATGCCTTCCGCCACGTTACGTGGAGTTTCAGCGTATTTAGCGAATTCCATAGAATACGTCGCACGACCTTGAGACATAGAACGCATTTGAGTCGCGTAACCAAACATCTCAGCCAATGGAACTTCTGCTTTAATTGCTTTTGTTCCACCAGGAAGATCGTCCATACCTTGAACCATACCACGACGACGGTTTAAGTCACCCATGATATCGCCCATGTAGTCTTCTGGAGTTTCAACTTCAACTTTCATGATTGGTTCAAGAAGGATAGGATCTGCTTTCATGAAACCGTCACGGAAAGCATATGAACCAGCCATTTTGAACGACAATTCATCAGAGTCGACATCATGGTAAGAACCATCGAATAATGTCGCTTTGATACCCACAACAGGGTAACCAGCCAATACACCATTCTTCATACGTTCTTGAATACCTTTATCAACCGCACCAAAGAATTCTTTAGGTACAGTACCGCCGACAACTTCTTCAGCGAATTCGTATTCTTTACCAGCTTCTTCAACATCCATAGGTTCTAAACGAACATATACATGACCGAATTTACCTTTACCACCTGTTTGACGAACAAACTTACCTTCTTGTTCAACAGACTTTTTGATCGTTTCACGGTAAGCAACCATTGGTTTACCAATGTTCGCTTCAACACCGAATTCACGCTTCATACGGTCAACGATGATGTCAAGGTGAAGCTCACCCATACCAGCAATAATTGTTTGACCAGATTCTTCGTCTGTACGAACGCGGAACGATGGATCTTCTTTCGCCAAACGACCTAAAGCAATTGACATTTTTTCTTGGTCAGCTTTAGTTTTTGGTTCAACAGCCAATGAAATTACTGGCTCTGGGAATTCCATACGCTCAAGGGTAATGATGTTTTTCTCATCACATAATGTATCACCCGTAGTTACGTCTTTAAGACCTACACACGCTGCGATATCACCTGCACGGATTTCATCAAGATCTTGACGTTCGTTCGCATGCATTTGCACGATACGGCCGATACGTTCACGCTTAGATTTAACTGGGTTATAAACCGGATCACCTTGTTTAAGAACACCAGAATAAACACGTACGAAGGTTAAGTTACCTACGAACTTATCGTTCATGATTTTGAACGCAAGTGCAGAGAACGGCGCTTCGTCAGATGCTTCACGAGATGCTTTAGTTTCATCTTTGTCGTCAAGAATACCTTCAATTGCTTTAACTTCTGTTGGAGAAGGCAAGAATTGAATTACAGCATCCAACATACGTTGAACACCTTTGTTCTTGAACGCTGAACCACAAAGCATAACTTGGATTTCAGACGCCAATGTACGTGAACGAAGACCAGCGATGATTTCTTCTTTAGAAAGATCACCTTCTTCTAAGTACTTGTCCATTAACTCTTCAGATGCTTCAGCCGCAGCTTCAACCATCTTAGTACGCCATTCTTGAGAAGTCTCAACGAGGTCAGCAGGAATATCACCGTATTCGAACTTCATACCTTGAGATGCTTCATCCCAGATAATCGCTTTCATTTCGATAAGGTCAACAACACCTGTAAATGTATCTTCTGCACCGATTGGCACAACGATAGGTACAGGATTACCACCTAAACGAGTTTTAACTTGCTCAACAGCACGGAAGAAGTTTGCACCAGTACGGTCCATCTTGTTCACGAATGCTAAACGAGGCACTTTATATTTGTTCGCTTGACGCCATACAGTTTCAGACTGAGGCTGTACACCACCAACTGCACAGTAAACCATGCACGCACCGTCAAGAACACGCATAGAACGTTCAACTTCGATTGTGAAGTCTACGTGTCCCGGTGTATCGATTACGTTGATACGGTGTTGTTGGAATTGGTTAGCCATACCAGACCAGAAACAAGTTGTAGCAGCAGAGGTAATTGTAATACCACGCTCTTGCTCTTGTTCCATCCAGTCCATTGTTGCTGCACCATCGTGTACTTCACCAATTTTGTGAGATACACCTGTGTAGAACAAAATACGTTCAGTTGTAGTTGTTTTACCTGCGTCAATGTGCGCAGAAATACCGATGTTACGGTAATTACTAATTGGGGTTTGGCGAGCCATGATGTCTACATTCCTAAATGTTATATTTAAAACAGGACGCATCAATTAAATTGATGCGCGCGAATATCCATGCAGGCAACTTAAATACCCGCAAAGCCCCCACTTTGGTAAAGAGCGATGTTGAATCGTGCTGCGGTACGCATGAATATTCTCCTGATTAGGGACTGTTTTATCCGCTTAGAAACGGTAGTGAGAGAAGGCTTTGTTGGCTTCAGCCATACGATGCACGTCTTCACGTTTTTTGATCGCTGCACCTTTACCTTCAGCTGCATCAAGCAACTCACCAGCAAGACGTAAAGCCATCGTTTTTTCAGAACGCTTAGCAGCAGCATCTACTAACCAACGCATAGCTAGAGCAGTACGACGGGATGGGCGTACTTCCATAGGTACTTGATAAGTAGCACCACCAACACGGCGTGCTTTTACTTCAACCATAGGACGAACTTTTTCAAGAGTAGTCTCGAAAAATTCAACTGGGTCTACTTTGTTTTTTTCTTGAACGCGGTCTAAAGCACCGTAAACGATACTTTCAGCAATAGATTTTTTACCATCTTGCATTACGTGGTTCATGAATTTAGCGATTGTTTGGCTGCTAAATTTTGGATCTGGAAGGATCTCACGAGCAGCGACTACGCGACGTCTTGGCATTTTAATACACCTAATAATATGACACTTCAGGATAATCCAGCAGTTTGTACAAGTGTCATGTACACGACGCTGGCCTTACTATACGTCGCTTGAATTACAAATCTATGAAGAATTCAAACAAGCGAAACGCTAAAGGGTTGTTTGGGCTAGTTTCCTAGAATTACTTCTTAGGACGCTTAGCACCGTATTTAGAACGTGACTGGTTACGATCTTTAACGCCAGCACAGTCTAAAGAACCACGAACGGTATGGTAACGTACACCTGGTAAGTCTTTAACACGACCACCACGGATAAGAACAACACTGTGCTCTTGTAAGTTATGACCTTCACCACCGATATAGCTAGATACTTCAAAACCTGAAGTTAAGCGAACACGGCAAACCTTACGCATTGCTGAGTTAGGTTTTTTAGGTGTAGTAGTATAAACACGTGTACATACACCACGACGTTGTGGACAAGCCTTCAACGCAGGAACTTTTGATTTTTCAATCAAAGTCGTACGACCCTTACGGATCAACTGATTTGTTGTTGCCATTTGGCAATTCTCCCGTTATTAAACAACCTTAAAAAAAGAAAATAACCTCTTTTTAAGGGCACATAATTGTAAGCTAAGAAGTAAAAATGGTCAACATTGTTAGTGCTGACCATTTCTTGGCTTTGTTGTGTTTTGATATCTAAAATTGCATACAACGCTTAACTAGGTTTTGTTGATGCAGGTTCGATATCAAGTGCCTTCGTTTCTGTACCCATTTCAGTACTCTCTTCTACCGACAGGTGCTCTTGCTGCTTTAGCGCAGGCTGCTGTTCAGTATGCAGATGCTCAACCACATGCTGCTCAGCTAATTGCTGAATTCCCTCT
This sequence comes from Acinetobacter colistiniresistens, assembly GCF_024582815.1. Classification (NCBI taxonomy): domain Bacteria; kingdom Pseudomonadati; phylum Pseudomonadota; class Gammaproteobacteria; order Moraxellales; family Moraxellaceae; genus Acinetobacter; species Acinetobacter colistiniresistens. The sequence continues at coordinate 3,658,335 of NZ_CP102099.1, forward strand.
TCAACCTTGTCATCCACAGAATCCGTAGCAGCCGTATTTTCTTTGGTTTGAACAGTCACTTTGGTAATCACATTATTCTGTTGCTCTGATGTGGTGTTATTGCCTTCAACTGCCACAGAACTTAATAAACGTGGACTCGCTTTTTTCAGCTGCTGTTCTGCTTTGAAATAAGCCTCTAAAGGTGAAGTTTTTTCATTGGGATGTTGATTGATATAAAATCGGGCCGCACCAAAAATTGCCTGAGATTTATGGCCGACATCATCCAATAATCTCCAACTATAGAAACCACCCAGTGCTGCACCCGCAATTGGTGTCAGTTTACCAATTACTGATGCTTGAGGAATACGATTGAGCCAGTTCCATTTAAACTGACCATTTTCATCGACCAACCACTTTTTCACCAGTTCAATATCATTATTTGAACCGAGCAGCTGCTGGAATTGCTGTAAATTATGGGTTTCCAACATGGATTGCAATGCTTTTAAGGCGACGAGCAAAGTCTGTTTTTCCGCAACCAAACTTAAGTCAATTTCTTTAAAGACAAAGGCAACGATCTCTTGATCTGCATCTTCGGTTAAATCAAAACCGTGCGAACGTCCTGTCTGATATATGGTTCTCAAAGCCAGTACGATTGAAGCCGGGATATCAATCGCCGCACCCCACACCCCAGTAGCACCTGTAATTGCACCTTGAGCTGCTGCGAGTAATTTATTCTGCTCAATCAATGCCTGACTTAAACGTTGTGAACGCCCCGTATCCTGTGTCAGCTCAATAATATCTTTCACCCCGGCTTCTTCCAGAATTTTTTCTGTTAAGGAGCTATTCGAACTAAACTCATTCAACCATTGAAATAAATAGTCAGACACCTTTTCCCCTAAATCTGGAGATACAAATGAAGCAACATTATTGACTCGGTTGTAATGGCGACCTAACAGCTGATGCGACAGTTTCGGGAGTTGTTGGCGTAACATTTGTTGAGGATTTTCATATTTTTCCACCTCAAACGGGCTTTTAAAACGTGCCTTCCCTTCGACAATATTGGATGAGTTGGCCAATTCCGCACCCGATGTTGTTGGAGCCACTTGCAGTTTTTGTAATTCTGAACTGAGCTTTTTAGCCACTCCAAAGGCTTGTGCAAATAAACCTGAAGATTGCTTGTTTTTAGATTTTGTCATCAAGTACCTCTGTTGTGTAATCTGTGCATCTCTAGGTAAATACTAGGTTGAATGCAGATTTATCTCAACTTTTATCTGTGTACTTTCATTACGTTTCGTCACAACCACACCAATATTTACGAATATTTACACAACTGGAAATAGTCATAAAATTTGCCATAAGAAATAAAAAACCTTTCTGCTATTATGGTGTCATTCACTCATAAGCCATTTTAATCGTTATTTTCTCCTGATTTGTATTCGTAGCGAGATGCGCAAGGCTTAGTATTACCAGAAAAGGGAACTGTAAATGAAACGTGTTGTAATCACTGGTATGGGCATTAACTCATGTATCGGTAACTCTTTAGAAGAGGTCACTCATTCTTTAAAAAATGGAATCTCAGGAACACGTTTAAACCCTACTTATGCAGAACTGAATTTCAAAAGCCATGTCAGTGCAGCTGCTGAACAGGATTTTGAGGGCATTGACCGCAAACTCAAACGCTTTATGGGCGTGTGTGCAATGTATGCTTATAATGCAGCAGTTGCAGCAGTAGAACATGCCGGACTTAAACAAGAAGATTTGGCCAACAATCCACGCTACGGTATCGCAGGTGGTAGTGGTGGTAACTCAACAGCATCTGTTGCCGAAATGGTGAAATTATTAGAAGAAAAAGGCGCACGCAAAATCGGTCCGTTCTTTGTTCCTCGTAATATGAGTAATACCATTACCGCAAATGTGGGTGTTGCCTTTAAACTCCAAGGGATCGCTCATTCGATTACCAGCGCATGTGCAACGTCTGCCGATGCCATTGGTTATGCCTACAACCTGATCCAACTGGGTAAACAAGATTTAATGCTTGCCGGTGGCGGTGAAGAAGACCATTGGTCACAAAGCTTGTTGTTTGATGCGATGGGTGCCTTATGTTCAAAATACAACGACGCACCTGAAACTGCCTCACGCCCATACTCAAAAGATCGTGATGGCTTCGTCATTGCAGGTGGTGGTGGTTTCGTGGTACTTGAATCACTCGAACATGCACAAGCCCGTGGTGCTAACATTTTAGCTGAAGTGATTGGCTATGCCGCAAACAGTGATGGTGCAGACATGGTTGCACCAAGTGGTGAAGGTGCAACACGTTGTATCATTATGGCCTTGGACGAAGCTAAACAGCATGGCGTAGAGCAGATCGACTATGTCAACACCCATGGTACATCTACACCGGCAGGCGACGTGACTGAGCTTAAAGCCATGGAGCGTGCATTTGGTGAAGGTCAGGTTCCGCCACTCAGCTCAACCAAATCAATGACAGGTCATAGTCTTGGTGCTGCGGGTGTCCAGGAAGCCATCTATTCGGTATTGATGATGCAAAATGACTTTATTGCACCCAACATCAACGTGACCGAGCTGGATGAAGGTGCGCAAGGTTTCGATATTGTACTTGAAAAACGTGATGCAAAACTGAATACTGTCATGAGTAACAGTTTTGGCTTTGGCGGCGTAAATGCTTGCCTTATTTTCAAGAAGTGGGATGCGTAGAGGGTCCGTTAACATTTCACAGATGCTTGCGACAGAGGATATTTTTTAGCTAATACAAGGCATGACTTATGAAACTTAGTCATTCTAAGTGAATAAGGCATAACGTAGTAGCAGCAAAAAATATCCCTGTCCCGAAGGGTTATGACTAAAACTTCCCTAAACTTCGTTATGAAACTTGGCAATGGAGTCACCATTACCTACGTTCCATGCCTTGTTTAAGTCATTTTAGTCTATAACGCAAGCATAGTTGAAATATCAACACACCCTCGCCCCCACTGAGGATGATCAATGGATGCACCTTCTGATGCTTTTTTGTGGGTAAAAGCATTACATATTATTGCTGTGGTGTGTTGGTTCGCTGCTTTGTTCTATCTACCACGTCTTTTTGTTTACCACGCCATGAGCGAAGATACCGTCAGTCATCAACGCTTTGAAGTGATGGAACGCAAGTTGTATCGCGGGATTATGTGGCCATCTATGATTGCCACACTCATTACCGCCCACTTTCTGGTTGACTGGGGTGATGCAACCCGACATTACCATGAGGCATTATGGTTCTATCTCAAAGTCGGCTTGGTAGGTCTGTTAGTGATTTACCATTTTGTCTGTGGTTATTACCGTAAAAAACTGATTGGCAATGCGCACTATAAATCACATAAGTTCTGGCGTTTCTTCAATGAAATGCCAACCCTGATCTTGTTTGCGGTGGTGATTTTAGTTGTAGTCAAACCTCAGTTTTAATTCAACAGCACTGTTCTTTTTCTAATGCTGTAGCTTAGACTACAGCATTAACCCCAATTCAAACTACAAACAGCTTATCCCCTTCAAGTTTAAAGACACTTGCTGAAAGTGAGTCTCTTTTTTTGTTTTAAAATTACGATAGCTTGCGCCATAAAGAATATAGCCTTGTGACACAAAGGTATATTGCCCCGTTACTTTGCCATCAATCAGCTCATTCATGGTTTTATAAACCTCAGGCTGAGCAAACTTCTCCACCTCAACCTCTTCAATATGGACTGGCACAGAAAGCTTTATATCTTTGAGATAGGGATAATACTTAATCGACTGTATCTTTTGATATTCTGGTGAAACCAATAAAATTGAATTTTTACCATCCGTAAAACAGTAATATTCATTACTTGCATAGCTTTGTACGCACACAGATAAAAATAAGCACAACAAGACAATTTTCTTCATTTTTTCTCAACCAATGATTGATCTGTATAGATATTCTGACAATCAGATCATAAAAATTGCTTTATTCTTAACGGTACTTTATTTGATAAGCCCGACTTTTTCATTTGATCCGCATAGATCATGTAATTTTTTCTGGCTTGACCTAGATTTTTTAAAGCGAAATAGACATCCGCTCGATTTAAATAAGCCACGGTCCGATTCGGATCCAACGTTATCACATGCTTTAACAACCTCAAGGAATCATCATAATAGCCCATTTGATAGAGAAAAAATGCAGCATCATTTAGCTCAGCTGCATCCTGTTTTTGATAAGTCGATAATTGGCAGTCAATGCTTTTAATAATTTGCCTGATCCCTGATACTTCACTTTTATGGACCTGTTTTAATTGTTCCGAGGGTAAATAAGGAAAATACTCAACTCCGTCTTTGCCACCACCAATATCGGCCATCCATAGCGGCGTTTTACTCTTTTTATCCCATTGCCCACTACAACTATTTGAAATCAGACTCGGTATCGTATCTAAAATCACTTTCCGGTTATTATCGACCACAAAACACTGTGTCATTTCGGTTTCAAATCGATCCAAGACTGCTGAATAGTGATATTGATGATTTTGATAAGAATCAATGACTGGAAGGACAAGCTTGGAATGACCATTTAACTCCTCTAAGGGAGAACCCGTACAATTTTTATAATGCTTGATATCTAAATCCGCATAAGACGCACTACTCATCAAGCAGAATGAAAAAAACATTGATTGAATGCTTCGCATACCAAAATTCATCCTTCCTACGGCGTATTTTTGTTCTAAAATAAACGGTATATCTCAGTTTTTAATACTTAAAGCTCAAATGATCAAAGCATTTCCAGCGTTTATACAAAGATTAAAAGCTCGCTTTATTTCCAGCTTAATCTTTTATCTCAAAATGAATCAATTCCAATATCGTGGTTTGACGTCTGGTGAAATCGAAATGGCGCGTCCCGTCTTTGGTGATTTAATTGATTACACAAAAATTAAAATCTTTAACATCCCCTATTTACCTTGGCAACCTGTCAATATTTTTATGGCACCGAATGGCAACCTATTCGTTCATCAAAAATATTTCAGTCCGGACTACTCGACTTGCTCCCTCTCCTTGCAGGGAATTTTTATTCACGAACTGGCGCATATTTTACAGTTTCAACAACACACCCATGTGATTGTTAAAGGTGCAATCCTTCAGGCAGGCTATTACCTCAGCTTTAAACAATATAACCCTTATCAATATCGCTTGATCCAAGGTAAAGCTTTTTCTAGCTATAACATTGAGCAGCAAGGGGATATTGCACGCGATATTTTTTTGAACAGAATTCCCAATATTATCCTCAAAAACTAAAAAGCCCCGTAATTTATATTTACAGGGCTTTTTAAGTAAGTAATTCACACTTGAACTTATGCAGCAGTGCCTTTACCAGTTTCAATTGGGTGTTCATGACTATCATCCATATCAGTCGTAAATTCTACACGCATCGCATCCTTAACAATGGTTCCTATACGCCCAACACCAATGGCTAAACCCAAGGCAATGACAGGCAATAAAATCGTTGAAGTCATAATTTGCTACCTCTTTATTTAAATGACTATTTAACAAATCAGCTTAAGCTTGCTGGTCTTGCTCACGGAACATGACTGTACCAATACGACCCACAACCACTGCTAAACCAAACGCAACCACAGGAAATAATAAAACTGACATCTTCTTTACCTCATCAATCCATACATAAAAATTGAATGATCAATTAAACTTGTTGATCTTTTTCTTGGAACATTACGGTGCCTACACGGCCAACGACAACAGCCAATCCAAAAGCAATCACAGGAAATAATAAAACTGACATTATTGTTACCTCTTTATTTTCGTGTTTGAGTACACTGGATCTACATCAAAGTGTACGCCTGTTCACATTAATTAGGATAATAGCAGTGCACAAATGTACACTCAAGTGTCGCAAAGATATTCCCGACAAACGGTATAAAAAACACTCAAAATAAACCCAAGACCATGAATATGCTATATTTTTAAAAAAGTACAAGTGTTTCACCTATTCCGATACAATAAAAATATAGAAAGTGATTATTTTTCTCAAGTTTTTGAAATACCCATAACTGTTGTAATTGATATGTCATATCCAGATGTAAAAATGGCATGAAAAAACTTGCTATGATACTCTTCAATTTCTTCACAATTACGCACCATAATCATGCAAATATTGAGAAATGTTGCTGTTTTATACAGAAAAACTTGTTATTTTTACGCAGAAAAATGCGCATTTAGTATATATTAGTAAACTTGTCATTTTTCTTTAAGATATAAAATGTTTGGCGCCATGATATACACTTGTTTTTAATAACTATACCCATATAAATCAGAAACTTGTATATCAGAACTTGTTAAAACTCAGGACTAGGTTTGAATGAAAAATTTTAAAGTTGCCCTTGCTCAATTCTCTCCGCACATTGGCAATATTGATGCAAATACTCAAAAGATGGTTGAGCAAGCAAATTTAGCGAAACAACAACAGGCTGATTTGATCATCTTCCCAGAGCTTTCTACGATAGGTTATCCAGCCGAAGACTTATTACTTCGCCCAAATCTACAAAAACGCACTCAAAAAGCGTTTGCTCAACTCAGCGAAGTTAAAGATATCCTCATGGTGTTTGGTTTTGTACATCAAACTGAGGACGGTCATCGCTATAACTCCGCTGCTGTCATGAAAGATGGGCAGGTTTTAGGGGTTTATAACAAACACAACTTACCAAACTATGGCGTGTTTGATGAAAAGCGTTACTTCCAAGAAGGCCATCAACATCTTGTGTTTGAATATTTAGGTCACAAGTTCGGTGTGTTGATTTGTGAAGATGTCTGGTCATTGAATACCGTTAAACAACTCAGTCAACTGAATGTTGAAACGGTACTGGTCTTAAATGCTTCACCTTATGAAGTAGGTAAACCGCAACATCGTATCCAGACCTTAAATGAACTGGCAAAACAGTTAAATCTCAATCTGATCTATGTCAACCAAGTCGGTGGACAAGATGATTTGATTTTTGATGGTTCAAGTTTTGTCAGCAATCATGATGGTCAATTGGCATTACAAATTCCAAGCTTCCAAGAAGCTTTGGCTTATGCTGAATACGATACTGAGCAAAAGCAATACAAAACAACTGATGCGATTCCAGCCTTAGAAACCTTTGCCGAGATTTATCAAGCATTGGTCATGGCAACACGTGATTATGTACAGCGCTCAGGTTTCCCTGGTGTGATTCTAGGCTTATCTGGTGGGATCGACTCTGCTTTGACCCTAGCCATTGCAGTTGATGCAATTGGTGCTGAGAAAGTCCAAGCCGTGATGATGCCATATACCTACACCTCACAAATGAGTGTCGAAGATGCGACTGAACAAGCCCGTCGCATGGGTGTGACTTTTGGTATTGCAGAAATTCACCCGATCGTGAACAGCTTCATGCAAACCTTGTTCCCATTCTTTGGCAACGCACCTGCTGACGCGACAGAAGAAAACTTACAAGCGCGTACTCGCGGTACTTTATTGATGGGTTTATCGAATAAGTTTGGTAACCTCGTGCTTTCTACTGGCAACAAGTCTGAAATCTCAGTAGGTTATTGCACCTTGTATGGTGACATGGTCGGTGGTTTCTCTGTACTTAAAGATGTGTATAAAACCATTGTATTTGAACTGGCAAAATACCGTAATACGCTAGAAGCAACCCCTGTAATTCCAGAGCGTGTGATTACACGTCCGCCATCGGCAGAACTTCGTCCAGATCAAAAAGACCAAGATTCCCTACCTGCGTATGATGTACTTGATGCCATCTTATATGCTTATATTGAGGAAGATCTCAGCCAAGCAGACATTATCGCCAAAGGCTACGAAGCCGAAGTGGTCGAGAAAGTGATTCGCCTGGTTGATCGTAATGAATACAAGCGTCGTCAGGGCGCGATTGGGCCACGTATTAGTTCGCGTGCCTTCAGTCGCGAACGACGCTATCCTATCGTCAACGGATGGACCGCGAATGACTGAAAAAATTGTTTCTGAAAAGTCACAATTACTTGCTCAAGCAATGATGCTTGAGCAAGTTTCATTTTACAAAAACCAACTTAGCACTCAACTCTCCGCTGATTTCTTTCAGCAATTTATTCAACTGTTTCTTCAACATGCACCCAATATTCAACTCAAAGAAGTGGTTGAACTCGCGCAAATTCAGGCTGTGGTTAAACGCTATGCCTTTGAAATGCAACTTGGTGCAGGCCTATTAGAATTTATTGGGGAAATTGCTCAAAGACTGCATGTCTTTTCATTACAATCCTCGGCACAATTACAAGATGTATTTTCCGACCACCAGTTTGAAATGTGGCTGTCCAAGTTTTTAGAGCTGGAAAACATCCGCCATTATTTAAATCAATTTTTAAAAGAAAGCCCTTCTATTCAGCAACTGTGCCAATACATTGCGACCACAACACTACAAAACAAATTACCAAAACTGTTTGCTCAATCAAATGAGGTACGTATTTCTGAAAGTAAATATGAATGGCAACATAAGCTCAAAAGCTTCTCACATCGCCAGCAGCAACGGATTGAACAAAAAATAGAAGAGAGCATTGGTCGCTTCATTCAAGAACAATTAGTCGATCTCAGCCTACTTTCTGATGATGATCTTGAGAGTCTGGTTCGCAATATCTGGGATGATAATAAAGCTCAGCCCCTATCCGAATACACCAAACAAGTGACGCCACTGGATGTAGAAGAATTCTTTGTTATGATTTATGAGTACTGGAAAGAATTACGCCAGTCCACTTTCATACAGGATTTAATCTTATACGGTGTTAAAGTGTTTTATGACTTCTATAAAGATGAAAGCCTGGCCGATGTGTTCGCGGCAATTGGCTTAGAAGAAGCCGACCTGCTCAATGAAGCCGTACGATTCTATCCAAAAGTTGTGAAAGCATTGGATGAGCACGGCGTATTAGAACCGATCATTACTTTGATCCTCAAACCGTTCTATGAAAGCCCACAAACCCTAGCCGCCATCGAAAAGCATCTATAAAAATAAAGCCTGTAAATGAATAACTCGTTTACAGGCTTTTGCATGTCTGATGCATTATTTTTTTCGAGCAGAATCCAGATAAAAAGAAACCACGCAGGAGCGTGGTTTTTAAAATGGTGGCTATGACGAGACTTGAACTTGTGACCCCCGCATTATGAGTGCGGTGCTCTAACCAACTGAGCTACATAGCCGTAAACTGTGTGCGCATTATCTAGTGTTCCGCATAACGGGTCAAGTCTATCGCCTTGAAAATATAGAACATATGAACAGTTTTTAGGCTTTTAATCCTTAATTGATCAAATTTCAACACATCTTTACCTCAACCACGGGATTTAGTCATGATCGGGCTTTGATTTGAATAAAAATAACCAGAAAACTTCGCATCAAAAAGATTGTTTTGAAGATTATAAAAACTGCAGATAAAAAGAGACCACGCAGGAGCGTGGTCTATAAAATGGTGGCTATGACGAGACTTGAACTTGTGACCCCCGCATTATGAGTGCGGTGCTCTAACCAACTGAGCTACATAGCCGAAAACTGTGGGCGCATTATCTTAACTTTCAATACACACGTCAAGCACAATTTTAAAAAATTTGAGAAGTGGGCCTATAAGCCGGGTTCTGTCGAGGACGATCATTCCTCTAGGCGTACAATCACTCGTACGCTCAAGCGACCTACCCGAATCCAGCACGGGCCGTGCCTCAGGATTCCTATTTGGTCTTGCTTCTGGTGGGGTTTACCTTGCCGTGAACTGTTACCAGACACGCGGTGCGCTCTTACCGCACCCTTTCACCCTTACCTATCCTACCTAGCCTCCCTTTATTCAAGGGAGGAACGGAGGGATTGGCGGTCTACTCTCTGCTGCACTTGCCGTCGACTTTCGCCGCCCAGGCGTTACCTGGCACCATGCCCTATGAAGCCCGGACTTTCCTCCCCTGTTTCAGTCACGGAGACCTCCACAGCAGCGACCGTCCGGCCCACTTCGTGGCGCATCTTATCAAAGTTCGCCGTTAATTGCTCGTATTTTTTTGCGCAGTTAATTTTTTGTATTTCGCCATCAGATCATCATGCGATTCGACATGTTGAGGATCGAGCGGAATACAATCAACGGGGCAAAACAACTGACACTGTGGTTGATCATGATGACCAATGCATTCTGTACAGAGTGCAGGATCAATCTCATAAATCAGCTCACCCATATAGATGGCTTCATTGGGACATACAGGTTCACAGACATCACAGTTAATGCATTCATCTGTAATATATAAGGACACGCTACCAACCTTGTTGATGTTTACGTTCAAAGGCCTCAACCACAACGGGAGGCACAAATTTGGTCACATCACCTTTTAAACGAGCAATTTCTCTCACCAGAGTAGATGAGATAAATGAATATTGCTCAGATGGAGTTAAAAATACCGATTCAAAATGTGGATCAAGCTGACGGTTCATATTGGCCAGTTGAAATTCATATTCAAAATCTGAGATTGCTCTTAAACCTCGGAGTACCGCTGTTGCATGCTGTTCACGGAAGAAATTGACCAATAGGCCATCAAAGCCAACAAATTCAACATTGTTCAAATGACTCAATGATGCTTTTGCTAATTCAACACGCTCTTCTAAACTAAACACTGGATTTTTATGATGACCAATCGCAATTGCAACCACAACTTCATCAAACATTTTTGATGCTCTTGCAACCAAATCGACATGTCCATTGGTTATTGGATCGAAAGTCCCCGGATAAATCACACGTGTTTTAGACATGCGGTGTACTCTAGTTAATGAGATAAGGCTTGTATTTTAACAAATGCTGGCTCTAAATGCGAAATTCCTAAACATTGGAAAAAGGTTGCGTTTTACGGCACAATAGAGCCAATTGTGGAAGTTTAAATTATGGCGCAAGCAACAGTAGTGAAGAAACATAATGGTGGCACGATTGCTCAAAATAAAAGAGCGCGCCACGATTACTTTATCGAAGAAAAATTTGAAGCAGGCATGTCCCTACAAGGTTGGGAAGTAAAATCTCTGCGCGCTGGGCGTATGAGCTTAACTGAAAGCTATGTCATTTTTAAAAATGGTGAAGCTTTTTTATTTGGCTCACAAATTCAGCCCTTGTTATCTGCCTCAACCCATGTGGTTCCAGAAGCAACGCGTACGCGTAAATTGCTACTCTCTCGTCGTGAGTTGGAAAAGCTTTTGGGTGCAGTCAATCAAAAAGGTTATTCATGCGTGCCTTTGGCATGTTATTGGAAAGGCCATTTGGTCAAACTCGAAATTGCCTTAGTGAAAGGTAAGCAATTACATGACAAGCGTGCCACTGAAAAAGACCGTGACTGGCAACGTGATAAATCTCGTCTGCTGCATAAGTAATAAAAAAACCTCCAATTGGAGGTTTTTTATAAACCATTATTTTTAAAAATAAAATAATTTTCTGTATAATATATGGATGTAATAGACCCATTACTAATCCATTTAACAGCAATAATAAAAAGTATTATCTAAGCTATCTACCTACCAATTAAATTTCTCATACAATGTTTCAACTTTCAAGTCATTTATAAAAACCTCAACTTCAGATTTAGGCGGAAGATATAAAATTACGCCATCATCAACATAAACAAACTCAAAAACATTATCTAACAGCTTATTAGAAAAATTTATTTTGATTACATCATCTTTCTTCAAAAAAATGTATCTGTTGATGGCTCAAAATAAATTTTAACTTCCTTAGCAGAGTCATTAATAAAACTAAATAGCATTACCATTTCTCCAAAATCATTTTCATTAATTCAGCTCGAACTGCTAGTGTTCTTGTAGGATTATTCTTATCTTGTCTAAGCTCTTCGTATTTCCACAGTAATCATAAAATGATGTTTAATTTTGAGTAGTCATTTATCTATATTTCAGGAAAATTTTGATCTTGCGATAAATCTTCATACCACCATTTTGTTGAATCAGAGTTTTTTTCATATGAAAATTATAATTAAGAATACCTACAAGAAGTAAAAAGATTGATTTTGTTCAGTTTTTGGTAACTTTAAAAACTTATGTAACCCAACTTTTAAAGCTGATGTACTCATAAGACCAGTTTGCTCTATACTTTTCAATATTTGAACAGGTGTGTGTCCAATTTTTAAACCCGAGAATAATCTTGCAGGCTCAAGAAAGTTTTTTATTGAACTCGCAGACATTCCTGATTGCTGTATATAGTAAATTAAAGTCTCTAGCATCAGAATTATTTGTTCATCATCTAAGTTATTAAACCATTCCAATGAATCATTTAATGGTATAATTCCTTGTGCAACCTTATTCAAATAAATAGCGATTTCATTCTTCATTTACTTATACTCCCTCGGAGTAAAAATTATATGTGGCTATACTTTATTTAATTATATTAACTACATTTTTTTAATTTTTAATACTGACCATCAACGAATATTTTCCAACCAAGCTCTACCCTCTACAATGCGGATTAGCATCAACTACTTCATTCTTCCCTTCAATTGTGTACTTCCCATAACCAGTATAAGTGGGCTCTTTTGAAGGCTCCAATATGAAGAGACCTTTAGACATGGCGGGGAACTATTACGAGCAAAAAAACAGGCAATAGTTCAATTATGATTGTCTTACTAAAAATCAAGCCACAACGTGTTTTAATCGCAATTCAGCCAAATATTTCCCAAACTTGCGCGCAGTTTCCAAATCTCCTTCAGGTGGAGTGACTTCTACACTGGCATTGTCAGACTGGGTCATCAATCCTAAAAAGCTCGACATACGGTTAATATCCGAAGGACTTCTGCCTGTTGGCATAAACGGTAAGCCTGCCCATAACATGCCGTGCTGCATCGCAAATAAATTAATCTGTTGTAATACTGCCAGCTTATCACCGCTGAGACCACCGCCATTGGTGAAACCCGCTGCCAACTTACCTTGCCAGCTCCGCGCCAACCAGCGTTTAGACGAGTCTTCCATAAACTGTTTTAAAGCTGAGGTTAAACTTCCCATATAGGTCGGACAACCCATTACAATCACATCAGCCTGATCGAGCAAATCCCATTGTGGCGCAGCCACAGACAGTAGATGCACTTCGGCACCCGCCTGCTCTGCACCCTGAGCAATGTATTGCGCAACTTTGGCGGTATGTCCATAAGGACTATGATAAACCACACAAACTTTAATTTGGGAACTTACTTGCTCAATCACAGACATGGAGAATTTGAAAACCAATGAATTGGATCAAGTTTAACATTTTTAAATACCACAAGGCGAATCAAGCACGCCAAGCGTGCTTTTATTGCATAAACACCAAACTTGCCATCCGTCCCGTTTTGGCATCACGGCGATAAGAGAAATAATCTTGGTTCTGTTGATACGAACATTGATCGCCACCTAAAACAGTCTCGACACCTAGACGATTGAGAATAAAACGAGCGATTGCATATAAATCGGCTTGGTATTTACCTTCCACTTGACCTGTAATAAATGCCGAAGCTAATTCAGGATATTTGTCACAGAAAGCTGCTTTCACTTCGGCACCGACTTCAAAGCAGGGTTGGCTAATGGCCGCACCTAACCATGCCCAAGTGGGCTGAGATTGCATTTCAGCCACGGTATTTTCAATAATCCCATTGGCCAAGCCACGCCAACCAGCATGTAGGTTGGCAACTTCCGTCCCTTCGGCATTGCCCAACACCACAGGCAAGCAATCAGCCGTCATCATCATTAAGGCATGGCCTGTTTTTTGGGTGACCAGACCATCGCCTTCAAGGGCAATAAATGGAATCTGCTCATTGACGGTATGGCAAATGGTGCTATGCGTTTGCGTCATCCATGTGATTTTATCTACGCCGAATGCTGATAACTCATTCAGCAATAACATGCGATGTTGCTGAACACGTTGCGCATCATCATTGACATGCAAAGCCAAATTAAATCCTGATAGATTCTGATTCGATGTTGTAATGCTCTGAGGATGTTCAATCCGCGTTTGTGCTACATAGACCCCTTTCGGCAGACCTTGTACAAATTCCATAACTATCTCCTGAGCTATATTTTCTACCGTCAACCTCTCCCTAACCCTTTTCTCAAAGGAGAGGGAATTTAAGGCACTCTAAGACATTGAGTTCACGAAAGTCTGCCTCCTTTAAAGAAGGAGATTTAGAGGGAAGTAGTGCTTTACTTAATAGGCTTCATTTTCACTGCGCAATACTTCAACCAATTGGGTGAAGTCTTCTGGCCACGGCGCTTCAAACATCATTTCTTCACCTGTACGTGGATGAACCAGCCCCAACTTCGCGGCATGCAGCGCCTGACGCTTAAAGCTACGCAACATATCCGTTAATTTTTCTGAAGCACCTGCTGGGAAACGGACACGGTTGACATATACAGGATCACCCACCAAACCATGACCTAGATAACTAAAATGCACACGGATCTGATGAGTACGGCCTGTTTCCAGCTGTGCCTGAACACGGGTAAAGTCACGGAAGCGTTCTTTTACATTGTAATGTGTTACTGCATCACGTCCGCCCGGTAAAATCGCCATTTTGATACGATCCACAGGATGACGTTTGATCGGTTCATCAATGGTGCCACCTGCAATGATGTTGCCATAGGCAATCAAATCATAAACACGGTAAACCGTTTTCTTAGCCAATTGCTTGCTGAGTGAGAATTGTGCTTCAAGATTTTTTGCAACCACCAGTAAACCACTGGTGTCTTTATCGATACGGTGAACCAAGCCAGCACGAGACAGCTCGGCCAGTTTAGGTGCATGATAAAGCAAGGCATTCACTAAAGTTCCTGTTGGATTCCCCGCACCAGGATGAACCACCATGCCTACTTCTTTATTGATGACAATAATATCGTCATCTTCATAAACAATATTCAATGGAATATTTTCAGGCTGGCTTGAGGTTTGTGCTTCAAGTTCAACATCGAGTGTTAATAATTCATTTCCTTCACAGCGGTACTTGGGCTTAACGATGTTACCATTTACCAATAGATGGCCATCTTTCATCCATTGCTTGAGTTTTTCACGAGAAAACTCGCTCCAAACCAATGCGGCAACCTGATCAATACGTTGGCCTAAATAGTTTTCATCAAGTTGAATTTGCAACGATAAACGTGTTGCAGTTGAATCGGAATTATGATTATCTGCATCGACAGAATCTTCGAGTAAGAAATCTGTTTCAGAGAAGTTTGAATTGGAAGATTGTGCTGAAGTCATTTGATGATCGGTACAAAAATGGTTTAATAGCACCATTGTAGCTCATTGCCCAGAATAACAGAGGAGTTTTTATGTCGCTACCACGTTATAAAATTACGGTGCTTGCACTATCTTTAGGTGTAGCGTCTGCATTTGTGGGCTGTAGCAGCAATCCAAGTAAGAAAGAAGTGGTTGATAAAGGACCACAATCAAGTGAACAAGTTTATTATGACAAAGCCTTAAAATCGCTTGAACGTAATCAATATACCGATGCGGTTAAATCACTTGAAGCTTTAGATACGTATTATCCTACTGGACAATATACACAACAAGCTCAACTTGAGCTTCTCTACGCGAAATTCAAGCAAAAAGATTATGAAGGTACGATTGCACTGGCTGATCGCTTCATTCGTTTAAATCCGCAGCACCCAAATGTTGATTATGCCTACTATGTTCGTGGCGTAGCCAATATGGAACTGAACTATGACAGCTTGATTCGTTATACCTCATTGCAACAATCTCATCGTGATGTGAGCTATGTCAAACTGGCTTACCAAAACTTTGTAGACTTAATTCGCCGTTTCCCAAGCAGTCAATATTCAGTCGATGCGGCACAGCGCATGAAATTTATTGGTCAGGAACTTGCTGAAAGTGAAATGAATGCTGCACGTTTCAATATCGAGCGTAAAGCGTGGTTGGCTGCGGCGGAACGTGCGCAATGGGTAATTGAACACTATCCGCAAACACCACAAACGCCAGAAGCTTTAGCAACCTTGGCTTATAGCTATCAAAAATTGGGCGATCAAGCGACCTCTCAACAATATATTGAGATTTTAAAACTTAATTATCCAAACTTGGTCAAATCCAATGGTGAAGTGAATTTACGTGCAGCACGTAAAGAAGGTAGCTGGGTCAATCGTGCAACTTTAGGTTTGCTGGGTCGCGAATCAAAAACGGTACAAACCAAAGCGGAAACAGCAAGCACTGCTGAACAGCGCAGTTTAACCAACCGCTTAAGCTTTGGTTTACTGGACAAACCAGAAACAGAGCAAGTTGCACCCGTTGCTGTACCAGAAACCTCTGCTCCAGCCAATGCCAACAAACCAAGCTGGAAAAACCGTTTAAGTTTTGGCCTGTTAGATAAACCTGAAGCAAATAACTCATCGGAGAATGATGCTGCAAACTAATTTGCAATCATCTGATACATCAAACAGGCAAGTCTTTCTTGCCTGTTTTTTATTTTATGCAACAATGTGCTACTCCCCGTCTTAAATGGTTAAATACATATGGCAATTCCACAACATACGATTGATCAAATTTTAGATCGAACCGACATTGTCGATTTGATCGGTCAACGTGTGAAGTTAAAAAAGACGGGACGTACCTACTCAGGCTGTTGCCCATTCCATCAGGAAAAATCGCCCTCTTTTCATGTTTATCGCGATAAGCAGTACTTTCACTGCTTCGGTTGTCAGGCCAACGGCAATGCCATTCGTTTCTTGATGGATATTGATGGCCGTAACTTTGTCGATGTGATGAAAGAGCTGTCGAATAAAACTGGCATCGAGTTACCTAAAGATAATCAAGACAATAAAAAGCTGTCCTATAAACGCAGCCCTCAACACGTGGCAGTACCGCAAGCGACAGTTACACCTGCAGCTGAGAATGTCGCGCCCGTACCTGCGGCTGAGGAATTCATCGACGGGCATTTTGTCGATATGGATCGTTATATCGATGATCCTTTTGCCCAGTTCGATCCTTCTTTCAGTATCGTTGATGAACAAGTACAGGAAGGCAATCTCTACGATCTGCTGGAAAATGTGGCTCAGTTTTATGAGCGTCAACTACCCAATAGCCAAAAAGCGCAAAACTATTTCAAACAGCGTGGCTTATCCCCCCAGACCATTCAATTTTGGCGTTTGGGTTATGCCCCTGAAGACTGGCAACATTTAGAAAAAGCTTTTCCACAGGATATTGAAGGTTTAAAACAACTTGGCCTGATCCGTTCCAGTGACAGTGGTCGAGATTTCGATTTATTGCGTGAACGGGTGATTTTCCCGATTCGTGATCATAAAGGTCGTGTGGTCGGCTTTGGTGGGCGTGCCCTCAACGATGAGATCAAACCCAAATATATCAACTCACCAGACTCGGAAGTATTCCATAAAAACCAACTCCTGTATGGACTATACGAAGGCCGTAAACTTAAAGCCAATGACTGGTTAATGGTTGAAGGCTATATGGATGTAATTGCCTTACAGCAATATGGGATTAATGGCGCGGTGGCAACGCTGGGAACCGCCAGTAATGCCGAGCATTTAACCACCCTGTTTAAACAAAATTCTCGTATTACCATTGCTTTTGATGGTGATGCAGCAGGCCAAAAAGCAGCACGTCGTACGCTAGAAATAGCACTACCTCTGCTCAATGATGGTCGTGAATTAAAATTCTTTGTGCTTCCCAATGAACATGACCCTGACTCTCTCATTCGTCGAGAAGGTTTAGAAAACTTCCAAAAACTCTTACAACAAGCACCGCTCCTGTCAGACTTTGTATTTGCACACCTGACTGGACAACATGATGTTAGCACCCCCGAAGGCAAAAGCTTGGTCATGGGTGAACTACGCGAATTAACCGAACTGTTGCCCAAACACGGCTCATTTCGTTATTTGCTGAGCCAGTCTTTCCGAGAAAAACTTGGTCTGGGCAAACGTTTTACTCCACAAATCAGCCATGATGCCTCATTGTCTTTTAACATTCAGACCAAAGATGAAGATTTTGCAGTGGCAATTTTAATGCACCATCCCTTCCTCTATATCCATTTTGAAGAACTGCGTGCGGTGATCGACCCAAATGAACTGTTAGCCAAGATTCTGGCGGCACTCAATATTGTGTTTGATGACTTGCCTGATGATCAAGAACTGGCGACCTATTATGTACTCGGCGCATGTAGCAGTTATAGCCATGAACTGGCAGATATCATGCAACGAACCAATATTCAATCACTAACCCAAGCACCTGAAATTGCAGACAAACTGGCGAAAGAATATGCGTTGGGACTGCAAGAAAAGTATTTACGCTTAAAGCTCAAATCGCCAATTTCTTTAATTGAATCGCGTAATTTACGTCAACAACTGAACGAGTTGACCAAACAGATTAGTTTACGTTTATTGTCTTGATGATCATTACTGGCGTGGCTTACGCTCATGTTCAAACACATCTTGCAAATGTTGCTGTAGCCATTCGAAATAATCTGGATTTTCAGCTTTAGCGGCTTCTCTGAGTAAAATCGAAGTGGGATGCATCAGTTTTTGCGTCAGACGATGCGCAAACTCTTGCATCACCTGCTCTGCAGCATGACCATGTTGCAGTGACTCTAAAGCATGTGCCAACTCTTTTTGGCTGACTTCCTCACTGTGCTGACGGTAAGCCTGAATGGTACCACTGGCCTCTTTAACCTTTTGCTGGGTCATCAATTGGGTTGCCAATTGATTGACCATGATTTCAGCTTCAACCGCGGCCTGACGACGTTGTGCCAGATTCTCATCAATCACGCTTTGTAAGTCATCAACACCATACAAATACACGTTATCCAATGATTCCACTTTCGGATCGATATCACGAGGAACGGCTAAATCGACCATTAGCATCTGCTGATAACGGCGTTTTTTCAGGGCAACTTTAACGTCTGAATACTCAATCACTTGATGCAAACTACCTGTACAACTAGAGACCACATCCGCTCGATGCAAATTGTGTGCAAGTTCAGCAAAGGGAATGATTTCAATCTCGACCTGATGGGCAATTTCTTGCGCCAATAGATCAGCACGTTCACGACTACGGTTACAAATCAGAATTTTTGCTACGCCCATTTCTGCCAAATGTTTAGCAACCAGACTGTTCATTTCGCCTGCTGCAACCACCATCACCGTCAGTTTTTCGGTATGGCTAAACACTTGTGATGCCAATTGCGCAACGGCATAACCCATTGAAACAGCATGACTGCCCACCGAAGTTTCGGAACGGACACGCTTTGCTGCATAAAAGGCATATTCAAAAACACTGTTCAATTCAGGCGAAACAGTTTCTGCATCTTTGGATAAGGCCAAGGCGCTTTTAACCTGACCTAAAATTTGCGGCTCACCCAGCATTAGCGAATCCAAACCACTGGCTACACGCATCAAATGTGTAACCGCCTGAGCATTCTCGTAACGATAAACATGATGAATTAACTGTTTTACATCAATATTATTCACGTGGGCCAGCCAATTCAGGATGCTCTCAGCATCTTCTGTCATGGCATAGACTTCGGTACGGTTGCAGGTTGACACCACCACCAAATCATTTAGCGATGCATGTTGGTTTTGTTCAAGCAATAGCGCAGCTAATCGCTCTGCATTGAAAGCAATTTGTTCACGAAGTTCAACAGAAGCTGTTTGATGGTTGACGCCCAATGCAAAGAAAGACATATCAGATCATCATTTCGCTAAATTTATGTTATTGTGCAACATCGGTGTCATAAAAAGCATTACTTTGGATCAATAAAAATTGCGTCAGCTATATCGCCGTACCCTTTTTAGCGGCAAGACGATTAGACGGTATTCTACCACAATCTTGTTGTTAGGTAGCATGAGCTCTTATGTCTCTGCACAAGCAATACACGACATGTATGCAGAGAAGAGCTTTGAGCATGCCCTGCAACAGAGCATGGTCGCTGAATTTTCCCTTGCTTATGATGATATTGCAACTGCATTACACAATTATACTGTACTTGCGATTCGCAGCAATTCAACCACGATTAAACAGCGTGCTTTAGATATCGCATTAGAATACAATGATTTACAATCAGCACTTAACATTGCCACACATTGGGTCGAACAGGAACCCAAAGATGTGCCTGCGCTGTTTTATTTATCACATATTGCACTTAAAACTCATGAATATGAGTTAGCAGCAAAGACATTAGATAAAATTTTAAATATTGACCCAACTGCCGATCTCGAGGAAATTTTAGTTGGGATTGCTCCTGAACAAGCCCCAGATCGGGAAATTCTGCTAAATGCACTGCGCGCCAGCGAAGAACGAAACAACCCCTCCATTCTGGCCTTGATTGCGGGTTTAGAAGCCCAAGATGGTTTATATGAACAGGCACTGAATAATATTAATCAAGCCTTACGCAAACGTTCAAAATCCACCAGTTTTATTTTAATGAAAGCCAATCTCCTGATGGCTCTGCGTAATGATGAGGAAACCAAAAAATGGTTTGCCCAAGCAAGTCGCAAAAACAAGGGCAATGTGGATGTTCGAATGGCAGAAGCACGTTATTACATTCAAATTAATCAGCAGCAAGAAGCCTTAGATAAACTAGAAGATATCATCAAGGATCATCCCAAGGCCGAAGAAGCCCTGTTTATTGCTGGTTTGACCAGCATTGATTTGAAGCAATACGAAAAAGCTGAACAATATTTAGTTGATTTGCGTTCCTCGGCAAAATATCAGAATGAAGCCTATTACTATCTAGCGATTAATGCACAACGCAAACAGCATTATGAAACGGCCAAAGCCTATTATCGTCTGGTCGATGGTAGTCTCTATATCGTGTCCCGCCGCAATATGATTTCAATTTTTGAGAAACAGGGACAATTAAATGATGCTTTACGCTTCTTAACGCAGGAACGGGTCAACTATCCGCAACATGCCAGCTTCTTATATCAGGCACAGGCTGATATTTTAAAGAAGATGGATAATAAAAAGGCAGCTTTAGCACTATTAGACGAAGCAATTAAAAGCTTGCCGGATGATCCTGAATTAATTTATGCCGAGGTATTGTTACTCGACCCTTATACAGATCGGGATAAATTAGACAAAACCTTAAAGCAGCTTTTAGCTATTGAACCAAACAGTCCGACCTATCTGAATGCTTATGCCTATACACTGGCGCTGCAAAACCGCCGTCTCAAAGAAGCCCGTAAATACGCAGAGTTGGCACTGGATTTTGCCCCTGAGCAAGCCTCAATTCTCGATACATTAGGTTATATTGCCTTCCTGCAAAATGATTTTGATACCGCAGCCAAAGTCTTAGGACAAGCCTATTCGCTAAGTGAAAATGTCAATATCGGAATTCGTTATGCCAAAGCCTTGTATATGCAAGGGGCACTCACGCAATTTAGCGAGGTGTTACAGCAATTAAAACAAAAACATGCCAATGCCCCACAATTACAACAACTTGATAGCTTAATCTTACCCATCACCGTAAAAAAGAGTTAAACCATGCATTTGTTTTCAAAGTTATGCATCACCGTATGTAGCAGCAGTATTTTATTGCTAACAGGTTGCCAACATTTGAGCCAGCCCAATAAAGTGCCAGTCTCACCACAAGTACAAGATGAAAATAACTTTAGTTTACAAGGCAAAATCGGTGTCCGTACCCCACAACAATCTGGTAGTGCTTTTTTTACATGGGTACAGCAACAACAGCAATTTGATATTGAGCTGACAGGCATTTTAGGTGTGGGTAAAACCCAAATTGAAGGCAAACCTGGTCAAGTTACTTTAAATAGCGCCAAAACGGGCCTGATTACCGCCGAAACACCAGAGGAATTACTTGAAAAAGCCACTGGTTGGCAAGCCCCAATTATGCATCTTGCCTACTGGGTACAAGCCAAGCCAGCCACTCAAAATGCACAGATTAGCAAAGATGAAAACAATCGCCTGAAACAACTGATTGAAGATGGTTGGACTGTTGATTTTAGTTATAACGATGCGCAAAACCTCCCGAATAAACTTTTGTTGAAGCAAGCGCTTGCAGATGGCAAAGAAAACCGTATTACAATGGTCATTCAAAACCGATAATTTAGATTCTTTTATGATTAGAGTGCCTTCCCCAGCCAAATTGAATTTATTTCTACATATCACAGGCCGTCGTGACAATGGTTATCATGAGTTACAAACCATTTTCCAACTGATAGATTTATATGACTGGATGACTTTTGAACCATGTTCAGAAGAACATATTCAAATTGAAGGGCTCGCAGAAGTACAGATCGAACAGAACTTGATCTATCGTGCCGCACAACTGCTCAAGCCACATGCAAAAAAAATCTGTGGATTGAAGATTAAAATTGAAAAAAATATTCCGATGGGCGCAGGCCTCGGTGGTGGTTCATCCAATGCCGCCACCACCTTGATCGTACTCAACCAACTCTGGCAATGTGATCTAAATGAACAGCAACTGGCCGATTATGGAGTGCAGTTGGGTGCTGATGTTCCCATCTTTGTTTTAGGCCGAAATGCATGGGCCGAAGGCATCGGTGAACATTTATCATTCATAGACTTAGCTCAAAAAAAATTCATAATCTTAAAACCTGACTGTTTTATCAGCACTCAACAGCTTTTTTCGCAAAAAACATTGACAAGAGATTCTAAGATCACTACATTTTGCGCCTATCAGATAGAACCTTCTAATTTTGGAAATAACTTTGAACCTCTGGCTCGACAGTTATACCCTGAAGTAGAAGAAGCAATGCAGTATTTAGATCAGTTTGGTCTAGCAAAGCTTACAGGTACAGGTGCTTGTGTTTTTACTGAAGTAACCGATGAAATGGATACAGAGCAAATTTTGCAAAACGCGCCTTGTAAAGCTTACTTGGTCAACAGTTTAGCAGAATCACCTCTAAGACATTTTAAAGTTACCTGTTAGGGGCGTCGCCAAGTGGTAAGGCACCGGGTTTTGATCTCGGCATCCGTTGGTTCGAATCCAGCCGCCCCTGCCAATTCATCTGTAGATATATGTAATATATAGGGGCGTCGCCAAGTGGTAAGGCACCGGGTTTTGATCTCGGCATCCGTTGGTTCGAATCCAGCCGCCCCTGCCATTACATATCATCAAATTTAGGGGCGTCGCCAAGTGGTAAGGCACCGGGTTTTGATCTCGGCATCCGTTGGTTCGAATCCAGCCGCCCCTGCCATATCTAAGACAGACTTGTTTTATATTGATATTTGATCAAATATATTGACATTATCCTGTAAAACTATTAAAGTTCTGCCGCATTAGGGGCGTCGCCAAGTGGTAAGGCACCGGGTTTTGATCTCGGCATCCGTTGGTTCGAATCCAGCCGCCCCTGCCATCCAAATTCATTATAAGCCAACCGCCAAGGGTGCTTCATGCCCAATCTTGTCGTTTTTAGTGGAAGTGCTCATCCACATTTCGCGCAAAAAGTCGTAAGCCATTTACACATTCCTTTAGGTGCTGCTTCTGTAAGCAAGTTCTCTGATGGTGAAATTTCAGTAGAAATTACTGAAAATGTTCGTGGTAAAGACGTTTTTATCGTTCAGTCTACCTGTGCGCCTACCAATGATAACCTGATGGAAATCTTGGTTATGGCTGATGCTTTGCGTCGCGCAAGTGCTGGTCGTATCACTGCTGTCATTCCTTATTTCGGTTATGCACGTCAAGATCGTCGTCCGCGTTCTGCGCGTGTACCGATTACAGCGAAAGTTGTTGCAGATATGCTGACAACCGTTGGAATTGACCGTGTGGTAATGATTGACCTACACGCAGACCAAATTCAAGGTTTCTTCGATATCCCTGTTGACAACATTTATGGTACGCCAGCGTTATTGGCTGACTTACGTCAACAACAACATCATAACCTCGTGGTGGTTTCACCTGACGTTGGTGGTGTTGTTCGTGCCCGTGCTGTTGCAAAACAAATGGGTGATATCGACTTAGCTATCATCGATAAACGTCGCCAAAAAGCAAATGAATCACAAGTGATGCATTTGATTGGTGATGTAAAAGATCGTGACTGTGTCATTGTTGATGACATGGTAGATACAGCAGGTACGCTTTGCAAAGCTGCCGATGCACTGAAACAGTTTGGTGCTCGCCGTGTTGTTGCGTATGCGACTCACCCTGTTCTATCTGGCAAAGCAATTGATAACCTTCGTAACTCTGTGATTGATGAACTGGTTGTTACAGACACCATTCCACTTTCAGATGAAGCATTGAATCTAGGCAAAATTCGCCAAGTTTCTGTTGCTAGCATGGTTGCTGAAACAATTCGTCGTATCAATAACGAAGAATCTATTAGCGCAATGTTCGATAGTTATCTATAATAGCCCAGCTTTTTTCTTAAACCCTAGCTCGCTAGGGTTTTTCTATCACTAAACTGGTCGCAAGTTTAGTTACTTACACTCAATGAGGATATGCCCATGGCAAACTTCGTATTAAATGCTCAATCACGTGAAGCTGCACAACAAGGGAAAGGTTCGAGCCGCCGCCTTCGTCACGCTGCTCAAATTCCAGCAATCATCTACGGTGGTAGCGCTGAGCCTGTAGCAATTACTTTAGAGCTTCGTGAAATTGTTAAAGCTTTAGAAAACAACGCTTTCTTCGAAGAAGTTATCGAAATCAAAATCGGTGACAAAGTTGAAAACGTTAAAATCCAAGCGTTACAACGTCACCCAGCTAAAAACACGCCTATGCACGCTGACTTCAAACGCGCATAAGTGTTAAAGGCGTAAATTAGTGTCAAATATTTCGCTAATTGTTGGTTTGGGCAATCCTGGAAAGGAATACGCCCAAACCCGCCATAATGCAGGTTTCTGGTTCGTTGAACAGCTTGCAGATCGTTATGGTATCTCTTTAAAAGCTGATCCTAAGTTTCATGGATACAGTGGTCGTGGCCAGATCGAAGGTCATGACGTTCGTTTATTACTCCCCACCACTTTTATGAACCGTTCTGGTCAGAGTGTTGTCCCCTTCGCCAAATTTTATCAAGTTGCTCCTGAAGCAATTCTGATCGCGCATGATGAACTGGATATGAATCCAGGTATTATTCGTTTGAAAACAGGTGGCGGACACGGCGGACATAATGGTCTTCGCGATATCGTTCCACATATCGGTGCGAATTTTCATCGCTTACGCATTGGAATTGGACACCCTGGTTCAAAAGATCGTGTTTCTGGCCATGTGCTTGGTAAAGCACCAAGCAGTGAGCAAGGCTTAATGGATGCAGCCATTGATCATGCCCTATCCCAAGTGAAAATGCTGGTTGATGGACAAGTGTCACAGGCCATGAATCAAATTAATGCTTACAAGCCTGCTTGAACTGAATTGTTGATCAATCCCGCTTGCCATATTGCATTTTTAAGCGCAAAATGCGCATCAAACCGCCCATAGCCCGCGGAAAACGTGACAAGTCAACCTTAAGAGAATCATCTTAGGTCTTACTCAGGAGACGCTAGCCATGCTATCTCGTTTATTAAAATGTAAAATTCACCGTGCAGTTGTGACGCATGCAGAGCTTCATTATGAAGGTTCTTGCGCAATTGATGGCGTATTAATGGACTTAGCAGGGATTCGTGAATACGAAGAAATCCACGTATGGAACGTCACCAATGGTAAACGCTTTACCACTTATGCAATTCGTGGTGAAGACGATTCAGGCATTATCTCAGTCAATGGTGGCGCAGCCCATCAAGCTGATGTCGGTGATTTAGTGATTATTGCGACTTTTGGTGATTTTACCGAAGTTGAAGCCAATCTTCACAAACCACGTTTAGTCTATGCAAATCCAGACAATACAGTGAACCACACTGCAAACTGTATTCCTGTACAAATTGCATAAGCAATCAAAGATTTCCAAAAAGCCAGTCGCATATATGAACTGGCTTTTTTATTGACTGAATAACATCAATTTAATATTTCCAGTATCAATACAAAAACACTGAAAAATAAGGTCAGGTTTTACGCAAGCAAACTTGCAAAATAGCGCTAGAATTTGTTCAATAAAAAGACAATAAAGATAATTTGAACAATATGGATATTATTAATATTTTAACTAAAGTGAGCCTCTTTGCTGAGCTAGATCATGCGATGCTTGAGCCATTGCTACCCTATTGTCATATTCGTCATCTGCAAACGGGACAACAACTGTATTGTGCCCATGATATTGCCGATCATGTCTATATTGTTGCCTATGGGCGCGTCAAACTTACCACCACGACGGGACTATTGACCTATTATGGCCGTCATGAGCTTATCGGTGAAACAGGCGTAATTTCCAATCAGCCCCATCATGCTACGGTCAATGCTGTTCGAGACACAGCTCTACTCGGTATTCCTCAGCAACAATTTCTAAATTTTATCCATCAACATCCCAAAGTCCTGTTCGCCTTATCCAGACTGATCATCAATCGTTCACAGCCCGAACAGCAACATTGTCATGTAATGGGAAGCAGCCGGACACTTTCGGTTATTCCTGTCTCTGCCCACATTCCAGCTACTCACTTGGCAGAAAAACTCACTGAGCACCTACAACGTTGGCCACGTGTACGCTTGGTGACTGCCGCGCATATTGATGCCCTGTTTGGAGCAGGTTTCAGCCAAACCCCACTGGATTACAGCCCTGAAGATTTACAGCTTAGACAATGGTTAGCCAGCTTAGAAGAAAAACATTGCTATGTACTTTATGCCGCCGACAACAGTGAGGATGAATGGTCAAAGCGCTGTTTGCATCAGGCAGATCGGATTCTGATTCTGGCGGAGGCCAATCAAACACCAACCCAAACCCCACTCTCGCATGTGCTTACTCAACACGACTGGCAAAGCCCAATTGAATTGGTTTTGCTTCGTTCCGAAGGTGATCCTTCACCCCATACCCTCATCTGGAAACAGCTCTATCATGCCCGTGCCCATTACTTTGTCCATCCTTGGGCTCAGAATGATATCTGTGCGGTGGCGCGTCAGATTTCCAGTCAAGGGGTGGGTTTGGTCCTTGGCGGTGGCGGTGCACGTGGCTTTGCCCATATTGGTTTAATTCGTGCGCTGGAGCAATTGCATATCCCGATTGATATTGTCGGTGGTACCAGTATGGGGGCTTTTGTGGCCGCATTGGTCGCTTGTGGTTTTGACAGTGTCGAAATGACCCATATCGCTTATGAGACTTTTGTAGCACGCAACTATCTCAATGATTACACCATGCCAAGGGTTTCCCTGATTCGGGGACAACGTTTTCATAGCCGCCTCCATGCCATTTTTGGACACCGACGTATCGAAGAACTTAGACAGACCTATTACTGTATTTCGACCAATCTCACCACAGGACAGGCCGTTATTCATGATCAAGGTGAACTTGCAACTTGGGTCGGCACCAGTATGAGCGTACCTGGGGTAGCACCACCAGTGGCTTGGCATGAAAATCTCCTCTGTGATGGTGGTGTGATTAATAATCTACCTACCGATGTCATGCAGAATTTAGAAAGAGGAACAATTATTGCCAGTAATGTCAGTTTACACGATGATATCCGAGTCCCCGGCATTGGACTGGACAAACCCGATCAAAGTGCCCTGCTCAACTGGAATAAAGTGATTAAAGATAAACTATTACATGCACCACGACTGGCAGAAATCCTGATGCGTACTGCGACCCTTGCCAGTGATACCATGATTCAAACAGCAGCCATTGAACGGGCCAATTTACATGTGCGCATGCCGATTGAAGGCATTGGTATGTTTGACTGGCATAAACTTGATGAACTGGTTGAGCGTGGCTATGACCACGCCATAGAGATATTGCTCCCTATTCGAGAAACGCTACCCAGTGCATAAGCAAGAAATGGAATTACACAATGGCAGACCGAATCTGATAGCGATCTAGTAAAGTGTCTAAATACCGATAAGTTTCAGGGTCTAATTGCTGCATATAACCATCAAGAATACGATGACACTGTTGCTGCTTTGCAACAGGCATCCGTCGCATGATGTCAAATGTCACTTCCCATTGTGAGCGTAATAATGACGCATAAGCAATATGATGCAGGACTTGCTCATCAATTTGGGCAATTGCGGTCGCGACGACCTCTCTCGCTTCATCTTGCATATAGTTCACAATAACCAACATATCGGTCCACAAATCGCAACGATCAGCCGCCTCGACAATACTCTGGATAATCTCCACACGCCTTAATGCTGGCAAATTAGCAACAAAACGCTGTGCTTGTGCCGACAAGCAAGCCACAACAGGCAACATATCTTCCCATAACTGGTCTTCTTGCGTCGCCTGAATAATAGCATTGACCACAGGTTCGCCTTGCAGAACCGCTAGATCGCCAAGCTCCTGCTTCAGTCCATAACTGATATAACTCATTAGCGCCAGAACTTTGGGCCAGACTAGACGTTGACTTGGATCACCAATGATTAATAAGGCTTTCTCAATCCGCTGTTTGGGTAAGACATGCACCAAATGGTCAATTTGCTCACGCGACTCGATAAAAAAAGCAATCTCCAGCAGATCGCTCTCACTCTCAACCACTTGTGCCACGTCCTGCAAAACCACATCAGACAACATGCTGACGAAGCGCCCCATGGTGACAAAATCACGCTGTTCCAGCAGGACTTGAGTAATCTCGGTAATCTGATGCGTAGTGAGATAGCCCAACAACTCTCTCGCCAAGCGTGGGTCTAAATACACTGAGATTGCAGCAACAGTTTTAGCTGGCAAGTGCTTCACGATACGATAAGAACGTTCCGTGGGCAAATACACCGCAATTTGCGCCACGATAAAGGGTTCCAAGACGTGTTTCACCATAACAACACTGATCCAGCGCGGTAGCCAATTGACCCAGGCAGCCAAATAGCGAAATCGTTTTTTCTGCTGATTCTGTAATCGTTCTAAGAGCGCAAAACGGAATTGCCTTAAATTTTCAGGCGCCAAAGACTGCATAAATACCAATTCTGGTTCAGTGACCCTCAAGATACGTGCCAACTTGATGATTTCTGCCTGTACCGCAAGTCGAGTCATGACTTTCCATCCCCCTTATCGATCTCGGAACAACCAACGTAGAAAAAAAGGAGTCTGATATAAGCTCTGATTCATTTTCTGATCTTCATGCTCAAGGGTGCGTTGTAATTGCTGATTGAGCCAAGCCAAATCTTGACTAGATAATTGAGAAAATGCTTGAAGACTCATCACCGGTCGATGTAATTGTTGCGCTAATTGTTCTAGCTCAGTTTTCGCTACTTTCTCCATTTTACTAATCCCTGCCCATCATTATTGTTTTATCTATTGAGTGTATGCTCAATTTGATGCGATTGCCAATTTCACAGATCGGCAGCAAAACCTAAACAACAGCTCAGTTCTTTTTTTCATTTTTATAGAACGATTCATTCTATAAAAAGTCACCTTTTCGCATAAAAATCTGGCTATAATCAAGGCACATCGCTTCAGGGCGGGGTGAGATTCCCCACCGGTGGTAAGTTAGGCCTTGCAACCCAATGACCTAATCAGCCCACGAGCCTGTATATATTTATATATACTCGCAGATTTGGTGAGAAACCAAAGCCGACGGTATAGTCCGGATGAAAGAAGACGAAATCACTAGAACACGCTTTTGGCGTTGTTTTTGTGCACGCTTATTTTTACATCAGTCCTGAAATGTTCAACCGTATCCTAATTACGAGAGCGTTTCATTATGTCCAGTTTAATTCAACCCGAACTTTTCTTTTCAGCCCTTTCTCCTGCTGAACAACGTATTCAACAAGCTTTAGAAGACATCCGCCAAGGCAAACCTGTGTTGGTGATGGATGACTTTGACCGTGAAAATGAAGCAGACCTGATTATCGCGGCGGAAACACTGAGCGTTGAAACCATGGCACAAATGATTCGGGATGGTTCAGGTATTGTGTGTTTATGCCTAACTGAAGCCTTGGCTGATCATTTAGAACTTCCACCCATGGTAGTCGACAATTCTAGCCAATTCAAAACCGCATTTACCGTAACGATCGAAGCCGCACAAGGCGTGACCACGGGTGTTTCAGCCAAAGATCGCGTCACCACCGTTTTGGCAGCAACCCAAGCAGGTGCCGTAGCGAGTGACCTCAATCGCCCAGGTCATGTTTTTCCTTTACGCGCACGTGAAGGTGGTGTGTTGAGCCGTCGTGGCCATACTGAAGGAACCATTGATTTAGCACGTTTGGCAGGTTTAAAACCAGCTGGAGTACTCTGTGAATTGACCAATCCAGATGGTTCAATGGCGTCGGGTATCCAAGTGCTTGCTTATGCACAAACCCATGGTCTTACGGTAATCAGTATCGATGAACTGGTGCAATATCGTCTCAAACATAATCTCTGATGAAAATAAAAAGCCTCGATCATTCGAGGCTTTTTTATGTCATCGATATTTATGATACTTTCCGCTCTGCATTCAGTTCAGCAATCGCTATAAGCAGTTGACTAAATTGTGAAATTTGGCTCACGGGTTGTGCCTGAGCCAACTCCTCTGCTCGACCATAGCCATAATTCACTGCAATGGTTTCAATGCCATTGGCACGTGCGCCCATAATGTCATATTGGCGATCCCCCACCATAATGCAATGCTGAGCATCCAGTTGTTGTTGCTCAAGAATATAGGCAATTAAGTCAGCCTTATTGGTTCGCTCACCAGTCAGTTCACTGCCATACATTTCGGTAAAATATTGATCCAACTGAAAATGAGCCAGAATCTGCTTGGCATAAATGATGGGCTTGGCTGTCGCTAAGAACAAAGCATAACCTTGTGCTTGTAATTGTTGCAAAGTCTCGACGACGCTTGGATAAACCTCATTTTCAAATAAGCCAATGACCGAAAAACGTTCACGGTAAGCCAACAGAGCCTGTTCAGCCAACGCATCATCTTGGGTATTCAGTAATTTTGCCAAAGATGCTTTGAGTGGCGGCCCAATAGTCCAGTCCAGATCCACATCATCAGCGACAGGCTGGCCTAATTTTTCTAATGCAAAACGAATTGAACCATGAATCCCAGTTTTAGGATCGGTTAAGGTTCCATCTAAATCGATGAGAATATTTTTGATCGTCATTCGTTCAATCTCTTGCAGTCTTACACAACAGTGTCGAGAGTTTCTCGAAACTTCCCTATACTACCGTAGATTGAAGAATAAAAGGAAATTGCAGTGCGCCCAACCGTACTTTGTTTTTCAGGTTTAGATCCCTCTGGTGGAGCTGGCCTACAGGCCGATATTGAAGCAATTGGACAAAGTGGCGCACATGCAGCCATTGCCTGTACTGCTTTAACCATTCAAAACTCACAACAAGTGTTCGGTTTTGAAGCCACTTCCAAAGAATTACTCTTGGCGCAAGCCAATGCTGTAGTCGGTGACCTGCCGATTAAATGCGTGAAGTCAGGTATGCTCGGCACAACTGATAATATTGCGGCACTGGCTGAATTTTTACGTGAGCATCCCGATTATCTCTATGTGCTCGATCCAGTACTGGTCGCAAATAGTGGGGGTTCACTCGGCGATCAGGCGACCTTAGTCAAAGCCTTTGTAGAATTGATTCCTTTGGCGACGGTGATCACCCCCAATACGGTTGAGCTAAGAGCCTTAACTGGTCTGGATGATATTGAACAAGCGACCCATAAACTGTTTGAAATGGGTGCAAAAGCAGTATTGGTTAAAGGCGGCCATGAAGACACCCCTGATCATATCCGTAATGTGCTTTATGCCGATGGCAAAATGCTGGCTGAGAGCCGCTGTCCTCGCTTAGAAGGTCAATACCACGGTTCAGGTTGTTCATTGGCAAGTTTCATTGCTGGACGTTTGGCCCTAGGTGATTCTTTAAAAATTGCGGTTCAGCATGCTGAAACCTGGTTATTTGGTGTATTAAAACAGGCAGAAACACCCGTACCCAATGGGCAAAAGCTTCCAAAACGCTTTTAAACGCTCCAGAAATCGTTAATTTTTTCAAAAATTTTTTATTAAAAAAGGCGCATCAAGCGCCTTTTTTAATACTCACAGATTATTGTGGAATACGTAAAACTTGTCCTGGGAAAATATCATCTGCATTTTTAAGTAATGGACGATTAGCTTCAAAGATTTTATTGTATTGGTTTGGATCACCATAATACTCTTTTGAAATCTTCGACAAGTTGTCGCCTGATTTTACCGTGTAGAATTTACTTTCTGGCTCAGGACTTTCTACCGTCATCTGATCATCCACTTGTGCGACATGATCGGTATTTCCTACAGCAAGTACGATCTTTTCTTTATCTGCCTGACTTTTAACTTGCCCTTTAATTGTTGCAGTATCCGTTGTGCCGTTATATGTCACAGCCAAGCCTTCAACCCCAAGACCTAAACTTTTAATCAAACCTAATAATTTATTTGCAATCTCTTGAGCTGAAGGTTCAGCTGGTGTTGCTGGCGCAGCTTGAGGCTCTGCAGGCGCTGTATTTTTCTTACCAATACCTTTAACAAAATCAAAAAGACCCATTGTTATTTCCTCTGTAATTATAAACCGCATATGGTCAAAATCGACCTACATCTAGTTATACAGAAAAAATAAATCACTCGAGTTTCAATTTAAAGCGGTCTTGTAAATATATGTATATGCCATAGAACTTAATTAAAAACATTCTGTTGCGAAAGCATTACACACAAAAAAGCCACCTTGCGGTGGCTTTTGATCATGCAAGATGATTAACCAAGTTTCTTAGTTACGTAATCGATTGCAGATTGAACAGTTGTGATTTCGTTTGAATCTTCATCCGGAATCGTGATGTCAAAATCATTTTCGAAAGACATTACAAGTTCAACCAAATCTAAAGAGTCAGCACCTAAGTCATCCATGAAAGATGCTTCGTTCTTAATCTCTTCAGCACGCATACCTAATTGTTCAGCTACAGCTTGTTTGATGCGTTGTTCGATATCGCTCACAGGAATTCTCCTCATTGCTTGTGGCGTTTTAATTTGCCACTAGTTTAATTGAATATTAAATTTTTTAAAAGTTTATACATCGCCACTTAGGCCATGTATAGACCACCATTTACATGTAAAACTGTACCAGTAATGTAACTAGCCTTATCGCTGGCAAGGAAACTCACTGCATCCGCAATATCTTGAGGTTCACCTAAACGATTTAAAGCGACTTGATCAGTCATTTTTTTACGAATCTCTTCGCTTAACTGATCAGTCATTTCAGTGGCAATGAAACCAGGTGCAACACTGTTCACTGTAATCTGACGGCTCCCCATCTCTTTGGCTAAGCTACGACTGAATGCTTCAATTCCTGCTTTTGCTGCCGAGTAGTTTGCTTGTCCAGGATTGGCAAAATGTGCAACCACCGAACTGATATTAATAATGCGACCAAAACGCGCTTTGGTCATGCCTTTCAATACACGCTTAGACAAGCGGTAAACGGCTTTCAGATGGATATTGAGAATGTCATCCCAATCATCTTCAGACATACGAAGCAACAAATTATCTTTGGTAATGCCTGCATTGTTGACCAATACCAACACTGAACCATATTTTTGCTCAATGTCTGATACCAGTGCATCAATGGCTGCGCCATCGCGAACATCCAGTACAGCGCCTGTTCCATGCTCAGCAAAGCTTTCTGTCAATTTTTGCGCGCCTGCTTCAGAAGTCGCGGTACCAACTACAAAAAAACCGTCTTGAATGAGTTGCTGTGCAATCGCTGCGCCAATACCGCGGCTTGCTCCTGTCACTAACGCAACTTTTCGTTGTTGTGTCATGCAATTTTTCCTTCTGCCACTAACACTGCGTTTAGGGCATCTTCCATACGTGCTTTGCTATCAATGGCAAATGCTTTTTCTATGTTCGGTAATCGCTTGGCAAGATTACTGAGCACGGTACCTGGTCCACATTCAACCACATACTGAATACCCTGATCTTGCAGATATTGCATGGTCCGTGTCCATTGAACTGACTGATACAACTGAGCCGTTAATGCCTGACGTAACTGGGCAACATCTGTCGCGATTTCCGCGTTGACATTTTGTATTACAGGAAGGCATGGTAGCTCAATGGCAGTTTGTTCCAAAGCTTCCGCAAACTTTTCTGCGGCTGGCTTCATCAAGGTACAATGTGAAGGCACCGAAACAGGCAATGCGATGGCCTTACCTGATTGTTCTTTTGCTTCTGCCATGACTTGCTGAACCAAAGCCGTGCTACCTGCAATCACAACCTGCCCTTGTGCATTATAATTTGCCGCTTCAACCGAGCCTTGTCCCGCAGCAGAGGCATTGGCATTCTGACAAAGCTCAATCACTTTTTCATCCGCCAAGCCAAGAATCGCAGCCATGGCACCTGTACCCTGAGGAACAGCACCCTGCATCAATTTGCCACGCAAATGAACCAGTTTAACCGCATCAGCTAAAGTCATTGCTTCTGCCGCAACCAACGCACTGTATTCCCCTAAAGAGTGCCCGGCAAGGTACTTTGGCACAATTCCACCCAGTTCTAACCACACACGCCACAAGGCAATGCTTGCTGTCAATAACACAGGTTGAGTATTTTCAGTTTGGTCTAAGCCTTCACCACTCTGGGCAATCTGCCACAGATCAAAACCGAGTGCTGCTGATGCTTCTGCAAATGTATCTTGAACGACACTAAATTGCTCTGCAAGTTCAGCCAGCATACCTGCTTTTTGTGAGCCCTGACCCGGAAAAACAAATGCTGTTTTTGTTGCTTGAGCTGCCTGCTCAAGTCGTTTAGTCGACATATAAAAATCCTTAAAATGGTCTATCGCCAGTTTCATCAACTCCCATGATTCTACATGAGAATGACAACAGACTCTTTTCCGATGCGGCAATTTACCATTGATTAAATCGTTTTTTAATTGCGAAAAACAACAAAAAAGGGAGCTTTCGCTCCCATTTTTTCTATACTTTAAGCTAACGCTTAATGCATATGGTTCAATTATTCAGCATCAGCTGCTTTAGCGAATAATTGACGACCACGGTAAATACCGTCTTTAGTCACGTGGTGACGACGATGAGTTTCACCAGTAGTTTGGTCTACAGATAATGCATTCTCGGTTAAAGCGTCATGTGAACGGCGCATGTCACGGCGAGAGCGACTTTTACGGTTTTGCTGAACGGCCATGATGGCTCCTTACAAAGATCGAAAAAATGGATCAGAAACAAATTCAGTTGTCTTAACTCAACATTATATCACAAATTATGAGTTAAGTTTACCCTTCAAACTTGCCAAAACATCAAACGGGTTATCCCGCTTCTCTTCGACAACATCCTGAATGGCAGGTCGATGTTTATGCTCACAAACATCATGCTTGGGAGATAAAGGCATCAACAATAACAGTTCATCTTCTAGTAGTGCGAGCAAATCAATCGAAGCAGGTGTATCAAAATCACCTTTTTTCGAAGACTCACTTTCACCTAAAACGATGAAATCAGCATCCTCATCCAAGCGCTCTATCAGTGACTCATCATCGATCAAAGCCAAATGAAAGCTTGAAACAAGTTCAGTTTCAACGGTATCCAAACAACGTTGGCATTCCATTGGAACTTTCGTTTCAATATGTCCATCCAGCCATACAATACGATGATATGCATCCATTGATAGCTTACAGTCTACGTTGATCAATCGATCATTAATTGATCCAACAGCTTCACGAGCGATACGAGCAAAGCGAGACAATGGCAGTGTGCCTGACCATGTAAAGCCCTGTTCAGCCCATTTAAACGGCTCAATCTGTGCCGGAAAGGTATTTGCTGACATAATTAAGGCGGCAATTCTACAAATTCATCGGTACTCTGTCAAAGATTAAGATACAATTTTGCACTTCTTTAGACAGAACTCGGGGTAAATTAAGCAATGCACCTGTTGCAGCCGCAACTTGAAGTAACAACTTCATTACTCGTAAGCACCCATTCAACCTCTGCTCCTGCATTAACGCCAGATCAAGTGCAACGCTCATCTTGGCAAAAGTTAACATCAGAACCAGAACAGGTTGATTGGCTTATTTTACACTTTAATCACTGGTTTTCCCACCATAATGTGACACTAGTTAAAGGTGATTTTGAACCAGAATATTTCCCATCAGAAAATGGACAGCCCGCAAGAATCCAATTTGCCCACGGTTTCTTTAATAGTGCGCTGCATGAAATTAGCCATTGGAGCATTTCTGGCGCGCAACGTCGCCTACTGCCTGATCTTGGGTATTGGTATGCACCAGATGGCAGGACGGCTGAACAACAAGCCTTATTTGAACAAGTCGAAATCAAACCCCAAGCGATTGAATGGCTATTCGCAACTGCCTTTGGTCGGAAATTTCGTGTCTCTTTGGATAATTTAACCGGCGACAGCGGCAATGGCCAACAATTTAAAGATCATGTCTTTGCACAAGTACAGCGTTATTTTTCTGGCGAAGCTAAATTGCCACGCGACGCAGCGCATTTCATTCATTACATCTGCCATTGCACACGGAATAGCACACCATTACAACGAGATGAATTTAAACGCGAAGACCTTGATTAAAAGACAAAATTGTCACATCTAATGCTTGCAACTTAACCATAACCCGTTTCATACTAAATTTAGCCATATAGATCAGGGAGTTCAAAGATGTTGCATTTACATATTCATCCTGAGAATCCACAGGCTCGCTTAATTACCCAAGCGGTAGAACGTATTCGTGCAGGTGATGTGGTGGTGTATCCTACCGATGCCGCCTATGCAATTGGTTGCCAAATCGGCAATAAAAACGCAATGGAACGAATTGCGCAAATCCGTGGCTTAGGCCCGAAACATCAATATGCGATTATGTGTTGTGATTTATCTGACATTGCGACCTATGCCAAAGTCGATAATGCCATGTATCGCTTATTGAAAAACAACACCCCCGCAGTCACAACGTTTATTTTGCCCGCGACTAGCGAGGTGCCAAAACGATTAATGCATCCAAAGAAAAAAACCATTGGTCTGCGTATTCCAAGTAATCCTGTTGCACAGGCCTTATTACAAGAACTGGGTGAACCGCTGCTAACCAGCACCCTGATTTTGCCTGAGCAAAAAGATCCGCTGGATGATCCTTATGATATTGAAAACCAGTTAGGCAAACGTATAGATGTATTTATCGACAGCGGCTTCGGTACCTTATCCACCACCAGTATTGTGGATTTATCTGGAGAAAATCCTGAAATCGTACGTCGTGGTGTCGGTGATGTCAGTGCTTTTGAATAAACACTGATTTTTAATTTATAAAGAAATCAGATAGCCGCTGTTTCTGAAAACCTTGTGCATCAAAATTATCAGGACTAAGCCATTGCTGATAGGTTTTTTCTAAATCAGGCCACTCCTCATCGAGGATTGAAAACCATGCCGTATTACGGTTATGCCCTTTGGTAATCCGATCTTGACGGAATAAACCTTCGTACTGAAAACCAAACCGTAAAGCAGCAGCTTTAGAAGGTGCATTACAATCATCACACTTCCACTCTACACGCCTAAACCCATGGGCAAAACATTGTTGTAACAGTAAAAATATCGTTTCAGTTGAAGCTTTAGATTTTTTCATTCGATGAGAAAAATAAACATTACCGATCTCAATTACCCCCAGCTCCAGTCTTGGATTCAACAATGCAATCCAGCCTTGAATTTCCCCATCGACTTCTATTAAGAAATGTGTAGAGCCATTAAAACCAAATCGATTTTGCAAATCCTGTTTTAACAAAAACTGGCTTTGCGGTGCAGCATAAGGTAAATAAGTCCAGCATGCTGCATTGGGCTCTGTGGCAACCACTTGCCAAATCTGACTAGCTGCCTGATCAGAGATTTCACCGACGATATGAATCAGTCTTAGGGAGCGACTGACAAGATCGCTGCTGATTGGCTGACTAGGTGGATGGTCTAAGGCAAAGCCAACGGTTTGTCCAAATGAGTTTTGTTGTGTTTTTAAATATTGTTTCATGGCAATTTATCATTTAAATAAAATAATGATTTCGCTGCTCATTTAAGCATATGTTTTTTCTATAGCCGATATAATCTTGCATAAATACAGAAAATACCCTGAGAAGTTTAAGGTTTTTGTAAGTCAGTAATTTATTAAATTGGCAATTTCGATTAGAATAGACTTGCTCTTGGTAGCATGTGCCCTCCTTGCACACAAAATTATATCTTTCATGCTTTTGAAAATTCGCGTGGCTTATAACGGTAATGAACCAAATTCTCCCCCAAACATTGGAGTCCACTCCTTCCATTCGCGTGCTTGACGAGTGGCAAGAAGTCATACCTGAAGATTTATATATACCCCCTGCTGCGTTTGAAATTTTACTGGAACAATTTGAAGGTCCTTTAGACTTTCTGATCTATCTGATTCAAAAAAATGGCTTTGATTTATTACAGGTCGATATTTCTCCGATTGCAACCCAATATCTATCCTATATGGATAGTATGAAATCACTCAATATCGAATTAACTGCAGATTATATGGTGATGGCAGCCTTACTCGCTGATCTGAAATCACGTCTACTTCTACCAAAACCTGTTGCTGTTGATCAGTTTGAAAAAGATCCGAAACAGGAATTGATTGATCGTCTAGAAACCTATTTACGTATCAAGCAAGCGGCGGAACGATTGGGGCAAATGCCAATTTTCGAGCGCGATACTTTTAGCACCAATGTCAGTATTGGGCATATTGCCCCGATTTATGAAGGCTATGATGTTGCTGCCTTACATGATGCTTTATTTTGCGTCTTCAACCGCCCAGAACCGATCACCCATGTGGTCGCACAAGAGCCCGTCCTCTTAGAAGAACGTATTGCCTTTATTGAAAGCCAACTAGCATCAGGTGAAGCCTTGAGTTTTATTGAATTATTAAATCCGATGCAAGGCCGTATGGGTATGGTTGTGACGTTTATGGCGGTACTTGAACTGACACGTCAGCAAAAAATTCAAATTATTCATACCGGAATTGAAGCTCCCTTAACGATTCAAGGAGTGACGGCATGAGTTTAGATCAATTTGAGCAGAATGAAGGCATGTCATTTGAAGACATTCATCATGAGGTGTTATTGCAAATTGAAGCGATTTTATTCGCCAGTGACTCCCCAGTTTCTCTTGCGCGCCTAAAAGAAGCCTTTCAAAACCAATATAATAAGCAACAATTACGTACGTTTTTACAACAACTTGCGATGTTGCAACATGGCCGATCCATCGAGTTGATTGAAACGGCGCAAGGTTTCCGCTTTCAAGTACGTGCTAAATATCGAAATGTTATTGCGCAGGTTTGGCCAGAACGCCCAACCAAATTATCACCATCATTGCTCGAAACAGTCGCAGTGATTGCTTACCATCAGCCCGTCACGCGTGCTGATATTGAACAAATTCGTGGTGTGTCCAACAATAGCCAGAATTTAAGAACGCTTTTTGACTGGAACTGGATTAAAGAAGCTGGTTT
Organism: Acinetobacter colistiniresistens; assembly: GCF_024582815.1. Classification (NCBI taxonomy): domain Bacteria; kingdom Pseudomonadati; phylum Pseudomonadota; class Gammaproteobacteria; order Moraxellales; family Moraxellaceae; genus Acinetobacter; species Acinetobacter colistiniresistens. The sequence continues at coordinate 3,697,763 of NZ_CP102099.1, forward strand.
CAGAGATTTACCTGGAAGACCTGCGTTGTTAATTACAACGCCCCAATTTTTAAATGCATTTGGTTTAGCTTCGCTAGGCCAATTGCCTCCCCTGCAGAACGCCAAGGAAGCATTCATGGCTCTCGATGCACATGCACCGAAGTCTTGAGAAGGTGAACTGTTGATCATTATGTCTAAGGTTGTGCTGTCATGAGTGAAAAATTACAAAAGGTTTTAGCGAGAGTCGGGTTAGGCTCGCGTCGCTATATGGAGGAAGTCATTGCTGCTGGTCGTGTCAGTATCAATGGTCAGATTGCCCAAGTCGGTGAACGTATCGAACCAGGTGATGAGCTTCGTATCGATGGTCGTAAAGTACAATTCCAAATTGAAGACGAAATCCGTCGTCGTGTTTTAATTTACTATAAGCCAGAAGGTGAAATTTGCTCACGCAATGACCCTGAAAAGCGTCCTACCGTATTTGATCATTTGCCGCAAATCGCCAATGACCGCTGGGTCATGGTCGGTCGTCTGGACATTAACAGTACTGGTTTGTTGTTATTCACCAATGATGGTGAACTTGCCAACCGTTTAATGCACCCTTCAAACGAAGTTGAACGTGAATACGCGGTTCGTGTGATGGGCGAAGTGACACCTCAAATTCGCAATAACATGCTGAAAGGGGTTGAGCTTGAAGATGGTCCAGCCAAGTTTGAATCATTCTCTGAAATTGGTGGTGACGGGATCAACCGTTGGTATCAAGTGGTGGTGAAAGAAGGTCGTAACCGCGAAGTTCGCCGTATCTTTGAATCACAAAGCCTGAAAGTCAGCCGCTTATTGCGTACCCGTTATGGCACGGTCATTTTACCGCGTGAGTTACGTACAGGTCGCTGGATGGAACTGGATAAAACCGATATCGACAACTTGGCAAAATCAGTGGAATTAAAACCACGTCAAGGGACAGGTTTATTCGGTATGGCAAAACGTCGTACCGAGCGTATGGCCGACAAACCTATGGCAGCGCGTCGTGGTGGTTACCTACGTCAACAACGCCGTGATGACGAACAAGACCAATCACAGCAACGTTCAGGCGCAAATGGTAACAACAATAATGGTCGTAAAACCATTGGTTTCAATAAAGGTTTTAAAAAGTTCTAATCTTTTTTCCTTTAAAATAAAAAAACGCTCTGATCAGAGCGTTTTTTTATGCCTTGCTTTTAATGAGGCTGGGCAATCCCCTGAGGAATCGCATTCAGCAACTTTTTGGTATATTCATGTTGTGGATGGAGGTACAGTTCATCCGAATTGGCGATTTCCACCAACTCACCATGATTCATGACCATCACCTGATCTGAAATATATTTCACCACCGATAAATCATGGGAAATAAAGATATAACTCAAACCAAACTCGTCTTGCAGGTCCTGCAATAAATTCAGCACCTGTGCTTGTACCGATACATCCAGCGCAGAAACCGATTCATCACAAATCAAAATCTCTGGTTTTAAGGTCAAGCAACGTGCAATCGCAATCCGTTGTCGCTGCCCGCCAGAAAACTCATGCGGATAGCGATCATATGCTTGCACTGGTAGGCTTACTCTTTCCAGTAATTCCAAAGCAATCGTTTTACGTTCTGCATCATTCTGACCAATGCCATGAATTCGCATCGGTTCCAATAGAATCTGTCCGATGGTAAAACGGGGATTAAGCGATGCATACGGATTCTGGAAAATAATCTGAATCTTGCGCTGGTACTGACAAAACTCTTTCTCACTCATGGCAAGAATATCTTTTCCACCAATCAATGCCTGTCCGCCGGTTGCTTCATGTAAACGCATCAGCAACAAGCCCACAGTGGTTTTACCTGAACCTGACTCGCCAACCAGCCCTAAAGTTTTACCTTTTGCAAGCTGAAAAGAAACCCCTTTCACCGCTTGAAACTCGTCACGTCCCCACAAGCCCTTACGGCTATAAAACGACTTTTTCAGATCTTTGACATCTAAAACAATGGGTTCTTCGCCAGTCAGACCACGGACACGTTGTTTCAAGTTTAAATCAGACAGATTGGTGGCTTCGATCAGTTGTCCATTTTCGTCCTGCTTCATAAAATCACTGGTCACAGGTAAACGATATGGACGAGTCGAGAGCTGTGGACGACAATGCAGCAAAGCACGGGTATACACATCTTGTGGTTGTTCCAGCACCTGTTTAACTGGGCCATTTTCACGAATTTCACCATGACGCATCACAATCACTTCATCTGCAATTTCCCCGACCAAAGCCAGATCATGGGTAATAAACAGCATCGACATTTCATGACGTTGCCGTAAAGACTCCAGTAAATCAATAATCTGCTTCTGAATCGTGACATCCAAAGCCGTAGTTGGTTCATCCGCAATCAACAGCTTAGGTTCACAGGCAATTGCCATCGCAATCATCACCCGTTGCTGCTGGCCTCCTGAAAGCTGACTCGGATAGGCATCAATCTTGGTTTCGGGTGCTGGTATACCCACTTCTCGAAGTAGCTCTAATACACGTCCTCGCGCTTGCTTGCGCCCCATACCTAAATGAATACACAATACCTCGGCAATCTGGTCGCCTACAGTAAAGACTGGATTCAGTGAGGACATCGGTTCCTGAAAAATCATGGCAATGTCTTTACCACAGATCTTTCGAATTTCTTTGGCCGATAAATTCAGTAAATCTTTTCCCTCAAAGCTGATTTGGCTCTGTTCTGCAATCTGGCTTTGCCCTTTGGGCAACAACCCCATCACCGCAAGGGAGGTGACCGATTTGCCACTACCCGACTCTCCAACCAAAGCCACGGTCTTGTTTTTAGGAATGGAAAATGAAATACCTTTGACCGTTTCAATCCACTGTTTATTTTCACCTTTAAAGCTGACATGCAGATTGTCGACATGTAATAGCGTCGTTTCATTTTGATCTTGCATAATTATCTCTCCGCTATTTCAACTTAGGATCTAAAGCATCACGCAATGCGTCGGTAAACATTGAGAATGCTGTGACCAAAACCGCCATTGCGATCGATGCCGCTGCCAATTGCCACCATTTGCCCAAGATCAACTCACTTTGCGCTTCATTCAACATACTGCCCCAAGACACCACCCCCACAGGTACGCCAAAACCGAGGAAGCTGAGAATCACTTCGGATTTGATAAATGACACCACCAAAATCGAAATCTGTACCAAGGCAATATGACTGACGTTCGGAAAGATATGCACGAACATACGACGTAAATGGCTGACACCAATGGCTTTGGCCGCAAGCACATACTCCCGTGATTTATGCTTCATATATTCAGCACGTATCAAGCGGAAAACACCTGTCCATCCCGTCAATCCAAGAATTAACACAATCGACAGAATGCCTTTTTGTTGTAGGACTGCGGCAATAGCCAATACCAATAGCAAATAAGGGATCGAGGTAAAAATGTTATAGAACCAGTTCAGTACATCGTCGACCCAGCCACCAAAATAACCGGCAATGGCGCCTAAGAAAGTACCAATCACGACGGCCAATACTGCTGACAGTAAGCCGACTAGAATTGAAGTCTCAGCTCCTTTAATGGTTTTGAGCAATACATCTTGTCCCCATTTATCTGCACCAAAAGCCAAGGTGGTTTTTAATTCTTGTTTTTGATCCAGTAAATGTCCACCGAGCTGCTGATCAATCTGCTGCATATCCTCAGCCAATGGATCAACCATGCCATAGTTATCTATAGGAGAACCGTTTTGTTGTTCCTTTTGAATTTCTGCATTCAATTGTTGAATCACCTCTTTCAAGGGATCAACTGGATTTTCAGGCAAAGCGGCAGCTGTTTCCGTCTTGGTTTTGATTTGGTCTAACTCTTTATCTGCACCTAAAAATGTCGGCGGCGCATAACTGACGGCCACTTCTTTATTCCAGTTTGATGCAATTACCCCCGTCATGGATAACGCCAATAAAATGAAATAGAACAGCACCACAATAAAAGAAACGACAGCGATACGATCTGCTTTCAAACGCCGTAATGCCAGTTGCCATAAACCTGTTGCAGCTGTTGAATCATTTGAAGAGACTTTGCCTTTAAAAATTGTATTAAGCATCTTCATCCTCCTACTTCAGCTGTACACGAGGATCGAGGAGCTTATAAATCAGATCGGCGATCAGGTTAAAAATCATGGTCACCGCAGCGATATATACGGTAATCGCTTTAATCACTGGAAAATCACTACGTTCAACAGCAATAATAATTTCACGGCCGATTCCGGGAATACCAAAGAAACGTTCGATCAGGAAAGCTCCGATCAACAAGGCAGGCAAACTGGCCATCACTTCGGTCACAATCGGAATCGAGGCATTCCGCAATACATGCACACCAAGAACCCGAGACTCCCCCACGCCTTTAGCACGTGCTGTACGGACATAATCTTGATTGATTTCATCCAGCACAAAGCTGCGATATAAACGTAGCGTCGGGGCAATACTGACCACCAACATGATTAAGATCGGCAACAAGGCATAATGGAATAGATTTTGGCTAAAACTATCACTCCAGCCCTGTACCGGGAACCAACTGAGTTGATACGCCAAAACATATTGAAATACGATGATATACACCAAGATACTGATCGACATGCCAATGGTACACAGCATCATCACCATACGATCGGTCAATGAACCACGAACCGATGCAACCGCCAACGCCAAGATGATAGAAATGACGGTTTGTAAAATGGTCAGTGGAATCAATAAGGTCAACGATGGCCCTAAACGGGTCAGAATAATCTGCGAAACGGACTCTCCTGTACTCCAGCTTGCACCATAGTCAAAGGTCAGAATCTGCTTAATAAAAATCCAAAGCTGTACATAATACGGTTGGTCAACGCCCAACTGTTTACGGATGTTTTCAATTTGCTCAGGGTTAGACATCTTCCCTGCCAAGATATATGCAGGATCACCTCCAACCCAGTTAAACAAGAAGAAAATCAGCAAAATAACACCCAACATGGTCGGGATCATTTGCCATAGTCTACGCACGACATAAGCAAGCATAATGGCAAATCCTTATTTAACCCGTTGACCTGTAATTTCATTAAAGAAAGCTTTGTTATCTGGTTCTCGACCTAAAAAGTCTTTGACCAATTGTGCAGCATCTTTCTGACTACCTTGCGACAAAATCGTTTGACGGTAACGCTGACCAACTACTGGATTATTCAGGTTGTCACCAAAAGCAGATAACATATCCAAGGCCAACACCTCAGACCACATATAACCGTAATAACCCGCTTGATACCCCATCAAATGTCCAAACTGTCCCGGGAATTCAGTATTCGGTACGTAGCCCAATGCTGTTGCAGACTCCATTTTTTTCCAGACATCCATCGGCTGTACTTTCAGTGCATCCGCACCATGTAACGCCATGTCATATTGCGCATAAAGGGTTTGACGTGCATAGCGCAGACCACGTCCATAATTATGGACTGATTTAAGACGTGCAATCAGTGCATCATCGACGCGTGGGCAAGCCGGATCACAATAGTCGGCCACTTTAGCTAAGGTTTCTTTACGACGCGCCCACTCTTCATACATTTGTGACGGTGCTTCAACAAAGTCACGTTCGACCGAAGTCCCTGACTGACCTGAATAACGGGTTTTCGATAAAATGCCATGCAAAGCATGTCCAAACTCATGTACAAAAGTTTCCAGTTCATCACTGTTTAAACCTTTGCGGTTAAAGTTGGTGACCAATACCGAAATGGGTTTACGCTTGCTGAGCGTACTGCCCCCATAAACACCCCACACCGCCGCATGACCATACTTGCCTTCACGCGGAAATTTATCCATGTATAAACCGCCAAGGACTTCACCCGTCTTCTTATCGGTAACATCGTAATATTCAACTTCATCTTGCCATGTAGCGACTTTGGCGGGTTTAAACTCAATGCCATATAGATCAGATGAAATCGCAAATAACCATTTTTGAGCGGCCAATGTCGGGAAATAATCACGGAGTTTTTCTTGATCGATCTGGTATTTTTCCTTGCGGAGTTTTTCACTCCAGTAATTGACATTCCAGCGGTTAATTTCGGCTTGTTCTAAAGCAATATTCAAGGTTTTGGCTTTAAATGCACGTAATTCTTGTACTTCTTTTTGCTCTAATGGTGCAACCACTTGATGCACATCGGACAAGAACGTATTGACCGTCTTAGGTGTTTTGGCCATGCGTTTCTTTAAAGCCCAGTCAGCATAACTTGGCTGACCAAATTGCTGCGCCAATTCATAACGCAAATCGATAATCTGTTTCAGTAAAACTAAATTCTTTTCAGTACCACGGCGTGTAAATGCGGTTTGATAACGTTTCCGTGCCGCATCGCTGTCTGCCAACTCCATAAACGGTTGATACTCTGGATATTCAAAGCCTAATAAATAATTGCCTTTGTCATTTTTCTTTAGGCCTGCAGTATAGCTGTCAGGTAGTCCCTTCAATTCGGCTGGCGTAAATTCTAATTTTTCTGGGTTATCCCGAATATTGCGGGAGAACTCTTGTGAAAGTTTGGTGAGCTCATCAAAAATCGTTTTGACCCGTGCTCTTTTCGCAGGGGGAAGTTGTACCCCGGTATCTTCAAAGGCATCGAGGATATCCTGCCGATATTTACGGTCAATCGCATCCTTGGCTTTGGTGTTTTTAAAACGTTGATACAGTTTTGGATTTTGATAAATTTCCGTCTGTAGTTGATTGAGTTTGACCTCACAGTCTTCTGCCGCTTTACGCAATTTCGCATCAGGATCGACATTGCTATACAGGCTAATCGGCCCTGAAAAATCTTCAAAGCTGGCCATCAGTTGATCCCACTCTGCCAAGACAGGTGCCGCATCAGATTGAGCGGTTACGGTTTGTTTTTCGAGTTGAGCGATGCGCTGCTTTAAAGTCTGCACATTGGCATCACACCATTGCGCACTTTCACTGGTTTTTAAAATTGGTAAAGTCGTTCGGGTATTTTCAGCCCAAATACCTTGGCTCATGCCTAGCGCTGCCAAGGAGAACAGCCCCAGTGTTGATCGTTGTAATATTTTTTTCGCCATTTCTCTCTCCAATTTAATCTGTTTGTTATTTCTTGTCTTGAATATCGATGTACATCCACTCTGCGGGTAATACCGGATGCTTTTTATAACCAATCACACGCGGTTGAGCGACTACAGTACGGTAGCGAGTCGACATGAACTGTACAGGTGAATAAAACTCTAACAGCCGTGACATTTTGCGATACAGTAGATCACGCTCAGGACTGTCATCCAGTTTCTGTGATTGCTCATAGAGACGATCATATTCTGGTAATTTAAAGCAGGTATGGTTGGTCGCGTGGATATTATTGCCATAGAACAACTGCACAAAGTTATCTGCATCAGGGTAGTCTGCAATCCAAGCGGAGGCCTTAAACATGGTCTTACATTGTTTTTCTGCTTTTAAACCTTCAGCAAATGGAACGGGCTTGGACACCATATTAATTTTGATATTGGTCAGATCTTTTTTCAGCAATTCTGCCATTTGCATACTACGGGCACTGCTGGTTGAAGGCATAAACTCAATCACTAAAGGTTTGCCATCCGGTAGAGTCCGCCAGCCGTTCTTACCGACTTTATAGTTATAGCGATCCAGTAACAGATTGGCTGCCTTGACTGAATAAGGAATGCTGCTTTTATAATTTGGATCATGCCCTGCCACACCAAAGGGAATTGGCGACTCTAATTTTTGAGCATTGCCTTTGGCTAAAATACTAATGAATTTATCTTTGGAAATTGCCATAGACATGGCACGGCGCAGTGCAATCTTGTCCTTACTCAAGCCCCCGACCACAGGGTTCTGGATATTCCAATACAGATAGTCAATCGACGGATCTAAGATACGCGATAGCTGGATACCCTTCTTGGCAAGTTCAGGTTTTAATTTGCCATCTTGATCTAAGGCCTGTACGGGTAACTCACCATCCAAGGTAAATAAATCCAGTCCATCTTTCTGAAAAGACAGCCATCCAGATTGCGATTCTTCAATCACCTGAATATCAACTACACCAATCTGCGGCATTTTCTTGCCTTGCATTTGTTGCACGATTTTCTGATCGGCAGGATCACTGGACTTAAAATCCCAGATAAAACCACGATAATCTGGATTTGCTTTCAGAATAATCCGAGAACCCGGTGTCCAGTGTGACAGCATATAAGGGCCTGTTCCGACAGGTCGCCCCATCACATAACCCGCTTTATCCCGATATTTTTCAATCACCTCGCGCGCCACTGCACCCGTCGGTTGATGCGCCAACAGCATCGGAAAATTATGATTCGGTTCTTTTAAACGGATCACCAAAGTATACCGATCAGGTGTTTGTATCCCCGCCATCGGCTGATCATAATTAAATTTCCCAGTTTTACTGGCTTGTTGAATAAATGGTTCAATGCCCACGATTTTATCTTCGAACAACCAGCTGTTTGGTGAATGTAGATTTGGATCAAGTAAGCGTTTAAATGAATACGCATAATCAGCAGCAGTGAGTTCACGCGGCTTGCCTTGAAATGCAGGATCAGGGGTGAAATAAATCCCTTTCTGAATCCGAATGGTATAGGTCAAACCATCTGCACTCACTTCAGGTAATGCCACTGCCGTTTTTGGCACCAATTTGGCAGGAGAAGCTAAATAATCGTAGGTATAAAGGGTTTCAAATACCGAATAAAGAATATGTGCAGAATATAAATCTTGCGTGGCAACGGGATCAAAACCCGTTTCTGCGACTGGAAAAGCATAACGAAGTACTTTTTTAGGATCCGCTGGGCTTTTCGCTTCTGTAATCGTTACCCCTAGACTTAATGTTGTCCCCAACAACAGCGCCACACTCATGTGTTGCATCGAAAGTTTAAAATTCTGCTTCATCATAAATGCATCGCTTATTTTTGAGTTGGTGAAACAATATCTAAATATTGCCAATTGGTATTCATGATCGGATGGGCCTTAAAGCCCTGTACTTCAGGTTGAATCAACCAGTTGCGAATCCGTGTATCTTGTAAAATCCAAGTATTGTCTGCTTCGATTTGGCGACTCATTTTTTCATAGAATGGCATCCGTTTTTCAGGGGGTTGCTGCATCGCTTGTTTGTATAGATTGTCATAGGCATTAGACTGATAACAGGACTGATTACCTCGTCCAACATTCGGGCCATAAAGTAACTGCGTGAAATTTTCACCCTCTGGATAATCCGCATGCCATGCCCCACTCCACATCATGTATTGACACTGGGTTGCGGCTTTTAAGTTATCGGCAAAATTACTGACTTTAAAGTCTGCCCGAATCCCGACTGCATCTAAATTTTTCTTCCATAACTCAGAATACATTACGGAAGATGTGCCACTCTCGGTATTTATTTTTAAGGTTAGAGGCTTGCCATTAGGCAAATTACGATAACCATCGCTGCCTTTTTTATAACCAAAATGATCCAATAATTTATTGGCCAATACCGGGTTATAACCGATGCTGCTGCGGTAATTCGGGTTATATCCACTTACGCCAGCTGGTACTAACATTTCTGCCTTAACCGCCTGTCCCTTTCTTAAAATACGGATATATTCATTGACATTAAAAGACATAGCGATGGCACGTCTTAACGCAATTTTATCTAGGCTATTACCACCAACAATAGGATCACGCATATTCAACATCGAATAGGTAATCTCCGCCTCTTTATTGGCATAAAGACGTATACCCTGTCTTTGCATTTCTGCTTTTAACTGATTATTTTGATCAAGCACTTTAGGAATTGCATTTGAAGTGACCTTATCAAAATCCAGTTGCTTGGACTGAAAGGCGAGCCAACGTGATTGTTCTTCTTCGATAATGCTGATATTGACTTTGCCAATTTGCGGCATTTGCTTGCCACTCATTTCTTTGACCAGTTGATCATCCCAAGCCGTGCCTGTGGATTTAAAATTCCAGACAAAACCGCGGTAATCTGGATTGGCCACCAATTCGATCTTGCTGCGGGGCACATATTTACTCAGCATATAGGGCCCTGTTCCCACAGGATGCATAGCCAAACGATCTTTATAATATTCAACAACTTCACGCGCAGTTGCGCCAAAGCTACTATAGGCTAGAATATAAGGAAAATTATAATCAGGTTGCGTCAAGGTAAATTGAATCGTATATTTATCCAGTGCCTTAACACCTTCAATCTTGGCATCATAGTTAAATGTGCCGGTTTTTTTAGCTTGGTCAACCAGTGCATTGGCACCGACGATTTTATTATCAATAAAAGAAAATGATGAGGCATGATTTTTAGGATCGAGTATCCGCTTAATGGAATAGACATAATCCTCAGCAACCAACTCCCTACGCATGCCTTTAAATGCTGGATCATCAGTAAAATAAATCCCAGGCTTTATTTTAAATATATAAATCTGACCATTTTTTTGAATGACAGGTAGGCTTTCTGCTGTGGACGGAACCAATTTCACTGGGCTAGCCAGATAATCATATTGTAGCAATCTTTCAAAAATCACATCGGCAACATTACCACTGTAAAAATTAAAAGTTTTAACCATGTCAAAACCATCATCTGGTGCTTCAAAAGCAACACGGAGTACTTTATCTGCTTGGGCAGGTGTTTTTGCATACCCCATCGGCATGCATGCAATAATGGTTGAGAATACAGTGACCGTAAAAAAAGTTGACTTCAAATCAGTGCTCACATTATCGTTTTTTAATAAATACTAGACTTTTGCATAGCATTCAACACTACAACCGTTTCCCTTTCAGCATGTCTCATTCCAGTTTTTACTAAAAATCATTTATTTAATGATGTTTTACCAGTTGGAAAAATTCAGTCAAAAGAAAAACCCCTCAAAGATCGAAAATTACCTAGCTATTTTCATGCCACTTTTCCAATAAAAAAATAAGCCTGTTTTTAATCAAAAGACATTCCAAGCAGACTTATTTTTGACGCATCTTAAATAAAAGTAACTTTATGCCAAATCATATTTTTATATATTATTTTCCATTTCAATGAAATAAAAATAATAAACCTAATGTTTTATAGCAATAAAAGACTTAATGCACCACAAAAAGCAAAAATAAAACTTTATGATTCATTTTAATGCATTAAAAATCATACCTTATCTGGAAGTTTATGTTAACTAGGCGACATCTGAAATTATTTCAACATTTTTAATATTTAGTAAAAATATGAAAAGCTTATATATAAAAACTAAAACACTTTTACACATTTTATTCTACATTAAGCAAAATCTAAAAATAGGGTTTGGCACAGCTCTTGCTAAAACGGATTTATTGAATTTTTAGAGTGGCAATCCATTTAGGGGTTAAATAATCAATGAAAAAAGCCAACTTCGCTCAACCAACTGCTCTGCCAAAAGCGGGCAAAACCATACTCAAACTCAGTACACTTAGTTTAAGTATGTTGTGTTTAACCATGGCTCACGCTGCTGAGGCAGAATCATCATCCGAGGAAAAAGTAGCCAAAGTTGTAAAAGTTGCAGTTACAGGTTCTTCCATTAAAGGCGTTGCAGCACAGAGTGCTTCACCGATCACAGTCGTCAAGGTTGATGAGATTCTAAAACAAGGGGTAACCACAACAGAAGAAGCACTCACTAAAATTACGGCCAACCAAGCAGGTTTTGTTACTTCACAAAACGTCGGACACTCTGGTACTGCAGGAGCAACAGCCAATTTACGAGGAGTTGGCGAAAATAAAACATTGATTTTACTCAATGGTCGCCGTTTGGCTGCAAGTGCATTTGATAGTGGTGTAACCAATTTAAATGTGATTCCACTGGCCATGCTTGAACGGATCGAGATCGTCCGTGATGGTGCTTCTGCAATTTATGGTACCGATGCCATTGGTGGAGTCATCAACTTTATTACCAAGAAACAATTCACTGGATTAAATATCAGTGGTGGCCTTACCCAACCTGAACATAAAGGTGGTGATACTCAAGACATCAGTATTTTTGGTGGCTATGGCGACCTTGAAGACAATGGTTTTAATGTATTTGGTGTGGTTGATTATCGCCATGGCAATGACATCATGGCTAAGGATAGAAAGATTAGCGCAAAAGGCAGCCTGATTCCCGAACTTGGTCTTGATACACGAAGTTCAGCCTCGTTCCCTGCCAATTTCGTTGATTCTAAAAATGGAACCAGTGGAAATCCTTATGCAGCAACAGGCTGTGGCGGTTATGCAGGTACTGAAGCACTTGGTAAAGTTTGTCTACTTAACACGCAAAACATGATCGGGATTGTGCCGAAAACAGAAGATATTTCCGCGATGGGCCGTTTAACGCTGAAGCTAAATAATAACTTCAACGCCATTGGTGAATATGTTTATGCCAACAATAAGGTCTCAACATCAGTCGCACCCGATGTCTATAACGGCAATAATAAAGTGAGCCTTGGCAAAAATAGTAAATATTATCCAGGGAATGGTTTCGTACCTGCTGTTGCTAACCTCAGTGGTGAACCACTTCTACTCTCACTACGCTCACAAGCTGGTAACCGTATTAGTGATACAGAGAATGAATCTCATCGAGTTTTTGCAGGTATTGAAGGTGAAGCATATGGTTGGGATATCAATACAGGTGTCAGCTACGCACGTAATGCAGTCACAGAAACAGCAACCAGTGGATATTTAGATAAAGCGGCTGTGCAATCAGCTTTAGATGCAGGCCAACTTAATCCATTTGGGCCACAGGCGGCTGGAGATGATCCGAATCTTTGGAACAAACTCTCACTTTCAGGAGATTATAACAAAGCAAAATTAGAATCCAGTACAGTCGACTTTACTGCAAGCCGACCAATTTATACCTTACCTGCTGGTGATGTTGGTTTCGCATTTGGTGGCAGTTTCCGCCATGACAAGTGGGATTCTACTGTAAATTCAGATCTTGCTGCTCGCTTACCAAGCCTTGGAACTGATCCTAATAATCCACATCAAGAAGGCAAGCGCGATATCTCATCAGTATTTACCGAACTACAAATCCCACTACATAAAACGTTAGAAGCACAAATTGCAGCGCGCTACGACAACTATAGTGATGTCGGTGATACCTTTAATCCAAAAATTGCTTTACGTTGGGAACCACTTAAACAACTCATGTTCCGTACTTCGTACAGCACAGGCTTCCGTGCACCAACCTTATATGAAATCAATAAAACCAATAGTCGAACTTTATCACCAAATAACAGTGACCCAATTTTATGCCCAGGGGGTAAAGTTGCCGCTGGCGGTAGTGAGGCTCGTGACTGTAATCAGCAATTCGATCGTATGCAAGGGGGAAATAAAGAGTTAGAGCCTGAGAAGTCAACCTCGGTTACCGCAGGATTTGTACTTGAACCAATCAAAAATCTTGTGTTCTCTTTGGATTACTACAATATTGAAATCAAAAATCAGATTTCTGCCCTAGATTCTGCCGCTATTTTTGCAGATCCAAACAAATATCAAGATAAATTTGTCCGTAAGACAGATGGCTCCATTGACTATCTCATTACCACCATGCAAAACATGGGGAATATAAAAACAGAAGGTTTTGATCTAGGCTTAAATTATCTCACGCCCATGACCTCAACTGGACGTTTTGGTTTTGGTATTGATGGAACCTATATCACGAAATACGATTACCAAACCGAGAAAAATGGTGAATGGTTTAGCAACCTAGGGGCATATCAAGATAATAGCCCGATCAGCAATGGCGGACCAACAATTCGCTGGAAACATGTGGCAAACCTAAATTGGTATTACGAAAATTGGGCTCTGAATTTCCAGCAACAATTCACAAGTGGCTACAAAGATCAAAACTCGGACAATCTTGCTGATGGTTATAAGAATCATCGTGTCAGTGACTATACCGTTTATAACGTTTCAGGAACCTATAAAGGCTTTAAAAATCTAGATTTAACACTTGGTATTAAGAATCTGTTTGATGAAGAACCAACGGTTTCCAATACAGTGACTAACTTCCAGTATGGCTATGATCCACGTTTTAGCGATCCAACAGGCCGTACCTACTTCGCCCGTGGCACCTACAAATTTTAATACGTTTCGTCACTACGGCATCACTCTTGTTCTGTCGTAGTGGTTTACCGCAATCCTCTGATTCATCAAAAATTAAAGTGGTCAGTATCAATTTTTTAATTGGTCTCATCCTCCAAACGATGGTGAATCCATGATTGTAATTTCAGGAGTAATTATGGGCATCCCCTTTTCTGAGAATGAAAATCAACCCGCCAAACGCCTAGTCGGCATTGGTCTGGTGTTATTTCTACATCTCATTATCGCCTATATTCTGATGACAAGTTTAGCGACAGACTTTAGCAAGCCTGTCGATAAACCTGTAGAGCTACAGATTATTCAGGACATCAAACCACCACCGCCGCCAAAACCTGAGGAACCTAAACCGAAAGAAAAGCCCCCAGAACCACCGAAGATGGTCGAAAAAGTGGCCAAGATGCCTGACCCACCGAAACAGGTGGAGAAAGTCACCCCTGTGCAAAAACCAGCACCTGCCCAACCGACTAAAACAGCCGTGGCGACACCAACACCCGCGCCTGCTACTGCAAGTCCAAGCCCTGTTGCTGCTGCACCATCAGCCCCCGTAGCAGCTGCAGCTCCGCCTCCAAAACCTGCGGGGATCTCGCGTGGTGTTTCTGAAGGTGAAGCAGGTTGCCAAAAGCCTGAATATCCACGTGAAGCCTTGATGAATGAAGAAGAAGGTACGGTGCGTATTCGGGTACTGGTCGATGGCTCAGGTAAAGTGATTGACTCAAAAGTAAAAAAATCGAGTGGTAGTAAAAGTCTGGATAAAGCAGCGGTCAAAGCCTATAGCTTGTGCACATTTAAACCAGCCATGAAAGACGGTGTACCACAACAAGACTGGTACGAAATCGAATATCCATTCACGATTTCCTAAAGAAAAGCATTGAACAAACAAATTTTTGGAGAATTTAAAATGAAAAACACAGCAAAACGTATTTCTAGAATCGCGGCAATTGGTCTCATTGCAGGAACGACCTTACTTCCAGTTGCAGCTGTTTGGGCTGATGAAACTACGCAGACCACCGCCATTACCACAACCAGTACCGATGCGACTGCACAAGCTGCACCGACACCACCACCATTACCTGCAACAGTGGAAAAAGTACATAACCCTTATGGCTTGGAAGCCCTCTGGCGCGAAGGTGATTTAGTTGCAAAATCGACTTTATTCATCCTGGTGCTGATGTCAATTGGTACGTGGTACATCATTCTGTCTAAAGTGTTTCAGCAAAGTAAAATCAAGCGTCATGGCACAGAAGCGGAACGTCATTTCTGGGAAGCAGAATCGCTGAATAGCGCAGCAGAAAGCTTAAATAGCAATAGTAGCTATCGTTATATTGCTGAAAAAGGCATTCGTTCGACCAAACATCACGATGGCACCTTATTAGAGCGTATTGATTTCAACACATGGGTGACCATTTCTATTCAACGTGCTATCGAAAAAGTACAAAGTCATCTCAGTAATGGCTTGGCCTTCCTTGCAACCGTTGGGTCAACAGCACCCTTCGTAGGATTATTTGGAACAGTTTGGGGAATTTATCATGCGCTGACCGCGATTGGTATTTCAGGCCAAGCATCGATTGATAAAGTAGCAGGCCCTGTGGGCGAAGCCTTAATTATGACGGCGATTGGTTTGGCTGTCGCAGTGCCTGCGGTACTGGGCTACAACTGGTTAACTCGTCGTAATAAAGCCGTAATGGACAATGTTCGCTCCTTTGGTTCGGATTTACATGCGGTATTACTCAGCGGTGATTTAAATCGCAATCACCCAGACCGTGATCTTAAATAAGGAAGAATGCTATGGGCATGATGATAAATTCTGATCAAAGTGACGATGAAGTCATTGGGACGATTAATACGACACCGCTGGTCGACATCATGCTGGTGCTGCTGATTATCTTTTTAATCACAGTTCCAGTGGTCACGCATACCGTTCCAGTTAAACTCCCAGAAGAGAAAAATACGCCTTATGCCACCACCCCACAAAATATCCAGCTTTCAGTGAATAAAACAGGGGATATTTTTTGGAATGAACAACACGTTGCAAATAAGGAAACCCTACTCGCACGTTTACAAGTTGAAGCACAAAAGCGTCCACAACCTGAGGTTCATATTCGTGGTGATCAATTGACGCACTATGAAGCAATTGATCAAGTGATTAGTACAACTCAACAAGCTGGGATTGGCAAAATTGCATTTGTCACTACTCCGCCTGCTTCCGCACAATAACAGGAGGAACCACAGATGGGTATGAATGTAGGTTCAAAAAAGGATGAAGATGAGGTGATGCTTGACGTCAATATGACACCACTGATTGATGTCATGCTGGTGCTGCTGATTATGTTCATTATCACCATCCCGATTCCAAATAATGCCATTAACATTAATTTGCCGAATGGTACACCGCCACCACCAACAGATCAGAAGCCACCAGAAACGATTAACCTGCGTGTCGATGCACAAGGACATATTTTCTGGAATGATCAAGCGGTTGCAGATCGTCAGGCACTTAAGGTTTTATTCGAATCTGTGGCCCAAAAAGCCGATCAGGATCAAATTAAATTTAAACCAGATGCTCAGGCGGAATATAAAAATATTGCAATGGTGATGGCGCTGGCTCAACAAACCAATGTCACTAAAATCGGTATCGTCAGTAATAACTAAATAATAAAAACAAGAAACTATTCTCATAATGAGAGTTTACTCCTGCGCTAACAAGTTCGCTTGTTAGCTTTTTTATTGCCCTTTATGCTCATTCAGCAATACGCCTTTCTTATTAAAAAAATTATATATATCAATTATTTTAGTTAATTAAAACCCTTTCAAATCAGTTATATTTTCCATACTCATATGTGAAATTATAGTGATTTTTTATTAAATGAGGGTGTCTATAAAAGTACATTTCATTCATCCAACCCCAACAACATTTTAGATAAAACAAACATCAAATACGTGTCTTTTAATTAATCATGAAAAAACGGTATTGCATTATTACTCACTGCCTGTGCTAGCCTTGCACATACAGCAACGACTGGCGCCACATTCACCAATGAGCAGTGCCAACAAGATTTTAATTTTATTGCAAATTTTTTATTAGAAAATGATGCAGGCATTCATGCAGATGAATGGAAACAATATCCAGATATTATCAATAGGTTATTCAAAACACAGCAAAATAAAATGACCCAAATTAAAACAGTTAAAGACTGTACTGTAATCATTGAGCCTTTTTTACGCTCGATACGCAAAGGACACCTTAGAGCATCAGATCAATCAATATTTCATGGCTTTCATGTCAGCACAAATTCAAGTTCAGATCAAAGTTTAATAGAAACTCAACAACTATCTGAATTAACGTCTTATATCAAAGTCACCTCTTTTCGAGAGGGAATGAAACAAAAACTAGAAAAAGTCATTCAGAAAAATCAGGATAATATTCGTACTGCCCCCTATATCATTATTGATGTCCGTGAAAATAACGGTGGTAATGATTCAAATTATTTCCCTTTAATACAATTATTAGGTCAGCATGAGTACTGGTTTCAGTCACCTAAAATGTTCTCTACCCCAGAGAATATTAAAGCATGGGCAATCTATAAAACATTATTGAACAGTGCTTCACATAACAAATGGAATGATGCAATCACTGCAAAACTGCGAACACAACCTTGGCGTTGGGTCAGTCTATTTGATACAAATGAAATTAGACAAACCATTAACAAAAAAGAAGCTTTAGCCCAACCTAAAAAAATAATGATTTTGATGAGTTCAGAATGTGGAAGCTCATGTGAGCAATTTATCTTAACTGTAAAACAAAACCCCAAGGTCATCACGATGGGGCAAAATACTTATGGCACTATCGCAGCATCTAACATGCTTGAAAAATTGACACCATCCAATAAAATCTACTTAAGTTATGCAGGAACTTATGTCAATTCAGGCATCAAAGATGTCGATCGTTTGGGTATCCCACCTCAAATAAAACTGCCCCAGCCCCAGAATAAAACGGCCTATAATGCCGAAATTTCGTTGGCGCAAAGCTTGTTGGAAAATGAAAAACTATAACGTCATTCAAGGATGAGACTAAAACTTTTCCAACTCAATCCATTTTGCTTCTGGAAGGTGATGGCATTAGCTCAACAAACCAATGTCACTAAAATCGGTATCGTCAGTAATAACTACATAATAAAAACAAGAAACTATTCTCATAATGAGAGTCTACTCCTGTGCTAACAAGTTCGCTTGTTGCTTTTTTTATTTTATTTCACTGATCATGATCGGAATAAGCTTACTACTTACTTTATAGCCTTGCGGTTTGTTATTACAAGCATCCCCCGTCACTGTGGTTCGAATGACATAAGGTGAATAAGGCATCACATTTAAATAGCCAGAGTTCTCTCGTCCCGTACGACAATCTTCTGCACCTAGTTTTTCATCATAGCGCCCGTTATAAGAAGATTCTTCTACTCTTGTAATCAGCTTAGTACTCCATTGATTTAAATAAACTAGACTTTTACTCGATTCAACCGTGCCCTGTCCTGAGCCTGCGCTTTCAATTTCGATCAGTTGAATCGGCTTACCTTTATAAACGGTTGGATGTACTTTAAAGCTATTCGATTGACCACCAAACTCTTTTAAGATTCGAGCCTGTTTTAATTTGGGACGGGTTAATACATAACCAGCCCAAAAATTCCGTCCCGCATTTTCAAAACTCACGCCCGATAAATAGGCTTCTTCCCCTGAGATCAGTTTTACGGCTTCGGTAGAATCAATCTGAATGGCTTGAGGAGGATTGGCATTTGAATCTTGTAAGTTGGTGATCCAACTAATGATGGTTTTATCTGTTGGCACAGCAGCATGAGTTGTTGAGACTGGAATCAAAAATCCAAATAAAATGGATAGAGCTAATTTATTTTTCTTGTTCATTTTAGGCCTTACTTTTATAAAATCGAAACTCTCAGATGAAATATGATACTCGGAAACGTCATCCATAACCTGCGTGAATTTTGCAATATATTGTTTCTGCGAAATAATAAAAACAAGAACAGAGAGAGCAGGTTTTGTGGATGACAATGCCTTTGCCTACTTTGGGCGAAACCAAAGTAGGGCGAACCTGAACGAAGTTGAAATATATTTCAACTGAAGCGCAAGACATAGTGGTTTATCCCTAACTTTAGCTTGAACTCAGCGAGACTCCGTGAAGAGCCACTATTTTGATTCTAATTAAAATTTAAGTTATTTAAACTTTTCCAACTCAATCCATTGAGCATCAGGAAAATGCTTTGCCAAATAAGCTTTTAAATAATCTGCGGTATCTTTCGAAATAACTGGATCTTTCGACTCATCCTTTAAGTTATACACCAAAGCATGCAAACTCAAACCACGCTGCTTTAATGCTTCTAAACTCAATAAAGTATGGTTAATACTGCCCAAACGTCCAGAAGTCACCAAAATCACAGGAAATTGATGCTGAGCAATATAATCAATAGTCAACATCTCTGTAGTTAAAGGTACCATCAAACCACCTGCACCTTCTAACAGCACCACCTCAAAACGTTGGGCAAGTTCCTTAGTCGCTGCCTCGATTTTGGCAAAATCCAGATCACGTCCATCCAGACGTGTGGCTAAATGTGGCGAGGCAGGATAAGTAAAAATTTCAGGCATGGTCAGCTTTTCGTGATCTTCCTGAAACCAGCCACTGCCCATAATTTCACGGTGTTTTTCGATATCTTCTGAGATACCTACATTACCTGTTTGTACTAATTTCTGAGTAATAACACGTAGCCCTTGCTCGGTCCAAAGTTTGGCGAGATAGCCTGTGGCATATGTTTTACCAATTTCAGTATCAATACCGCTGACAAAATAAATACGACTCATCTATTTAATCTCCTTTCCCTGAGTTATCGAACTTTGAGGGTAAATTTCATGAATATAAGGATAATCACTCAAACGCTGATCTAAAGAATATTCAATACAGATTTCACTACCTGCATAGTCTTGTATCTGGTAGGTATAAGGGAAAATTTGACTATTCTGCTCATTTCGTAATAAAAACTGACCACTGCTTCTGCCGGATTTCTTAATATTTTTAGCCCAACCACACATGGCTTTTCGCGGCGCATTTTGGTTCATATAATCTGTTATCCAGCTCGCCAACCCAAAAGACAACAAAATCATCATTAAAACTATCCCTTCAATAATCAGATTGGGGATTTGATCTTTTTTCCAGATGCGTATATATCCTAAGCTGATCAGTAAAACACCCAAAATCAAGCAAACCATTGTCCAGAAGAAAGCAGAAAACAGCAGAAACATTAAACTTATGCTCAATGCAAAATAACCATGCACAATATTATGTCTGGACGTTAACCGATCTGG
This sequence comes from Acinetobacter colistiniresistens, assembly GCF_024582815.1. Classification (NCBI taxonomy): domain Bacteria; kingdom Pseudomonadati; phylum Pseudomonadota; class Gammaproteobacteria; order Moraxellales; family Moraxellaceae; genus Acinetobacter; species Acinetobacter colistiniresistens. The sequence continues at coordinate 3,718,214 of NZ_CP102099.1, forward strand.
CATAATCCTACTCATTTCCTAAAGATAATGACTCTGCTCTCCGTGCAATCACATAAATCGGATCATAAGTCAGGCGGAAACCCTGTTCATCATAAAACTGTTGATAATCTAAATAAAACTGCTGCAAGGATTGCTTGGTCCAGCGATGCGATTTGGCTGTTGCAGTCACGCCTGTCGCCTTTAAATGCTGCAAAACTGATTTTGGATGATCGAAGTAAATCTGCTTCAGTTCTTGCGCGATGAACAATACTTCAAAGCCTTGCTGTTCCAAATGCCGTTTCAGCACATCATGATCAATATAAATTAAACCTTGATCTGTCAGTTGTTTAATTTCAGTGAGATTATCTGGCCCAAAAGTAGAAAAACCGAAATACCCATTAGGTTTTAACGCCTCATAAATCCGTTGTAATAATGCAGGCAGATCCATCATCCATTGCAATGCTGAACTGGAAATCACCGCATCCAAGCCTTGAGGTAATGCCAGTTGTTCAATATCACCAATCAGCCAATCAACCTTAGGTCTCCCCTTAACAAAAGGGTGAGAAGTATCACTTCGCAAGTGAGGGGATTTAAAATTGAGAAAATGCTGATCCACATCTGCATATAAATCATTTAAGCACAGTTGCTCAACCTGAAAATAAGACTCACATAAATAGGTGAGATTGCCTGAACCACAGCCAATCTCTAGGACTGAATCCAAGTTTTGCGGACAATACACTTTAAGGTATTCAAATAACTGCGCACTAATTTGCTTTTGTACCACAGCATGCTCAACATAGCTTTGCCCTGCTTTGGCAAAACGTCGTGCAACCAATGCTTTATTGATGCTCACAAACACTCCACCAATTGTTCCAATTCAGCTTTTTGCACCAAAGAAGTCAAGGAAATACGCAAGCGTGAACTATTCTGTGGCACTGTTGGTGGGCGTACTGGCATGGCATAAAACCCTTGTTGCTGCACATAGCGTGCTTTTTCAATGGCCGCTTGGCTTTCACCTACGATAATCGGAACAATATGGCTGCTGGATGGACTGGAGAAACCTTTTGCAATTACCGCCTGTTGTAAATACTGACTGATCTCAGTCAAGTGCTGACGCTGCTGCTGCATGCTCAATACTTTATTAAAAATAAAATCTGACCATGCCATCGAGATCGGTGGTAAAGCCGTGCTGAAAATCAATGGACGCATTTTATTGATCAGATAGTCACGGATGATTGAATCACAAATGATATAGCCGCCCACAGACGCAATTGCCTTACCAAAGGTTCCAACCAAGAAATCAATCTGATCCAATACGCCATATTGTTCGGCACAGCCCAGACCCTGCTCACCCCTGACCCCAATCGCATGGGCTTCATCGACATACAACATGGTTTTGGCAAAGCGCTGTTTTAACTGTGCCAATGCTGCCAAATCAGTCTCATCGCCATCCATACTAAAAATACTTTCAGTCACCACAATAATGCGTTCAACTTGCTCATCTTGATGATACTTTTGCAATAATTGTTCCAGATGCTGCAAATCATTATGACGATAACGCACATATTGAGCAGTCGATAATCGAATGCCATCAATCATACTGGCATGCACCAGTTTATCGGCCAGAATCACGGTTTTGCTATCGGCCAAGGCAGGCAAAAGACCGATATTCATGTGATAACCGCTATTAAAGAGTAAGGCCGTGCGACCAAATGCTTTGCTTAGGCTATTTTCAAATTGCTCATATTCTGCAAAATTGCCTGTAAGCAAGCGTGATGAAGATGAACTAAAGAGTGCTCGTTCAATTTTCAGCGTATCCAGAAATTCTTCTCTTAAACTTAAATCAGCGGCCAAACCTAAATAATCATTGGATGCCAGATTCAACATGCTTCGATCTTGAATGGTGATCCATTTTCCCAGCTGTTGATTTGCAGTAAATTGGCGAAAATTACCTTGCTGTTTAAGTTGCTCAAGCTGCTCGGCATAATGATCAAGCAAAGACATTGGCATTTGCTCCTTGCATATTTTTCACCACTTCGCTCATCTGTGCTAATAAGTAATGGAGTTCATCATCCGTGATCACATACGGCGGCATCACATAAACTAATTTACCAAATGGCCGCACCCAAATACCCCGTTCAACGAACTGTTGCTGCAAGGTTTTCATATCGACATTGCTGGTTAATTCAACCACCCCGATCGCACCTAACACACGGACATCAGTAACATGATCGAGCTGTGCTAAATCATTTAACTGCTCAGCAAGAATCTTTTCAAGCCGTTCAATATTGGCTTGCCAATCTTGCTCTACCAATAGTTGAGTACTTCTTAAAGCAACCGCACAGGCCAGTGGATTTGCCATAAAGGTTGGGCCATGCATAAACACACCCGCTTCACCACGACTGATTGTTTCAGCCACTTGTTTAGTGGTTAGAGTTGCTGACAGCGTCATATAGCCGCCAGTTAAGCCCTTTCCAATACACATAATGTCAGGTTCAACTTGCGCATGTTCCCAAGCAAACATTTTACCGGTGCGTCCAAAACCTGTCGCAATCTCATCAAAGATCAACAGCAAATTGTACTGCTCACACAATGCTTTGGCTTGGCGCAAATATTCAGGATGATAAAAACGCATCCCGCCTGCACCTTGTACAATTGGCTCGATAATCAGCGCTGCAATAGTGTGATGATGTTGTTCGATCTGTTGTTTGAGTTGTTGAATATCTTGCGGATTCCATTCGCCATCAAAACGACTTTGTGGCGCGGGAACAAAAATTCGATTGGGTAAACTTGTCCCAAAAATCTGATGCATTCCTGTGACTGGGTCACACACCGACATTGCATTCCAGGTATCACCATGATAACCAGAACGGGTGGTAATAAAGTTGGTTTTCTCAGGTTGATGCAATGCAGCCCAATACTGCACTGCCATTTTTAAAGCAACTTCAACCGAAACAGAACCTGAGTCTGCGTAGAAAATCTTATCCAAGCTCGGTGGCGTGATTTTTAATAATAATTTGCCTAATTCAATTGCAGGTTCATGGGTCAGACCACCAAACATGATATGCGCCATGTTCTGCAATTGATCTGTAACCGCTTGGTTTAGTTCAGAGTGGTTATAACCATGAATGGCACACCACCATGACGACATGCCATCAACCAAAGTTCGCCCATCTTCCAATTCAATCGTTGCGCCATAGGCACGTTTCACTTTAAAGGTTGGCAATGGATTTAACATCGAAGTATAGGGATGCCATATATGTTCTAAATCAAATGGGTCTGTCATCCTTTACCTCTATAAATTCAATATTTAATGATGTGCTGTACAGTGTCATTCCGAGTACTCACCCAATTTCAGGATAAGCCTTCGGCTCGACCTACTTTTCTTTCGGGATGAGGAGCGCTGCTCCGCAAGGGTAACCATCTTGCGCAGCTTTAGCGCTGCTCATCCACAAAACCTGTTCACTTCCTGAGCCCATCCAAGTGTATCTACTCATCCATTTTCATCACTTTTACGATAACCACGCAGGTTGTGGATGACGTTACCGAGTATCAACATTTTAGATAAATTCATACAGAAGAACTTGTGAACATCTTAGACTTGTCAAAATCTAAAATATATTGCGATAACTTTCAATTCAAGCAAGATTAAACCGTCTGTTGAATAAAATCTTCAATTATTTGCACAGTCTGCTCAACCATAAAGCACGGAAAACCATGCGAAGCTCCATCAATCGAAACAACACATAGATTCTTTGCAGCTAAATCCTTTGTTTTTTGCATAACTTGGTAAGGAACTAAAGCATCATGCTCCACAAAGACATGTAACTGTCTGCCCTGATAATTTTCATACAACTCAACCAAGTTTAATTGCTCCAGCAACTGCAATCCCTGCCGAAGCAAGGCAATCGGTTGTGGACGAATCAATTTTTGCATAGCCAAAAAGTCTTTTTTTGCTGAACTGGCACCTTGACAGACCAACAAACCAAAACGCTTTAAAGTACTAATCGCATTCTGTTCAAATGATTGTTTAAATTGGATAAAGGTTTCAATAGGCATGGCAGCCATCCAGTCTGTTTGTGCCACAAAACATGGATTTGACGCTAACGTGATTAAAACTTTCTTTTCAGCATATTGTTGCTGGATTTGATCGACCAGCAAGGTTGCCAGTTGTCCACCAAGCGACCACCCTACAATCACATCAAATTTCACTGCACGTTCAACATGCTGTTGCAAGATGTCATCATTCAGCGCATTAAAGATATTGATCCGCTCAACGCTATGCCCCTTTTGTTCTAAAGCCTCATGTAAAGGTTTTAATAATTCAGCACCACCGCCCCATCCTGTAATCAGTAGAATCTTATAACTCACATGCTTGCCCAATTCTAAAAACGTCAATGCAGTATACGCTGATTAACATTGGTTATTATTTTCCAAATCTACCAAAAGCTGTGCAGGAATCACCTGCTCCCAATGTTGCTTAAACTGTCGATGCACTTGATCAATATCAAAGACACTGTTTCTTGCTACCTGTTGTGCATGCGCAATATCTTTAGCACGCATATAAGCCAGTAAATAATGATCACCATTCAGTTTAAGTTGAAACCAAGATTCAACGGTTACCCCTTCGGCTTGCAGTGTCTGAATGGCTTCGGCTTTACGTTTTTCAATTTCTTGTTGCCAAGCATCAACTTTTGCCTGCGTATTTGCTTTTAGCTTAATTAGAACTGCGCCAACATCCATGCTTTTACCTTTTCTGTTAGTATTTATGAAATATATACAACAAATGCATCACGGGAAAAAACATAATTCACTTACTGCTTATAAGTTAAAACTAAGATTATTTAAGTCATCAGATGAATTTTCGATATACATAATCATTATTTTCTTCATCGATTTTTTCAAACCCGAATTTTTCAAGAATTTTTTTGAAAATATATTCCGATAATCGACATAAGCCTCTATTTTTTTAACATCTTCATTTTTTCTAGAAAATTTTTAAGCCAATTTACAGCTAAAGATCCGTAACCTTGATTCCAAAATTTTTTATAAATTACATAACCAATATAAGCCTTGTGCTCATCTTTCAAAATTGTTGCCTGAAGAGTACCAATAGGCTCTTTTCTCTCCAAGTCATGATAGATGATCCAGTTTAACCACACTTCATTTTCACTTTTAGATCCATCTATTAAAAATTGATATCGATCTTTCAACGCTTGTATATTTTTATATTTAACATCTGGAATATATAAATATAATTCATCATCTTGCAAAGATAAAAAAGTTTTATCTGCATCATCGACGCTTAATAAAAAAGTGTTTATTTTATTCATTACAAACCCACCATTTTTAAATAATCATTCATATTTATTTTTCACCACTCAATCTAATTGACTAAGTTAAAAGGATTATTCCTTTTTGTTACTGCGAATTTAATGAAAAAATTGTGCCAACTTTTCATCTATTTCTACTTCTTTTTAAATTCACCATTCAATTAGAATCGATCAAAATCCTGTAAAGAATTTTCTAACACATCTCTTTTGTAAATTTGCTAAAGTAGCTGCTATTACACTTTGAGATCAACATGATGAATACGATAAAGTCCAAAGTTCTCGTTTTATGTAGTTCACTTTTTTTACTCAGCACGCCTAGTCTCAGTACAGCGCAAAGTACCTTATTTTCCAAGCAAGATACTGCACAAAAAGAATGGGTTGGACAGTCTGCGCCAGACTTTAAACTGCAAGATCAGAGTGGCAAATGGCATACACTAAGCCAGTATAAGGGTAAATGGGTGGTGCTATATTTCTATCCTAAAGATAATACGGCGGGCTGTACTCAAGAAGCCAATCAATTTAAATCACTGTATCCTCAATTTACCAAATCAAATGCTGTAGTGTTGGGTGTCAGTCTGGATGATGTCGCATCACATCAAAAATTCTCAGAAAAACTCGGTTTACCCTTCCCGATTCTTGCTGATGATCAAGGCGAACTGGCCAGTAAATTTGGCATCGTTCGAAATTTAGGAATTGCCAAGATCGCCAAACGAGAAAGCTTTTTGATTAATCCTCAAGGTGCGGTAATGTATCACTACACCAGCGTGAATACTCAAACTCATGCAGATCAAGTCTTGAAAGATCTAAAAACCTTACAAAGCAAATAATCGCTTTAAAGATTTTGGATCAGCTTATTGATTGCTTTTATGCCTAGCTTTTTTAGTCTAGGCATTTTTATATGCGTTTAAAAATCAATGCCAAGCGAATCATCAATCGGGTTCTGGTCCAGTGTAAACAAGGTCCGCTGATACGGAATGCCTTCCAGATCATACACCTGATAAACCCAATCAAATAACAGTGGTCAGCGTTGGCACCTGTAGTAGGTTTAAGGCTAGATAAGCATGTGACTGATACCATATTGCCATTCGACATCCAAACCTCTGACTACTTTAAATATGCTGCAAGTTTATTTTAAAGGCTTTGCACTACAATATATCCGCATTGATATCAGGTAAAACACGGCAATGACTTTAGCGAAGGCAATTTATTTATCAACTATAGTAAAAAATTCTAGGCTAGATATAAATTTTTCACAAAAAGAGAACTTCAAATGAAGTTCTCTTTTTACGTATCACAGCTTAAGATCTGATCGATTAAATTTGTGATTGAATATAATTCTGTAAACCAATCAATTCAATTAAACGTAATTGCTTTTCTAACCAATAGGTATGATCTTCTTCTGTATCTGAAAGCTGCTGACGCAACATATCACGGCTAATATAATCGCCTTTTTCTTCACACAGTTTTATACCCACTGCCAATTTTTCACGGACATGGTATTCAAGGGCTAAATCAGCTTTTAAACAACTCACCACATCGCTACCGACATTGATGTCTTCACGGTTCATATTCGGTTGAGCACCTAGGAACAGTACACGACGAATGATTGAATCTGCATGAGATGCTTCTTCTTGCATTTCATGGTCAATACGCTCATAGATCTTGTTTAAGCCCCAATCTTCGTACATTCTTGAATGAATTAAATATTGATCACGAGCAGCCAATTCACCGCCAATGAGCATATTTAAATAGTCGATGACTTCTGGATTGCCACGCATAATACTTACTCCTATCGAATGACAATATTATGGCCAAGTTACACTGGAATTGCAAAAACAAAAGTGTGTAAGTTTATGATTTTTATAAAATTAAAATGAGAAGCATACGCATTTACAGTTCGAATTGGCTGAATTTATCTAAATAAAATAAGCCTTTGCATATCATTTATCAGTTTTAAAATAGATAATTCTATTGAAAATCATTTGTTTGATTTTTTGTAACGACTAGCAATGCTTCTTATTTCGCCAATGTTTTGATCAAAAAAACATAAAAAAATGACTGCTCAGCTGTTGTTTGTTCAGTCAAAATTCGGTAAATAACAGCAATCACAAAAACATAATGCGGAAACCACAATGGATAAAAGCAAACCAATTTTGGTCACTGGCGCGACGGGTTATATTGCAGGCTGGATTATTGAACGTCTGTTGAATCAAGGCTATACGGTTCATGCCACGGTGCGAGACCCATCCAAGAAAAATAAGATTCAGCATTTGTATGCTCTTGCAGAGCAATCTTCTGGAAAAATTGAGTTTTTTAAAGCCGATTTACTTGAGCCACAATCATTTGATGCAGCCATGCAAAATTGTGAAATCGTGATTCATACCGCATCCCCTTTTGTGGTAACCAATTACAAAGATGCAGTCAAAGACATTATTGAGCCTGCGGTGAAAGGCACAGAAAATGTATTGGATAGCGTTAATCGTACTGAATCGGTCAAACGTGTGGTGCTGACCTCAAGTATTGCCTCAACCTATGGCGATGCAGTTGAAATTCAACACACTGCCAATAATGAGTTTGATGAAAATCACTGGAACAAAACCAGTAACGAAACACACCAGCCTTATCCTTATTCAAAAGTCATGGCAGAACGTAAAGCTTGGGAAATGGCAGAACAACAAAATCGTTGGGATTTAGTCTGTATTAATCCCGCCTTGGTGATGGGGCCATCTCTTACTGATGCGAGCCAGTCAGGTAGTATTGAAGTATTACAACAGTTCGGCAATGGCACCACCTTGTTCGGTGTACCGCCCATGTGGAATGGTATTGTGGATGTTCGTGATGTTGCCGATGCGCATGTGGCTGCTGCATTAAATCCAAAAGCACAAGGCCGTTACATTATTTGTGGTGGCACACTCAGTTTATTGGACATGGGTAAGGCACTTACTCAGAAGTTTGGCTATAAGTTTCCATTCCCGCACTTTACTGTACCAAAAACTGCCTTTTCATTTGTCGCACCAATCCTCGGTTATTCACGTCAATTTGTAAAATTGAATATGGGTTACCCAATCTATTTTAATGCGCAACGCAGTGTCAAAGAGCTTGGGATTGAATATCGTGATGTACGTGAAAGTGTCTGTGAACATTTCCAGCAATTGCTGGATGATGGCATTGTGAAAAAATATATTTAACATCAAAAAAAGGCGGCATAAATGCCGCCTTTTTTATCCCTTCGTCCTAACTCAAAACTTAAATAAAGAATCAGGCTTCATACTGCTTCAAAAATTCTAAGAACTCTTGCTCATTCAAAACTCGAATGTCTAATTTCTGCGCTTTATCTAGCTTACTACCTGCCTTCTCGCCAGCAACCACACATTTGGTTTTACTCGACACACTACCACTGACACGTGCACCTAAGGCTTGAAGTTTCTGGGTTGCTTCATCACGCCCCATGGTTTCCAGTGTTCCTGTCACCACCCAACTCTCACCATTTAATGGCTGACGCGTTGGTGCAGTTGGTGCATCCCAATGAATGCCTGCCGCCATTAAACGATCCAACACTTCAACGTTATGCGGTGCTTGGAAAAAGTCGGCAATCCATTCTGCGGTAATATCACCTACATCTGGGGTTTTCTTGAGTGCTTCAATATCCGCAGCTTTTAAAGCTTCAAGCGTCTGAAAGGTATTCGCCAGCATACGTGCGGTGGTTTCACCCACCCCACGAATCCCCAAGGCATAAATAAAGCGTGCTAAAGTGGTTTTCTTACTGGCTTCAATCGCATCAATCAGGTTCTGAACCGATTTCTCACCCATTTTCTCAATGGTCAATAAAGTCGCGCGGTGCTCATGCAAATGATAAATATCAGCCACATCTTTAAGTAGGTCGAGATGCAGAAGTGACTCCACCCAACGGTCGCCTAAGCCTTCAATATCCAAAGCTTTACGTGAAACAAAGTGACGAATGGCTTCAATCCGTTGCGCAGCACAATACAGGCCACCCGAACAACGTGCTAATGCTTCACCCTCTGGCATCACCACAGGTGATTCACAGACTGGACAATTGGTCGGAAGATGCACCATCTCCGCATCGGCAGGTCGGAACTCAGCCCAAACCTTCTCAACTTTTGGAATCACATCACCGGTACGATAGACACTGACGGTATCGCCAATACGCACATCTAAACGATGGATTTCACCAATATTATGCAAGGTCACATTAGACACCGTCACCCCACCAACAAAGACAGGGGTTAAACGTGCGACAGGTGTCAGTGTTCCTGTACGCCCCACTTGCCAGTCAATATTTTCAACTTTGGTCAGTGCTGCCTGCGCCGGGAATTTATAAGCCGTTGCCCAACGTGGTTCGCGACTCAAGAAACCTAATTGTTGTTGCTGTTTAAGGCTATCCACCTTAATCACCATGCCATCAATTTCAACTTTAAGCTCTGGACGTTCTTGTTGAATCTGTTCATAGCGTTGCTGTACTTCTTCAATCGAAGCACACAGGAATTGACGTTCAGCAATTTCAAAACCGAACTTGGTGAGCCAATGCAAACTATCATGCATGGTCTCAAGTCCATGATCTGGCTGGCACTGTGCAATCCCGTAGGCATAGAAGGCCAAAGGACGTGACGCGGCGATATTTGGGTCCAGCTGACGCAGGCTTCCTGCTGCAGCATTACGTGGATTGGCAAAGGTTTTATCGCCTTTGGCTTCCTGATCGGCATTGAGTTTTTCGAAGCCTTGTTTTGGCATTAACACTTCACCACGAACTTCCAGAAACGCTGGAATAGCTTGATGCTGACTGGATAACACCTTCGGCAAATTACGAATGGTTTTGACATTTTGGGTAATGTCTTCACCTGTCTCACCATCCCCACGTGTTACCCCACGAACCAATATGCCATTTTCATACCATAGTGAAATTGCCAAACCATCCAGTTTCAGTTCAACATCATATTGAACCTCTTGGTGGGGTAAACGCTCGTCAATACGACGGGCAAAGGCAAACAGATCTTCCTGATTAAAGACATTGCCCAATGACAGCATTGGCACTGCATGAGTCACACTTTCAAATTTTGATAGCGCTTGACCACCCACCTTATTGGTCGGGGTATCCGCCTGAATACAGTCTGGATATTGTTGTTCTAAGGCTTTGAGCTGATGAAATAAATGGTCATATTCACTGTCAGAAATGGAAGGTTGATCCATCACATAGTAAGCATGATTGTGTTTTGCAATCAGTTGAATCAACTGACGCATTTGCTCAATAACTGAGTTGTGTTCCATTTAAATTTCACCATATAAAAGGGCGGAAAAACCGCCCTATAATTTTTTACTGAATTTAGTATATCGAACCTGAGTTAGACATGAAATATGATACTCAGAAATGTCATCTGCAACCTGCGTGATTTAAACAAGATAATGTTTTTGCAATAAAATCACTTTAATGAAAGTAGTGAACAGGTTTTGCAGATGACAATGGTTTTGCTTACTTTTGTCGAAACAAAAGTAAGTCGAACCGAAGGTTTAACCTAAAATAGGATGAGAACCGAACATGACTCCGTTAAGTTCTTTATTTTTCAAATTTAAAAACATGTTAATCAGTTTATGAAAAAGCAACTGGGACTGTTCTAAATTTTGTGTAAGTACTTAATTTTCATTTATCCTTCAGAGGATAATTACAAAAGGTACTTCACATGGATGAAGCAACAATCAAAAGTATGGCTGCCGAATTGGCTAAAGGTCTAAAAACACCAGAAGACTTAAACCAAATGACAGCAGTCTTTAAAAAATTCATGATTGAAACTGCACTCAATACTGAACTTTCAGACCATCTCGGTTATGAAAAGCATCAGTCCAGGAAAGGCTCAAATAGCCGTAATGGGTTTAGTTCTAAAACCATTACAACTCAAGATGGACAACTGGCTTTAGATATTCCCCGTGATCGAGAAGGTTCATTTGAGCCACAAATTATCAAAAGCACCAAACACGCATCACCAGTATGGATGACCAAATCCTCTCACTGTATGCAAAAGGAATGACTAATAGGGAAATTGTAGCCTTCTTCAAAGAAATGTACGATGCCGATGTCTCAGCATCTCTCATCAGCAAAGTTACCGATGCTGTGATTGAGCAAGTGACTGAGTGGCAAAATAGAGCCTTAGATAGCCTTTATCCTGTTGTCTATCTTGACTGTATTGTTGTCAAAGTCCGTCAGCACTCCAATGTGATTAACAAGTCCGTATACCTTGCTTTAGGCATCAATATGGATGGACAAAAAGAATTACTGGGTATGTGGATTGCTCAGACAGAAGGTGCCAAATTCTGGCTGTCAGTCATGACAGAGCTAAAAAATCGAGGAGTACAGGATATTCTTGTTGCCTGTGTAGATGGATTAAAAGGCTTTCCTGACGCGATAGCCTCCGTTTACCCTCATACTGATATTCAACTGTGTATCGTGCATGTTGTACGCAATAGCCTGAGATTTGTAAGCTGGAAAGACTACAAGGCTGTTACCTCGGGTCTGAAAGCGATTTATCAGGCAAGTACAGAGGAAAATGCTTTAAAGTCCCTAGACATCTTCTGTGATCAATGGAATCACCAGTATCCCAAAATTGGAGAATCCTGGCGGGCCAATTGGGAAAATATCCGAACGATCTTTAGCTATCCAGCCGAAATACGTCATGCAATTTATACAACAAATGCGATTGAGTCGTTGAATAGCGTAATACGCCATTCAACGAAGAAGAGGAAAATCTTTTCATCTGATGACTCAGTAAAGAAGGTCATTTACTTAGCAACATCAAATGCTGCGAAGAAATGGACGATGCCAATTCAAAATTGGCGTTTAGCAATGAATTGGTTTACGATTCAGTTCGATGATCGATTAAAAGATCATTTATAAAAAATGGAACTTACACAAAATAATTTACAGGCTCAAGCAACTAATTAAACCGTCGCCTGATTTGGACGATAATCAATCACATGATGACGCCAATGTTCTTTCAACTGCGGTGTAAACTCCAAATTATTTTCATCATAGACCTTGCCATCGACTTCACGCGCAATTAATCCCGCAATACTGGTCATCATGTCATAACCCGTAACCGCTTTGCTATTTGGCAGCGCAAGGAAAAATGCTAGACCTTGGACTTGTTCGCCAGATAAGCTTTCCAAATCAAAACCTGCTGGACCATTATCCGTCATACGCAGCACAGAGAACATCAAGGCACTTGGCTCATCAGTGTTTTCATAACGATGGAAACACGACATTTCACCGAAACGTAGACCGTATTTTAACAATACCTTGAGTGCTTTATCGCCTGATAAGGCACGGCGTGGATTCGGATAAACATTCAAGGCGATAATCTGTTCTGCGGTGGCTAAAGCACTTTCATCATCATAACGCTGCTGTTCATGTAAATGTACATCCAGAATATTACTTTCACCATCAAACTCTTCTATTGCGACGGTTTCAATATTTGGATTTAAACTAAGCTCAGCTTCCGCTTTGCTGTCCTCTGCTTTCTCTGTAGCTTCTACATTTTCAGAGACCACTGTTGTTTCTGCTTCAACTGCTACTGTCTCATCTTTTTGTGCCGCTTCAAGCTCTGCAACAGCTTCAACAACCTGTTCTACTTTAGCAGTTTGTTCTGTTTCGGCTGTTTTTGTTTCAGCACCAGTTGTGTCAACGGCTTGCTCAGTTACAGGCTCCGATGCAATTGCTTCAGTATTTAAACTTGGTTCAACACGCTCAGTTGTGGTCATCACTTCTTTTTGTAAAAGCTGGTCACGTACATGACGTGGAATCACAGGTTGCTGACTTTCAGGATTAATATGTAAATCTGCATCTAATGATGGCTCAACTGGTTTTGGTTTTCTTAAAATCATGATTAAACCAACGAGCATAATCGCAACGGCAGCAACAATGCCTATTATTGTATTCATTTCCATACTAAGACTCCGCAACTAACCCGTATTCTTTTGCCTGTTCTAAATCGACAGTCACTAATTTTGATGTGCCTGGCTCTGGCATGGTGACTCCAAGTAAATCAGTTGCCATGGTCATCGCCAATTTATTATGTGTAATGTAAATGAATTGCACTTGTTCAGAAAGCTCTTTTACCAAATTACAATACCGTTGTACATTGGCATCATCAAGTGGCGCATCAACTTCATCCAGTACACAAAAGGGTGCAGGGTTCAATCTAAAAATCGCAAACACCAAAGCCAAAGCTGTTAGGGTCTTTTCACCGCCTGAAAGCAAGGCCAAGGAGCTGTTACGCTTGCCGGGTGGACGCGCCATCAGTTTCACCCCAGACTGCCAATCATCTTCAAGGCTTAAAGTCGCTTCACCACCACCAAATACCTTTGGAAACAACAGTTGCAGTTCTTGATTGACCTGATCAAAGGTGGTCATAAACAACTTACGGGTTTCTTGATCAATACTTTTCATCGCGTCTTTAAGCTGATCAACGGTATTTTGTAGATCCTGCATCTGGTGACTCAGCTCATCAAAACGCTGTGACACTTCTTCATATTCTTGTGAAGCTGCCAAATTCACTGCACCAATTTTTTCAAATTGCTGCTGCGCTTTTTCCAGTTTCTGCTGATGATCTTTCATTTCAATCGACACATCAGATAAAGCGTCTGTATTCAGTTCTTTCAACTGCTCCAGATAATGCTCACGATCTGATTTCGCTGCCTGCCAAGCCAACCGCTTTTGTTCTAACTGCTCGCGCACCTGCTCATCTTTTTGCTGTGCTTGATGGCGTTGTTCCGTCAGTTGCTGCTGCTTCTCTTGCACTTGATTCAGTTCAAGCTGCCATTCATTCCAGGTTTTTTGCAGCTTTTCGGTTTGCTGAAATTGCTGTTGGAATTGTGACTCTAAATTCGGCAGCTCAAGTTGAATCGGATCAACAAACTTCTTGGCCTGCTCGATTTGTTCGATGATTTGACGATATTGTGTTTTTAGGAACGAGATATCTTTCTCTAACAACTCAATTTGCTGATTGGCTTGTGAAGTTTGGCGACGCAAAGTTTCACGTTGCTGCTGTTGTTGAGTCAGCTGCTGTTGTTGCTCATCCAACTGCTCATTCAAGTTTTCTACCTGAAATTGCAAAGTCTTATAATTTGGCAACACGGCTTCTAATTTCAGTGCAAGCGCATGCAGATCAATCTCCAGATCATCACGCTGCATGGCATCTTCTTCAAGCTGTAGATCAAGCTGTTTCAGTTGATCTGCCAGTTGCTGTTGCTGCAATACAAAGGCTTGTGCCGTACTTTGCAGCTTGGCAATTTGTACATCCAGCTGTTGCAGTTCTTTTTGCTTTTGCTTCAGGTTTTGTTGTTGCTGCTGCAAGCGCTGTTGCTGCTGTTGCAAAGCCTGCTGCTGTTGCGAAAACTGATGTTCCAGATCAAGCAACTGCGGTTGTTTCTGTGCGAGTTGCTGTTCAATTTCCTCTAAACGGACTTGATGACTGAGCATGCCCTGCGCAGTTTGGCTGTCTTCATCGTAATGCAAAGCAATTACCCAGTCCGCCCCGACATGATAACCATCCAGCGTTAAAATGGATTGTGCGTGCTGGAGATCCGCTTGGTATCGCAAAGCTGTGGCTAAATCTTCTGCAACGGCGACATTGGACCATAAAGAAGATTGTGGTGCTTCGATCCATTCACTTAAATAACCATTAAATCCACCCCAGCCCTCCTTTATCAAAGGAGGGGAACTCCTCCCTTTATCAAAGGGATGAGGAACGGTTGTAGTTCCGCAAGAGGGATTCTTTAACTGTCTCGCCACACCTTGCTGAAATGACTGCTCACCATCCAGTAAATGCGCTTGTAACCACTTGGCTAAAAACTTCTCAATAATGCTTGCATGCGCTTTAGCTTGAGCGCTCAAACGTAGGCTTTGCATCAATCGAACTGCATCTTGATTCTGCTTCGGACTTTGCTTGGCAACGAGCTGATTCAAGTTCTTTTGTTCAGCCAATAAAACCTGAATCTCGGTTTTCAGGCTTTGCAGATCCGTTTTGTTCGTCTGTTGTTGATCTTGCTGTGTCTGGACATTCTGCTGTAATTGCTCAATTGCAGTTTCTAATGCAATGATTTCCTGTTGCAGTTGTTGCTGCAATTGTTCTAGCTGCGCTTGCTCATCATCCTGAACCTGAGCACGAATCTGAGTGGTTTGCGTTTGCAAGGTCTGCTTTTGCTGCTCAATCCGCAGCACATTCTTACCCAACTGCTCAATTTGCGCGGCCATCTGCAACTTTTTTTGTTGTTGCTGATCGACTTGGATTTTCAGTTGTTCAAATTGCTGCTGTGCTTGCTTATGTTGTGCTTGAACATCGCTAAAATTGTGCTCAGCCGTTTGTGTCTGCTGCTCTAAGGCAAGCAAAGTTTCATTTTGCTCATCAAATTGGGTACTTAGAGTTTCAACCTGCAATTCGGAGAGTTGCAAACGCTCTTTGGTTTGTACTTTCTGCTGCTCAAGTTGCTGCAAACTGGTACTGTTTTGTTGGAATAAACTCTGTTTTTGTTCCAAAGTCATTTTTAATTCAGACAGTTTTTTCTCGGCTTGCTGCCATTCATGCTGCAAAGGTGAAGACTGCTGAATTAAGCGTTGGAATAAAGCACTGGTGGCTTCAAGATCGTGCTCAATGGTCTGTGACTCAGAACGAACCAACTTAAAGTTTTCACCCAGTGCCGTCATTTCCACCGTATATTCTTGTTGTAGCTTTTGACTTTGATTGGCTTGAAACGAAAGGATTTCGATTTTTAAAGTACGGATCTGTCCTTCTAGGGTCTTATATTGAATTGCAGCTTCTGCCTGACGTTTTAAACTTCTGAGCTGAGATTTGAGTTCAGCCGCAATATCATCTAAACGTGCCAGATTTTGTTCAGTATGCTCTAAATGCTGTAAGGTTTCACGACGACGTGCCTGATAACGCGATACACCGGCCGCTTCTTCAATAAACACACGCATTTCTTCGGGCTTGGCATCGACCAAACGGTTAATCATGCCCTGTTCAATCACCGCATAAGAACGTGGTCCTAAACCCGTCCCCAAGAAAATATCGGTAATATCACGACGGCGGCAACGGGTGCCATTCAGGAAATATTCAGATTTACCTTCACGTGTGACCTGACGACGAACCGCAAGCTCGCTATAAGCATTATAAGCGCCACCGAGTTTACCATAGGTATTGTCAAAACGAAGTTCAACACTGGCAACCCCGACAGGTTTGCGCTTGGCGGTGCCTGTAAAAATGACATCCTGCATACTGCCACCACGCAACTGACGTGCGTTGGACTCGCCCATCACCCAGCGAATCGCATCAATGACATTCGATTTACCACAACCGTTCGGCCCAACCACCGCAGTACGGTTGGCCTTAAAATGTAATGTTGTACTATCGGCGAAAGATTTAAAGCCTGAAAGTTTTAAACTGCTTAAACGCATACTGCCCTAACTAGCGGCGTGAGCGTCTAGCCCAAGCCAATTCAATCTGTTTCATACGTGTCAGAGATTCCAACACAAGGTTGCGCAAGTGTCGACAAAAATCTTCCATAAATAAAGCAGCTTGTTGTGATTTTCGGATCAAAATAGCATCAATCACCAACTTAAACAGCGTAAACGATTCTTGTAGCTCTCGACGGGAAGTATTCAGAGTCAAAAAATAGCTACGGCGTAAGGAAGGGAGTAGCTCCTTATAAAATTTCATCAGATAAGGATTCGCTACCATCTCATGCTGTTCTGCTAAATATTGAAAGATCGCATCGTAAAATTTTTCAATATCACCTGCACGGACAAACTCAACCAGTTGATCCAATAAAGTTTGTAGTTGTTCTGCTTCATTAACCCGCCACGTTTCACTGATACGTTGCACAATGTGTCCAAGTACCATCACATTGGTATCAAATAAAGCTTTGACCTGCTGAGCTGACATTTCAGAGACAATGGCACCACGACGTGGAAAAATTTCAATTAAATAAGTACGTTCCAGTAATAGCAATGCCTCACGAACCGAGCCACGGCTGACATCTAACTCTTTCGCAATGCGCAACTCCTGAATGCGTTCGCCTTCAACCAGCTCACCACTAATAATTTGTTCACTAATATATTTTGCAATCTGTTCAGAAAGACTATCAGCCTCTTCGAGATTCATGAGCCCCTCGCTATCTTTGTTATACACATTGACCCAATGTTAATTGCGCTTTTTTGTTTTAACTGATCTGAGGGTATAAATTCTATATCATTGTCTGACAATTTTATTGCTTTTTAAGCCAATCAACCTAAAAATCTCACTCACATTCTCAATATGGACTAAAAAGCCAGTTTTTCTATAATTAATATCAGCTAGTTAAGCTTTACTGTTTGAATTCACCATATATCTGAAAATATGTTCTTTCATCACATTTTTATTGATACACATCACAAAAATAATATTTTCATTAATTAAATCGCATTTAAATTCTCCTACTGAATCATTCAGTCCATCTATAGATGAGTCATAACATGGGTATTCATCAAGCTGTCAATATTGCAATTTTTGGGTTAAGCCTCAGAACCTTGAATGAGTTAAAGCAGCAGGTTCAAACGGCTGTGCCTGATCATATCCAAATCAACTGGAGCAATATTGCTGAACCACAACTTGATATCCTTATGATCAATCAAGTGTTTTTTGATTCACCCAATATCAAGAGCCTGCTCCAGAACAATAAGATCAATGTACTCAAAATTGCCAATGATGAAAATAAAAACAGCGCCATTGAAAATGACACTTTATTTTTACCACTCAATCATCTGCATCCTCTACATCACTGGCTCAGCTTCCATCTAAACGAACGTTTGAATCAGGGCCTAGAAAATATTGAAATTGAGTCAGCCCCAAGCTTTCATCGCAAGCAAATTAAAGAGGTCTTACAAGAAATCCAGAATCCTAAAAATGGTAAGATTCAATTGTTTGATAACCAAGGCTTAGTTGCGATTGCCGACCCACGCAATCAATGGCTATGGCAACACCCTGAATTCCACTCATTTCAAACGGATCCAAGCCTAAACTATACCTACGCCACGCAAAATGATCTGCATTGGACCCTAGATACGCCACAACAAGATTTACAACAGTGGCTCTGGCATTTACTCTGGACATCAATGGATTTTGAAGGCTTATGTCCCGCCTCTGCCTCCAGTTTTTATCTGCAATTCTGGCCTCAACCGAAGCATAAAGCAGATCGCCAAGATATCCTGCGGATGTCTGCCTGCTTTGCCCAAGGTGCACAAATCAGTACGGTTGCGCAGCAACTTAAGCTACCTGAACAAAAAGTCAGACACTTTGTCGCTGCATGTTTAGGGGCAAATTGTGGAACACTGATTAAAGATCAACAGGCAAAATATCAACCTAAAGCATCACAAAGCGAGCCAGAACAACATTTTATGAAAAAGTTGTTTGGCCGACTACGTCATCGTTTAGGCTTTTAATCAAGGACACACATATGATTCTACATCAATATAAAATTGTCTTTGGTGGCACTATGGGTTCAGGGAAATCCACAGCGATCAAAGCCCTATCTGAAATTGAAGTCCTCAGTACCGAAGCACTGAATACCGATACCGGATCGCATGACAAGTTACTGACCACTGTTGGGATTGATTATGGCGAATTGACTTTGGAGGATGGTGTCAAGGTTGGCCTCTATGGCACGCCAGGGCAAGATCGCTTTGATTTCATTTGGGCTGTAATCTGTAAAGGTGCGATCGGCACCATTGTGATGATTGACCATGCTGCCGAAAATCCGTTGCTGGATTTAGAGCAATATATTCAGGCATTTCAGCCCTTTGGTCACAATATTGTGATTGCAATTACCCATATAGATCGTATGCCAGAACGCACCCTATCCATCTATCGCGAGTGGTTGGCCAGCAAAGAGCTCAATTACCCACTGTTCTTTATTGATGCACGTCAGCAAGATGATGTACTTCTTCTGGTCGAAACCTTGGTTGCTACCATTGAAGTACATTATGGACTCACCAGTTAAAAGAGCTTAGAACAAGCCTTTATAAATAAAATAGCTGCCCACCACCACCAATAGACCTGCAAAACATTTTTTTAGCATGGCGGGTGAGAGACGATGGGCTACTTTGGCGCCAAATTTTGCGGTGATAAAACTCATCACACTGATACCCAGAAAAGCATAAATATGCACATAACCAATCGTGTTCGGTACCTCAATTTGTTCTTTGGCACCAAACCACATAAAACCGATTGCTCCCGCAACTGCGATGGGTAAACCACAGGCTGCGGAGGTCGCCACTGCCTTTTGCATCACGACGCCATGTCGATTGAGATAAGGTACGGTGAGGCTACCCCCACCAATGCCAAAAATCGCGGATGCCACCCCAATACCGCCACCCGCGGCAAGTTGTAACGCTGCTGAAGGGAGATGACGATTGGGATCAACCACTGCACTCGCCCCTCTAAACATCTTATAAGCCATCCAAACCGCAAATACCCCAATCACTAACTGTAAATGCTGTCCTGACATTAAGTCCGCTACCCCCGCACCCAGAAATGAACCCAGCACCAATCCTGGTGCCAAATTACGAAACACAGGCCACAACACCGCCCCTTTTTTATGATGTGCCATCACCGAACTAATCGAGGTCACAATAATGGTTGCCAATGATGTCCCAACTGCAATATGCATGATGACATTCGGTTCATAATGCATTTGAGTGAAGACAATATATAAAATCGGCACAATAATTAGGCCACCGCCCACACCAAATAGCCCCGCAGCAAATCCAGCAATTGCGCCAATCAGCAAATATATGATTAACTCCATAAACACATGACCACTCTACTTGTAAAAATGATGGATGATTTCGCAACCCGCCAGCTGCAGCAATTATTGAACGCAAAAAATCAATCTCCAGAAGTGGTACTGCTTAAAACAACCACAACATCGACCAATGATGATATGCGTGAAATTGCGCAAAAAGGGATAACCACAGGATTGGTCTGTAGTGCACAGCAAACGCAAGGTCGTGGTCAGCACCAACGACAATGGGCCTCTCCTGAAGGCAACATTTATTTAAGCACACTGATTCAAACCAATACAGCACTGGATGGTCGCTTAGCGCTTGAAGTTGCGTTAAATATCTTACAGATGCCAAGCTTGCATGGCTTGAGCTTGCAGGTCAAATGGCCCAATGATTTATATAGCTCTCAGGGAAAATGGGGCGGAATCTTGGTAGAACCACTTTCACCCAATCAAGCCATTGTGGGGGTAGGAATGAATTTAAATACGCCACCTGTAGCAAATGCAGACCAACCGATCACTTCTTTAGCCATGCTCGGTCTCGCCCATGCAGATCGTTTAACCTTGATTGCGGAACTCTACACCGCCATTCAACAGGCAGCGCAGTGGTTTGAGCATGGCAGCTATAATCTCGCTGAACGCTTTAACCATCATGCGATTTGGCTCAATCAACAGGTCGAATTTGAACATGCTAAAGGGAAAGTTCAGGGAGTCTTTCAAGGGATTTCCAATGACGGTGCGGTATTGATCAAAAACGATCAGCTTCAGCAATTCTATCAAGGCCGTTTGCGCCTCGCATCGATTTGAGGAAATGGTGATTCTATGAAAAGTTTATGGCTGGATATTGGTAATACCCGCTTAAAATACTGGATTACGGCACATGATCAAGTGATTGAACATGCAGCCGAACTTCACCTGCAATCCCCCGCCGATTTATTACTGGGTTTGATTCAGCACTTTCGTCATCAAAACTTAAGTCGTGTCGGGATTTCGTCCGTTTTGGATTCGGAAAATAATCAACGTATTCACATGATTCTCGACATTTTGGATATTCCGATTATTTTTGCCAAAGTGCATGCCGAATATGCGGGTTTACATTGTGGCTATGATGTCCCAAGCCAGCTCGGGATTGACCGCTGGTTGCAAGTCTTGGCCATGGCAAAGCCAGATCAAAACTTTTGTGTGATTGGCTGTGGTACAGCATTAACGATTGATCTGGTCGAAGGATTGCAGCAT
The DNA here is from genome assembly GCF_024582815.1 of Acinetobacter colistiniresistens. Classification (NCBI taxonomy): domain Bacteria; kingdom Pseudomonadati; phylum Pseudomonadota; class Gammaproteobacteria; order Moraxellales; family Moraxellaceae; genus Acinetobacter; species Acinetobacter colistiniresistens. The sequence continues at coordinate 3,739,585 of NZ_CP102099.1, forward strand.
TTAGGTGGTTATATCCTGCCAAATCTGTATTTACAAAGAGACTCGCTAATTCAAAATACCAAAGGCATCAAGATTCCAGACTCGGCTTTTGATAATTTAAAACCTGGCCACAATACTGTAGATGCGGTACATCACGGTATCTTGCTTGGCTTGATCAGTACGATTGATCAAATTATGCAACAGTCTCCTAAAACGCTGATTCTGACTGGTGGTGATGCTGCTTTATTTGCCAAGTTCCTCAGCCATTATCAGCCTCAAGTTGAATCCGACTTATTGCTCAAAGGCTTACGTCATTATGTTCAACTAAATTCTGCTTTCAACAAAGTTTGAACAACTTGCAATAATTGAGGGAACTCACTAAACCCATCCTCTGTACGAAAATGCCCAGCCTGAGCTACCTCAATCAGTTGGGCATTGAGTAGATGAGAAAATTTAAAGGTAAGTGGTACAGGAATGATCGGATCATTACTGGAAAAGAAAACCAGACGCCTTTTGATATTGGCACGCAATAAACCACTCTCAAAATGTGAATGCTCAATAAGACGATTAAACTCAGGATGTTTTAAAATAGGATCATGAAAACCAGCAATAAAAATACCAGCTTTCAAGGCATGCTGCTTGAGTCGTTTGGCCAGAAATCGAGCCACGGTCACACAAGATAAGCCATGTGCCACGACAATGCTGTGCTCATTCATTCCCTTTAACTGTGCCTCCAAGCAGGCTTGCCAAACTTCAGCTTCGGGATGATCGGCATCAGCAAGTAAAATACGTTCAACCGCAACCTCTTCACTTTTCAGTTGTTGTTCCAGCCATGCATACCAATGCTGTTCCGGATCAGCATTTTCACAATGCAGAATAAATACGCTATTCTTTGAATTATGTGACATATTTAACACTACTTTTTAATGTAAAACATAGACTTATTTTTAATTCTCTTCTTTTTAAAGCACCTTGAATGTTGATGTTTTGTATTAAATTCATACAACACTCTCGCATTAAAAAAGGCGCATCAAGCGCCTTTTTAGGAAGTATAGAACTTACTTTTTCTGGTCATTACTGCCAAATAAAGGTCCCATATTTCCGCCACCACCAAATTGCTTTTGCATATTACCCAATGACTTCAGCATTTTGCTCATGCCTGATGGATTAGCAAATTTCTTCATCATTTTTGCCATCTGCGCTTGTTGCTTGATCAACTTGTTGACCTCGGCAACATCCATCCCACAACCTGCTGCAATACGTTTTTTACGACTTGGGTTAATCAAATCAGGATTACGACGCTCTTTGATCGTCATCGACTGAATGATGGCTTCCATACGCTTCACTTGCTTTTCAGGATTGGCTTTTTCAATCGCATCCTGAATGCCCGCATTGCTCATACCAGGCAACTTATCCAAGAAGCCCATCATGCCGCCCATTTTGCTCATTTGCTCAAACTGCATCAGCATATCTTCAAAGTTGAAGGTTCCGCCTTTTTGCAATTTTTTCGCCATTTTTTCGGCTTTTTCTTTGTCGATTTTACGTTCAACTTCTTCGACCAAAGAAAGGACGTCACCCATCCCAAGAATACGTTGGGCAACACGATCAGGATGGAATGGCTCAAGTGCATCCAGTTTCTCGCCAATGCCCAAGAACTTGATTGGCTTGCCTGTGATGGCACGAACAGAAAGTGCCGCACCACCACGTGCATCACCATCAGTTTTGGTGAGGATCACACCTGTTAGTGCTAAAGCATCATTAAACGCTTTGGCTGTATTGGCAGCATCCTGACCCGTCATTGCATCAACAACGAATAAGGTTTCAGTTGGCTTCACCGCAGCATGTAATTCTTTGATCTCATCCATCATGTCTTCATCGACATGCAGACGGCCGGCTGTATCGACAATCAAGACATCTGCGAATTGGATTTTCGCTTGCTCAATGGCACGATTGACAATATCAATTGGCTTTTCAGTTGCTTCTGAAGGGATGAAACCAACACCAACTTCGTTCGATACGGTTTCTAACTGCTTGATCGCTGCCGGACGATATACATCGGCAGAAACAGTCATGACTTTTTTCTTTTGGCGTTCTTTTAAGAAACGCGCCAATTTTGCAGCCGTTGTGGTTTTACCCGCGCCCTGCAAACCTGCAAGCAATACAACCACAGGGGGTTTTGCGCTTAAATCAAGTGTTTCATTTGCCTCACCCATCATCTTGGTGAGTTCATCATAGACAATCTTGACAAATGCCTGACCAGGAGAAAGCTGAGTCATGACCTCTTGACCGAGCGCTTCTTCCTTAACCTTCGCGATAAATTCACGAGTTACAGGTAACGCCACATCGGCTTCAAGAAGAGCCATACGTACTTCACGTAGGGTATCTTTAATATTGTCTTCGGTCAGCTGCCCTGAGCCAGTAACATTTCTTAAACTCTGTGTGAGTCGTTCTGTTAAGGTATCAAACATTGCGAAATCCGCTTAAAATGGCTAGTTGCAAAAAAATCTTTCTTAAAATAGAAAATTTATGCATAAGATGCTATAGGATACTGTAGTTCGAAGCGAATTTATATCTTATATGGCGAATATTATTCATCCTCCTAAAAAAGGTTTGACATGATCAGTCTCCCCTTGGTTTACACAATTTTGGCACTCATCGCCTATACCAGTTCATTTTGGTATTTGTTTATTCACTTGATGTCAAAACGTACTCCAAATCTTTGGTGTTATGGTCTGATGGTTGGGTTAGGATTGATCCTACATAGTACTGTACTCTATCAAGACATGATGACAGCGCTTGGCGTGAATTATGATGTCTTTAACCTGATGTCATTTACCTCTGGATTGATGTTGGCGCTGAGTTTAATTTTGAGCCTGATTCGCCCAATTCTGCCATTGAACCTGATCGGAACACCTGTCGCAGCCTTTGGGTTAATTTTGGGTTTTGCCTTTAGCCAACCCAATCAAATTATTGAACAACATAGTTTTGGCCTAGATCTACACATCATTCTCTCCTTATCTGCTTATGCCGTGCTGTTAATGGCCACGATCCACGCCGTTTTGCTATGGTTTCAAGATCGTGAACTAAAAAAGAAACAAAAACGTCGTATTTGGGTCAATTTACTCCCGCCTTTTCAGGTGATGGAGTCTTTGCTTTTTGATCTGATCATCACTGGGTTTGGTTTACTGACAGTAGCCCTGTTATTTGGTTTCTTTACTATTGATAACTTCTTCGCCCAGCATCTAGCCCACAAAACCGCCTTTAGTATTATTTCATGGTTCTTATATGGGGCATTGTTGATTGGGCATTACAAATTTGGCTGGCGTGGCCGTAAAGCCATTCAATTTACTATTACGGGTTTTATCCTGCTCGCCATCGGCTTTATGGGCAGTAAATTTGTTTTGGAAATGATTTTAGGGCGTTAGTTTTTTCACATTCTAATAAAAACTAGACAGCCTATCTGAAAATGCGTATAACGCTGTTTTCGCTTCGCTAGGTAAAAATCGTGAAACTTGTACTCGCTCCGATGGAAGGTCTGACTGATCCGATCATGCGTGATGTGCTCACCCATGTTGGCAGTTTTGATTGGTGCGTGACTGAGTTTATCCGTATTACCGATAGCATCTTGCCAGATCATATTTATTATAGCTTTTGTCCTGAATTAAAAAATAAAGGTAGAACTGCTGCGGGTACGCCTGTACATGTACAATTCCTTGGCAATAATCCAGACATGTTGGCAGCCAATGCAGCCAAAGTGGTTGAACTGGGCGCACCAGCCATTGATCTTAATTTCGGTTGCCCTGCCAAAACAGTGAATCGCCATCGTGGTGGTTCTGTTCTGCTTGATGAACCTGAAACGGTACATCTATTAGTGAAAGCCGTCCGAGATGCTGTACCTGCACATATTCCTGTTTCAGCTAAAATGCGTTTGGGCTATCTTGATGAAAATCATACCCTAGACAACGCCCATGCCATTGAAGATGCGGGTGCGAGTTGGTTAACCGTACATGCGCGTACCAAAGCCGATGGTTATACCCCGCCAGCCTATTGGGAAAAAATACAGCCAATTACCGAGGCATTGAATATCAATGTGATTGCTAACGGCGAGATCTGGAACAATGCCCATGCTAAGGCCTGTTTAGAGCAATCATATTGTCAAGATTTAATGATTGGACGCGGTGCAGTGACCACCCCTGATTTAACCTTGTGTATCCGTCAAAATATGGATCAGGCGTTGCTGTCTTGGCAGGATTTGGTGGAACTACAACTACGTTTCTTAAGTGGGCAATATAAAACTGAAATTGGTATGGTGGGTCGTTATAAACAATGGCTAGGTATGATGAGCAAAGCCTATCCGGAAGCACAAGCATTGTGGGCTCAGGTGAAAAAGATCAAACAACTCGAAGAAATCATCCAGCATTTGAAACAAAGTTAAGATTTTTAGTCACAGCCATATCCTTCAATAAAAAAGCGGCTTATGCCGCTTTAAAGTAAAAAATTACTGTCTCATTAACTTGTTATGCTACATTCCATTGACTCGGATTTTTAAATCCGTCACAGATGCATTGGTAAAACCAATATTCCCAATTGAGCTATTTTGTAAGCCATTAAAACGATATGCAGCATCAGATGTAGCCGGAATAGCTGCCGTATTACCAAACTGAATGTTATTCAGTTTTAAATCGACATTATCTGATTTTCCTTCATTTCCAAAAACCAGCGCCCCATCCCCTTGACCCGCACTCGATTCACCAATAATTCCAGCATAGAATTTATCTAAACCAAATCCTGTTGGGTTTGAGGCTTTTAACTGAAAATTAAAACTTGCACCAACAGGGTTATTGATTCCATCATAACCAGAAACAAGCATCATATTACAGCCTGAACCAGCACCACAAATTGAATCAATTGCACCACCAAAACGTATCATTTTACCTTGTGGCGCGGCTCCCAATTGGATATTCATCTTTGGTTTATTACTTGCTAAGAATTTAACATTCAAGCCATTTTGGAGGCGTAATATTTCTTTTACACCACTCTTCAGTGTGCCTGGGTTCGTGTCGAAAATAGAACCTCTAAGATAATTTGATCCAACCAAACTGGATAAAACACCTGTGCTATCACTGGCCGCATAAACAGATAAAGGAGAAATCACAAATTCATCTACATTCCCAAATGACAAGGCAATATTGGCAAATGCACCACCTGTACCTGTCCCCTTATCAGTATCGATAACCGCTTTTAAATTTAAATCGCTTGCAGCCCCAGCTGCTTTGAATGTGATGTTCGGATTGGACACAGTGGTATTTGGACTTTGTCCAAATACCAGACCAGCGCGCCCACGATATTCAGTCGCCGCAGCATTTTTAGTATCCCAGCCATCACTATCGATCACTGAGATTTGTTTAAACTCAATTTTTGAAACATTAACACCAATATTCAAACCATCCTGTCCCGTTGCACTAGATAGGCTTTGGTCATCAAGCGGTTGCATCGCCATTGCAAATGGCGTCAATAACAGCGACAAACATCCAATTATTTTATTCATCATGCCTATCCTTAGTTTCGAGGAATAATTCCAAGCTGCCCTGTTATACGACCACCTGTGAACACAGCCTCACCTAGGCGTTGCGGTGCACTTGTTGCTGATGGTGGATAGAAGTTAATATCCCGAACCCGTAACACACCATCAATTTTATCTTGGGCAGTTCCCGTTCCCGTAGTTCCAGCAGGGTTAAGGGTTAAACCGGCTTTAAATGACACCATGCCGTCACATCCCGCAGTAGGACATGCAGTTCTTGTATCTGGTGCAATAATAATCGCATTGTTGAATGCAACCTTACCATCAATATTGTCAAAGCCAACTGTTGATCCATCCAGAGGATCGCTCAACTGAATCGCACTTTTTCCACCATCTTTTACCGCTTTTAATTCTAATTCACCGACAACACTTAAACGACTTCCATCTGTCGTTGTATATTCACTATTGGGAATCAGGGAAAGATCAATTTTTTTACCATCTAAACGCAGTTTAGTAGAAAGTAACACGTCATTATTATTCGAGAAATCAGCCGATGAAGCTAAGGCTGCCGTAGATGTACCAGCATACCTTGCACCTGGTAAATAACCACCTGCGATTTGTGCAGATAAAATAATTAATATATCTTTTAAACTTGCGTTAAAACTACCATTTTCAAGGCCCAGTGTCCCTGTTCCTTTCAACAACATATCAATATTACGTAAGCCCATATAACGAACAGAGTTTGTATCGGCATTATCCAATAATAAAATTGAAGTTGTTTTTTGCTTGGTGGTATCTGTACTACCATTCATACCTGTGGTACTCATGGCAAGAGAGAAACCTAGACGTTCAGAACCAGCAACAACATTGTAGGGTTTACCATTCAAATCATAATAATAGGCATCTGAAGGGGCTGTTGTACCATACATGGCCAGATTGGCATTCAGATCATAAAATGGTAAGGCCAAACCCCATGTATTTCCTGCAGTGTCATTAATCTTCGGAATGGTTGTTCCGACCGTCCTTGCACTATTGGTAAATCGTCCACTTCGTGAAAACGCCTGAAATTCAGCACCGCGAATAGCGGCAAGAATTGCATAAGGGTTTTGATCCGTTTTGTCATTATGAATGCTCTGCACATAATCCGCATCGGTCGTAAGCATTGTTGAGGTAGAACCATTCCAATACCGACTGGTTTGTAAAGCCTTATTCGCAGGCAGCAAAACAGTTTTGGTATCGACCAAATTTAAATAAACATTACCAGTATCAAATGAACCACGATTTTGCAGGTTCAGTCCTGTCAGTTCTCCAAACTCAAAACCATAGGTATTAAAGCCAGCTCCACCAATTTCCAAAGTGGTCGCCTTAGAATTATCCCCTTCCAGCATCGGATCATTCTTTTTGGTAAAATCCGCTCGCATACGGAAAGCAATACCCGTATCCCCGATGATATTTTGTGAGCCAGTAGCACTAACCGCATTATTGGCTTTACCTAGAATATTGGTATTGTCAGGATTACCATATTGATTCGCAGACACATTGTAAACAGGATCTGTCCGTAATGTCCCGTTATTCACACCACTATCAAAGCTGTTGGAGTTTGTTCCTCTCACCTGTACTGAGCCATTGACCATACGGCCACTTGCACCGAGACGAATAAGACCTTTTGCAGTGTCTGACGTCAGTTGCCCATTCAGTGGCGTTTTTGTTGCATCTACTGAATAAGGGGTGTTAGCGTTGACATTCTTATTGAGCATAAACTCAAGATTTAAACCCGCATTACTTGCCGTAGCGGAATAGGTATTTCCTGTAATTGTTCCAGCATTGGCAGGGTCTGTGACTCGGGTAAAATCAACATAACCATACGTTGAATTTGGTTTGGTACTTGTTGCGGTATTTACCGAGCCATCTGCATTATAGTTAATCACAGCATTGGGAGCATTAGCAGCATTGGTTCTCACAATAAAACCGTCTGTGCCATCTATATACATCACGCCTTTAGCGGCGAAATTAAAATTGAAATTCTTCAGAATCAACTGATTAAGAATTTGGCTGGTTGATGGTCCAGTCTTTTGACCTAAATAGATGTTCGCATTTCTTGAACTAAAGACTAGCTCACTCTGGCCATCTTTACTAAACAGGCCATCTCTTGTTTTAAAGCTGATACTGGTGTCTGAGTTGGTTTGTACAGCAATATCTCCCACAGGACTACCACATACCGTTGTATCACAGACTTTGAACTTATTCATACTGATCAACACAGGTGCAACTTTTAAATTAAAATCCAGACCTGTCTTACCAGCTTGACTACCACTATTCAGTTTAATATCGACATTAGGATTTACTGTAGGTGTTGACGTATGCGATTGGATTTTAAAATTTTCCCCTTCAGCACGCAAAGTCGTATCCGTTGTTTTTCCTGCACTGCCTCGTCCAGCATTATCTTGCCAGAAGAATGTCCCGACATTCACTTCTTTAAAGTCTAAATTGACATGCAGGCCATCTTGGCCATTGACATTACTTAGAGATCTGTCATCAAGTTCTTGCAAGGCATATGCAGAATGGCTAATCAATAGCAGACTTGCTGCAAGTGCATTCAGTACAAAGCATTCCTTATGCAGCTTTTGATTATTTTTTTTCATAGCTCAATCCTTTGAAACCGATAAATTTAACAACGTGCATGATTACTACAAGCAAAAATCTGAACTTTGCCTTCCATTGCAAGGTTGCCATTCATTTTCAATCCCATAAAACCGGTTTCTTTATTGGTATCATAATTATTTGCAGTTGTGCCTGTTGCACCAGTACTTTGTGGGACTGCACTATAAGTTGCTGTTTTTAAAAAACCATAATCTTGCGGATTGCTACTGGTTTCCTCAACCAGTTTTCCTGATGCATCAAAATATGATAGAACCTTATCCTGTTCTATCGACAAAGCATTAAAACCGAAATCACGAATTTGAATCGGTTTAGTCGGATCAAATGAAAACTGCATTGCAGGTTTAATCATTGAACCAGACGCTGCTCCATTTACATACTTGGTATAATTTAAATCAATCCCCTCTAGACCAATTTTTTGGATATTCAAGGTCCCTTGCAAGCCTTTAAATACCACCCACAATTTACGTGCTTTGTTTGTACTGGTTGGATCACTTGCCGCTAAAGACCAAACATCAGCTGAATCACCCGACTGAAATTGAACAAAACGTTTATTTACAGAAACGGCTAAGCGGCAATATTCCAAATTTGTACAGTTAAAGGTCGGTGTTGTACCAGTCAACAACGCATTATCTGTGAGTACATCATGATTTAAAGAAACCTTTAAGGATAAGTCTGCTCCACCCTGTCCTCGTATAGACTGAAGTGTTTCATTATCTAAAGCTTGTAATTCGGCATAAGATAAGCTTGAGGTTAACGATAAGAGCAAAACGAGTATTTTTTTCATGTATATGCTCCTATAGCCCTGTCGTTGTAATTTTTAGATGCTGAATAAGTAGACCATCAATGACTGCCGAACCCATATTGTTATTTGGAATTGTTGGGGTTGGTGCAGTGTTGGTTGTTGGAATTACAGCACCTGTTGTTCCATTGGATGATCCAATAAAACTGTCTAAAATCGGATTAGCTGTGGTACGCCACGCCCCACTATTTAAATTGCTATCCGACCATGTCCGGTTACCAACAGTGGCATATTTTGGTGTTGAAGTATCAGTAGCAGTCCTATTACAATTTGATGCACCACCCATACAACTATCTACGCCAGTCGGAGTAGTAGTCCACACATTTCCATTCACTAATGTGCCAGAACTATTATAGTATTGCCATTGATATAAATAACCAGTTGTATCGTTTACGCTATTACAAGTCCCCCACGAACTACCCGTACATCTACTACTGGTGAGCCAAGTAGAGGTATTCATTTCACGTTGTGCATAACGGATCTGTGTTGCGGTATTGGTTGTGACATTACTCAGTATACCCGCTGGATTTTGCATATTCCCAAAAGAAATACCGACAGCATCATCAACGCCAGCAGTTCCTTTATAAGCCTGTAAAGTTTTACCACCATCACCGCTATAAACAGAACCTAGGCTAATACTACTATGCGTTGCCAGCTTCTTGCCTGAAAGTGCCGAGGTCGAATAATCGATACGTGCTGAACCACCCTGATAACCTGCGATGTCAGAAGTACCACATTGATAGACATTACAGGTTGAACCTAAGTAAGACGGATCCGCGCCTGTATAATCGGTATAGATCTTCTTATAAACTGCAGGATTATTTGGAATACGAGCAATTTCCAGACTAAAGTTTCGGCCATTCGAGCCTAGAATAACAGGTTGGTATAAGCCACCTAATACCAGGTTGATATTCGGGTTATAAATAAATATGCCTTCATTGGCATCAAAACTGGGTGCTGTTGCGCCACTTGACAATGCGGGTGTTTCCAGACATTTAGCAGGATTGGTCGAACAGTCGTAAGCTGACGTTTCTCGTGTACTGAGTCTTAAAACGCTGTTAGTAGGCACATTCCACACGCGTTTGATTTGCTGAGTATCTGTTCGAGTCTGCTTTTGAACAATAAACTTACATCCTGCAGATGTGCTGTCAAACGAACCTGTTCCCGTATTACCACAACTGCCTGTCGCAGCTGTTTTCGATGTTCCTAAGGTTGCATCCTGTCCATTATGAATCGTCGTCCATGCCGATGTCGTTCCAATACTTCCCAATTGGGTATCGGTATATGTCGCTTTTAGGTTCGCACCATCCCCACTGTTGATACGAATAACGCCTGCGAGGCCTAAAGTATTATTATAAAAAGAGCTCATACCATTGGCATTACTTGAACCTGCTAGAGTCTGAAAGACTTGCAAGTTACTACCATTGATACTAAAACCATTCATAATTGCCTGTAATCTTAGGCGATTTGCACGATTTGCATCACTGGTACTAAATAATTCACCCAAATTAAATTGATCAGCAGCGCCATCAGATTTACTTTGGTCACGAACAAAAGCATCTGCCCAGAAAGCAAGCTTTAAATTATAGGCATCGACCCCAGTTTTAGTGCCTGTTTCATATAACGGCGCTTCTAGATTCAGATAGGTAACAGCCCCATCAACGCCAGAAAAGTTGGGTACATTTGCTGCTGTTTTTGCTTTTAGTACCCATGGATTCTCAGCTGTTCCCCAACTTGCTATCTGGGGCGAAACTGAATCAAAACGACTATTTGTGTCATTACTATTATTTTTCGATAAAGCAAGACCATATAAATAAATATCAGCCTTACCTACTGAATGGTCAGATCCATTCACAACACCATCTTTATTGGTATCCTGAGCAAGTGACGTCAGACCACCAACAGGCAGGTAATGGATATAACCCGTATCTTTACTACGATCATTCAGCAAAGCAGTGTTGGTTTCGTTCCCCGTATTTGCACCACGAAAAATAAAATCAAAATTGGTGGGTAAAATCGCAATCCCTTCACCTGTTGTCTGGCTTAGAGCTTCATCTGAAATTTCCTGCAATGCAAAAGCGTATCGGCTTAAACATAAGCCAATCAACGTTGCTAAAACAGTTCGTTTAAATGATACCGTATGAAATGTCGTCATCTTGACCTTCCTGTTACACGATGCTCCGCACCAGTATTATTTTTCTAAATCTTGCTGAGTGACTTCCTACTGCGAAAAATCACAGTCAAAGATATGCTTCCAAGCACCACTCCAAACTTAGGCCAAATCCACCTAGTCAATCTCAGTTTTTATTATGCCTACTATTTACGCAAATGCAAAAAAAACCCGTTAAAAGTTACATTTTTCCGATGTATGAAAATAAATATAACTTTGCCCTGAACACATGCAACAAATTACAGTGCTAACTGTTGCTTTATTTCCTGCAAATACTTCGCTAATTTCTGCTTTTTTTCTGGTGACAATGCATAGAGTTCCGCCGAAGTCGCTTCAGGCTTGATGACCCCAACCCCAGCCCCCACAGCAAACCAGCTGGCAGCACTAAACATCGACATCCCTCCCATACTATGTTCTACAAAATCAATATCTCGTGGTGTCCGATGTAGCCAGCATTTTTTTAGTTCTTGATAGCTTTCTGACTGTGGTACGGTCAGCATATATTGCCAAAATGGGGTGTCTGACCGTCCAGTATCATAATGCATGCGAATAAAATCACGTATACCCTGCCAATATTGGGCATTTTGCTGGTTATAAAAATCTATATTCTGCTGTGAAATCACCCCATGATTTTCTTGGATAAATGAGATCAACAGCGCTAACTGACTGAGCATCTGGCCAATTGACGTTGCCTCCAATGGTTCAATAAAACCCGATGCCAAACCAATAGCTACGACATTTTTGATCCAGACCTCTTGAAAATAGCCTGCCTCAAATGCGATAGGTTTAACCGGATTGATTGAATAGCCCAACCATTGCTCAACTTCCTGCTGCGCTTGCTGATCTGTAATGAATTGATCATGATAGACATAGCCCGCACCTATCCGTTCTTGTAGTGGAATCTGCCATACCCAGCCCGAACTCAAGGCAGTCGCTCTTGTCACCAACTCAATTTTATTCTTATGCGGTAAATGAAAAGGTAAAGCTCTATTCATCGGTAAAATGTCAGCAAAAGAGCACCAATAACTTTGGTATTTTTTCCCGATCAAGAGTTTTGAAAATCCAGAGGCATCAATGACAAAGTCACAACTAATCTTCTGATCTATGCATTGAATTGCAGAGACATAGCCTGTTGCAGAGTCGAGTTCAAAATCCTCTATTTTATTTTCAATATGAACTATCCCTCTAGATAGAGCAATTTTCTTTAGATATTGACCAACCCGAAAAGTATCAAAATGCAGCGAAGCTCCAAAATTATTTTTTCCTTCTAATAAAATCTGTAAAACCTCCTGAAAAGGTTTACGATCTTCACTAAATTGATAAGATGCCATATAGCGACTAACATCTATGCCATGATTAAATAGTCCAGATAAATAAGGATTAAATCCAAATTCATTCCATGCAAAGTCTTCTGTTGGAAGCGGAAAAAGATGGTAGTAATAGTCATCTTCTTTACCCGTTCGCCAACGTTCATAGCGAAACCCCAATTTAAGTGTAGCCCCTGTTTTATCTATAAAATCCTTTAAATCAATCTCTAAATCACGCAATACCGTCAGTAAATTGAGTACCCCACCTTCACCCACACCAACAATCGGAATCTCTGGCGCGGAAATAACCATTACCTCAACAGATGGGCCAAACACCTGCCTAAGCTGCAAGGCTGCAAACCAACCTGCTGTCCCACCTCCCACAACCGCGACTCGATTTAATCCTCTTAAATTTAGCATCAGACTTCCCTTCAATATAAATAAAAAGTGGAAGCTTATAACTTCCACTTAAATTCCATTTTAAATAGTTCAATTTTGCATAGACATTAACAGAATGATAATGAGCCATAGCAGTTTGAAACAACCTTTTGGTTGTTTAACTGCTGATTTTGTAGTGTTAAAGTTGCAGGATTGGTTGTTGTATATGCCCCTAAATCAATATTAATTTGTTGCACGATTGGTGCTCCGGTTAAAGCTCCAATCGCCGATCCAAAACTAACATATGTATATGGAGACGTTTTCAATTGATCGGATGCCATTTTTGCAACTTGCGGCAGCACCGAACTGATATCTACAGGATTAGTCACATTTAATTTACCTAACTGTACTGGCTCGGCAAAAGACATCCACCATCCAGGTTGCGCTACATCCGTTCCACTGCTCATCGCATTCAAATTATTGATTCCCTGATCAGAGGTAGCAACAGTTGCACCAGGCCAAAGAAGTTGTTGGTTTTGCAAAGATAAATATCCACCTGTCCCTGTAAGTGGTATGTTATGAATCATACTCAGTGCTTGGTTAAAAGTAATATTCATTTTCAAGTTGGTAATGCTTGAGTTATTTGCCATTTTAAATATGGTATTTGGTACTGCGGCGGTGATCAGCCCACAAAGTCCTGAACCTGGGGCATTACACCCTAAATCAACATATAATTGATCATTTCCCCAAGTTGTGTTTCCAGAACCACAAGCTAAATTTGTCCCCGTAATATTTCCTGAACATCCTGTTTGTGGCGCAATTGGAATAATCGGAATATTCGCCATAATATTTTGTACATTAGCTTGAGTTTGTCTCACACCATTAATACTAAAGGAAGGAAGTGTAAATGGAACGGTCATACTTGGAATTGTAATCCCGGTTGTTTTACTATTAGACGGGTCACTCACAAATGATGCATTACCTAAACCAGAAATATTTGCATAGCCGCTAAGTGACTGATTACTAGCTCCTTTACCAAAAGTTGCAGCTTGAGTCACTGCAGTACCTGTGGTGCTGGCAATTTGCATAAAACCGCTTAAACTTTGGATTCCATCTGTTGTCGATGGAGTCGCACTATTGTTTGTTCCTGCAGTCAATAAACCACTAATAGCGGCAGCTCCTAACTGTAAACCAACCACTTGTCGTGTTGAAGCAGAATTCGGATTCTGGATAGCAAATTGAATAAAAGGGTTTGTAATTGTCGCATCTGTAGATGCACGGCTATTAAAAATAGGACTACCATTTGCATCATAACTATCAGGCAAACCACTTAAAGAAAGATTCTTAATATCAATATCACAATTAGCAGCACCGTTCATGCCGCCACAACCTAACTGTAAATTTTTAATATTTGCATTAAGTTCAACTTTGGCTTCCATACCTAATTTATAAAAGCCAATATTATTGGAACCAGCAATATTTTTCATTAAATTAGCATTGTCCGTAGGTGCGATATAAGACAGACTCATTAAAGCCTGACCTGTAGTCGCTGAAAGTTCACTATCTGACATTGACTGCAAAGTGGTAGAACTCGCATATGCAGAATTTACACATAACCCCATAGTTCCCAAAAGAACCATAGATAAATATCTATTTTTCATTATAAAAATCCTTTTAGATTCTAAAGTTTAAAGTGAAATACTTATCTCCATGAACTCCACTTATAGACAAATAAGGTTAATGAGCTAACCACATGCCATATTACGCTTTCCAATATAAACTCAAAAATTGTTAAATAATAGACAATATCCGATAAAAATGGCCTATAAAGTTATAAGTGACATTCAATAATGAACCAAACAGTAAAATTTTCAGATAGAGAGTTTCCATCTACATAAAAAAAAGACAGCTTATGCTGTCTTTTCAAAAAGAAAGAGAATTAACAAAATGTTAAACTGCCATAACAGTTTGTTGGAATAGATTGGTTTTTAAGCTGTTGATTTTGAAGAGTTAGTGTTGCAGTGCTGGTGCCCACTGGTATGGTTAAGCTTTTAACAATTGGATTATTCGTTAAGGCCCCCGCCGCATCGGCTAAATTAATATTGATTGGGTCGCCTGCATATAAAGCCTGAGTAACAAATGTAGAAACCTGAGGTAAGACGCCACTAATATCAACTTGTTGTGATGCTTTGAGATATCCTAATTGTACTGGCTCAGCAAATGACATCCACCAACCTTTTTGCGCAATATCATCGGCATTTGCACCTGGCCATTGCAAAGCTTGTTTTTGCAAAGCCAAGTATCCACCCGTTCCTTTTAAAGGTATGTTATGAATCATACTCAATGCTTGTTCAAAGGTAATGTCTATATTTAAGTTAGTCAGTTTTGAATCTGCTCCCATTTTAAACTTCGCATTACTAACAAGGCAGATCAAAAGAGCAACACAGTCGGTCTGAGCCAAATTGGCAGCATTATAACCAGAACCACTTGCCTTTCTAAGACTGACATATAACTGATCATTGTCATAATTAACAGTACATGCCGCTCGAGTATCACCAGCAACACAATTTGATGCTTTTGCAATTGGAATTTCAGGAATCGTTGCGCTTACATTTGGCGCAACCGCTTTTGTTTGTCGATTACCATTGACGGTAAATGCTGGTAAAGTAAATCCGACATTCATACTTGGAACCGTAATACCCGTCGTATTACTATCAGCAGGTAAACTAGCAAAATCTCTACGGCCCCACAGTACGACATCCAATTTCCCCGCAATTGATTGGCACGCCGTTGGACCACTAATTCCAGGCAAACAGTTTGAATCACTCTTTCCGAATGTAGCTGCTTTTGTCCAGACATCACCTGTCGTACCTGCGATTTGCATATAGCCACTCAAGCTTTGTATCCCATCTGTTGATGATGGGGTTGCTGCATTTGCAATACCCGCTGTTAATAATGCATTAATTTTTTCGGCACTGAGTCTTAAGCCAACAAACTCTCGGGTTGAAGCACTATTTGGATTTTTAATCGCAAACTCAATAAATGGATTGGTAATTTCCGCACTAGTCGATGCACGTCCATTATTAAAAGTTGGGCTTCCTTCATTCGGATTTGTAGAACCACTCACGACACCATCATTTAAGCCGCTCAGTGATAAATTTTTAATATCAATATCACAGCCGCCAGTGCCATTTGTACCACCACAGCCAAGTTGTAGATTTCGGATATTGGCATTTAATTCCAGTTTTGCTTCTAACCCCAATTTATAGAATCCTACACTTTGTTCGCCACCTGCACGTTGCCTTTCCAAATTGGCTGTATCATTAGGTGCTATATAAGACAGACTCATTAGTGCCTGGCCTGTAGTCGCAGACATTTCACTATCGGACATAGAATATAAAGTTGCAGAGTTGGCATATGTAAAATTCGCACAAGAACTAAACATTCCTAAAAAGGCCATTGATAAATATCTATTTTTCATTATAAAATTCCTTTTCAGTTTTTTAAAATTAAAATAATTATCCTTGTTAAATTTACTTATAGACAAAATATTAGCGAACTAACCCTGTGTCCTATGTCTCGTGTCAATATAAAGCTATTTTTTGTTAAATAATAGGCAATTTCCGACAAAAATAACCTAAAAAGTAAAACAAAATTTACCGAAAAAGCCAAATAATCATAAAATCAACCAGATAGATTATTTCTATCCGTCTAATTTGATAAAAAAGCAACCTTAGTTACTTTTTATCAAACTAAAAATTAACAAAATTTCAAATTACCAAAACAGTTTGGTTGAAAATTTTGGTTTGTTAATTGCAAATTACCTAGATTTAAATTTAATGACTTACCCGCTAAATCTACAGTACCAATATCAACATCTAGAACACCTAATCCAAGTAGTCCACCAATATCACCCGTATAGGCCTCATGCCCACCACCATCACGTAACCAATCCGAAACAGCAGCTGCAATTTGAGGAAAGAGTGGAGAAATATCAATTGGATCTTTTGGTACAACATAACCAATATTTACAGGGTCTGAAAATGACATCCACCAACCTTTTTGGGCAATATCATCACTTTTAGCACCAGTCCACTGTAAGGCATTTTGCTGTAATGATAATGAGAAAGGAGAGTTAATCGGTAAATTATGAATTAAACCTAGTGATTGAGTTAAATTCAGATTCGCTGAAATATTTGAAATCGTACCATTCATCATGACCTGATTAAATCTTTTCCCAACCCCAGCAATTAAACACGCGGTAATATTGCAACTGGTTACTTCAGCTTGGGTTAACCCTCCTTGTGTGTAAATACCTGAAGGTTCTTGATAGGAAGGATCATGTGGCCCATTTGGATTGTACTGAACAGAGCCATTTATAGGATAATTCGCTCCACTACCTAAATAAATATTGGGAACTTTTACTGGAGCCGACAAAACTTTAGATTTAGCTCTATTCTCATTTACTAATATTGCAGGAACTTCAAAATAGTTATTATTAATTTGTGGAATATTAAATCCGCCCCCAACCGTTTTAAAGCCAGCTTTAGCTCCTAAAATTGATTTTAGCGTACCTGTGATCACCAGATCATCTTGATTGTACATCGTTCCATATAGATTATCTCGTGTTACCGCTGTAGTTGCATATCCTTTAATTACACCAGCATTATCTGATTGAACTTTCATATAGCCTGAAATTGTATTGATCCCATTCGGTGTGGAAGAGTTCTCATTACCTGCGGTTAATAAGCCAATAGCTTTTTCTGCACTTAAACGAAATCCTACGACTTGTCTGGTAGCTGCACTATTTGGATTTTTTATCGCAAACTCTAAGAAGGGGTTGGTTAATTTTGCTGATGAAGAGGCTCGTTCTTCTCTTGTCATCGCAACCGGTTTACCACTGGAATCAAGTTTCAGACCACTTAAGCTTAAATTATCAATATCAATATCACAGTCATTTGCGCCATTAGCTCCACCACAGCCCAACTGGAATTTTTTTATATTGGCATTCAGTTCAATCTCCGCCTCCATGCCCAGTTTATAAAATCCAATGGTTTTATCGCCACCTGCTCTTTTTGTCTCTAAATTCGTTGCATCTGTTGGTGCAATATACGACAAACTCATTAAAGCTTGTCCTGTCGCTGCAGACAACTCATGATCTGTCAGACGCTGTAAAGTAGAAGAGGCAGCCCCAGCGGAACCTAGATAAAAACCACTCACCCCTAAAAAAATATAAATAAACATCTACTTTTCACTATAAAATCCTTTTTAGTTTTTAAAAAACAGCTTAAACATTTATCTCAATAGCAACCTGATCTAAAAATAAATAGCACTTATAAAAATGATAGTAATCACTTTAATATAAACATAATGCTTATAAAACAATAAATATTTTCCGATAAAAGTGACCTATAATGATAAATAAATATGCTTTTCAAGAGAATTTAACAAAGAATTAGATCAAGCTATTTTATAAAGGTGAATAAAATAAAAAGACAGCATAAGCTGTCTTTTTTATTAATACAAAAACTAACAGAAACTTAAACTCCCATAGCAGTTTGGCGCAAAATTTTGTCCATTCAACTGCAAATTAGATAAATTCATCTGCAACGCTGCAACATTCGACAAGTCTAAATTTCCAATATCCACATCCAAACCATTACCCGTCATGACACCAAGAAGATCATTTGTTCGCGCAGGATTCTGTTTTAAGTAATCTCCAGCTTTTGTAGCAAACTGCCCCAACAATGGTTCAATACTCAGTCTTTGTGTCGGTTCAACTCGTCCAATACTTACAGGATCTTGTAAAGCAAGCCACCATCCAGATTGAGCAATATTTGCGGCATCAGAATCTGGCCACAAAATATTTTGCTTTTGCAAACTTAAAGAGGCTGCCGAATTAATCTCTAAGCGATGAATAAATCCTAAAGCCTCTTGAAAGTTGACCGTTGCTTTCGCTCCATTTACAGAGCCGCTCATTTTAATATTGCTAAACTGCCGCCCTTCCCATGCAACTAGACATGTTGGTGCTAAAGTTAAATTTCTACATCCTGTAATCACGGCATCAACTGGATTACCCGCGGTATACACTGCAGTTGTTGTTCCATTTGCATCTGTTGTAGTTCTACCTGATGCAGGGTAATCACTTCCTGTTCCTAAATTAATTGTTGGAATATTGACGGTTGCATTTAAACCTATTGAGCTATTCCTTTTACCATTGACGACAATTTGTGGATTTTCAAACGGAAGATTATTCATTTCTGGAATACTAAAACCACCACCATTTGTTCTGAAATCGGCATCAGCTAAGTCAACCAATACATTTGCGATTAAACGCCCTTCAATCGGATAGGTCGCTAAACTCATATATTGTGCTGCTGTATTAGCATAACCCTTAACTTTACTTTGCTCTATTTCGGTATCCCCAATTCCAGATCGAACTTTCATATACCCAGAAAGACTATTGATTCCATTGGGCGTAGTCGAGTTTTCTGTGCCCAGTGACAATAATCCTAAAACCTTTTCAGCACTTAATCTGAGTCCAACCACATTTCGAGTCGAGGCCTGATTTGGATTTTGAATCGCAAATTCAATAAAAGGATTGGTTAATTTTGCACTTGAACCTGCTCTACCGTCACGTGTATCAGAAACGCCACTGAGACTTAAATGATCTATATCAATATCGCATCCACCTGCTCCATTTGCGCCACCACAGCCTAACTGTAATTTCTTGATATTGGCATTCAGTTCTAATTCCGCTTCCATTCCTAAACGATAAAAACCAAGATTTGGATCGCCATCTGTACGCTGACTTTCTAAATTTTTAGTATCACTAGGAGCAATATAAGACATACTCAACAAAGCCTGCCCTGTGGTTGCAGACATTTCAGTATCTGATAAACGATGCAACGTTGTAGACGCTGCATAAGCAGAATTTAAGCACAAGCTACCTAGAGTCAACATTGCAAAATGAAGGGATTTAAAGCCTTGCATAACCCACCTCCGTGTTTAGCACATCCATATTTGTTTATTTTTATAATGTTTTTATATCAATTAATCACAGGAGATTTTCTAATCCATTATCTGCTGTGAAGCTGTATAAAAACGAATCATCTCTAAATAATATATTAATTATTCTAAAATACTAGTTTTATTTTTCTAAACAATTTAGGCCATAAATATAAAATTTATTTAAATAGGTCACTTAAAAATCTCACTCTACTTGCATAGAATAAGTTACACTCCAACCCTCATTTATATGTTAAGCGCTTGACATATATTAAAAACAGATCTACAAGTCACATATATAATTTATCTAAGCATGATATTAGGTCATAACAAAAGAATAGCTCTATTCTAAAATATAGATTATTAATAATATTTACAGAAAATATTAATCGTTGATTTAACTTAAAATCTCCAACCTACCCCAAATTGAAATCGTGGTTGCTGATCCTGATCACTCTTTGCTGCCGAGGTAGTTCGCCATGCAAGCGTGGCATTGTAATCAAAGTCCTGAGAGCCACCACCAAAACCAATCCCAGTGCTTGCCAGAGCACGGGTATTTTTGTCGTTAAGATACGGATTTTTATTTTGCTGTATTCGCCCAAAATCTTGGAATAGATACGTATTTAGCCATGGTGTTAGTTGGTAGTAAAAATTAATTGATACTCCCCAGCCTTGATCACCAAGCCCTTCTGCCGCTGGATAAGCACGCATCTGGCTCAAAGAAAGTTTTTCCGCTGAATCAAGATTTTTAGATGCAAGCTGTCCATATAACTCACTGGTGAACCATGAGGATGCGGTTAATCTTTGCTGTCTAGCAAGTTTCAGTTCATATTTATTGAAACTGCCTTGGGTCCTTGCCGATAATCGATCAATATTCAAAGCCGATGGGCTTTGTATGTCCAGGTTGCCAATGGTCGTAATTAATTCAAGCTGATTGATTCCCCCTTTTATCTCACCAACGCCCCAATCATCCATGCGACTAAAACTTAATGCAATTCGACTCGCCTCGATCTGTTTGAATGTCTCTGTATCTGTTAAAGCAATTTCATCAAATAGCTTTCTTTTTTCGGCTAACAGCTTCAAATTCAGATTCGACTTTTGGCTTCGGATTAATGGATAAACAAGGTTTAAATTATAGTTTTCAGATCTTCCTTTTGCCTCTAACTGCTTAAATTGCTCACCAAGCTCATATTGAGTTCTACTATAACCACCGCCTAACCATAAACCCGTTCCTGTTACAGGAAATCGAGCATTTAGACTTCCAGAAACCAAGTCCTGATTACTGCCAAGTAGTTGAGCAGATAACTTCTCTCCATAGCCCAGCAAGCTATTACTTTCGAGATAGCCTGAAAGTCGATATTTTCCTGTATAGCGACTACCAGAGTTATCAATCCCGATTCGCCCAAACCAAGTCTGTTGTTCTAGAACATCCAAAACAAGGTCTGTTTGCCCAGTCTGTTCGCCAGCCTGTAAGTTTGCTTGGATTTGCCCCACGCCCGATAAATCTGAAATAAGCAACAAAGTCTTATTACTTTGCTGTTGTTGCAAGGCTTGATGATGAGGGAGTTGATCTGTGTAGCGTTGAATCACCTTATCTTTAATTTTAGACTGATTATTTAAAATAACCTTCCCCAGTTGGCCTTCAAGCACACGAATAATTAATGTTCCATTTTCTAGTTTTTGCTTGGGCAAATATGCTTTCGCTAAAAAATACCCCTGCTTCTTATAATATTGGGTAATTTTTTCTGCGCCGAACTGTAAATCGGCCATAACATTATTTTTGTTTTCTAGTGACTTGACTAAATCATGCAAAATCGTTGTCGCAATTTGCTGATTGCCTTCTATCTGGATTTTTGTGACCCATATGGGGGTCTGATCCTGACTATAATTTTGCTGCGATGAATCAGAACCAAAGTACTGTTGATCTGTTTTAGGTATTTCTTTGAATTGTTCAGGACTTAATTGCTGAGTAATAGTACCACTATCAGGAATCACAATTTCGGCATGAACCATAGAAGACATAACCACTAAAACACTCATCCCACTGATCATTCGAAGAGTTTTTTGATTATGTCTGGCTACTTGTTTTCGTAAATAAAATTTCATTGTGACTCTAATTCATTCAATATCTTATTTTTAAAGACCAGAAGCTTCGGCCTCTGGTCTTATATTTTAATAATCTGTTTTAATCTCAATGATTATAGCGAAGCCATGGGGTTTTGTGATTTTCATCAATTACCCATGTCGAAGTTGAATTTGGGACAGAGACATCAGCAATGTCCCACCCTGTAAAGGTCAGGATTTTTTGCATTTCTGCTGTATTTTTTCCAACCCCTCCTGCACTGGTAGATTGTCCTGAAGTTTCAGTGTTCCAATAGCTATTTTTAGCGATAGAGATACCATTATTATTACCAATGAGCCCACCTGTATAGACTGTCCCACTAACCCAACCAGAAGAAAAACTATTCTCAACATTTGCCAGATTATTCGAAGAAGTGCCTCCTAGTAAGCCACCAGTAGAATTCTCTCCTGTCACATTGCCCACGGCATAGGTATTTACAAGGCTGCCCCCTTGTATATTTCCAAGTAGGCCACCAGTATATTGATATCCTTTTACTGCTCCGCTGGCATAACTCGAAGATATCTCACCTAAAAAGTTAGCACCAACCAACCCTCCTACATTTTTATTAGCTTCAACTCTCCCTGTCGCATAAGTATTACTTATCTCACCTCCAGTTACCCATTTTTCATTAGAACCCGCTAGGCCACCGACATTTTCCTGTCCTTTTACATCTCCTGTCGCATAACTATCCTTTATTGTCTGTCTATTCTTCCCGACCAATCCACCGACATAATTTTCACCGTTTACAATACCTGTAGCTGAGCTATTTATAATTTCAGTCCCATTAAAACCCACTAGACCGCCTACATAATTTGTTCCGTTCACTTGCCCCTGAGCTGAACTGTCCCGGATAATACTTTCTGATAAATTATTCCCTACTAGACCACCTGTATATTCGGTTCCAGTGACATGACCTGTTGTATAACTATTTTCAATTTCAGTTTTATGCTGTGTGCTTGGGAAGTTGTTACTAATTGAACCAACCAGGCCTCCTGTCTTGGATGCTCCATTCACATCTCCAGTAGCGTGGCTGTTCTTGATCTTGACCGCCCCGTTAATTGAAGCAATAAGTCCACCAGTAGATGCAAGATAAGTATCATCAAAAGCACTTACGTTCCCTGTGGCATAACTTTGTTCAACGGTTGCTATCGAATCTATATCACGGCTTGGATTATTATAAGAGGCTTCGAGTCCAACAAATCCGATTAATCCACCTGCTTGAACTTTACCGTGCAGATTTCCCGTTGCATAACTCTGATAAATTTGGGTATTACCCTGAGCATATCTTAATACACCAACCAGTCCCCCCAAATATTCAACATTGCCCCAGATATTTCCTGTTGCATAACTGCGAATAATGTCATTATTGACCTGCTCACCAACTAAGCCACCTACTCCATATGAACCAGCACTTTCTGAATCAATACTCCCCGTAGCATAGCTATCTTTAATCAGACTGAAACTTTGACCAACCAGTCCCCCTATATTGGTCGCATTTACTGAAGGAGCAATATTAGAAATTTTAATATTTCCAGTCGCATAAGAATTTAAAATCGATGCCGCAGTTTGCTGGTTACTGGCATTCCTGTCACCACTCTTACCAATAAGTCCCCCTACTTTTGATACCCCCTCTATAGAATTCGAACTGAAAATGTTTTTAGCAACTCCAGATTTTTGGAATCCGATCAGCCCTCCGACATTACTGCTTCCTTTTATTGAACCATTGGTAGTTCCAATATCTCTGATTATATTGGTTGTGGCACCAAATAATCCTATCGAATGAAAGCTAAAAGTTGCAGGTAACTCTGTTGGCAATGCCAATAGCAATTGATCAGGTCTATTAATATGAAGCCCAGTAACAGAATGCCCTAAACCATGAAAATTTCCAGTAAAAGGTTGATTGATCAGACCTTGAGAAATACTCATTCCTCCCGGAGCATTTGGATCATTGTTTATCGTTACTGTTTCAATATAATCCCCGATAGGTTTAAATCCCTTACCACCATTCCAGTTCACGGTATCAGAAGCATCAATATTACTGCCTAGGACATAATTTCCTGTCAGGTTATTGTTCATTCCTTGCAAGGTATTGATATTGGCATCACCCTCTTCACCTAGATCATTGATCACAATGTAGGAAGTTCCATTAATCAATAAGGTCGGGGATGAACCACTGATATTAATCTTGGCGCCATTATTTAGGTTGTAATCCGAACCCGCACCATAATTCATGGCAAGCTTGGCCTTATCTCCACTTAAATCCAAGTCACTATTAAAGTTAATATCTTTGTTTGCGCTTAGTGTAAGTGCTGTATTGGCATTCCAACTGGTGGCATCATTGATATTAATATTGCCTTGGCCTTCGGCTGTACCCATCGCATTTAAGCTCACATTACCTTTGTTTAAAGCATCACCCAAGGTGCTACTGCTGACACTGCCACCAAAGAAATCGACATCGATATTTTTAGCTTTCAGTTCCCAACCACTGCTGGTCGGCGGTAAGCTGCTCGCACTATTACGCTGTGTTGTGATATTCGTGCCTGAACTGACATGAACCTCTGCCGCAGCAGTTTTGATTTGCCCACCATTGCCTCCATTCGGAGCCGATGCATCTAGCGTACCGCTGACATTTACCGTACCACTACTTAAATCACTGCCAAGCTCAATCACGCCACGGACATTGTTCACCGTTTGCGCTTGGATCACCCCAACACTGTTCACTACGGCATTGCTTAATTCATCAATCCCTTTTGCAGTCAGGATCACTTTACCACCATCGGCTTGAATCATGCCGCCTGAGTTAATCAAGGCTTGTGCCTTGCCCTGATTAATGGTGTAACCCAATAAACTACCATTATTTAGATTCAGGGTGATATCTCCACCAGCCGCTAATAATACATTGCCCTGCGTTGCATTAATCGTGCCTGTGTGTTTTACCGTTGGTGCAATCAAGGCCACTGTACCACCTGTAGGCACGGTGATTTTGCCGCGGTTCTCAACGGTTTTGTTATTGCTGGTATTGGTAAAATTAAATAGATTATTATTAAAATCGTTGTTGCTCAAATTCAGGGTCGATGCCACCAAACCTGCCGTATTGACCTGCGAGGTGCTGCCAAATAACACCCCATTCGGGTTAATAATAAATACCTGTCCATTGGCATTTAGCTGACCATTTAAATTGGATGCACTTGTCCCCGTGACGCGATTTAAGGTAATCGAGCTGCTATTTGGTTGCACGAAATTCACGATTTCATTGCTATTGGTGGAAAAACTGCTCCAGTCAATCGCGGCTTTTGCGGTTGACTGGTTAATGGTGGTGGTGGTTCCTGCGGTTGAAATCGTGGCTGTTCCTGAACTGACCACTCCACCTGTTGGTCCTGCAAATGCAATACTGGCACTCAGCACATTCACCGCAAAGAATGCTGCTCGTTTTACTGTATGAGCAATAGAGGTTTTAGATTTGATTGTTGTTGTTGATTGCGTTGCAACCACGCCCCCTTTCGCCATTTCACTCACTGCTTGCCAGCAAAGATATGTCGCATTCCATACTAGTTGATAGATCTTATTCACAATTATTCTCACCTGTTCTTAATATTTTAAAAATTGCGGTTTATTTTTAGCATATCTTCTTTATTGTTTGATTAATTAACCCGAATCGCGGATAAGAAATTGACTTGAAAAATAAGAGGACTAGAGCCATCAGTTGAGTTACCACACCAAACTCACAACTCTAGTCCTGATGTTCAATAGTACCGAATTATTCTGCGTAATTGATGATTTTTTTCTTAAATTTGAATCAACTTATTGGGAGTTTCTCAAACAAAACTGTGGTTCCTTAAGAATCAGAACTGCTCAACTCAAAATTTCAGAAATCTGCTTTATTGCCATTTGGTACAAATGCTCTCATTTCAATAATTTCAAAGCCTTTTTCACCTGGTTAAAAGAAGATAAAAGCCATTTATTTAAGTACTTGCCTTGCTATCAAAGGATGATTCATCTGATCAATATGCACCAATTGGCCCTACACGCTTTACATGTGGCGCTGATGAAAGACCAAACTACACAATATTTATGGATTGATTCAACAACTCTGCCAGTTTGTAAAAATCAACGGATTCAGCGTCATAAATCATTAGTCCAAATTGCATCACGTGGTAGAAGCTCAATGGGCTGGTTTTATGGCTGTAAATTACATATTGCGATGAATCAATTTGGTGAAATTGCCTGTTCTGCTTTATCGAATGGACATGTTGCTGACATAAAAATGGTTGAGCAATTGGTTGCTGGTATAGAAGCAAAACTTTACGGGGATCGAGGTTACATCAGCCAAGAATTAAAAATCAGATTGAAAGATCAAGGTATTGATTTAATTACTTATCATCGAAAGAATATGCAGGCTATTCAACTCTGTGCATCAGATGAATATCACCTAAGACAACGCAATAAGATAGAAACATTATTCAGTTTATTGAAGGGGCAATACAATTTAGTGACGAGTAAAGCACGTAGTATTCATGGATTTCTTGGAGGAATTTATGCCTCGCTATGCGCATATCAATTAACCCATCAAAATAAGCCAACAATTCAAATTAAGGAATCATCGGCTTAAGCAGGATCCGGGTTAATTAATATATTTTCCTGACCAATGGTTAAAACATCACCAAGTAATAAAGTAAATCAGCTCGAGCGAGTAAGTTTGAAATGTCTGTATGAAGGAAGAAGAGCAAAGGCAATGGTGAAATAAGAATCTTATTTAGAATGATAAAAACCACCCCCATTAAAAATGAGAAAATATTAAAAATAAAAGTAGAAAGAGCGTTATTATTTTTAAAGTAAGTAAATTTGAACATCAGTATTAAAATTATTATTCAATTCTTAGTTAGAACGTTTTAACCATTGACCCATTGATCAATGGTTAAAATTTAGAATGATTAAAAATTAGGTCTTTGGTAATGTCACACCAGTTTGGCCTTGGTATTTACCGCCACGATCTTTATATGAAGTTTCACACACTTCATCGCTTTCAAAGAACAACATCTGTGCAACACCTTCACCGGCATAAATACGTGCAGGTAAATTGGTTGTATTTGAGAACTCAAGGGTAACGTGACCTTCCCACTCTGGTTCTAACGGCGTTACGTTCACGATAATCCCGCAACGTGCATAAGTCGACTTACCTAAGCAAACAGTTAAAACATTACGTGGAATACGGAAGTATTCAATGGTGCGCGCCAAAGCAAATGAGTTGGGTGGAATAATGCATACATCAGATTCGATATCGATAAAGCTTTTATCATCGAAATTCTTTGGATCGACAATCGCTGAATGAACGTTGGTAAACACTTTAAACTCGCGTGCACAACGGACATCGTAGCCATAGCTTGATACCCCATAAGAAATCAACTTTTCACCGTTTTCATCAAAACGAACTTGATTCTCTGCATAAGGTTCAATCATGCCGTGTTTTTCGCTCATTTCACGAATCCAACGATCAGATTTTATTGCCATGACTTTTTATCCATAGACGAAGTTAATAATTGGCGAGTACTTTAACGTAAAATGATATCAATGAAAACAACAGCACCATCCTGTTCTTCGGGATAGCGCTGTGAAAGTTATAAATTGATGAGGGCTGAGTAGCTAATCGGGATGGCAAAAGCCATAAGAACCACAGAGGCAGTACGTTGTAATTTTGATTGAGACAACCATGTCACTTTATTGGTCGCTAACATTGCACCAACAGAAATCCAGAATAAAGCGATCGGCAGAATTAGTCCAACAAAGCTCCCCATATGCGCCATATAAATTTCTTGGTTTTGCCATGCGGCAACAGGAAAAATAGCTGAGGCAAATAACAGTGCCTTAGGATTCAACAAGGTCGCGCATAACAACTCTCTAGGTCGAATGGTCGGTTGATTTAAGGCCATTTCTTGATTTGCAGTACGCCACAACTTAATTGCAAGAAATACGATATAAGCCGCACTTAATAATTTCAGGAAAATCGGCAATGCTGGCAAGGTTGCAGACACTTTACCAATCAGTATTCCCCAAGCACTAATCGCAATGATATAGCCCACAGCTTCTGCGGGAATCAATAATAAAGAGCGACGTAATCCTACCTGAATACCAGAAGATGCTAATAAAGTATTGGTAGGACCAGGAGTCAGCAAAATGGTGATGACTAAACCAATAAAGAACCATGAAATCATTGAATGACCCCACTACAAGATCGTTTCAGATTAATCCAATTCTCAAGGGATAGCAAAAAAACAACTGTAAGCACTTATGTTGAAAAATAAATTAAGCTTTTGTTTTACATGCATTTTATAGATTTCAAGCCCTCTCTACTCAATAGTCACAGCATAAAAAATCATCATATAAATAGAATAAATGTAACCTATTGACAATCAGCTTGTTTTTTAAAGGAATAAGTTTGTGTTTCTTTTAAGTTTTCACTAAGTAAATAATGCTATTTTATATACGATCAACTGTTTCCTTGTCCTGTTGGGTTTATTGCAACGTTTATGCCTAAGCAATTCTTTCACAAGTGGCTGCCTTCAGCAGAGAAAGTCGCTAGTCTAAAGCTAATGAAAATTTTTGGTGAGCGCACCTTAAATCCATTACTTTGGTATGTGAATCGCCGATCAATTGCAAAAGCAATACTAATTGGCACCTTTTGGGGAATTTTACCCGTCCCATTTCACAGTGTGTTTATTATTCTGACAGTTTTATTCTTTGAAGTGAATTTACCGATTGGCCTGTGTATGGCGTGGCTCACCAACCCTTTTACCGTTGTACCCATTCTTTATTTGGGCTTTTGGTTTGGGACTAAAATTTATCACGTCAATATGATCAATAAAGACATGCTATTGGGTGTATTGCATCAAATTTTGAATTGGATCAAAAACTTTGGACATGGTCATATTGATTTCAGTCTGGCTAAAATCTTGGTTTCAGGGCTGATCATTGAAGCGATTTTGTTTGCGATTTTGTTCTATCTGGCAACCCTTCTGCTATGGCGCTGGATCGTGATCCGAAGCTGGCGAAATCGAAGGAAACATCAGAGAGAAGAAATCATTTAAATGACGTCTTCTCTCTAGAAAACTATTTTGCTGCTTTTGCCTTCATATATTGTTCAGCAACATCGAGTGCATAATCCTGACATGCTTCACCTGTCGCAGGGTCATATGCTCCATTATTGGTAATGTTATTCGATAGCACACGAATACCCAGGAATGGGACTTTAAATTGTTGCGCAATTTGAGCAACAGAAGCGGCTTCCATTTCTTCGACCGAAGTTCCATAAACCGTATGAAAAAGTTTGATGCGATCCAGCTCATTGTTCCATGTATCCGCTGAACCGATAACCCCTTCGACTACCTGCCCCTTGGTATAGTTCACTTTGGCCTTATAGGCTGCTGTGAGTAACTCCTTGTCCCCTTCAAATTTACGGATTGCAATCGGCTCTGGATCAGATTCATCATCTGGCAACACATCAAAAGCTTCATTCCATTCAAGTGCATTAGAGCCACCACCAATCGGTTTATGGGGTGTTTTAAATGCACCAATATTGGTCGTGTATTTACCCAATACAATATCAAACACATGCAGGTCTGGGTCATGTCCACCCGCAGTCCCCTGATTGATGATGGCAATTGGTTGATAATGTTGAATCGCAAGCACTGTTGCCGCTGCAGAGTTACTCATGCCCATCCGGGTTTTAGAGACCACAACAGGATATCCCTTATAGGTCCCTTTCCAGAACTTCCAGCCACCAATGGTTTCTACTGTCGCATTGTCTAGTTTTGCCGCCATTCTTTCAGATTCAACAGGTAAAGCACCCTGTATCACTATGGGCTGTAATGTTGGTTTTTCTTGTACTTGGTTACTGCTGCTTGAAGAGTTATCTCCATTACAAGCACTAAGCAATACAGCCGTACAGACACTGGCAATGCCGATAAAATATTTAAATTGCATCTTGATCGAGAACCTATCTAAAAATAAAAGCAAATACGAAGCAAGCAACGTACCATTTTAGTTTTTCAGTCGCTTTTAAGCGATGAAACAAAAACCACTAAAATTAAAATCAGAAAGTAAAAACCCAACACGTTGATGTTGGGTTTTTTGTTTATTTAGAAGATACGTTTATCATCTTTCTGGCGCTTTGGCAGTTTTTCCATCTGTTGCAGGACTACCTGTGCAATATTGAGATAGCTCTCCGCCGCTGTATCTTTGGCAATCACACTTGGCGTACCTTTATCTGCATGTTCACGGATTTTTACATCCAGTGGCAAACGGCCGAGCAATGGGATCTGATATTGTTCAGACAACTGATCGCCACCACCAGTCCCAAAGATTTGCTCTTCATGACCACAGTTCGAACAGATATGCGTCGACATATTTTCAATCACACCCAATACCGGAATATTCACTTTATTGAATAATTCAATCCCTTTGGTGGCATCCATTAACGCCACATTTTGTGGTGTGGTCACAACCACTGCACCCGTCACTGGAATACGTTGTGCCAGAGTCAGCTGGATATCACCCGTTCCCGGTGGCATATCAATTACCAATACATCTAAATCAGGCCATAAGGTTTGATTGAATAATTGCATCAACGCCCCTGTTGCTTTAGGGCCACGCCACGCCACAGGCGTATTGTGCTCACCAATAAGATGCCCGATCGACAGTACCGCCATGCCATACGCATCTAAAGGTACGAAGTGCTCATTTTCAATCTGCGGTGTTCTACCTGCATTACCCAACATGGTCGGGATACTTGGACCATAGATATCCGCATCCAGAACACCCACTTTTAAACCCAGTTGCTGTAACGCCAGTGCCAGATTCACCGTAGTGGTTGATTTACCCACCCCCCCTTTACCAGATGAAACCACAATCACATTTTGAATGCGAGGATGTGCCGCGACGTCGCGTTGTTGCGGAGCCGCTTTCTGGATTGGTGGATTATTAGGATCGGCTTCTACTTGAGGTGAAGCATCCATGACTGGCGGCAAATTGCTATTTTCTGCTTTAGGCTTGGATGAGCAGCTATGACCTGCTTCACCATGCGCTGCATGTTTTTGTTGAATAATATGCAGGTTTAATTCCTGGATACCACATTTTTCCAAAGCTTCAGCCAACTCATCATGGATCTGCTGTAAATGATCTTTTTCTTCAGGAAAGGTATTCACCGTCAGTTGTAAAATACGACCTTGTACATTGACTTGGCTGATACGATCTTTTAGCGCATTGTCTGAATGTGGCAGTACATAATTTTGTAGAACTGCTTGAATCTCGTCTTCCTTCACTTCTTGTGCTGGCGAAAAAACAGATTTTAAGGAAGAAAGCCACGACATTTTGTTTACTCCAAAAACAGATCAACATTTCACTGAGTCTGGTTAGTTTAGCAGTATTGAAGAATGGACGCTCATATCAAAACAGATAATTGCTCATTTTTTTATAGTAACTTTTCGGCTTTATATGGCTAGCGTAAACAACTGTCATTCTTCTAGCAGAACAAGTTATATTCATAAGCTTATGATGTGTGCTGCAGCAAATGGATGTTTATGCTTTGAGCCACATTCTCGTTATTCTTGTCATAGGGGCGTTTAATGACACGGTGTTATTTCGTGATATGCAGTTTACTGACATCTTTTCCCCTGTTCGCCCAAGAATCTATCAATCGGGTACCTTACCCATTGCCACCACAAACAGAAATTGTGGTGAATGAGCAAACAGGTCAAGAGCCTTGGTCTGAAATTAAGGTCTCTGTTAGAATTATCCCAGAAAAACAAGGAATGAAATTTCAATTATTTAAACCAAGCAACTCAGACATACTCAATCACCATGCTTTAGCACTTGCCCAACAGATAAAACCAGAGGATTTGCCCAAACGCGATGCTTCGACAGAGCAGCATGACCGCAACCCCCAACAACTATTTTCAGACTATGAGCAAGTTTATTCTTTTATCTCTATGCAAAATCAGTCTGTGATACAGCGTATTCGACGATTAGCATCCCCCTCTTTCCTAACCGAAACGGCTTGTTTGCTTTTACAAAAAGATTCGCTCTCAGAAGATGATTCTTTCAGATTCAATGTAAAACTATATATAGATAAACAAGGTCGAATCTACATCCAAGATATTCAGCCTCTGTTAGAAAAATCATTACTAAATCAGCTTTTCCCGGACAAAAAACGTTCGCAACCTTTTTATAGAATTTTTGATATCGAAAACCAGCAATACACAGATACTCATCTTAACCAGCCTGTACAGTTCATTTGTACGGACGAATAGGCGAAGCAAGAAACTTCTTTAAAAGAGATTAAAAATAAAAATCCTCAAACATAGTTTGCCTATGTTTGAGGAATATTTTCAGTCGATCCGTCGGTTAGTAAGCTTAACCTTTGAATTTATTTAAAGTATCTGTTGCTGCTTTCTTTAAATCATCTAGCTTATGGCTGGCTTGAGCTTTTAGATCATCAAATTTGGCAACTGCTTCATCCTTTAATTCAGCTGCTTTGGCTTTGGCATCATCCAGTTTATGACTTGCTTCTTCTTTAAAGTGATCAAATTTATCTTGAACTGCATTTTGAGTATCTTCAAATTTGGTTTTCAGATCATCCACTTTATTCGAAAGCGCTTCTTTACCTTCTGCATTTTGCTCAGACACATCTTTCTTGAGGTCATCAAGCGCTTTTTCGCCCTTTAACTTCAATTCCTCTGCCGAATGTTTTAAGTCATCAACTGCTTTTTCACCTTGTAGCTGAGCTTCTTTTGCTTTGTATTTTAAGTCATTACCCAATTCTGCTGCCTGATCTTTTAATTCATTAAGTTTTTCGTTTGTCATGGTATTTCCTCACTATAGGTAAAAAACATATTGTTTGGATCAGTCTTAGTTATACCGTGTTTGGAGTTTTTTTTTGTCTATTGCTGCAAATTGAAACAAATGGGATACAGGAAGATTCAATTAATTGCGGATTGTTAAAGCTATTCATTTTTAGATATAAAAATCATATAAATGAATAACATCCTATTTATTCAATAAAATCAGATCGTAGAATTTCATACAGTACATGCCAGCTTAAAGGATGCTCCGTCGCTAAAGCGGGATGTTGAAACTCAGACACTTTTTTCATCCTTAATTTTCGCATCACCGTTTGTGACTTGGCATTTTCCAAAGTGGTAAAGGCAACCACTTTATCCAGTTTCAACTGATTAAAAGCAAATGCGAGTGCAGCTTGAGCCGCTTCGGGTGCATAACCCTGCCCCCAATAGGCATGATCGAGTCGCCAGCCAATTTCCACACAAGGCGAGAAGGAAAATTGTGTAGGTTGATCATGTAAACCAACAAAACCTATAAACTGTTGATTTTGCTTTAGCTCAACCGCCCACAAACCCCAGCCTTGGGTTTCGATAATCGATTGCATTTTATCGATCATGGCATCACTTTCTGCTCGGGTCAGGAGTTTAGGAAAATATTCCATCACCTGAGGGTGGGTACTCATTGCAGCAAAGCATGCAGAGTCTTGTGCTTGCCACTGTCTTAAACGTAGTCGGGCTGTTTCGATCATTTTTACAACCAATAAGTTTGTATTAAAAACTATTAACAATATAAGGAGATAGTTCGGATATACTTCCGCAATATCTCAATCATAGACCTCGTTGTCAGAATTACCTAATATGAATGAAAATGAACTTTTAGAAATTCAGCAGGAACTTCAAGCCCAAGAAAAACGCTTGAACTACATTCTTTCCAGTAAAAGAAGAATCCAGAACATGATTCTTTCGTTTGAAAAGGATCTGGCTGAACAGTTAATTCCAGTGATTGATCAACAGAGTGATGATCAAGCCCCTGTTGAAAGCAGTCTGGCGCTTACAATCTGCTGGAAATTTTCTAAAGCTGAATTTCCTAAAACTGAGCATTGGTGCAGTGAACTGAGTATTACTGAACTTGAGTGCAAAGATGAATTTACTGTGGCGCTAAAAGCACAGGCGTGGTTAGGTACTTTGGGCAGTGATGAACTTTGGCAAACGCCGATGTGTGCTGAAATTACGCTTGATCCGAAAACGGACGGCTTAAAGAGCTATCACATTCATTTCCTGTCTAAAGGAAAGATTATCTCTTTAAGAAAAAATTCAAAGCATAGTGTCACTGTGAAACAAATGCAGAGTATGTAATCCTTCGGGGTACATACTTTTCTCTAAATTCCATGCTTAAAAATGAGTAGATAAAATTACTCAAAATCAAATATGAATAAAGAAGAACATACACAGCAAAAACAAGAAGAGGAACGGTATGCAAAGTGGTCAAGATATGTTTATTCCAGCAAAAGAAGAATTCAACGTAGAGTCTTGTCTATAGAGCGTGATATTGCCCAAACTATTCTTCGATTCAAAACATATCAACAAAGTGAAGACTTAGAAACATTTATTGCTTTTTTAAGTTGCTGGAAATTTTCTAAAATAGATTTTAGTCAAAATACATTCTGGTGCGATGCAGTCTATTTGGATGACTTTACAATGAAAGATGATCGTACGTTTACATTTAGTGGTCATGCTTGGATCGGGTTTACTGAGAATACAGAGAAGCAATGGCGAGTACCCTGTTCAGGTTATTTCACCTTGAATGGACATCAGACTAAACTCAAAAGCTACAGTGTTTATTTCTACTACGAAACAAAAAAGCTTCAGTTAATTAAAAGTAATTAACTAAAAGTACTTGTGTACTTTTTCTTGCACATCAGAACATAACAGATATTGGCACTGATACAGCCCACTGCAAGCACAGGTAAAACCGCAACAAAAATGAAAAGACTCATGGCCAATGTTTCAAAATCAAAGCCATTAACCTGATCTTCAAATAAAATCAGCAGCACCAAACACATCCACGCGATAAAAAAGATCAGACTTATTTTAAAAAACTGAACAAGATCGAAAATCTTGGTTGGTAATTTCAATAGGGCAAACAAAATTGCATAGCAGATAAAAGCAAATACGATAAGAATGGGCGTGAGGTATAACATCACTTCCATGCCGTTACTCACCACATGAAATAAATGGTTCTGTTGAAAATTTAAGAACAAACAATACGGAATCACAAAACTAAAAACCGATGCCACACTTGCGCAAAAAGATGCACAAAGCAAATGCCAAGATCTCATTTCTATTCCTTTCACTGATGAACCATGCAGCCATTATCAGTAAAGGAAATGTGTTTTGATTGAAGTGCAAGTGAAGCTTGCATGAAGTCGCCAAAATAGAATAAGAACGCAGCTTGAAAAGATTTCACTGAATCCCTTGTGCAAGTCAGCGTCAAGTCATGTAAAATCATCTGCCTTGTAAATACGAATGAGAGAACAATATCCGTGCGTAAAATTTTAGTCACCAATGCCCTACCTTATGCCAATGGTCCTATCCATATGGGTCACTTACTCGGTTATATCCAAGCAGATATTTGGGTTCGTGCGATGCGTGCAATGGGCCATGATGTGACTTATGTATGTGCGGATGATGCTCACGGTACTGCAATCATGCTGCGTGCTGAAGCCAATGGCATTAGCCCAGAACAACAAATCGCCAATGTTCAGAAAGAACATATCCGTGACTTTGATGGTTTTGGCGTACATTTCGATCACTATGATTCAACCAATAGTGACGAGAACAAAGCACGTTCAGAAGAAATCTATATCAAAAACCGTGAAGCAGGCAATATTGCCATTCGTCCTGTTACCCAGTTATTCGATCCTGAAAAAGGCATGTTCCTGTCTGACCGTTTCATTAAAGGCACATGCCCGAAATGTAAAGCGGAAGATCAATACGGCGATGCCTGTGAAGTATGTGGTACAACGTATAACGCCACCGAATTAGAAAATCCACGCTCAACCTTGAGCGGTGCGACCCCAGTTGAGAAATCATCAGACCACTACTTCTTTAAGCTTCCGAATTTCTCAGAATACTTACAGAAATGGACCCGTGACCAAGGTCGTCTGCCTGTTTCGATTGCCAACAAACTCGATGAATGGTTTGAAGCGGGTTTATCGGATTGGGATATTTCGCGTGATGCGCCTTATTTCGGTTTTGAAATTCCAGATGCA
Organism: Acinetobacter colistiniresistens; assembly: GCF_024582815.1. NCBI lineage: Bacteria > Pseudomonadati > Pseudomonadota > Gammaproteobacteria > Moraxellales > Moraxellaceae > Acinetobacter > Acinetobacter colistiniresistens. The sequence goes on from NZ_CP102099.1 coordinate 3,775,631, forward strand.
CCTAACAAATATTTCTACGTTTGGGTCGATGCACCGATTGGTTATATGTCGAGTTTTGAAAACTACATCAAAACTAAACGTCCAGATTTAAGTTTTGATGATTTCTGGAAAAAAGACAGCGACAAAGAAGTCTATCACTTCATCGGTAAAGACATCGTTTACTTCCATGCGCTGTTCTGGCCTGCAATGCTTGAAGGTGCCAACTACCGTACCCCGTCAGGTTTGTTTGTGAATGGTTTCTTGACCGTGAATGGCCAGAAAATGTCGAAATCTCGTGGCACCTTCATTAAAGCTGAAACCTATTTAGAACATTTGAATCCTGAATATTTACGTTACTACTTTGCCTCTAAGCTGTCTGACAAAGTTGAAGACTCAGATTTGAACCTAGATGACTTCGTTCAAAAAGTGAATTCTGACCTTGTCGGTAAAGTGGTGAATATTGCCAGCCGGTGTGCAAAATTCATTAACACCAACTTCAATAATACTTTGTCGAATACATGTGCAGAGTCTGAACTGGTGCAAAGCTTTATTGATGCAGGTGATTCAATCGCACAGGCTTATGAAGCACGTGAATTCTCAGCAGCAATCCGTGAAATCATGGCATTGGCTGACCGTGCCAATCAATATATTGATGAGAAAAAGCCTTGGGCACTTGCCAAGCAAGAAGGTCAGGAACAACAAGTTCATGATGTGTGCTCGGTGGGTATTAACTTATTCCGTCAACTTGCGATTTACTTGGCGCCTGTGTTACCAACGCTTGCAGCACAAGTTCAAGCCTTCTTACAGCTTGAAAGCTTTGACTTTGCATCACGTCAGCAAATTTTGCTTGCACATGAAATTGCGCAATTCCAACCGTTAATGCAACGTGTTGATGCCAAAGCGGTTGCTGCAATGGTGGATGCATCTAAAGATTCTTTAGCTGCGGCGGCAGAAGCGCCAAAAGCTGAGAAGAAAAAAGAAAAGAAAGCCGAGAAAAAACCTGAGCCAAAAGTAGGTGAAGCTGAAATCATTGGTATTGAAGATTTCATGAAAATTGATCTTCGTGTGGCAAAAGTATTAGAAGCTGCAACTGTTGAAGGTTCTGATAAATTGCTGCAATTGACTTTAGATGTCGGTGAAGCTGAACCACGTAATGTGTTTAGTGGTATTCGTGAGTTCTATCAGCCAGAAGATCTCAAAGATAAATTGGTGGTGATGGTGGCTAACCTTGCACCACGTAAAATGCGTTTTGGTATTTCTAACGGTATGGTGCTTGCCGCAGGTAATGGTGAGGGTGTTTGGGTGATTTCACCTGAATCTGGCGCTAAACCGGGTGATAAAGTGTCTTAAGATTTAAAATTAAAAGGGCTTCTGCGGAAGCCCTTTCATGTTATTAAAAAAAACTAAATCCAGCAGCTCAAGTGAATAAAAATAACGCAACAACAGCATTTACACGTTATGGTCCAATCCTTGGAACAGTTATTATTGTGATCAGCTTTCATATGCTAATTTATTTAGATCATCCAACACGTTTTTTACAAAGTTTAATCACGCCCAGTGTGGTTATTCCTATGTTTTTCATCATGCTGATTGCAATTGTTGTAGATTATATCATTGGGTATATTCCAGCTTATATTACTGGTGAATTATTTTTACATCTTTTTCAGAATAAATTAGCCAGAGCCAGTCTATATCAAATCATTGCTTATGGTTGTTTCAGTGGTCTTCTGTGGGCACCCCTCCTTTTCCTACTCGTACAGTTTTCTCAACAACCATTGTTGCCTTTTTTGTATCTACAATTCATTTTAATTCTGCCAATTACGATAATTTGTGCAATGATTGAATGGAAAAAATTAAAGTAACATTCACTCAATTTTGTCTTTTATGCAGATATTACTGATTTAAAAAGCATATAGAGATTATTTATTCTGATATTCAATTGAAGAGTAAAATGATTTTCTTTTGAGGATTTATTGACTTTAAATCTACAGATATGCATGCTAAAAATAGACAATTCAACTAATTTAGAGAATATTTATAAATGAAAAAAACAGCCCTACTCCTTTCAGCCTCATTCCTTTGTAGCTTCCCTTTACTCAGCCATGCAGGAACCAGCAAAACCCTGCCGATTATTGAACAACAAAAACAGGTTGCGGGTTTCTATCAACATCAAGTCGGTGATGTACAAATTACTGCCCTGCTCGATGGCACCAATTTTATGTCGCCAAGCTTGTTTAAAGATATCTCACCGCAACAAGTCCAGCAAATCTTGAAGAAATACTACGCTGATCAAGAGAAAGGCGTACAGACTTCTATCAATGCTTTCCTCGTCAATACCGGAAAATCACTGGTTTTAGTGGATAGCGGTGCAGCCAGTTGTTTTGGCCCACATTTGGGCTCGATCCTAAAAAATCTGGTCGCTTCGGGTTACAAGCCTGAACAGGTCGATACCATTTTACTCACACATTTACACCCTGATCATGTCTGTGGCATCAGTAAAGATGGCGTTGCCAACTTCCCTAATGCAACCGTGTATGTCTCAAGTGACGAAGCCAATTATTGGCTAGATCCCAAACAGGCAGCCAAGCTTCCAAAAGACAAACAAGCGGGTTATGAAGGAACGGTGAAGCACATTAAACAGGCCATCACCCCTTACCAAGCCAAGCAACGCTTTAAAACCTATAAACTGGGTGATGAGATTCAAGGTTTTAAAGTCATCAATACGGCGGGACATACGCCAGGGCACTTTAGCTATGAATTAAAGAGCAAAGGTGAAAGCGTGGTGTTTATTGGGGATATCGTGCATTCACATACCGTACAGTTTGATCAACCGAAAACAGCGATTGAATACGATATTGATCCGAAAAAAGCGGTTGAAACACGTTTAAAACAGTTTGCTGATTTCGCCAAAAACGGCCAAACCATAGCAGCTCCGCATTTACCTTTCCCGGGGATTGGGCATATTTATTCTGCTGATGGAAAAAGCTATCAATGGATTCCTGTACACTTTAAAGATTAAGACAAATGAGCTGATTCTAGGCAATAAAAAAGCGACCTTCTCGGTCGCTTTTTTATTGCTGCATCATTTCATGCCAAAGATTAACTTTAACCCCAGCAAGGTCATGACCCCACCTGCGATACGATCAAATATCGATTTAGATTTTAAATAAACTTTGCGTGGCCCTTCTGCTGACAATGCCACCGCAACCAACGAATACCAACCTGCATCAATAAAGAAACACAGCATTGGCAACACCACATAGTAATAACTTGGAATCTCTTTCGGTAATAAGGCGGTAAAAATACTGGCAAGAATAATCGCAATCTTCGGGTTACTGAGTTGGGTAATCAGCCCTAAGCGAAAAGCTTGTGCATAACTCATACGGTTCACAGTGCCATTGACTGCTTCCATCGGTTCTTTGGCATGTTTAATGATTTTATACGCTAGCCAAAGCAAGTACAGGCCACCAAATATTTTTAACGCGACATAGGCAGAAGGCACAGCCAGTAAAATGGCTTGTAGCCCCATGACTGCAAGAAAACCAAATAGCGCAGCGCCCGTCCCTGTCCCCAAAGCGGTAAACAGTCCATGCTTACGCGAAATCGCAATTGAGTTTTTGGCGACATAAATAAAGGTAGGGCCAGGGCTGATTGCACCCAACATTAATGCCAAAGCAATTGAGCCTAAAATCAATAACGATTCCAAGTGAAACCTCTAGATTAGAATAATTTTCAAATACTAATTTTACTGAAAAATCTCAGCAAGAAGATATAAAAATTTTGACTCATCTTATCAATTTATTGGCACTTACATATGCCTTACCCGACAGGGAAGTCACAATCTAGAGCAAACACTCAATTTATTTTTAATATCAAACACTTAAAAATAGCATATTTATATTACTCATAAACTCAGCATCCATTTTTTCTATCAAACTAATTTTATGATCAAAATTTGTCATCTTTTTTACTGTAACTTTCATTTATTTTTAGAAGATTAAATCCCATAATAAAATTATGGAATTAAATTCATTTTCATTCATAACGATAAACAACGGGGCACATCAGATGCAAACGAAGAAACTGAAAACTTTAGACCCTTCACAATCACATCTCTGGATCATTGGCGGCGGTATTGCAGGTATGGCAGCGGCAGCCTTTGCCATTCGGGATGCCAAAGTGCCAGCCCAAAACATTCATATTTTAGAAGAGCTTGAGGTTTCAGGGGGTTCAATGGATGGTGGTCATAACCCACTCAACCCCAATCATGCTTGGGTGACGCGTGGTGGACGAATGCTGACCGATGAAACCTACCTCTGCACATGGGATCTATTCTCTAGCATCCCCTCACTCGAAGATCCCACTATTTCGGTTCGGGAAGAATGCCGTGAATTTAATGAAAAAATTAAAACCCACGCCCAAGCCCGTTTAATTGATGCCAATCATGTCATTGCAGAAGCTGAAAAGCTCGGTTTATCTACCTTGAATCGTGCCCAGATGCTACGTCTGTTGGCACTCAAAGAAGATCGGATTGGTAGCCGTCGTATTGATGAGTTTTTTGATGATGCTTTTTTCCAAAGCAATTTTTGGCGGATGTGGCGCACCACCTTTGCCTTCCAGAAATGGCATAGCGCAGCAGAATTACGTCGTTATTTCTTACGTTTTATTCAAGAATTACCGCGTATTCATACGCTAGCAGGGGTTAAACGCACCAAATACAATCAATATGACTCGATGATTTATCCCTTACAACGTTGGCTGGTCGAACAAGGCGTAGATGTGCGTTTTGGTACTTATGTCACTGACGCTGATTTTATTGAAGATGCACAGAGTAAAGAGCGTAAGGCAAGCAAATTGTATCTCAACCTGCCAGAAGGCACGGAACAGATTGTATTGGGTGAACATGATTTGGCACTTTTCACTTTAGGTTCTATTACAGCAGATTCACGTTATGGCGGTCAGCATGATGTGCCTGCCTTAATTCGTGATCGACAGGATCATGGTTGGCGTTTATGGGAAACCCTTGCACAAAAAGCACCTGATTTTGGTCGCCCAATGACTTTCAATGGCAATATCGACGAACATAAATGGAAGTCTTTTACCCTGACGCTGCACGATGATGTCTTGCTGAAACGTATCATCGAATACACAGGCAATGAACCGGGAACAGGCGCACTGATGACCTGGTTTGAATCGGGCTGGCATTTATCCATTGTTGTGCCTGCACAACCGCATTTTGCCGACTTACCTGAAGGTAAATTCACTTTGTGGGGCTATGGTTTTGAAATTGACTACATCGGTGACTACATCAAAAAACCAATGAGTGAAGCCACTGGTCAAGAGATTGTAATTGAGTTAATCCAGCAACTTGGATTCGACGATATTCTGGATCATGTCCTAGCGCATAGCGATATTAGCACAGTGATGATGCCTTATGCCTCTGCCCTGTTTGCCTGTCGTAAAGCGGGCGATCGTCCCTTACTGATTCCAGAAAATGCAGCCAACTTTGCCTTCTTGGGTCAATTTGTGGAACTGGAAGATGATGTGGTGTTTACCGTGGAATATTCCGTCCGTGGTGCCATGCTTGCCATTTATCAGCTCTTAGGAGTGGATCGTCAAATTCCAGAAATCTATAACGGTCTGCTCGATCCTAAAGTCGGTTTAAAAGCTTTAGAAACGGTATTTCATTAAACAAGCATAAATTGATAAAAATGAAGTAGATCTTGATAATCTACTTCATTGACCACATCGAGAAAGTACCAAATACATCACCTCACTGCTGAACGAACCATCTGCTTGAATACGATAATATTGCTGGGTTTGATCAGATGCCTTTTTTTGTAAAGCACGAATAGTCTGAATCGCATATTCAGGGGTTTGCATGCGCGCCGTCCAACTTGTAAATTCTAAATCTAAATACTGCTTTTCAACGGTCTCAATCCTAAAACCTGTAGATTCAGCAAAGCGCATCCATTCCTGCAAACTATAATTGCGTACATGACTTGGATCCCGAATCGTTTCAATCGTCTGAAAAAATGTATCCATCACCGGATTTGAATGCCCTAAAATATCGACAATGATCACTTTACCTTGTGGCACCAAGACGCGATGTATTTCCGCCATTGCCTGTGCCACATTTTGCCAATGGTGTGCTGAATATCGAGTCATCACACAGTCAAAGCTTTGATCGGCAAAAGGTAAAGACTCCGCGGCACCTTGCTGAACTGTTATATTATCAAAGCCCCTTTGCTTGGCTTGTTCAGCAACAAGTTCAACCATCGACGGTGTTAAATCATAGGCCGTCACCTGATCTGCAAATGCTGTAATCTGGTAACTGACATGCCCGCCGCCACAGCCTAAGTCCAAGACCTTCTTCAATTGAGATGACTGGATCAAGTGCTGCATTTTCGCAAACTCTATTCCTTGCGCATGTACTGTGCTGTTTAAATAAGCTTGGGATTTATTTTGATATTGTTGCTGATTAACTTGATGCTGGGTATTCATCTTCTTATCCTTGCGAGCTTGGTCTCTTTTTAAAATAACCGACACTATGCAAAAATTAAAATAATCAATTTTATAACTAGATATAAAAATAAGTTATCAATTATAACCCAATCAAACTGGCGGCGACATTGATCGTAACCGCCAAAATTACGGTATTAAAAATAAAGGCCAGCACGCAATGAAAAATATTAAGATGCCGTAGGGCTGAGCTGGTAATGGAAATATCTGCGGTTTGTGCAGAAGTTCCAATGATATAGCTGAAGTAAATAAAATCCAAATAATCTGGCTGCTCAGTTTTGGGAAAATCCAGGCCCGGTTCCTGATGACGACTTTTCGCCAGATAAAAATCATGAGCGTAATGAATCGCAAAGAGTGTATGGAGCAATAACCACGTTGAAAAAATCGTCCCGATGGTGAGCAAAATAAGTACACCTTTTAAAACGGGCTGATCTTTCGGTACATGCCCCAATTGCATCACAATCGCAATAAAACAGATTACGATGGCAATCAACACGACAATCAGGATCATCCATTTCCCTTCATCTTGCTGCTTGGCACGATTTAAGATCAGTGTCGCCTCCAGATGCCACATCATTTTCAAGGTCAGAAATAGATACAGCCAAATCGCAATATTCCAGCCAAGCAATAAACAGGTTGCCCAATGCCATGGTGTAAATAAATGCAGGGTAGCAAAAAGTAAAAGACCTAATGCAAAGGTTGCCGATAAATACGGTCGATATTTTATTCCTCTGAGCAAATGATGTATGAATCTTGGCATGTTTCACCTATTTGTATTTTTTATACATGAGTAATTTACGCTTATTTTTTAACATTGTATGCTGTTATAACAGTACGATGTTGCTACTATTTAACCTAAATTAAACAAAATAAAGTTTCCGTAGATATTTACTTCGGACAAAAATGTCCGTTTAATTTACATTCAATCTCCCACGAATTTTAATCATGGCAAAACGTCAGCAGCTGGCAGCACATAATCGTGATGAACTCCTCAATGCCGCCGAAGAAATCTTTCGCAAGCAAGGCGTTCATGTGCCTTTGCAAGCCATCATTGATCATGCGGGTGTCGGGCGTGCGACGTTTTATCGTAATTTTGCTGATCGCAAAGCACTGGTTGCAGCCTTATTAGAACGTGCCATTACCCGTCTGGAACAACGCTCACACGCTTTATTAGCTTTTAATGATGGTTTTATCCGTTTGATTGAAGGCCATATCGAACAACTGCCGCATTTAGTTGTACTGATTGATTACTGGCGCATTATTGATCGGAAAGACCCAATCATGCTAAACATTTATCAAAGACGCGATAAAGCATTACAACCCCTGATTGATCAGGCCATACAGCATCAACTGTGTCGTCCTGATCTTACCCCGCAAGACTTCGGGATGATTACGGCGATCTTGGGGTCTTCATTTCAAGGACATCATGCCTCTGATCAAGTTCGGCTGGCAAAACGCGCAATAGAATTATTATTAAACGGCATTAAAGTTTAGTTCGAGGAATAACATGGATAAAAGCCCTCGCTATCTTGAGACTCCTCCGGATTGGTCAGCAGATGAGCGTCCAACTTTGCCGGGTTCGCCTGCTGCAATTGCGCATGCCAGACCAAAACGTTTTGCCTACTTCATTATTGGTTTATTGATTTGTATCGCAGCCAGTTTAAGTAATGGTTTTATTGTTGCAAACCTGCCGATCTTCCAAGGTGAATATGGGCTAACCCCATCGCAGGCAGCATGGTTACCCGCAGCCTATGTCATGGCCAATGTCAGTTCTAACCTCATCTTGTTTAAGGCACGACAGCAATACGGCTTACGTCTGTTTTCTGAAATAGGTCTACTGGTCTTTATTGGTGTCTTGGTTCTACATATCTTTGTCAAAACCTATGAAATGGCGCTATTTGTGCGTTTTATCGCAGGGTTGGCCGCTGCTCCACTCAGTTCACTGGGGATGTATTACACCATGCAAGCCTTCGGCAAAGCAGATATGGCCAAAGGGATCTATCTCGCATTTGGCTTTCAGCAGCTGGGTTTGCCATTGGCATGGATTATTTCTCCTTTTCTGCTGAGTGCCAACCAGTGGGATGTGATCTATACTTTTGAATTAGGTCTGGCGATTTGCTGTTTTGCCATGGTGGTGGCGTTAAAGCTACCACGCAGCTTACGTATGGAAGTATTTGAGAAGCAGGACTTCTTTACCTTTGCCCTACTCGCACCGGGTTTTGCCTGCCTCTGTATTGTACTCACCCAAGGGCCAATTTTATGGTGGTTTGATAGCCCGTGGCTCGCCTATACCTTGATCGTGGGTTTTTGTTTGATTGTGATCGGTCTCACCTACGAGCATTATCGTTCGAACCCCCTGATTATGACCCGTTGGTTAGCGGCAGGCGATTTACTCAGTTTCGTGGTCAGTGCCTTTGCCTTACGCTTACTGATGTCAGAGCAAAGTTATGCCGCAGTCAATTTCCTGAAAACCATGGGAATGGGTCCCGACCAGTTTGTACCGCTGTATGTGGTGATCTTCTGCGGAACAATAGCAGGTTCCGTGTTTAGTGCCCTGACCTTTCACCGCGAACGCGTTATTCTTAATTTATTCCTTGCTGAGATTTTAATTTTAATCGCCTGTGCACTGGATTATCACCTGACCAGTGATGTGCGACCCGCCAACTTCTATCGCAGTCAGTTTCTCGTCAGCTTTGCAGGTGGTGTCTTCATTGGCCCGCTCTTGCTGATGGGTTTTATGCGCACTTTACAGCGTGGTCCACAATATGTGGTGACCTTCATTGTATTGTTTTCAGCAACACAGAACTTTGGTGGTTTGGTCGGCTCTTCCTTCTTTAATACCTACCAGCAACGCCATACCTATGATTACAAAGTTGAAATTAACAGCAACCTTAATCCAACCGATCCGATTGTGGCACAACGCTTACAAAGCTATCAGCGTAGTGCCATGATCAATAGCAATGATCCAGTTTTGCAAAACAACCAAGCCTTACAGAACCTGAATAAAGTGGTGACTCGTGAAGCCCAAGTCCGCGCCTATAACGATGTCATCGTATTGAATGGTATCTTTGCAGTGGTGTTATTGCTCTGGGGGCTATTTAAATATGCACGGGATAAATACAAAACCCGAAAAAATCTGCAAGCAGCCAGTTAGTCCTTTTTGATTGAGAAAAGATGATGTCAGAACAAGATAAACCCGAAAATAATCAGGCTCAAACTACTGGGCAAAATGAAACAGCGCCAGCAGTAAAGGCACCTGAAACAGTGACACAAATGCCTCCGCCACCTCCACCACCGACCAGTAAACTGATCAAGACCAAACGTTCGACTCTGTGGTGGATGCTACTGGTATTATTGGTTGGCATCACCATTATCTTATGGGCGTGGCGCATTGGCCCATTCCATACAGCAATTGAGCAAACTGACAATAGCTATGTGAAAGGTAAAACCACCATCCTGTCTTCGCAGATTAATGGCTATATCAAAGATGTACTGGTCAAAGACTTTGACCAAGTCAAACAAGGTCAGGTGTTGATGCATATTGATGCCACCACCTACGACCAAAAGGTCACACAGGCGGCCTCAGGTGTCGAGCAGGCAGAAAACAGTCTTGCCAATCAAACCCAAACGATTGCGCAACGTCAAGCCGATGTTGTGGCTGCACAAGCCAAGCTGGATCAGGTCAAGGCGCAATATGATTTATCTGTGGCGCAATTAAAACGTTATCAACAATTGGGCGATAGTGGCGCTGCATCCAAATCTGAACAAGACAAAGCCGCGGCAGATGCACAAAATAATCATGCCTTACTCAAACAGGCTGAAGCCAATATCTTGGTGGCACAAGAAGCCTTAAAAACAGCGCAAGTGGCGCAGTCTGGCTTAAAAGCACAAGTGAATAGCGCACAAGCGCAACTTGACCAAGCCAATACCACCAAAGACTACAGCACCATTGTTGCCCCTCTAGACGGACAATTGGGTGAGGTTAATCCGCGCGTCGGTCAATATGTTGCGGCAGGAACACAGCTGCTTTATCTGATTCCAACGCAAACGTGGGTGATTGCCAACTTTAAGGAAACTCAAATTGCCAATATGAAAATCGGGCAAAAAGCCTATTTCACTGTCGATGCGATGAATCATCAGAAATTTACAGGACATGTTGAACAGATTTCCCCTGCGGCAGGTTCAGAATTCAGCGTGCTTAAACCCGACAATGCCACAGGTAACTTCACCAAAGTGGTACAACGGATTTCTGTTCGTATTGCCATTGACCCAAATCAAAAAGGCATCGAAAACTTACGTCCGGGCATGTCGGTGATTAGCTCTGTAGATACCGACTCCTAATGCAACACTGACATTCTCAATCAAATCCATTTACAATGTGATCAAATCCATTTCTCTTGTTCGAAAATGTTTGATCACATTGCTTTTCCCCCCCCCTATCAAACATTAACGCTTCCCAGTTCGGTTCAACTGACCATTAAGCGTTTGGATCTGATCCATCCGCAAATTTCAGGCAATAAATTTTATAAACTAAAGTACAACCTACTCGCAGCTCAACAACAAGGTTTGACCGAAGTACTGACTTTTGGTGGTGCATTCTCCAATCATATTGCCGCAACTGCCTATGCCGCCCAGCGCTTCGGCTTTCAGAGTATTGGCATGATCCGAGGTGAAGAGCTTGCGACCCGTGACTTAAACCCGACCCTACAGACAGCGCAAGATTTTGGCATGCAATTGCATTTTGTCAGCCGAGCTGAATATCGGCTGCGTCATGAAGCCGAATATTTGCAACAGTTACAACAGCAATATGCTCAAGCCTTTATTATTCCAGAAGGTGGCAGCAATGCACTTGCCCTGCAAGGGACACAGGAGATTTTGAGCGAAGATGACCGAGAGAATTATGATGTGATTTGTTGTGCCGTCGGAACAGGTGGCACCATTGCGGGCTTAATTGAAAGTAGCTCAGCACAACAACAGATTTTGGGCTTTTCTGCATTGAAGGGCGACTTTCTGAAACAGGATATTCAGCAGTGGACCGATAAAAGCAACTGGTCCTTAACCGATGCTTATTGTTGTGGGGGCTATGCCAAGACCAGCATCGAGCTGCTGCAATTTATGCAGTATTTTGAGCAGCAATATGCAATTCCTTTGGAGCAGGTCTATACCGCGAAGATGATGATGGGGTTACTCGATTTAATCCAGCAGCAGTATTTTCCAGAAAACAGCCGTATTTTGGCGATCCATACCGGAGGATTGCAAGGGAAGTTGAAAACATACTAAAAGCTGCATAAATCTTTTATAATTGCCCGCTTTTCGTCGATCGAGTATTGCTCATGGTTCATCAAGTTGATGTTGTTGTTTTAGGTGCAGGTGCATCAGGCTTGATGTTGGCTGCGGAAGCAGCTAAACGTGGGCGTTCAGTAGTTGTACTGGAAAAAGCCAATAAAGTTGGCAAAAAGATTTTGATGTCTGGTGGTGGTAAATGTAACTTTACCAATCTGGAGGTTGAACCCTCCAATTATCTGTCTGAAAATCCGCACTTTGTCATTTCTGCACTGACCCGTTATACCAACTGGGACTTTATTGGTTTGGTCTGTGAATATGGGATTGAGTACGAAGAGCGTAAACATGGGCAACTGTTTACATTGAAAGGATCAAAAGAAATTCTGGAACTTTTGCTGTCAGAATGTAGCAAAGCCAAACATGTACAGATCCAAACCCATTGCGAAGTACAGCAAGTCAAGGCTCAGGCAGATTCAGATTTTATCGTGGAAACCAGCCAAGGCACCTATCGTTGTGAGTCTTTGGTGGTGGCAACTGGCGGTTTATCCATTCCCACCCTGGGTGGTTCAGGCTTTGGCTATGAACTGGCGCAACAGTTTGGTCATCATGTCTTCCCAACCCGAGCTGGTCTGGTTCCTTTCACCTTCTCCGATCATTTCAAAGAAGTCACCACCCGCCTAAGTGGCAATGCCTTAGATGCAACACTGGTCAATGATCGCCATCAATTTACTGAAGCTTTGCTATTTACTCATCGTGGTCTTAGTGGTCCAAGCTCATTACAACTTTCAAACTACTGGCAAGTGGGAGAAAGCTTCAACATTGATTTTTTCCCAAGCCAAGATTTTGTGCAATTCTTTAAAGACAAGAAAAAATCACAGCCTAAAGTGTTATTACGTACCTTAATCAGTGAATTTACCGCCAAAAGCATCGTGCTCGAACTACAACAATTGATTTGGGCAGAGCAAAGTGAAACAGCGATTGGAAATATCAGTGATGTGCAACTGGAACAGATTGCTACACAATTGCATGCATTTACGGTAAAGCCATCGGGAACTGAAGGCTACCGTACTGCTGAAGTCACGCTTGGCGGCGTGGATACCAGTGAAGTGTCATCCAAAACCATGGAAAGTAAAAAGCAGAAAGGCCTTTATTTTATTGGTGAAGTCCTTGATGTGACTGGACATCTCGGCGGTTATAATTTCCAGTGGGCATGGTCTTCTGCACAAGCTGCAGCACAATTTGTTTAAGGCTTTCTCGCTACAGTACAGTGGGCTTCATCCAATAAGTCCACTTTAATTGTGTGGCTCCGAAGAGTTTGCCGCTTCTGAAGTGGTGATCTGCTGCGTATTTTCAATTGGTTTCTCTTTAGAAGAGTTTGATTTAGCAACCACAAACTTATAAGCACTCGCCAGAAATCCAACCGTAATTCCTGCAATAATAATCGGTGCAAATACTCGATTTGGTCTCTTCATTTCATTCTCCTATCGATTTTTTATTTAGAGACTATTGATACTTGAGCTATAAATGAATTGCTTTTGAGGTCAAATTCCTTCATTAAAGCATTTAGACCCACTAAAATACCCAATTATAATCCCAAATAACACCCAATAATGCTGATACAAACAAAACGACCACCCTGCTTAGAGTGGTCGAATTAATCAAAAAAATCAAAGATTATTTTTTCTATTCATCCGAATACGGCGGTGTTGGTGGGGTTGGATTCAACGTATTATTCGGCGTTGGAGCCACTGGATTCACCGTATTGCCCGGTGCAACCTCCTGCTTATGTAAAGGATTCGGCTGTTTTGCTTCAGTTTTGGCTTTATCCAGTAAATCACTCAGCAAACGTTCCGCAGGTTGACGACCGCCTAAACCGAAAGCCAAGGCAAAGGCCACCGCAACGGAACCCAAAGTGAGACCAAAGGCCAAATTCACAATCGAATCTGCAATGCCCATAGCTTTTAGGCCCATTGCAATCACTAAACCCATAATGAGTATACGAACCAAATTCGCCAACCAGCGCGAACTGTTATATTCACCACGTTGAACAATATTGGCAACTACATTGGCCAACCAGAAGCCAATCACCAGAATAACCGCACCAAGCAAGATACTGGCGCCGAACTGGATAAACATGGCAATCAGTACACTAACCTGCTCTAAGCCAAGTCGGTTAGCTGCTTCTGACACTGCAAATAACATGGTAAAGAAAACAATCAGATAACCGACAACATCAGAAACACGGGTCTGTCCCAAGAAGCGTTGTAAATCAAGCTTCATCGGGATTTCATCGACACCTGCGCCAGAAACGAGTTCAGCCACCAAGCGTCCAACAAAACGTGAGACGATATACGCCACGATCAAGATCAAACCTGCTGCAATAATTTGTGGAATTGCATACATAATTTGATTCAGCATCGCTGTTGCTGGTTGAGAAATCGCTTGGATTCCCAATGCTTCAAAGGCCACAATTAAGGTGGTGATAATAATGATGGCAAAGACGAATGAACCTAAAAACTTAGCGACATTCGAGTTTTTAAATAAACCCACTTTCTCAGCTTGGGCTTGCAAACCAAGACTATTACTCAGTCCCTCGACAATCCCGCGCACGATTTTCGCGAGAATATATCCAACAAAAATGATGACCGCAGTAATAAACAGATTAGGAAGGTAGGCGATCGATTCGTTCACCATGTTCTGGACAGGGATCAATAAACCAGTTAAACCCAAAATTGATAGAACGATGGGTAAAAACAGTAATAATACCAGCCAATAAAAAATCTCACCGATATTGCTACTGAGTGAGCTAATGCCGACTTCACTACTTAGTTTCTCGTCCAGTTCAGTTCTGGCAAGTACATTGCTCAACCCAGCCCGAACCAACCTTGCGATGATCCAGCCAATAAATCCAACTGCTGCCGCAGCAAGCAAGTTTGGTATATAGGCCAAGACACGCCCCACCATATTGCTAAATGGGTCACTAACACCACTGATATTTAACACATTGAGTGCACCAACCACAGCCAAAATCATCACGAACCAGAACACCAGTTTGGAGACTAGATTTTCGATATTTGGAGTACGGCCAGTTGCAGAGGACAATTTATGATTGGTATCAAGTTTTTGCAGTAATTTTTTCACACCTGCTGCAATCACTAAAGCAACAATCCATCCTACCAGTAGGATGACAATTGCAGCAAAGATAGGATGAAACTGATCCCAGTAATACATTGCATCAAATCCTCCTCGATTGGAGGGGTCATTCAAAAATTCATTCATGTTGTTATCCTTATGTTGTGTTTTTAAATCTTGATACACATCCACCCAAGAACGTTCTGCAATTAAAGAACATGATTTATGGATGCTTCCACCTTAGTTTTTGTCTATTTTCCAATCAATCAATGGCTGCACTAATACAACAAAAAGGTCTCATAATATTTCAAAAAAGCCCATTGATTCACACCAATGAGCTTTATGGTAAATTGAGTCTTGGTCTAAAATACGCTTGCCTAAGCATTCAGAATAGCCGACTGCATATGTGCCATTGTCACTTGTGCAGTTGGATTAGCTGAATGATCAGCAACCATATAAACAAGTAGTGCAATCAGGAAGATCCCAACCATAATCAAAATATAAACAGGTAATCTTCTCTTTTTGGTAATTTCTTCTTTGCTTGCCACATGAGGCTGTGGCTTACTAAAATCATGCATGATAGCAGCCCTCATCCTT
The DNA here is from genome assembly GCF_024582815.1 of Acinetobacter colistiniresistens. Classification (NCBI taxonomy): domain Bacteria; kingdom Pseudomonadati; phylum Pseudomonadota; class Gammaproteobacteria; order Moraxellales; family Moraxellaceae; genus Acinetobacter; species Acinetobacter colistiniresistens. The sequence continues at coordinate 3,791,144 of NZ_CP102099.1, forward strand.
TTACTTTTCAAGTCTTATATTAGCAATCCGCTATGTAGCATTGTGTGAAAAAGCTTCGGACTATCGTTGCGCCAGTTGCAGAACTCTACTTTTTTTTATTATTTTTTTGTTTAAAATATAGTCGCTTTTAGAATGCGATAAAAATAAGCTATAATGCTCGGCTTCATTTCTTTAATGTTTTGCTTTATGTCCTATAGCCAACAAAGCGTTTCTCTTGATCTAGACACTGATGTCACCCATCAATGTTTTTTACATCACACACGCGATGAACATTTGATTGGAATTATTGAGTTTAATAAGCCAAGCTATATTCTGAAATGGGGAGATTTAGAGTACTTCCGTCGCCGTACCGAAGAATTCTCAGTGATGCCATTACCCGACTGCATCAATGCCATGATTGTCGATATTCGCAATGTGCAACCCTTCCTCGACAACGAAGTCCCGATTCTGCCTTGGCGTTTACTTGAAGAAGATTGCCCAGTGCGTCTTGTGGTGCCACAAGATCGTCTGGAACATTATATCGGCTTGTTTGAACCAACGTGGTTAACCACGGACGTCGATACTGCCATTCAAGAAATCCGTGAATTTATGGATATGTTTGTACATTAAGACATATCCACTTACTTACACACGCTTAATCATCCTAGCAGCACGACAATGCCGCCATTACCAATAATTCTCTACGGCAATATTGCCTTCACCACGACGATTCATAATCAGACCACGTTGCTTCAGCGCTTCTTTGGTATCTTCCACCATTTGTGGATTACCACATAACATCACATGACTACTGTCTCGGTTAAAAGAGAATCCTGCTGCTTTTTCTAATTCACCATTGCCAATTAAAACAGGCAGGCGGTCATGCAGTGCCGCATTCGGATCACGGGTAATAATTGGAATAAACTTAAAGCCTGTATGCCCTTCACCAAAGAAATCTGCTATTTCCTGAATACGCTCGACATACGCCAGCTCAGATTCAGTACGCACGCTATAGACCAGATTAATCTGCTGATATTTTTTCCAGGTTTCAAAGTCTTGTAACATGCACAAAAACGGCGCCAGTCCGGTGCCTGTTCCCAATAACCATAAGTCTTGTGGTAATGGCTGTTGATAACGCGCCAAGGTCAAATAACCGTATGGAATTTTTTCCAGATACAACTCATCACCAACTTTGAGGTGTTGCAGATTCGAGGTAAAAGCACCTTCTGGCACCACAATTGAAAAGAATTCTAAAGTTTCATCAAAAGGTGAAGAAACCACAGAATAAGCACGTACCACCAATTCGCCCTCAACCATTAAACCAATACGGGCGAACTGCCCTGCGGTAAATTTAAAATGAGCAGGGCGAGTCATGGTGAAACTAAAAAGATTATGAGTCCAACGGTGTACAGATAAAACCTTTTCTACGCTAAATTTTTCAATTGACATGATGAGAACGTGGCACGAAACAGTGCGCTCATGTTAGCATGATCAGATAAATCATGAATACTCTTAGGATCTGTTAAATACATGAGATCCTCAATACGTTAAGGCTTTTAACATGCGCATGACATTACGCCAATTGGCTGTTTTTGTGGCGGTCGCTCAAGAGGGAACTGTAACCAAAGCGAGTGATGCTGTCCGACTCACACAAAGTGCGGCAAGTATGGCCTTAGCTGATTTGGAAGATGGCCTCGGCGCCCCCTTATTTGATCGCTTGGGTAAACGGTTACAACTCAATGATCTCGGGCGTTTCCTGTTGCCGCAAGCCTTAGAGATCCTCGGTCGTTGCGATGCTTTTGAACAGGCAGCAAAAGGTGAGCTACAAAGTATTGATTTACGCCTTGGTGCAACTTTAACAATCAGTGATTATTTAATGCCTGATCTGATGGCTAATTTTTTACAATGCCATCCACAAGCACATTTACAGTTACAAGTGGGCAATACCCGTCAAATGATTGAAGCAGTCAATCAATTCCAGTTGGATTTGGCTTTAATCGAAGGCTCTTGTCATCTGCCACAATTACAATGCATTCACTGGCGTGATGATGAGCTTGCAGTTTGCTGTGCGCCGGATCACCCACTAGCCAAGTTGAATCGCCCTCTCAGCCCAACTGATTTTCATCATGTGGAATGGATCTTGCGTGAAGAAGGTTCGGGTACTCGTGAAGTATTTGATAATGCCATTTTACAAGACCTTCCCGACGCCAACATCCGCTTAACCCTAGGTCATAATGAAGCGATTCTAAAAATCGTCGCAGGTGGTTTAGGCATGTCTTGTGTATCAAGATTAGCGATTGAACCGTTGCAAGAAAAAGGCCAACTGGTGATACTGGATACACCTTTCTGGGAACTAACACGACCGCTATATATGCTGGTGCATCGCCAGAAATATCAAGGACCAGGACTGAAAGCTTTTTTGCAGTTTTGTGAAAATAAAGTTTAATTGTTTCGAATATATAAAAAACGCTTCTAGTCAGAAGCGTTTTTTATTACAGCTCGATTTAGAAATCGAAACTCACCCCTAACTTATAAGTCCGGCCTGCTCCTACTGTGGTAAAACCGCTAGTGAACACACCATCCCAATATTTTTTATCTGCAACATTATCAACATTCGCACGGAAAGTTGTGTTTACACCTCCGAGTTTAGTCGCATACTTCGCGCCTAAATCAACCAGCGTATAATCAGGTAACTTGAGTGTGTTATCAGCCGTTAAATATTGGTCATCCACATAAGTCACGAAAGCATTGACACTTAAGCCTTCAACCACTGGAATTTGGTAGTCAACCCCAACACCAGCAGTAAATTCAGGTGTACCTTCAATCGTTTTACCTGAAAGATTCACACCGCCTGAAATCCCTTTTTTATATTCGGTATCGATATAAGCCAAATTACCGTAAACAATTAGATCATCCGTAACTTTACCTGAAAAGCCGTATTCAACCCCTTTGGATTCGGTCTTCGCACCATCGGTTGTGATTTGGGTAATGGCTTTATTATTTGGGTCGCGATAGCTTGTATCTATCATCGTGCTTGGTTTTTTAATTTGATATAACGCTAAAGTGTGTAACCAACGATCTCCTTGATATTTCGCACCCACTTCATATTGCTTACTTTCAAATGGCGCAAAGGTTTTACTGTAATTCGCATCTGCCTCATTAGATACCTTTGCACCTCGAACCAAACCTTCAACATAGCTCACATAGAACGAGGTTTCTTCACCAAAAGGTTTCACAACAATAGCTGCGCTTGGAGATACTTTATCAGCCTTCAGTGGTGGTAGATTCGTCGTGAGTGCCTTTAAATTCATATCTTGATAACGCACACCTAAAATAAACTGTAGCTTGTCATCCAGCATAGAGATTTGATCACTTAGGCTATAACTGACATACACATCATCCGCAGTAGGAACAATCTCTGGCCACGTATTTGGCATATGCCCTTCATTGCTTGGATTGTAAATATTAGTTGGGAAATAAACCTCTGTTGCCCCCCGCCCTTTATGTTGGCTGTATTTACGTTTGAGATAATCAGCACGGAATGCCAAAGTATGAGAAATATCACCCGTGAAAATTTGACCTTCTAAACCCGCATTAAAGGTCGTGTTATGTTCCTTTGAACCAACACGATAATATTGTGCCAGTGCATCACCATTCGCCCCAACCAAAGCAGGATTCTTCATTCCCATTGAGTTGACTGGCAGATCACGCACAACCATACGCGTACCAAATAAATGTCCACGATACTCACGTTCATTAAAACCAGCGCCTGCAAATGCTTTTAAATTAGGTAGAAGCTTATATTCACCCGATAAACCTACATAGTTAGCACTTTGCATACCTTCTAAATGCGGGAAATAATTCAGTTTGCCATCTGGTGCAGCTAAAACACGTTTCAAAGTTGAAAAAGAGATCATGGCAGGTGAGCCACCCTCACGGCTATCTCGTGTGGTATAGGCATCAAAGTTAATTTTAGCTTGGTCCGTGGTGTAGTCGAGAGCCAAAACTGCTGCAGTATTTTTATCTTCTAGGCCATCAACAATATGTTCACCTTGTCCATAAGTCGCACTGACGCGTGCTCCGAACTCCTTGTTTTCACCAAAACGGCGGGCAACATCAAAACCTGATTTATAATAGCCGCCATCTTCATACATGGCCGAAACTTGGGTCAAATCTCGATCGGCACGCTTAGTGGTGGCCATTACCACACCACCAATACTACCGCCCGGTGCCATTCCTGCAATTAATGCATTGGGACCTTTGAGTACACTGGCAGAGCTCAAAATATCAGTCGGAGTACGACCACTCGGTGACATCCCATAAGAACCATTGATATTGGCATCTTCCCATGTCACAGGAAAACCACGAATCATAAAGTTTTCGTTTAAATGGCCACTGTTGGTGGTGGTACGAATACTTGGGTCATTTTTCAAAATGCCTGCGATCGAGTCAGCTTGTTTATCCTTAATCGCCTGTTCTGTGTAAGACTGGATACTAAAAGGTGTATCCAATACTGCTTTCTCACCAAGGATACCTAAGGTTGTGTCTTTTTTAAGTTTGCCTGTTGCATCTGTTGCCTGTGAATCAGCTTTCACGGTAATGGTCGGTAACACGGTACCATCATCAGCAACCGCGAACATTGGTAAAGCAATGAGAGATAGAAATAATATGTTCTTTTTCAATTGATCAAACCCCGATAAAAATTTGACCACAGTATATAAGACAAATTTACAAATGATAATAAAAATCATTAACAAAATAATAACTATTATTTATTGAATCTCCAAAATCTCATGATCAGAATTCAAAGATATCGGCAGCATATCGTTAAATATCATGGTTTGCATGCTTAGTGTCCAAATTGACGCTCACAAGGTATACCGTCACCATCTCCATCCATCTTGGTATTCGGACAATGTCTTAAGAAGAAGACAGCCTCTTCATAAGATCGCATTTGCGAACAATATTCACGCCCATCACAGCTAAACTGAGTAGCTACAGCAGTTGTTGCTGGTGCTACTTGGGTCGGCTGTCTCTGATCATGTTGCAAAGCTCTCTCTGTTTTTGCTGACAGCTTTACTTCAGGTAGGTCACCAACTGCTTTGCGTTGTTCTGCAATAATCTGCTTTTGTTCCTCGATCAGTTGTGCTGCTCTTAATTTTTTTGATTGCTGATAAGACTGATATTTCTGAAATACCAAAGCCGCTAAAATCACAATGACAATTAAGCCAACAACCGTAAATAGCTTTCCAGCTTTGGTCGCTGACTGAGTACGATCTAACTTAACGGTTTTCATCAAAATACTGCTAGATGGAGAAGCATACTTGACTGGTGCTGGTTTTAAATCCAAACGAACAATATTGGCTGCTTTAAATTTTCCCCTGTCCTCCACCATAATAAATTTAAGTTTTTCTCCCAGTCGAGGCTCACCCGCTGCTTGTGGAAAATCACCAATATGGAAGAATAGATCCTTTTGATCCCCGTCTAATTCAATAAAACCAAAACCTCTCTCTGCATTATATTTTTTAATTTTTCCCTCAAGAAACATCATCAACACTCTATTTTTATATTGCACCCTATTCTAATCAAAAAGAGGCTAGAAAGCCCCTTTTATCATGTACCTAAACCAAATTCTAAGATTGAAAAATATCAATCATCACAATTAGCGTCGAAAATTTGACAGCAACTCTGTGGTAATCGACTTATTGTGATTAGCAATTTTGGTCTTCTTGGTTTTCGCTGGATTAGGATCAATACGCTCAATTTGTGTTGCTTTAAACTTTCCATCATTTTCCAGCGCGACAAATTTCACTTTTTCATTTCTTTTCGGCTCGCCTTCTTCTGCAGGAAAATCTGAGATATGAAAAAAGATATCTCCTTCAGAAGTTGCAATAAAACCAAATCCTTTATCAGGATTATATTGTTTGACTTTTCCTTGATAGAACTCTTGTGCCATGACCTTTATCCTACGTTCTCAATGCAATCATTACAGTATATAGAAATAAAAAAGAGACTTTCAATCCATCCTGAAATGCTCTACGGTTGGACTCAGTCTCTTTTTCTCAATATGACAAAAATTAGTCTTTTTGCACGCTACCAAAAATTTTGTCACCAGCATCGCCCAAACCAGGAACAATATAACCTTCTTCATTCAGACCTTGGTCAACCGAAGCGGTATAAATACGGACATCTGGATGCGCAGCTTCAACTTTGGCAATGCCCTCTGGTGCAGCGACCAAAATCATGACACGGATATCTTTACAGCCACTTGCTTTCAAGACATCAATTGCTGCAATTAAAGAATTTCCTGTTGCCAGCATTGGATCAATGATCATGGCTAAACGATTAGCAACATCAGGCACTAACTTTTTGTAGTAGGTGCGCACTTCTAAAGTCGCTTCATCACGTTCCAACCCCAAGACACTGACCTTAGCACTTGGAATCAAGCTTAGTACACCTTCGAGCATACCAATACCTGCACGTAGAATCGGTACAATGGTGATTTTTTTCCCTGCGATACGTTGAGTTGAGACTTTCCCTGCCCACCCATCAATTTCATGATCAACAACAGGAAGATCCTTTGTTGCTTCATAAGTCAGTAACATCGTGACTTCTTGCGCTAATTCACGAAAATTCTTGGTACTGATGTCAGAGCGACGTAGTAAACCAAGTTTATGGCGAATAAGCGGATGACGAATTTCTTGAATCGACACGAGTGAGTACCTAGGTAATGTTAATCTCGTTCTATTATAAAGTGTTTTTTTACTCATCAATAAAAAAGCCCCCAACTTTGGAGGCTTTTTTGTACAAATCCGACGATTACTGTTGTTGAGACATCATAAAGTGCAATGGAGAAAGAATCTCTGACTTCAATGCCAAGTTAATCATTGGGTCTGGATAGACACCAAGTACGAATACCAATAACGCAGCAGCAAGTACCATCAGACCACCGACTTTGGTTCCCCAATGCGCATCAGCATCAATACGAGGTACGTCTGGTGGGGTCATATACATCACCACCATCACACGCAAGTAATAGTACAAACCGATACCACTACCCACCACGATCATCGCAGCCAAGAACCAGTGTTGTGTTGTTACTGCAGCCATCACCACAAGGAACTTACCAATAAAGCCCGCTGTTAATGGGATACCCGCTAAAGACAACATCATCACGGTTAAAGTTGCGGTCAAGATCGGACGGCGCCAGAACAAACCACGATAGTCTGCAAGACTTTGTGCTTCATCTACGTTGTTATATGGGCTCGACATTAATGCCACAGCACCAAACGCACCGATTGTGGTCAGCACATAAGTAATCACATAAACCGTTACACTGCCTAAGCTTGCATAAGTCATGCTGATTAAAGCAATCAACAAGTAACCAAAGTGCGCAATTGATGAATAACCCAAAATACGCTTCAAATTCACTTGACGTACTGCAAGTAAGTTACCTACCACAATCGACAATACCGCGATAATGGTTAACACAGTTACTAATGATTCAACCAGAATTGCACCAGAAGTCAGTAAGTAACGTACAAACAAACCAATCGTTGCCACTTTTGCAGCCGTTGCCAAGAAGGTTGCCATTGGTGCTGGTGCACCCGCATACACATCTGGCGTCCATTTATGGAATGGCGCAAGTGAAAGTTTAAACGCAACCGCAAAAATAATTAAGCCAAGGCCCAACAACACCATGGGTTGCTGGATTGCCGTAAACAAGGCTTGTACCGAATCATAGAATGACAAGGAACCTGTGTAAGCATAGATGTATGCCATACCCATCAACAACATTGCAGATGCAGTTGCTGAAAGCACTAGGTATTTAATCCCTGCTTCCAAAGACTGACCACGTTGATAGGTATAGGCCAACATGCCGTATACAGGAATCGACATCAACTCCAAGCTGATGAAGAAAGCTGCATAATGCGAACTTGCCACCAATAACATTGCACCTGTCACTGAACACAGTAACAAGATATACAGTTCTTCGCGGTTTTCCTTATAAGTCTCAATATAAGCATGAGACAAGGTGCAGCACGCCAAAGCAGCAATCAAAATCAGGAATTGATAGAGCATGGTAAATGGATCAACCATAAACATGCCCATCACGTTAACCGGCACAAAGTGTCCGCTAAATACGGTATAGCCGATATAAATCGCAGCAAGGTTTAAACCGACAACCGAAGTTGTCGCAATAAGGTTGTGATTGCGTTTAATCGCAGTCAACAACATCACTACGATTGCAGTCAAAGCCACAATCATCACTGGCGCTAGCGGCATAAGCTCAGAAAAAGAAATTGTGAAGTTCATGATTTATTGCATCTCCACATGTTCTAGTTGGGTTGTAGCCTGTTGAACAGTTTCAACAACTTCTTGTACTGGCAAATAACTATTGACCAACCACTGCATGCTTGAATGAGACATATCCAAGAAAGTTTGTGGATAAAGACCTAACCAAAGCAAACCGATCGCACAGACCATCAAAATGCTGACTTCACGTGCAGATAAATCTTTCAATGGTGTCGTGTAGTGCTGCTTTTGTTCTGAATTTGGTTCACCAAATAACGCTTTGTGAATCAGAATCAGACCATAAAGACCTGCAAACACCAAACTTACTGCAGCAATAATGGTGAAGGCTGGATAGGCTTTGAATGAACCCATCAGGATCAGGAATTCACCAATAAAGTTACCTAAACCTGGTACACCCACAAGTGCTGCAACAAAGAACATCAAGAAGAATGGCAGGTATTGCAGTTGACCACGAAGACCGCCCATCAAGCGCAAGTCACGGGTATGTACACGCTCATAGACTTGACCCGACATAATGAACAATGCCGCAGATGACAAGCCATGTGCCAACATCATGATCATTAAGCCTTGGAAGGTCAGGATATTACCTGCATAAATTGCAAGTAAGATGAAACCCATGTGTGAAATCGACGTGTACGCAAGTAAACGTTTCATGTCTGTTTGCTGGTACGCAAGGAATGCACCGTAGAAAATACCAATCAAGCCCAAAATAATGGCAATGTCAGCGAACTGCGCTGAAGCTGCCGGGAAGAATGGAATCACGAAACGGAGCAAACCGTATGCTGCTGTCTTAATCAAAATACCTGCTAAATCCACAGAACCCGCTGTTGGTGCTTGCGCATGCGCATCAGGCAACCAACCGTGTAATGGGAAGACAGGTAATTTCACCGCAAAACCAATGAAGAAACACAACATGAATGCGTAAGCAACTTCAGGTGGTAAGTGGTTTGCAACGGCCAAGAGGTAGTTGTAATCGAAGCCGATCATACCGGTCATCATGTATCCATAGACCACTAAGCCCAAGATACCGATCAACATGATCAAACCCGCGATTTGTGTATACAAGAAGAACTTGGTTGCAGCGTAAACACGTGAACGACCATTCGAGCCTTTATGACCCCATAACGCAATCAGGAAGTAGATTGGTACCAGCATCATCTCCCAGAAGAAGAAGAACAGGAATAAGTCAATCGCCAAGAATACACCGATGACCCCACCTAAACTCCACAGGAGGTTTAAATGGAAGAAACCTACGTTCTTTTGGATCTCGCCCCATGAACAGCCCACTGCAAGTACACCCAGTAAAGCAGTCAGCAACACCATAAGCAGAGATAAACCATCCACCGCTAAGTGAATGCTGATGCCTAAAGTCTGAATCCAAGGAAGATGGAACTCAGCCGCCCAAGTCGGAACTTTACTGCCCAACTCGTAGCTAAATGTACCACTTTGCCAAAGTGCAATGCCCAAACCAAAGGTAATGAGCATACCAATCAAGGCAATCCAACGCGGTAAATGTTGGTCGTATTTATCAACCAACCAACAAATAAAACCAGCAATGAAAGGAACTAAAATCAGTGCGGGTAAAATTAAATTGTTTTCCATTTTATTTCCCCACAACCTGAATCACGATCAAGATCATCAATAACACCACTACACCGAGTGACATGCTTGATGCGTATTCACGTAATGAACCGGTTTGACGCGAACTGGTAAAGCTATTACCACCCTTCACAATGGCAGGCAGTAACAACCATAACCCATCAACAGGATCACGACCTAAAATTTTCGCAATCAATAAATAAGGTTTTACAAATACGATGTTATACAAAGCATCGAAACCAAATGCAGTACGGCAAATATGTGCTAAACCTGAACCCAGAGAGGTCTGAGCAAATGATTTCACTGCACCATACGCAAAGGCAAACAAGAAGATACCGACAGCTAAACCAACAAGGGCAACACCACTTGCTAAATGTTCAGCATGAGAAACGGCTGCTTCTAAGCTTTCAGGAACGATAAAACTTGGAATGCTTGCAGCAGTCAATAACTTGGCTACTGGTGCTTGCAGGAAGTAACCAATGCCTGTTGACAACGCAGCAAGGATTGCAAGCGGCGCCCAGTAAGTCACACCATGAATCGCATGTGCATGGGTTTTCTCTTCACCAAAGAACACCACCCAGATTAAACGGAAGGTATAAATAGAGGTTAAGAATGCACCTGCAACACCCACCCAGTACAAGGTATGGTAAAGCGGAAGGTTGGCAATAGCCGATTGAGCATATACCGCGCCCAAGATCGCATCTTTAGAGAAGAAGCCAACCGTCACGATTGGAAGTGCTGCCAATGCGCCACCACCGATCACGAAACACCAGAATACAAATGGAATCTTATGACGTAATCCACCCATTTTGAAAATGTTTTGTTCATGATGACATGCAAGAATTACGGCACCTGAAGAAAGGAACAATAACGCTTTGAAGAATGCGTGAGCCAACATGTGGAATAAGCCCGCTTGGTATGCTTCCGCACCCACCGCCATAAACATATAACCGAGCTGACTCATGGTTGAGTAAGCCAAGATACGTTTGATATCGGTTTGAACCAAGGCCGCAAAGCCAGCAACCAGCAAAGTCACAGCACCAGTAATCGAAATGAACTGCATCACTGCTGGCGCCATTTCCATCACAGAGAACATACGGCAGCATAAGTACACACCTGCTGTGACCATGGTCGCAGCATGGATCAATGCAGATACTGGTGTAGGACCAGCCATCGCATCGGCTAACCAAGTTTGTAATGGAATCTGCGCTGATTTACCTGCCGCACCCAAGAACAACATCAATGCTGTCCAGATCGACAATGATGAACTTTGTGTCATCACAGTCGCTGCATTTTCAACAATGTACTGGGTATTCAACGTACCAAACTGTTGATAGAGCAAGAACAGTGCGATGAGTAAGAAAACGTCACCCACACGTGTTACGGTAAATGCCTTGATTGCTGCCCAACCATTTGCAAGGTTCGAGTAGTAGAAACCAATCAACAGGTATGAACACAGACCTACACCTTCCCAACCCAAGAACAATAACGCCAGGTTATCGCCGAGTACCAACAACAACATGCTGGCAACGAACAGGTTGAAATAAGAGAAGAAACGTGCGTAATCTTCTTCACCACGCATATACCAAGATGCGAAGATGTGAATCAGGAAACCAACACCCGTGATCATGCCTGTCATCAGTAATGACAAACCATCAAGGTGCAAGCTGATACCTGGCTCAAAACCGCCAACACTGAACCATGTCCATAGGTGTTGAACAAAAACAGTTTGGCCGCTGCTGGTAAATGCAAGACCCGCAATTAAAGCGAATAACGCAGACAAACCGACTGAACCAACACCAATAATAGCTGCCAGGTTTTCAGACAGTTTATTACGCCCTGCCGCCAAGAGGATAAAACCAATGAGCGGAAATAAAATGGTTAAATATAATGTACTCATCCGCGCATCTCACTAGCAGCATCCACATCCAGATGATGGAAGCGATGATAAAACTGAAGGACGATCGCAAGACCGATACATGCCTCTGCTGCAGCAAGCGTCAAAATCAGAATGAACATGATCTGTCCATCTGGCTGTGCCCAAACGCTACCCGCTAAAACGAATGCCAGCGCAGCGGCATTCATCATCACTTCAAGGCTCATTAGCATAAATAAAAGGTTACGTCGCACCATTACACCGTAAAAACCCAGTGCAAAAAGGATGGTTGCAACGATCAAACCATGTTCTAAAGGGATGTGTCCCATTATTCTTTATCCTCTTCTGCACCTGGTTCACGTTTGCCTAAGTGGAATGCTGCAACCAGTGCTGCAAGCAATAACATCGCGGCAACTTCTACCAATAATAGATAGTGAGTAAATAGCGCTTGACCGACAGCTTTCGGACCTACAATTTCTGTCCCCATAGGTGCAGAAATTGTGGTGTATTCACCACCCAGCATCCACACCAAGATCAAAGCCAATAAAAAGCTCATCAGTGCAGGAAAAGCCCAAGCGTCTGAACTCAACCATTTACGCTCTTGTTCAATGGTTTCTTGTCCAAGATTCAGCATCATTACAACAAAAACGAACAAGACCATGATGGCACCAGCATAAACGATGATCTCAAGGGCAGCCGCGAACGGCGCACCCACGATCATGAAAATACCAGCAACCGCTAGAAGAGAAACGATCAAACTTAACAGTGCATGCACTGGATTCGTATTGGTTACAACACGAATCGTCGAAACGATGGCCACAAGTGCCATCAAATAAAATGGCCACATCATGGTAATAAGCTCCGTACATCTACTGGTGCACTTTCTTTCTGTGCTTGACCTTTTTCTTTGCCACTTACCGCCATACCGGTAACACGGTAGAAGTTGTAGTCAGGATATTTACCCGGTCCAGAAATGAGTAAGTTTTCTTTTTCATAAACCAAGTCTTGACGTACATATTCACCCAGTTCGAAATCCGGGGTCAACTGAATGGCAGTCGTTGGACATGCTTCTTCACACATACCGCAGAAAATACAGCGTGAGAAGTTGATACGGAAAAATTCTGGATACCAACGTCCATCTTCTTTTTCCGCTTTCTGTAATGAAATACAGCCAACAGGACAAGCAACCGCACACAGGTTACATGCCACACAGCGCTCTTCACCATCCGGGTCACGTGTTAATACGATACGACCACGATAGCGTGGAGGTGCAATTTGTTCACCTGGTACTTCTGGATATAAGATCGTGTCACGTTTACGTGTGACATGGCTGAACACCATCCATAACGAACGTACAATCGATCCAAAGCCAGCTAGAATTTTATACATTTTGTACTCCCTGCTGTCCTAGGCCTGATTCATCAGAATCACAGCACCAGTCACTAACAAGTTGACCAACGCCAATGGCAAACAAACTTTCCAACCAAAGTTCATCACTTGGTCATAACGAGGACGCATTAACGAACCACGTGCCAAGACAAACATCATTACAAAGAATGCTGTTTTAATCACGAACCAGAATAATGGTGGAACAAATGGAATTTCCAAGTTGAATGGTGCAAGCCATCCGCCGAAGAATAAGGTGACGATCAAGGCAGAGATCAATACCACGTTGACATATTCCGCAACGAAGAACATCCCCCACTTCATACCACCATATTCGACATGGTAACCTTCGGCCAATTCTTGCTCAGCTTCTGGTTGGTCAAATGGATGACGATGCGTAACGGCAACACCCGCAACCACAAAGATCAAGAAACCTAAGAATTGAGGAATGATGAACCACATATCACGTTGTGCTTCAACGATTTCACGAAGGTTGAATGAGCCTGCAATTGCAACCACACCCATCAACGAGATACCCAAGAACACTTCATAAGAAATGGTTTGAGCGGCAGAACGAAGACCACCAAGTAATGAGTATTTGTTGTTAGACGCCCAGCCACCAAATAACACTGCATAGACTGCAATACCCGCCATTGCCATAAAGAACAATAGACCGATACTCATATCCGCAACGCCCAGTGTAGGGCTTACTGGAATGACCATAAACGAAAGTACCGCAGTTGCCATCGCAACGGCTGGTGCTAAACGGAACGTGAGCTTATCAGCAAACTTTGGTGTCCAGTCTTCTTTGAACATGATCTTGAGCATGTCGGCAACAATCTGGAACATACCGCCAGGACCAACACGGTTTGGACCGTAACGATCTTGCCATAATGCCAAGAGACGACGCTCAATAAATGACATTAACGCAGCAACCAAAACCACCACCAGCAAGATCACCACGGCTTGAATCACTGAATAAGCGATTGGCCAGTTCTCAGCCCAAAGTGGCGTTTGACGTATAATTTCTTGATTCATGAATTACACTCCTACCGCCACAGACACAGGCTCTGCCAATGAAACTGTTGGTGCTAGACCAATTGGATAACCAATATAGCCTGTTGGTAAATATTCAATCACTTGTACAGGTAAGCTGATGCTAGTTTCGCCCGCTTGCACGGTAATACGCTGACCATCCTGAACATTTAAGCGAGTCGCATCTTGCTCACCCACCGCAAACATCGCTTCAGGAATGCGAGATTCCATTGCAGGTGTTTTGATAGTGAATTCACCAGAACCAAAGATATGGTGCATTGGCACAAGACGGAAACTTTCAGGGTTCACCACCACAGCGGTTGGTGCAACATAGCTACGTGCAGGACGTTTAGCTAAACGATCAAATAGACGGATACCTGAATCACCACCTTTTAAGTGACCACCCACTTCATCTTGGTATTTGTTCCAAGCTTGTGGTGAGTTCCAGCCCGCAGACCATGCGAAAGGTACCAATGAAGATGCAGTCTGAGTTCCGACATAACCTTCCATCGAGAACGTTAATGCTGAATCCGGATCAGTCGGCTGTTTCGGTTCGTGAATCGATAACGGCGCACGAATTGCAGTACGACCTGAATAACGACGTGGTTCACGTGCAATCTTCAAGCCATGGATACGGTAACCCGCATCTGGTGCAACATCTTCGATTGCTGCAAGTACTGGTACATTCTTCACGATGTCTTCAATCACATCATCCAGCAATGTCCAGTCTACTGCTTTGCCTTTGAGACCTGTCTCAATGGCATGTAACCAGCGCCAAGATTCTTTGATCGCATATTCTGGCGTGTAGTAGCTTGGGTCATACACTTGGTAGAAACGTTGTGCACGGCCTTCTTGACTCACGACAGTACCATCACCTTCGGCAAAACTCGCTGCTGAAAGTACGATATCTGCAAGTTTCAAGGTTTCAGTTTCGCTATGATCCAATACAATCACAGTTTCAGCTTTATCCAGTGCAGCTTTGACTTGTGCCACTGGTAAACGACGGGTTAAGTCATTTTCAACCACAACCACAGTATCAAAGTCTTTTGCAAATGCTTGTTCTAGACTTAAGCCACCGAACAATGCCAAGCCCATTGAGTTCACTTCAGGAACAGTCAATGACAAGCCTGCATTTGCACCGAGGTTCTGCGCAACTTGTGCCGCAGCTTCCATGATGGCAGGATCTTGTAAGCTGGTGCCCGAAATAATCAATGGCTTTTTCGCAGCTTTCAAATTATCCGCAATGGTTTGCGCAAATGCTTTGGCATCATCCGCTAAACCAGACAGCGCTTCGCCTTTCACCGCAGCAGCAACTGCAAAACCTAAACGTGCGATATCATTTGGTGATGCAACCACTTCACCTGTTGCCACATCCGCTAAACGCGTTTGCGTTGCAGCAAGGATATAGATTGGTGATTTTGCATCTTGACCAATACGTTGTACCGGTTCAGCCAACCAGTCTGGCGTACGTGTTGCAGCAGCCATTTCTTTAGCTTTGTTTTTCGCAGCTTGGCGAACAGATAAAGCCATACGTGGCGCAGTTTGTGTTAAGTCTTCACCCAAGATCAATACCGCATCATAGCTTTCAATTTCACGCATGTTCGGGTTATAGATACCCTGTGTTTGCATGATTGATGCGGCTAACTCAACCAAGTTCTGCTCTTTTTGAGACATCCCTGTTGAGTAGTTGTCTTGTCCAACCAATTCACGCAGTGCGTAGTTTGATTCCAAGCTTGCGCGTGGAGAACCAATTCCTAACACTTTTTTGCCTTTCAGCTGTGCAATCACTTGATCAAGCGCCTGATCAACGCTTACGGTTGCAACAGTTTCACCATTGCGGAACTGTGGTTGACGTGGACGATCTTCACGATTGACATAGCCTGTACCGAAACGACCTTTATCACACAGGAAGTATTGGTTCACAGAACCATTGAAACGGTTTTCAACACGACGGATTTCGCCATAACGCTCACCCGGAGAGATGTTACAACCTGAAGAACAGCCGAAACATACGCTTGGCGCATATTGCATGTCCCATTTACGGTTATAGCGTGCTGAATGGGTCTTGTCGGTAAATACACCTGTTGGACACACTTCAGTCAAGTTACCCGAAAATTCAGATTCTAAAGTACCTGATTCTGGACGACCGAAATAAACACGTGACGCATTGGCATAGACACCAAAGTCGGTACCACCAGCATAGTCTTTGTAATAACGCACACAACGATAGCACGCGATACAACGGTTCATCTCATGCGCAATAAACGAACCCAACTCTTGGTTATAGTGAGTCCGTTTAGTAAAGCGATAACGACGACGATCGTGTTGCGTCATCACCGTCATATCTTGTAAATGACAGTGACCACCTTCTTCACAGACTGGACAGTCGTGTGGGTGGTTGGTCATCAAGAATTCAACGATCGACGCACGGAAATCCGTTGCTTCTTTGTCTTCAATCGAAATATAGGTATTGTCGGCAGCAGGTGTCATACATGACATCACCAAGCGTCCACGTGTATCCTCAGGATTTGCATACTGGGTCACCGCACATTGACGACAAGAACCAACAGAACCTAAGGATGGGTGCCAACAAAAATACGGGATGTCGATGCCAAGGCTGAGACATGCTTGAAGCAAGTTTTCTGAGCCGTTAACTTCATACGATTTTCCATCGACATGAATTGTAGCCATAGTCGAATTCCTTAAGCTTGTTCTACGTCTAGAGCTGGAGCATGGGTTTTAACCTTAGCTTCGAACTCGTTACGGAAATATTTAAGTGCGCCCATAAGCGGCTCCATCGCACCTGGTGCGTGAGCACAGAAAGTTTTACCGATCCATAATTTACGCGTCAGTTCTTGTAAATGATCGATATCTTCTTTCTTACCTTCGCCTGCTTCCAGTGCTTTAAGCGCTTTCACTGCCCAAGGTAAACCATCACGGCATGGTGTACAGAAACCACATGATTCACGCGCAAAGAATTCTTCTAAATTACGTGTTGCAGAAACCATACATTGGGTTTCATCCACCACCATGAGTAAACACGTTCCCAAACGAGAACCTGCTTTCATGATCGTTTCTGAATCCATTGGCAAATCAATGTGTTCGGCAGCCAAGAAGTCGGTTGATGCACCACCTGGTAACCATGCTTTCAGGGTTAGACCGTCGCGCATACCACCCGCATGCTCTTCAATCACTTCACGCGCAGTTGTACCAAATGGTAGTTCCCAAAGGCCCGGGAATTTAACTTTGCCTGATGCACCATAAATCTTGGTGCCTGGATCTTTTGATTTACCCGCAGACAGGTTGATATACCACTCTGGGCCACGCAACATGATCGCTGGCAAGTTATTGTAGGTTTCAACGTTGTTGACAATCGTTGGACGACCCCATGCCCCTGCTACTTGCGGGAATGGCGGTTTGGTACGCGGATTGGCGCGGCGACCTTCAAGCGAGTTGATCAATGCAGTTTCTTCACCACAGATATAACGACCTGCGCCTGTGTGAACGTGCATATCAAAGTTCCAGCCTGTTCCAAGGATGTTGTCACCCAAGTAACCTTTGGCACGGATTTGCTCTAATGCTTCATTTAAGTATTGAGCCGCTTCAACATATTCACCACGGATGAAGATATAACCTTGAGTTGCTTCTAAGGTGTAACCTGCAATCAACATGCCTTCGATCAATTGATGAGGAAGTTTTTCCATCAACAAACGGTCTTTAAAGGTACCTGGTTCCATTTCATCGGCATTACAGATCAAATAGCGTGGCCCGCCATCATTTGGCGCCATCAATGACCATTTAATCCCTGCTGGGAAACCTGCACCACCACGACCTTTAACAGTCGCAGCTTTAATGACTTCAAGTACATCTTTTGGTGGCATGCTCAAGGCTTTTTTAAAGCCAGCATAGCCTTCTAGTGCTTCGTACTCATCTGCCGCACGAACAAATTCTTGTTTGCTCAAACGCCAAGTCAATGGATGCGTTTCTGGGTTACCGTCGCCATAGATTGGTTTTGGTTCAGTATTCATACATACTTCTCCAATAACTGTTTAACCGATGAAACGTCCACGAGACCGTGAGTATCTTCATCAATCATTAAAGTTGGACCTTTATCGCAGTTGCCTAAACAGCAAATTGGGAGCAAGGTAAAACGACCATCTGCGGTGGTTTGTCCATACTGGATACCCAACTCGCGCTGGAACGCTTCTGCCAAAGTTTCTGCACCCATCAAGAAGCATGCAATTGAGTCACACAATAGAATCACATGACGGCCAACAGGTTGACGGTAGATACGGTTATAGAAAGTTGCAACACCTTCCAGATCCGCTACGCTCATGGTCAATAGCTGTGCAATCGCATTCATCTGTGCATCATCTACCCAGCCATTACGGCGTTGTACACACTTCAAGGCATCCAAAGATGCTGCACGTGGGTACGGGTAATGACCAATGTGATGTTCGATGTCATGAATTTCGTCCGCAGTCAAAATCCCTTCAACATTCACACGTGGTTTTTTATCAGTCAAAATCATCATAATCGTTTACCCCTAGCGATCCACGTCAGCCATAACCACGTCAATGGTTGCCAAATAAATGATCAGGTCAGAAACCAAACTGCCATTAATCACTGAAGGCATTTGCTGTAAATGCGTGAACGTTGGTGTACGAATACGGGTACGGTAACTCATGGTTGACTTGTCAGAAGTGAGGTAATAGGTACTCGCACCCTTCACGACTTCAGTCATAAATGAAGACTCGCCCGCTGGCATTACAGGACCCCAAGATACGCTTAAGAAGTGCGTAATCAAGGTTTCAATATCTTGTAATGTCTTATCTTTCGGTGGTGGAACAGCCAATGGATGATCCGCTTTATATGGACCAGATGGCATGTTGTCCAAGCACTGCTGAATGATTTTCAATGATTCAGTAATTTCACGGAAGTGAACCAGTACACGTGCATAGGCATCGCCTTCGTATTCCACTGGAATATCAAAGTCGAAGTTTTCATAACCACTGTATGGACGATATTTACGCACGTCGAAATCAATACCCGTTGCACGTAAACCTGTCCCTGTCACACCCCAAGCCAATGCAGATTTCGCATCGTATTGCGCAACGTTGCGGGTACGACCGATAAAGACTGAGTTTTTAAGCGCAGCAGTGTAGTACTCGTTCAAACGCTTCGGCATCCACTCTAGCAATTCTTTAACAAGTTTTTGCCAGTTGTTTGGAAGGTCATGTGCTGTACCGCCGATACGGAACCATGCTGGATGCATACGGTAACCGGTAATCGCTTCAACGATGTCATAGACTTTTTGACGGTCTGCGAACATATAGAATACAGGGGTCATACCGCCCGCATCCTGAATCGCGGTACCACAGAATAATAAGTGGTTATTGATACGGAATAACTCGTTCAACATCACACGAATCACTTGTGCACGCTCAGGGACTTTAATCCCTGCCATTTGCTCAACAGCCATCACATATGGCATGTTTTGCGCACAACCACCCAAGTAATCGACACGATCGGTATACGGAATGAATGAATGCCAGGTTTGACGTTCAGCCATCTTTTCCACACCACGGTGGTGATAACCGATATCAGGCACACAGTCTTTGACTTCTTCACCGTCCAATTGTAAAACCACACGGAACGCACCATGCGCAGATGGATGGTTAGGACCCAAGTTCAGGAACATGAAGTCTTCGTCATCATTACCGCGTTTTAGCCCCCAGTCTTCTGGCACAAAGCGTAAGTGTTCTTGTTCGAAATCTTGCTTCGCTTGGTCTTGCATGTACGGGGTATATTCTGTCGCACGGGCAGAATATTCTTTACGCAATGGATGACCTTCCCAATACGTCGGCAACAAGATACGACGGAGCATTGGGTGCCCTGCGAAATCGATACCAAACATATCGTAAGCTTCACGCTCGTACCAGTTGGCATTTGGCCAGATATTGGTTGCGGTTGGGATGCTTAAATCATTTTCATTCAATGCAACTTTAATACGAATATCACTATTACGCTCAAGCGATAACAAGTGATAGAACACAGTAAAGTCAGATGCTGGCAAACCGTCACGGTGAACACGTAAACGCTCATCGACCGCAGACAAGTCAAACAACATTACATAAGGACGTTCCACTTTACGGAGGAACATAAGGACTTCTTGCACGCGTGCGCGCTCAACCCAGACTGTTGGAAACTCTTCAAAAGTCGCCTGCACATAGAAGTTCTCACCAAATTTGGTTTTGAGCTCTTCTACGATTGCAAATGCTGGGCGTGAATCAACTGGAGTTGATTCTGGCATAGCAATGTCAGTTTCAGCCATTGGCTTGGCTTCCTATTTAATACAAATTTTGTCAATTTTCCCGACGACCATATTCATCATGGAATATGTCAAAAACTCATCGTTAAAATTATTTAATGTCATCCATAGAGCGTAGGTTTTTCACCGCAATACGTTCCGCATTTTTACGGTCACGTTCTGGCATCATCTTTGGCTTATACACAGGCTGAAGATCATCACCAATAACCGCTGAAAGTGGACGGCGCTCAAGCTGAATTTGGTCTTGCAATAACATCAATGCTTGGATCAATGCTTCTGGACGTGGCGGACAACCTGGGATGTACACATCAACAGGAATAATTTTGTCTACGCCTTGAACCACTGAATAGATGTCGTACATACCACCTGAGTTAGCACAAGCACCCATCGAGATGACCCATTTAGGCTCAAGCATTTGTTCATACAAACGTTGGATTACAGGCGCCATTTTGACAAAGCAAGTCCCTGCAACAATCATCAAATCCGCTTGACGTGGTGAAGCTCGAATCACCTCGGCACCAAAACGTGACAAGTCATGCACACCTGTTAATGTGGTTGCATATTCAACGTAGCAGCATGACGTACCAAAGTTAAATGGCCACAAAGAGTTTTTACGCCCCCAGTTCACGGCTGTATGCAACACATCCTCAAGACGTGTCATCATCACACTTTTATTCACTTCTTCCTCAAGTGGATCAGTGACGATTTGACGATCTTGTAATGGATATTGATCGGCATCCGGATTCGCACGGGTTAAAGTATATTTCATCCCGACTTACTCCTGTTCAAATGATGATGTAGTCGGTGTTTTTGATTTAACACGACCAGAAGACTGTGCTGGAATATGACCAGTAGGATCGACAACTAACTCTTCAATGTTATTGAATCGCGTAATGTCAGCAATATTCATATTTGGCGAACCAATTTTGGTTTTAACACCCGCTGCTTTACGACGATCCGAAGGAGCCCAGTTAAGTGCGCCAGTCGAAAGCTCATAAATCAAACCGATCAATAAAACTAAAATAAACACGGCAGCCGTTGCAAAACCCACCCAGCCGACTTCACGAACCGAAGTTGCCCAAGCGTAGAGATAGAGGGCTTCCAGATCGAAAACCACAAAGAAAATTGCAACTAAATAGAATTTGGCTGACAGGCGGATACGAGCACCGCCCGCACCTACGACACCTGACTCAAACTGCTCTTGCTTTGCACGTCCCCATGCTTTACCCCCGAGGAGTAAGGGAACTGTCAGCATAAAAACGCAAAGAAATGTAACGCCGATCACGAAGGCAATTATTGCCCAATCGTATGGAGTAATGGCACTCATGCGGGGATAACTCCTGGCAGGCCTATTTTTAACAAAGAATGTATGTATTGGCCTTCAAATACACCAAACACAAAATTAATCCCGCCAATTGTACCTGATTTCTAATTTCTCATGCTAGTTGAAGCGCTTTAGTCTTTCGGATGATTTTGTCCTCAAATTTACGGATATATCCAAGATCACGGTTAATTCACCCCTAAAAATCGAATTATCTAATCAAGAAGAGCATATTGATCATTTTTTTCTTTATGGGTGAATCAAAAACATTCGTATTTTAATCAACATGCCCCAATATATTGCTGCACAAACTAAACCATTGCATTGGCGTAGTTTTATGGTGAAATTTTAAACAGAATTTATATAATAGCGCGACCTCATCTCGCCATAGAAACACGTCTCTATGCCTCAAGCCCATGCAGTACTCAAACCACGCTCGCTTTTACAATTATTCGCATTCTTTACTGGGGTAATTCTGCTGTGCTGCCTCATTGGCATCGCCACCAGACACCTGACTTTTCTCGCCTCTTTCTGGCCTGCCAATTCGGTTCTGCTCGGGCTGCTGATTCGCTTTCCACACACCCGCCACCCGATCAGTTTTATTGGTGCAATCGTAGGATATTTGCTGGCGGACACCTTACAAGGGAATGGTAGATCGGTCACCTTTTTTTGCACGACCTTTAATCAGAATAATAAAGCGATCCTTTGACCGACAGTTTCTCAATCCAACCCTTTATCAGCAGATGACATTGATAGAACAGCATCTTGCAACACACACATGGTTTGCAGGAGAAGCTTTCTCAGCTGCCGACATCATGATGGTCTTTTTAGTAGAAGCCCTGTTAAATTTAATTCCAGACAAGCAAAGATTTCCTGCCACTTTAAATTACATGCAGCGTGTTCAGGCATTAGACTCTTTTCAGGCTGCCCAAATTAAAGGTCAGTGGAACAGTACAGAACATCAGGCTTACTGGTCAAAAACATGGGCATAATTGCCCCATGCACCCCCTCCGTTCCTGCCAATGCATCTCGCTATGCAAAAGCAAGTGAACGGGCTTAAAATTTTGCTATAAAAAAAGCCAAGGCAATATCCCCCTGGCTTTTTATTACATCAAAAAGAGCAACTGTCTTTTCATTCTATTTTTTAATCACTTGCTTATAACGCTTGGCAGGCCACGTCATGATAAAACGTGCACCGCCCAAGTTTGGACTTTGATCGACTTGAATGGTGCCACCGAACCAGTACGCAATCCGGCTGACAATTGACAAGCCCAGACCATAACCACCCGAAGCACGGGTACGACTGTCATCTAGACGCGCAAAAGCTTCAAAAATACGACTGCGTTCTTGCTCTGGAATCCCCGGCCCGTCATCTTCGACACAAACATAGGCATTGCCATCAGCATGAATCCCACCGCTGATACGCACCTTATGATCACAGTAACGTACCGCATTGCCGACCAGATTTTGTACCACACGATGCAGGTAACGACGTTCTGCATCTACCTTTAAAGACAACGCTGGTGCAATCAGTTCAATTTCTTTTTGCGTCTTCAGTGCCTCGGTTTCCATCGCCACCTGATCCAGCACCTCGACCAGAACAATGTCTTCAAAATCTAAAGACGGCGTGCCCTGTTCCAGTTTGGCATAGGTCATGATCTCGTCAATCAAGGTATTCAATGCCTCAATATCCTTATCAATCATATCGACCTGTTGAATACGATAATTATAATCGTCTTCCTCTGCCAGCATTTCCATACCAAAACGGATTCGCGCTACTGGCGTTCTCAACTCATGTGACACCGCACGCATCAACTCACGCTGCGCTTCAATCAAACGCTGAATATGATCCGACATGTTGTTATAGCTGGAAGCCAAGTTTGCCATCTCATCGCTTCCCTCAATCGGGACACGCAAGGACAAATCGCCTGATTTCATCTTGTTCAGAGCATAACGAACCTGACGGATTTTTCGCTCCAATGGCAAAATCAGACCGTATACCCCCAAGCTCAACAGGAACAAGCTAAATAAAGTAATGCCTGCAGACAGTTGGAACGGCATCCAGTTAAACATCGGCACAGGCCCTAAAATCAGCACTTGCGCAGGATGGTTCGGCATTGGAGAAACAATCGAAATGGTGGTTCCACGCACCGTTGCACTGTCTTTATACAACAATACACTCTGATCTTGGCGCAAACGACCAATTTGCTCTGAATCCAGATTGATATCTTTAATATCTGCAATTTCAATTGGATAATAAAAATGCTTTTTGATTTTATCTAAGTACTCACGCTCCTGCCCTGGATAGAAAATCAAATAATCCAGTACAAAAATCGGTAGCGCTTTCATCTGGCGTTCGCCAATTTTATCGACTTTGATATACAGGTAATGCTTAGAATCGTCTTTTAAACCGATAATGATATAACCTATACCATTATTGGCATCATAACGAACCACTGATTTTTGTTCTGCGATGCGCTTTTTTTCGGTGCGAGACAGTTCTACCCGTTCTGCATCGACATAGTAGATCGGCAATTCCAGCAAATCAGAAGCATCGGAAATCCAATCTAACTTCTGCTGTTTTTCTGGCTGACGAGATACACCTTCACTAATGACATAGGAAATACCATCAGTAAGAGATTCACGATATTCTTGCGCACGTTGATAGTTAATGATCTGCACCAGCAAATAACAAAATGCGGCAACCACAACGACCAAAACGACCAAACCAGCATAAATACGCAAAAATATGCTGTTTTTCAGTACTCGACTTACCATAGGGTAAATAATTCCAAGCTAGTGAACATCTCCCCTGAACAGCTACGCTGCACAAGGCCCCTTCTATCAAGGGAAAAGCCCCCTAAGATCAGGAGGCTTTAGAGTATTTAGATTCCGTTGGTTTCTTTAACGAATAAATAACCTTTACTACGTACAGTTTTAATACGTTTTGGATTTTCAGGATCATCACCAATTTTTGGACGAATACGAGAAATCCGTACATCGATTGAACGATCTTGACCATCATATTCGATACCGCGTAGGCGCTCGAAAATATCTTCACGAGACAGGATACGACCTGCATTCGAAGCCAATAACCACAACAAATCATATTCAGCGCTAGTGAAGTCAACCAACTCACCATTTAAAGTCACTGAACGACCGCCATTATCAATCACCAGATCATCAAACTCGATACGTTGTGCCACTTCGTCTTCTACGGTTTTGTCAGTGCGACGTAATAAAGCACGAATACGCGCTAGTAACACACGTGGCTGAACAGGTTTAGCCACATAGTCATCGGCACCCATTTCCAAACCAAGCACCTGATCCATATCTTCTGTACGCGCAGTCAGCATCAAGATTGGTTGGTGATAATGTGGACGCACTTCACGACAAACGGTTAAACCATCTGCGCCTGGTAACATGACATCGAGGACAACCAGATCTGGCTGCTCGCTGATAATACGACGAATTGCACGATTACCGTCTGTTTCAACCCCAACTTCCAAACCGTTACGGATCAAATACTCTTGTGTTAAACGTGCTAAGCGCTCATCATCTTCTACGATCAAAATCTTCGGTAACTTTTCTTCTTGGCTCATTTGTTTGCCCCTAAAATCTGAGTGAATCCGCCTATCAAAAACCTGACAGATACATTGGTTTATGTTTTGCAATATACACACGTTTACATTGTAAACAAGTAGGCGTTCACCAAACTGATACACGCCTAGCCCCTTTTGTTATCTTTTTATTAAAATTATGAATTTTAATATATTTTTCAGTTTTGCATGCTTTTTCCGACAGGATGAACATTTAGTATAGATTTTGTGCCAATGTTAAACAATTTGTTTCTTTATTCACCCAAAGCCGTTTAAGTGTCTGTTTTTTGAGTTATCCACAGAGTTATCTATAAGCCTTTTTTCATGGCTTTGTTATGCTATGTCCCTGTGAATTCAGCAGTTAAGACATGAAAAAAAAATTAGTAAAATGTCAAGGATTGATCTGCTGGAAAAAATCCCGTATCTTGTGTTGAAAATAAACTTTAACCACTAAGTATTGTGTTTATCCCTCAAACATCGTGGCATACTTTTTGCTCGATTCAAACGGTCCATGAACATAAAAATAGATGATAATGGAGCTATGCTGACATGAGCATCATCACTTCTACTCCTGGCCAACTTCAGGTCATTAAGCGCACTGGTGAGATTGCGACATTTAATGCCGAGAAAATTTCTGTTGCGATTGGGAAAGCATTTTTAGCTGTTGAAGGTCAACAAGGTACTGACTCTAGTCGTATCCATGACCGTATTACACAACTCACAGAAATGGTAATGAACACGTTTAACCGTCGTTTACCATCTGGTGGTACGATTCATATCGAAGAAATCCAAGACCAAGTTGAATTGGCACTGATGCGTACGGGCGAACAGAAAGTTGCCCGTGCCTATGTGATTTATCGCGACCAACGCGCAAGCGCTCGTCAGCAAACTGGTGCGAACCATCATCCTACCCTGCAAATTACAGATACCAATGGTCAGCTCCAGCCATTGGATTTGGACGCATTAACAGCCACGATTGCAACTGCAAGTGAAGGCTTAGAAGGGATTGATGTTCAAGCGATCGTGGATGAAACCGTTAAGAACCTCTACAACGGCGTAAAAGAAAGCGATATTGCAACCACCATGATGATGGCAACGCGTACCCGTATTGAACAAGAGCCAAACTACACCTATGTGACTGCTCGTTTACTTCGTAACGAATTGGTTAGCACAGGTTTAGAGTTCTTGGGTCTGCCAACAGACACTTTAGAAGGCGATGCTTTAGAAACCTTCTTGAAGAAAGGTATTGAGCTTGATCTGCTTTCTAAAGACCTGCTTGACTTCGACCTTGCGAAATTGGCTGCGGCGATCAAACCAGAACGCTCAAACCAGTTTACTTACTTAGGTCTACAAACTTTATTTGACCGTTACTTCATCCATTCAAATGGCGTGCGTTTTGAATTACCACAATTATTCTTTATGCGTGTATCAATGGGTCTTTCGCTCAATGAAGAAAACAGAGAAGATCGTGCGATCGAGTTCTATGACTTATTGTCTAGCTTCGACTACATGGCATCTACACCTACCCTGTTTAACTCAGGTACTTTGCGTCCGCAATTATCAAGCTGTTACTTGACCACCATTGGTGATGACCTGTACGACATTTATGGCGCAATGCGTGATAACGCAATGTTGTCTAAATGGGCAGGCGGTCTCGGTAATGACTGGACACCAGTACGTGCCTTGAACTCTTATATCAAAGGCACCAACGGTAAATCACAAGGTGTGGTTCCATTCCTTAAAGTTGCCAACGATACTGCCGTTGCGGTGAACCAAGGTGGTAAGCGTAAAGGTGCAGTTTGTGCATACCTGGAAACTTGGCACTTGGATGTTGAAGAATTCCTAGAGCTACGTAAGAACACCGGTGATGACCGTCGTCGTACCCATGACATGAACACAGCGAACTGGGTGCCTGACCTGTTCATGCAACGTGTATTTGAAGATGCTGAGTGGACATTGTTCACGCCTTCTGAAACACCAGACCTGCATGATTTAACGGGTGCTGAATTTGCTGAGCGTTATGCACACTACGAAGCGGTCGCAAAACAAGAAAACATGTTGCACAAGAAAGTCCGTGCGAAAGATTTATGGCGCAAAATGCTTTCGATGTTGTTCGAAACAGGCCATCCGTGGATCACATTCAAAGACGTATGTAACTTACGTTCACCACAACAACACGTGGGTGTGGTTCACTCATCTAACTTGTGTACAGAAATTACCTTAAATACCAACCAAGACGAAATCGCGGTCTGTAACTTAGGTTCGATCAACCTTGTACAACACGTTCAAGGTGGTGTGTTAGATCGTGAGAAGCTTGCCCGTACTGTAAAAACAGCAGTTCGCATGCTCGATAACGTGATCGACATTAACTACTATGCCGTGCCACAAGCGAAGAACTCAAACTTGAAACACCGCCCTGTGGGTATGGGGATCATGGGCTTCCAAGATGCATTGTATGAAATGAATCTTGCTTATGGTTCAGATGCAGCGGTTGATTTCGCTGATGAATCAATGGAAGTGATCAGCTACTACGCAATCGAAACGTCAAGCAACCTTGCAATCGAACGTGGTGCTTACTCAACATTCAAAGGTTCATTGTGGGATCAAGGGATCTTGCCAATCGACTCTTTAGAAATCGTTTCGAAATCACGTCCAGAGCGTATGTTCGAAGTTGATCGTACACAACGTTTAGACTGGGATTCATTACGTACCAAAGTTCAAAAAGACGGTATGCGTAACTCAAATGTGATGGCGATTGCACCGACTGCAACCATCTCTAACATTTGTGGCGTATCTCAATCGATTGAGCCGACGTTCCAGAACTTGTATGTGAAATCAAACCTTTCTGGTGAATTCACCGTGATCAACCCTTACCTCGTTCGTGCATTAAAACAACGTGGTCTGTGGGATACCGTGATGGTCAATGACCTGAAACACTTCGAAGGTTCAGTACAAAAGATTGCGCGTATTCCTGATGAATTAAAAGCAATCTTCGCGACTGCGTTTGAAGTGGATACTCGCTGGATCGTGGATGCTGCATCACGTCGTCAAAAGTGGATCGACCAAGCACAGTCATTGAACCTTTACATCGCTGGCGCGAACGGTAAGAAACTGGACATCACCTATAAGATGGCATGGTTACGTGGTCTTAAGACCACCTATTACCTCCGAGCTTTAGGTGCAACTTCAGCAGAGAAATCAACGATCAATACTGGCGCACTGAATGCAGTTAAACCAGCATCGGTTGAAGCACCTGTAGTTGCAGCACCAGCAGCAGTGGTTGCAGAGAAGAAACCTGAAACTGCGGTTGAAGAAGATGGTTTTACCACTGCGGCTCCAGTGCCAATGGCGTGTTCAATTGACAACCCAGACTGCGAAGCTTGTCAGTAATTTTATTCCTCTCTTAACAAACTCCCTCTCCGTTTAGGAGAGGTGAGGAGCAACTAAAGCTCCGCAAGAGAGGTTCCTATAGAGGCATCGATCATGTTCCATCTCAGTCATAATTATCAATTTGGTGTGATTGTTCTGATTTGTGCCTTTCTAGTGTTTTATATCCCCCTCGTTTACGCGTTTTTTAAAATACGTAGACAACAGCGTAATCAAAATAAGTCTTAGGGATTGTCGGTGCCATTGGTCACTTTTTAAAACTCAATCAATAAAACTTAATTTTGCTTACACAAATTGAGCGTATAGTAGGACATCTCCTTGCTTGAGATGTCTAAATAAAAGATATAAAGCAACGAAGAGAGAATTGATATGTCTATCCTTAGTTGGGACGATTTTGAAGATGATTCGCAAAAACCGACTACACCTGAACACAAGTCTGCGACCATCGACTCGCAAAAAACGACTAATACGCAAGTGGTATCTGATTCAGAGCAATCATCGCCGCGCATGGCAACTGCACAACCCGCTGGAACCAATATCGTGCGATCAACAGATCCCACCGATTCGTTGGCACGAGCATCTGCTGCCTTAGAACACCTCGATGTTGCACCGGGCTTGGAAGAGCTTGAAATGGGTGCACAGCGTGTTCAGGTGGATGATAAAGCAATGATCAACTGCCGCGCAGACTTGAACCAGCTTGTTCCATTTAAATACGAGTGGGCTTGGCAGAAGTATCTTGACGGGTGTGCAAACCACTGGATGCCGCAAGAAGTCAACATGAACCATGATATCGCGCTTTGGAAGTCTGAAAATGGCTTAACTGAAGATGAGCGTACCATCATCATGCGTTCTTTGGGTTTCTTCTCGACTGCAGACTCATTGGTTGCAAACAACTTGGTGTTGGCGATCTACCGTCACATTACCAACCCAGAATGCCGTCAGTACATCTTGCGTCAAGCATTTGAAGAAGCAATTCACACCCATGCTTATCAATACTGTATCGAATCTTTGGGTATGGACGAAGGCGAAGTCTTCAACATGTACCGCGAGATTCCAAGTGTTGCGCGTAAAGCATCATGGGGCTTGAAGTACACTCAATCGTTAAGTGACCCTACTTTCCATACAGGCACACCTGAAAACGACCAACGTTTATTGCGTAACTTGATTGCATTCTATTGTGTTCTTGAAGGGATCTTCTTCTACTGTGGCTTTACTCAAATCTTGAGTATGGGTCGTCGTAACAAGATGAATGGTGTTGCTGAGCAGTTCCAGTATATCTTGCGTGATGAGTCTATGCACTTGAACTTCGGTATCGACATGATCAACCAGATCAAGATCGAGAACCCGCACTTGTGGACTGCTGAGTTCCAAGAAGAAGTGATTCAAATGATTCTTGAAGGCACTATGCTTGAGATCGAATATGCGCGTGACACAATGCCACGTGGTGTATTGGGTATGAATGCAAGCATGATGGAAGAATACTTGAAGTTCATCTGTAACCGTCGTTTAGCGCAGCTTGGTTTACCAGAGCAATTTGCTGGTGTAACGAACCCGTTTGGCTGGATGTCTGAAATGATGGACTTGCGTAAAGAGAAGAACTTCTTTGAAACGCGTGTAACGGATTACCAAACTGGTGGTGCGTTAAGCTGGTAGAATTTAACATTATCCATTGAAATAAAATAAGTAGACATTTGATTGAACTACTTGATCATGGATACCAATATTTCCATTATTGATATCCATGATCTCTCAGCTAGTTTTCTAACAAAACTGTTTTTAAAGCAGTGCTTTACCTAGATCAAGCAAGAAAAACTTTTTTCAGTTCTAGCATTGTTTTAGATATGACCTATGCATGAAAATCCAAAATAACTACCACAAAATGCAAGATAACAATCTTATCATCGGCAGTGTTACATCTACTGCACAGACTACAAGCCCGAGAAAACTCATCAATTTACCCCTCTCCAACCGATCTAGTGCTGGCTGAACAAACTAATCAGCATTAAAGGTTTACCCATAAGCATTGCTCAAAAATATGTATTGAGAAAATAATAGGTTCTCCAAAGAATCTAATTTTAATTCAATTACAGGACACCTAAAAAACAGATAAAACTGTTAAGGCGTGATATCAAATCAGAGCTATCTATTACCGTCCCGATTTAAAATGTTTCTCCGTATCACGCTTGAAACTATCAAACAAAAATAGCTTGTTCGGAAGCTCAATCAGATCAAATAGCATTTTTAAACCTTTGCGTGGCTCAAATGCAAAACGCCAGATGAACTCACAACCCTCTTCAGTTGGCGTGACCTGATAGTCTTCGGCAAACATCGCCAAAAACGGGGTGTTCATTTGCTCAACGTAAAACGCATGGCGGCGATTGGCTTCATCCCAAATGAAAAAACGTTCTCGTAATTTCACGGCGTTGAACACCACACCAACTGCCCTCGTAGTGCCGACTGCAAAGGGACGTTCTGACGTATATTGACCATTCAGCATTTTGCACCACGCCAGAGGACGGTCGGCCGTCAGCCCAGCCCAGACCTGATCAGCATCTACAGGAAGCCTCATCACGTAGCTATAGTGATACGTCGCTGTTTCAAATATTGAATCATCTTGCGGTTTGTTTAAATTAAACCAAAAAGCCATGTCTGCTCCAAAAGGATAAGGGTGATACATTGATAGTGGAGATTCTGCTGCTTCCTCTCTAGCGAGAAAAGCCCATGTATGCCGTTTGTCTTTAGCATGCAGTGCAACTTATAAATCTGGTGCAACTAAATTTGGCAAGTCATGTGACTCTAATGCTTGCCATGGAAAACAGCCCAGTCTGTGACGCAGTTGGTACGCCAAGGTGCCATGAAGATTAGCCGCGTGCCAGCCTAAATGAGTCATCGGCGTGACATCAAAAATCCAGTATTGATCTGGGATTGGATCGATCGGTTTGGGTGTATTCAGCGTGACGTCTGCAGCTACATGCCCCTCACCATCCTCAAAACTGAGTCGTGCGAGAATATGTCCCTCACGATCGCAGATTTGCGATTCACCAATCATTTCGGTTTCCCAGCGGATACCAGGCAGCATCGGAGTGTTACATCGTATCTTGCCGACATGCGCAGCATGAGCAATCGGCACTCCTGTCAATCTTGCAACCTGTCCAGGCAATTCATATTGCTGCCTTTGATAAAGGGCATGTTCACGTCGCATGAGCCAACCTACAGGACCGTGCCAATTAAGAGGCAATGACCACCAGCACATTCCTCCCAGTATCAACTGTACATTTTCGGCACGCACACGTGCTGCAGTGCCGGTACGAGCCCACTCCCAGCCAGACATAAGGCCGACTTTACACCCAAGACTTTGACATGTAACAACGCCATGATCATTGCCACCCACATAAAAATTCTGCTCCCACGCCGTGGGAATATCCTTGTCATGCAAATGCACCAGACCTGTAGGCTCTGCCAGCAGATAAGTCCCGTAGCTATGCTTACCTCGTATAGATAGAAAGCCACCAGCCAAGACAATGCCAAGTTCTCTAGCCAGACGTCGCATGAGTTGAAATGGTCTGCCATCAATAGGCTCAGGCGTTGTACGTAAAATCGGTGAATAGACATTCGGTGAAGTAAATGCTTCAGGTAAGACAATGATTTCGGGGGCGTGCTCACGATAAGCATCACGAATCAGCGCTTCGACACGGAGCAGATTGGCATCCACCTCACCGAGCGTTAAGGTAGGCTGTACAACGGCGATCTTGGTCATGACATGCTCTTCACATTAGATGGGATTTGGGGTGGCAGGCGGAACTCTGAAGGCGTTTTTCCAGTAAGACGTTTGAACGTACGTGCAAAGTTTGCCGAACTACTGAATCCGAGATGCTGCGCAATCTCCGCGATCGGTTTTTGTGAGTGCTCAAGTAATTCTTTCGCATAGGCTACGCAAACCTCATCCATTAGTTGCCGGAATGTTGTACCTTCCTGTGACAATCTACGCACCAATGTCCGATATGACATCTTCAAGCTTTGAGCCACAGATTCAGTATTGATGATTCGCTGTTCATCCAGATTAAGGTGCAGCAATCGCCTGACTTGTAAACTCACGGATTTATTATGATTTCTTTGGAACCTTATACGGAGTTCCTCCACCATCTGACGTTGCAAGGTTTGGTTTTGCGTCAAAAGTGGAGTTTCTAGCAGCGCCCGCGGGATCACAATGCTATTTTTATCGGCCTCATGCTGTACGTATAGATGGAAGAACTCTTCATATAAAGCATCTGGATAGACTGAGACATGCGCAAACTTGACATACACGCCATCCAAGGGTGTGAGTATGAATGGTAAGAAGCTATGCAGAGCACCCATTACCATTTCTGTGAAAAATGCATTCTGCTCGCCAAAATCAGTCACCCGCTCAAAGTTCACATGAACCTGATTGCCAAAATTCTGACGACTGACTTCAAACGCTGGCATCACTAGCGGGAAGAACTCAATTGCAGCATTCAGCGCATCTTCAAGCGTACGTGATGCAAGTGCCAACAAGCCCAGCTTACCATGTGCCGTGACAGGGAAAGCATCAAGGATCTGGAATAAAGCCGGACGATCAGACATGCAGTATTGCTGAGTCAGGGTATAAGCTCGCATAAATTGCTCCCCATCAATCATTCCGCCGTGATTGCGTCGCTCTTCATACCGAACACCGCATTGCCGATGAAAATCCTTTAGATCCTCTTCGTGCGGACAAATGAGTGCCTCGCATACATCCAGATACTGTATAGGAAACTGTAAGGACTTTAACGGTACCATCATGGCGTCAACCTAAGGATACAGATCATCTAAAATTTAACTTAACCCATGCTAGATGGGCTAATCAATGCCCGTATTACTGGCTTTCCAGCGCCAAACTATCTTTCTTGCCAAACTTGGCAAAAATTCGTGCACGAGCCTTGGGGTAAATATTGGCTTTGCTTAGATCACCCTGATAATGATCAACTACGCGCTGATCCATGAGTTTAAACCACCAGACCGGAATAATCGTAGGTAAAAGTAGCCCGGCATAGCCACCAGGAAGCTCTGGGATATTGTTATAATGACGTAAGGTCTGAAAAGGACGTGTGGGATACGCATGATGATCGGAGTGACGTTGGATCTGATACAGCAATAGGTTCGTTATCAAGCTATTATTGTTCCAGCTATGCTGTGGCATAGTGCGCTCATACTGGCCGTTTGGCAGTTTCTGCCGCAACAAGCCATAGTGCTCTACATAGTTGATGGCCTCAAATAAAGTCACACTATATACCGCCTGAGTAATCTGGAATGGAATGACACGACGACCAAACAAGGCAATTAAGCTGGCGTGGAAAGCTGTGGACATGGCCCAACCCTGTAATAGTTCATTCTCCATAGACCACCAGCCTTTGCCTTTTCTTGCCAACCGTGCGCTCTCAATCTGGATAGCCGACTTAACACTACCAATCACTGAGCGCGGCAGAAAGCGCCAGAAAGACTCACCAAGCTGGGCCGAGGCCGCATCTTCTGGGGTCGCAACATGCTTATGATGTCCAAATGGATGCTCTACCCGAAAATGGGTATAGCACGAAGGGGCTAATGCCATGTGAGATAGATGGTGGTATTTTTTCTGCGGCTTATGACATAGCTCATGTGCCGTACCCACTGCAGTACCGTTCACAGCACCTAACGTAGCACCCATCATGATTTGGTCAATCAGCGGAGTACCTTTACGACTGACGGCATAAGCCGCGACCAGTGTAGTCAAATATTGTAATGGAATAAACGCTGCAACAAGCTGCATATAATAAGGGTCTTGCTCCAACGCTTTAATTGCCTCTTGAGGAAACAGGACAGCAAAAAATTGTCGGTAAGCGCCCTGCTCAATTGTTCCGCTATGCACTGCAAGATTATAATTTTACTTTTCCACGTATGCTGGAAACGCCACGTAACAGTACTGAAAATGAAAAGAGCTAAGGCGAATACCTTAGCTCCACAATAACTTAGAACTTACTTCCAAGTTTGACGAATCAAATCTACCGCTTTTTCAGCAATCATAATGGTCGGTGCATTAGTATTGCCATTGACCACGGTTGGCATAATTGAGGCATCAATCACGCGCAGTCCTGCAATGCCATACACTTTTAGCTCAGGATCGACCACCGCCATCTCATCCACACCCATTTTACAACTGCCAACGGGGTGATAGACCGTGTCGACGCGTTGGCGCAAAATCTCACGAATTTCATCATCAGTCTGCACATTCGCTGTAAACATATCTTCTTTAATTTTTTCACTTAAAGCGGGTGCGTTCATTAACTTTTGGGTGACTTTAAAACCATCAACCATATCTTGCAGATCTTGCTCATCCTCAAGGAATTTAAAGTCGATTAATAGTGGATCATCAACATTTTTGCCACTGAGTTTGACCGAACCACGCGCACGCGGATTCAGCAAGCAGACATGGCATGAAATTCCATGTCCCATATGCATGGTTCGCGCATGGTTATCCACCACTGCAATCACAAAATGCAGTTGTAAGTTAGGTTTATCCAACTCAGGGCGACTTTTTAGGAATCCACCACATTCAGCAAAATTGGTCGTAATCAAACCACGACGTTCTTTACGATAACGCCCGATCTGTTTGACCAAATCAATACTGCCCCCAACTGACACCCCAAAGGTTCCTTCCATTTGCTTGGTCTTATAAGCAAAAATAAAGTCAGGATGATCGTGCAGATTTTCACCAACACCTGCTAAATCTTTAATTACAGGAATACCGTGTTTTTCCAGTTCTTGACGTGGACCAATCCCCGACAACATTAAGACTTGTGGCGATTGGAATGCCCCAGCAGACAACAGAACTTCTTTATTGGCACGAACAACCGTGCTTTGTCCGTTGTGTTTATATTCCACCCCGACTGCACGACCATTTTCAATCACGATACGGGCCACTTTAGCTTGAGTAATGACCTGTAAATTCGGGCGTTTACCTAAATAAGGAAACAGGTAACCGCGCGCTGCGCTCCAACGTTCGCCATTTTTTTGTGTGACCTGATAAACCCCTAGCCCTTCTTGTTCTGCGCCATTAAAGTCATCATTGAGTGGATAATTGACCTGCTTCGCAGCTTCAACAAAGGTCTTTTGATATGGATTGTCAGAATGTAATTCACTGACATTCAATGGCCCGTGTTGACCATGATATTCATTACGAATGCGCTCGTTATGCTCTGATTTTATAAAGTATGGCAATACATCCTGATAAGACCATCCTGTATTGCCTAAAGCAGCCCAATGGTCGTAGTCGCTATGATGACCACGGATGTAGACCATCGCATTGATCGCAGAACTACCCCCCAAGCATTTTCCACGAGGTTGATAACCTTTACGCCCATTTAAACCTTTTTGTGGAATGGTTTCTAAAGCCCAGTTATTAATTTTAGTTGGAATACTGATCACAGCTGCTGAAGGTGTATTTACCAACCAGCTATTTCCATCACCACCAGCTTCTAATAAACATACCGAAATATTTGGGTTCTCAGATAATCGCCCAGCCAATACCGAGCCTGCCGAACCACCACCTATAATTACAAAATCAAAAGCTGTTTCTGTCATCGCTATACTCTGTTTTTTCTTTTTAAAAAGTGGAAGCATTATGCCGAATACAACATTTAAATACTGTTGTAGTTGTCTAACCAATTTATTTCATTAAGAGCAACTTAACTGCAACGCAATAAAAGCGCAATAGCCAAATCCAGCAGTCGCGTTGTTGTAAAAAGAGATTCAATTGCAAAACTACTCGGTGGATTCTTTCTCTAATTTTTTCTGTTTCAGATACTCATTTATGGAGTAAATCAAAATTAACAGATAACTGGACAACCTTTTTACGTTTTACTATTGGATTTAACAGTTTTGACTTTATGGGATATACATATTCTGATTATGGAAAGGCAAAGAGAATATTGTTTTTCGAGGTAAAGTAATGAAACATATTTTATGGGTGTTAGCTGGAATTTTTTTAGTTGCAATAATCATTTTTATTGTACCTCAGTTTTTTAGTTTAATTTATACAGGTCAATCGAGATGCCGAGAAGGATGTAGTACTGATTTTCTAATAATTGCAAGAACATTTACTTGGACAAGCCTCTTTTCAGGAGGAATCATCGGATACTTATTCTCATTAAGAAAAGTTGGTTATAAAACAATTTCTTCCTTTATTATTTTAATTATTTTTTATTAGTTTTTCTTTCTTGGTATTCAACTGGTTATGGTTACGGACTGAATTTAAGCTATTAATTAATTGAGATCAAATGATAAAAAGATTCTATACCCTATCTTAGGTCTAATTATTACCATTGTTTTGATGCAATTTTCACATGAAGCTTTTGTTAACTTAGTAAAGCATAAAAGGCCATGTATAGAAGGTTGTAGCGGTTCATTTAAGAACTTTTTAATGATCTATACTTGGTTTTGGTTCATCTTAAGCATGTTGGCTGGTTACCTTATAGCGGCAAGAAAAGCTAGCTATAAATTCATCATGATCTTAGTTCTTATATTTTTAATCTCTACATTTATCGTGAATTGGTACGCCTCGACCTATGGCTACGGACTCAATTTAAGCTATTAAATTCAAAAATCCAGACGTAAAAAAACCGCTAACTTAGCGGTATTTTATCTCATCTTTTAAGATGATGGTCGGAGCAGTAGGATTCGAACCTACGACCCCCTGGTCCCAAACCAGGTGCACTACCAGGCTGTGCTATGCTCCGAAATTGGGGTGAATGACGGGATTCGAACCCGCGACAACTGGAATCACAATCCAGGGCTCTACCAACTGAGCTACATCCACCATCAAAACTTTGATTCTATATACCAAGCTGCCAAAATGGCGCGCCTGACAGGATTCGAACCTGTGACCATCCGCTTAGAAGGCGGATGCTCTATCCAACTGAGCTACAGGCGCATAACGATGATAATACTATCACGATACTTCGCCGATATTTAAAACTATGTTTTTCAACATATTTTAAATGGTCGGAGCAGTAGGATTCGAACCTACGACCCCCTGGTCCCAAACCAGGTGCACTACCAGGCTGTGCTATGCTCCGATTTCTTTTCAGCTTTTACTGTATCGCACATCGTGCGGTACGGTGTGCATTCTAGGCGTGACGCCTTAGAACGTCAACACCTATTTTTCAAAAAACTAATAAATCCTTATCAAATGTATATTTAACAAGCATTTTCAGACATTTTAGCGTTTCAAAGAAGCACTAAAGTTCAACATTCGATCTAAGGGTAATTTCGCGCGTTCAGCTAAGGCTGGATCGACGTGTATTTCTTGATCAGCATGTTGTAATACATGCAAAATACCATCCAGTTCATTCATTGCCATCCACGGGCAATGTGCACATGAACGACAAGTTGCCCCCTCACCTGCAGTTGGTGCTTCAAATAATTCCTTATCTGGCGCTGCTTGCTGCATTTTATAGAAAATGCCCCGATCTGTTGCCACAATCATTTGTTTATGCGGCAAGGTCTGTGCAGCTTTGATCAGTTGTGAAGTACTCCCCACTGCATCTGCAATATCCACCACCGATTCAGGTGACTCAGGATGAACCAATACCGCCGCATCAGGGTAAAGCGCTTTCATTTGCGCAATACCACGCGCACGGAATTCTTCATGCACGATACATGCGCCATCCCACAACAACATTTCAGCACCTGTTTTCTTTTGAATATAACGACCTAAATGCTGATCTGGTGCCCAAATAATTTTTTCACCCAAACTATCTAAATGCTCAATAATCTCAACCGCACAACTTGAAGTCACCACCCAATCGGCACGCGCTTTCACAGCCGCTGAGGTATTGGCATACACCACCACAGTATGATCAGGATGTTGATCGCAGAATGCTGTGAACTCATCCACAGGGCAACCCAAATCGAGTGAACAGGTTGCTTCTAAAGTTGGCATCAATACGGTTTTTTCTGGTGATAAAATTTTAGAGGTTTCCCCCATAAACTTCACCCCAGCAACCACCAAGGTAGTCGCAGGATGATCACGACCAAAACGCGCCATTTCCAATGAATCAGAAACACAACCACCTGTCAGTTCGGCAAGCTCCTGCACTTCAGGATCACAGTAATAGTGAGCCACAAGTACTGCATTACGTTTTTTCAACTCGGCTGCAATTTGGGCAAACTTTTCTTGTTTCACTTCTGGGCTAAGGCGATTGTCCTTTGGCTCGCCCAAACGATCTAAATGCGCCTGCACAATATTTTTGGCTTCGTTCGCAATTAAATTCGCATCATTCATAAAACGTCTTCTCTATCCTGCGTGCTTGCATCACTGCAAACTTTTAACGTGGGTAATGGCGTGATCATTTGGGAAAAATCACCTCATCCACAAACTAGCTTATAAAAAAAGCCCCACTGTGGAGGCTTTATTATAACGCAAATTTATGAGCGATAATCGGCATTAATTTTGACATAGTCATAAGAAAAGTCACAGGTATAGACTTTGTCTTTTGCTGTACCACGACCGAGGTCAATACGAATGCTAATTTCCTTCTCAGCCATGACAGCTGCACCGGCTGCTTCGGTATAGTCTGGGTTTGCACCACCATCTAGGCAAATCTGGACATCACCCAGCCAGACTTGAACCTTGCTGGTATCTAAGTTCGGTACACCCGCTTTACCAATCGCCATCACAATACGACCCCAGTTTGGATCTGAAGCAAATAAAGCTGTTTTAATAAGTGGCGACTCGGCAACACTATAGGCAACATCACAACATTCTTGGGTATTGGCTCCGCCTTCCACCTGAACGGTAATGAACTTGGTTGCACCCTCACCATCACGCACGATCAATTGCGCCAAACGATTCATGATACGTGCAAGCACATCGAGCACTTGTTGATAACGTGCATCGTCTTGGCTCTGGATTTCAGCACCACCAGCCAGACCCGTTGCCACAAAGATACAAGAGTCATTGGTCGAAGTATCACCATCAATGGTAATGCGGTTAAAGGAATGCTCAACCGTAGTTTGCAATAAACGCTGTACCAGTTCAGCACGAATCGGGGCATCGGTTGCCACAAAACTCAGCATGGTCGCCATGTTTGGACGAATCATGCCTGCACCTTTACTAATACCCGTCATGGTATAGGTTACACCATCCAGTTCAAACTGTTCAGATGCACCTTTAGGTGTGGTATCTGTGGTCATGATGCCTGATGCAGCGTCCGCCCAACGATCGGCATTTAAATCATTTAATGCAGGTTGAATGCCTTGCAATAAGCGTTCAATTGGGAGTTGCTCACCAATCACACCAGTTGAAAAGGGTAAAATTTGATTAGCTTGAACACCAGCTAATTCAGCCAACTTGGCACAAGTGGCTTGTGCATTTTGATAACCGACGGTTCCTGTTGCGGCATTAGCATTACCCGTGTTGATGATCAGATAACGTGGTGTGTTCTCGGCCAAATGCTTTTTACTTAATTGAACAGGCGCAGCAGCAAAGGCGCTTTGGGTAAATACCCCTGCAACGTTTGAGCCTTCGGCAAATTCAAAAATGACTAAATCTCGTCGATTTGGATAACGTACATACGCCTCAGTTGAGCCAATTTTTACACCCTGCACCACATGCATAAGTGGCATTGTTACGTCACCAACAGCCATTTTTAAACTTCCATTCAACTTGTTATGAAAGGCTTAAGCTTATTCCAAAAGGCGATTAAAATCGAGTATTAACGACATGGATAATTTATAAATTAAAAGTACTTTCATTGTCTGATTCTAACAAGATATTCATGCAGCAATCGCTATCGTGAGCCGGCATGGATGCCGCCCGTTGGACAGGGGCTACATGGATGTACCCTCTGTCCAACAAAAGATTTTTGTTACTTTTCATCTTTGAAAAGTAAAAGAATGCCTACACAAAATACATCTGATCCATTACAGATTTATGAGGCTATGCAGACTTTGGAATTAAAATTATTTAAGCTTTGTTTTGCTCCAAACTCAGTAAAATCTGCTTCTTATCCAAACCACCTGCAAAACCAACTAATGCGCCACTCGCCCCAATCACCCGATGACAGGGCGCAATAATCGAAATCGGATTCTTACCATTGGCTGCCCCGACTGCACGTACGGCTTTTTCATTACCTAACTGCACGGCAATCTCTTTATAACTGCGTGTTTCCCCATAAGGAATGGTCAATAACGCCTGCCAAACCTGTTGCTGAAATGCGGTACCTTGAAAGTCCAAAGGCAAATCAAATTG
Source organism: Acinetobacter colistiniresistens (assembly GCF_024582815.1). NCBI lineage: Bacteria > Pseudomonadati > Pseudomonadota > Gammaproteobacteria > Moraxellales > Moraxellaceae > Acinetobacter > Acinetobacter colistiniresistens. The sequence continues at coordinate 3,832,256 of NZ_CP102099.1, forward strand.
CTGGCGTTGCCCTGCAAAATACTGTTCTAATTGTTGTTTAACCTTATGCAGCATTGGATGCTGACGATCTTCTATCAGTTCAGAAAGCCGTACCCGTTTATGGTCTTCATTGTCCCACATCACGGCGACCAACGCCTGATCATGTGCAACCAGTTTTAATGCACCTACAGGAGAATCCATGTACATATACACCAGTTGCATCACACGCTCCTTAGCTCATTAATTTGATGACAGTTTCATTAACATTAGACCCGATACGATCAATACCGCCGCGACCATCCGCATTGCGGTCATTGGTTCATTCAAGACCATGATTCCCACAATAAACGAACCAATCGCACCAATACCTGTCCAAATGGTATATGCCGTGCCAAGCGGGAGTGTCCGCATCGACATCGAAAGTAATACCACACTTAAAATCATGAAAACAATGGTCACAATACTTGGCGTTAACTTGGTAAACCCTTCAGACATCTTCATGGAATATGCCCAAATGACTTCAAAAATACCTGCCAAAATTAAAATTGCCCATGCCATTTTATTACGCTCAACTTTATCGAGTGTCGGGTCGTCCCAACGTGATTTTTTCGAGGGAGGTCGTCCTCCTAGGTGCAGCAGTGTACTGTAAAACATGAAAACTATGTGATTTGTTATGTATCTAAAACGACTAAGATATTGAAACAAAAAACTTTCTATGGAAATGAATCACTGCCAGACAATCTGATCGACCCGCATCAATTCACATGCGCCATTACCCGTATCCTCTCGAGATAAGGAGCTCTTCCAACGCCAGCCATCTTGGGTCTGAATCTCAATCAGAGCCCCTTTTAAATAGACCAAATCATCTTGTTTAATTTTTTTCATTTGTGAGGCAATCGCGGCATTGGCAGGCACCAAATGCATATTGGCGCTATGGGTTGCGATCTGCCGAAGTGGGATTGGAGGTTCGTGATCAATGGACCAACGATACCAACGGTTACTTTGGGAAATATCAATCTGTTTGTAGACCTGAGGATTGGCCATATCACCCCAGCCAACAGCGATATCCATCGGCGAAAACTCAGCTTCACGCCCCAAGTTATAGTCTTCTCTCGACAATACCCGAAATGAACCTTCATAATTTTCTAATGCCACAACTTGCACACCTTGCTGGGTACTAATCTGACTGATATCAGGTGTAGGCTTAATCCATTTTGTCCACAGCATCCAACCGAGTGCAATCACCAGCAAGCCATACATCCATCTTGGCATGTTATTGATCCTGTTTATTGCGTAAAGCTCTTATCCATTGCTTAAATCGCTCGATAGCAGCTGAAAAAAACTGCTGCATCAGACTGAAGACATTTTCATCTTGCTGCTCATATTTATTCTGAACTACATGTTGTTTAGAGGTCGCCAGTTCCATCGGTTCATAATGCGGCATGGTTTGCTGTAATTCTGCCCCCAGATTCAAACCTTGCAGTGCTACTGTTACCTCAGGAATGGCATCTTGATGATAAAGCGCTAAATGACGCGCTTCTAAATCAATACTGTGTTCAATCAATTGATCTGAAAAAGGCAGTAATGCTTTTCTAACACGCAGTACTTCTACAGCACTGCTCATATGGGGAATATAGTAAAAACTGACATGCATACTGCCATCAGCAGGAATCAATTCAAGCTGAGAGGCCGACACACCTGTAACTTTTTCGCGTAAATTGGTCGACGGGTTTGCTTTATCTATTATTGGATTGTGTTGTTGTTCTAAAGCCATTTATGCACCATGAATGACTCAAAAAAGATACTGTCAGTATAAACCAACAGTATCTCGAAAAAATGACATTTTAAACAAAATATCAGAACTTTAGCGACAGACCGGCGCCATAGATCCAACCCGTTTTAGAGTCACTGGCCGTTTGCCAATTGGTCTGCTTACGCCCGTTACTATAAGCATAGCCAACATCAATAAAAGGCATGACGCGGTTCTTGACGATTTCATAGCGGGTTTTGACCCCCACTTCTGCATCGGCAAGACCGGTTTTAGTCGCATACTTGGATTCATCACGCAGTACCCATTCCATTTCCAGATAAGGCTGCATAATCAATTTTTGCGTCAACAACAGATCTCGTTCTGTTTCCAACACAAAGCGCCATTGTTGATTTTGTCCGATATACAGATGCGCATCGGTTTCAAAGAAATACTGGGCCATGCCATGTAAACCGACCACACCCTCAAATTGCTCCTTATCTACTTCACGGTCAGGGTTATATCGGTAATTCACCCCTGCTTGTACATCCCAGAAATCTGCAATGTTTCGACTATATAACGCCGCCAGACTTTGCTCCGATTTTTCTGACTCGGCTTTGGCATAATCGGCAAGGATGAATAATTTATTTTCATCGGTTCCCACCCAAGTTTTTAACTTGGATTTGAGTGTGCCCTGTCCATCCTCATCAAGTAGCCATTGCGTATCTAACTGTGTCGCCTGATAGATTTGCCCACCATGCTCCTTATAATGACCCGCATGCTCATCTTTATTTGGCATCTGTGGAGGAATAGTTGAGCTTTGATGTTGCAAATGATCCATCGCAGAGGTAGCGCTCATGGGCATATTCTGCTGCGCCGGCATATCCATTTGCATCATTTGATCATGTCCTTCATGTGCAAAAGTGAATGCACTTAAAGAAGAAACCAATCCGCCCACCGCCAATAATTGTGTATATCGTTTCATCTTGGAAGATTGCTTAGTGATGTGCATGGCTCGCTCCCTGAGATGATTGAACTGGTGTTGTTTGTGCTGCTTTGTTGTCATCCACATTGGCAACAATTAACTTACTCATCATGCCTGCACTCATGTGATACAACAGATGACAATGGATCGCCCATTCACCGATTTCATCCGCAGTCAATAAAGCCGTAACGGTCTTGCCTGGCGGCACAATCAAGGTATGTTTATTTGGCATATCTTGAGGTGCCTGACCATTTTCCAGCTGCATAAACATGCCATGTAAATGCATCGGATGCGCCATCATACTGTCATTGACAAATTTAAGACGGATACGTTCACCATAACGCACGGTTAAAGGCTTAAAGTCAGGATCACTAAACTTCTTACCATCAATGGTCCAGATATAACGCTCCATGGTACCGCCCAAACGAATCACCACTTCACGTTCTGCTGGGCGACTATAGCTTTCAGGCTGCGGATTTAAGGATTGCAAATCTGCATAACTTAAGGCTTTATGCCCCGTAGGCGTTGCCGCATTGGCCCAGCCCTGTACGGTATCCGTATTTGATGTGTCCTTAGTTGTAGCTGCTTGATGCTGGCTATGATCCATATTGCTCATATCCATTTGAGCATGTGCGCTATGATCCATCGTTGGCTGCGAAGTTGTTGCGGTTTTCGCTTGGTCTTGTGGCGTCTGGTGCTGGCTATGATCCATCTTAGCCATATTCATTGGCTGATCTGAACCATGATTCATTTTGCTCATATCCATCTGACCATGTGCACCGTGATCCATGCCCATATCTTCCATGGTCAACAAGGCACGTGGTCGCGCTTTAGGGATTTGAACTGCTTGGGTGTTGGGTGTCATGTCATTGTGCAATGACGCAATAGCAAAGCCCGTACGATCAATCGACTCCGCTTCGATTTGATAATGGACCTGTTTCGGCTCAACCAATACATCATAAGTTTCGGCTGTTCCAATACGGAATTCATCCACAGGAACAGGTTTCACTGGCTGACCATCGGCACTGACCACGGTCATTTTTAAGTTGGGAATACGTACATCAAAGAAGGACATTGCCGATGCGTTAATAAAACGCAGGCGTACTTTTTCTCCTGCTTTAAAAGCACCGGTCCAGTTTTGCTGTGGGGTCTGACCATTGACCAAGAAGGTATAGCCGTCTACATCTCCTATGTCAGTTTTGGCCATACGCATCTGATTCCATGCGGAACGGTCTTGCCATGTAGCTTTTAAACCTTGCGTTTTAACCTGTTTCCAGACATCACCCAGTGTTTCTCGATGGTTTTGATAGTATTCAGCAGACTTTTTCAAATTCGCCATGATCTTGTCACTTTCCGTTTCATGGAAATCCGACAACATCACCACGTAGTCACGCTCTGCTTGTTCATGTGCAGCAACAGGTTGCTTGCCTTTTGGATAAATCACCAACGCGCCATACAAACCGTCTTGTTCCTGTCCTTTGCTATGTGCGTGATACCAATAGGTGCCGTTTTGACGTACTTTAAAACGATATTCAAAACTGCCATTTGGCTTAATTCCTTGGAAGCCATTAAAACCAGGCACACCATCCATCAAACCTGGGAGTAGCAGTCCATGCCAATGCAAAGAAGTATCTTGATTTTTAAGCTGGTTATGCACATGAATTACCGCTTCATCACCCTCTTCAAACTCTAATAGCGGGGCGATAAATTTACCGTTTACGGTAATGCGTTTGACGGGCTTACCCGTGACATTCACCATCCCTTGATTAATGTTCAGATGATATTCTTTAATTGCAGCCAGACTATAAGGCGCAAACAATAGACTTAAGCTAGCAACAACGCCAGCGTATAGTTTTGAAGACATGATAATTTCCTAATCTGTTAACTTTTCAAATTGCTCTTTTCATGGACAGAAAGAGCCTGTAAAGACAGATTAGGCTTTAGGAGGGCGTAGAATCTCTTGCCAGTAGCCAGCAAGATGTCGAGCTTGATAATCCGTATTGGTACGGGTATTCAGCTCTAAAAAAGGTGTAGCCCCTAAACTTGGGCCCTGCGGATCCAAAGCCAGATTAACGCTTTGACAATGCGAGATACTATTGCAGTCCTGACAATGTTGATTGTTATGTAGTTTCCCATCATGACATTGTGCTGAACGCAATGAATCTGTTTTCGATTGCATATGATGATGTTGATCCATCATTTGCTGATCATGACAAGCCATGCTTGGAATTGAAACTGAGCTGTTTTGATCGGATTGAATCGCTTGAACAGCAGCCACAGCCACGCCACTTCCCCCGATGAAAAATATCATCAGGAATACAAACCACAGACGTTTGTATCGCTTAAGAAGTTGCACTTCATGTTCCTTGTTTCAATGATCAAAAAAGAATTTAGCCTAGCTAGGATAAGTTTTTTTACAGTGATGCACAATCATCTTTGTATTTGAATTTCGATAATTGCAGCGACATCCCACCCTAAACTGCTGCTTTATCAAACGAACTGATCTACGAATAAGCACGAGTAAAAATAAAGCAAAATGAATAAGTTAATGCACAAAAAAAGGACAGAAAACTGTCCTTTTTTGATTGTTTTGCTGTGAATATAAACAACTGAAATCATTTTGTTTATTTTAACAACATCTTATCCACCTGCTTATCAACACGGTTATCCACCGAGTTATAAACAAAGTTATCCACAAGCTTATGTGAATAATAGAATGAAAATACTAAACTTGTGTTGCACCAACTTGAGCCAGTTCTGCACGCATTTTATCAATTACAGTCTTATAGTCAGGTTGACCAAAAATCGCTGAGCCTGCGACAAACATATCTGCACCCGCCTCTGCAATTTCACGAATATTGGCTGGCCCGACACCACCATCGACTTCTAAACGGATATCGCGACCACTGGCATCAATAATCTGACGTGCTTGGCGTAATTTTTCCAACGTCATTGGAATGAATTTTTGCCCGCCAAAACCAGGGTTAACACTCATCAATAAAATTTGATCGACTTTATCCAGCACATAATCAAGATAGTGCAACGGCGTTGCTGGATTGAAAACCAAACCGGCCTTGGCACCACCAGCCTTAATCAACTGCAAAGAACGGTCAATATGATCGGTTGCTTCAGGATGGAAGGTAATAATGTCTGCACCAGCATCCAAGAAATCGCCAATCATACGATCAACAGGAGATACCATCAGATGCACATCAATCGGCGCTTTGATACCATAGTTTTTCAGGGCCTTACATACCCCTGCACCAAAAGTCAGGTTAGGTACATAGTGGTTATCCATCACATCAAAATGTACAACGTCTGCACCTGCAGCTAGCACTTTTTCTACATCTTCACCTAAACGTGCAAAATCAGCAGATAAAATCGAAGGTGCAATTAAATAAGGCTTGGACATGGATGACCTGGCAAACTCTGAGAAAAATGATGCATGCATTATAGCAAACTTAGTCCGCTTAGGTCTGTTACAAAGTCATTATTGCAACCTTGCAACACCACGTTGCATCTAGACAGTTTTTATCTCCTGTTAGCTTTGCTATGTTATTCAATGAAATTTTAGGATAGAAGAGCAATATGAATAGCAGTACCAATATCACTACGACTGAAGGAAAACGGATCAGTAAACGTCTAGTCAATCATTGGAAACATAAGTTTGAAGTCTTGGAAACTGAAACAGATTCAAAAATTTTTATGCCAACCGCGACAGTTACGCTCACGCCACAGGAACAACACTTAACAGTACTGATTGAAAATCAACAAGAAGATGTAGCGCGTCTGGAACAGGTCGTGATTGACCATTTAAATCGTATGGCGCAACAGGAATTTGTAGCGGAATGGCAGCATAGTTAAACGCCGAAAAAGTGTTCAATCAGCTGGCAGATCATTTTCTAATTCGATCTGTCAGCTTAAATTATGTTAATTAAAAATCGTATTTTGTTTTGGATATCATGTATGCCTTAACTAGGGAAAACATATGAACAATAAAATTTCATCCGTGATTTTAATAACGACAATCATCAGCCTAACCATCATCGGTTGTAGTAAAAAACAAGAAAAAACTGAGGCAGCCGAGACAAGTGCCGCGACAACAGAACATCCATCAGCAAAAGCACAGACCAAAGCAGATAGCTTCAACATCAATCAAATTCCGATTTCAAATATTGAACTTGGAGATTTTCCATTTATTCAATTGCCTAAAGGCTATCATTTTGCTCATCAATCCACTGAAAACTTTGCTCAAATGGAGTTCTGGGTCGGGGATCGACTAGAGAAAGTTGAAGGTAAGCTTTTTAATGGACGAATCGATGCTGAAGAGAATAACAAACAGGCCTCCTTGTTAGAGTTACAGCGTAATTTAGAGGCCGTTATTACCCGCTTAGGTGGGAAGAAAATCACTGACCGTAAAATCCCGGCAGAACTCGCCACCCAACTTTCAGAGAAATATGGGGTATCGTATGTAGAGGGCTTAGGTGATATTTATAATAATCCAACACAAAGCTATGTGATTCATCAGAATGATCGAGATATCTGGTTTCAAATCACTCAAAGCGGAAATTCATCGGGTCTATTGGTCTTAGAAACCCGCCCCATAGACATAACGGCACGCCCCCTATCCGCAAGTCAGTTAAAAACAGCCTTGGATCAATATAATAAAGTGGATATACACATCAACTTCGAAACAGACAAAGCTACACTGTTAGCAAACTCAGATGAACAAATCACGCAAATACTGAACTTGTTGAAAAGTGATGACGCCCTCAAGCTTGCAATTAATGGCTATACCGATAACTCAGGTGAATCCGCACATAACTTAAAACTCTCTCAGGCAAGAGCACAAACGGTCGTCAAAGCATTGACGGATGCGGGGATTGATCCATCTCGTTTAAAAGCGCAAGGCTTTGGCGATAGCAAGCCCGTTTCCAAGAATGACTCAGAGGAAGGTAAAGCAAAAAATAGACGCGTCGAGTTAGTAAAATTATAATCTCTAAAAAATTAAGAACCTTTTGGTTCTTAATTTTTCTCTAACTGAATCGCATGAAACTGTAAATGATCGTCGATAAAACTTTGAATGAAATAATAGCCGTGATCATAGCCTTTGTGTTGGCGTAAAGTCAGATGTTGGCCTGCATCCAGACAGGCTTGCTTAAATTTTTCAGGGTTTAATTGCGCATAAAACTGATCATCCAAACCTTGATCAATTAAGATTTCATCGAACACACTGCCTTTTTGCTGCACCAAAGCCGTCGCATCATGGGCAAGCCATTGTTGTTGATCCACACCTAAATATTGTGTAAATGCCTTTTCCCCCCAAGGGCAAATGCTGGGCGCACAGATTGGGGCAAAGGCCGAAACTGATTTAAATTGCTCTGGATATTTAAAAGCCAAAGTCAATGCACCATGCCCACCCATCGAGTGTCCAAAAATACCAATTTGCTTTTCGATCACAGGCAATTGTTGCAAGACCTGTGCATAGAGTTCATCGACCAGATAGGACTCCATTTGATAATGCTCTGCCCAAGGCTGTTGCGTTGCATTGAGATAAAAACCAGCCCCCTGCCCAATATCCCAATGATCACCTTGTGCAACATCGTCACCGCGTGGAGATGTATCTGGCGTAATCAAAATCAGGCTGAGTCGAGCAGCCATCCGTTGTGCATGTGCCTTGATGGCAAAAGTGTCTTCGGTACAGGTCAGCCCCGCAAGATAAAACAAAGCGGAACAAGGCTTGCCTGCTAAAGCAGCGGGTGGTAAATATACCCCGACTTTAGTTGTTCCCTTAAGATGCCGAGACTCAAGTTGATAAATGCGTTGCTCGCCCTCAAAACAACGGTTTTTTTGCAGTAGCTGCATGTTCATCACCCTGTGTTCTCGTTATATCTGTTGATGCGATATTCTGGGCTGGAAATAAATAGGGTTCAAGCTGTGGCAGCATCAACTCCATATTTTTCCCAATTGCCCACTGCGGCTCAGAAGGTTCCACCCCCTGCGCAACTTCCCATTTGGTCACTGTTTGTTTGGCCTGCTCAAATGCGGTTTTCATTGAATATTGTTCGCGCATTGCCAAGTCAAAAAATGCTCGACCGAAATAAGTATAATCCGCTTCGTTGTTACAGCCAAAAGAGGTTTTATCCGCCGCAGAGGCCGTAATAATTAAAGTATCTGGTGACTGTAATGCAGGAATAAAACTCCCTGAATAACAGGCTGAAATCACAATCACACGCCAGCGAATACCCGACTTATCCAGTGTTTCCCTCAACCATTTAGGATCAACTTGATCTAAATCCAAAGGTGCATTTTCAATTTCAAAATGATTCCGCTCACCATGTGAAGTCATGTAAAGAAACAAGACATCACTATCACGATTCATTTGTTGACCAATACGGCGTAAAGCCAATTCCATACTGGTTTTAGATGCAATCGGTACGTCCAAACGTGTTGCTGGATTATTAATCAGCATAATAGAACGTCCAAAGGTGCCAAAACGCGTATCGAACTGTTCTCTTATACGTTCGATTTCAGACTTAAATACATCCACATAACTATCGCCCGCGACCCCCATAAAGTACCAGTGACTTTTGGCAATATCGCCATATTGAATCTGATTCAATGCTTTATCAAGCAAATGACTTTGTGCATAAAATGCATTTTCGGCAAAGCTTGGTGGCGTTTCTTCAACTTTCCAGATTGGCTGATCTTTCACTGAAAGTTGCCAAACTACCATGGTGGCAATGGTGGCGACAAAGACCAAAGCACGTTCCCACCATGGCCAGTTTAAAGCGCGAGAAAACACCCAAATGACTGCCAGACTTTGCCAAACAAACAGCCCAACAAATAAAGGCGGTAAAAAACCGTTATAAATACTGTCAGGAATAAAATTGAGATAGCCGTTTGAGCCAAGATATTGAATGATGCATTGCAACAGCAGAATATTGGTATCCAGTACCAGCCATAACAAGGCTGGCACTAGCATTAAGCGTGGCTGATTCATGCGTTGCGACAGGAAAATACCGACAATCAAGGCAATAAATGGCCAAAGGGCATAACCAATCAGGCCTTGTGTATTAAACTCCCCCATCTGTCCAGCAACCAGCCAGCTATAAAGCGAGTTAGTACAGCCACCTAAAATACCCCAGATAATGAGTTGGGTAATCGAGGGATGGACGACCTGCAAGGAACGACGTGACCCCAGAAACAACCACATGCCAGCAATTTGGTTACTTTTAAAATCATGCCAGATATTAATGGAGGGTTTGAGGTCTATCATAAAATTCTTCGGGAGTTTCTCTTTTCAAGCCTAAACTGAAAATATGCCATTCTAATGATTGAATGCGCAGTACTTTTCCTAAAAGACGCAATGCGTGACTGTAGTGTAAGCTCGACAAGAATTTTTTAGCAATCATGCTTTTGCACTATATCACAAATTTTTACCGAGCATTGACGCAAGCCAAACAATCATTCAATTCCGATTTAAATTTAATCTTTTGGAAAGTAAGCATCGAAACGACAGGCATCACCTAACCATTGATGATCTGGAATTTGATCTGCCAAATAGACTGCGTGACGTGGACGTTTCACTATGACACGCTTCGCAATCTGTGTTGCTAAATGTAGCAATTGATCACCTAAATCCATTTCCCCATCTTCAGGCAACAACATATGCAATAATTGCATTTGTTTTTTGACTTGTGCCTGTTTCTTGGCAGCCTGCTGATTCTGATCACGCTGTGGGAACATTGGATCTAAATACACCACATCCACTTGCTCACCATGCTGAACCAGTTGCTGTAAATACGTGTTGGAGTCCGCATAAATCAACGTTATCCGCTGCATAAAGCTTTGCAAAAAAGGATCTTGTTCAGCACTTGCTTTGCTATATTCCAATAGCACAAACAAGATTGGATGACGTTCAACCAAACGAACATCAGCACCTAAATAAGCCATGAGTAAACTGTCATGGCCTAAACCGGCGGTCGCATCAATCAACGTTGGTTTTTCCCCCAACTGGCATGCGCGTGCAATCATTTCAGATTTTAGGCTGGCTCTTTTCAGACGAGCAATTTCTGCACGCCAATCCGGCTGCATTTTCATCCCATTGGCGGCAAGGCTGAGACCATCCTCGTCAAGAACCAGTGCCATGTCAGGATTCAAGCGTAAAAAACGGGCATTGATTTTTTCAACCACTTGTCCATTGAGCTGCACATTCAGTGCAGCTAAACGGTTCTGTAGTTGTTGAAACGGCTGTTCATATTCCGCTGCATACCAACACCCCATCTGCATTACCAATGCACCCAACCTGTCCACCATGTCACGAGAATAAATAAACCAAAGATAATGCGATAATAAGCAAATGCAGTGAAGTCGTGTTTAGACACATAACGGATCAACGCACGGATCACTATCAATGCTGAAATAAAAGCAACGATAATTCCAACGCCTAATACCAGCATGTCATTGCTATGCAACTCATGACGCATCTTGTACATATCCAGTAAGCCTGCACCCATCAGTACTGGAATTCCTAAAAAGAAGGAAAACTCTGCAGCTGCTTTACGTGATACGCCTAAGAATAATGAGCCAATAATGGTCGAACCAGAACGAGACGTTCCTGGAAATAAAGCCAAGCACTGGATCAAACCAATTAAAGTAGCTTGTTTAAAACTCAGATCATCAACTTCTTGCGTAACAATCTGATGTGGACGGCGTTCCGCCCATAAAATAATAAAGCCACCCACAATCAAGGCAATCGCAACTGTAATCGCATTAAATAAATAAGCCTTGACCACATCACCGAAGGTCAGCCCAATAATCACAATCGGGATTGAAGCAATAATCAAGTTAAGACTTAAACGGCGTCCTTGTTCCTGCCCCGTCAGCGCACCAATGAGTGCACCCCACAATTTACCCCAATATTCATAAATTACGGCAGCAATCGCACCAATCTGTACTGCGACCGCGAACATATCTCGTTTTTCAACCGTCCAGAAATCTAGTAACTGGCCTGTTAAAATCAGGTGCCCTGTACTCGAAATGGGGAGGAATTCGGTAATCCCTTCCACCAATCCCATAATTGCTGCTTTAAATAGCAATAAAAGATCCATAATTAACCTTAATTCGATTTACCTTGTTCGGGAATTTTTTTCCAAGCATCATCACGTAAATACACTGGCAATGCCTGTTCAGCATCCACCCATTTTTGTTGTGCAGCATAAACTCGAGCAATTGCAGCAATATCTTGTGCCGTTGCCTTGATACTCACATTTGTGGATTGATGATCAGAAATCTCTTCTAAGTTTATTTCGGTGGGCTGAATTAATTCTGAACCCGAGCCAATGGCTATAAATTTACAATAGGCACTAGCCTGTTCATAATTCAACAATTTCTCATCATCAATAGCCTGCATGATGCCCTGTGCATCCAGACTAAAATTCGCAATATAAACTTCTTGCATACGTGCATCGAGTACCGCCGTTACTTGCGCTAAGCCCTTAAGACGATAAGCCGCCTGCGCCAATGCCTGTAAACTAGAAACAGGAATCACAGGTAAATCCTGAGACCATGCGAGGGCCTGTGCCACCGCTGCATTAATGCGTACTCCGCTAAATGAACCAGGACCCCGGCTAAATGCAATCGCAGTTAAATCGGCCAGCTCAGTTCCAGTTTGCAATAAGGCTTGTTCAGTTAAAGGCAAAATGGTTTGGGTTTGTGCTTTGGTTCGCTCATCCAATTGAAAATAGAGTTCTTCATTATCATGGATGAATGAAACAGAACACTGCTCATTTGCAGTTTCCAATGCCAGCAACTTCATGCAAAAACCTTAGAGAAAAAGAGATAAAAAACATCGCGTATCATACTCCACTCAAACGCGATAGGCGAGTTATTGTCTTTTTATCGCCATAAAAAAGCCAAGTATAAACTTGGCTTCTTCAACTGCAATGATTAGAACTGGAACGGCTCTAAATCTAAGAATTTTTTATAATGTTCTGCATAATGTAAGGCACTGAAACGTAATCGTGCAGCGCCCTGCTCATCTAAGGTTTTCACCACTTTACCAGGTGAACCCATGACCACCGAATTATCTGGAATAATTTTTCCTTCAGGAATTAATGCATTAGCGCCAATAATACAGTTTTTCCCAATCACGGCATGATTCAGAATTACTGCATTCATACCAATCAGTGAATTATCACCAATGCTACACCCATGCAGCATTACTTTATGGCCAATCGTGACATATTCACCCACATTCAATTCAATGCCTGCATCAGTATGTAACACTGCATTTTCCTGAATATTGGAAAAGTTACCAATACGAATCACACAATTATCAGCACGAACCACAGCACCAAACCAGATGCTGACCTGACGCCCTAATTCCGCTTGGCCAATCACAGTAGCCGTTGGTGCAACCCAACCATCCCAAGGTTCATGTAACGCTTTTGGACTCAATCCCTGATAGGTATACAGCATGATAAATACTCTTAAAGATTAAAACTTAGATAAACCAAAATGTGGTGGATTCACCAAAAACGGCCAGTGTTTTTGATAGCCCAACCCGTATTGGAATAAAGAAATTAGCATGCGGGCCGTCAATCCCCAGACAATTTCACTTTCGACCTGCATACTCGGAAAATAAAGCGACTGTCGAGCTAAACGCACTTCATAAGGCAAAGGTGGAGCATCAATCAGCTCTTGTAAAGGTGCAAAGAAAATTCGGTCAATTTCGGTAGGCTGAGCAATTAAATCCACTTGAGCAGGTATTAATCCCACGATCGGTTTAACAGACAAACCACTGCGGGCACGCTGGATTGGCAAATCGCCCAATAGTTTGACATCAAACGGATTCAGTGCGGTTTCCTCTTGTGCCTCACGTAAGGCGACCACAATATTACTGGTGTCACTCGGGTCTCTTTTCCCACCAGGAAAAGAGACCTCACCCGCATGTTGAGATAATTGCATCGAACGGCGTGTCAGTAAAACCTTCGGCTGGGGCTCGTGGGTAATCGCAATCAAAACAGCGGCATCTGCCTGCTGGATTCGTTTGGAAAAACGCAACCGTTGTTGTAAAAGCTGTATTAACGATGGTTCTTCCATATGACTCATCTCTTTTTCTCTTATTCCTTAATCAGCATCATAGCCGAATTTTTAACTGCAATCATAGATCATGATGCGAAGTCATCAAAATTCAGTTATGCTGAGTCATCTCTACGGCTGATGATAATTATGAGCTTTTGCGTTGTATGTGGACATCAAACTGAAGCAAAAATTCCACTAGGTGATCATAAATCACGACTTGTCTGCACTCATTGTGGCAACATTCACTACGAAAACCCAAAAGTGATTTGCGGCGCATTGGCTCTTTGGGATGACAAAGTTTTACTTTGTCGCCGTGCAATTGAACCTCGCTATGGCCTTTGGACCTTGCCCGCAGGTTATATGGAATTATTTGAAACCATGGAACAAGGTGCCGCCCGTGAAACCCGTGAGGAGGCAGAAGCCGAAGTAGAGATCGAACAATTGTACTGTATGTACAATATCCCTCGTATTGGACAGATCTATGTATTATTTAAGGCTCATTTAAAACAAGGTTTATTTGGTGCAGGTGAAGAAAGCATTGAATGCCGTCTATTCGAAGAGTATGAAATCCCATGGACAGAACTGGCCTTCCCAAGTGTGGAGCAGACGCTTCGACATTATTTTGCTGACCGCAAGACCGGACTCTTTCCACCCCATTTAGAAACACTCGGAACCCGACTTGATCATACGGGTTAAAATAAAAAAGACCGCAGATGCGGTCTTTTTTATTGCCTCAATTAAGACTTAATCTTAATGGCATTACATGCTGGAATTTTTTGATCTGCAATACGGATACTGGCGGTTCCTTGATAACCTTTTGCAAATGCACGTTCTTGAGCTGTTGGTTCAACAAATTTGCTCTTATCTGTTCCCTCTTTATCATAAGCATTGATATAAGATGTCATATATAAAGCAGAATTATTCAACCAAGACACCGTATTGTTGGAGAAGTTGGTCAAGTTAATTCCTGTGGCCTGACCATTCAATAAATTATGCACATTGATTTTTGCACCACTAATATTATTTTGGCCATTTAAAGAAGTAAAATTCAAACCAAGTAATACCCCATCAATCGCACCAAATCTTGAATTTGCAAAAATCATCCGTACCGTAATCGATTTATCATTGGCTGAATAAAGTGCTCCACCTGTCGTACCTATCCGATACTGTGTTACACCATATTCATCAAGCAAGCTACCATCTGGTTGTGGCTCTGCTTTGGCGCAGTTTCCAGACATATCCGTTGCTGTTGCATCTTTTTTAATGTCAGTACGAATATCACCATGCTCATCAATCACAATACCTAAATCCACTGGTGCAATAGTCGTATCCTGAAATTTAAAGGTCAGCGTTGCATAGAGAGGGAAAGCATAACGTTGTCCAGACCGAACATTAGCTTCTGTGGTAAAGACATCTTTTGGTAAATAGCTGGCTGGGTTGACCTTAAATACATCCGTTACCCCTTTATAATTCACACCTGCAACATTTTGCTGCCACGCGCCTAGATCTTTTGCATTATTAAATGGATCTGTAGATTTAAATTTCATCAACTGTCGGTAGACCGCTTCGGTACTCGCAATATTGGTACCGTTAATCAATTTCCCTTGCGTCATTAACACGTCTTCAGCTGCATTACTGTTTAATGTGAAGCGTAACGGCTGATTTGGGTTAATTTCCTGATTAATCAAGTTAAACCATTGATTTTGCGCTTTGATTTGCAGCTTGTCAGGTTTAGTCGTACCAAGCAACACTATCGGTGGAGATACAATATTATTGTTAATCACTGGGCTACCACGCCACTGTTGGCCAGAACCAATGATATATCCCTGACGATCAGTCAATAGCTCAAACCGCCCCATCGAGTGTAATAAATTTGCACCTTTACCATCTTTAGTATTAAGACAGTCTGTATACAGGTCTCTATTACATCCAAACAGCCCATCAGGAAATACACCACTTCCCTCATTAGGAACCTCAACAACCGCTCCATTACTTCCTGCTTTAAAAATAGGTAATTCGGCATACCAAACTCCCATATTACTTAAATTCAGTAATTGAGTAACCACTGCAAATGCTTGTTCATCACTGATTTTACTGACATCCAGCCATGGTTTGAGAATCCCCGCATAAGCACCGTTCTTTAATTCTGTAGCACCAATATCGCCACTTATACTAGAAAGTGTATTTTTCTTTTCAGGCGTGAATTCAATCGGTTGTACGTCACCAATCGTATTAGTATCATCAGCAATACTTTGACTCTGGAAAATTTTCACCAAAGCCATCGCTACTCTTATGGTATCGTCGCTCATACTTAAACTAGCAGGTGTTTGGCCTGTCAGTCCCATCGCAAGATCAACAATCCGAATTCGTGCAGGTACTCCAGCCACTTTTGTTTTAGTGATTTTATCTAATTGAATCGTGCCCAAACTGATTTTTCTTGAACTCTCTGCACCCTGTAAATAAAAACTAACAGTATCACCTAATTTACAAGCCCCAGTAACGATGTTGCTATCCAGTTTCGTCGCAAAATGATTGACTTTATCACTGCTACAATCAAAATTTAGACCTGCTACTGGGTAATCCAATACAAATTGCAAGCAGTCTGTTGCACTAATACTGCAACTGGTATTTGAGGTAACGCCTATCGTACCTTTTGTTGGATCTTCGTTGATCTTCGCGCTTTCACTACCACATCCATGTAAAAAAATAGCCAATGCTGAAAAAGCAAATGGTAATAATATCTTTTTGTTCATCATTGATTAATCCTATCCATGCTTACTGTAAAACAGAAATTTTTAACTGTCCTTGATTTGAGAGTTCAGGCTCAGAGACATCAACTGCAGATGCTAACGGTGTCATCATCATGTAATGAGCACCCTGAGGTACTTTTATCACACCTTGAATTGCAGAATGTTGTAATACCGTCGCAACCGTTTTAGTACTCTTAAATCCACTTACGCCTTCTTCAATACAGCCTTTTTCGTCCAAAAATACAACGAGTGGCCAATAATAGACTGGTTTTTCACTGTTTGAAGAATATGAGTCTATCTGCATATATTGAATAGCGGGGTCGATTTTGACCAACTCATATTCAAATTTTTCTTTCAGTGGTTTACGTGGCCAAAGCCCTACATCTTTATTCGGCTTAAGTGTTTTAATCGATTTTTTATAGCCATCAATAAAACAGCGGTCATTCTCAAATGCAGATTTTAAATCTTCACTGGATAAACGCACATAAGTTCCTGCCAATGCAATTGGTGCTGTTGATTGTTGTGAACGATTGAGCAATTTATCCAAGACCGAACGACTCACGCCTTTCTTCCTTTCAATGGTTTCCAAACGGCCAGTACCATCAGGCATGGTATAGAAACGCTTTTTACCATCTAAATTAAACTCTTGGTTTTCTAAATATTCACTATTGACATACTTAACACCATCTACCTGACTAAATCCAGTAGATGAAAGTACCTCATTAGAAGCGCTATGAGTCAAAGCAGCTTTTTCTATAATCGCTGATTTTTTGTCGATTATTGGCTTTTCTATCGTCAAAGTATTTGAAGATGTCTGGGTAGCTTTTGATTTTTCGACAGTCTTCGAAACAACTTTTTCTGAATCCTTGTTGATCACTTTAGCTGGAAGGCTTGATTCTATTTTAGGCTCAGCTATTGTTATTACTGGCTCAGTAACGTCAATCTTTTTAGTTATCTTGGATGGATTCTGGCCTAGATCAGATGACTGAGAAGATTCAATTTTCTTCTGTTGAACCGGTTCAACGGCAGGCTTTACTGTATTTGAATGATCGATAACTGACGCTGGGGCTTTTTCAGTACGAAGTTCCTGCTTCTGCTTATTTGGCTCTAATTCTTTTTTCCCAATTTTCATCGGCACTACCATTGGACGACCATCGGGTCCAATAATCGTATAGAAGCCATCTGCATAAACGCCTGAGACACTTGCCATCATTAAGCAAAATAATGAAATTGCAAGTGTCTGATGTTGAGTACTTTTCTTTTTCATTACCATCTTGTTCTGTAATTAATCCCAAGTAAAGTGACTTTGGTATTTGTTTTCACATTTAAGCCCGCATACGGGTTTAGCAAGAGATTATCTACCCCTGTTTTATTGGATAAACTACTGGTATTTGCCGGAATATCATCACGACTACGCAAGAAACCAATTGATAAATCCAAGTCAGTATCTTGATCGAAACGATAACCGACACCTAAACCAAACAATTGCGCATTGTTAATTGGCACCATCGTATTTCGCTTATCATCTGGAATAGAGCTCGTACGTGGCTCATAGCCCATCCGTAATTTCAGACGGTCTGTTGCCGAGTACTCAAACCCAATTCCCCAACGCCAAGAAGATTGGAATTTTAATGGCAAGGACAATGAACGATCTGTCACATCGGCAGAAAGTAATTTGGCAACTTTTAATAAGGAAATCTGCCGATCAAATTCAAATTTGAATTTATCCCAAGCCGAGAAGTCAGTCCAACCCAAATCAAAGTTCATTTGTAAGTCAGGTAATATTTTATATTTGATCCCTGCTTTGAAATGCTGTGGATACTTAAAATCCATTGCTAATAAGCCAGACTCAACAGCAGGTGCATAACCAGGAAAACCTAAAATTGCAGCGAGAATTTGTCCTGTTGCAGATGAGTTGAGACCTGCAATTAACTCTCGTGGCGCATTCGCGACATTGATGAGATATTTGCCATGCAGACGCATTTTAGCTTCACTTTGATAAACCATACCAAAACTAAAATCATCCGTTGGTTCCCACAGTAAACCCAAGTTATAACTTGGACTTAGAGACTGCTCTAAAGAGACATCTAAAGCACCAACTTTATTGAATGGGTTCATTCCCTCCTTCGCATTACACATACCGAACAGTAAAAGATCGGTAATAATGTCCCCGTTTTGTTTAAATGGCCCACAAACGACTTCATCAACCATGCGAAGAACGCCAATTAATTCATTAGGGAAACGTAAATCTGTTTTCAGCGCAATAGCTTGGTAAGACATCCCGAAAGATGCGCCTAGATATAGATTATCATTCACCTGATAACCAAAAGATGGTGATAAATAAGTAATCCGTTCTAATGCAACCTGTTGTCCCATATAGTTACTCGGGTTACCATCTTCTGCTCCGAATCCAGCGACAAGCGGGGCATATACAGCTGTCGCATACGTCACTTTTGAGCCTGGCGGCTTATAAGAAATACCAGCGGTTGGAGCAACCAAAGGAGAGTTAGGACCTAAATCAACGATTTTCTTTAGAATAGGCACATAAATACTGGCATACTCGACATCACCACTTACAGTACCTTTAAAATTGGTACAAATATTTGAATCAACTTCAGGTCCGTCATTACAAACAAGTGGATCATCAGAATAACCAAAAACGTTATAACCTGCTGGCGCTGAATAATCCCGCTTAATTGCAAAATTAGCGAGAATCCCTTGTACATCTGTTTGTAGTCCATCCAGCTTGGCAAGTGCTGCTGGGTTAAAGTGAACAGCACTAATACCAGGTGGGTCAGCAGTTACGGCATTCCCCAATGCCAAAGAACGTAAATCTACGGATAAATCTTGTCCAAGTTGTGCATGTGTCGCACTTGATAGTCCCGCAAAAAAAATTGCTATCGTTAATGGACATAATCTAAGGCTTTTCACCATTATTATATCTCCTTAACGGACTTTTTTACCAAAACCGATAATATCAAGCGGGAAAGACAAGCCCAGTGATACATCTGGTGCATCTTCAGTTAAACCAATACCAACCGTACCATTGACAATAGTTTCAGGTGAAACACGTACCCCCAAAGCAAATGACAACATGGCACTACTTTGGTCTGCTGATTTATAGCTTTCTCCCTCACTGAAATAGAACTTTGCACCAGTATTAAAGCTTTGTTGATATGACATAGTTAAAGACACGTCATAGTTAAAGGAGTATGCAAATCCGAAAGAAAATCCACCACTAAGCCCAGGATCAAAACTTTCGAGAATACGAGGGCTACCAGTATTTATGTTAGCACCGCGCTGTTGATTTAAACCAGACTCTTTAAAACCATAACTTGTTGAAACTGAAGCAAATAATACAACTGGGTCAATATATTTACGTGTACTTGCCCCAGCACCAACTGAGTAATATCCCTTACCTGTAGATAGTTCATCCATTCCAACATCGTAAGGACTATCCCCCGTTTTGGTCGATAGGCTACCAAATAAGACCAATGGCAAGCGGCCTTGCTTTAATGGAAATGGTTCCCAACGCGCACCAAAATTAATATCCCCAAGACCTGCGGTTGTCTGATCTTTTAATAAGTCTTTTTTGGCAACAAAAGGCAATGATGCAGATAAAGTAACATTGTCTAATAAACCATATTGAACCGTAAAGGTATTGGTCAAGGTATGGTTGGCATCTTCTTCTACCCGTAATCTTGATAATGAACTATTACTATCATTCATTGCCAGATCAAGGCGGCTATCGCGATAATAGGTATAATCCAAGTCATAATAAGATGAAAAAACACCTTTTTTAATTAACGAGTACTGACGTTCATTTGAGGTAAAGACTTCTTGTAAATTTGTTTCTTGGGTTGCATCACTTTCTTTTTTCTGTAATGCATTCGCTGCCTGATCTGCTTGACTATTCCCCGTAACAGCAGCCGTTGCCCCCACTTGAGCTGTTGAGTTTTCAGCAGCAGTATTTTTAGCCTCTGTTGCTGATTCAGACTGCTCAACTTGAGCATCCACAGAGGGCTGTTGCTCTGCTGCATAAAGTGTTGATGTGATTGCACTTAAACTTAAGGCCAACACACTCATATTCATCCATGTACCATTCATTTTACTTTTACATCCTATTACATTAATTTTACTGATTTTTCTAAACTTACTTCCGCTTGTAATATAAGCGCATATAGGTGGTTATCGGCTGATTATAAGTTGCAGATTTTGGATCAGAATCCAACACTCGACGCATGGTTGAAGCTTTATCCGCAATTCGTTCAAATTTCTGTGTAGGAAATTGAATCTCAGCAAGTGCATATCGGTTTACTGTGGCATCCTCAACATGACGCATATCCGCATCTTGTAAAGCCAATAAACTCTTTTGGTATTGCTGAGGAATATCTACAATAAATAAAGTATTGTTATCCCATATTTCTTTAAATCGAGTTTCATCAAAGCTGATATTGCCTAAGGCAGGATCAGCCACATAAACCCTTCCATCTTTATATGCTTTATATACTACAAAATGTTTAAATCCAGCATAAGTAATAGGAACAATCGCTGGCTGTTTTAATGAAATAAGATCAGAAAACTCCCCCCGATATCCACCACTATTAATTCCTAAAGCTGAGACAAAACGTTTCATATCTAACAAGGAGAAACTACGGCGCTCAATAATTCGTTGATATTCCCCATATTGCAGCAGACCACTCATGGTTTGTTGTTCAGTCAGTCGCAAACCACCATAGCCATTTAATAAGGTCGTCAATGCAGCAGATCCACAGCTATAATCATAGGCTTGGCGTACAATCCCACGAAATTGCTCTTCTATTGCTGGTTTAATGACAACCGATTCACGGTGATTACGAGTGAAAGAAGGATAACGAGAGTCCAAGGTTTCTGTGTAATACACAGTCCCCTCTGGTTTTTTTTCTATTTCAAAGGCTTGCGTTGTAAAGTAATACATCAATGCCGAGCCTAAAGCGATCTCTAACATAAGTCTCTTTTTCTAACAATGGCAACACTTGCCTTATTCATTTTATTTTCAGTGTCTACTGACACTACATCCCTGCAAATTGAAGATACCTTTTTTCTAAAAAATACATCTTTTTTTGGTTTTTTGACGAAATGTTATTTTTTTATAATTAGCTCTACGATTAAACAGTTTAACGTTTCAAGCAAACAATTCTATAACAAAGAATTCTTTTCTTCTCTCTTTTAAACACGAGATAAGCATGATATTCTCAGGCAAAAATGATTGAACTATAGGCATAAAATAACAACTGTGGCAGTTAGGTCGATACAGTCTTTATTGGATATATTTTCCTGTATTTTTGAAAAAAACTAAGGTATTAAAAACAAAAAAAGCGCAAAAGCGCTTTTTTTGTTTGAGAACTGATTAGTGACCAGAAATCGTAATTGCTGCACCGTTACCACCAGAATATGTAGTTTTCAAACCTTGAATTTCTACATCACCAATTGAACCTGCATTAGCACTACCTAAATGAACACCTTTGATATAAATATCTGAACCATTTGCTGGAGATTGGCTAACGATTCTTAAGTATCCGTCTTTAGCACCAGCAGTACTTTCACCAACAACACTAACATTCGCTTTAACAGTCATGTCAGTACCACCATTATCAGCAACCTTAATGCTGTCTAAGTGGATTTCACCAGCAAGTGTACTTGCAACACCAGATAAAGTCGTTTGACCAATGGTTGATTTATCTTTGATACCGAGGTTAGTAATTTCCAAACCACCAGTCATGGTCGTATTCAACATGATCATTGCACCTTGAGGAGCAGCACCTAACTGAATATTTGCATCCATCGTACCGGTTTTTAAAGTCAAACCAGATAAGATTTCATTTGCCGTACCAGTCGTACCACGTTGAATATTAGTTGTACCTGCTGTGCCTGAAGCCGCCACTTCAATTTTACCAACATTGATATTCAAACCAGATACTTTCGCTGCCACATTAAGGAACGCACCACCTGTTGCTGTAGTGCCCGCATCTGTATCAATTTTTAAATCAGCTAAATTATGAGAAGGCAATAATGCATCCATATTTGGTGTAATTGCCACGTTGTTTACAACAATCGCACCCGCTGTACCTGTACCACCAGAACCAATAGTACCTGCTGCTGCACCGTTGTTCGCATAACCATCATTATCATGAATTAATAATTTATCGATCGTTACAGATGTAACACCTAGACCAATGTTAATACCATCTTGACCTGTTGCAGCGCTTAGTGCAGCATCATCCATTGACTGCATAGCCATTGCATTTGCGCTAATCGCCATTGAAGAAACTAAAGCTAGTTTAGCAAACATTTTCATTGAGCACTCTCCCAAGAGCATTTATTTTTTGACTTACACTACTCTAAACTGTCCACGGTCGTTTTATTATTAAATGACAACTAGAACTTCCAATCCTTGAGTAGTTCGCTTAGCAATTACTAAATTACCCGTTTGTTATTTTATGTTCAACTCCTGTTAATTGCTTTTTAACTACTACCCGATAAACGGCATATAAAACGCTCAATTCGGCAATTTTCTTTTTTAATCTATAAGCACATGTATAAATTGATAATTTATATATGATCCACATTAACAACAAACATGATGTGTCTTATAACTTCAGTCATCCAGTTCTGATCTTGAGCACAAAACTGTTAACAAAATGGGTTACTACGCTCGGGTTCAATCCACAGCCCATCAACTTTAATCCAAGTATAAATACAATACCCTAACTCTATTGAAACACCATTCACTTTGCACCGAATGACTTGATAAAAGCCAGTCACATTTTTTTGAATGTAGTACAATTCTTCTTTCCAAATGTATATGCAAGTATTTCCGTTTTTATGTCTTATTTTCAACAAAAGCTTAACACGCAACTCACTTCTGCATTTGATCTTCTGTCCCGACTATATGATTTAACCGGATTGGTTTACTTACATGACCAAAATATGCCTGTTATTGCATTTTTACCCAAAGAGTTTTTAGTTTTTCAGCACGCTAGGCTTCAACAATTTCAACAAACACAGATCAATCAATATCAAACCACCTCAATAACTACGTCCCTTTCAAAATTTTCTAAATTTCACCACACCTCATCTTCTAGGAATACTTCTGGATTTCAGGGTGGCTATATTGGTTTCTTTAGTTATGACTATAGCGCAGACCAGTTTGTCAACATTGATATGCATTCACAGCCAAGTTTTTTCTTAGGTCAATATTCTAGCTTTCTAAAATACGAAAATGAGGCTTGGTATTTTTACAGTGATGAAAATCAGGCTAAAAGCATCTACCAATACCTTATTAATTTGATAAACACCTCCAAACAACTGCCCCTGCTTTCTTTAAATAAACTATGTCAGCCGCGCTGGACCAAACAACAATATCGCAGTGCATTTGATCAAGTTCAAGAGTACATCAAGGCAGGAGATTGCTATCAAATTAACTTAACCCAAGAGTTTGTCGCTCAGACACAAGGCTCACTTTTAAGCCGTGCACAAGATTTATGGGATCTGACCCATGCACCTTATGCAGGTTATCTCAAAATAAATGATTTCGAATTACTCAGCTGCTCGCCTGAACTGTTTATTGAGTTTCAAACGAATCGAAAAATAAAAACACGCCCAATTAAGGGAACCATGCCCCGTTTTGCTGATCCTGAGCAAGACAAAATCTCCAAAGATAAACTCAGCCATTCTAAAAAAGACCAAGCTGAAAATGTCATGATTGTAGATCTTCTACGTAATGATTTGAGTGTCTATGCAGAAACAGGATCGGTCAATACCACCAAACTCTTTGAAATTGAGAGTTTTAATCAAGTCCATCACATGGTCAGTGAAATTACCGCGACTTTAAAACCCGAGATTAACCCGATGCAAATGTTGTTATCGGCACTTCCGGGTGGCTCGATTACAGGTGCACCCAAAATCCGGGCGATGCAGATTATCGAAGAACTTGAAGGCGCACCACGTGGTGCCTATTGTGGTAGTTTGGGTTATTTTAATTTTGATGGAACGGGTTGTTGGAATATTTTGATTCGCAGTATTCAGCAATACCAAAATCAATTATCGATGTGGGCTGGTGGTGGGATTACCATCGCCTCTGATGCAGAAGCCGAATATCAAGAATGCTTTGATAAAATTTCTGCCATGCTTGATTTACTCAATACATGGCAGAGTTCTGAACAATAAGGCTCAATACAGATTTACAGAATTTTTGTTTTCAGTGTATCCACCAAACGTTGGTTTTGTTCATCGGTGCCAATCGTAATACGTAAGAATTGATTGATGCGTGGTTTGTTGAAGTAACGAACAATTATGCCCTGTTCACGCAGTTGTTGGGCAAGTTGTGCCGCATCATGTTGTGGATGCGTCGCAAAGATAAAATTGGCTTTGGATGGCAAAACCTCGAAGCCTAAATCTGCAAGACTACTTACCAATTGTTCTCGACTCGCAATTACTTTTTGACATTGCGCTTCAAAATAAGCTTGGTCCTCAAATGATGCGACAGCTGCTGCAATCGCGAAACGATCCATTGGGTAAGAGTTAAAACTATTCTTCACTGCTTCAAGTGCAGCAATCAAATGTGCTTGCGCAATCGCAAAACCAACCCGTAAACCCGCCAATGAACGAGATTTCGATGTCGTTTGACAAACCACCAAGTTTTCGTATCGATTGACCAATTGTACTGCTGATTCTGCACCAAAATCGACGTAGGCTTCATCAATCACTACCACGCGATCAGGATTAGCTTTAAGCACCTGCTCAATCTGCGCTAATCCTAATGCAATACTGGTTGGCGCATTCGGATTAGTAATGATGATCCCACCATTTTCCTGTGCATAATCCGATACATCAATTTCGAACTTGTCATTCAATGGAATCTGCTTGGTTTGCGTTGCAAAAAACTGGCTATAAACAGGATAAAAACTATAGGTAATATCTGGATAAAGAATCGGCTCTTTTTGAATAAAAAAGGCTTTAAAAATATGCGCCAACACCTCATCAGAACCATTGCCCACAAAGACTTGGCTGATATCCACCTGTTGCTGTACTGCAATCGCCTGCTTGAGTGCCGTTGCATCAGGATCTGGATAAAGACGTAGCGCATCTGCTTGATTAGCCAAAACCGCTTCAACCGCTGCCACAACTTTTGGCGATGGTGGATATGGATTTTCGTTGGTATTTAGTTTGAGCAAGTTCTGAATTTTAGGTTGCTCACCCGGCACATAAGGCTCTAATTCACGAACTTCAGGACTCCAAAAACGCATTTGTTCTGTTGTAAACGTCATTGTTCTACTCTCATGTATCCTAAAAAAGGGGCTAACCAGCCCCTATCAATCTTTGAATCAGTTATTGGTAACGATAACGGGCTGAACGTGCATGAGCATCAAGATTTTCTTGTACCGCAAGAACATCCGCTGCCTTTGCCAAGCTCTTCACGCCCTCTTCAGAGCACATAATCAGGCTTGAACGCTTCTGGAAATCATAAACACCAAGTGGTGAAGAAAATCGTGCTGTACCCGATGTCGGCAAAACATGGTTGGGGCCTGCACAATAATCACCAATGGCTTCTGGTGTATAACGTCCCATAAAGATTGCGCCCGCATGACGAATCTCTTGGCTCATTAATTCAGCTTCATCAATGCAAAGTTCTAAGTGCTCTGGTGCAACCTGATTAATCAACTCAATCGCTTCTGCGCGATCTTTGACCAATACCAATGCACCACGATTTTGAATCGACGTTCGTGCAATTTCTGCTTTTGGCAATTCACTTAAATGCTTTTCAATTGCAGCTTCAACTGCATTTAACAGCGTTTCATCTGGGGTAATGAAAATGGCTTGCGCAACGGTGTCATGCTCTGCTTGAGACAAGACATCCATGGCTAACCATTCAGCATTATTTTCACCTTCGGCATAGACTAAAATTTCCGAAGGCCCTGCAATCATATCAATCCCGACCTGTCCAAAAACAGAACGCTTCGCAGCTGCTACAAAGCGGTTACCTGGTCCTGTGATTTTATCGACCGCAGGAATGGTTTCTGTTCCATAAGCCAATGCTGCAACGGCTTGTGCTCCACCAATAGTAAATACACGGCTTACCCCTGCCAAATAGGCAGCAGCTAACACCAATGGATTCAACTCACCATTCGGGGCTGGAACCACCATAATGATTTCAGGAACACCCGCTACATGTGCTGGCAAAGCATTCATTAACACCGATGATGGATATGACGCTAAGCCACCGGGCACATAAATCCCCACGCGATCAAGCGGTGTAACTTTCTGACCTAAGGTATTACCGAGTTCATCCACATATGTCCAGCCTTCTTGCTTTTGTGCTTGGTGGAAAGATCGAATGCGTTTTGCAGCTAATTCCAAAGCTTCACGAATTTCAGTGCTTAAGCCTTCAAATGCAGTTTTCAGTTGGGCTTGGGTCAGTTCTAAATCAGAGAATTGATGCGCTGGATGTCGATCGAACTGCTGCGTTAATTTAAGTACATGTTTATCACCATGCTGACGAACATCAGCAATGATCTGGTCCACAGTTTGTACTAATTGAGGATCATTCACAGTTTCAAATGCTAAGAGTTCAGCAAAAATCTGTTTAAAGTTCTGATCCTGAGTCGATAAACGTCGCATCAATTTACCCACAAGGCGAATAAGAGAGCGCTAAGTTTACTCTTTTTCATCCAATTTGTGGACAAGATAACACCAGCATTTCTAACTGCTTTAATAGGAAAAATCATTTTTAGGCTGAAATATTTTAATTTTTATGTATTTAATCAGGATGATCCCAGTCTCCATCGCGTTGTATCAGCCAATTTAAAGCGCCATGGCGCTCGACAACAACCGAAGCATTTAAATTTTCAGGCGCGTTCTGTTGTTTTAAGCGGGCATCTACACATGCACAATCATAGCGATAGATCAGATCCGCCTGATCTAAAATTTCATCGATACTTCTTAATTCAATTTGCTGCATAAACTCATCAAATGAGCCACACACAGAGACCACTTGCACTGCAAAATCACAATCGGCAATTGTATCTGGATAATGTAGTTCTTTAACAATGCCTAATGCCCAAAGTAACACCCAGTAAGCCTCATATTTCCAAATCATGTTCACAATCTCTTGTTGAGAAGCCTCTTGATTTAAAATATTCCGTTCTTTAGAGGTAAGTTGATCAAATACTTCAAATTTATGTAGTAAATCAACGATAAAGTTTTTAGCTTCCTCATCAAATTGCTGATGATTTAAATCACACGCAATCTGAATCATGATCAAACATGCAATCGCCCGTTTAGCAATAGTTTCAGCGGAACGAGTGATCACTTCATCAACCGATTCAATATGCGGCGACCATTCGATGCAAGGAATAGATTGTGCTTGTAGTTTAAAATAGATTCTTGTTTAGGTTGTAAGGGATTTTTCATGGTTATTACTCGTCTCCAAACCATCAACCCTTCCAATATAAACCCAAATCTTAAAGGCTGGTATTTCCACCTCTCCATAAACTCAAGCGATAAAAAAACCGCTCAGAAGAACGGTTTTTTAATCATCATACAAAATCATGCTGAACGTGATTTCACAGCCTCTTCAAGCTGAGTTAAAATCGGATTTAACACGGCTTGCTTACGCTTAAAGCTGGCTTTATTCACAATCAGGCGTGAAGAAACTTTGCAAATTTCTTCTAATGGCTCTAAACCATTGGCACGTAAAGTATTACCTGTATCGACCACATCGACAATGTAATCACCTAACCCAACCAAAGGGGCAAGCTCCATTGAACCATAAAGCTTAATCACATCCACTTGCTCGCCTAAGCTTGCATAGTATTGGCGCGTTAGATTCACGTACTTGGTTGCAATTTTTAAACGACCTTTCGGACGCTCCATTCCAACTTTACCCGCTGTCATCAACTTACAATTGGCAATTTTTAGGTCAAGCAATTCATAAACATGTTGTGCGCCATGTTCCATCAACACATCTTTACCTGCCACACCAAAATCTGCTGCACCATTTTCGACGTAAGTCGGCACATCAGAAGCACGTAAAATCAAGATACGTACTTTCTTATGTGTGGTCGGAAAAATTAATTTACGTGATTTATCAGGATCTTCCAGTAGGTTGATACCTGCATTTTCAAGTAAGGGTAATGTTTCCTTTAAGATACGACCTTTACTGAGTGCTAAAGTTAAACCATGATCAAAATTGCCCATTACGTCAAAATTTGGATCATCGTTTCTTAAGTCATTCATCCTTTTACTCGCTTAATCTGAGCACCTAAACTTTGCAATTTTTCTTCAATCTGTTCATAGCCACGGTCAATATGGTAGATACGATCAACCAGAGTTTCACCTTCTGCTACTAATGCCGCGAGAACCAATGAGAATGATGCACGTAAATCAGTGGCCATCACAGGTGCTGCCTGAAGCTTTTCAACGCCAGTTACGACCGCATCATGACCTTCCACTTGAATATTTGCACCCATACGTGAAAGTTCTGGGACATGCATAAAACGATTTTCAAAGATTGTTTCTGAAATTGTTGCAAAACCACGACCAATCGCATTGACTGCCATGATTTGCGCTTGCATATCAGTTGGAAATTCAGGATGTGGCAATGTTCTAAAGCTCACTGCTTTTGGACGCTTACCTTGCATATCCAATTCAATCCAGTCATCCCCACGGGTCACTTCTGCACCCATTTCTTCAAACTTATCCAAGACTGCTTCTAGCAATGCTGGGTCCGTATGCGTGGTCTTCACTCGTCCACCAGTAATAGCAGCGGCAGCTAAATATGAACCTGTTTCAATACGATCGGCAACCACCGCATATTCACAGCCATGTAAGCTTTCAACACCAGTAACAACCAGAGTATCCGTATCAATCCCTTCAATCTTGGCACCCATTTTAATCAACATTTGCGCAAGATCGGTGATCTCTGGTTCACGTGCTGCATTACGAATCGTGGTTACACCATCCGCTAGTGCCGCAGCCATCAGGATGTTTTCAGTACCGCCAACAGTGACCATATCAAAAACAACTTCGCCACCCTTTAAACGACCATCTACTGAAGCATGCACATAACCATTTTCAACTTCAATCTGTGCACCCAAAGCTTCTAAAGCTTTTAAGTGTTGATCCACTGGACGTGAACCAATCGCACAACCACCAGGTAATGATACTTTGGCATTACCATAACGTGCCAATAATGGACCAAGCACTAAAATAGATGCGCGCATGGTCTTCACCAGTTCATAAGGCGCAAACTGATTATCTAAGGTAGAAACATCAGCACAAACCGTTTCACCTTCATAACTTATCGTCACACCAAGACCAGCAATCAATTTCACTAATGTGTTTACATCTTTTAGATTTGGAACATTGGTCAGCGTAATCGGAGAGTCAGCCAAAATCATTGCTGCAAGTAAAGGTAGAGCTGCATTTTTTGCACCAGAAATGCGTACTTCACCCTCGAGCTTAACACCGCCCGTAATTAAAAACTTATCCATTAATATTTAAGCTCCGAAAAGGCTTGCTTTACGCCATTCGTCTTTTGTCATTGCACGAATGGTAACAGCGTGAACTGCGCCACTCGCGATATAAGAATTTAGAGGTGCATAAACCGCTTGTTGACGAGCAACGGTACGTTTACCTTCAAACTGATCATCAACAATGCGAAGGTCAAATTTCCCAGCTTGTCCGCTCACTGCTACTTCTGCTTCAGGGAAAGCTTCTTTTAAAATTTGCGTGAGCTGCTCACTATTCATTTCAAGACCTCTTATACAACCATTGGTGTAAAACGAGCTATTTTACTATAACTCTTTCACATAATTCAGTAAGCAGTTTCTTTTTTATCAATAAAAAGAGGCTCGATTAAAAGCCTCTTTAAAAATGAAAAATTAACTCAAAAGTGCCAGTTCATGCTGATAAGAACATTGAATTTTTCGATGTTTTGCAAGCTGACGTTTTAATTTATCTGTCAATTTTCTAATCGAAGTATACATATCATCGGCTGTCGCCTGTGCAAACAGTTCTACCCCCGGCAAACGAATAATTGCTTCTGCAATATGGTTTGCACTTCCCTTGTGTGAACGTTTATCAATTTGATGATCTTTAGCCAGTTTGATTTGCATGCTATTGACCTGATCAAGATGCTTGGTCATTTGACTAAACTTTTCTTTTATATTTTCTTCAATAGCTGGTGTAATAGTTAAGTGGTGTCCACGAATCGTTATTTGCATAATTCTATCCCTCACCTTTTTTCTCAGGATACAAGATAATCGCTCAAGCAAATTTAATGCATATCAGTGGTTTAACATCCATTAAATCATTTCAGCGATTCCTCTAGTGACTATAAAAAAATTCATTATTCCGTAATAATGAACCAATAGAATAGTCACACCTTAAAATTTAGATCAAGACTTTTCTTTCAGATGATGAAGGAATATGTAACGATTCACGATATTTCGCCACAGTGCGTCGAGCCACCTCAATGCCTTCATTCTTCAGCATTTCTGCAATTGCATTATCTGACAAAGGCTTACGTGGATTTTCATTGGAAACCAGTTTCTTGATCATGGCGCGGATCGCAGTCGATGAAGCTTCACCACCGGTTGTCGTTCCAACATGACTTGAAAAGAAATATTTCAATTCAAACAAACCACGTGGCGTCAGCATATATTTATTGGTCGTTACTCGTGAGACAGTCGACTCGTGTAACTCAACTTCTTCTGCTACATCACGAAGCACCAAAGGCTTCATCGCTTCAGGTCCCTGCTCTAAAAAAGCACGCTGATGCTCAACAATACAGGTTGCCACTTTTAACAATGTTTTATGGCGTTCATCAATACTCTTGATAAAGTTCTTTGCTTCCAGCATTTGATTGCGCAAATACACGTTATCATCGCTTTGATCTGCACGACGGATCATTCCAGAATAAAACGAATTAATCCGCAATTTAGGCAGAATATCTGGATTGAGTTGAACCTGCCAATGCAAGTCTTTCTTTGAAACAACAACATCAGGAACCTGATACTCAGAATCTTGCTGATTAAACTCTAGACCAGGATATGGCTTTAATGTTTTAAGTAAATCAACTGCACTTTTCAATTGCTCTTTAGATAAACCCGTTTGTTTTAATAACTTATTCAGGTCATTTGAAATCAATAACTCATAATATTTCAATAAATTCTTAGCTTCTGCCAAATAAGGAACTTTCTCATGCACTGTTTCAAGTTGAATTTTCAGGCATTCAGCTAAGCTTCTTGATCCAACACCAATCGGATCTAAACGTTGAATATGCTTTAAAACGACAATAATTTCATCTTCTTCAACCTCTTCGTCGCTCTCCATTTCTTGTAAGAGCCGAGACACAGCCAGCAGAATATCCTCTAATTCTGCATCCAAAAATCCTTTATCATCCAAGGAATCGACAATGCAATATGCAATCAATTTATCAACTGTCGAAAAATGCAAGAGATTGACTTGATCTAGGATATGCTCTTTCAGACTCATTTGTGCTTGGCGATTGTCTTCTCTTTCTTCATATTCTGGTGAGGCCAAAGCAGTTGATTGATGAGTATAAATATCATCCCATTCAGTATCTACGGGTAAATCATTCGGAAGATGATCGGCATTAAGTTCTGTCGTTAAGTCCCCAGTTTCTTTTGTTTCTAGTGAGGAAAGACTTTCTGTTGTGCCCATGTCTTCTATTTTTTCTAGCAATGGGTTACTGTCTAATTGGATTTGAATTTCTTGTTCAAGTTCCAAACTTGAAAGCTGTAAAAGACGTATGGCCTGTTGCAATTGAGGAGTCAACGATAAACTGTTCGCAACTTTCAATCCAACAGATAATTTCATAGTCTTTCCTTTTATTTAAATAAGCAAAAAACATGCCTATAAAATTATTTATAACATAAAGCAATGTTTACGCATACAAGGAAAAAGCCTTTCATCTGACTTATCTGTTCAAAAAACTAGCAAAAGTACAAATATTTATTGTAATGGAGCGCTTAGCCCTCATTTAGCAAACATGCGAACAACATAGAATTATTTTAGATTTTGCTGCTTAAGGCATTCGATCATTTCATCTAATTAGCTCACCTTCAGGATCATCCAATATCCATTCGCGAATAATTCTAGATGTTTGATCTTGCTTTTCTATATTTTTCAAAGCTATTCAATATTAGAAGCACAAATAGATAGAAGCAATAGCAGATAACAGTATCTAAAAAATCACGCTAACCCATTATCAATTATTCGACATATTACTAGGACAATAACATAACTCTTAAGCAAGGATGTTAGCTTAAGACAATAAAAAACACCCCAACCTCTCGAGATTG